>JBGATC010000002.1:0-440319 GCA_044229335.1 Planctomycetaceae bacterium | reverse complement strand
CGAGCGCCGGGTTCTAAACAACAAGTGATCGAGGAGAAGAACCCGGCGCTCGCGCTTCGGGCTGGGAATGCGAATCAACCGTCGAGCTGGTTCACGCGGCCGGTGCTGTCGCCGAAGCGTTCCACGCCTGCGTCCATCCGATCGAGCAACGACAGGAACAGATTGTTGAGCGGCGTTTCGCTCGGATAGACGATGTGCCGTCCTGCGGTGATCGAGCCACTTCCCTTCCCGGCGAGCAGGACCGGCAGATCGTGGTGCTGATGCCGGTTGCCATCGGAGATGGCACTGCCGTAGACGATCATCGAGTGGTCGAGCAGCGTCCCGTTTCCTTCCGGAATGGCATCGAGCTTGCCGAGAAACTCCGCGAAGCGTTCGACCAGGTAGTGGTCGATCTTGCGGATCTTCGCGACGGTCTCTTCCTTGTTCTGGTGGTGCGAAAGCTGATGATGCCCCTCATTCACACCGACCATCGGGTAGCTGCGGTTGCTCCCTTCATTGGCCAGCATGTACGTCGCGACGCGGGTGCTGTCGGTCTGGAACGCGAGGACGAGCAGGTCGTACATCAGCCGGATGTGCTCGTCGGTGTCCTTCGGAATCCCGGCCGGTTCGGGCATCGTCGGTTTGACGAACTGCTTCGATTCCGCCTGCGAGCGGCTGATCCGCTGTTCGATTTCGCGGACGCTGCTGAAGTATTCATCGAGCTTGCGGCGATCGGTCTGCCCGAGCGTCTTGTTCAATCGGGCGGCGTCCGCTGCGACGACATCGAGAATGCTCTTACGGGCCGCTTCACGACGGGCGCGGGCTTCCGCCGCCTGATGATCGCCGAACAACCGCTGAAAGAGGAGCTTGGGGTTGATCTCCTTGGCCATCGGCGTGCTGTCCGACTTCCAGGAGATGTTGTTCGAGTAGGCACAGCTGTAACCGGAGTCGCATTGACCGCCGTTACGGCCCCCTTCAATGCCGAGTTCCAGTGAGGGGAGACGAGTTGACGTACCGACCTTCTGAGCGGCGATCTGATCGACCGAGATGCCGACCTTGATGTCGACGCCCGCCGTCTTTACAGGATGGGCCCCAGTGAGGAATGCAGCCGCCGAGCGGGCATGATCACCAGGACCGTCCCCCTTGGCGCGGGCGTTGTCCTGCATCAGTCCGGTGAGGACGCAGAGTTTGTCTTTCACTTTGGCAAGCGGTGCGAGCGTGGCGGGCAATTCGTAATCGGTCCCCGTTCCCTTCGGGTTCCAATCGGGCATGATGGCCCCATTGGGGAAGAAGCAGAACAGCAGCCGATTCGGTGCCGACGAGTTTCCCGCGGCCAGCAACCGCGCAGGAGACATCGCTTCCAGAAACGGCAACCCCATCGCGACACCGAGTCCGCGCAGCACAGTCCGACGGGAGACGGGAATTCGGCTCATGGGCGGGGCTTTCGGCAGGCAGGAAGCAAACGGGGGCGACCAGCGATTTTCGTCGGTTCCGGGAGGGCGGGAACTCGATCCCGAGCGAACACGTTCAGGAAATTCTATGCGATCCGCCGTCCGGCTCAAGCAAGCTTCGCGGAAAGTGACCCGGTTTCTCAAGAACGCAGGGAACCGATGTATACTTTGAGGTGGTGGTGTCCCGGTGCCACCCGACAAGACTGTGTCAGGCAAAGAATCTCTGTTGTCGCCTGCCGTTCGGAAGCGTTCTTGAAGCAGACAGGGAATCACTGCACTTTCGGACGGGATTACGAGTGTGACGACCGGACTGACGATGGCATGGTCCGAACCGACAGCGCAGGGTCCCTTGCGAGATTGCACTGCGGGATGAGAGACGTGCAGATGTTGGTAACACGTGTCAAGCAGTGGTAGCTTATTCTCGTTCTCACCCATCGACCGTTCTGGACCAGGAAAGCGGATGCCAATCACTCGCCGTCGCATGCTGATGGTTTCACTGGGCAGCAGCGCACTCCTTGCGACGGGACTGGCCGTGCGTTGGCAGCGGCCCGCCGTTTCATCGATGACTCGACGCGGTCGCGCTTTGGGAACCGACATCACCCTGACCGTGCAATGCGACTCGACACAGCGCGCAGAGCAGGCACTGCAAGCCGCCTTCGATGAACTCGAGCGGGTCGAGCAGATCATGAGTCTGTATCGCCCCGGCAGCCAGGTCTGTCAGCTCAACCAGACGGGTCAGCTCGCGGATCCGCATCCGGATTTACGGGAGGTCCTCACGACCGCCCACGAAGTCTCCCGGATGACGGACGGGGCCTTCGATGTGACGGTGCAACCGCTGTGGGAGCTCTCACAGCGGTGTCGCCAGGCGGGACGATCACCAGAGCGCAGCGAAGTCGAGACCGCACGACAGATGGTCGACTGGCGGGGGGTTGCGATCCAACCTGACAGCATTCAGCTCCGTTCACCCGTTCGAGCCATCACGCTGAATGGGATCGCTCAGGGGTTCGCGGCCGATCGCATCCTGTCGACGCTGCGGGCCCATGGGATTGAGCAGGCCCTGGTGAATGCCGGAGAAATCGGTTCGCTGGGCCACCAGTCGGCACGCGAGCCGTGGACGGCCGGGTTACAACATCCGCGGCAGCCCGATGAATATTCCGCTGTTGTCGCGCTGGATGGCCGCTCGCTGGCGACATCCGGTGACTACGCCACGACGTTTACCGACGATTTCTCGCGGAACCATCTGTTCGACCCTCACACGGGCGCTTCTCCGCAAGAGCTGGCCAGCGTCAGTATCGTCGCTCCGACGGGACTTCAGGCCGACGCGATGAGCACCGCGGCGATGGTCCTGGGGGTTGAGCGGACTCTCGAACTGGTCGCTCGTCTGCCCGATGTCGATGCCTTCCTCGTATTGAAGTCGGGCCGAACGCTGCACACCCAGGGTTTTCCGTGTGCTGACGCGGTCTGACGGCTCAGCGTTTGATCCCTCCATGACTCTTCCACTGTCCGTCTCAGGTTCGGGAGACAGCCTCTCATGAATCCTCGTTCGACCGGCTTACTGGCGTGCATGCTCCTCTGCACCACCATGCTCTCTGTGGCATCCGGACAGGGAGCCGCGACCGGAAAATCCAAAGCGACTCCCAAGGGTGGCGGATCCCGCGCCGAACTCGATGCGCTGATCGACAAGGCCGGGAAGACCCCACCTGACTGGTTCAAATCGACGCCGCTCAATTATCCCAAGACGCTCGATCTGACATGGCCGAAACAGCCACCGCAGACGGGCTGGAACAATCAGAAAAACGTCGGTCAGTATCTGTGGGATGTCATCAACCCCAACCCCAACCGCTGGAAAGAGGGGACGCGGTTCATGCACTACCTGCTGCAACTGCATCAGGACGATCCCGAGAAACGTGAGCGGGAGATGCTGACGCTGGCGCGGATGTACCATAATCTGCTCGAAGACTATGCCCGCTCGGCCTTCTGGTTCCGGACTGCTGGCGTGGAAAAAGACCCAGTCGAATACTCACAATCGGCCGTCATTCTTGCGGAATGTTACTGGCGGCTGGGCTTCGAGGCGGAAGCCAAGAAGTTTCTAGAGAAAGTCCCCCCCAGCATCTCTCAGGCGAAACTCCTGGGAGACATGGGGGAAACGGACCGCGCCATCAAGATGGCGATTGACGACATGGATACGCAGGGATACGCCTGGCTCGCTGCGGGTGACGCATGCCGGCAGGTGGGACGCTTTGATGACGCGCTGAAGTATTACGAGCAAGTCCGGGCCATTCCGATTCCGGCCAACAACCCACCCGGCCGTCTGGTGAAGAACCGCGCTCGGGCCGATGCCAACGTCGCGGCGATCAAGTCGTTCGAACTGTTCGATCTCAGCCGGGTTCCCAATGGAACCTACAAATCGAACAGCCAGGGTTATGAAGGCCCGGTCGAGGTTTCCGTCAGCGTGAAGGGGCAAAAGATTGAGCGGGTCGCGGTCACGCAACATCGCGAAAAGCAGTTCTATTCTGCGATGACCGATACTCCCGCAAAGATCATCGCCAAGCAGAGCGTGAAGGGGGTCGACACCACGAGCAACGCCACGATTACCTCGGAAGCGATCATCAACGCGACCGCCAAGGCCCTGGCAGCGGCACAGAAGTAGTCCGCCATCAAAGGACCGCTGGCATGCGACTGGACGTGTTTCTGCCGTTTCTGCGCAAGCCCCGTAAAGGGAGCCAACCGGCACCACCCGCGTGGGGCCTTCGTCTCGCCCAGCGCGTGCTCCCGGTTACATGGTTTGCTGATCGGGTCAACGGGAAGCCGGGCGCGATTCGCAAGCTGCTGAAACGGATCGGTCCGACGTGGCTCTCGGCACCCGTGCGCCGCCTCGTTCAATCGGTCTGCCTGACCTTATTCCTGGTGCTGTTTTTCTACGTCTGCTGGCCCTACTCGGCCCGCCCGGTCGAACAACCGGAAGGCTGGCCAACGCATTACGCCGACAACCTGGCGCAGAAGGAATGGTTACCGGCGGAATTCTTTCTGGTGATTGATCCCCTCGTCAGCTTCTCGACCGCGATCGCGGCTCGCTCGTGGGTCTGGTCGCTGACGTGTGCCGCGGCGATCCTGCTGGTCTGCATCTTCATTCCGCGGGGCTTCTGTGGCTACCTATGCCCGCTCGGAACCTTGATCGATCTGTTCGACTGGTCGATTGGTTCGCGGATCACCCGCTTTCGCGTGAAGGATGAGGGCTGGTGGGTCCACATCAAATACTACGTTCTACTCGCGACCCTGGTGGCTGCCTTCTGCGGCGTGCTCGTCTCGGGTTTCGTGGCTGCCATCCCGGTCATCACCCGGGGGATGCTCTTCACCATCGCCCCGCTGCAGACGGGTCTCGAACGCGGCTGGCACCAGGTTCCGCCTTGGAATGCAGGACACTTCGTTTCGATCGGACTCTTCGCTGCCGTCCTGGGGCTGGGGTTGTTGAAGCCGCGGTTCTGGTGTCGGTACGTTTGCCCCAGCGGAGCGATGTTTTCGCTGGGGAACCTCTTCCGTGTCACCGAACGAAAAGTGGAAAGCTCGTGCATCCACTGCAACAAGTGCGTCGAGATCTGCCCGTTCGATGCCATCAAGCCCGACTTCACCACGCGGACGACGGATTGCACGTTGTGCCAGACCTGCGGGGGCGTTTGTCCAACGCAGGCCATCAAGTTCGTCGAACGCTGGAACGGCGTCGAACTGAAAATTCTGAACGATCCCCCCACGCATGAAACGCCGCTGGGACGTCGCGGGTTTCTAGCAGCGGGCGTGGGTCTCGCCTCGGGAGTGACCGGTGGCTTAGGAATCGCGGGGGCCTCCAAGCTTCTCGGAGCCGACCTGGACAATCCCAACGCCTGGCGACCCGTCCGTCCCCCGGGGAGTGTTCCAGAGCGCGAGTTCCTGCAGATGTGCATCCGCTGTGGCGAATGCTACAAAGCCTGCCCCAACGACGTGCTGCATCCGCTTGGATTTCAACAAGGCTTGGAAGGACTCTGGACCCCGCATGTCGTCGCGAACTGGGCGGGTTGCGAATCGAGCTGTAATGCGTGCGGTCAGGTCTGTCCAACCGGAGCGATCCGCGCGATTCCGCTCGAAGAGAAACAGGTCTGCCGGATCGGGCTGGCCGAGGTCAATCTGCAGACGTGTCTCCCATATGCCGGCCGCGAAGCGTGCCAGCTCTGCGTCGATGAATGCCATCACGCCGGGTATCACGCGATTGAGTTCACGCGCGTCGGCACCGAAGTCGACGCCGAGGGAAACCCCGTCGAGGATTCCGGCTTTCTGGCCCCGGTGGTCCTCGCCGACAAATGCGTCGGCTGTGGCCTGTGCCAGACCCGCTGTTACGGGATCAATGTCGCCGACAAGCGCCTGCTCACCGCCTCGGCCATCATCATCAACGCCGGCGAAAACAAAGAGGATCGGCTATTCAACGGTTCTTACCGGGCCCTCCGCGAGGCCGAACAAGCGCCACCGGTCAACCAACCGCCGGCCGAAATGAAGGACGACTATCTCCCCGACTTCCTCAAGTAGACGTCAAAATCCCCGGCAATCCTGCTCATTCCGATCAATCACCAGACGAATGACAGGATTCGGTGATTCGATCCCCGAACGAAGCCGTCCATTCGCTGTCACCATCATTTCGACCGCGGAGTTGCCTGGAAAAAGCGACCTGGTCGTTGTAATCCGGGGGGAAATTCGAGTGGATACCGGGACGGTTTGCGAGCGCGCGACAACGTGGTAGACTTCCGCTGTGCATGACCTCAGGCAATCGCAGAGTGTTCATCGACACCCGCCGGCGCCGCGACCGGGAATGGTTTCGCGTCACCAGGGGGGCCCAGCTCTCGACAACAGACAGGCAAGATACGTCAACAGCCTGATCATCAGGCAACGGAGAGGTGACAGAGCGGCCGATTGTGCAGCACTGGAAATGCTGTGTGTCAGCAATGGCACCGGGGGTTCGAATCCCCCCCTCTCCGCTTGATTTCCTGGAGTCGCCGCAACTCATTGTTTGTCAGTGAGTTGTGACCAGGAGTCCTGATTGGCACAGTCGACTGTGCCGAAACTGTGCCAATCAGGAGGCGACGGCGAGTGAGGTTTGCAGTCTTCACGAAATTCTCCACGGTGGTTCGGGCGAGTTGTCTCCCTTCTCCTCGAGATTTGCCCGCCGTCCCACTGACGACGGGCTGCTGCCTCAAAACAACTTCACCTGCTGCATCTGGCGGATCGATTCTTCGTCGTGCAGGTGATAGTACCGGTGAACCATCCGACTGTTCCGGTGCCCCAGCCAGTTCATGAGCACTCGTTCTTTTGTCCCCTGGTTCGCGCAGTTCGAGCAGAAGTAGTGCCGGAAGCTGTGCAGGCGTCCGTCGATGAAGCCCCGCTCGTCCGCTCGTGACGGGAACCTGGCGGCCAGCGGCGTCAGGACATCCCGGATCAGGATTCGGCGGACGGTGTCGGCTTTGATCTTCCCGCCCAGTGGGCCGTGGAACACACGACCATCGGGATGCGGGGACATCGTGCGGAGAACATCACCCAGCATTTCCTGAATCGGAAAGGTCCGATCGCGGCCCGATTTGGTGGTCCGCCTTTCCTGGCCCCGCCGCGATTTCTTCGTGGTCTCATCGGTCAGAGTGACGAGCGTTTTCTCCGGGTTGATGTCGGACCAGCGTAGCGACGCCAACTCCGAGATCCGCAGACCGGTCGCCGCCAGACCGATGACGACCTGTCGCAGCCAGTCCAGTTCCGGTGTCCGGCAGTGCTGGAGGATCGCGGCCACTTCCTCTGGCGTCCAGCAGTAGGTGTCCGTGCCGTCGGGCTTCTTCAGCGGGTAAGTGAATGCCACCGTGCTTGGCAGATGCTGGTTCGTGATCAGGAACTTCACAATCTGCTTGAGCGTCGTCAGCTCCAGGTATTCGGTCGCATACGCATAGGATTCTCCATCGAGCCAACTCGCATAGTCGTCGAGAAGCTGACGGTTCAGTTCGTTCCAGGTACGACGCCCCTGAGCCTCGGCAAAAGGGATGAACTTATCGAGGACGGCTCGATAGCGTTTGGCGGTGGCCGGTCGCGTTCCCCCAGCGATCACGGGGCGTTTCACGTAGTTCTCATACAGCCGACGTCCCTCGACCCAGGGCAGGATCTGGTGCGATTCGGTTTTCAGCAGGCTGGCGTCGGCGCGCCCATACTGGACGGCCATGGTGAGGTCGAGATCGACCAACTCTTGCAGCGCTTCCCGGCGATCTCGCGTCCCGAGCGTCTGGCGGCCCAGCGGTGGCTGGTTGGCGCGGCCATCGGCGAAGTAAACACCATTCCGCTGGCCAAGTCGCCAGCGGAAGAATCGGCCGTTGACTTCTTCATTCTTTGCGGGTTTAGGCATGGCAGGTTGTGCCTTTCAGCGTTTTCACGTCACCTTGCGAAAGCGTTTCCAGCGTGGTGTCGGTCCCGATAGCCGCTGGGGAGCTTTCGACGTCGGTGAAGAGATGGATTGAGTGGGAAGTGATACAGGCGCGGTTACCACCTGAGCTGAGGGGAGGCAGGTCACTGGAATCAGCAATCGGGTTCCTGGACCGCCGGGTTGCCAGGCTTTCAAAGAGCCGTCTTTAATCCGACGGCGGACGGTGCTCTCGGACTGTGAGGAGCGCCGGGCGAACTCTCGGATCGTGAGAGCGTCCAGGTCAGAGTTTGAAGTCGTCATCTCTCTGCTCGAGTTAAATCAAGGAGTTCCAGTGGTCAGCACAGGAACCCATCTCACTCGAACAGCCAAAAGCAAAAGAGTGGAAGTGCTGGTAAGCACTCCCACTCTTTTGCGAGATCCTAAGGGCGACGGAGTCGGGTCCTATCGCTGTTCCCAGCCGGCCCCCAAACGGCCCGTGATCCGTCGCAGATCCGCTTTCAGAGTGTCGATGCTGACCTCCAGGAAGCAGGCGAACGCGTAGATCAAAGCACGCTTCTTGCGTCGCAAGGCTGCGGGATAGCGGCGATGCAGCAGCCGCCAATAATGCTGCAGACGAAACCACCGGTCATACATGGGCAGGACGTTGGCCATCGTGCTGGATTGCTGGACGATCTCGAACCATCCTTGCAAGTGGCACGGGGCTCCCCGGCCTCGCAGAGCGTCTTCCAGTGTTTCCTCGATCAGACCGCGACCGCGGACAGCGTAGATGTCGGGAACCGACATGGTGGCCACCCCTTCCTGAGGAGATACAGTGGCCGGATCCTCCATGGCTGGAAGCTGAAAAGGAAGTGGGAGCGGAAGATCGGGCAGCACTAGCGACTGCAGTCGCCAGCGCGCGTAGAACTGACGACAGTCGTGGACCCAATCGACTTCATTCCCCAATGCGTGTTCCGGGATTCTGGCGGAGCTCCCTCGCGGTTGAGGAAAGCCATGCACTTCGAGGGACGGTCCATGCTGTTGCAGCAGGCGATCGTGCTCCTGGACAAAGGCTGGGTTGGTGAGCAACCAACCCAGGTAGCCACGGCGGGGGCCATGAATCAAATTCAATCGTGCGGTCGCCTGCTGTCCGAGATGTGCTGCCTGGGCGGGGTTCTTCCCTAAAAATGCCGCTTCGTCGGCAGTCAATTGGACGGGCTGTACCGGTGACAAATCCGCATAGGAAAGGAAGGCCCCCAGACGAATGGCGATGTTGCCCGTTCTCTCCCCCGCAGCTTGAGCGATTTCCAATTCGCGCCGGTGGTCGGAGGAACTGAAGCGATCGCTTCCAACAGCGCTAACGATCAGATTCCACAATTGCAGCGGGATGACAAAGTAGATGCCTCTTTCCAGACACGCTTCGGCTTTCCAAGACGCTGGCACCTGGATGGGATGAATCCCGCTTGGGAAAGCCTGGTGATGCAAGGGCCGACGAAGCATGGGAGACAACACAGCGAGAGTGATTCAGAGATTCATCAACGGTCCGAAACGATCTCGTCCACAGTAGAAAGGGATGAACAACGGGCGGCTGTCGTATTTATAAGTTTAAGCGATCTTGGCTGCTGGGTCATCCTCCGGTCAAATTCATCGGACTCCGCAAGGAGCGTCGTCGAGCCTCAATAAAACGTCCTCCTCAGTCTTGAGGATCCGAAACGTACCATCACCATGGACAGATTCGTCGCCCAGTGGCCCATTACTAGGGGCGTCTTGCGGGCTTCCAAACGAGTTCAACACTTGGATGACGTGCCACGACGACCGTGACGACGGCAGCGCGAGCGTCGTTCTCGTCGCCGGATGTTCTGGTTCGTTGGACGAGACTTGCCGCACATGGCCTGCACGAATTGATCCATTCCCCAAGCCAGGCCGACCCACGCGATGAGCGCAGGCCAGCCCAGCAGGAAGAAGGCGACGACGCAGATCACGCCGCAATATGCGACATAGCGATGGCATGCACTTTCTAACTGGTCGAGACGGCGTTGACGTTCCGAATCATGGACAGCGTCAGGCCACCTGCCGAATCGAACGACGCGGCTGCTCGACCAGGGGTGAATTACGCAGCAGCGCGAGTTCATCCCAGTCGACGTAGCTTGGTGGTAGCCAGTCGGGTTCGGGGTCGAAGCGGTCATCGGTCAGATCAATCGGGGAGAACCCTAAGCGACGAATGGTCGCGAGGTCTTCGCCCGTGGCGTCGGCCACGGCGGTGTCGAGGTCGGATTGAAAGCGATTGCGAAAGGGCATCGTTGTTCTCCAGTAATGGGGACACACGACCGCCCACTTGGGGCGGTCGTGGTGAAACACAACCGCCCCGCACGCGCGAGGCAGACACTCAGCGAGAGACAGTTACCGCGATGGCGACAGCCAGTGTTCCTGGAGCCAGGTCACCTCAGCGTTGAGCGCCGCGGTTCGGGTGGGGAACGGTCCCAGCAGCGGGCCTTGGACCGGCGCGAGATCGGCGGTCCATTGGCCATCCGGCGTCGGTTCAACATGCGAACCACGACGGATCGACAATCGGCCGAGTTGGCCCAGGTCGAGCTCTTCGCCGAACACACAGCGGACCGTTCCCGAGGGTTGGATCAATAGGTCCATGCCGCCTCCTATCGTGGTTTACGCAGGATGTTGCGGCGGGGCCGGTCGACCAGCAGGCCATCGAGCGACGACTGCACGCCCGACAGTTGCGTGGCGACCCGCTGCCGGAGCGCAGCGTTGTCACGCAGCTGCTGCGGCTCGACGCCGCTCATCAGCCGTTGGGCACGCTGCACCAGATCATCGAGTTGGTCGTTCGAGTGGACGCTCAGGGCACGGAACCGCTCGAAGAACTCCGTCAGGTTGGTGACCGCCGTGTCACGAAACACTTTCGGCTTGCCGTCCGTGTCGCCGTTGAGTCGCTCGCCCAGGTGTTCGACGAGCTTGGCCAGTTCGTCGAGGAACGCTTGCTCGGCGAGCTGCACGGCTTCATCGAAACGGGCCTGCACGCGGCGGCATTCCTGTTCGTAGAGGGCTGGGTTGAGTTGCCGCAGATAGTCCGGCGGTTCGACAGACGGGTATTCGTGCTCGATGCCAAACAGACCGATCAACGAGACCGGGTAGTCACTCGGATCGAACAGATCACCGAGCCGCCGCCGGGCTGCCGAGCGGAGGTCACCGTAGTGCCGGTCGAGTTCCTCCACGGCCTCGACCAGTTCGTCGCTAAACCCGGAGATCTGCCGGTCGAAGTCGGTGATAGCGCGCTGTGGGATCAGTCGGATTCCCGGTTCGGGATACGGCAGAGAGATCGCTCGCCAGTAGCTCTGGCAGCGGCCCTTGATGGCGGTCACGGCCTTGAACGCGGGGTGAGAAGTGTCGAGCAGTTTCTTGCCCGCCGACAGAAACTTCCCTTCCGCGCCGAACGAGTCGGCGGCCTGGTTCTTCTGTTCAACGGTCAGCGACTTGCGGGTACCAAGCCAGGTGAAGCTCAGCCGCACGGCGGCCATCGTGCCACGGAGTCGTACCGATGCCGCCGTGGAGGGGACTTGATCCATAAGAGTCGTCATCGAAGTCATCCTGTTCTACTGAGGGGATTGAAGGAGTTCGTAGGGGTTTCCGCGAAACATTTGCGCCAGTGGGACGAGTTCGATCTCGCCGCCCGCTGTGGGCTGGACGGCGCAGATCACGGAGACTGGCTCGCCGCCGCCAAGCGTCGAGCAGGCGACAAGTGCCGCATCGCCGGCGCGAACGGCTCGCAAAAGCGTGTCGAAGTTGGCGCGATCGCTAGCGGACAGGGGCATGGTCAGGTCTCCTGAGAAGACGGCGGGATCGGGAGTGACAGGGGAGCGAGGCCGTAAGCCTGGAGCAGATTGCTGATCTCGCCGAGTGTGTCGGAGTCGCACTCGCGCTCGGGATCCCAGTCGCCTTCCTCGTCCTGATAGACCAATAACTGGAGTTGGGTCACCAGACCCAGCAATTCAGCCGGGGAAAGATCCTTGAGCTGTCGCGGGAAGCAAGGGTTGCTTGGCACTTTGTCTCCTGAATAAAACGAATAACGCCGCTCGATCCCGACATGACGGGACCGAACGGCGTGAGAGTGGGCGGTCGTGGTAAAGAACTGAATTACGGTTCGAGAGATGGCAGTGGAAACGTGACTCCGCGGTAGCGCTCCTGCAAGACCGCCTGCAACACCTCGATCTCCCGGAGCTGCACTTGTTGTCGCTCTTCCAGCGCGACGACGTCTTCGATGAGCTGCCGGGCTTCCGGTTGGAGTTTCTCCCATAACTCAGGTTGAGCGATGAGTCTGGCCTGGAACTGTTGCCATTGGAGAGCCCGTTGCCCGGCGGACTCTGTCCCAAAGCCGACCTGATACGTTTGCATCAGTTGGGGAATTTGCCCCAGAACGGCGAGCAGCCGGTCGTCCTGTTCCAGATGCCATTGGACCATGGCGACCAATTCCGGGTCGACGTTCGTCGTCGCAGCCGCTCTCGCCTGCGCAATCTTCTGCCGGAAGTCTCGCGTCAGCCGCTCAAACACCTCGGGCAGCGATTCAGTCTCCGTAGGTGGGCGAAAGCGGGTTCCATGCAGGTTCGCCACGGCCGTCTGCCAGTAGTTGAGTGTGGCAGCTCGCCGTTGCTGCTGCTCCCGAAATGCCTCGGGACTCATCCAGACGATGCGTTTTTCCTGGTCGGTTCTGGAGGGAACCGGTGGTCCCTGGTCACGCCACCGGTTGGACAAGGCGACGATTCCCAAGAGGACCACGAATCCAGCTGTGGTCATCACGCGGCTGACCACAGCCCTCCATCCCTTGCTAGTCTGCGCCAGTGGTACGCGTGCCGGCTGAAACCGCTGTTCGAGGTCGTTTCCCAGCCACAACAGCGACAGCACAACGACTAGACCGAACACGTTCCAACTGCACAACAGGAGAGTTTCGCCCAGGGCGTCAACGTCGCCATTCCACCAGCGAGTGATCGCCCAGCCCAGCATCAGGATCACGAGGGCTCCAACGCCCCCGGCCAGCAGCAGGGCCGAGCCGATCCAAGGGCGACGAGGTGGGCGAATCTCCGGGGGCGGGGGCCTAGTGGGTGAATTGTCACCAGACCGACGGGTGACGGGATCAGGTTCAGGACTCGACTCAGGTTCAAGAGATGGCATCAGGAACTCCTGTGAGTGGTGTTGGATTGGAAATGAGATAGGCGGATGGTCATCAGTCTGCTTCCCGCAGTTGGAACCAGACCATCCGCCCGGAGCGATACTCATTGTCAACATTCCAATAGTCCGCATGGGAAAACGCACGGTGGACTTACTGGAACGATTCGGACAGCGGGTCCGCGAACTGCGGAAGGCGCAGGGCGATTCGCAGGAGACGTTTGCCGCGGCCTGCGCCCTGGATCGCACCTATATTGGCGGGATCGAACGGGGCGAGCGGAATCTGGCTCTGCGGAACATCGAAGCCATCGCCCAGACACTGGGCATCAGTCTGTCGGAGCTGATGGCGGGGCTGTAACACAGCGCCGCCATCAGCGTGCCGGCGTGATCAAGACCGCGGCCACTTTTCATGTTTCCTCGTGGCAGGCGGCGCTGGCCGCGTCGAGGGACATGTAAAGCGTCGATTCCATCTGACGAGGAACTGTCAAACTCACTGCGGCATACTGAATCTCCGCGTTACGTAGAAACTGCTGCAACTGCCGGACATCCGCCGCGGTGATGTCCCCTTCAATCGGTCCGTCTAGATAAGGCTGTAGGGCATCAAGCCCATGCGGCACGAGCTCTTCCTGGAAATACTGCAACGCTGCCCGGAGGACAGCCAGCTGCTTCGGTGTCAGCACATTGGCCTCCGTAAGAGATGAGAGATTCAATTCAGGGATGAGTCGCGGTTCACCTTCCGGCGAGAACTTGAAGCCGATTGCGACGGCTTCGACTGATACAGCCCCGGTTGCTGGGCCGACAGGCACCGCCTACTGGCCCAGGTCCGCAGCCGATCAATGCTCTCCGCCGCCGTTGCCGCCACCGGCACCACGTTCTGCGCCGCCTGGACCAGTGGCACATCGAGCAGGGCCGACAACCGGCAACAGGCTTTGATTTCCGCCCCGGTCCAGTTCGCATCCTCCGGGCGACGCTGATCCCGGTCGATTTCGAACTGACTGCGGTAGATCGTCCAGATCGCATCCTTTTCTTCCCGCGTGGGCAGATCGAGAAAGAAGATTCCATCGAAGCGTTCACTCCGCCCGAACTCCGGGGGCAACCGTGACACATCGTTTGCCGTGCAGACCACGAACACATCGGTCGTGTGGTCGTTGAGCCACGACAGAAACGTGCCGAACATCCGCGACGCGACTCCCGAGTCCCCGCTGCCGTTCACACCCGCGAACGCTTTCTCCACCTCATCGATCATTGCCACGCAGGGAGCCATTGCGTCGATGATCTTGAGGGCTTGCCGCGTGCGTTCTTCCGACTGCCCCACGAGCGACCCCATTAGGCTGCCGACATCGAGGATCAGAACCGGTCGCCCGACTTCACGCCCAAGGGCCTTGCAGAACTGACTCTTTCCGCATCCCGGTGGCGACAACAGCAGAACACCCCGCGCCCGCTTGGCTGGGTTCCCCCGACTCGGTTGCAGCAGTGCCCGCTTACAGAAACTCTTGAGCGAGGACAGCCCGCCCAGGCTGCTGAAGTCGTCCTGGCCCCGATGGAGTTCCAGCAGTCCCGACTTCTTCAGCATCCCAGACTTCAGTTCCCAGACGGCATCACTCGTGATCCGTCCCTGCCGGACCAGAGACAGGCTGAACGCGTTCTCCGCTTCGAGACGCGTCAGCCCTGCCGCTGCGTCCAGGACAGTCTCCAGTTCCGCACCGTTCGGCAATTCTGCGGCATCCGTGGCAATGCCGCGTGCGATCTCGGCCAGTTGGTCGCGATCCGGCAGATCGTGCTCGATGGCCACGAACAGCTTGTCGAGTTCCATCGGCAGTTGGACCACCGGGGCCAGAATTACCACGATCGTCCGGTTCTGCTTGCCCGCCAGAATCTGTTGGGACAGAGCCTGAACGACCTCCGCCGATGACAGGAACCGGTGAAAGTTCTCCAGGACCAGCAGCGCCGTCCCGTCTGCCGTCGCCAGCGAGTTGACCGAGCGGATTGCAGCCAGCGGATCGCCGCCGGACTGTTTGACGGCAGCCCCGCCGACTCGAAGCCCCTGGTCGATGTTCCACGTGGCCAGTCGCCACTGTTCGCGTTGGCAGAGCTGCGCGATCGCCGCTGCCGCTTCATGTTGTTCGTGTGTTTCGATCCAAATCGCTGTAAAGCACGCGCTGACATATTCGGCCAATTGTTCGGTCAGGTTCATGCAGGGTCCTTATGGTGAAGGGGGAAGGAATGTGGGTTGCGGTCAGAAGCGGTGACCAATCGTCAGGGTTCCAGCCGCCGGAGCTGCTTCTGGAGACGTTCGATCTTCCGGCGCTGCCGAGCGATGGCGTAACAGACCTGGCGAAGCCGAGCGACTCGGTGGGCCAACGCCCTCCTTTCGCGATGCAGTCGTCTCCGGTAACGCGCCAAGCGGAGACCAGGACGATTGCCAACCGGAACGGTTGGCAACACGCAGCCATGTTGATGGTGAAGGACCGTCGTCATTGGCCCTCCTGCATTTGTTGCTGATTGGTGGCAGACTGATGGAACTCCGTCTTGAGCTGCTCATCGGTCTGCTGCCCGAGGGCCTGCTCAACGAACCGGCTGGCCTGACGGCACTCACTCCCGACGAAGCCCTTCGTTTCGACGCGCGACTGGCCGTTGGGGGCGATGATGATTTCAATCGTCTTCAAGCGGCACCTCCCACCTGAATCGTCAGTTTGATGGATCCGTTCGCGAGCGCTTGCTCAGTGACGGTGTGACCACGCCGTCTCGCTTCAATCCGAGCCTTCTCCACCGCGTACCCTTGCAGGAACCGGTCGAGGTGCCGCTGTTCGCCCCACCGTCCGCCGAAGTTGTCGAACGCGATCTTGGCGGTGACGACATCGCACACGACCGGATACCGCCACTCCGGCAACTGCACCGCCCACCCGACCGCCGAACTGGTGAAGAGCTTCGTTTCGCCGAATACCGGCTCCGGCCACTTGAGCCGACCGCACGCCGCCTGAATGGCGACTGGGTCCCGCACCTCCGTCTGAATCTGCACAATGTGCGACACGTTGTTGTTCCTCCGCTTTCGTGGAATCCCCAACGGAACCGACCATCGGTCCCGCCTGCCTAGCCATCGCCCCGCAAAACGAAACAGCCTCGCAAAGACCGGTCAGAAACCGATCCACACGAGGCTGTTGTTCGCTCGCGGCGGGCCGCCCAGAGCTATGTCAGGGGCATCACCTTATATGCCGCATTTATTGCGAGAATTTAGTTCGTGTTCGCGGTGCACAACACGCGGAAACGATTCCGCGGGATTGACTCGTCAGTCCAGCTCACCGACTTCGTCTGCGAGTGCCTCGGCAATCCGCGACCATCGAGAGCTGCCCCCATTGGGGCTGTACTCGCTGATAATCTGCGATTCGCCTTCAATATGAGCCAGAAACTCGAATGGAATTCCTGAGTGTTTGAGAAGACCAATACACTCGCTGATGGCCCGTGTTGCAGACGCGATCGTTGCTGGAGTCACGAAAACCCTCTGAAGCCCCCAGATCAGGCGGTCGTTGTCGACGGGTCTGTTGCGCGCTGCGATCGACAAGAGACGGACTGCGACATCGAGTTCCGGTGAGTAGTCGAACCAACCCTGGCAAGAGATTGCGAAAGAGACGCAGGGTTCATCTCTCAGGCGATGGGTCACTTGGCTGTAGACGTCCTCGCCGAAGCACGACCGAGTGTGACTCAACGAGACGTCCACTCCGGATGGTTGTTGTGTGGCGTACAAAGTGAACTCCTTTGCAGAAAACGCGGTACTCGATTCATGGAAAACAGCAATTGTGACAAGGCAGAAAGTCCGCAGAAACGCTACTGTTCGCTTGCCGGATGTGCCCTTCGGCAATTATGCCTGCTGTTCCTGTGCCTATAAGGTCGATCACCACTGGGAGATGCGACGTGACAACGAAATCAAGGAAATCGCTGATCCCTCGTCAGAGGATGCAGGGGATTACTTGATCTCATTGTCCGCCCCTGACCAGAACCATTCATCTCTTGAATCAGGAGTTGGTGCACATTAACGATCGCTGACTTTGCATATGCAGGTGGCACAATTGATTCCACTCGAAACTGCGAGTTCGTCCTTCGGTCTCGGTCGACACAGAGTCTTCGCTGTTCGCTGGATAATGCCAACTGCGTCCGAAGACATCAAATGATGTGGCTCCGCATGCGAGATCGGCGCCCTTCGGTCTACGGACAGGGCAATCGCATGTCGGCGTTGCGGTTTGGCCCAATGCTGGCGTGTTGCTGGTCTTCGTCAAGGGGGATGGAAATTTCCGTGGGGGTTGACGAAGGAGCGGGGCGATGGGGACGGGGCCGGCTTGTCAAATCGACCAGCATTTTGCCAATCTGACCGAGCCGCGGCTGAATCGCGGGGCGAACCATGATCTGCACGAGATGATCTTCATGGCGCTCACCGCGACGATCTGCGGAGCGCAGGGGTGGGCCGATGTCGAACGGTTCGTGAACGCCAAGGCTGACTGGTTCGCGCGGTTCCTCTCGATGGAACACGGCGTCCCCAGTCACGACACGTTCGGCCGCGTGTTTGCCCGGCTCGACACCGGCCAGTTCCTGACGGCGCTGCACGGGTGGGTCGATGAGTTCTGCGGCAGCCTCCGCGGGAAAGGCGTGGCGATCGACGGCAAGACGCATCGCGGCTCGGGCGACGCTGCGACCGGTCAATCGCCGTTGCACACGATCACGGCGTTTGCCACTGAAACGCGCTGGTGTCTGCGGCAGATGTCCGTGGACGACCAGTCGAACGAAATCCCGGCGGTCCCGCTGCTGTTGCAACTGCTGGAACTCGCGGGGGCCACCGTCACGCGGGACGCGATGCACTGTCAGGTCGAGACGGCCGCGGCGATTCTGCAGAAGAAGGCGGACTACTTGCTCAGCGTGAAAGACCATCAGCCGACGCTGCATCAACACCTGCAAGACCGGTTCGAAGCCTGCGCGGAAGCGGGCTTTCGGGCCGACGGATTGACGCGGCTCGTCACGAAGATTCGGTCTCACGGCCGGGACGAACGCCGACAGTACTTCGTGCTCGCAGCGACGGAGGAAGATCAGCGAACGCTGAAACGCTGGCCGGGGTTGAAGTCGCTGGTCATGGTGTTTCGCCAGCGGACGGAAGGGAAGCACCAGTCGATGGAAGTCGCGTACTTCATCAGCAGTCACCCGCCGAAAGTCCGGGCCCTGGCCCAGCACATCCGCGGTCACTGGACGATCGAGAACAGCCTGCACCACATCCTGGATGTCACTTTTACAGAAGACGCCAGCCGGATTCGCCGCGGCACCAGCCCCGAAATCTCCGCCGCGTTTCGACGGATGGCCCTCAACATGTTACAGCAGGACACTTCGGTCAAAGATCACGTCCGCGGCAAACGGCTCCGCGCGGGCTGGGACGAGAACGTCCTGCACCAAATCTGGACCACATTTTCCGCGGTTTAACATGCGATTGCCCTGGCGTCATGGTCAGGTCCGAGCCGCTCGTTTCGCTAACTCGATGGAGTAGGCCGGGATGAAACCGTAGTCGGTCCGCACGGGGGTGGGGGCGGGGTTGTCCTCTGTAGGTGCCGGAGTCGATTCCCGATAGGCGCGCAACAACAAGTTCCCACGCCAGCCTGCAGGGGACTTTTTGGCGTCGGTCGAAATGCGGACGGCAATGTTCCTCATATTGTCGGTGACCAGTTCGGCAGACACCCCGGCGGGAGGTTCGGAGAGTTCAACATGCAACTCTCGGGGATCGGTCACTCCCCCGGCCAGTCGAACAGGGACGTGGTACTTCCCCCCCAGCGGAATGACGATGGGCTTGGGATAGTGGGCCAGCTCGAACGGGGTCTTGGGCGCTTTGTTTCGGTTGACGATGATATTCCAATCTTCGACCGGAACGAGGTGGTACCAGATAAAGGCCTGCATCATCTGCTCAGCTGGCACCGCAGTTCTTGTCAGGAGGGGACCACTAATGGACGCACGGGCTTGGCCTTCCATCTCCAGGGCCGCGGGCTTCGTGGACCCCGTCGCCGGGACCGTCAAGGTCATCCGCATGCTCTGGGCCTGACCAGGGATCAGTCCACCGTCCAACCGGTATCCCTCGGGAGGATCGACCAGCGAAACCTGTATGTCTCCTTCGAAACCATCTTTGCGGAGTGCGAAGACGGTGATGGGGACAACGGCGCCGGCTGGGGCGATGATGGTCGAAGGGATGACGCGCAATTCGTAGTCGGGCTCCGGCGAACGTAGCGACAACCGGTAGATGAACTCTCGCCCCCCATTCTTCTGTGCATCTGTGATGATGAGATAGCGTGGGGAACTGCCGGGAATCACCGTCTTTAACAGCGAATCGGCGTGATGCGTTGCCAGCGCCTGCGTCTTATCCTCGTAATCATCGTTAAAGGCGAGCTCTTCACCGTTTTCATCGGTCACCATCACGAGGGAGTCCAACGGCGAGCCATGCTGTCGGGCTTGAACCTCGATCACCAACTTTCCGTGGCAATTGAGACGATACACATCCTGATCGCCGGGTTGATCGATCCGGCCGTTAATCACCTGATGCGTGTCAATCTGGACCGCGTCATCGATGCGATTATTGGGTTCAGTCTCGACGTGTTCCTGCAGTCGGCCGATCTGCAGCGGAAACCGGAGGGGAGGACCGACCTCCTGTGGGACGGACACCGATGTGACTGGCCGATAGGAACGCCGAGTCCCCGTCTTGAGCTGGATCGTTGTCTGTGACAGATTCCAGCCGTCCAACTGAATCTCGATGTCCGAATCGATTCTCGCTCCCAAGGGAAAGATGCTCGTCAGAAACGGCAATTCGCCCACGGACATCCGGTAGACAAAATCTTCTCGGCCTCGAAACAACGAATCACGTATGGTCACGGTGTACTGGTCATCGCGCGGCACTTCGTACAGAATGGCGGGATCCTGACGGAAGTGGAACGAATCGGCAGAGGCTACTTTTTTCCCCGAGGAGTCATGGAGAGTCAGCACGGCCTGGAACCACCCGGGGACGGCGTCGGCCAAGTAGGGAATGACATCCCGCGCGCCTGCGTCGATGACCAGTCGGGTTCCTTGCTTTGCGTGAAACGTAAACCGGTCCACGTCTCCCGGCATAATCCTGCCGTTGATGACGAGTGGCAATTCTCGGGAGACCTCTTCGGGTTCACCGCGAAGCGGTTCGGACTCCCGCATTTCTGGCAAGAGGCCGATATGAATCCAGAACGGATTCGACATCGCCCGCTCGGTCAGGAGACGCAACTCCCGCTTGCCTGGTTCGGCATTCTCCGAGACCGTCAGCCGGACGGTCAGTTCCTCTTCCAGTTGCTCGTTGGGTTGTCGCTTGGGATCGCGATCTCGCTCCTGAAAGATTTCCATCTCCCGCAACTCGTCCAGCGTCACTCCGGCCGCCTTGGCCACCTCATCGGAACTGGGGCGCAGACCTTGTTCTTTGAGTCGATCCCGAGTGTCGTTCAGCTTCATGCGCAGGTCGTTGTACATTCCCCGGGTCAGAGGACGATACCAACCGACAATTTCTGCCGTGACACCATCGCCCGCAAGATGAACGGCAGTCACTTTCTGAAGAGACTGGCCGCCAAGCACGATATCGCAGGATGTCCCCTGGCGCAACCCAGCGGGATAGGCATAGGCCAGATGCGGATGCCGCTCAACCTGGGCTGCGGCTTCCCGCGCGGCCAGGAACAGCATCAAGACGGCAAAGGCGAGTCTGTAAGGCGGCCTGATCTGACTGGTCATGATGCTCCTCCGTTCAAACGATTTCCTTGAGGCGTCCCCCCGACTCCATGCCTTCGTCCGCACCGGGAGTCGCACGAATGAAATCTCCACGGGGATGGGGGAGGCTGGCTTCCGGATCGATGCCGACCAGTTCGTACATCGTGCCAATGAGATCTCCCGGATAGACCGGACGGGTTTTGACCTGTTCGGCCCGTGCATCGGAGGCACCGACCACGTGTCCTCCTTGGAATCCTCCCCCGGCCACCAGGGTGGAGAAGACCCGGCCGTAGTGGTGTCGACCACCGTTCCAGGGAGACTCAGTCGCGACTTTTGGCGTCCGACCAAACTCGCCGACGCACCAGACGATTGTGCTGTCGAGTAATCCGCGGTCAGAAAGGTCCGAGAGTAAGGTCGCCAGACCTTTGTCGAGGTCCGGTAGCAACCTCCGCATCGCGCGGAAGTGGTCTTTATGAGTGTCCCAGCCGCCGAAATTGATGGTGACGAACTTGGTCCCCGACTCGATCAATCGCCGGGCCGCCAGGCAGGACTGTCCGAACTTGGTCCGACCATACTGCTGGCGGAGTTCGGCTTTTTCCTTCGCAAGATCGAACACATGCCCGGCGTCACCGAGCATCAAGTCGTATGCACGTTCCCGTGACGCGGTGGCAATTGCCAGGTTGGCCTCGCCGGGCAGTGTTTGTCCCAGCGTGTTGACTCGCTCCAGCAGGCTGCGGCGGGCATATTGCTCGTCGTCGGTCAGGTCTGCTGACACGATGCCTTCAACGGCAAATCGCGCGGCGTTCGGATCTCCGCCCGTGGCAAACGGCTTATAGCGCACACCCATGAACCCAGACTCGGAAAACCTCCCCTGCGGTTCCGTCAATACGACATACGGCGGAATCAGCTGTTGCTCTTGGGAAGTCTCCTGTTTTGCACCACTGCCCTTGAAGGCGTTGACCACCGCGCCCACAGCCGGGAACACGGTTCTCCCCGGCATGCGACCGGTTTGTGTCAGGTAGGACGCCGTCTCGTGACCGTTTTGGCCGTGCGTGAAACTCCGGATCAAGGAGAACTTGTCACCCACCTTGGCGAGTTCCGGCAAGAGCTCGCCCACATCGAGCCCCGGTGCCTTCGTGGCGTTTTTCCCCGAGAGCGGACCGGTGTAGGCGATACCCGCCTCCGGCTTGGGATCGAAGGTGTCGATGTGCGCGGGGCCTCCCGCCAACCAGATTTGAATGATGGCCTTTGCGGCGGGTGACTTCGCGGTCGGGGCCTGTTGGGCAGGTGCCTTGTCGGCGGCCATCAATCGCGAAGCTAGTAAGAGTCCGGCGGCATTCCACAGGCCTCCCTGCAACGCCTGCCGGCGTGTGTAGAGACCGTGACAGCCCAAGCTGCGGTACGGGTGTGGCATGATTTCCCTCCCCAAGTTGAAGCGGTGGTGCGATCAGTGCTGGAACAGGAACTCGTCGCTATTGATGAGAGCCCAGACCAGATCCCGGGTTGGCCCATAGGGACTCATTCCCAAAGACAGAGCGTATTCCGGGTCCGTGGGTCGCCGGGACAAGAGGGCGATATAGACCTCGCTGGCACTCTCGGGACTCATGAGTAAATCTTTGATGCGATCGCTTTGATAAATCTTTTGCCGAATATGGTTGGAATTCAGCAGGTGCAGCGATTGGGCTGCCGAGAGGTGAGAATTGCGTTCCGACGCTAATCCGGTATCTCGCGTCGGCCGCCCAAACATCTCCAGGAAGCTGCTGGTGATGCTGCCATCCGGCAATGCGACGGCTCGCTGATCGTCCGGCAAAAACGTGAAGGGTTCGGGAATAATGCTGGAATAGACTTCCGTTGTTCCTGTGATTTTGCAGATCGCGTCGATCAAGACCTCTGCATCCAACCGACGGACCGGGAAGGAGGCGAAATAATGCCCGGCTTGGGGATCATCACTCTCGGGAATACAGGACAATTGGAATGTCTGCGAGTTGAGGATGAGACGGTGCAAGTGTCGTGCATCATAATCGGAAGCGATCAGTTCATTGGTCAGGTAGTCAAGCAACTCCGGTAGGACAGGAGGATTGTCCGGACGCATGTCATCCGGTTCTTCGACGATGCCGCGACCGTACAACCAATACCAGATGCGGCCGGCGATCGACCGAGGAAACTCCCGGTTCTGCGGATCGGTCAGCCAGGCGGCGAACACTTCCCGAGGATCCTGTTCGGGCGGGATGTCCACCGTCCGCCCATCGGGAAAGGTCGCCGTCAACGACGCTCGCCCCGATTCGGTACGGCTCCGGTGTCGATTGAAGTAGATGATTTCTTCTTTCCACTCACCGGTGGGTTTGTAGCCAACTCGCGAAAAGAATTTGGCCATCCCCTCCAGTTTCTCAGGGGGCCAATTGTCCGCTCGTTGCGACAGAAAAGTCAGTGCGACCGCGTGCGCCAGCCCCTTGGGTTCCCGGTCTTGGACGGCCCGGTAAAAATTCACTGGCGGGTTGCGAAAATTGCTTCCCGAGGAGGTCAGCAATTGCACTGCGAATTGGTCGAACGGCAGTTTTTCTTCGATCGCCGTACGAATCCAGGCGTGATAAGCCTGTGCCGCGTTCGGCCAGAGATTGATCGGAAATTCCGCCTTAACCCGGAGAACGTCGCACCACTTCATCGCGGCATAATCCGCGAATTCAGGCCGTTCAAGCAGTTCGTCAATCAGTCTGGCCCGCTTGTCGGGATCAGGATCTTCGAGAAAGCGCCGCGCCTCGACGGCTGTCGGAATCGTTCCCAACACGGCGAGATAGGCCCGCCGCAGGAACACTCCGTCCGAGCAGAGTTTGGACGGAGTGATTTTGAGTTCCGACAGTTTGCTAAAGACCAGCTTGTCGATGGTCGTCGTTGGCCGAGCCGGCTGCGCACCGCGATACGGATTCTCGGGTGTCGTCGCGGGTTCGGTTTGGGAATCGTCGGGAGTCATTGCCGAAGCTACGGTTTCACCGGCGGTGGTCTCGACGCGCGAAGCCGTGCGGCGAGGCGGATGAGGCTTCGTGGCGACGCGCCCGCCTGTATTCGAGGACGAACGGACCCGGCTTTGTTTTGGTCCCTGTGTTAAGGGCTTACTCCAGTACAGTGCCCCTGCAGCCACGGAAATCATGGCCAAGGCGACAATCAGGTTGGCTGCGGGAAAATGGTGATGGTGTTTGACCGGAATGTTGGTCTGAATGTGCCAGGACTGATTCGGCCGCTGCCCTCCGACTGCCGCATGCCGGGCACGGCTCAGCCGAGCATGCCTTTCCATGAAGTCCATCGGATTCCTCCTCGTCTTTCACCCGTCGGACATGATCCGTTGTCGTGTCCTGATCGGTTACGAAGTTTCAACGATTCAGCGTGCTCGGTTTGTTGGCTGCGATGGTGCATCCCAGACATCACTGCACGGCAGTGCGTATCAATTGATTGCGAAGACTCGTGCCTCATCGTTCTCGACAACTGATGCGGATCGTGCACTTCTCCTCAGCTCAATCGCGAAAAGGCGACCCCCTCAATCTCAACCAGCAAGTCCGGCCGGCAAACATCGGCGTGCGCATAAATCGCGGGAAGGAGGCCGAACCGACGCTCGCAGACTGCACGACACGTCTCGAAATCTTCCTCGTGCTTCACGTAAACGCGAATTTTTGCGAGATCGTCCAGGGTGGCGCCGGCCCCCGAAATGCCGTGTCGTGCGAAATTCTCGCGGGAGATCAACCGCTGGATATTCTCAATCGTTTGCTCGGTCTGGCGGGCAGCGTCACCGGGATGCACGGTTTCGGAGTTCACAATGCTGGCCGTTCCGGAAATCCACGTCGTGACATAATCCCCGATGATCACCGCCATGGCGCGCGAGAACTTCGGGCTTTTGACCGAGAATTTTTGTTCGTAGTGAAAGGCCGAAGTCTGCTGGGGATTCTCCAGCGGCAACAAACGCACGTCGCTGCGGTCGGTGTGTAGCGCCATACAACCAAGTGACAAGCCCTGCCCGTACGTACCAATACCGGTGCTCGCCGGATAGAAGTCTCGTCCATCACGGCGAATCTGGAGTTGACCGCAGGCTTCCTGTTCAGCGAAGAAGTCCGTCCGTGCGCGATTCAATTCGCGGTAGCGTTCCACGCCGCTGGACTCATCGGCTTGGGTAATTCCGCCCATGTACAACCAAGCGCGCACCACATCATGAAAAGTCGATCCCACCGACCTCAGCCGGCGTGCCGCTTCATCAAACGCCTGTTTGCCCTGGTCGTACGCCCGCTCGTTGTGGGGCACGATTCCTCCCGTATGCACCCAGCGGAGTCCGTCATACTCGATCGTCACGACGTCGGGATACGGATGCTGGATCACCACCCCTGGGCCTCCCAACGCCCACGCCTCGATGGCCAAGGCTTGTCCCCCGCAGGGAGGTTGTGCCACGTAGGTCGTCACGGGCGCCCGGTCGCCATAGTAAGCCGCAAACAGACGACGACAGGCTTCAGCATCTTCGGCTCGTCGCAGGAACACGGTCTGTGCGGTGACTTCCATGGGCACCGCCTGTTGCTTCAGAATGGCACGAATTGTTGAGACCGCTTCCCAGATCTGGTCGGTCACGCTGTCGCTCAACTCCGGCGTGACCATCAAGGCCAAGCGATGGGCACTCTCGAGATCGACAATGCTGTGCGACTGCGAACTCAGCAGACACGGTGGCATCCGATTCCCGTCCGCCGGAGCAGGACACGCCGTTGCGCCCGTTACCGCATGCGGACAATGAGACGACAATTGCTTCAAGGGCTCCATGCGATAACAGATGGCCGAGCCGGCGGAGCACGACGACTCCGAGCCATTCACTTCCGGAGCGCGGAGAGCTGATTGAGCTTTGTCCGTGAGTTTCGTATCCATGACGTCGTCCTGCTCTGTCGTTTTCAGGGGACACTCATCCGCGAAACCACATTGCAATTAGCATTTTGGGGGGAACGACTCGGACCGCTCAAAGGCTGGAATCCTCAATGACAGCAATCGCTCGCACTGGAAATCAGGTGAGGACAGTTGCTGAATGACGTCCTGAATCACGAGTTTTCGAAAGGCCTGTTCCAGTTGCTCCATCGCATCGTCAATACACCGATGGATGGGGCAGAGCGTGGATGCGTGCGCCGTAAGTGCCAAGGGACAAGACGCGATCCGCTCAAAGCCGTCGATCGCCTGAATGATATCCAAGGCCGTCAGTCGCCGCGGATCCGCTTGCAGCGTGAATCCGCCGCGCGTCCCCCGCCGACCCGAGAGAATCCCGGCTTTCGCCAGGCTTTGCATCACCTTGATCAGATATCCCGGGGCAGCACGAATCTGCACCGCCAAGTCTTTGACTTTGAACGCTTCGCCAGGATGCTGAGCCATCCAAGCCACGACTCTTAACCCGTATTCATTCGCCTCGGTGAGCAACTTCATCGGGTCACCTTCCCAGCGAGACCAGGTTCGAATCACCGAGGGTAGTGCTACACTGCCGCACAATTGAATGCAAGCGTGCACGGAAAAATTGTTTTGGCGCGTAATCCATTTTGGTTGATCCCGCACCGAAGAACAAACGCCGCCGAAAGTCTGAGTCGGCCAGCCGCAAACGACGTCGTAACCCCAGATCACTGGTGACCTTGGCGCGATGGCATCTGCTCACCCGTCGGCATGACTAGTTGGTATACAACAGACTCTCATCCAACAGCGGATCGTGCAGGGGAACGGGGTTCATCCGTTGGAAGGCACGGAGGAACAGCCACCCCGCTAAGCCAACGCCTCCGACGGCTGCCGCAACTTCCGGCACACCCAGTGGCGTGGCATCGCCCAATACCGGCGGATAGATCATCACCGACAAATCGACCCATCGGCCGACGAGGACGATTCCGGCAACACGGAGCATCACCGTCTCGCGACGCTTGTTCTGCTTCGGCAGCAGCACGAGAAACGGAACACCCCAGTTGAGCAACACACTGGCGATGATCATGGGACCCCACGAACCCTCGAATCGAAGTGAGTAATACACAGTCTCTTCGGGGATGTTGGAATACCAGATCAGCATGTACTGGCAGAACCAGATATACATCCAGAAACAACTAAAGCCGATCAGCAGTTTGCCGAGATCGTGCAGATGCTCGTCGCGAAAGATTCCCTGCAGGTGTCCCGCCCGGCGCAGCAAAATGCCAGCGACGATCAGCGCCGCGAGCGTGCTCTGAAATAGCCCCGAGAAGTGGTAGACACCCCAGATCGTACTGAACCACATCGGTTCCAAAGCCATAATCCAGTCGATCGACGCCAGTGAGAACGTTACCGCAAAGACCGCCAGGAAAACTGCCGAGGCGGTGGTGTTAATGCGTGTGGGAGAGTGCGTTGTCAGGTGATCTTGATGATGGGAAACACGAACGAGTCTCAGGGAGAAAACGATCCAAAGCGCGATGTAGATCACGGCACGCACGATGAAAAACAGGGGTGACAGCCAAAGTTCCTTGAACCAAAAGGTCCCCGCGTCGCCCGTACCATGGGAATGCCATGTGTAGCGGGAAACCTGGACGGCCAGTAGCGTGACCAAGATTGCGCTGCTCACAGGCAACACACTTGTGAATGCTTCGGGAACCCGCCGAAATGCGGTGTGCCAGCCCGCTCCGGTCACATTGGCAACCGCGATAAACACGGCTCCGCCGAGACCCAGCGTGACGAGGTAGTACGCAACCAGCAGGCTGCTCGCCCAGGTGCGTTCGGGCACGATGACCGCAGAAATCGCCGTGAGGGCGATTCCCACCACGGCGAGGGTGGTCAAGAGGCGCGGAACGCTCTTGTCAATAAGCACGTTCGTATTGGTCATGGCTGCACCGGAGGAGAAGTCGATGGGGGGGATGGCGTCGTCGCCACCGCGGCTTGACTCTGCAGAGCGCGAACGTAGTTGACGGCGTCCCAGCGCTTGTTGTGATCAAGCTGAGCCGCCATCGAGGACATGCTTCCCTGACCATATGTCAGGATGTGAAACAATTGGCCGTCCTTCATCTGAGCAGATTTTCCCGATGTCAATGGCGGCGGTGGCGGGAAACCGCGTTGAGCCACGGGACCATCGCCGGCCCCCGAAGCCCCATGACACGCGACGCAATAAATTCGATAGACCCCTTCGCCGCGCGAGACCGAGGCCGCCAGTTCCGCCTGCAGGGTCACCGCATCGGCTGGTGTCCCCGCGGCGGCAATCGGCTGCTGATAGGGGTTCCGTAGTTCTTCTCCGGCACGAACGGCGTCTTCTTTCGTGGCCGTAAAGTGCAGCGGAAGGTGTCCGCGTGCAATTGTCCCGGCAACCGCCGGCTGCAAAGTCCGGCCGTTGGGAAAATGCGGTTGGACTTCGAAGGCGTGGACCGCGGGAGACGTTTTCATCGTGGGGAGAAATTCCCAGTTCGGCCGTGTGTAGTCTGGCCGGATGGCGGTGACCATCGTCATCACGACAAGCAAGATCGCTGCCAGCACGACGTTCAGTTGATTCGGTCTCATACGAGCCCTCCGTCGTCGATGAGTTCCCGCATCTCCACCATGTCATAATTCTGCAGGTAGGCGGTGGCGGTCGAAACGTCGAATGCTGCATCGGACTGCGCGATCAGTAGTACAAACCGATCGTCCGTCACACGCGGGTCAATAATCCGCGACTTCTTCCCGGGGAAAAGCCGGCTCGCCGCGAACAGCGTGAAAACCGATCCGAATCCCGCCAGTAACACGGCCGCCTCAAAGGCCACAGGAACATCGGAAGGGAGTGAGTTCCACGGTTTCCCACCGACGTTGACGGGCCAGTTGACCGCCATTGTCCAGTGCTCGAACCAGAGCATGCTGATGCCGCCGATCAGACCACAGATGAGGCAGACCCACGGTAACCGCGACGGCCGCAGCCCCAGCGCGGCTTCGAGTCCATGCACAGCATACGGCGTGTAGGCATCGAGAATCGTCCACCCTTTGCGACGTACCGCCGCTACGGCGGCCAGCAGGTCGCTTTCATGCTGGAAACTGGCGAGCAGAACGCGTTGACTCATGCAGCGTGCTCCTCCGGTTCGGCGTGGTGAGCAGGCCGCTTCGGCAGATGGGCGGCCCCTTTCACCTCAGCGATCGCGATCGCCGGGGCAATCCGACAGAACAACAGGAAACAGGTAAAGAACAGTCCAAAGCTGCCTAGAAACGTGGCAAATTCGATCGTGGTCGGCACGTAATGCGCCCAACTCGACGGCAGAAAATCCCGATGCAAGCTCGTCACGATGATCACAAACCGCTCAAACCACATTCCAATGTTGACCACGATGGCAATGACAAACACGAGCGGCAATGTCCTTCTCACCGACTTCAACCACAGCAGTTGAGGGATCCCGACGTTGCAAATCACCATCGTCCAATACGCCCAACTCATCGGTCCGGCGGCCCGGTTCAGAAACACAAATTGTTCGTAGGGGTTGCCGCTGTAAAACGCCATTAAAAATTCCGTCCCGTACGCCAGGCCGACGAGACTCCCCATGGACAGCATGAGCAGCGACATGCGTTCGATGTGGGTGGGTGTCACGTAGGCTTCCAGCCGCATGGTCTTGCGGGCGATGAGCATCAACGTGATGACCATCGCCAGTCCGCTGAAGATTGCTCCGGCGACGAAGTACGGGGGGAAGATCGTGGTGTGCCAACCGGGGATGACCGATGTCGCAAAGTCCATGCTGACGATCGTATGCACCGAGAAGACCAACGGTGTCGCCAGACCGGCCAGCAGCATGTAGACCGTTTCGTACCTCTGCCAGGTCCGGGCCGATCCATTCCAGCCGAGCGCGAGCCAGCCGCAAATCGATTTCCGCCAGCCGGGTGCCGAACGATCTCGGACTGTTGCCAAATCGGGGATCAACCCGACGTACCAGAAAACGGCCGAGATCGCGAGGTACGTGGAGATCGCAAACACATCCCATAACAGTGGCGATTTGAAGTTCAGCCACAGCGGACCTCGGGCATTCGGATACGGGAGCATCCAATAGGCCAGCCAGGTGCGGCCCATATGGATCAGCGGAAAGATTCCCGCGCAGCAGACCGCGAATATCGTCATGGCCTCCGCGGAGCGGTTCACGGCGGTGCGCCACTTCTGCCGGAACAGAAACAGCACGGCGGAGATCAACGTTCCGGCGTGACCAATGCCGACCCAGAAGACGAAGTTGGTGATGTCGAATCCCCAACCGACAGTCTTGTTCAATCCCCAGGTGCCGATGCCGACCGCCAACTGATACCACACGGCGGCAATGCCGATCAGGAGCGCCGTCACCGCGGCGAGGAACGCGGCCCACCACCAAACGGTGGGCTGTGCGTCCATGGGCGCGCAGATGTCGTTCGTCACATCGGTCAGCGACTTGTCGCCGGTGATCAACGGGGGACGGAGAGGGGAATGATGTTCAATCATGGGCAGCTCCGGCGTGTGAATCGGTCTCGGTCCGATTTCTCACGATCCGCAGATACGACACAGCGGTCTGAAAGTTGAATTCCTCAAGCACGCCGAACCGGCGTGGATCCTCCATCGCCTTCGCGACGGCGCTCGCCGGATCGTTGATGTTTCCGAAGACAATGGCCTGTGCGGGGCAGGACTGCTGGCATGCCGTAAGAATTGCGCCATCGGCCACTGGCTCGCCCCGGCGGCGGGCTTCGATCTTTCCTTCTTCGATGCGCTGCACGCACAGCGAGCATTTTTCCATGACCCCGCGCGAGCGGACCGTCACATCGGGATTGAGCAGCAGGTTTTGCAACGTGTCGTCGCGGGGATACTCAAACCAGTTGAAACGACGGACCTTGTACGGGCAGTTGTTGGCACAGTACCGCGTCCCCACGCAACGGTTGTAAGCCTGCTCGTTGAGGCCTTCGCTGCTATGCACGGTCGCCAGGACGGGGCAAACGGTTTCGCACGGGGCATTCCCGCAGTGCTGGCACATCATCGGCTGATGCGCGACATCCACCTCGTCGCCATCGCCGGAGTAGTAGCGATCGATGCGAATCCAGTGCATCTCGCGCTGCCGCAGCACTTCATCTTTGCCGACAACCGGTACGTTATTCTCCGACTGGCAGGCGATGACGCAGGCCGCGCATCCCGTGCAGGTGTTGAGATCGATGGCCATTCCCCAGGAATTTCCGGTGCGGGGATGGTCGTCGGGCCAAAGAGGCGGGCTGGCCTCGTGATGGACATGCGGCGTACCGGCCGTCGGATTCGTTGTGAAAGCCGACAGCGTGGTTTCCTGAATCGGTTCTCGCTTGGTCGCTCCGTGCGGAGCAACGCGCGGGGGCACTTCCAGCGAGTGGTGTTCCTGCGTGGTGGCGAGAGCGTGTCGCCGACCAGCCTTCGTGAGCGAAATATCCCCGCGGAAATACTGCAGGGTACCCTGCATCGGCACCAGCAGCGGTGCTGCGTTACGGCCGATGACGTCTCCGGGGGCAACTGTTGGTCGGGCTTCGAGCCACTGTGGGCCAATGTGGGCGAACCGATCGGTCCCACGGACTCCATAGGCCAACGGGATTGCGAGAACGCGGTCATGCTGACCGGGCTGGATGACTACGGGAAGCTCGATCGTCGCTCCACCGCTGCCTGTCGCCAGGCGCACGACTTCGCCCTCGGTCAGCCCCAATTCCCGCGCTGTCGCGGGAGAAACAGCAACATAGTTGTCCCATGTGGTCTTGGTGATCGGGTCGGGTAGTTCCTGCAACCACGGGTTGTGGGCGTGGCGGCTGTCGAGCAGTCCGATCCGGGTAAACAGTTCCAGACCATAACCGCTGGATTCCACCGCCGGCAGCAACTCAACGGCCGCTGACTGGAATTCCTGAGCGACGATCCCCTGCGGTCGAAGTTGGACGAACCCATCATGCAGCGACTGGTCCCAGAATGCCTGAAAAGCATGTCCTTCACCACGGGGATGGATCTGCTCCCGCCAATTCCGACGAAGCAGTTCGTCGGCACTGGCCGCGGCACCGCTCCAGTTCGCAAACGACTCCATCAACGACCGGGTCTGGCCTAATGGCTGCAAGAGCGGCTGTGTCAACGTCAGCAGGCCATCCATCGGCTCAGCGTCGAGCCAGGACTCTAGCGGATGATGATCGGGACAGACGAAGTCCGCCAATGATGCGAAGTCGTCGATGCGCTCCGCAGTGCTCACCACCAACGGGACGCGATCGATGGCCTTGACCAACGCCTCGCGGTCCGGCAAGTTGTGCGTCAGGTCGGTCCCACAAACAAACAGGGCCGCCACCTGGCCGGTTTTCAGTTCTTCCAACAGTTCCAAGACCGCGGCGTCGTTCCCCTGCCGCTGCCGACTGGGACGCTGGATGTCGAGCGTCTGACCATAGTTTTTCAGCAGGTCGTTGACGCCATTGACCAACGTCTGTACCCGGACATCATTACTGTCGGAAACGACGACCGACGCTCCCCTGGCATTCCAGAGCCGTTCCACTAACTCGTGATGTTGCTCGTCCGTCAGTATGGAAGCGATCACGGTCGACGAACTCACGGACTTGCCCGACTTTGCAGCGAGGTCAATGTAGAGCCGACTGAGCACGGCACCATACTGATCGGGAGAAACCCGAATCCGTCGGTCCGCTTTCGTCCCGGACAATGACATCCGCCCTTCCAGTTGAGCATGCCAGGACATCTCCGGAGACTCAGCGGTGGGCGTTCGTCTCGTGCGCCAACCGGCAGTGAATTCGACCGGCGAGATCCATGTTCCCAGAAAATCGGCCCCGAATGAGACGATCACCTTCGCCAAGTCGAACCGGTAATGTGGCAGCACGCGGACGCCGTGGGTTTTCGTATGGGAATCCAAAATGGCGGAACTGCTGACGGCATCCCAAACCACATGGCGCGCCTTGGGGAAGCGACCGAGGAAATCATGGATGGTTTTCTGGAGCGTGGGACTCGTGATGGTGCCCGTAACGACGCGAACGGCCCCTGCTTCGGATGCCGTTTTGTCCAAGGCCGCCAAGATCTGACGGTCAACTGTCTTCCAGTCGCTGGGCTGACCCGCGGCGAGCGGGTGCTGGAGACGCTGGCTGTCGTACAACCCCATCGGCAACGCTTGACCGACGGCGCACAGGCCCCCGCGCGAGAGTGGGTGCTCCGGCATCCCTTCCATTTTCAGCGGCCGTCCGTCGCGAACGCGACCGAGTATTCCGCAACCCGCCGGACATCCCCCGCAGGTTGTGGCGTAATGCAGCGATCGTCCTGGAACCAATCCTTCTGGCTGATCGACCAGAGGCAACGCGATTTCCACAGGGGCCCGGGTACAGCCGGAGAATCCGATCAGTGATAACGTGAAGCCAGCCGCTTCCAGGAATCGACGCCGATTGATGGCAAACGGCGTCTGTTCCGGCTCATGCCGTGCTGATTCCGCTGTCCCCGTCAGTGCGGGCAGGCTTTTCCAGTAAGTGGGCGACGATGCACCGCTCATGAGTCCGTCTCAATAGTGGCAGGTGGAACAATCGATCGAAGCGTGAACGCGCTTCCCTTGAATCCCGTGCTTAGTCGCATCGCGGTGACAATTGACGCACCAGCCCATCGAGAGATCCTCGATCTGCCGCACCCGGTCCATTGCCTCCACCGGTCCGTGACAGGCTTGACACGAAACGCCCGCGGACACATGCGCTCGGTGGTCGAACGCCACATAATCCGGGAGATTGTGGACGCGACTCCAGGCGATCCCCGCCTGGAGGTTCGTGACCGGCTGCTTGGGATCATCCAGTTTTAATGCGGCATACAGCGGCTTCAGGTTTTCCGAAATGATGATGTTCGGCTTACGCTGTTCCTTGTCGGCGCGCGTCAGTTCCTGTCGGAGTAGGTCGTACAAACTGGTGACGTACTTGTGACACTTGAGGCAGACATCGGCCGAGGGGATCCCAGCATGCCGTCCGTGTTCCGCGGAGGAATGACAGAACTTGCAGTCGATTCCTAACTCGCCAGCATGCAATCGATGTGAGTAGGCAATGGGCTGCGCGGGAGCGTAACCCTGGTGATTACCCGTCAGACGCCAACTCGACGCTCCGGCTGCCAAGACGGTCAACCCGCAGCCGATGCCGACAAGCAACGTGAATGTGATGATGCGCTGGTGCATCTTGAATCCTGAAATGACAAGTCAGTTTCGAGCTAAGAAGGTCGTACGCATCCTTTGCGGGTATAGAACCACCAGTTGATGGCCACTGCGAGGGCAAAGAACACGGCGGTGGCCAAGAAGAATGGTGCCGCCGACTTCGTGCCCTGCGCCGCGGTGGCGCTCAACGTCTCGCCGATGGCCGAAGAGAATAGAAACGGACCGTAGGCCGCGACGGCACCGGTCCAACCGAGAACCTGCGCTCCTTGCCGGGGGTTGTGCGAAAAGATCACCGGGTACTGCCGGAACGTCGCGGCGTTGCCGACACCGGCGCAGAAAAACAGCCCGAGCATCAACCCCACAAACAGCGGGAATTGCTCGATCGAGGTGGGAGCCAGGACACCGGTCCCGATCATGGCAGCACAGATGCCGATCATCATCAACCCGGCGAGATGCGTGAGGATTGCTCCCCCCGTCTTATCGGCGACGAACCCAAACGCGACCCGCACCGCCGATCCAACCAATGGTCCGAGGAAGGCGTAGGCCAGCGGATTTGGCGATTCAGCACCGAAGCCGCCATACAGACTCTTGATCAGCATCGGAAACGCTGCCGAAAAACCGGAGAACGAGCCGAACGTCATCATGTACGTGATCGTGCAGTACCAAGTGTGCTGGTCTCGAAAAATGTCGAGTTGTTCGCGGAACGATGCCTTAACAGGGACGCTGCGAAGGCTGATCCAGCACAACGCACCAATCACGACGAGCAGCGGCACATACCAGCAGGCAGCGTTCTGCAACCACACCGCGTGCTCTCCTTTCGGAGACTGCATCATTTGCGATGGCCCCGTCACGGCAGCGAACGAGGCCACACCGATAATCCATGGTGTGACGAACTGAGTCAGACTGACACCGAAGTTGCCGATCCCAGCCTGGATTCCCAGCGCTGTTCCCTGCAATCGTTTCGGAAAGAACAGACTCGTGCTGGGCATGTGCGACGAAAAATCGCCGCCTCCCAATCCCAACAACAGCGCCAAGACTAAGTAAATCCAGTAAGGCGTTCCCGGTGTCGTTACCGCCCAGGCAATTCCGAGACAAGGGATCAGCTTGGCAAACACCGACGCTGTGATGACCTTCCGTGTTCCGAACATCGGAATGAGGAACGTGTGGATCACACGCAAGGTTCCCCCGGCCAGTCCCGGCATCGCCACCAGCCAGAAGAGCAGTCGCTCGTTTTGTTTCGGATCTTCGGAGAAGCGAATGCCGACACCGGCAAAGTTGACGACGAGAGCGCTGAAGACGAACCACGTTGAGAACGAAAGGACCAAGGCCATGGTCGTGAGCGTCAGAGTGCACCAGGCTATCGGCGCTCCGGTCGTTCGCCAGAAGTCTGGATCCTCCGGCGTCCAGACGGTCAGCCAGTCCCCCTGCATCCGCAGTGGCAGGGGGGAAGAGGTTGCCGTTGGTGGGGATTCATGCGTTAACATGCGTTGGTTACTCGATCCGTTGATGCAAGTGGGGCACTTCGGTTTTGAGCATTCGCGAAATCACGAGATGCATCCACAGCAGACAGACCGCCACGAGAACAAAGAAGAACATCCAACAGGAGGTCCACAAACCTGTCCACTGCAATAGGTAGCCGAAGATCACCGGGCAGATAAATCCGCCCAGACCGCCAATGACTCCCACGATGCCGCCAACAACGCCGACGTCGTTCGGAAAGTAGTCCGGTATGTGCTTGTAGACGGCAGCTTTGCCAACTCCCATCACGGCCCCCAGGATCAGGCTCAGGACCGTGAAGACCCAAACGTTGGCCTGAAAGAAGATGTGCGTCACGCCACGGGCCAGCAGTTCCTTCTTTTTGACATCCTGGCCGGATGTCACCACCACCTCCTGCCAGGACATGGCGCGGGGGAGAATCAACAAACCGGAGTTCCGCTCCGGGGCAGAAACGAGTTCCCCGGCCTGACGCCGAAGCGGATAGACGGTTTCCCCCGTTTTCGGTGATAAGACGACGATCCGGTCGGGGGTGACTTCGGTCACCTGACCGGCCGCGCGGGCCATGATCCCGCTGCCCGGAGCGTGAATGTCCATCTGCGGGACGATGAGCAGCGCGCAACAGACCAGCGACAGGCCCAGCACCCAGTACATGACCAGGCGTGCCCCCCAGAGGTCTGACATCCAGCCGCCGACGGCACGAATCACGCCGGACGGGAGACTGTTACAGGCCGCGAGCGCACCGGCCATCGCGACCGACATGGTGTAAGCATTCACGTAATAGGGAACCAGCCACTGGGCAAGGGCGACGAACCCTCCGAACACGTAGAAGTAATACAGTCCGAACCGCCAGACACGGACCGACCTCAGCGGTGCCAACCGCTGGATCATCGTTCTCTGGCCCCCCGCCGGAAGTCTGGTTCGGGTTGTCGCGAGAAACAGCAATCCCATCCCCAAGAGGACCAAGGCGTACACCTGCGGAAGACGTCGCCAGCCATCCAGGTTTTCCCCATTGTCCGTCAACCAGTTGAGAAGATGTGGCGCCCCCAGACTGGTGATGGCAGCCCCGGCGTTCCCCGCTCCGAAGATGCCCAAGGCGGTTCCCTGACGCTGTGCCGGAAACCAGACCGACGTAAACGCAATCCCTACGGCGAAGGCCGCCCCCACCATCCCAAACCCAAGTCCCGCCAGACAGAACTCAGAATAGGAGTTGCAATAGCTCACCAGCCAGGTTGGGATCGCACACAGCAGCAGCAACAGACCGAAGACGATCCGGCCGCCCCACTGGTCCGTCGCAATGCCGAGCGGGAGGCGGAAAATCGACCCGGTGAGCACCGGAATCCCGATCAACCACCCCATCATCGACGGGCTCCAGTGGAACACGCCGTTGTCCACCAGATATGTGACCAGCACGCCGTTCATCATCCATACGGCAAAGCACACTGTGAACGCCAGCGTATTGATCGCCAGAATCCACCAGGCGTAAGGCTCGACGTGCGATCCGGTTTGTTGCGGGGGCACCATGATCTTCATGTCATTGAGACTTCATTTCTGGCCATACCAGCGGACCACCTGGGTTTTCCGCCACAGATAAGGGTTCGGGACGACCAGCAGATGCACCAGACGTGTGAACGGGAAGAAGCCGACCGTCAGGAAGGCCAGCACAATGTGAAGCTTGACCAAATGGGGCATCGCCGTGACGTAACTCAGATCCGGCTGAAACGTGAAAATCGACCACAGGTAAGGCGAGAGGTTTGTCGCGAACCACGACGATCCCCAAGGGTGGAATAAAGCGATCAGCACGCCGCTCGCGGTCTGCACAAACAACATGGTGAAGAGCACCCAGTCGTTCACGGACGTGACTTGGCGGATCCGTGCGAATGTCGCTCGCCGGAACATCAGGCCGATCAAGCCGATCAGCGTCATCAACCCGCAGGCGAGCGCCGAAGCTTCCAGAACGTACAAGCGGATTGGAACACTGTTCCACGCCAGAATGCTTCTCGGGATCAGGAAGGCAATCAGGTGGCCGACCGTCACTGCCAGAATTCCGTAGTGGAAGGGCACGGTCGTCCAGAAGTGGTGATGGTTCTCCAGGAACTGACTTGACAAGCTCGAATACGAGAACGACTGCGCCCGATAACGGTGAATCGTCATCAGCAGGAACGTGAACAGACAGACGTACGGAATCGCGATAAACAGAATCTGGTCAACCGGTTTGACAGGCATCACCGGACCTCCTCGAAACGTCGCCCACCCGTACTCAACTGCACGAGCGGCACTTGGACTTCGTGGCTCCCGCAACTGCCATGGCAACCGCCGCAATCGGGTTCGACATCGGCAGCCGGATATGCATGGAGCAGATCGACTCCCGCAGGAATCGCCCGGCCATCGGCCCGGTGTGGAGCGGAACCATCGGTAATTGGACGGCCTTCTCCCCAGACCGATTGAATCACGGCTGCCAGGGCGTCAATCACGGACTTGTAAGGGCTGTGACTGTGGGCCAGTGCCTGCTGCATCTTGGCCACAGCGGGCTGGACACACGCCGAGACAAACCGTTTCGCCTCGTCTTCCGACATCTCCCCGATGAGCGGCAAGACATGTGTCAGATGGTCCGGAAGTTCGCACGATTCGCTGAGTCCGAAACGCCTCAATTCCTCGCGCAACCGGACCAACATCAAACCGCGGTCGTATTCTTCGCCAAAGAGATGCCAGCCGATTTCGAGCGCACACGCCGGGTTGACGTCGAATGTTGACGTATAGGCCTCTTCGAGTTCCCAGAGATCATGTTGCTCGACATACGCACCGAATTGCGCAATCGCGGCGGCGGCCGTCGGGAGTTCCGATTGCAGGATGATGTACAACAGCTCACCTGCTTCCAGCGTCTGCTCGCCGGGGTAGCTCAGAAGTTGACAGAACGTCCGCAAGGTTCGTGGTCCGGCCATCTTTAGAGTCCCCTCCGTGGTCCACCGACGAAACCGAAGCCGGCTTCTTCGCGGTGTTCGTGCGGTTCTTTCATCATTTCAATGGCTTGTTCGCGGTGCATCGGCGGGATCACAAACCGGTCCTCAAACGTGCACAGAGCCGTCAACTGATAGATCGCGTCCGCTTCCTCGCGGGTGCAGTCGGCTTCCCGCAACATCCTGTCCGCCGTGGCGCGATCGATGTCGCCAACGGTCTCCGCCCGGCGATGCCACCGGACCGCCTTCTGCTTGGCTAAGGCGTAGCGGACAACTCCTTCATGTCCAGCACCCAGCAGATTGGCGAGAAACTTCATCGGCACGCGCGACTGGTCGATGTCGTGGAACAGATTCTCGCTGGCATGGTGAATCGTGTCCTCGGGCTTACTTGCCTGAACGGGCGACATCGGCGGAACATAGAACAGCATCGGCAACGTGCGATACTCGATGTGCGGCGGCAGCGCGATCTTCCACTCCTTGACGAACTTGTAGACCGGCGATCGTTGAGCCGATTCGATCACCCCTTCCGAGACACCGTTGCTCAGTGCCGCATTGATCACCTGGGGATCAAACGGATTGAGGATCATTTCGCGGTGCGCCTCCACCAACTCGTGATCGGGCCGCTTGGCGACCGCTTCCACCTGCTCGGCGTCGTACAGCAGCACGCCGAGGTAGCGGATGCGGCCGACACACGAATGGAAACAGGCCGGTGCCTGGCCGCTCTCCAGACGTGGATAACAGAGGATGCACTTCTCGCTCTTGCCGGTGAACCAATTGAAGTAGGTCTTCTTATAGGGACACGCGGCCACGCAGGCCCGCCACGCCCGGCACTTCTGCTGATCGATCAGGACGATTCCGTCTTCGCCCCGTTTGTACAACGCCCCCGACGGACACGACGCCACGCAGCAGGGATTCAAACAGTGATTGCAGATTCGCGGCAAGTAGAAGAACACCAACCGCTCGACACTGCTGAGCTGCAAGCGTTGTTGTTCAGTCAATCCCGCCAGATTGGGATCGTTCTCGGCATAGATCGGTGAGCCGCCGAGATCGTCATCCCAGTTTGGTCCCGCCTGCACATCCAGGGGTTGCCCGTCGATCATGGAAATCGGCCGCGCCGTCGGCTGATCGGCACCTTCCGGTGCATTGAACAGATTTTGATAGTCGTAGGTCCAGGGTTCGTAATAATCGTCCATGCTGGGCATGTGCGGATGGTGGAAAATGTTCGGCACGATGCGTTGTCGGCTGGTCGAACGAATCTCCAGCTTGCCGTTCCCATCGCTACGAAAGCCCCCCTGGTATTTTTCCTGATCTTCCCATTTCGTCGGATAGCCGGTTCCCGGCTTGGTCTCGACGTTGTTCCACCACATGTATTCCGCCCCTTTGCGGTCGGTCCACACGTTCTTGCAGGCCACGCTGCACGTATGGCATCCGATGCACTTATCGAGGTGGAACACCATCGAAACTTGCGAGCGTACCTGCATGGCAGTCAATTCCAGGACGAGAGGTGGTATCAATGAAAACGCCGTGCTTCACCATCGAATCAGTACACGACCCGGGGACACTTCCTCACCAGCAAATGTGTATCCCTGTTGCAGCCCACGGGGCCCCAGTAGTTGAAGTGATAGGAAAACTGTCCGTAGCCTCCGATCATCAAATTCGGTTTGAGTCGGGTACGGGTGAGGCTGTTATGACCACCGGAGCGCCGATCCTTCCGCAGGGGAGAGAGCGGGATGCCGATCGTCCGTTCCGGTGAGTGATACTGCATGCAGATGCCCCGCGGGATCCGAGCGCTGACCACGGCTGTCGTCACGACCACGCCGTGATCGTTGAAGAGTTCCACCCAGTCATTGTCGGCAATGCCAATCTCGAGGGCATCCTGGTCATTCAGCCACAACGGATAGGTGCCGCGCGACAGAGTCGTCATCCGCTGGTTGTCGCCATAAGTGGAGTGGATATGCCACTTGCCATGCGGCGTGAGATAATTGAGCATCAGCGTCGGGCCGACCTCGGGGCCGTTCTCGCTAAAGCGCAGATCGGAGTACTCCGTCGGCAAGGGCTTCGGCTTGTAGGTCGGCAGATGTTCGCCGAAGTCGATGTAGATCGGATGATCGAGATACAGCGACTGTCGACCGGTCAACGTCCGCCAGGGAACCAGCGTCTCAACGTTGTAAGTGAACGGCGAATAGGACCGTCCGTTCTCAATCAATCCCGACCACATGGGGCTGTTGATGAAGCGCCGCGGCTGGCTTTGGATGTCGGCGTACGACGTGCGGAACCCGCGGTTCTTCTCAGCCAGATGCACCAGCGGTACGCCGGTCTTCTTCTCCATGTTCTGGTACGACCGGTAAGCCAGTTCACCGTTCGTAACCGACGCAAAGTGCAGGATGGCGTTGCAAACATCGACGTCCCGGTCGAGCGACGGGTATGTCTGGCCGTTCCAGGTCTCCGTGTGATTGGTCTGAAGATACTCGTCGTATTCATCCCGGATGGAATAACTCGTGCCGTGCGCCCCGATCCCGCTATCACGAACCAGCGGGCCGTAGGAGATGTACTGCTGATGAACGTTCTTGTAGTCGCGTTGTACGACCTTGAAGGACGGCATGGTCTTGCCCGGAATGGCCGGGCCTTCACCGCGTATCCATTGCTTGACGTCTGGCTGTGCGATCTCGGCCGCGGAATCATGTGCTAGCGGTGCGGCGACCAGATCTTCCACGGGATTCGGGAAATGCGGCGCGGAGAGTTCCGAGAATTTCTTCGCCACTTCCTTGAAAATTGCCCAGTCACTCTTCGACTCCCAGCACGGGGGCACCGCCTGCGAGAGGGGGTGGATGAAACTGTGCATGTCGGTCGAGTTCAGGTCCGCCTTTTCGTACCAGGTGGCCGCCGGCAGAACGATGTCAGAGTAGAGGGCCGACGAGTCCATGCGGAAGTTCAGATCGACGACGAGATCCATCTTGCCCCGGGGCGCATGTTCGTGCCATTTGACTTCCTGGACCGAGTCCTGCGCTAGGTCTTGTCCGAGCGCGTTGTCGTGCGTGCCGAGATAATGCCGCAGGAAATACTCGTGTCCCTTAGCGCTGGCCATCAGCGCATTGCCGCGCCAGATGAACCAGACGCGCGGCCAATTCGCTTCGGCATCCGGGTCTTCGACAGAAAACTGCATTTGCTTCGACTGCAACCGCTGCGCGACCCAATTCGCGATTTCGTCAGGAGTCTGCGCTCCGGCGGCACGGGCTTGCGGCACGACATGTAGGGGGTTCTCCGGGAACTGCGGATAGAACGGTAACCAGCCCTGACGGACCGCCCGCACCTGCATATCCATGGTGTGCCCCTTCGCCGTCGTCGACTCGGGAGCATGCTGGGGCACCGTGTGATAATCGGTGAATTCTTTCTCGTACCGCCATTGATCCGTATGGACGTAGTGCCAACTCGGGGCGTTCTGCAATCGTGACGCGGCACACCAGTCTTTGGCAAGCGCGATTGACGACCACGACTCCATCGGCGCAAGTTTTTCCTGGCCGACATAATGGGCCAAGCCACCGCCGTTGACGCCGATGCAGCCGCAAAAGATCAAGGCATGAATGCCCGCGCGATACATCAGGTTGGCGTGATACCAGTGATTGATGCCCGCGCCGATCAGGATCGTGCACTTACCCTGCGTATGCTCCGCTGTGGTGGCCCATTCCCGCGCGAAGCGGATCAGCACATCCCGTCCGATGCCGGTGTATTTTTCGCTCCAGGCCGGTGTGTAAGGAGCGTGCTCATCGTTGTAGTCAGCCGGATAATCGCCGGGCAATCCACGGTTGACGCCGTATTGCGCCATCAGTAGGTCATAGACGGTTGTCACGCGGACCTGCTGACCGTCCTGCGTCGTGAGCGTGCGGACCGGCACACCGCGTCGACGTGTTTCCCCTGCGCTGAAGTCGTCCAGCGACAACTGTGCAACTTCTTGCGTCTGCCCCAGAAAACTGAGGACCGGATTGATTTCGCTGCCGTCCGCCCCGTCCTTGAGAATCAGGTTCCACTTTCCTTGCGTCTTGCCCCACCGGAAACCGGAACTTCCCATCGGCATCTTGGGAGAGTTCGTGGCTTCGTCCCACATCAGGAACTTCCACTCGCCATGTTCTTCGCCGGAATACTTTTCGAGTCGACCTGCCCGGAGAAACTGGCCGGGCCGATCGATCCCGTCTTCACCGGTGACAATCTCCACGAGGAACGGCGAGTCGGAATATTTCTTGGCGTAGTCAATGAAGTACGGCGTCTGCTTCTGGTGATGGAATTCCGTTAAGAGCACATGGTTCACGGCCATCCACCAGGCGCCGTCCTGACCGGCGTTGACGGCGACCCACTCGTCGGCATACTTCGCCACCATGTTGAAGTCGGGCGAAAAGACCCAGAGTTTCGTGCCGTTGTGTCGTCCTTCCGCCAGGAAATGGCAGTCGGGAGTCCGGGTCATGCCGATGTTCGCCCCCATCGAGACCAGCATCTTAGCGTGATACCAATCGGCACTCTCCTGGACATCGGTTTGTTCGCCCCAGGTTTCTGGAGAGGCGCTCGGCAAATCGCAGTACCAGTCATAAAAGGAGAGCGAGATCCCGCCGATGAGTTGCATCAACCGTGCACCGGCCGCGTAGCTGACCATGGACATGGCCGGAATCGGCGAGAAGCCGGCAATGCGATCCGGTCCGTGCGTTTTGATCGTGTGCACCATCGACGCGGCGACGATTTCGAGGGCGGTCTTCCAATCCGTGCGTCGCAGTCCCCCTTTGCCGCGAGCCCGTTGCCAGCGTTGGCGGGCTTCGGGGTTTTCCACCAGACTTTTCCACGCGTCGACGGGATCGGCGTGGTCGGCGCGGGCTTTCCGCCACAAGTCGAGCAGCGCGCCGCGAATGTACGGATACTTCACGCGCAAGGGGCTATAGAGATACCAACTGAATGAGATTCCACGCTGGCAACCGCGCGGCTCATAGGGAGGCAACCCCGCTTCCAATCGCGGATAGTCGAGCCCCTGCATCTCCCAGGTGACGATGCCGTCTTTGACGTGAATATTCCAGGTACAACCGCCCGTACAATTCACCCCGTGTGTGCTGCGCACGACTTTGTCATGCTGCCAGCGGTTCCGGTAGAACTCTTCCCACTGGCGACCCTCGGGAGCAACTTCGTCGCGGATCCAAGCGATGGCGTCTCGCAGCAGGCTCATACTTGACCTCGTGGAGAGTTTGTGTGCGGTTGGGATTCCGCGGCAAGCGGATCAACTGGGGTGGCTGCGGATGCCGTCCCCAAGGCTTGTGATTGCCTGGCCCTCGAATAAACCGCGTTGATGCCGTGCGCGACGAGTGGACGTCGGACAGCCTGAAAGCGACTGGCCCAAACCGTGTCCAGTAGGGTGATAATGCCCGCCGCGAGCCCTAATCCCAGGAGCAGAAAAGCGATTCGTCCCTGCATGGGAGACTGTTCTGCCTGTTGCGCCGAGGATTCAAAATAGGCGGTGAGCGCATGAATCTCGGCGGCATCGAGAGGATGGGACTTGAAAATCGGTTGCATGGTCTCGGTCGCGGGCGCAGAGAGCCACGCCGCCATCGCCGCGCGCCCTTTTAGCCGCTCATAGACCCGCGTGAGATCGGGGCCCAATCGCCCCCCCCCGAACGCCGACAAATCGTGCATGGTGTGACAACTGTTGCAGGCCGCACCGCCATTCTTCAGCGGAGCTAAACCCTGGAACAGATCGCGCCCTGCTTGCCGGTCTTGCTCCGTGAACGGCTCGCTGGAGATTTTGATCCCCTTGAACTGTGACTCTTCCAGCTTGGATTCGACCTCAATCAATTTGAGAATCTGCTCGGCCCGATAGCGGCTCATTCCGGGGCCGATCGGCATCACCACGCCGCGCGACTCTTCCACAAGCTTCTTGGCATATGGGTCGCCACTATCGACAACGCCGCGGGGGTTGATGATGAAATTGACGAGCCACTCAGTGTCCTTTCGTTGAGTGACGTTCTTTAGATCCGGGCCCGTCAACCGCCCCCCACCGATGGTGTGGCAGTTCATGCAGTTTTGCCGGTAGTAATCAGGAGTGTCCTGTGCGATCGCGGCAAGCGCACTCGACCACACGGCCAACACCACGAGTCCAACACACCGCAACCAACTTCGCCCGTAGAGCACTGGTGATTGTCGGCCTGACAGCTTCATTAACACTTGAGTGTGGGGTTTCATCTCTCTCCGTGACCTGTTGGAGGATCGCGGGCTTTCCCAGACCGTTGTGTTGCGAAATCAGCGACCACATCGGCCCGACATGACATCTGGCATTTCATGCGCCAAGTTCAACGCAGCGCGCCCGATCAAATCGTTTTTCCCAAGCGTGAGATTCAATACCGTACATTCCCGAAGAAAATGGATGTGTTGGTCCAATATATCCACGCTCGCTGTTGTATCGGACATCCTTCAAGACGACGGTAGTGTGCGAATCCGCACACCCTACGTGCGAATCCGCACACAAAGTGTGCTCGCAGCACACTAGCGGTTCCTTACTGTCGCATCGCCGCCCGAAACTCGGCTTCATCGAACACTCGCAGCGACTTCGTACGAACGTTGCCCAGCTTTGCTAAGGAGCAGAGAATGCGGGTTGCGGTCGCTTCGTCAGGCACATCAAAGACAACCGCGCCATCAAACTCGCCGATGGCCCAATAGATTGCATTGACCTTCCCGCCAGCCGCTTCGACATCAGCCCGGAATGTCTCAGCGCGTTCGCAGGATTTGTCGATGGCACGAATCCCCTGTTCGGTGAATGAAACCAAGGTCAAGAAGCGAATCATGTTACAGCCCCTAAATCGTCAGCGGTCGAAAGCCATGGCCGCCACCGTAGCGGCACACATCACACACACACAGACACACACAACGCCTCGCAAGCGATGTGCCTTGCCTGCTGAAGGAGCGAATTTATCGGGACAGGCATCGCGCGCTTTGCCAAGATCGAGAATGCGACATCGAGTCGAGCTTTGAATGCGAGAAAGATGACGGCATCCCTTCTCCCACGACAATTCCGGATCGCTATTTGCTCGCGGGATTTTGCTCTCGCTCTGCCTGACAATTGGGAGTCGGACCTTTCCTTGACGCAAGAGAAGCGTGCCGTTTCATGATGCCACCGAATTCCATGTGGACGCTCGCCGAATGGGTCACCCATGTCCCACACGCGGCGGCCATCTTCGAATCCCACCAGCTGGACTACTGCTGCGACGGGAAACGGTTGTTACAGGACGCCTGTGCCGAAAAGGGCCTGGAGATGGCGACCGTCGTTTCTGAGCTGCAGTCGATCGAGGCCGACAGCTCGAATCCAGCCCGCGACACGACCGACTATGGCCGCCTGCCGCTTTCCGAACTGTGCGACCACATCGAGTTCACGCATCACGTCTACCTCCGTTCGCAATTGCCGCGCCTGGAGCAGTGGCTGACCAAAGTGCTGACAGCGCATGGACCGCAACATCCAGAGTTGGAGGACGTCGCGAAGGTGTTTCGCGCGTTAACGGCTGAGCTTGTTCCGCACATGCTCAAAGAGGAACACGTTCTCTTTCCCGCCATCCGTCGACTTGCCACCGCCGAGTCACACGGTCAGTTCCCCTTCGGATCGGTACAGAACCCCATTCGCATGATGGAACACGAACACGACATTGCCGGTCGTTGCCTGCACGAATTGCGAAGATTAACGCATGATTATGCTCCCCCCGAAGATGCCTGCGCCACGTGGCGACAGTTGCTGCAGGGGCTCCAGGAACTGGAACAGGATCTCCACTTGCACATCCACAAGGAAAACAACATTCTGTTTCCGGCTGCGGCCCGACTGGAGGCAACTCACGAAAACGGGTGAACGCATTCATCACCCGGCATGAGAAATCGTCCCATTTGCTGGTCGGATATCGGCACCTTCTTGTCCGACAACGTAGGCGAACCCGGCATGCGTCGAATCCATATCATCGGCGGGAAAAACCACGGTAAGACGACGCTGGTCGTCGAGCTTGTCACCGAGTTGACGCGCCGCGGACTGCGAGTGGGGACGATCAAACACACGCATCACCACCATGAATTGGATCTCCCCGGTAAAGATTCGCATCGTCATCGCGAAGCGGGTGCGGCGGTCGTGGGAATTCTCACGCACGGTTTGAATGCCGTCTTCTGGAAGCCAGATCGACCGGCTCCCATCGGCGACGCCCGGTACGACCAATTTGCCGCCGCGTTTTCCCACTGCGATCTGGTCGTTGTGGAAGGGGACACGCAGACGATGGCTCCACAGATTGAAGTCTGGCGGGCGGCATGTGGGACAATTCCACTGGCAGCGAGCATTTCCAATGTGCGGGCGATCATCACCGACGATGCATCCCCTGGACCATGGCTGATTCTTCCGCGAGTGAATGTTGCCACAGTGGCTGACTACGTCCTGGAAACACTGTCGGTGAACGGCAGACCCTCTGAATAACAGCCGTGGCAGCTACCGCTGTCCGGGACGACATGGAGGTTAACGGTTGGGCGAAGATTGTGACGAAGAATTTCGTCGCGGTCGAAACCTGATGACTCCTCATCGCCGTCGCCGCGTCAACTGCGCCCGATAGAGGTCCGGCGGGTGGAGTCGATCGGGCGGAATCACTTCGAACCAACGGCCGGTCGCGTTCGTGACCGAGGGTTCGTCGGATCGAATGCCGACAATGTTGATCATCTCGGTAGCCCAACCGGCTGGAATGTGGACCGGGCGTTCGGTGCGGATATTCCACCAAGTGGTCCATGCACCGCAATGCCGGCCGAGCTTCGCACCGCCGCCAGATAGAAAAATGTTGGTGCCCACGCCGGCATCGATGTCGCTGAACAGGTTGGCATGGTTGGCGTTTTTGTGGTGGTCGAAGGTCAGGTCCTCGCCACGGCCTTCGACGATCACGTTTCCCGTCGATCCGCGCGACATGGTGATGTCATGAATGAACTTGGTGCGGATGTCAAACCTGTTGAGCAGGTGGTCGGTACCACCAAGCGTGATCCCGTGGTGGCCCGTGCTGTTGCGCCCGTGGTCCCGCTGTCGAGCGGACGTCCAGACAACACTCGTCACCGTGCAATTTGCTCCATGAACGAAAATGCCGCTATCGGCGTGACGGATTTCGACATCTCGGACCCAACCGTTGCGCACACCGCTATACGCGATCGCGTTGTAACCGAGTTCCGTGAAATGTCCCTGGTATGGGGTGACGGGAAACTCGAACGCGAGGTGCTCGATGCCAATCTCTTCCGCCGAACTGCTTGCGCGGTAGAGCACCGGCCGCCACTCGGGACGCACATCGGTTCTCAAGGGACGATCGAAGCTGAGTCGGCGCGCTTCGCGATCGATGCGGAGAATCCGTGCGATCCATTCTTCGGTCACGCCAGTCAGGTTGTCGATGTCTCCGGGGTCTCCGGCGTAGAGGTGATGCACCAGGCTGCGCGTGTCGTCATCCCGCATGACGACACGCACTTCGTCACCAATTTGAAAGCCATCGGTTCGGTCGACGATCAGTGTGGTTTTGCCGCGCGAGGCCGCTTCGGTCACCGTGGCCAGCGGCTGGCCATCCCAGTTCCCCTTGGCCCAGAAGATTCCGCCCGACCAGGAGTAGTTCGAAGTCGGCCGACCGGTCGTGGTCGCGCCGAGATTCGAGCGAATGTGCTCCAGCGGTTTGGGCACGTCAATGATGGTCTTGTCCGGCCCCGCGCCCTGGAACACGGTCCCCGCGGCGCGAATCTCGATGATGTCGGTGATCACGTAGCGACCGGGTGGGATGGCGATCACTTTTCCCTGGGCTTCCCGCACAGCCCGCTGGAAGGCCGCCGTATCATCGGCCTTCCCATCGCCGACTGCGCCGAACTCTTTTACGCTGCAATCGGAATGACGCAAGGGCAGCGGTCGCTCACCGCGTTGATACCCGGCGTAGGAAAAGTCCGGCAATCTCCCGTCAGATTCCCACCGTTCACCAGCCATCCCCCACAACCGCGATGGGATGACGTCCGCTGCGGAGACCTCGGTCACCAGAATCGCCGACCACAGGGCCAGCAAACACCTCAGCCCGACTTCCCGACCGGACAACCAATCATTCATGACAACTCCCTCAAGGATGCAGCACAAAGTTGTCCAGGTAGAACTCCGTCCGCTGCGTGGCGTTGCTAATGAAGCCGATCCAGTTGAGTTTGCGGCATTCAGGATTCACAACGGGGAGGTCGTGAAAACTGCGGGGCGCGCCGCCGGCCTCCGTCACCGTGAGCGACCAGCGGCCGCCATCGGTCTGGGACAAGTCCGCGGTGATTTCAAAGTGAACCCATTTCCCCGCCCGCAGCTCCATCACGGCTCCACCAGGCAAGGTGAGTTTCGCATCGCGAATCGCTAGCCGGGGACCGGTGAGGTACCCGGGGACCGTCAGATAGTCCCGCCACTCAATCTGAACTTCGCTGCCGACTTCAACACGCAAATCGAAAGAATTCCGCACGCGGCCCTGGTCATAGTTCATACCACGGTAGACATAATGGGGATTAAAGGCGTTCTTCAGACCTTCGGCATCCGTGATTTTCAGGCTGTGTTTCCCCGATGCGGCGGTTTCGTCCGTCACCAGGATCGAATCGCCCCGGTTCTCGACATGCAATTCCGCACCGGCGGGTGGCTGACCAGCCGTTCGGTGTTCGAAGTCATCGCGGATGATGAGCGGCGGCGGATCCGGCGCGAGGCGTAACGGCGGGAAGGTCACTTCGTGCGCCTGACGAATCCATGCGGCATCGCCAGAGACGCCAGCCTTGCTGTCGTCGAACGGCTGAAAGCCCAACGGGATCGCCGGCGAATCGCTGGCCAACTGGAAGTGGAATTCACTGGGGTTCTTGAACCTGGGATCGGCCATGATCGAGCCCTGTTCGTGTCCGGCGGCTTGCCATGCTGCGAGGGATTTGCCGGCAAACTCGATGGCACCACCGGTCACGTTCCAAAAGCAGTTATTGCGGCTGTTGAATTTGACGTTGTTCCATGGACCGGCCAGGAGCGCGCCGGTGTCCCAATAGATGATGTTGTTTTCCAGTGTAAACGACAGATGATCTTCAACGCGTGTGGCCTGCAGTTGGTGCTCTTTGCTGAACGCCAGGATATTGTTACGGACGATATTCTCACGGCCGTAGTGCTGGTGGAATCCTCCGGTTTTCACGCGGTAAACCAGGTTGTTCTCGAAGAGAATGTTGGAACTGCCTTCGTCGGTATAGAGTCCCCAGCCACCGTAAGAATAGGCGTAGATGTCATGAAATACGTTGTTGACAACCTGCGTCCCTTCCGACGGCCCCAACGTATAAATCCCTCCCATGTCGCTGAGTACACCCCAGCCGATGTGATGCACGCGATTCCAGGCGATGCGGTTTCGTTTGGCCAGGCTCTCACCGTATCCCCAGCGCCACCCCACGGAGATCCCCGTGTAGTACAGATCGGCGATGTCGTTGTGCGTCACGGTGTTGTCCGCGCTGTGTCCGATCCAGACGCCAACGGCACAGGGAAACACGCGGCCGCCGTGGCGAATGAGGTTATTGTCGATGGTGATGTGACCGGTCTGCTCGGCTGCGTTTGCAGCGATGGTGGTCTCGCCGATGCGGACCCCGCCGGCACCGAAATCGTGCAGATCGCAACGCCGGAGCGTGCAGCGGCGGCAGCCTTTGCGGAACCAGACACCATAGAGACCCACGTGACCGAACTTGCAGTTCTCGATCGTCACATCGTGGGCACCGTCGGCCATGACGACCGCTTCAATCGGGGCGGCAGCCTGCGATGCCTCAAACCCCTCGGGGGGAGTGTTCCATTGCGCGTGGCGAAAAGCGAGCCCGCGGAGGGTGACATGTTCAACCGTCTTCCCCGCCGCCGCATCGCCCTGGAAGAGTACGAATCGCTCGACCACCGGCGCGATCACTTCCGCTGTGGGCAGCGTTTCATCTGGCAGTGGGTAATAGGCCAACGTCCCGTCGCGGCCCAGGAACCATTCGCCGGGGGCGTCGAGTGCACTCCGGAAGTTTTCGAGGTGGTAACGCGAATTGCGTTGCCAGGGGTTCCACGATTTCATGGCCTGCCCGCGGGTCATCAGGCTCTGCCGCTGGGTGTCTAATCCGTCCAGAAAACGCCGCGTGTTGTCCCATTTGTGGTAGACCATCAAATTGACATCGCGAAGCTCATCGGGATTCAGGTCTTCGAGCCAGCGATAATCTTCGGGCCGCATCTGGACGATTTGCCGCGCCTGCGAGGGGGGCCGCGCCGCTTCGCTGGGCAGCAAATCCTCTTGGACGTCCTGCATGTAGAAGTAGAACTCATTGGGCGCGCGGGCCCGGACTGCCCGACGCCCGTTGACAAACAATTGTTCGAAATACCACGCTCCGCTGGCAACTTCAGGGATCTTCGTCGTCCAGAGACCGTCCGCCCCCTTCGTCCATCCGCCGATCACACGCCCTCCGCTGAACACCGGTCGCGCGCCGGGTGCGGCTTCATAGACGATGGGCCGATCGGCCGTACCGCTGTCGGCGGGTGTGAACACAAGCGGGCGATGCAGTTCATAGTGACCATCCGCTACCACGACACGGGCCGCTTCCCCCAACGGGCCTGGTGATTTCCACGCCCGCAGGACCTCGCGCGCACGATGGAGCGTCGCAAACGGAGCGTCTTGAGTTCCCGGATTGGTGTCATCGCCCGTCGGTGAGACATGCCACTCAGCGGCACTCGCGACTGGAGCCAACAGGAACAGGAGGCTGACAAACCTTCTCATGAACCCCTCTTCTCTCACGCAAGCTGCGGGGTACGTGATCAAACGCCACGCGCCTTCCCGCGATCCCAGTGGAATTGCGACACGCAGGCGCTTGACAGAGACAAATCTAACGCCGCTAAAATGGGATGTAAAGGTCCGCTATTCCGTTTTGGGGTGTTCTCACACGCTCGCAGGGTCAGGCAGCGAATCGTCGCGGTCCCTGGAAAAGAACTGATCGCGGGGGATACGCCCGAGAATCACGTCTGTTAACAGCCCGTTGAAAATACGGGGATATTGTGGATTGGAAGGTAGTGCGGCGAAGTCTGGATGAGGTAGCCGAGCCGGGGGCGGAATTGGTCGACGGCGCGGGAGAAAGTTTTCCAGACGCGCTGGGCACGTCGGTAGGCCGTACAGATGGTCTGGCAGGCGGCCCAAAGCGCCAAAGCTGCCGCGGCGGCGGCCGACAGGTTGCGGGGTTTGCTGAGGCCGAACGCTTTGAGCAGCACCAGGCCGAGATTCCGCGCGGCGGTGACGATCAGGTACCGCTTGTTGATTTTCTCGAGACCGCGTAACCAACTCCGTCGCGCGCCGCCCGTGTCGCAGACGTGGGCGAAACTCCGTTCGACTTTTTCGCTCCGCTCGCGCTGCAACTGTTTGCCTTTTTTGCGGCTCATCCGTTGACGATTGTTGAGCACCGCACTGCGCGTTTCGTCCGGCTTGTCGGTCCAGCGGCGATCGTGCGGCGAGTCGGGTTCGGGGATGTACGTTCGCAGTCCGAACCGCGTGCACCAGGTGATTGCCTCGTTCGCGTGATACCCTTTGTCGCCGGCGATCTCGCAAATCTCCGCGTCACTCTCGGCCAGAATCAGATGACGTTGAGCATCGACCACACTCCTCAATAACGTCTGCGCATCGCCGTCGGTGCCGTGCTGGACTCGAGCCGACAGAATCGCTTCACTGTCGAGGTCGACCACGTGTTGAGCCTTGTAGCCCAGATGCGTGCGGCCGTCTTTCATCTTCACGATGCGGGAATCGGGATCGCTCGGCGAAGCCCACTCGTCGTTAGAAACTTTCTTTTTACCCTGTTTTCCGCGGGATTTGTCGAACTTCCGCAGCTCTTCGTCCGTCGGATGCTCGTCTTTCGTGATCAGCCCCTCCTCCTGCATCAACCGCTTGAGATACGCCTTCCAGTCCTCGCCGGTGTCTTTGCGGATGATGGTCTTCATCGCCGCGTTCGCTTCCAGCATGGTCGAATCGACGCCGGTTGTCGTCCCCTTCAAGAGGCCGTGTTGATCCAGGATCGACAGCACGCGCTGAAACACCTGCTCGTGAATCACCAGCGGCAACCGGTCCCGAATCCGCGTCAGACTGCTGTGATCGGGCGTCTCTTCACCGAGCGGAATGCCGAGGAATCGCCGGAGCGACAACGAGTCTTCGCACCGCCAGGCGATGCCGCGCTGCGAATCGATCCCCTCGAAGTAACCGACGAACAGCATGCGAAAGTAGACGCCCGGCGGAATCGACGGCCGCCCCTGCTGCGCGTAAAACGGCTCGCAGAGTTCCTCGGCGAACGGGTCGAACCCGGCCTGGGCCAGCACCTGATTCAGCGTGTCATAAAACACATGCCGCGGCCCGCTCGACAGGTCCTGGGTGGCGACCCAGAACTCCGCCTGCCGCTCGCCATTCCGTTTCCCCAACGCCATCCCGATGTCCTCCCAGCTCCCAGCCCAAGTCCGCCCCAGGCCATTGAAGAGATGATAACCACCCTGTCAACCCACCAGGCTTTTTCAACGGGCTGTTAAGCCCGGTTGAAAACGGCGGCGCTTTCCGGGGGAACATCCGGGGGAAAATGGCAGCGCACAGGTGAGCAGATTGGTGACGAGTCACGATGGGGCGTCAGCCCCGTCTTGATGGACTTCACCGAGGTGCTCTGGAAGTGCGAAGTGACAGGGAGAACTGGAAAGCGATTCGTCAGGACGTGCTGGTTCACGGCCTCAGTCAGCGGGCGGCCTGCGCGAAGTACCAGTTGGGCTGGCACACGTTGAAGAAGATTCTGGCGCATGCGGAACCGCCGGGGTATCGGCAGCGCCAGGCTCGACCTCGGCGGGTGCTGGCCCCGGTGTTGCCGATCATCCACGAGATCCTCGAAGCCGACCGGACGGCTCCGCAGAAGCAGCGGCATACCGCGAAACGGCTCTTTGAGCGACTGACGGCGGAGTACGGCTATCGGGGCGGGAAGACGGTCGTCGAGGACGCGGTGCGGGCCTGGCGGCAGACGCATCAGGAAGTGTTCCTGCCACTGGTGCATCCGCCGGGTGAAGCGCAGGTCGACTTCGGAGAGGCGACGATTCGGCAGGGCGGTGTCGAACGGAAGGTCGCGTTGTTCGTGATGACGCTGCCGTCTTCGGGAGCAATCTTCCTCCAGGCCTTTCCGCGGGAATGCACCGAGACCTTCCTCGAAGGACATCGACGGGCGTTCGAGTTCTTCGGCGGAGTACCACGCCGGATCAGCGATGACAACTCAGCGATCGCAGTGATTGAGGTCTTCCAGGGCCGCGAGCGGAAGCTGACCAAAGAGTTCCTGCGGCGGCAAAGTCATGACCTCTTTCAGGAGCATTTCTGTCTGGTGCGGCGCCCGAATGAGAAGGGGCATGTCGAGCGGCTGATCGGGTTCGCCCGCCGCAACTTTCTGGTGCCCGTCCCGGAGATCAGCTCCCTGGAACGGCTCAACGATCAATTGAAAGAGCGTTGCGTGGCCGATCGAATGGCGTGGACCCGCGGGAAGACTGCCACGAAGGAGGAGCTTCTGCGTGAGGACCAGGCGGCGTTCCTGCCCTTGCCGAAACAGGCGTTCGAGGCGCGACGCGTGGGTCAGCGCACGGCCGATTCGCAGTCACTCATTCGGTTCGATGACAACGACTACTCGGTGCCCGTGCAGTATGCCCATCGGCGGTTGACCGTCGTGGCGACCGTGTCCGATGTGCGGCTGGTATTCGATGATCGACTGGTGGCGAAGCATGTGCGGTGCTGGGAGCGCGAGCGGACGTTCTTCGAGCCGATTCATTCTCTGGCGCTGCTGGAACAGAAGCCGGGCGGGTTTGACTTCGCGAAGCCGCTGGAGCACTGGGAATTGCCCGCATGCTGGGCCTTACTGCGTCGCCGGCTCGAAGCCCCCGATCCCCGCCACGGCACGCGGTCCGATATCCAAGTCCTGCGGCTGCTGGAGAAGTTCGCGCTGCTGCAGCTCACCGCAGCTGTGGAGTACGCGCTCGATGTCGATGTGATTGATGCCGCCAGCATCCGCACGATTGTCGAACATCGAGCCGATCGCCCCGTGGAACTGTTCCCCCTCGATGGGCGACCGCATCTGGCCCATGTCCACGTCGAGACGACCGATGTCTCGTCGTATCAGACGCTCCTCAGTGACACCGCTTCGCAGACCGAGGTGACGCCATGACCAAGACCGAGACCAAAAGCACCGTGCTGCTCAAGCATCATCTCAAGACCCTGGAGCTGCCGACGATGCACAATGAGTGCGAGAAGATCGCCCAGCGCTGTGCCGCCGACAACGCTGATCATCTGGCCTACCTGTTGCAGCTCAGCGAGCTGGAACTGATCGAACGCGAACGCAAGGCGGCGGAGCGGCGACTCAAAGCCGCCCGCTTCCCCGCGGCCAAACTGCTGGATGAGTTCGACTTCGCCGCGAGACCCAGCGTCAATAAGCCGCTCGTGTTGCAGCTCATCCAGGGCGACGACCTCGACCAGCGCGAGAAGGTGTTACTCGTTGGTCCCTCCGGCACGGGCAAATCGCACCTCGCGACCGCCCTGGGCATGGCGGCGTGTGCTCAAGGCAAACGCGTGCGGTTCTTCCGCGTCACCGAACGCATCACCCAACTGCTGGAAGCCAAGGACGAACGGCAGCTTCTTCGTTACCGGCAGGCGCTGAACAAGCTCGACCTGCTGGTCCTCGACGAACTGGGCTACGTCCCCGCCAGCAAGGCCGGAGCCGAACTGCTGTTCGACGTGATCGCCACCGCCTACGAACGCCACCGCTTAATCGTGACCACCAACCGACCCTTCGAGAACGGGACCGAGGTCCTCGGCAGCGAACGCCTCACCGGCGCCGCGCTCGATCGGCTCACGCACCGCTGCCACATCCTGGAGACCAAAGGCGAAAGCTACCGCCTCCAGGACGCCAACCGCCGTCGCAAACCCGTCTGATTGAGGACCGCTTCCCAGCGTCCACCTCAAGCTCGATCCCAGACCCAGCCGATCTCATTCCCAGGCCCGCCCGGAGCCCATCCCTTCAATCCCCGCAGACCCCGCGCCGCCATTTTCCCCCGGAAAGCGCCGCCATTTTCAACCGGGCTTAACAGTTCCAGGGGCAGCGCCCCTGGGAGGCTTCCAATCGAAGGCAGCGGAAGCACACTCTGGTTCTGGCATGGCTAAAATAATCACACGGATGGCTGCCCCTCAGGGCAGCCGAAGACGGGGTTTCCTTCCGGTCATGAATGCCTTCACTTTTTTTGCGGCGGGGTGGTGTAACTCGTTGACGAACTGTGTGAGCTGTCGTTCGGCCAGCATGCGCCTTTCACCTGCCGGGAGTTACTCCGGTGTCAGCGTCGCTGGCAATCCGGCCTGGTGGTAGACCGCTGGCAGTCCGTGCTTCGCGCTGCCCCGCAAGGGAGCCGGTAGCACTGGCGTTTCCTTCGTCACGTACTTGACGCGGAGGTCGTGGAACTTCTCGGCCATGAGCTCGGGGCGCGCGTCGCGATACGGTTCGTTGTGCTTGAGCATCCGATACGCCACCGTCAGGAGCTTGCGAGCCAGGGCCATCAGCGCGACATGCCGCGGTTTCCGTTTAGCCAATCGCCGAAAGAACCCGCCGAGCGGTCCCGGATGTCGAGACCGATGCTGACAGGCTTGCGTGAACAGCCAGCGGATCTGTGGATTGCCTGCCTTGGTGATCCGCGTCGCGCGGGCGGGTGTCAGGCCGATGCGTTGTGTGGCGGCGGTAAGGATGTGCGGGTTAATTGAAGCGACGTGCTCGACACACCTTGATGGCTAAAAACGGGCCTCCGCTCACGGCGGCGGATTGCCCGTCGTAGTCGAGTGAAATGCAACTCGTTTCCAGATGATCAGAAAGGGTAGGGCTGTTGATCGTTCCGCCGCCCGGCTGAATCGTCAGTATTGATCTTCGGTGGCGGCAGAGGGTGAGGTCGTTCCCCTTCAACGAATTTCATGTTGGTTTCCAGTTCGACTTGAAGAGCTTCATGACGCCGGAGAAGGCTTATGGCCAGGCGTGCCGCGACCCTGTTGATCAGTGCCATCGCGATGGGGCACTCAGTAATCGTCGTAGTACGTTCGAGAACAGTGGAACGTTTCGGTCGATTCAATTTCTGCTCCAATGCAATGAGCCGCTCCGGCAGGCCAGAGCGGCTCAAGTGAAATGGGATTGTCAATGCGACGCCGGAGGATCGTTCCGTCCGGCCGCGTCCGAAGTGGTCAACCGCTGACCCCGTCAGACAGTCGCCACAGGCGTCTCGTCAAGGGACATCGGTTGCTCCTGCTGTGCCGCAGTTGCGGGCTTCAGGAATCGGGGGTGGAGATGCCGGCGGAGCTTCGTATAGTCCGCTGGCGGCTCGTTCAACACCTCGTCGGGGTCGATCGATCCGGACTCGTCGAGAGCGCGCTGCAACTTGTGAATGTTGTGCACCGCGGTCGTCGTAATTCCGAGCGATGCGGCGATCTCTTTCGTAGCAGTCCCAGCGGCGTGCAGTTTCATGGCTTCGACGCGGTGTGCTTCCCGTTGCGGCGGATCGAACAAGTCGACGACGACTTCGCGTTGCAACTCTGGCAAGGTCGCGAGACAGTCGACCAGACTCGGCATCGCCGCCGTTAGATCGATGGTCACCTTCGCGCGCAAGACCGGAATTCCGCCACCACGGAGACGGACGGGAAAGACCTCGATCCGCGGCACGAGTTGCTTGACCAGCCGAATCGCCGGTTCGTCTCCAGCCAGCACGGCTTCCAGTGTCGTGCTCCGCGCGGCCAACAACTCGTCACGGGACGGAAGCGCCGGGAGCGTACGCTGTCGCCCAGCGTTCTCGCGGATCAGGCGTTGTTCAGCCAGGTCCGCTTCCCAGCGGCGTAACTCACTCAGCAACGCTTCGCTATGGCCAGCTTTCGCGATGGCTGCCGTGATGTTGCCGAGGTTGCGTTCCAGCGTCGCGATCTGAGCCTCCGCGGTCAGGCGGGATTTCTGGCGCGACTCGTCCACTTCCCCCATTTGGCGCTCGACCGACGCCATGAACGCATCGTCAAAGCCCGGCAACGAACGCAGCTCCGCGCTGATGGCAGCCACGAGCTTGGTCCGAGCCTTGGGACCGTCAACGGAACACGACATCCAGCAATCGTGGTATTCGCGAGCGTTCGTGCAGATCAGCCGGTCCCGTTGACCATGCGCGGCGTAGACCATCAGACTGCCGCAGTTATCCCAGTGCAAGTGTTGGCCGGGCCACCGGGTGCGCTTCTTGGGGATGTTTGCGCGAGGATCCTGACCGCCTACGTGTTTGCGTCGATACTTCGCGTTCCGCCGGTTGACGGCTGCAACGACGCGGTCGTAGCGTTCTGGCTTGATAGGGATCAGGTGCTAACAAGCTCGCAGGAGAGGTTCCGCCGGGGGAGCGGGGATGCAACAGTGACGGCCCGGCTTGTTGACGTGTATTGGGGCCAAGCGAGAACGCTTGGGAAACGTTGCCGTCTAAGATGATCACCTTCAATAGCTACCTCTGAAGGTGTCAACTTGCATTTCCGATTTGCTTCATCTGGTATTCTGTATTTTGTCCGGTGAAGCGGAGTTCGGCTCTGCGGGGACGCAACCGAACGAGGAATAACCGGACCGACGGTGCGCCGAGGCGCACGCAGCCCCTGAGCAGTTCACCCCTCTCAGGGGCTGCCGCTGTTATTGGATGCGCATCACGGGAGCCCCGTCTCGGACACCGGAGTTATGCCTCGAAAATCCCGGGGTTCCAGGGGCAGCGCCCCTGGGATGCCTCCGCTCGAAGGCAGCAGAACGACACTCTGGTTCTGGCATGGCTAAAAAAATCACATGGGTGGCTGCCCTTCAGGGCAGCCGAAGACGGGGTTTCCTTTCGGTCATGAACGCCTTCACTTTTTTGCGGCGGGGTGGTGTAACTCGTCGACGAACTGCGTGAGCTGTCGTTCGGCCAACATACGTCGTTCACCCACCGGGAATTGCTCCGGTGTCAGCGTCGGCGGTAACCCAGCCTGGTGGTAGACCGCTGGCAGTCCTTGCTTGGCGCTGCCCCGCCAGGGAGCCGGTGGCACTGGCGTTTCCTTCGGCACGTACTTGACGCGGAGGTCGTTGAACTTCTCGGCCATGAGCTCGGGGCGGGCATAACGATACGGTTCGTTATGCTTGAGCATCAGATACGCCACCGTCACGAGCTTGCGAGCCAGGGCCATCAGCGCGACATGCCGCGGTTTCCGTTTCGCCAATCGCCGAAAGAACCCGCCGAGCGGTCCCGGATGTCGAGACACATGCTGACAGGCTTGCGTCAACAGCCAGCGAACCTGGGGATTACCGGCCTTGGTAATCCGCCCGTGGTAACACTTGTTGGCGGACTGACGCGTGATGGGAACCAGCCCCAGGTATGAGGCGAGATGATCTCCATCCCGAAACCGGGTCACGTCACCGATGGCGGACAGCAGGCCCATCGCCACCACGTAATTGGCCCCTGGCAAGGTCATCAGCAGTTGGATCCGCGGTTCCTCCCGCGCGATCTCCACCAGTTGCTGGTCCACGACGATCAGTTCCTGTTCGACGGATCGAAGCTGTCGCAGTTCACTGTCGAGCATCAATCGATCTGTCGGTGACAATTCCAGAGTGCCGAGCCAGCTCAATCCGGCTTTAGTCCAGAGACAGCGGCACGGCGGTTTCAGCAACAGACGGTTCAGCAGGCACTGGATATGGTTTTTATGCCGTGCCCGCTGGCTCATGAGACCGCAGCGATGAGTCAACAGACTGCGCTGCCGTTGTGTGGCCGGGTCGGGCTGCCACACTTCCGGGAGATACTCGCAGCGCATCAGTTGGGCCAGCACTTCGGCATCGACCTTGTCGGTCTTCACCTTGGCTTCTGCGATGGCTTTCGTCTTCAGAGGATTCCCGACAACGAGTTGAGCGACGCGCGGTCGCAAAATGTCGACCACCGGCCAGGTGTTCGTTGTCGCTTCCAAGGCGACACGGTCGGTCTTTCGCAGTTCCTGGGTCGCGAACCGCTCCAGTTCGTCCCGACGGCAGTCGACGCGACTGCGGCTCAAAACTTTCCCCTTGCGATCGATCACACACACTTCAATGAACTGCTTGTGAACATCCAACCCCACGAATCGAATCATGGCAAAGCCTCCAGAGCACGGGGGTGCGGGAAAGACTCGCGTCAGCGAGCAATGGGCATACGGCAACTACCTCTCCGAGCTCGAAGCTCAGCCGGGTGGATCGCAGGGTGGCCAGTTAAAAAACCGGGCTCGAAGCCCATAGCTATCAGCGGCCAGCCCCCGAGATGAACGTCCCGCGCCCTCCGTGCAGAAACAAACTGGTGGTCACGTCGCATCTCAGCCCAGCATCCCGGCAGCTCTCAGCAGACACCGGCGACGGCCATTGGGGCAAGAGCATTCCGCGTGAACCGTTTCACGCCGCGACGACGACAACCTTCATACCAGTTAAAAAATCGCGGCTTGGGGCTGCCATGGACGGCAGCCCCAAAACCCTTGTTGAATGGCAAGCATTTGCGATCGTTGAGGTGCCAGACGCGGCGTAGTGCAGTTGCTTATGGTTGTTCTTCGCGATCTGATTTGGACGTGTTCCGTCGGGGTTGATTCGCTCTCAACCGCTCGACAACGGCCTTGGCCCAGAGTCGCAGCAGTCGCCGGAGTGGGTGATCGGGTTGTTGTTGGACAGGTGTGGTCGTCAACGAAATCTCCTGTTGCGGAAACGAAAAAACCGCGTCTCGCAGGAGCGAAACGCGGCAGAAACAGGGATCGGGTCTAAGATTCTGGAAAGCCGATGAAAGCGTTACCGCGGGTCGGTCTCCGGGAAGGTCAGAGATTCGTAACCGGCCAGCGGTTCGAAGTGGAACCGCGGATGGCGGTGGCGGCTGTACTTGGCGTTCCCTTCGATTGGCGTGCGAATCGGAAGATAGGGATCGGTCACGCCCGCTGAATCCATCAGGCGTTGAAGCTGTGCCGCCCGCTGAACGACGGAGGCAAACACTCCGATCTGAAGGGCTAGCGCCTTGTACGTCGTGCCGGGCAACTGCATGCCGGTGACCGCAGCTTCACGCATCTGTTCTCGCTGAGGCTTGTCGAACAAATCCACCAGCAACTCGCGATGGAATGCAGCGGCCGGACCGGGCAGCCGAGATGCTGCGGGGAGGAAGTTCATGAGGTTCAGTGTGAACTTCGCCCGCAAGACCGGCAAGCCGCCGTCAATCAGGCGATACGGGTAGACGTGGATCTCGGGAATCAGTTCTCGCATCAGACGCGCAAACGCAGCAGAAGTCGTCTCGATCTCCTGAAAGGCCGCGAGGGCCAGTTCCTTCCATTCGTCAGCCGAAGGGAGTTCCGGGGCCTGCTTGGTCTGCTCCGCTTGCAATCGCTGGCGGCGGAACCGGAGATCAGCCAGTCGCGTCTCGGCTTCACGCAGGCTATTGAGCAGTGCGACGCTTGTACCGAACTCCCCGATCGCTTGCGTGTAATTGTCAATCGAACGGACGAGTTTGCCATCCTGCCGATCAAGCTGGCTGATTTCCGCGGCGATCTCGGAGACCCCGGCCTGGGCTTCCTCGATGACAAGCCGCCGAAGTCCCTCGTCGAAACCGTCCAGGCGTTGGATTTCGGTGCGAACGGCAGCCATCACCTTCTGGACCATCAACGGTCCGTCACAGGTGACACCGTTCCAGCAGCGGTGCCGCCGGGCTCCTTCGCACATCAGGTGATGCGTCTGGCCATGTCCACCGAACACGAATTGACGACCACAGATGCCGCAGCGGAGATGCTGACCCGGCCACCGCGTCCGCCGGCGCGGAACATTCCGCCGACAGTCCTGACCGTTCTTTCCACGACGGTACTTGTCGTTGCGGAGTCGGAGCATGGTGATGATGCCGTCGTAATAGGCGGGTTCAAAGAACGCCAGATGCTGGCAGTGACGGATCAACAGTTCCGCCGGAGGGGCCTTGATCGACTTCTTGCGACCCGACTTGTTGATGCGGTCGACCATCCGCACGTTCCGCCGCCGCTCACCCCTAAGAATCGGATTGTGGGTGACCTTAGCGACGAGTTCCGGCGTCCACCGATGACTGCGGGCAAATGGTCCGACGGGAACTTCCAGGTCGTTGAGCCAGTCGGCGATCTCGGCAAAGGACTGCCCTTCTTCCAACCGGTGAAACCATTCCCTGTAGATGGGTTCCGCCGCAGGGTCTTTCGAGCACTCGGAGTCGGTTGCTTTGGGGTGTGGCTTGATATAGCCGTAAGGCAAGCACTGGACCACGCCCCCCTGCGTGAAACGGTTCCGCAGACTCCGCCGAATCCGCTTGCTGGTGTCCTTGTTGTACGATTCGTGCCGCATCACGGCGAAGTACGAAGAAAGCTCCCAACCTTCAACAGCCGTGTCCACGTGATCGTTGATGGCGATCACGCGAGTTTGAAGGTCCACAGCGTTCTCGCAGAACACATGCGCATGAACTCGGCGGCAGATCCGCCCCAGGTCCTCAGTTAGAACGAGATCAAACTCACCCGTTCGCTCAACTAGATTCAGATACTCCACTCGCTCCAGATTCTCTCCGCTCCCCTGGCTGGCGATAATCTCCAGCCTCCACGGAACACTGACATGTTCTGCTAACCACCGACGATAGTACGCCTCCTGATCGGTGAGACTGCGCGGATCCTGATGTGTCGTGCTGATGCGACAGATCCCTACGATCACCAGAACGCTCCCCGACTTCGGGACAAATGGAACTTCCCAACTGCTCATGACGAGTCACTCCTTGATCGGGAGCAAAACTCGCCCGAAAAACGAATGGCACAGTGTGCCGTTCGTTTTGACTACCGGTGAGAATCCGTGACCAACTTTGACCACGCCTGACCAACCACAACTTGTTCTGCCGTAAACGTATTACGTCGTAAACGCTTACGGCAGTGTTGGTTGCAAATTGACCTGCGGAGTGTCCCCCCCTCTCCGCTCGACTTTCGGCAGGTCCCGCAACCCCTTGGTAGCACAAGGGTTTCGGGACCTGTTGTTTTCCGTGATCCCGCGTTGTCCCGGAATTGTCCCTGTCGCGATCCGGCGTGGCCTGCTGCAATGTGCGAGGGAGGACGCTGGCATGTCGCGGGTTGCAGCCGACGGCCAGTGAGAAACCAGGGACACAAGCACGGTGGTCTTGGTATGACGCATGGGAAGCTCCTCGAGGATTGAAGTGGTTGAACGGTCACCGAACCGAGCGAGCAAACGGAAGTTGCCGCATGAAGCGTTGCAAGTCTCCGTCACGCAGTGAGGAATACACGGCCCCCATGCACTTGTCGGAGGCATGACCGAGCCCGAGGTCGACTGCCCGTTGGAGCACGTGGTGATTCACCGCGAACGTTTCGAAGAAGCGACGCAGGCTGTGGATCGTCAGTCCGCAGGCTTCACGACGCGCCGGCATGTTGAGCCGGCGGACCAGAGTGACGAAGCGATCGTTCAAATCCTTCGGGTTGCTCGATGAGCGAGTGCGCAGCGAGCAACTAGGCTGGAGTGAGCGCCGAATCCAGCACTGACTTGACCAGTGCTTGCGATTCATATCGTTGAGCGGACGCACGCTCCGGGGACGATCGAATGAGCCTTCGTCAGTGGAATTCGGGCTGGTAGGTTTTCTCCTGAACGTTGACCGTGGCATCGCTGACATAGGTGAAGACTTTGTCGGGGGCGATCGTTATTTCACCGCCAGCCTCGCAGGTAAAGCCGACCCCCGGGCGATTCGGGGCCAAACGCACCTGCGATTTTCCCGTCACCTTGTACGGGTAGGTCCCCGGCTCCAGCTTCAGCGTAATCGGCAGGCTTATCGAGGGTTTCTTCTCTGTCACTTCCCAGTTGAAGGTCTGCCCGCCGACCGTGAGTGTAACTTGTTCACTGATCAGGTTCTTGGCGAGCGCGGCCTTGATCACGAACTTCGTTTCCTTGTCCGTCGGTGTGGGTGTCGCGGGCGTCGTCGGTACAACTGGAGTGACAGCGACGGTGGGACGTTGCGATCCCGTGTACAGTCGAACTGCCCTCAGAGAGAGCGGTTCACCCCCGGGAAGCGTGACCCGTACACCGCGGTAGCTCCCGGCATTCGGGATGCGAAGGGTATTCAGCATGGTTCCGTTGATCGCGACGACGAAGGCATCGCCGGTCCGTTTGATCGAGAGTATTCCCTCACCAGGCGAACCCTTCAGGGGCTTGGCGTCGGTCCCGTCAAGTTGCACGTGAGTCTCACCGCCATACATATGCACAACGAGAGTCACATTGAGATCGGGGGTGCCGCGCTGTCCCAACAGCGTGAATTCAGCCGCCTGATCATGCTTGTTTTCAACGAAATAATCGAATTCCGCCGTGAAATCACCGGTGAGGTTCACTGCAGGCGAGACGGCCGAGTGCATCCCATTGACGGTGGCTCCCAGCACCGGGGTCCCCTTGAGGGAGGCGACCCCCATCGTCGGCGGGCCGACCCAGCCGGCCGGCAGTTTCGTCAGCGGCGTGGCGGCGAATGTCTCTACATACGGAAGAGCTGCGTAGGTTTCGGTTGTCGCTGCGGTCCCCTCAGGCAGCGGCCCCAGTCCTGACGTGCGGAAGCCGATGAGGATCGGAGCAGGGGCATTCCCACTCAGCTGCCCGGTGATGCCCTCAAAGGAAACGTGCTTCGGCAACCGGACCGAGTGCACCAGAAATCCATTGTGATAGAACGAGAACGCCTCACCTCGCTTTTCCAGCCGGTAGCGATGCGACAAGCTGGTCAGGTTCGGGAAGCCCTTCGCTTCACCGCCAGCGAGCGAGACGTGCTGTTCGCCTCCGTAGGTATGGATGGTGATATTGACGACCAGATCGGGATGGCCTGGCGAGCCACGGAAGGTGAACCGGAGCGTATTGTCGGCTGCTTGCGGGTAATCCACGGTCGACTCGAACAGAAAATCGCCGTGCAGTTTCAGCGGTGGCAATTCCCACGTGTGCTGGCCCTTACCGCTCGGCGACAGGCCGCGGCGACCACCCTGTTCCACCAGTCCGATCGTCGTGTCACCCTTCCAGCCGGCAGGGAGCTGACCGGGAGGGAGATCATTGTCGAAGCGCTCCACGAACTCGTCGACGACGCCGTCCGGAACGAACTTCGGCTGCTTGTGTTCGGGCCAATGCGTCACGGTCCCTTCCAACTTCGTCTGGCTATTCTCCAGTTGGCCGGTGAATTTGTTTGTCTCGTCATCGAGCGTTAGCACGTAGTTCGCAACCTGGATCAGGTTCGGATTGCTGACCGATTTGCCGTTGAGTTCCAGCCGCCAGCCGTCAAACGTCCCTTCGACATCCATCGTCGCCGATTGTTTTTGCCGGGCGGGGGTGAAGGTCAACTGACCGGTCACCTGTCCATCGTTCGTCTTCAGATGGCCCTGGATTTGCCAGGTGACCCGTTTGTTCTCGAGTTCCTGACCGGTGAAGACGAGATCGTTCGGCTCGATCTTCACGGCTTGCGTTTCGTTCCCACCGTTGTTGCCGCCCCCGTTTCCACCATTGTTGTTGACCACCCGGCCACCGGGTGTCGTGAACGCGCTCGAAAGTCCCACCCACACAATGCCCAATCCGCCCAGGACGACCGCAGTCGCCAGCGACGGACCCAGCACTTTGACGACCCCCTCTTCGCGATAAAGCATCGCCGCTGCGACGCCCAGGGCGAGCGATCCGGCTGCCATTCCCCAGAGCATTGCGACATCAGCGAAAGCATCAATGAACAGTCCGGCAACGAACGCAATCACAATGCCCAGGACGATCCCGGCTGCCGGTGCCATGCCCCGCTGCTTCGTGAAGAAGGCATGCCCCCACCACCCGCCACCCGCCATCAGCCCCAGCCAACTGAAGAGCATCCCCGGCCAGAACCCATAGGCCGCACCGAGGATCGCCGCTGTTCCCGCCACCTGGGCCACGTTGACGGGGACTGCGGCAACAGGGACTGCCTGCGTGGTGCTTGACGTTGCTCGGGCTGCTGGACCCGAGGGCCGAGTCGGTTCTTCCGGAACAAACTCTGGCACGTCCGCGGCCTTCTGCACGAAGCGGGCACAGCGTTCCAGGGCCTGGGCCATCTCGGCCATCGACTTAAACCGCTTGTTCGGCGCGTCCTGCAGGGCCTGCGTCAGGATCGGCCGAATCGCAGCGGGAACTTTCCCCGGGTCGTACTCGCGGGGCGGCTGCTTAGTCAACGCGTAATAGATCGTCGCTGCGAAACTCCATTGATCGCTGGCCGCGGTGCAGAGTCGCGAATCGACCCGTTGCTCCGGCGGCATGAAATCGAGCGTCCCCACGAAGTCGCTGCCGCCCTCATCCCGGCCGGTATTCATCGCGAGGCCGAAGTCGGCCAGTTTGGGCATTCCCCCTTTGGTGAGCAGGATATTTCCCGGCTTGATGTCGCGGTGGACCTGCTGCTTGTCATGCGCGTGCTGCAGTCCGTCGGCGAGGGGCGTGAAGATGTCGAGAGCCGTGGCGAGATCGATCGGCCCCCGTTTGAGTCGCTTGCTGAGGGCTTCGCCATCGACATACTCCATCGTGAAGTACGGACCTTCATCATCCCGGTTGACCGAGAGGAAGCGAACGATGTTCAGATGGCTCAACTTGCAGCCGTTGCGGAACTCCTCGATGAGCGTTTCCAGCGCTTCCTCTGTCGCTCCACCGGTATTCAACCGTTTGATCGCGACTTCCCGGCCGGAGGATTTTTCCTTGCCGAGGAAGACGGAGCCCATGCCTCCTTCGCCCAGCTTTTGAAGAATGTCGTACCCCATCTCCAGCGGCAGCACGGCAATCGTCGCGGCGATCCCGCTCACGGGAGCTGTGGGAGGGACTGGTGTTGCTGGCGAATGGACGGGCTTGGTGGAAGGCTTCCCTCCGTACGATGTAGGGACTCCCGGTTCCGATGGATGGGCGGGAGTAACCGGATCCCCCAATGCTTCCGAGAGGGGGCGTGTCGGTTTAGGTGTCTTGTTAGACTTCTGATCGCCGAAGGATCGTTCACCCAGTTCCCGCGGTGGGGGAGCTTGCCCCGGCTGGGCTTTGGCACGCTGCCGGGCTTCGACAAACTCGCTGATCTGCCGCACCTGCTCGGCAGAAAACGCCCCGTCTGCTCCACCGGGTGAGGTGATCTGCAGCTTTTCGCAGACCTTGGCGAGGGTCTCAGGACTCAATCCCAACCGACCGGCAAGCTGTGTCGGGTGCATACGAAATCTCCATCAGCTGACGAAACCGCCATCCAGTGCAGGGATGGGCCAGTTGACAATGGTCCCGTGAGTACGTCAAGCGTTCAGGCAGCAATCACTGATCTTGTGACCCCATCAGCAGTCGAGATGCAAACCCTTGGTGGATTCCATCACATGTGCGTGCGTGGGGTGGCCAATCTTGATAACGGCTTCCTCATGGAGGCCACACGTTGACAGTATTATTCAGTCCGCGCCAGACGAAAGCCTACGGCATCATTACGATCAGCAGGCCATCCCGAGTGACGTCGAGTGACGCGGGCGCACCACGCAGGATCTCGATAAGACCCGCCACGGAGCACACGGCTGTATGAGGGTGATACGGGTCTTGGGTCGTCAGTCTTGATGTTAATGTATTCGTAAAATTCGGGGTCGTAGTAATCCTCGCACCACTCCCATACGTTTCCGTGGAGGTCGTTACAACCGTATGGGTTCGCCGGGTAGTCTCCTGTAGTTGAAGGTCTATGCAAAGCTGGGCCCCTCTTGGTTGTTCCGTAGGGGTACCCCCCGTAAACATTTGCGTCTTCACCGTTGAGCTTGTTCCCGAACCAAAACGCAGTTGTTGTTCCCGCCCGGCACGCGTATTCCCACTCCGCTTCCGTCGGCAACCGATAGCCCTTCCCGCCGATAATCTCTACCATCGCATTCTGAATTGACTTTCCATCCATCTGCATATGTGTACCGATGTCGTAGTACGGAGGCAGACCGCACCGTTCCGACAGCTTGTTGCAGAACACGACTGCGTCGAACCAGGTCACGTTCTCCACAGGTAACCACAGATCATCAATACGTTCGACCTGCTCCTTCTTGTCTCCCTGGAGTGAAAACGCACTTGGGTTGTGTCCCATTAATTGCTTGAACTGCTGCTGGGTCACAGGGTAAATCCCTAGCTGGAACGGTCGGGTGATTCGCACCACGTGTTGAGGTCGCTCGTCATCTAGGTATTCAGCCTTCATCGCTTTCGTCGGATCAGCCGCGAGAGCGGCGGCGACATCCGCGTCGCTGCTTCCCATCAGGAATTCACCCGGGGGGATGAGTGCCAGCTCGATCCCGGCCGCGTTCTTCTCGATGACCGGGACGCCGAGGTATTCGGCCCATGCGGCCTGTCCCGCCTTCGCAGCAGCGGTATCGAACGGGGCTTTCATCAGCGGTGGTGCGGCTTTGGTAGGGTGGGTCGAGGCTCTGTGAGGCCCACCCTCCTGAATGGGGTCGGTGACGGGACTGTTGGGCCTCGCGGACTCGACCCACCCTACGGCAGAGGTTGAGCCTTGCGCGAGGGCGTCGAGGAATGCTACGCAGTTGACGTGGCGGCCCTCGTTGGTCTTCGCGAGGGCGGTGAGCAGAGCCGCGTTGATTGTGTCCGCGAGGCCGGCGATCGGTTCGATCGTTTCCTGCATGATCGCGAACATCAGCGTCATCTCGTCGTCGGCATCGAACGGACGCTCGCCGGCGAGCAGTTCATAGGCCACAACGCCCAGCGCGTATTGATCGGTCCGCGCGTCCCACAGTTTGCGTTTCCCTTTCAACTGTTCGGGGGCCATGTAAGGCCGTGTGCCGCGGGTGTCGACCGTCGCGTTGGTATGCGTCACTGAGGTGGCACGAATCTCGGCCGCGAGGCCGTAGTCGATGAGCCAGATTTTCCCCGGTTGGCCGTCGCGGTCTTCGACGAGGATGTTGTCGGGCTTCACGTCCCGATGGAGGACGCCCTCCGCGTGACCATAATCGAGGGCGAGCGCGACCGGTCGCAGCAGTCGCACGACAGTTCCCAGTGGCACCGTTCCATCCGGCTGGCAGTACTTCTTCACGAACTGCGTGAGCGGAACACCTGGCAGGAACTCCAGCACGATGTACGGTCCGTGCTGGGGATCCTCGAACAAGCCGATCGTCTTACCGATGTGCTGATGGGTCAGCGCGTGGACCACGCCAAACGCTTCACGCACCTGGGCAACAGCTTCCGGATTCCCTTTAAATTCCGGCGGCAGCAGTTTCACGGCGACGACACGCTGGCCAGCGGTATCCCACGCCTTCCAGACCATCCCCATTCCTCCCCGCCCGAGCGGTTCATCAAGCCGGTAGACACCGAGTTGACGCATGCCACCGCGGGTCGGATCGTCACCGTAGCTGTCGGGAACTTGGTTCATGTCATCCGGTCTTTATTCATGCCGTTTAGCAGGGGAAAACTTGGGTGGCATCAAAATCGTCACGACCACCAGTGCACAATTCAAATGGATCTCTGTGCAGGACATATCCAAATCGTCGGGTCCCGGTAGCCCTGCAAGCGTTCAAGCACTCTCCACCAACCAATTGAGTGGTGCCCCCCCCGCTGATGTTCATTGTGGATGGTGCGTTCCGAACGGAAACAAGCGGAACTGTTATGAGCCCCCGTCAGGTCAGGCGCGCGACTGCCTCTTTCGATTTTTCGTGTCCCTGGTCTGCTGCGCTGCGATACCAGCGAAGTGCTTCGGACTTACTGACACCGACTCCTTTACCGGCTTCGTACATATCGGCGAGGTTGAACTGTCCGTCGGCCCAGCCTTGGTCGGCCGATTTCCGATACCAGAGCACCGCCTGAATATTATCCTGAGTGACTCCGCGGCCACGCTCATACATCAGTCCCAGCAGATTTTGAGAACTGCGGTCACCTTGCTCGGCCGCTTTGCGTAACCACTCGGCTGCCAGTCGATCGTTCTGTCCGACTCCGTCACCGGCGAGATAGGATTCTCCCAACATCCTCTGACCGGTGGCGTGGCCTGCATCGGCTGCCTTCTGATACCACCGGACGGCAACGACAGGATCCCGAGCGACTCCGTTGCCTCCATCATACATCAAACCAACTTTGACCATGCCCAGGGCGTAGTTCCCTTCGGCAGAGCGGAGGTACCACTCAAAGGCGCGTTCCGGATTGGGGCGTACGCCGCTGCCCTCTTCGTACATCTTGCCAACAGAATACTGGGCATAGATGTAACCCTGCATGGCGGCCTTGTGGTACCACTCGATCGCCTGACGATCGTTCTGAAGGACCCCTTTACCAGATTCGTAACACCAACCGACGCTGAACTGAGCCGATGCCCGCCCCTGTTCAGCCGCTTTCAGATAGAATTCGAACGCAGCGGTTTCGTTGCGTGGGGTTCCCTTTCCCTCTTCGTACATGCCGGCCAGGGAAATTTGTGCGTCAGCGTCCCCAGCCTCCGCTGAGCGCGAATACCAGTGAAAGGCCAGGGTGTCGTCCTGCAGGACTCCGTTCCCACTCGAATAGAGGCTGGCAAGGTTGTAGGCTGCCGCTGCATGTCCTTGTTCAGCGGCTTTCTCAAACCATTGGGCAGCAGTCGTGGCGTCCGCGCGAGACCCGCGGCCCTGAAGATGCATCAGGCCGACCTGATTCTCCGCAGCGGGACTTTTATTTTGTGCCGCCAACAGATACCAGCGCAACGCCTCTTCATCGCTTTGCAGAACGCCTTTGCCGTATTCATACATATCTGCCAGGTTGTATTGCGCACCGGCGCTTCCCTGTTCCGCTGCCTTTCGGTACCAAGCGACCGCCTCTGCCAGATCCTTGGTCACTCCCCGGCCGTTCTCGCAGAGCATGCCATAGGCATTTTGCGCATACGCATAGCCTTGCTCAGCAGCTTTCCGGTACCAGGCGGCTGCCTCGGTATCGCTCTGCGGCACCCCGTTGCCATTTGCGTATTGGATGGCCAGATTCGTCTGGGCGGCGCTCAGACCCTGTGCCGCAGCCTTTGAATACCAGGCGAAAGCCAACCGGTCGTCCTGTGTGACTCCCAGACCCAGTTCGTACAACCGTCCTAGTTTGTTCTGAGCGGCTGCAAGCCCCTGATCGGCTGCTTTTCGGCACCATTCGGCAGCCTGCACGGGGTCTTCTTGAGTTCCCCGACCATCAAGCATCAACTCACAAAGTCGGAATTGGGCCGAAGCGTTCCCGCTCTCCGCTCCTTTGCGACTCCATTCGGCGGCCGCAGCATCGGATTGCTCCACTCCCAAGCCGTCGAGATACATGTCAGACAGATTGAATTGCGCCTGGCCGTAGCCCATCTCAGCAGCTTTGCGATACCATTCCGCTGCCTGTGAGTAATCCTGCGGGACACCATGGCCCATGTAATAACAGACGCCAAGCCGATTTTGGGCTACGAAGTCATTCTGATCGGCGGAGCGACGATACCATTGGATGGCCTGCGTCAGATCCTGCGGAACGCCGCTCCCTTTGTCATAACTGTCGGCCAGGTTGAACTGCGCCGATGGATTACCCTGTTCCGCTGCCTTCTGGAACCATTCGAACGCCTGCCGGGGATCTCGTGCGACTCCCTGGCCATTAGCCAACATCAGGCCAACCCGGTTTTGTGCACTAGCGATGCCCTGTTCGGCTGCCCGCAGATACCATCGATAGGCCTGCTGAAGATCCATAGGCAATCCGATTCCTTCACGGTAACAGTCCCCCAAACGTTCCTGGGAATGAGTTTGCCCTTCCTGAGCAGCCTGTTGATACCACTGAAGGGCCACCTGTTGGTCAGGAGTAACGCCCCAGCCTCGTTCATAACAGAGGCCCAGGAGGTACATCGCGGCCAGATGACCCGGTTGGGCAGCGGCTTGAATCCACCGCAGATTCTCTTGTCGATCTGGAGATTCGCCAATTCCGCCTCCCAGATAGCATCCGAGGGCACAGCAGGCATCCGCCCAACCCAGTTCCGCAGCTAGTCGAAAGTTTGCGATCCCTTTGTCAGTGTCTTGCTCGACACCGAGACCTTTGTAATAGCACAGCCCCACATTGCCGAGCGCTGGCGCATGTCCCTTGGCAGCCGCACGCTGGAAGAACTCAAGCGCCTGCGGATGGTTCGCTTCACCATCGATACCAAGAAATAACCGTTCCCCCAGTAAGTTCTCAGCGATCGGGTTCGCTTGAGCCGCAGCTTCTGCCCAGAGCTGGATGTCCTCGGCCGCACGTTCCTGGAACCATTCCCTGGTCGCTCCGCGTAGCACTGCAGCAGTGTAGGCTTCTTCGTGACAGCGCAGTCGATCGGAGGGAGTACCGCTGTCGGTTGAAGAGACATGGCGGCCGATCGCATGCACGAACTCAGAGCAGTCAGCGAACCGTTCATCAGGCTTTTTCGCTAAGGCCCGCATCACCTCCGCTGTCACGCCCGGGGCTACGTCCGGAATCGCTTCTATCGATTCCTGCAGCACAGCTTCACGCAAGACGACGACGTCATCGCTGTCAAACGGGAGATAGCCCGCCAGGAGTTCGTGAGCGATGACGCCCAATGCATATTGATCCGAAGCAGCAACAGGCGGTCGACTGCGCCAGATTTCCGGTGCCATGTAAGGGCGGGTCCCCACAGTAGAGACAGATTGCTGGCTATACCGGTTCATCGTCGAACGCACCTGAGCCGCGAGACCGAAATCGATGACATAAATCCCGGTCACCGTCTCGCCATCACCGGCCAGTGTCAGCAGAATATTGTCATGCTTCACGTCCCGATGAATCACCTTTTGTCCGTGGGCGTAGTCAAGTGCCCTGGCAACTGGTTCCAACAACGCAGCGACTTCACGAACCGAGAACGAGCCCTTTCGCTGTCGGTATCTTCCCAGCGTGATGCCGTTGATAAACGACATGACGAGATAGGGCCCCCACTCCGCGTCACGTTCCAGTAGATGCAGTGGGCAAATGTGCTCGTGGTTTAGCTTTCGAACCAACTGGAAATTCGCTAGGACCTGGCTCCATGCATCGGGATGAGAGGCGATCATCGGGGGCAGTAACTTGATCGCGTATGCCTCACCGGTCGTCTCGTGTTCGGCACGCCAGACGTGACCCATGCCTCCCGACCCGAGTTTCTCACATAAGAGGTAGTTTCCAAGGCGGGTTCCCCGTGGTGGCTCGGGACCAAACTGACTGGAGTGAAGATCGCCGTATGATGGGATACTCATGTAAAGCTCGCGGGGTCTGGTAAGTTTTCAACAGGCATGCACGAGTGCCGATTCCGTCGGAACATCGGGCTGGATTACATTTTACCGAAGGTCGGGTTCCCTCGAAAATTCGCACGGCTTGTGGTGGTCTGAATTTCGCAAGGGCTTCATCAACCTGTCAACCGGTCACGCGATTCAGACGACCGGCCGGACCCAGCCTCAGCTGAGGCTGGGTGTCAGTCTGGAGCATTAAATCCCCGCGGTGAGTGTCAGGCCCGAGAGGATGCCCATCAGGAAGACCGCGACGCCCCACGCTGTGGTCCGGAATGTCACCGGGGGCGGAGTGAAGAGGGCGACCGTTTCCAGTCGCACGTGCTGGCTGCAGTCGGCCGGGAGCTCGGTGACGTGACGATCGAACTGGCCAACACCGGGGATGAGGATGCGTTCCATGGCAGACTCTTTCTTACTGGAGAGAAGCGGACACGGGACAGTCGGCGGGCCAACACAGCCCGCCGGGGTTAGCAGCTCAGGGCACTCGGGAGAACAAGCACCAGGCCGCAGAGGACATCGATCAGGAAAGCGGGGAGGCGATGAAGCATGGCAGGGTTCCGTTCTTCAGGTGGTTCCGGCTGGCTGACGGGTGTCGTCTGGCCTGCATGGAGAAGGATACGCAGCGGATCGTTCTTCGGATCAGGAAAAAAATCCGCAGTTCGTGTTTTATTTTTTTTGTTCTTTTGAGTTGATCCGAATTGCTTTTGGTGCGTTCTATTTGGTAGCGTGTCTGATGTCATCCAATTTCACCCCGTGGGGGAGACCGATCGTGTTGCTCGAACCGACTGTCATCAATGAGTTTGCGATCGGTGCGGCCGCTGGCTTGGGGCATTCGCTGGGAACACGGGTCCTCAACTGGATTTCTGCATCCTGGGGAACCTGGACCCGCGGGAAATCGACAGAATCGCTTCTGCGTCGCGTCCGCCCAGCAGACTTAAAGGGAGGGATTCCAGAGGGGATGCAGCTCTGCCGCTTCCGGGGCGATCAATGCGTGGAGACTTCCCGGACCGCGATTCCCCAGGACCTGCGGCCGGAAGATTCGCTGTGGCTGATCCCGGTCGGAACGGTCTGGGTGCCGACCGAATTGACGTGTGGGACCGAGTCCGCCGCCGCGGAAGTCGCCGTTGAGTTCGATCCTGCTCAGGGTTTGCATCATCTCTTGCGGCAGGGGGACGGCGTGACGGCAACCATGCTCGGGGCGTTCGTTGCCAGCGGGTTAATGGGTGTGCTGAACGTCTTCGGAACCGAGCGCTGGACGCAAGTCCTCGGCGGTGACGCAAACGCCACCACGCAGTGTCTCGCTGCTGCTAATCGGTCCCTCGAACAACGGGGTGTGCGCTGTCAGGGGCTGCGGCACATTCAGTCGCGCTCGACCATCGCCCAGGCCGACACCGATGCGGCCACCGCGCAAGCGGAACTCGCGGAGACCATCGAACAGTTGAAGACGCCACAAGACTGGCAAGCCGTTCCACAAGCACTGGCCAACAGTGGCCTGCCGCTCGATCGGACCGCAGAAGAGGAACTGCGGGCGATGCAGGATGAAGTGCTGCAACGGCAGTTGTCGTCGGCTCAAGCGGCGAATCGACTGGCGGCCCTCACTGCGGCAGCGCTCACCCGGGCTGGGATCGACGCTCCAGACATCAATCGCTGGCGGACCGCAGCTGCCAAGCTGGAGCGCGATGAACCAACCCCACCAGCGGCAGTGGCGACGGCAGCCGTCGATCCGGCCCGGCGACCGGGGACCTGGTGGATCTGGGACCGCACTGAAGTCGACCGCCGGTTGCAACGCTATCTGCGACGGCTCAGTCAACACAGTCGCACCGGACTCGAACAAGCCCTGCTGACCGTCAGCGAGATGTCCGCTCTGCGAAAGTTACGCGACCTGCAGACACAGATCACCATGCTCGATGAACTCCTCGCAACGCTACCGACCGCCGAGCCGCGAACACGGGGCCTGCGACTCGAGGGAGCCCAGGTGAAGGAAGCGGTTCAGTCGTTGCAGACCGCGGTGACGCAAGCGGAAGCGCTACGCAGTTCGATCGACACGCTGCTCCGCACGCCGATCGATCAACCGACATGGACCACCGCCTGGAGCAACAGCACCCAGGCGGCGACACTGCTAACGCAACACGTCCGCGACCGCCGGATTGTGAGATAGTGGTTCCTCAGATGAGAATGCGAATCACGGATCACACTGGTCAGCTACAGTCATATTCCTAACGATCGCTGAAAGATACGCTGATGTTTTCCAGCTTTTTCGGCAAGAGTAAACGCTATGGAGATCAGCCGACGATTTCGCCCGCGCCGGTGAACGAGTCCTCGCTGTCGGGCGTGCCCGCCGAACTGACTCAACCCTCGATCGGTGTCCGATTAGGGAACTTCATCCTCGAAGAACTGATTGGTGCCGGCGGGATGGGGCAGGTGTGGAAAGCGCGACACGCCGAGACGCGTGAGCTGTTTGCGCTGAAGTTGCTCCCGGCGATTGTCGCCACGCATCCCGATGCCTGGGAACAGGTGCTCGAAAACTTTCAGCTCATCAGGATATTGAATCACCAGCACATTGGCCCTGTCCAATTGCTGGAACGCGACCCGACCTGGGGTCCGTATTTGGTGATGACCTATATTCCCGGGATCACACTCTCTCGTTACCGCCGGATGAAAGGACAGTTTGCGCCCGAAGACGTCGTCCGAATTCTCGAGCCGGTCGCGGCTGCGCTCGATTATGCACATGGGTTGAAAGTCATCCATCGCGACGTGAAGCACGACAACATTCTGCTGACGCTTGCGGGCGACGGGACAACACTGACGGGCGTCTACGTCATCGACTTCGGTCTGGCAGCGCAGGTCCGATCGACCGTCAGCCGCTTCAGTCAGGTCACGGTGACCGCAGCGGGGACTCGCCCGTACATGGCCCCGGAAATCTGGAAGAGCCGTCCACCGGTTGCTGCGTCCGATCAATACGCACTGGGGGTGATTGCCTACGACCTGTTCAGCGGTTCGCTGCCGTTCGATGGGGATGATGTGGCCGTCTTACGTGAAGCGGTGCTCAACGATTCCCCCGAGTCGATACCCGGATTACCACCAGCCCTTCAGCAAACGCTCCAACGGGTCCTGGCCAAAACGGCTGACCAACGGTTTGCGAATTGTCGCGAGTTCATCGCCGCACTCCGCGGGGTGACACCGACCCCACCGATGGTCACTCCCGTCACACAGTCGACAGCTGCTCCCCCACCCGCCTCTCCCCCCGTGGCGACGACGCCCCCCTTTCGCGTGGAACTTGTCGGTCGGCAGAAATACGCGACGTTGGCGGAAGCGGTGCAGGCCGCCCGATCGGGCGATCGGATCCTGCTCGACGAGGGCCCGCACACCGGGGGATTGACGATTACGATCAATCTGGAGATCGCATCACGTGACCCACATCGCCCGGCAACTGTCTCGGCGACCAATCAACCGGTCTTCGTGGCCGAGGGAAATGTCCGGCTGGCGCTGCGCGGCCTGCTCATTCAAGGGGAGGCCGATGCCGCACACTCCGGTATCTATGCCGTCCGCTCGAACCGCGCTGCACTCTCGTTAACGCAGTGCCAACTCAGTGGCCTGGGGAGCGGTTGCGTCAGCCTGACCGATGCGGCGCAATGCGAGTTGCTGAACTGCGAATTTCACGATGCGCAGCAAGGTGTGAGTTGCCATCAGTGTGCACAACTGGTGATTCGCGATTGCGTGTTTCGCCATCTGCAAGAGATGGCAGTCCACGCGTTTCATTCGCAATCGGTCCTCAGTGGACTGCAGATTGAACATTGTCGGCGCGGCATCAACCTGTCGTCCGTCGATGTACGTCCCTCGAAAGCCACGCTCACCAACCTGCGGATCCGCTTCTGTAAGGACGGCCTGAGACTGAGCGGAAATGATGGTCGTGAAGGCTCGCGGTTTGAACTGAGTGACGTCTCTGTCCAGGACTGTGAGGAATTCGGCATCTCGCTTTCCTCATGCATCGCAACAGTCTTGCGGGCGGACGTTCTGCGGTGCATGTTCGGACTGAGTCTGATGTCTGGTGGGTCAGCGAACGTGCAAGTGCAGGACTCGTCGTTTCAAGAGTGTCTCCGATACGGCCTCTCACTCTCCGATGGAGCATTCCGTGTGCGGAACACCATCATTTCCCGGAATAATAAGCATGGGATCAATATGACCGATGGTGAAGGATTGGTGGAGGGCTGTCGCATTGCGGACAATGCAGAGAACGGGATCAGCATCTCCGGCCTCTGCACCGTCCGCGGTTGTGAAATCATCGGAAACGCGAAATACGGCGTATCGTTCGTGACGCCGAAACGCGGGACGAGCATCGAAAGTTGCCTGATCACTGGCAACCGCCGACCGTGGCTGCTGTTGTCTGAGGCCGAAGCCCTCGTGCGCCTGCGTAACAACCGAACCTGACCAGAGGATCCGGCCGACGCCTGTCATACCCTCTATTGAATTGTCAACAATCATGTCTCCAACTCCAGACACCTACGGCGACGATGCGACGCGCGGCAATCTGCGGCTGGGGCCGGGGACGATGCTGGGCGTGTACCGGCTCGACGAACCGCTCGGTCGTGGCGGGATGGGGATGGTCTGGAAGGCGTGGGATACGGCAGGTCAGCGGTTTGTGGCGGTGAAATTGTTGCCACCGGAATTTAACGGAAATGAGGCCGCGATCGGGCAGGTGCGGGACGCGTTTCAGGTGGTGCATGCGCTGACGCATCAGCACATCGGCAAGACGATCGGCCTGTACGACGACGCCCAGTTCGGGCCGTACATCGTGATGGAGTATCTGCCGGGGATCCCGTTGACGCAATTCGCCAAGAAGTACCGCCGACCGGATGGGACGCTGCCGCTGGAGACGGTCGTCGAAGTCTTGCGACCTGTGGCGCAGGCACTCGATTACGGCCACGGCAAGGGAGTGCTGCATCGCGACGTGAAGCCGGACAATATCCTCGTAGAAGACAAGGGGGGCGAACCGGGTGATGTGTGGCTGATCGACTACGGTCTCGCGGCTGAGATTCGCGCGACCGCCGTCACGCACACGAACGCGTCCGTCGACACCCGTGGCACGCGTCCGTACATGGCCCCGGAACAGTTCAAGGGAAAGCGTCACCTCTGGGACGGCCGGACCGATCAGTACGCCCTCGCGGTGGTCGCCTATGAACTACTCGCCGGGAGAAAGCCGTTCGACGCTGACGATGAAATGGCGTTGATGTTGGCCATCAAAAGTGAAGAGCCGGACCCCGTGAAGCAGTGTTCGGACGCCGTCAACGAGACTTTGCGTCACGGATTGGCGAAGGGGCTGCAGGATCGGTTTCCACGGTGTGTAGCCCTGGTGGCAGAATTGATGCTGGCGGCCGAAACTCCGGCGTCGTCATCCCGTCCACGTTCGCGTTCGCAGTTGTCTACCGCCCCTCGATCAAAGTCGACTCCCTCCAATGCGTCAACGCGTTCCGTTGCTGACAAGCAGCCACTCTCGTCCCCTGGAGCGAAGCTTTCACCTGGCAAGCTCCCACCGTGGGTAGTTCCGACCCTGTGGAGCCTGGGAGCTCTGGCAGTGTTCCTATTCGTGATGTTCCTGTGTGGCGGGCTCGTCGGCTATATGACGTCTGCCAATCCCAATCGACGATTTGATGCGATTTATGACAAAGACAAGAACGGCAGTCCGACTGTTCCAGAGTCGTCAAAGGGGTCGTCCAAGGGAATTACCAAGGAGACGAAGACCTATGAATTCGGCGAGTTTGGACCAGCTACTAAGTCGTTCGATGCTGAACCCAAAAAAGCCGGATGAACCCGCGGGTGGCCCCGGTTGGCGCCTTCGCCTACCGGGGCCACCCAGTGCTTCATCAGGCAATCGACCGACTAACAGCCAGCCAATGACGACAACAATCTTTCTTGAGGAGATGACCATGGCCCCGATCGAACAGCAGCGCTGGGTGACGACCGATGCGGACTTTGCGGTCCGGATCGATGTGCAGGATGTGCCGGGATTCTTTTCCCGGAAGTTGACGATCGACCCCGGCGTCCGGGCGATCTTCCTGGAGAAAGGGCAATCGGTTGGTGAGGTGCCGCAGGGAGAATACACCCTGCAGACGTTGTTCGACCGGATGAAGTTCTGGACCAAGACCTCGACCACCGTGATCCTCACGCGGGCCGAGGAGATTCCGCTCGATCTCGATTGCACCGGGATGCTCACCAAAGAGTTTCTCGAAGTCGACGCGACGGTGCGGTTGACCGTCCAACTGGATGACGTCGCGTTGTTCCTCAAGAATCTGCTCGGGCCTCGGAACGGGATGACCCGGGCGGAATTGAAGGACGCGGTTCTGCCCGTCGTTCGGCAGGCGCTGTGGGAAACGATCGGCCGGCTGTCGATTCAGGAACTGACCGGACAGCAGGCCCGCGGCGACATCGAACTCTGCATCCGGCAGGCCCTCCAGACGAGTCTGTCACGCAACGGCCTCAAGTTCGCCCAGGTCCAGACGCTGTCGGTGTCGCATCCTGAGTACAACGCTCAGCGCCGAAAGACGGGCGAGCAGTGGCTTCAGCGGAATGATCTGCAGTTCCAGGAAGCCGAAGCGAAGCTCGTTGCGGATAAGCTCTTCGCTGAGACCCAGCAACGGGAGCATCTCGACGAGATCGAGATTCTCGCGAAGCAGGTTGCGTCGGACCGGATGGAACAGGAATTGGGAGTGAAGCTGCGCCGGGTCGGTCTGCGGAAGGAATGGCGGGCGGCGATCCAGGCTGAGACGTTCGACAAGGTGAACAGCGAAGAGGAACTCCGCCGCTTCCTGCAGGAGCGAGACAAAGCGCAGTTAATCGATGCGGACGAATACACCGCGTTGACCGCCACGCTCAAGGACCTGAAAGCCGATCGCGAAGCGAAGCGGGAGCATCTGCTGCGCAAGCTCGACATCGAGCAGGACTGCGAACTCCGCGGCGTGCGGGCGGAACTCGATCACGCTTTCAAACTGCAAACGTTGCAGCATGAAACAACGCTCACCCAGGTGGCAGATGTCGAAGCCAATCGCCGTTGGCAAGACGAGCTGAAAAAAGAAATCGAAGCGGCGAATCACCGGCGGACGCAGGAACTGCAGGAACTGGACCACACGCGGACGAAAGTCCGCACGGCGAATGCGTCGAACCGCGAGGAGGCGTTGGCGCAGGTGTTGAACGCCCGCGATCTGGACGCCGCCCAGGGGGAGATCGAACTCGCGCGGGCCGATCGCCAGCGACGAGTGGCGTTGATGAACCTGGAACTCCAGCGGCACAGCGAAGAACAACGGCTGGGACTGCAACAGCGCGAATCCGAGATGGTCCGCGCGATCGAAGCCGACGAATCGAAACAGCAGATGGACCGCTACGACCATGTCCGGCGGATGCGTGATGAAAAGCGCCGGCTCGAGGCTGAACTGCGCGAGCGCGAGTTCAAAATGAAGTCGGAGTACGATCTGCTTCGGGAAGACCGGGCAGGTCAGTTGGAACTCGACAAGCTGCGGACGGTGAAAGAACTCGGGGCTGTCGGCATGATGGCGGTCTCGGCGAATGCGGCAATCATCGCGGAAGTCGAGAAGGCCAAGGCTGTTGCCCAGGGGCAGGTTGGAGTCGCCCAGGCAAATGCTGCGGGGGCTGTGGCCGCGAATGCCGATGTGAAGGCCTTGCAAGAGAAGCGTGACGCCGATCACGCGAACACCCAGCAGATGCTGCTGCAACTACTGCAGCAGGGGCAGCAATCGGGACAGAATAACATGCAGGTGCTGGCGGACATGGCGAATCAGATGTCGCGGAACCTCGCGCCGCAGCCACAGGCACCGCCGACAGTGATCGGGTTGGGAGCAGGAGGTGCACCCGTTTCAACAGCCGGAGCCACGCAGCCGTCGGGTGCGGGAGTGGTGATTTGCACCGGTTGCCGCGCAGAGAATCCCCGCGAGAATCGCTTCTGCGCTCAATGTGGCAAGCCGATGTAACGCTTCACACCGCCACGCAGTAATCAAGAGCTCAACCTATCGTCAGCGAATGGAAGACATGACAACGGGAACGACTCCGGAAGGGGGCACGCCTCCGCCGGAAACCTTCATCAACAGTGAAATCGTGATGGGACGCTTGGGGATCTCGCGCACCAAGCTCTGGCAGCTCGTCAAGAATGACGGCTTACCGGCTTACAAGCTGGGTGCGAAGGGCGACTACCGCTACCTGTGGTCCGAGATTCAAGCCTGGCTGGAGCAGTACAAACAGAACCCGCCACCCTCTGCCCCCTGACGATGTTCGGAGTCAACAGCATGTCCGCGGTCTCACCGTTTCCCGTTGAATCAAACGAACACCAGCTGTTGATGGCCTACCTGCAAGGGTTGACCGGTACGGAAACGCCCCAGGATCTCGTGCAGAAATGGACGAGGTTTTCCCAGAACTCGGGGCTGGCGGCGGATGAACTCGCGCTTGTGTGGGGCGAGATTTGTCGGCGGCTCGGTGGAACTGTTTCATCGCAGTCCTCTTCATCGACGTCTGCGGCAGCAACGAATGAGCTCCCCCCTCCGCGCTTGCATGTCGACCTGGGGATGGATGTCGCCATCGGGAATGCGATGGAGGTCGAGTTTCACCTGATTTGTCCGGGATACACGAAAGGTCCGAAAGTCGTCGCCCAGTTGAGTGGGACGCTCGATCGGACGCACTGGATCGAACAGCCGCGACTGGTTCAGGAGGAGCCGGGTTACTGGAAGTTCTACGAGACGTGTGCCCTGCGTGACCCGCGTGATCCAGATAAGCCCTGTGCGCCGGGGAGCTATCGGGTTGAACTGGAGATTTCCTTTCCAGCAGCACCTCCCGGATCGCTCGGTCGCGACTTGCGTGCGAGTCTGCGGTTCGCGGTCCCGGATCCGGAGAAGAGTGCCTCGAACACGCTCGAAATCGATGGCGACGGGTTGTCGGTGATCGATCTCGCCGGACTGGATATGACGCGCTTCGGGAAGGTCGTGATCAGCGGGGGCGACAAGTCGATCATCTCGCTGGATGCCGCCGCTGCCCAGGCTCCTGTAAAAAAGATGGCAGAGAGCCGATACTTTCAGTTGCCGCTCAAACGACATTACGAACGGGATGAAGGGCGACTGTTCGCCTCGTCGGTCATTCAACGACTTGAAACGCCAATGTCCCGCATCGCCCTGCGATTTGAGGGAGGCGGACGCTATCTCGTCTTTGCCAAAGACCGCTTGCAATTCGGTCGGCAGCGAAGTGAACGGAACGATGTGATCCTGCGGTTCGTTCCGGGAACCGACCGCGGCCTGTTTCCCGAGTATCAGGCCCATGAAGCCCAGGGGGAATCGATCTCCCGTGAACATTTTGCCCTCGCATTGACCCGCAACGGTCTCACCGTGGAAGACCTCGGTTCCAGCAGCGGAACGATGGCCGGAACGGTCGAGCTGCCTCCGCGCACACCCCAGATCTTGAAACCACGCGATGCACGAACGCCGTTAGAACTCAACGTGGCGGAAGCCTTTCGATTGCACACGTCTTTATTCTCATCGGTGGGGAATCCGGTTGAAATTCTGGATCCCGGCAAAGAGCACGTGGCTGCGGTCGGTGCGGGACATGTCCCGGCGTTGTGGCAACTGGCCCGTCATTCCAGTCTGGAGGCAGCCTGCATTCGTCGCGTGACGAACCTGCCGAATGAGCATTACGTGCTGTTATTTCGCCAGCTCTTCATCGGGAGTTCGCCAACCGAGTGTGCCATCATTACTCCGGTCGACCACGGCATTGACCGGATGGCTCGCCTGCTCGCGCTGGGCGATGGCTTCTGGTTCGAGCGGCTTGTTGATCCGATCGAGTGTGCGATCAACGTTGACGACCACGAACCTCAAGTAGGCGAACTGGTCCCCTTGCGACCGGGACAACGCTGGCGGTTCGGCGGTTCCGTCTGCCACATCGAACCGCTGACACAGGATTTGTCAGGCTATTGAGAGTCTACGCGGCCCGACAGTCTGACCGCCCCGCGTGACGTTTCGTCACGCATGCCAAGCCCTCCCCTGGTTTTGATGAGAAAGCGACGGGCCGCATGTCAGACAACTCCCACCTTTCCGCTGGCAAGCCTGCGGCAGAACCAGATGTTCCGAGTGCCGCGGACACGGCAATGGGTGCTGTCACAGCGGGTCAGTCTTTCGGCGATCCAGGCACCATCGGCGCGACGAAAGTCGGGTTGGCCGCGCTCGATGATGCGCTGCGTGACATCGACCGCAAGGTCTTCGCCGAGCGGTTCGACTTCCTCGCGGAACTCGGTTCCGGTGGCATGGGGCGGGTGCTCAAAGCGCTCGATCGCAAGGTCCACCGTGAAGTGGCCATCAAACGTCTGAAGCAAGCCAGCGGCTGGGATCCCGACCTGCTGGCCCGCTTCGTCCGGGAAGCGCGACTGACGGGTTGCTTGAATCATCCGCACATCATGACCGTCTACGACATCCTGCTCGACGATGAAGGACCATACCTGGTCCTGGAATTGATCGAAGGGGGAAGCCTCGCTGAACGGCTGGCACACGGGGCGATGCCGTGGAAAGAAGCCGTCGACCTGCTGCTGCCGATTTATGAGGCGGTTGCGGCGGCCCACGCGCGCGGCATCATCCACCGGGACATCAAACCCCTCAACATCCTGCTGACGAAATCCGGTGTCCCCAAACTCGGCGACTTCGGCATCGCCCGCTCTCTGGAAAGTCAAGGGGCGACCTTGACCGGGGCGGTGCTGGGGACGCTCGACTACATGGCTCCCGAACAGATGGCTTCGTCCAAAACAGCCGACGAGCGGGTCGATGTCTACAGTCTCGCGGCCACGTTGTATCACATGGTGACCGGCGAAACGCCCCGCCCAATTTCCGCTGAAGAACTTCCCGTTGAACTTCGATCGGTCATGATGAAGGCATTGCAGAGGAAACCTGAAAATCGACCCGCCTCCGTCGCCGAATTCGCCCTAGAGTTGACGAAAATTCGCCGCGGCGTTGCTGTTACCGAACCGGATGTCCCTCTCAATGTTGAGACCACTCCGGCAGCGGCTAAAATCGCCACCGGTTCTGTGGCTGGGGAACGTCGGCTGATTTTTGCCTGTGGATTGGCAATACCTTTCCGCTGGTGTCCACCTGGTAGCTACCTGATGGGTTCGCCATCCAGCGAAGAAGGGCACTTCGCTAGTGAAAACCAAGTCTCAGTGGAACTCACCCGCGGGTTCTGGATGGGAGAATCTCCCGTCACGCAGGAACTGTATCAGGCTGTGATGAACAACAACCCTAGTCAGATCAAGGGGATCTACCATCCTGTAGAAGCCGTCTCGTGGGACCATGCTCAATCCTTTTGTCTGGCTCTGACAAAGCGGCTGCGCGACGATGGGATCCTAGATCATAATTGGCGAGTTTCCTTGCCAACCGAAGCGCAATGGGAATACGCCTGCCGTGCTGGAACAACGACCGCCTTCTCGTTCGGGAATGATTCATCACAGTTAGCATATTTCGCTTGGTTTGGCGAGAATTCAGGTGCAGTAACGCATCCGGTGGGAACACGTGGGGGTAACCCATGGGGGTTGCACGATATGCATGGGAATGTATCTGAATGGTGTGAGGATCGATACAACCGAACCCTCACAGGCGGTATCAATCCGACGGGGCAGGCGCAGGTGTCGTTTTGGGGACTCCTGAACACGGACCGGGTCATTCGAGGCGGGAGCTATCCCGAACCCGCGCGGGGCTGCCGGTCGGCTTTCCGCTTCGGGGCCGCCCAGTCATCCCGGGGCAGCGTTGTGGGTTTTCGTGTTTGCCTGCGTTCGGACTGAACCAAGCATCGAAGTTGTCACCAGAGGAACCGTGCGTTACCTGCAATCGATCACTAATGCTAGTGGCGACTAGCCATGATGAACATCGGCCGCGACTCAGCATTCACTAATGGATAGTTATGCCGACCTTGAACGGCTCGGTGTTGGAGCACAAGTAGACTACCCAGGCAGACGAGGGGTGGCCCGGCCGGTGACTCCACCCGGCCGGAGTGCAAAGCAACAAGGGGGGCGATAAAAGAGTCAGGTCTCATTACGGAAATGAGACCTGACCCCTTTAATCACACTGACCCCTTCAATCACACCCTTTAATCACACCCAAGGGGAACTCAATCAGCGACCCTTCGCAAGCCATTGAACAGCTGGATGGATTGAAATTGACAAGTCCTTGCCACGCATCCAAACTACGGTAATCTTCTTCCTTACCTCGATGGTCGAATGCCTGTTCGGCGGTCGAAGGTCTCTAAATTGCACATCCGATGGACTTGCGAGAGTTGCTGGAGGCCCGAGAGGGACGCCCGACTGAAGTTCAGGCGGCTCGGAAGATCGCCACCTTCGCCGTCATCCCAGCGGCAATCGTTGGTCTGCTCGCTGGCACCCAACTTGTTGGTATCGCTGCTCCCATAGGGAGACTTCTCTGGGTCTGCACTGCGACCACCCTGGCATCCGGCTTCGGCATCGCGTTTCTTGTGTTGGGTGTCTACTCCCTGTTTGGCTTCCGTCTGGTCGCCGTACTCGCGGATGCACTGGTGGGCGGTTTTTTGGGCCTTCTCTTCGGGGCGACGTTCACCTTATTGCTCATGTGGCGCAAGCTTGTCCATCATGATCATGCACTGTGGGCCTTGCTCTTGATCCCGCTCGGTGCCGTCGCCGTTCCGCTCTTCCAAGCCTGGAGACGAAAGGCGCGCGTCCGCGGAGCCGAGGGGCAGGCCACAGAGTCCCAAACCGCCGAACCAAGCGGTGAACGGGAGCGGCCGATGACGCGGGTCTGAAGTCAAGGGTTTCTGGCGGCGGCCCGGTTACCGCCATCGTTAGACCATCGGCGGGATTGAACGGGGTGAGTGGAACGTCGCCCTGCGGAACATTGAGTCCATCGCTCAGGCACTGGGAATCACGCTCGCCGAGTTGATGGAAGGTCTGTCAGTGACGAGCGTTTCGGCCTCTTCAATCAGCCGGATTCCCGCCGTTTCGTTCCAGTTCATCGATGAGTCGCGGTTGACCTTGCGGCGAGAACCAGCCCCCGTTTGAGTCGGCTTTGTTTGAGACAGCTCCAGTTGCAGAGCCGACAGGCACCGCCCGCTGACCCAGGTCCGCAGCCGCTCGATGCTCTCCACCGCCGTCGCCACCACCGGAACTACGTTCTGCGCCGCCTGAACCAGTGGAACATCAAGCTGGTCCGACAACCAGCAACAGGCTTTGTGTTCGGCCCCGGTCCAGTTCGCATCCTCCGCTCAGCGCTGGTCCCGGTCGATCTCGAACACTTTCGCGCCATGTTCGCCAAGACCGCTCAGCGGCTGAGCGAAGAGGAAGTTTCCCGGCTGGTGGAGACCCTCCGTTCTTGAGTGCGGCTCCAGTGTGAAAGCGTCGCACGCAACTGGACAAGCGACTTGTTGAAGCTTCACGAGATCGTGAGTGCGCTGGCCGTTGCTGGCAGAGATCGCCTGCGGATGGGAGATGGCTGCTGTCCTTCGTTGTGGTGGCGCTGTGAGTCAGAGGATTCGCGGTCGAGTCCCCGCGACCCACTTCGATGCGAGCCATCCCTCGACAAACCTCGGGGGTCGTGACTGAGCCCCGAGCAGCAGAACGATCTTGCAGCCTAAATCCGGGCCAACACCTGATCGACATAAGTTTGGGGGAGGTGTTCCTGCTCCAGCCGCTGATTGCCTTGCAAGCACCGTCGAAATGCGGCGAGTTCTTCCGGCAGGAGATTCTTGGGCTCCTGACACTCACTGCCGCTGCCTTCGCCCACCAAGCCGGGATGTTCGAGCAGCACCGCTTCGCTCATGAAGACGCTCTCCGCTCCGGGAAAGAACATCCGCAGGCTGGAAAGGATCTGAAATCCTTCCACGTCGATATCTCCCCAGTACAGCACTCGGTTCTCGGCCAGCCAGCGGAGCCGCCGCAGTCGGGTCACCGCTCGTCCTTCACCACGGATCGCCAATGCGCAAGGCATTGGTGGTAAGGTCAGGAGATTCAACTGATTCTCAACGATCATGACAGTTGCATTCTGAACCGTCAGTGTTTCCAGAGCGCGCATAGGCAGCGACAGTTCTTCAAAGGGAAGGTCGAGCTGCCGTTGGAGCTGCGGGTCCAATGTGCGTAGGGTGATATGCGGCTGCCCGTCGCGCAGACCAAATCGCAAGGCGAACTTGGTTTCATCCGCTTGGATCGCCGAGGCGGGGAGCAGTTGATCGAGCCACTGCCGCAGGATCGCCTGGTGCCGCTCGACAAACTTGGTATCCACGGCGACGGGGATCTGTCGCGCGTAGCAGTCAGGCCAGGGATGCTGGAGAAAGAATTCGGTCATTTGCAGCAGGCCATCCAAGGGCTCTGCGCAGTTGGCGATGGTCCGGATGTTGGCGGTGACCCACTCGGCGAGCCCCGGCAGACGTTCGCGTACTATTTCCGCCACGCGACAGGTCGTCGCGAAGTGTCGCTGCGTCTGAGCCAGGGTGACAAAATCGTCCGCGGTCTCAATCGTGATTCGTTCAGGAAACCGATTGCTCCCAAAATCCCGCGATCGGATCTGCTGCCAGTGCACCGAATAGCCGGCGCCAGAGACTTCTTTGGAGGCGGCTCGCAGCTGCTCCACGGCGGTGATCGTCGCGGGTACGTTTCCAGCGACAGGCGCAAGGTTCGCCGGGACGCGCCAGGGAAAGAACGCTGACAGGCTCCCTTGCGACCAAGCCGTGAGCAGCCTGGGATACGCCCGCTGGGCCTTTAGACGGATCTCATCGGGCGTAATCATGGCCCGTACCACGCTCCTACTTGGCCGGCACATATCGCGATCGGTGGGTCTTGCCGTTGCTGGGGAAGCCGCATAGGACATCTTCGTACTCACGGGCCGTCATGCTGTAGAGCTCGGAGCGATGCGTGGCCTCGTCCTTGACCGCGTGCAAGTAACAATCCACGAACGATTCGGTCACGCGGGCCTTCGCGTCCAGCGGTGCCACGATTAAGAGTTGCAGACCGAACTGCTGGAAGAGCTTGAGGGCATACTGGGCATTCTGATCGTCGACCTTGGAAAACATCTCGTCGACCACAACGAACTGGAAGCGTCCGGGAGTCTTGCCGCTGGGATCGACGTCGAATTGGTAGGCGATGGCTGCGACGAGAATCGAAAAGGCCAGTTTGGCCTTTTCGCCGCCCGACTGGCCGGCGCTATCTTCGTAATAGCTCCGCGTCCGGCCGTTGTCCCGCTGCACTTCCCGAGCGGCAAAATCGTACCAATAGCGCACGTCGATCACCTTGTCGCGCCAACGGGTGTTTTCCTTGTCGGACAAGCGCTCGACGAGCTTCTTGATCCGCAGGAAGCGGGCTTCGTTCGCCGCATCGGTGTTCTCCAGCGACTCGTCGAGACATTCGCGCAGCGCGCGGCGAAACTCGCCGATCTCGCGATCGTTGACTTCCCGCGGCTCCAGCTTCATGTAGGTTGCCGGCTGACCGTTGGCTTCGGCTTGAAAATCCAGCGTCGCCAAAGCGACGTTCAGTTGACGGATTTTCTGTTCGATGTGCTTGCACTCTTGCCGCAGTGCGCCATTGAGCAGGGCCACTTCCTGGCTGACCTTGTCGTTCAGCCGATCCTTGAACTTTTTTTCGTGACACGGCAGGTCTTCCCCGCGCACTTGCTGCAGCAAGCGCAAGAAGCTGTCGAGGGTCTGGACACTGGCATCCAGGTCCGCTTGCTCTTCCTTGAACTCCCGCAAGTAACGCGTCATGGCCGCCAGGAGTTTATCGGTTAACGGCTGCAGCTCGTCGCGAATCGCAGCAATCAACTTCCGCGTTAGATCAGGCCAGCACTGCTGGCGGACGAACAGGTCAGCGATGGTCAGCTCCAGCGGTCCCAGGGACTCGGTGATGCCGGGAAATTCACCCGCATGCAATTCGAAGACGCCGTCCCGTTTCGCTTTATCGACCAGCTTGCGGGATCGTTCGATGAGTTCGGCCTCGCGAGCGATCTGCTCACTGAGCGATTGCTCCTGCTTCAACGTGTCGTCGCGCGCGTCGCTCGTGGTTGTTAATGCATCCTCGGTCTTGGCCAGCGTCTTACGCAGGGACTTCACGGCCTCGTTCGTCGTTTCCAGCTCCGTCTTCTCGCGCTCCAAGGCGGAGATGACTCCTGCATGCTTGCCGAAGTCGATGGCCTCGAAGGTGGTCACGTCCAGCGCAGCTTTGGCGGCCTCCTGCTTGCCGCGTAAGATGTCGAGCGCAGTGCGCTCTCCCTGCAGTGCTTGATCGAGCGCGGCCCACTCGGATTGCGATTTGCGAATGTTCTCGCCCATGAGCCGCCGCTTTTCGCGGTTGTCCCACCCCAAGACGTAATGGCGGGCGTCGACAGCGCGCGGCCGGTCATCTTTCTCATGCCGATCGGTGCCGATCTTCACATGGCGGTTCTCCGTCATCGCCAGGCGGTCGACTTCGTTGAACTGCTCGGCTGAGTCGCAGCAGCGAAAGTCGAATCGTCGCAGCACTTCCGCACGGACCCAGGGCGTGAGGTCGTGCCCCAGGCGGAATTTCAGCTTGCGAAACATGGATTGCAGATGGAGTCGATCGCCCCGGTCCTCGTTGGGGAGCGCTTTGCCGACGCGCAAGTAAACCAAGCGTTGACCTTCGCCTCGCTCATTCACCATTTGCGTTCGTTCCACGTAGGATCGGACGCGAGGATAGAGCGACTCGGGTACCAGCAGGCTCAGCGCAAAGGAGCGGAGCACCATTTCGATGGAAGCTTCCCAGCGGCGCTCTTCGGGGGCAACGGAAATCAGTTCGGCGGCGAACGGGAGGGCCGATTCGGCCAGCTGCAGATCCTCGCAAATGCGGCTGCGCATCGAGGTCAAGTGGGAAGTGAGGTTGGTCTGCCGCTGGCTGAGAATCTGCAATTCGGCCTGCTCGTCTTGGATCTGGCGGCTGAGGACCGCGCGCTGTGCAAGGCGTTCCTCATGGTGCCGAGACATGTTCTCCCCTTGCTGCCGGTACGATACGAGATCGGACTGCAGCCGCGAGCGTATGGAGGTAAAGCGGTCTGCGGTTTGGACGCGCTCGGGGATGGCGCATTTGCTGAGCAGCTCGTGGTAACGGGTGGAAGCCTGCTCCTTCGTCTCCCGCCGGGCTGTTTCTTCCCGGATTAAGCCTGGAAGATCGCGCAGCCGCTGTCCCCCCGCCACATCAATGTCGTTCTTCAGCGTCCGAATCTGCTCGGCCAGCGCCTTGAGTTCCTCCGCCAGACGATCCCTGGTCGCGATGACGGTCTCCAAATCCGTGCGTCGGTTGGCGAGTTCGGGCTCGCACAGCCTCACTGTCTCCACCGCAAAGTACGTTTCCGACGCTTTGAGGCGTCGTTCCAGAGCGCTCAGTTCGCCCGCTTGTCGGCGATAGTCTTCACCAAGCTTTTCCACGGGCGTCAGCAACTGTTCGGCGAGCTGAGCACGGACCAGTTCCTGGTGCGCCAGGCTCAAGTCGCTGAAGTGAATCAGCAGAGGCTGGACCTTTTCCCGCCAGCCCTGGCCTTCCAGCATATGCTTGCGGATGAAATCGTTCAGGCTCTGAATGTCCTTGACCGCCACGGTCTGATTGAACATATCCATCGCCTTGCTGCGCATCCCCGTGCGTTTGCTGATCCATCCGGAGTATTCGCTGAAGGATTTCGTCGTGTGGTATCCCAGTCGCTGCAGGTGTCCGCGGATCTGGTCGGAATTGTGTAACCCCGCGAGATCTTGCTTGAGACCGCGCACGTCATCGGCGATCGCATACACCTGGTCGGATGCGTCGCCCGCCAGAGAGAGCACTTGGCAGAGCGTGAAGGCGCGATCGGCCTGCTCATCGCGAAACACGGCCAGGAGCGCGGTGAGATGGTTGCCCTGAGGGCGGAGGTACTTGATGATCGCAGTTTGGGTGTCGTCGTTGTTGCCGCGGCCGTAGGCCCCCCGGATGTAGCTTTTCTCGTTGCGCTCGGTCTTCTTGGCACCGGCCGCGACGTTGTAGTTGCGGATGGAGGAGGGAACGAGCAACGTCAGGATGGCATCGACGAGCGTCGACTTGCCGGAACCATTACAGCCGACCAGCAAGGACGTGCGCCCCTGCGGCTCGAAGTGGTAGACCTGACCGGCCGTGCTATCAAACGTGCCCCAATTGAAGACTTCGAGACGCTGCAGTCGGAAGCCCGGTCGCTCCGGCCGCAGGTCGAACAGATGTTCGGTGATCATGCGGATTTTCCCTGCTCGGCCTTTTGTAAGCGATCGCGGAGCAATTCGAGTTCACCCAAAGGAAGCCGCGCCTTGAGGATTTTCCGAATTTCCCATGCAGCATTGTCCGATTCAAACCGCACCACAAACTTCAACTCTTCCAGCTTCTTGAGGGTCGTATTCAACCGCTTGCGAAGCGCGACGTCGTCCGATTCCGCAGGAAAGAAGGATTTCCAGCTCTCCACCAAGGTCTCGACGTCCACGACGCAGCGCTCGTTTTCCAGGTCCTCATCTTCGAACCGGCGATACTCATCGCGGAGCAGTACGCACAACAAAGTGGCCTCGTAACCCAGGGCGGTCCGGCGGAAGAGCCGCGGTAACCGCTCATAGCCCGAGGTTCGCTCGCCGTCGCCGAGTTGTCGCAGATAAGCCAGACCTTCGCTGCGATCGATCACGACCACGAGGCCGATGCGGGCAAAATAGTCGGTCAATTCGGATTCATACGACAGCAGGATGTCCCAGACGTCTTGATCCTGAGCGTAGACCACGCCCTGCATCAGGCGTACGGCGGGAATACCCAGTTCGCGAAACTCGGGGAGTTCTGTGGAATTCTGTTCAGAATTCATGGAGCACCTTGGGAGTTCAGACCTCGGGCCAGCTCTCGGAGCTCGCGGCTCAGGAAAACGACGCGAGGAACGTCGTAAAGCTCGTCGGCGTCGCCTTCGTCGGGCGGAGTGTCTCCCAGACGAATCGTTTCCATGACGCAGTTATCAATGTGGTGACCGTCTTCGTGGGCGATTTGGACATACCCCAGGACCTCTACGGCACCCGACTGCGGGGGATGGGCCAGCAGCAGCGTGGGCAACGGAAGCCGCGGGGTTTCCCGCAACATCGAGGAGACATTGCCGCGCATCGCTTCCCAGTCCAGCCGTTGTAGTGCGGCCAGGCGGCGAAATGCGGCTCGACGATCGTCCTCATCCGGCTGATGGTCATTGAGTTCCGCAGCCGCGAACTCGACGGGTGTCGTCCAGAACGGACGTTCCCAGACGTTGACCAAGTCTAGTTCGCTTTGGATCTCGATCCCCACGCGGTCATCGGGGCGATTCTCGGCCAGACGGACGGCCGCTGCTCGAATCTCACGCAACACGTTCGCCAGACGCAGCCGGCTGGAGAGGACTCGGCTATCGAGCAATCGGCGCAGCGTCGAACTCAAGCGGCGTGTCGTGCGGAGAACTTTTTCCGCCTCGTCCGACAGGCTGCCGATCATGCCGTAGATGCGGTGCATCCCCTCGACTTGGTCCGCCAGGACGTCAATCTCGGTCAACTGGGCACAAATCGTTTCCAACTGGTCTTGCTTGGTGGGCGAAAGGATCAGGCGAACGAATTCGTCGAAGCTGACCCCTTGATCCTGCAGCTTCAAGCTGTCTTCGGCGGCCAGTGCCTGGCCGAGGATGTCGCCGCGAGATCCGTCAACATCGGCCTGTCGTTTCTGAACGTCGCGCGTAATCGCTTTGAAAGAATCTTCCACGGCCCGGAAATCGCCCTGCAAGGACGCCAGATTGGAAACAACGTCGGCGAAGCGTTCGCGAATGGCGGTGGAACTGTAGGTCGCTACGGAAGCGCCCGACTCGATGGCACCAATCTCCTGGTCGATGCGATCGCGTTCGTGGCGCAAATACTCCAGACGCCTGGCTGGATCCGCAGACCCGCGAATCACAATGTCAGAGAGTGTTTCAATGATGCGCCGAAGGCGGGACTCCGTGCCAACGAACCCGATGTTGCGGCCCAGGGCCTCGCGCAGGAAAGTCAAGACGTCCTCGGTGTGAGGTGTGAGCTCGTATACGGCCTCGGCATGTGTAGCATCCAGATAGCGACGCAACCAGCGCGTGTCTCCGGAGGACCAGAGCGTCAAGTATGTCTCCGGACGATCCTTGAGGATCTCCGGGTCGGCATCGTGAGTGACTTCCAGAAAGTCGTTCAGTTGCTGGAGCAGCTTCGACTGCGGCCAGGTGATGTTGCCCGAATCCTTAAACTGCCGGAACAGGAAAAAAATGATGTGTGCTGCATGCGGCGAGCGCATGAGCTTGGCGGAGGGGCTTGCCGAAAAGAACGCTTCGAGTCGATCCAGCTTCATTCGATAACGATACCGTCGGCCTAGTTTGGAAGAGGAAGTCGGCCGCATAAAAGAGGGACAAGATTATGGTACAGGATTTTTAGCAGAGAACCAGCGCTCGGACTGCTTTGACGCACAGCTGCTCTACTGCGCCAGTCATCCGTGGCTGCAGGATCTACCCATCAGGAGAACTTGCCGAGGTGCCTCATGGCTTCTGCGATACGAGCTATGACTGTCCAACCAATGGTTCGGGGCACCGCCTCAAACTTTCGGTCATGTCGAGTAAGCGGTCGTTCGTCCGCGACCCCGTGCAGATTCGACCCCGTTTCGGCCAAGAGTTCCACTTCAGTTTCCTGGCGAAGAATCCCTATCAAAGTCCCTCGGCATACAAATCGCAAACCATTCGTCATTCTGAATCTGGCTCGAGGCTCTCCTAATTCCCTCCAACACACATGGGTAAAACCGCCAGAAGTAGAGGCATGGCAAGACGGCGACACTCTAGCGCAAGGGCCCCACGATGTGGCGGAGATCGAAGGGAATCTGTAACAGTTCTCCCGCCGTGTACAGTGCGTTGCGTACACTTCGGAAGTGATAGAGCGGGTCGAGGAATTGTGGCATGTCACGGGACGGCATCAGTGCGCGCTAGTGCACCTCAGACCTCGGCGTGCGACGTCGAACTGGTTGGATGCCGTGAATCGGTAACTGGTAACGAGTCATGCGATGACTTGCCGAATGGCGGTCGACAAGCCGATCACTCTCGCAATTTCTGTCCTGAGTGCGTGATCAACGAACAACGGAGGGGCCTTGATCGACTTCTTGCAGCCCGACTTGTTGATCCGGTCGACCATCCACACGTTACGCCGGTGTCCCCCTTGGGGATGGGATTGTGGGTCACCTGGGTGACGAGTTCCGGCGTCCAACGATGACTGCGGGCGTACGGTCCTACCGGGATCCCCAAGGCATTCAGCCAATCAGCGATCTCAGCATAGGACTGTCCGTCTTCCAGACGCTGAAACCATTCCCGATCAATCGGTTCCGCCGCCGGATCTTTCGAGCACTCGGTGACCGTCGCCTTGGTGTGCGGTTTGAGATAGCCGTAAGGCAGGCACTGGATCCCATCGGATATGACGGGACCGCAGACAACGCTCTGCGCAAGCTCAATGCCGTGCTCGCTGTCATTCCCGGGTTGAAGATCGACAGGGAAACGGAGACCGATCTTCACGCGCAAGCGATCAGCTTCGTCTTCCGCGTTCGAGACGATGTGGAGCTTGTCATCGATACGGAGGCCAGGGTGATTCACTTTCGCTCAGCATCCAGGGCGGGCATTCCGATCTCGGTGCGAATCGAGCGCGGATGGAAGAGATCCGCAAAGCGTTTCTACGATGATGAATAGCGTGCTGGAACATGTGTCCGCCATCGAGCTCCTCCGACTGTCCACGGGGGTGAGCGTTGGCGAGATGCATGGTGTCGCCTTCCCTCCTGGCGTCTCGCGGCCTCGTTCATGCTGGGACTGGCCTCTAACCATTCGAGGTGCGGGAAGCATCACCAGGGATCGACGCTGTGACACGAGGTCGCCATCGATGTCCGTCGTGTTCTACAGGGGACAACTCATTTGCTCCTGTTGGCCATGGCAATTAGATTGGATGCAGAAGCAAGTCTTCCCAGCTCGCCTCCGGATGACCGTCACTCATGAAAATCGTCCGCATCGACTCGCTCGTCTGTCATGCCCGGATGCGGAACTGGGTGTTCGTCAAGGTCGTCACCGATCAGCCGGGGTTGTTCGGCTGGGGGGAAGCGACGCTCGAATGGCATACCCGTGGCGTCATCGGGGCGATTGAAGATTTATCTCAGCTGCTGATTGGTGAAGACCCGACCCGCATCGAGCATTTATGGCAGATGATGTGGCGGCAGCACTTCTGGCATGGCCAGGGAATCGTCCGCTCGACGGCGATTGCGGGGATCGATCTTGCGCTCTGGGACATCCTCGGGAAGTTGCACGGGGTGCCGTGTCATCAGTTGTGGGGCGGAGCGGTCCGCGACTACATTCGCCTGTATTGTCATCTGGGTGGCGGGTCCATGGAGAGTTTCTACGAGACTCCCGTCGACAACGCAAAACGGTTTGCTGAGCTGGCTCAACAGGCGGTTGCTGAAGGCTTCACGGCGTTCAAGTCGATGGCGGTGCCGTCCACGATGCCGATCGAAGGCTTGAAGCCCGTCAAGGCGGCGGAAGCGTGCGTCGCCGCGATGCGGGAAGCGGTCGGTGATGACATCGACATCATGGTCGACTGTCACGCACGCCCCTCTCCAGCAATGGGTCTGCAATTCGCGAAGGCTCTTGATCCTTACGGACTCTACTTCCTGGAAGAACCGTGCTGGCCGGAAAGTCTCGAAGGACTGGCAGCGATCAATGCCGCGGTGACGACCCCCATCGCCACGGGCGAACGGATGACGCATCTGGCGGCGTTTCGCGACCTCTTCGCTGCCCGCGGCTGTGAAATCTGCCAGCTGGACATCACGCATTGCGGTGGGTTCACCGAATCCCGCCGAGTCGCGGCCCTGGCAGAGGCGTACCGGATCGCGCTCGCACCGCACAATCCGCAGGGACCGGTGAGCACAGCCGCATCGATCGAGTTCGGCTTCTCGCAACCGAGCTATATCATCTGCGAATCGGTCCACAACGATGTCCCCTGGCGCGCGGACATCGTGCAGGAAGGCTTCCAGCTCGACCCGGCCACGCGGACAGTGAAGCCGAATACGCAACCGGGATTAGGGATCACGATCAATGAAGACGAGGTCCGCAAGCATCCGTTTCAACAGGAAGTGTTGCAACGGGTCTTCTACCGTGACGGGGGTGTCGGCGATTGGTGACAGGAGCTTCCGCGCTCATCACATTTTGGCTCGGTAACAACACGCTCGAAACTGGTTCCGCGACGATGCCTGTGACTCCTTTGCTCCATGGTGTGCTCCCCGTTCTGCAGACCCCGCTGCAGGCTGATGGCGCGATCGATGTGCCGACGCTGGAACGTGAAATCGACTGGGCGTTTCAGACCGGTGCGGATGGCGTCGTGATCGCGATGGTCAGTGAGATTCTGCGGCTCGGTTATCACGGGCGGAAAGCGCTCGCGGCACACGTCTGTCAGGCGGTGCAAGGCCGCGGTTTCACCGTGATCAGCGTGGGAGCCGAGAGTTTTCACGAAGCGTTGGATTTCGCCCAGCATGCAGAAAGCCTGGGGGCGAGCGCCGTGATGGCGATTCCGCCGGTCTCGATCTCCCTGGGAAGCGCACAAACCAGCGCGTACTTCGCCACCATCGCCCGCGGAATCTCCATTCCGCTCGTGGTGCAGGATGCTTCGAGTTACGTCGGGGCTGCGATTGATTTGAGCGTGTATCGAACGCTGCTCGATGAGTTCGGGGACGAGCGGATCTATTTCAAGCCCGAGGCGAGTCCACTTGGCCCGAATCTCTCGAAGCTCCGAGACGCCAGTCAAGGTAAGGCCCGGATCTTTGAGGGATCGGGCGGCATCAACCTGGTCGATTGCTATCGGCGCGGAATTGTCGGCACGATGCCTGGAACCGATCTGCTGGATGGAATTGTCGCGCTTTGGCGGGCTTTACAGGCGGGAGATGACGAACGGATCTATCAGCTGTCGCTCCCCATCTGTGCGTTGACCGCGTTGCAACTGCAGGCGGGACTCGATGGATTCCTGGCCATTGAGAAGTACCTGCTGAGGAAGCGGGGGCTCTTCACCAACACCCTGCAGGTGCAGCCCTGTGGCTGGCAACTCGACGCGGAGACGACTGCTGAAGTCGATCGACTATTTGGATTGCTTCAGCAGCAACTGGCTTCCGGTCGATAGGATCCGCGGATGTCGAGCACCATCGATGAAGAGGTCGAAGTCCGCGACGGTCGCTATCTGGTGCTGGCGTTTCTGTGTCTGTCGGCCGCCATCGCGTATGTCCAGCGCGCGGCGCTGAGTGTTCCTGCAGCGGAGATCGCCGGTGACCTGCAGTTTGGAGATCTGGCCCGTGATATGGGCTGGATTCAATCGGCCTGGTACTTCGCTTACGGACTGATGCAGATTCCCAGCGGCTGGCTGGCGGACCGATTGGGGAGTCGACGGGCCTTGGCGATCTTTTCGGTCGCATGGTCCATCGCCACACTGCTGGCGGGTTTCGCGACCGATTTCGTTACGTTGCTCGTGATCTGGAGCCTGATGGGAGCGGCTCAAGCGGGAGCGTTCCCGTGTGCCGCCAAAGCCCTGGGCCGAATCTTTCCGGAGACCGAACGGGCACGGGCCACCGGTCTGCTGGCCGGTGGGATGGCGGTCGGCGGCGCGCTGGCTCCGGTGCTGACCGCGGCGGTGCTGCAGTCGTTCTCGTCGTGGGCGGACTCGCTGCAGATCGACCGCTGGCGATTGTTGCTGGCGGCTTTCGCGCTTCCGGGAATCTTCTGGACGGTCGCCTTTCTCGCGATGATTTCCCTGCGAAAACTCCCTGATACGGAGACGTCGACCGATGTGCGGACTCCCGTCGACTGGTGGCAGATGCTCCGGAACTGGTCCTTAGCGCTGCTGTGTGGACAGCAGTTCTTTCGAGCAGCCGGGATGGTCTTCTTCCTGACCTGGTTTCCGACCTTTCTGCAGAAGACCCGTGAAGTGTCGCTGGTCGGTTCCGGTGTCCTCACGACGATGGCGGGCATTGGAGGCGTCGTCGGCAGTCTGACGGGCGGCTTCTTCTCGGACTGGCTCTTGCAGCGGACTGGCAACCCGCGACTCAGCCGACAGGGGATCGCCGTCGCGGGGATGGGAAGTTGCTCGGTACTCATCGTCCTTTCGTACTTCGTGAGTGACGTCAATCAAAGCATCGCCCTGATTTCACTGGGCGCGTTCTGCGCGACGTTCGGCGGAGTGAGCGGCTATACCGTGGCAATCAGCTTTGGCGGGCGGCACGTCGCCACCGTCTTCAGCACGATGAACATGTTCGGCAACCTGGGAGCAGCCCTCTTCCCGTTGACGGCGGGGTGGCTCGTCGCCCAGACCGGGAATTGGAATCTGATTCTGTTCCTCTTCGCTGCCGTCATGGCGATCGATGCCTTGTGCTGGGCGCTCCTCAACCCTCAGGGGACGCTGTTCGGAGATGAGCATGCACGTCGTTAGTACGCCGCAATCCCGCTGCCGGGCCGGGATCGCCCGTTGTGACATCACGCCTCCGGTCGGGATTTACCATCGCATGTGGGGGGCGGCGCTGCATGATCGCGCCACCGGTGTGCACCGACCGCTGGAGGCGACACTCCTCTGGCTGGAACCCGCGGAACCTGCCATCGGGGAACCACAAGTCCTGCTGGCGCTGGATCACTGCATCCTCGATGCGCAGGAACTGCGGAACATCCGGCAATCGATTCACGCGGCGACACAGGTCCCCCAAGAGAACATCCTGGTGACGCTGTCGCACACGCATGGTGCGGGCTGGATGTCGCGCACGCGCAGCGAGCTTCCCGGCGGGGATCTGCTCGGGCCGTATCTCGATCAACTCGCCGTGCAGATGGCTGCGCTCGCGCGCGAAGCACAGGCCCGAGTTGTTCCAGCCTCAATCGTCTATGCGACCGGTCATTGCCAGTTAGCTGCACATCGCGACTATTTTGATGTGGAACGCCAGCGATTTGTCTGCGGGTTCAATCCGAGTGGCCCGGCTGACGACACGCTCCTGCTTGCGAGAATCGCGGATACCGTGGGGGCCACGCTGGCGACCGTCGTCAATTATGCCTGTCACCCCACGACGCTGGCCTGGGAGAACACGCTGATCAGTCCCGATTGGGTCGGAGCCATGCGTGAAGTCATCGAACAGGCGAATGGTGGTCTGTGCCTGTTTCTGCAAGGGGCTTCCGGCGATCTGGGACCGCGTGAAGGCTTCGTCGGCGACACCGCGATTGCTGACCGTAACGGTCGGCAGGTGGGATATGCGGTTCTCTCCACGTTGGCGACATTACCGCCACCCGGCACCGAGTTTCGCTATGCCGGGCCGGTCATCTCGGGAACCGCGATCGGAACGTGGAAGCATGAACCAGTTCAGGAAGAGGATCGGGATCGACATGTCGTCTGGCGCTGGGAAGACCTGGTGGTCAATCTCCCCTATCGACACGACCTGCCGACGCTCGAACAGACAACAGCGGAACGTGAGCATTGGCTGGCCGAAGAAGCCAGCGCGCGCGCGGCGGGCAACGAACTCCGCATTCGGGATTGTCGCGCCCAGGTCGAACAACGGACGCGGCAACTGACCCGCTTGAACAATCTCGTGCCGGGTCGCGCGTATCCGCTGACCTTGCGTCTGGGGATGCTCGGCGACGCGGTGTGGGTCTTCGTCCCCGGCGAGCTGTATCAAACGTTTCAGCTCACCTTGCGCGAACGCTTCGCAGGTCATCCCGTCTTCGTCACAACGCTGACAAACGACTGGCAACCCGGTTACATTCCGCCCGCCAGCACCTACGGTTACGAAATCTACCAGGAAGTGATCGCTGCCACCGCCCCCGGCTGCCTGGAGACACTGATCGAAACCATCACCCGCCGATTGCAGATTTTGCTGAGCGAAGTCCACGCTCCCGACAACAACTGAGCCGCGACCGTGAGGGAGCGTGTTCTTTCAAGCGATGTCGATGATTGGAACACGCTCCCTCACGGTCGCGGCTCGGACAAGTTGATCGATTGAATCCCTGCGGAACCATCGGAGCACGAACCCCACTAGAGACGGAAAAACACCCCATGCCAGTTTGAGCTTGAAGATCAATCGACCGAACCATCCAAACTGTCTTGCCGTGACGGATTACGTCCTGTGAGCGTCAGTTCTCAGGGTGAGCTGTGCACACGCTGGTCGTGTTTCACCTGAAGTGAGCCGAACGGTGAGCACAGCCCAACTCACTACAGATAAATCAACCGGTGTCTCACCGATTCAACTGCTGATGCCACTCTTCTGCGACCCAGGGGAACGGTGCCAAGAGCGCTCCTTGCTCCAGGACAACATACCGGACTACCGATTCAACTCCGATCTGGTCCCACAAGTAACGCGTACTCCCATGTCGCGACCAGACTGGTCGCTCAGGTTCTGCGCAACCATTCTGGCGCAGGCGTCTGGTGGCGTACGCCTTGAGGGTCGTCAGCACGGGTTCCGGAGGCCCAGCGGCAGCGACGACGACATGCACATGCGTGGTACGAACATGCAGGGCGATAAGTTTCCAGCTACGGAAGTCACAAGTTTCCCGAAGAGCAAGGAAAACCTGTTCCCGCTGTTCTTGGTTCAGCGACAGGGATGGATGTTTCTGCTCCGCCTGCATGAACTGTTTGCGATTCGATGATGCATCGACAAACGGCGTTTCGTAGCGATTGTGGTCGCGATCCACGGAACCGCGTTCATCCCCGTGCAGCCAGGTGCCATAGGTATGCCAGCTCAGGAAATATGCCAGTGGAGCCTCTGGCATCGGTTCTCCTCTCCGTACTGAGCCGCGACCGTGAGGGAGCGTGTTCCTTCACATCGTTGTCGATTCCGGGAACGCGCTCCCACACGGTCGCGGCACTGACGGCGTTTACGCCGGGACTTTCGCGGCTTCTGCGGCGCGTTGGGCGGCGAGCAATTCCAGGATCGCGGGAACGGCGCTCGCGACCGGCAGCTTCTTCGCGTCCGCTTCCCAGCGCCATTTCGCTTCGATCACCCCGTCCTTCAATCCCTTGCCCCCGATCACCACGCGGAGCGGAATGCCGATCAGGTCAGCATCTTTGAACTTGAAGCCCGGCCGCTGATCGCGATCGTCCATCAGCACATCGACGCCCGCGGCCTGCAGCTGACTGTAGAACTGCTCGGTGACTTTCATCGTCTCTTCGTCGGTCACGCCGAGCGGACAGAGCACGACCGAATACGGCGCAACCGCGAGCGGCCAGATGAGGCCGTTCTCGTCGTGCTTCGTTTCCGCGAGACCGGCGATGATCCGGTTCACGCCAATGCCGTAGCAGCCCATGATGATCGGCTGGCGGACCGCCTTTTCGTCGTCGAAGACCGCGTCGAGCGAGACCGAGTACTTCGTCCCCAGCTTGAAGACGTGACCGACTTCGATCCCGTGAACGATTTCCAGAGTTCCTTCGCCGCGCGGACTCGGGTCGCCCGCGACCGCGTTGCGGATGTCGTAGGTCGTCGTCAATTGATAGTCCCGGCCGATGTTCACGCCGGTCAGGTGCGCATCGGCAGCGTTCGCCCCGGTGATCGCGTTGACGACCAGCGGCACATCGTGATCAGCGACGACCGGGCACTTGATCCCCACCGGACCAGCGAACCCGACCGGCGCGCCCGTCACCTGGAAGATCGTCCCGGTATCGGCCAGCGCGATCGATTTCGCCCCGAGCGCTCGCCGCAGCTTGTTCTCGTTGACTTCGTGATCACCCCGGACGAGGACCGCGACCGGTTTCTCGTCGGCCATGTAAATCAGCGTCTTCAGCATCTGCTGCGGCGTGCACTTCAACAGCTTGCAGACCGCATCGATGCTGCCGACGTCGGGGGTGCTGACCTGCTGGAGCGCAGCGGCGTTCGCCGGTGTCGTCAACGCTGGTGTCTTGCGACCGGTTTCCGCCCGTTCGAGGTTGGCCGCGTATCCGGTGGTGCGACAGTGGACGACCTGATCTTCGCCGTTGTTGGCGGGGATCATGAATTCGTGGGACGCATCGCCGCCGATCGGACCGCTTTCGGCTTCGACCGGCAGATAATCGAGCCCACAGCGGGCGAAGATGCGGCAGTAGGCCCGATAAATCTTCTGGTAAGTCTCGTTGAGCGATTCGACCGTGCTGTGGAAGCTGTAGGCGTCCTTCATGAGGAATTCGCTCGTGCGGAGCACGCCGAACCGCGGCCGTTCCTCGTTCCGGAACTTGGTCTGGATCTGGTACAGGGTCAGCGGCATCTGGCGGTAGCTGCTGATGTGCCGCGACACGAGGTCGGTGACAACTTCCTCGTGCGTCGGTCCAAGGGCCAGATGGACCGTGCGATCGCCGCGGCGGACCTGGAAGTTGATTAGAACGTTGCCGAAGGCGTCCTTACGCCCGGTCCGTTCGAACAGGTCGATCGGCTGCAGCGCGGGCATGAAGATTTCGATGCCGCCGGCAGCGTCCATTTCCTCGCGGACGATCGCTTCAGCTTTCTTGAGCGAGCGGAGTCCCAGCGGCAGATAGGTGTAAGCCCCGGCCATGAGCTGTCGAATGAGGCCGGCCCGCAGCATCAGTTGATGGCTGGGAACTTCGGCATCGGATGGGGTTTCTTTGAGCGTGGGAAGTAACGTTTGCGACCAGCGCACCGGGCGACTCCTTTCGGTGATCCTTGAACTCCGGCGGGATTCTAAAGCAGAACCGTGCCGTCCGCAGCGCTGGACAACGGAATTCTCCAGGCGGTCCGTACTTCGTAGGGTGGGTCGAGTCCGCGAGGCCCACCATCGGCTGTGAAATTGTGGTGGGCCTCGCGGACTCGACCCACCCTACGGCATCCTGCTTCACAGCCGGGTGATAGTTTCGTGGAGATTCAGCAGAACGCGGGCAATCGAGGTCCAGGCGGCCAGTTCGGGAGCGGGGAGGTCGGCGGGAATAGGAGCTTCTCCACTCGATTTGAGGAGGGCTTCAGCCGACGTTGGTTCCGCCTGATAAGCCGTGCGGTGCCGGGTCAGAAGCGCGAGCAACTGGGTTCGTTCCGCGTCGTTCGGGGTCCGGGAAACGGCTTGTCGGAAGGCCCAGTCGATGCGGGCAGCATCCGTCTCGGCTGATTGGGCGATGCGCCCCGCAAACACCCGCGCGGCTTCCAGGGCGGCTGGTTCGTTCAACAGGACGAGCGCCTGCTGTGGCGTGTTCGAGCGCGGGCGATCGGCCACACATTCTTCGCGACTGGGGGCATCGAAGATGAGCAGCGGCGGATGCAGGAACGAGCGTTGCCAGTGCGTGTAGAGCCCCCGCCGATAGAGCCGTTCCCCTTTGTCACGCTCCCAGGTGCGGCGGGGGAAGTTGAGATACTCCCAGTAACCGTCCGGTTGATAGGGTTTCACACTTTCGCCGCCGATACGGGTCGACAGTAGACCAGCAATCGCCAGCGTATTGTCGCGGACGAATTCCGCATCGAGCCGGAATCGATTCTGGGCGGACAGCAACCGGTTGAAGGGATCGACCGCCCGCGCTTCTGCGGTGAGGACCGACGACTGGCGATAGGTGTCCGAAGTCACCATCATCCGGACCATATGCTTCACATCCCAGCCCGATTCGCGGAACTCGACGGCGAGCCAGTCGAGCAGTTCGGGATGCGTCGGCCATTCGCCCTGGCTGCCGAGATCCTCGACCGTCTTCGAGAGACCGGTCCCGTAGAAGAGCTTCCAGAAGCGATTCATCATCACCCGGGCGGTCAGCGGGTTCTCGGCAGAGACCAGCCACTGGGCCAGATCGAGTCGATTCAGTCGCTGGTTTTCCTTCGGGGTGAGCTTGCCGAGAAATGCGGGGACGGCCGGTTCCATCGCCGTTCCGGAATCGTCCATCCAGTTGCCACGGGGCAGGATGCGGACCATTCGCGGATTGCCGCCGACCGTAACGAGCGAGCGCGGCAGATTGTTCTGATACTGCTGCTTCGCGTCGTGAGCCGCTTGGATCGCTGCCCTGGGTGCTGCGAGCAGGACCGATTGTTCGCGGAGGAACTTCGTCAGGATGGACTGCTGGTCTGGAGTCCGTTCCGCTGCGGCGACATCGAGCACCGTGCGGATGGAAGGGGGCAACCAGCGGGAAGCGGGCTGCGCGGCAGTCGTGGCCGACAGACGGAACCGACCGATGTTGTGCTGCGGAAATTGCGACTGGAATTCCAGCCGCACAATAAACTTCGCCGTGGCATCATCGACTGCGAACGGCTGCTCGGCTTCGAGAATCAACTCGTGCGGCTGCCCGATCTGCGGGAGCACGGCCCAACCGGTGTCGCCTTTCCCATCAATCGTGGTCAGGGCCGCATGGCCATTCTGGGCATGATCGGCAACGGCGTGCTTCAGCTTGACCGGCTGTTCTTTGCCATCGGCACCAACAACCGCGACCTTGCACTCGGTCAGGACGAAGTTACCATTCGGAGCAGTTCCCGGTCCTTTGGCGGGTAGCGTCTCATCAGCGAGGGCTTCCAGACGCAGCCCGGTCAGCTTTCTCAGGCTTGGTTCCACCGTCAGGACATAGGTCTCTTTGGCAGCAACTTTGCCATCGACCTTGTACGACCCATCGTCCTGTTTGTGGAGATGCGATTAGCCCTGAACCTTCGCCTCGGCGAGCGGCAGGACTTCCCATGACGCCGCTGAGCGCAGGTCGGCTTCCCATTGCGGACCGGCTTTGATTAACGCCGCGAGTGCCTCATCCAGACCTCGTTCAGCCTGTGCGACGCGGTCGTCGAATTCCTGCAGTCGGGATTCATCCATCAGCGTAGGAACGGGCACGCCCGGTTCGCGCTTTCCGACGGCGGCTTCCTGCACATCCGCGAAGAACGCCGCCAGACTGTAGAAGTCTCGCTGTGTGTAGGGGTCGAACTTATGGTCGTGGCATTCGGCACACATCATCGTGCCGCCCAACCAGACCGCAGAGATGTTCCGGACACGATCGGCGGAATACTTGGCGATGTACTCTTTCGCCTGCGATCCCCCTTCTTCCGTCGTCTGCAGCAGGCGGTTATAGCCTGATGCCACACGTTGCGCGAGCGTCGGATTCGGGAGCAAATCCCCAGCGACCTGCTCGACCGTGAAGCGATCAAACGGCACGTTGTCCTGAAACGCTCGAATCACATAATCGCGATACGGGACGATGTCGCGCGGGTTATCACTGTGGTAACCGATGGTGTCAGCGAAGCGGACCAGGTCGAGCCAGTAGACCGCCATCCGTTCGCCGTAGTGAGGCGATTCCAACAGTTGTTCGACCAGCCGTTCGTAGGCATCGGGACGCTGGTCGTTCACGAAGCCAGCGACCGCCGCCTGTGTCGGCGGGAGTCCGGTGAGATCGAACGACAGCCGCCGGATCAACGTGACACGGTCGGCCGTTGCCTGGGCTTTGACGCCCGCTGCCTGTTGTCGAGCCGCAATAAAGCGGTCAATTTCGTTCCGCGCGGTCCGCCCGGCGGTGACTTCCGGTGGCGTCGACCGCGTCGGGGGAATGTACGACCAATGGTTCTGGTAGGGAGCGCCTTGTTCGATCCATTGCTGAATGAGCGCTTTCTCACGGGCGCTCAGTGTCTTCCCGGTCGACGGAGGGGGCATGACCAGGTCGGGATCGGTCGAGTTGATCCGCGCCCAGAGTTTGCTCTTATCAAGGGCTTTAGGAGTCACCACGCCGGCGGCATCCGCCGTGCCGACGAGGCCCGCTTCCGTATCCAGGCGTAACTCCGCTTCGCGCTTGGCCTGATCCGGCCCGTGACACATGAAGCACGTGTCGGAAAGAATCGGCCGAATCTCGCGATTAAACTGAATCGGCTCCGCAGCGAAAGCTGTCGCTCCACAGAGACCACTGAGACACAGACCCAAGCTCACCGCACGCATGTCGTCCACTCCCGGCAGCAGTCAGTTCCTCGATCCATTCAAGTTTACCGATTGATGACTCGCCGCGGTACTGGGAACGCGGGTCGAGCAGGGTCAACGCTTTCTTCAAGTTGGGTCGTCTGCACGTGGTCAAGAGTCGAGAGTCGAGAACCAGAGAAAAGCCCTTGTTTCCCAGGCTCTCTCCGGCAGTAGACTCTTGACTCTCGACATAGAGGTAATTCCCCCCCCCATGCGAAGAAAGCATTGGCCCTGCAGGATGACGGACCGTTGCGAGAATCGGGCCGATGTCAGGCTGCGCGTTTGCGTGTCGTCCGCGGGCGCGCATAGAGCCAGGCCCGATCGCGTTTTCCGCGGGTTTCGAGAGCACCGATCTCACGCAGGCAGTACGTGACTTTCTGCGCCCACCAGCGGGGGAGCGGAATCGCCGCCGCGAGATCGGCCGATGTGAACTCAGCCGGCAAGGTCTTCGGCAGCCACTTCATCAGGTCCGCACGGGTCCGGACGAGAACTCGTTCGCCCACCGTGAGCAGTTGGCGATCCAGAATCCGGTGTCGTTGACGCCCGCGGCGAATACGGTTCGCCTGCCGAGATTCGAGGACCTCGACGAGGACGACTTCCAGTGTCAGCCGTGGATGGGGGAAAACCTTCACAAAGTGAACGAGTTCGAGGAACAGGCTCCAGCGGTTCGCCCGGGCCGGACTCCAGCGGCCGGGAAGTGCGGTCAGCGGCAGCGATGCAGTCCCGCGCTCTTCGATGAACTCCTCGCATTCTCCCAGGAGTGCACACGGTCCATTGACCAGCCGTTTCCGGGCGAATAACGGCTTGACGACGCGGACAGCATGGCGTTCCAGCAGCGTGGCAACCTTGTCACGCAAGGCTGAAAGTGATGCCTGCTGAATCTCGATCAGTTCGCCATCGACGACGGCGTCGATGCGGTATCCATCCACGCGGACCTCGCGCGCTGCAGCTGGCGCGTAGACCGCTTTCAATTGTCGATGCAGCGAGGTTTCCATCCCCGGCTCCCGTTTCGCGGGGAGCTTACAATTCCCGGCGAAACGCGAGAAGAGAGCTTCCCAACCCGCTAGCTGGGATGCCTCGTGTTCACCTCTGAATCGGTTTCAGCTGCGTCATGCTCCAGTGACTGGCCTGACAGGCACACTTCGCGGGGCGGTCATGCAGCGCTGCCCCGGGGTCAGTCAGCGCCAGGTTCCGCGTCTGGCTGACCTCGGACGGAATGCGGAGGGAACCACGGATGACACGAAACACACAGAAAGGATGGACGATGTCGGGCGTGGAAGACCATGCCGGGCTTCGTTGCGGGGTCCACCGGGCAGGAAAGGAACCCGGCGCAGGCGTTTCATGCTGGGAGGAGGGATGATGCGCACGGCCTCGACGGCGGAGTGGTAAGACTGGACTGGGCGGCTATCATCAGGCAGTGGTTTCATTCCGTTCCTGTTCGCCATTTGTGGAGTGTTTCGCATGCCCGCCGCTGAGGGTTTGACTGTTGGTGCTGCTGCCCCAGCCTTTGATCTGCCCGCCCACCCCAAAGGACGGGTGAAACTGAGCCAGTTCAAGGGGAAGCAATGGGTGGTGCTCTACTTCTATCCGCGGGATGACACGCCGGGTTGCACGACCGAAGCGTGCGGCTTCCGTGACAACTATGCCTCCCTGCAGAAAGCAGACGTGGCGGTGCTGGGGGTCAGTACGGATACGGTCGCTTCCCACGAAAAGTTTGCGGCGAAGTTCGAGCTCCCATTCCCCCTGCTGGCGGATGAAGATCACGCCCTCGCCGAGAAGTACGGCGTGTGGGTCGAGAAGAACATGTACGGCAAGAAGTCGATGGGAATCCAACGGGCGACGTTTCTCATCGACCCGAAGGGCAAGCTGGCGGCGATCTGGCCCCGTGTGAAGGTTGATGGTCACGTCGAGGCGGTGGCCGCGAAACTCGCAGAATTGCAATTGGCGTGATCCGCTCCCTGCTTGTGCAGGCCGCGAAGACGCAAGCGGGGGCCTCGATTTCGAATGGTTCCGGTCGAAACCTGATTTTCGCCGATCTTCACCGAAGATTGCGCAAATGATCGCAACGCCTTCACTGCGGATGATCACGCTACTCCCGTTCTCATATTGCCCCACCGTTGGCGCTGTTGTTGCGCGCTCGGCCGGGGAGATCCTGGAATTGCGGGAGAGTGTCCATGGCGGCAGAGACGACGGCCTTTCGAAGCGGGCAACGCACGCGCGGCTTTACGCTGATCGAGTTGCTGGTGGTGATTGCGATCATTGCGATTCTGATCGCACTGTTGTTGCCCGCGGTGCAGCAGGCCCGCGAAGCGGCTCGCCGCACGACCTGCCGCAACAACATGAAGAACCTCGGCCTGGCGATGCACAACTATCACGACACCCACAGCGTGTTTCCGTTCGGCTTCGATGCTCGGGAAACGCTTTGGCATGCCATGATCCTGCCGCAAATCGAACAGACAAACCTCTACAACACCCTGGTCTGGGCTGAATCGGGCCTGGGGAACTGGGACGCTGCCGGACCCAACGAAACCGCTTGCGGCACAGCGATCCCCGTCTTCAAGTGTCCCAGTGCAGCCATCGATCTCAATATCGACAATGAGGGGATCCTCGGTCGCGCGACCTGCAGTTACCGCGTCTGTGCTGGCTCGAATGTCTACTCGGATGACGCGAGCACGATCCCGGCCGGCGTCCCCGCCGGAGCCAAGTCCCTGGAAGAAGCCGATCTGAACGGGATCTTCTGGGGATGCAGCCGGGTCAACATCCGCGACATCACCGACGGAACGTCCAACACCATTCTGATTGGCGAAAGTTATACCGACCCGACTTACGCCAAAGATGGTCAGGGGATGGATTACTGGACGATCGGTGCTCCGCAGACAGGAAGCTGGGATCTCGGCGGGACGGGCGGGACAGAGTATTCCGAAGGTCTTGGATCGACCGGGCCGCGGATCAACTCACGACTTGATCCGCTCGCCAACGGGGTCGTGATGGAGATGTCCTTCGGCAGTTGGCATGGCGGTGGCGCGTTCTTCACGTTCGCCGATGGATCAGTCAAGTTCATTTCCGAGAACGTTGATCTCACACTCTACCGCGGACTCGGAAGCCGTTACGGCAAAGAACCGGTCGGCGAATACTAGAACCGCTTGACAAACACGCGACGCCCGGCCGGTCATCCGTCTGGGCGTTCTGCATTGATCCGTGCGGTCTCCCGTTGCTTCAGGGCAGCATCCTCTTCCTCCTTCCAGGTCAAGTTGTTCCATGCGTCATTTTCTGAGCACCGTGCTAGCCATCGGATTGGGCTTGGTTCTGACTGGCTGCAGCACCAAACCGCAGATGAATTATGCCGCGGCGAATCTCGTGCAGGTTCGGGGCACCGTCAAGTTGAATGGCGAGCCGCTCCCCAATGCCGTCGTGACCTTCGAATCACCTGATGACGGTACGCTGTCGTTCGCCCAGACCAACAGCAGCGGTGGCTATCAACTCCGATTCGATTCTGATGCGATGGGGATCACACCGGGTAAGAAGCTTGTCCGGATCAGCACCGCGCGCAAACTGGCCGGACTGAACGGGGAAGAGGAAGGGGGCGGAGAAAACAAGTCCGCGGAACCCTCCGAGCGCCCGCAGGAACTGATTCCGGATAGCTATAACCAGAACTCCGAACTCTTTGTGGACGTCAGCTCCAGCAAGACCGTGTTCGATTTCGACCTGCGATCGCGGTAGCAATTTGCCAGCGTAGCGGGATGCAGGTTGAACCGCCGTAGACTGACAGGAGCGGTGAGGCGCGCGCCGCCAGTCGTGCCTCCAGCCACGGGAACGCGCGAAGTCCTGTCGACCCCTTGGGGGAATCAGGCCGCTTTTCTTGGAATCGCCGGGAGGATGGCTGGGACAGCGAGCGGCAGTGTGTCCGCGGCCTCGCTGTCGACCGGCATCTCCTGACAGACACGGGCGAACAGGCGGAAGAGGTCGTCAAGCCGCTGCAGCGGGACTTGCGTCTGGGTGATGCCTTCGACGGCGATCGACGCGGTCCACCCGTTCTCACGCGGCGTCGAGTAAGCGAACTGCCAGACGCTGCCGGTCGGGAGCGTGCGGGTTGGTTCTGCCGTCCAAGCGAGGTCGGAACCGACCGGCAGGCCCTCCGCGGTCGTACAGTGGAATTCGAGAGACGTACCGCCCATGTCAGCAACGCGCTGGGCGACCTTCTGCCAGATCTCCAATCGCTGGCGTGCATCGAAGCGATCAATCCGGGCAAGCAGAAACCGCGTCTTGAGGACACTTGACGTATCGACAACGAGCGCTCCGACTTCCTGGACATGGCGGTAAAACAGGGCCGTTTCCTGATAGCCGAAGATTCGACCGACCACGAGTGCGCCCAGGACACCGGCGCAGATCACCAGACCGGGAATCTCGCTCCGCATCAAGGCAGAGAGCATCGCTGCTCCGGCCATGATGAGACACAACCCGCCGATGGTCAGCAGGGCTTGTTTCCGGGTCAGGCCGTGGTCTTGCAGGCGGTGATGAATGTGTCCCCGGTCGCCTTCACCAATACCCCGACCGTTTAATTTTCGCCGCAGGATCGCCATCACTGTATCGAAGATCGGAATACTGATGAGCACGACCGGTACGGCCAGCGTGTAACCGGCCGCCGTCTTGGAAGCGGCCTGAATCGAGAGGGCACCAATGAGATAACCGATCGTCAGGCTGCCGCCATCGCCCATGAAGATCCGGGCCGGGGGCCAGTTGTGGCAGAGGAACCCCAGAATACTCGCTGCGGCAATCAGCGTGACCGTGGCCGCCCCGGCTTCCTGCTGCAGACCGAAGAGCGCAGCGATTGTCAGCAGGGAGATGGAACCGACCGTCGCGGCCAGCCCGTCGAGCCCATCGATCAGGTTGATGACGTTGGAACAGGCGACCAGCCACAAAATAGTGAACGGTACGGCCGCCACTCCCAGGTCAATCTCGATGCCGACGATGCGGACGAACGCGATCGGATTCGCCAGGAGGGCAAAGGGTAGACTCGCCAGGAACTGTCCGATGAGTTTGGTCCGGGGACGGAGAGCCAGCCGATCATCGACGACACCGAGAGCACAGAACAGGATCGCGGACGAAAAGAGACTGGTGGCAAAGCGTGCGGTCCCGGGATCCAGCAACCAGTCAGCCCCGGAGAGAGCAGCGACTCCCACAACCCCGAACATCGCCAGGGAGAACGCGAGCCCCCCCATCACGGGAGTCGACTTTTTATGCAGCTTGCGCCCGCCGTCCGGCTTATCAACCCAGCCGATCTTCGGTGCAACCGATCTGGCCAGGCCGTTCAACGCGGCACTCAGGGCGAATGCCAGGAATGGTGCCATGACCCAAGGTGCCAGCAGTGAACCATCCATGGAGTGACGCCTTCGAGGGACGCCAAGACAGCCGCACGCGGAAGGACCCCGCATGCTATCAATGGCGTACCAGATTGTTCTCCGACTGCATCGTCCCTGACACAGACGAACAACTCGGCCGATCGCTCGCAGAAACGACATCTCGACGGACCGATCTGGTACGCCAGGAGGACGCGGTTCGTGCGGCATCAACCGGGGGCGGGAGTATAGGGGCTCTGGCAATCCGGTCAAGCTCGACCCGCCATCGATCGGCAGAAACCGCCGTTGCGGGAATTCTCGGTCTGACCTACAGTTCCGCGCGCTGCGCTGTCGACGGTCTCGACACGCACGAGTGGTCTTTCGCGAGGATACCCCGGCCATGGAACGGCCTGCCCGCTCGGTTCTGTTGCGTCATCAGTTGTTGCTGGTGCTCGTCGCCGGGTTGATCTTTTTTACCAACCTGGGTGCCGCCGCGCTCTTTGATGAAGACGAAGCGAAGAACGCCGTCTGCGGGCGGGAAATGTTTCTCCGCGGTGACTGGATCGTCCCCACCTTCAACGACGGTCTGCGGACCGACAAGCCGATCCTCATCTACTGGCTGATGCTCGGGGCGTACAACCTGTTTGGTGTCAGCGAATTCGCGGCCCGGTTCAGTTCTGCAATGCTGGCGGTCGGCACCACGCTGGCGACCTATCACCTTGGCCGCAAACTCTTCAATCCCGAGGTGGGCTTGTGGGGTGCACTGGTCCTCTGCACGAGTCTGATGTTCGCCGCGGTCGGACGTTCGGTGACACCCGACTCCACGTTGATCTGCTGCACCACGTCGGCGTTTCTCGGTTACATCTGGGCCACTGCGGCCCGACATGGCGGTCTGTTCGGTCAACCCGTCGATGAGAAGACCAAACGCCTGTGGTCTGAATTCGTTCCGGCGACCTGGTTACACGCCGTCCCGATGTACGTCGCCATGGGATTTGCCGTCCTCGCCAAAGGCCCGATCGGCGTGCTGCTTCCCTGCACGATCATTGGGATGTTCCTGCTGATTCGACAACAACTCGACCACAGTCGCAGCCGAGTCGAAATAGAACCGTTACCGCGCTGGCGCACGGTCCTGCGGACACTGTTCGAGACGTTTTCCCCGTGGCGGATCGTACGCGGCTGCATCGCGATGCGTGTGCCGCTCGGTGCGGTGCTCGTCGCAACGATTGCCTTGCCGTGGTACATTGCGGTCGGCGTACAGACCGACGGCGAATGGCTCGCCGGGTTTCTGGGGAATCACAATGTCGGCCGGTTCCTCGCGCCGAAAGAGAATCACAGCGGACCGATCGTCTATTACGTGCCGGTGATTCTGCTCGGCTGCATGCCGTGGTCGCTGTTCGTTCCTGTCTCGATGTGGCGGACCCGGCAGAAGCTGTCGCAACCGAACGCAACACACGCTGCCGAATTGTGGCTGCTGACCTGGGCGGGCGTGTGGATCGGCTTCTTCTCGTTTGCCTCCACCAAGCTGCCGAACTACGTGCTTCCGGCCTACCCGGCGATCGCCCTGCTGGTGGGGAGTTACCTCACCGAATGGCGGCACGCGACTCAAGGCTACGCTGCCCGGTTGTTCCGCAACGGCTGTCGCCTGCAGGCGGTCTGCGGTGTGGCAATCCTGATCGGGTTTCCCATTCTGGCGGGGTACTTCCTTCCGGAAGAACGGATGCTCGCCTTGATTGGTGCCATTCCGCTGATCGGCGCGATCGCAGCGTATGGATACGCCTGTCAGCACAAACGGCTGCGGGCCGTCCGTTCGCTGGCCTGTGCGGCCGTGGCTCTGGCCGTGACGGTGGTCGGCATCTGTCCGGAACGGGTCGCCCGACATCAGGATGGCCCGGTCTTCGGTCGACTGGTGAAAGGTCTCCCGAACAGTGACGAAGCGGCCCTGGGGGTCTACGAATACTTCGCACCCAACCTCGTCTACTACGCCGAGCGGCACATCCATCGCCTCGAAGAACCAGCAGCGATCGCGGCCTTCTTCGAAACCTACCCGCATGGATTACTCCTCACGCGGGATGATCGCCTGGAAGGACTGGAAGCCGAGTTACCCCCGGATGTGACCGTGCTGGAGAAGCGTCCCCGTTTCCTGCGGCGACACGATCTGGTCCTGCTCGGCCGTCCGCTGCAGACCGTTGAACAGACGAATCATCTCGAACGCCGCTGAACGACCTCAATGGATCAACAGCGCCCTCGGACGCCCAGCCATTCCGATGGCTGGGTCTCTTCAACGCCATCGAAGCTGGGCACGACCGCAGTGACCGGGGGGCTCGCGCCCAATGGTACTTACATTACCTTACACCCATGCGAGATTGGGATGCCAGCGAGAATTGGGGTGTCCAGGGGGCCGTTCTGATGTCGCAATTCCACCATCGACGTCGATCTTCGCCCTCAAAACGGGACCTCAACACATCCGCGAAAACTAAAGTAAGTACCATTCGGCTCGCGCCCCGACCGCTTACGAGGAACGTAGGTCAGGCTCCCGCCTGACAGCCTTTGCTCACAGCGTCATGATGCGACAGACAGGAGCCCGACCTACAGCATCCGCAACCGGTGGGCCTGCGCACGTTGCCGTTCTGGGCGACATTCGAAAGGCAAAAGCCCGGCAACGTAGACGATGCCGGGCTTTGAGTGGCTCGCGATCAGCTGCAGTGGTTACTGCACGAGGAAGTTCAGCGTGTAGCTGGTCATCTTGCCGCTGAGTTCGTCGAAGACGGTCAACTTGAGGGTGTGCGGGCCGAGCGGAATGCGATCGGGAATCGTGAACTGGTAATTGTGGAAATAGTCGCGACGGTAGTTGCGGCAGAGGTCTTCCGTCGCCGGGAAGTCGATCTGCTTACGCAGTTCGCCATTCGGGCTGAGGAGTTCGATTGTTGAACGCAACAGCGTGCGATACTGACCGTCGGCGGTCGGTTCGCTTTTGAAGTTTTCGAGTTCCGCGTAGACCAGCACTTCCTGACCGGGACGAAACTCGTCGCGGGGGAAACGTTCATAGTTGCCGAAGTACTGAATCTGGCGACAGAAGGCGACGTTGCGAATCTGCAGGTCAGCCCGTTCCTGCAGCCGACGAACTGCCGTATTCATCTGGGCGATGGTTTGGGTTGCCCGGTCTTCTGCCCGGGGAATCTGCTGGACATCGAGGTAATTTGCCATCCCCCAGAAGACCTGTTGCCAGAACTCCTGGTCAGCCGGTTCGATGCCGGGGATCGCGGTCAACGCCCGTTCCTGACGATTCGTCAGCAGATACAGTTGCCGCAGTGCGACATGCTTCCGCAAATAATTGGATTGCGTTTCCGGTGTGGGACCGGGAGTGAGCGTGGCAACTTCCTGCTCCAGCAGGTTGATCGTCCGTTCGAGATCGGTCTGCCCGGCCACCGGGGTGATCGGCGTAGCCGACGTTGCGGGAAGGGTCGCCGGGAGTTGATGCCCGCGATTGGGGACCAGTCCGGCGATGTTCTGCACAAATCCCGAGCCGAACGGCAGTCCGCTGCCACCGGCGGGTTTCACGGGGGCCACCGGAGCCGGAGTTGAACGGGCCGGGGGCCAGGGGACCCCGGGGGACGTTGTTGCGGCCTGCGGGGTCGACCAGGGACTCGGGGAGGCATTCGCGGGATTCCCGGCGCTGTCATCGATAACGTAGCCCTGCAACTGCACGGGATTCCTGGCGGGTGCAGGGTGCTGGCGCGACGGATCAGGCTTCAGAGCCACCTGTTGCACCAGATCGACCTGACCGGCAGGGGCCTGATATCCCGCCTGCAGAACAGTCGTCTCCGGAGCTGTGGAGCGGTATCCGACCGGCTGAATCAGCGGTGCAGCCGGTGTCTCGTCCAGCGGCGGGATCTCGTTCTGCCCGGCTCGTTGCTGAGCGACCTGTCGAGAGAGCCGACGAGCCCGGAGGACTTCCGGAATGACAGCCGCATCGATCCGTTTCAAGTTTTCGTACCACTCGGCCCGTTCTTCCGGCGTGGCATCGGCCAGTTCGCTGTCGATCAGCCGCAGCAGATCCGGAGTCAATGAGCGTCCAGCGGCGGGACTGACAGAGGGTTCGACGGCGGTCGCGGTCAGCGGCTTCGCTGCATCACCCCCAGTTGGCTTCCCGGCGGCATCAGCCGTGTGACTGGCCGTGCGTTCCCGCGAAGGTTGAAACGGAGAACCGGCCGCAACGGCGGCATTCGTTGATTTCGGAGGCGTCGCTTCGGCCGGTTTTTCGGCAACCTTCGTCGGGGATTCCGCTGGCTTTGCGTCGCGCTCGGCCACCGGCGTCGACGATTTCGTCTCGGCTGGAGAGGTCTCGGCGGACGGCTGTTTCGCCGGGGGATCACTCCAGGTCAGGCGCAGTCCGCGCCCGGTCGACGAGCAGCCTGCAAGGCCGCCCGCAGCGATCAGCAGCGTAAGAAGCAGACGCAGGCGCATGCCGGGTCTCTGCCTGACTGGAGGACGATGTGCGAACGAAATGTCTGGGTGCCAATGGGAGAAAGGCAGCGGACGCTAGTGGAAGTCTGCGATTCCGACAAGAGCAGTTTGGCTGCAGCACAGGGCGATCGCCTGCTTTTCGTAGGGTGGGCTGTGCCCACCATCATTTCACTGTGCCAGTCTGGTGACGATCGGACCGTCTCACAGTCGGTCACATCACACCGGGATTCCTGCCTGAACGATGCAGGCGGGCACCGGGGGGCTGGCGCCCCGACCGCTCAAGGGGTTAGCGTCCTTCGCCTTTTTTCCAGCAGGCAGCCATTTCGGAGCGAATCCGTTGACGAAGTTCCGGCGAGAGGAGCGACCCGTGATCGCGACCGGGCACCATCTCGACCACCGCATCGCTTCCAAGTTGTTTCAATGAGTCCCCCAGCAGTCGTGTCGCTCCTTCCAGATAGAAGGTGTCCTGATCGCCCATGAAAATCCGTAGTTTGCCGGTCAGTTTGGGCCCCCGCTCGGGCCACGTCTTCTCCAGTACCAGTCGAATGTCGTAGTCCTTCCATGCTTCCGCGGCCGCGGGATCAATCGCTCCGGTTGTCCGGTTCCACAACGGTTGCGGTTGTCCGTTGGCCCCTTTCCGACCGAAGACCGCTTCGAAGCTCATCAGTTGTCCGCCATGACCGAGCACGGTTTCCATGTGATCGAAATCGTCGAGCCAGATGCGGACCTCATCAACCCCGCGGCGGGCGATCGGGCGACGCTTACCTTGGGGATCGATGTAGAGATTCTCGTCCTTCCGATAGATGTCGACCCGGGAGAAGTCGCGGAAATCGACCGGATCGGGAGCCGTGCTCCAGACCCCGCCGAAGACGTCCGGATGCGTCACCTGCAGCCACAACGAGGACCATCCACCGGAAGAATGCCCGGTCAGCAACCGACCATGCGGTGCCGCGGTCGTGCGAAAGCGGCGTTCGAATTCAGGAAGCCACTCGGTGACCAGGGCCGTCCCCCATGGACCGTTGTTCGCCGAGTCAGCGAAGACATGATGTCCCCACGAACAACTTGGGTCGAGCATCACGTGCAGGAACTCGACCCCCTCGACTCCTTCCCGCGGAGCCATGCGGACGCCGTGCAGATGCGTGCCTCCAAAGCCGGGAATCTCGAAGACCACGGGATACCGACGTTCCGGTTCGTTGAAGTAGCTCGGAGGGAGTGCCACCGCCGCTTTCACGCTGACTTCGCGTTGATGAAACTTCGACAGCGCTGCTGACCGGACAAGACAGGGAACGGTCCACGGTGTTTCCGGGAAGTCTGTCGGAGGAACCAGTTGTTGAATCGTCAGCTTCAACGGTTCCGTTGCGTCGGCCGACGGGAACTCACTGAGCATGCTGAAGCCATTCCCTGGCCCCGTACCAATCTTCCGTTCCCACGGGTTGAATCGGGCAACCGCCTGCACCTTGCGGCCGTGCAGGGACGACCACGCAAACGTCCGGGGACAACGCAATGAGCCCACACGAGCATCATCGAAGACGAGCGGCGTCTCTGGTTTCCAGTCGGTCACATCCATCGCAAAGAACGGCGCCGGGTAAAACCAGTTCGGTCCCTGGCGCGGCTCACCCCCGGCGTAGCGATCGTCCGTCGCGAAGAGATAGACCCGTCCGGTGAATGGTTGCGAGCGGATCTCCTTCGTGAAGCGAACCTCGATCACCGGTTCTGCAGAGGTCACGGTGCTCGAAAGACAGCAGACCAGCAGCAACGTGCGACAGGAAAGACTCAGCATACGAGCGACCCTGAGGGAAGATGATCAAGCGACCAGAACACGTTGCAAAACGAACTGCCATTCGGATGACTGCATTGTTTAGGCCCGGCGTTTACGCCGGGTTCACGATGCGATCAACTCATTCTTCCAGCCCCGTTTACGGGGCTTTTCTTCATTCACATCAGTAAGCCCCGTTCACGGGGCTCCCACAGTTGACTTGTTTGGTGTTCATCACCCGGCGTAAACGCCGGGTCTAAACTGATACGGTGCGGAGGCGGCAACTACGGGATCCCTCCTAACATCGCCCGTGATCACTGCGGGATCAACGACAGCATCCGGATATCCATCACCGCAGGACCGGGCTTCTTCACCGCCCGCAGGGTCACCGTATACCGGCCCGGTTCCACGAAGGTGAATTCGCCCAGCGGGGTCGAGACAAACGCCTGAAATCCGCCGGTCTCTTTCACCGTGTAACTCAGCGTCTGCGTCCCCACGGTGAATTCGACGACACTCCCGCCGGACCCGTTGCCACAGCCGATGAGTCCTTCCGCTTGATATTTGCCGGGTTTTGTCACCGTGAATTCCCAGCTCGCGGAGTCATCCTGCACGATCCAGTAGCCCAGCGTGTTCTTATGCGGGAACGGTTCGTAGCGGAGTTGCTGTCCCTGCACGCGCGCATTGCGGGCGGGCATGTCGATCCGGCCCTGGGCATTCGGTGGATGGGGCCGATACGCCGGGTTCGGCGTCATCGACTGAGCAGCAATCGCTGTCCGCCACGCATCGAGTTGCTTCGCCAGTCGTTCGACTTCCTGCGGCTGCTCGGCACTCAGGTTACGATTCTCCCGTGGGTCCTTTTCCAGGTCGAAGAGTTCGCGACGCTGATCTTCGTAGAACTCGATCAGCTTCCAGCGACCGTCACGCACGACGCCCCCCGGTCGTCCTCCCTGGTTCGCGTAATGTGGATAGTGCCAGTAGAGGGGCCGGGAGGCGGGAGCAGCCCCACCTCTGAGGAAGCCCGCGAACGAGACCCCATCCCCCTGTTCGGGAGCGGTCAGTCCACAGAGTTCGCAGAGCGTGGCCGTGAGGTCGACGCCGCAGATCGGGATATCAGCCGTTTCCCCTTTCCGTAAACCAGCGGGTCCGCGGACGATGAACGGCACCCGAATCCCCCCTTCGTACAGCCAGCCTTTCCCTTCACGCAGCGGAGCGTTCGAGGTCGCCGGGGTGTTGTTCCCTTCGACGACTGAGAGACCGCCGTTGTCGGAAGTGAAGACGATCACGGTCTGTTCAAGCAGACCGAGATCCGCGAGCTTTTGCTTTACACGACCGACGGCTGTATCGAGCGATTCGAGCATCGCTGCATAGGTGGGGTTGTTCTGTTGGCCGGTAAACGGTCCCGCGGGGGGAAACGTGGCGACCCGGTCAGCGGGGGCCTGAATCGGCGTGTGAACCGCGTAATGTGGCAGGTACAGGAAGAACGGCTCCGCCTTGTGACGCTCGATGAACTTCGCGGCTTCGATCCCAAGCCGATCCGTCAGATACTCACCCTCGGGTGCGTCTTCGAGTCCCGACATCGTGCGATTGTTCTTGCGGAACGGAGCGAAGTAGCTCAACGGCGTGCCGGTATGATCACCCGCCACGTTCGACACGAAGCCCTGTTCCAGCGGGCTGAAGCCTTCACCCCCGAGATGCCATTTGCCAATATGCCCGGTGACATAGCCCGCGGATTTGAACCGCTCTGCGAGCGTGACTTCCTCCAGCGGGAGTTCCTGACGAATCTTCGGACGGGCCAGCGACTGGGCAGGCAGATCGCCGCGACCAGGGAGCCAGTCCGTCAGGTGCAGCCGCGCGGGCCACTTACCGGTCATGATGGCGGCTCGCGACGGCGAACAGACGGGACACGCTGCATACGCCTGCGTGAAGCGGAGACCCTCTTTCGCGAGGGCATCCAGCTGCGGCGTGCGATGATACTTGCTGCCCGTGCAGCCGAGGTCCATCGCCCCGAGATCGTCGGCGACGATCACCACCACATTCAGTCGCTCAGCCGCGACCGCAACCATCGCCCACAGAGACCAGAGCACGCACGCCACGACTCGAATTCGCATCGCCGGTTTCCTCACAGAGGCCGCTCGTCAGTGATTCGCCCAGCATGACGCAGCCGCCCCGATGATGCCACCGTTCCCCTCCCGTAGGTCAGGCTCCCGCCTGACATCTTCTTTGCAAGTGGCGCGTGGATAAGTTGAACAGTGTCAGGCGGGAGCCTGACCTACGGAGAATCCGTTCGGTCTCCGTGATACGATCAAGCTCAACAGTTCATAACACACCCCGGAGACCGACATATGGTTCGTGGAATGGCCTGCTGGCTGGCCGTACTGCTGCTTGGCAACATCGGTGCCGCTGCAGAGAAGACGCCAAAGGTCCTGTTCATCGGGATCGATGGTTGCCGCTGGGATGCGATTGAAGCGGCGAAGACCCCCGCAATCGATCGGCTGATCGCTGCGGGAACACTTTCCGTCGGGACCGAGATCCTCGCCCCGCGGGAAACCAAGGGGGATACCGTCAGTGGTCCCGGCTGGTCGAACCTGCTGTGTGGCGTGTGGCCCGATAAGCACGGCGTTGTCGACAACTCGTTCAAAGGCTCAAACTACGAAGAGTACCCCCACTTCTTCGCCCGCATCAAAGCCGTCGCACCGAAGAAGATCACCGCGTCCTTCAGCGACTGGGGGCCGATTCAGTCCCGCATCCTGTCCAAGGCCGATCTCACCGTCGCGGAAGACGCGCACGGAGCCGCAAGTTACACGCAGGCCGATGCGTTCCTCGCCACGACCTGTGCCCAGTACCTCAAGACGCGGAACCCCGATGCGGTGATGCTCTATCTCGGCCAGGTCGACGAAACAGGCCACGCGAAGGGCTTTCATCCGAAAGTCCCCGACTACATCGCAGCGATCGAGCGCGTCGACGGACACATTGGCACGGTTGTCGCAGCGATCGAAGCCCGGCCAACGTTCGCCGAAGAAGATTGGCTGATCCTCGTCGCCACCGATCACGGCGGCGTCGGCACCAACCACGGCGGCGGCCGCCAGATCGACGAAATCCACCGCACCTTCCTGATCGTGAGCGGCCCGTCAGCGATCGTGCAAAAGACCGAAGATCAAACCTACCAGGTCGACGTCGTCGCAACGGCACTCACGCACCTGCAAATCCCGCTCAACCCCAACTGGAAACTCGACGGCCGCCCCATCGGCCTGAAGTAATCGCCCCGTACCCCAAGCCGGAAGCATCAGCACCCGGAGCCGCGCCCCATTCAACGTTTTTCCAGCAGACGACGAAGATTATCCGCGGCGGTTTGGCTCGAAGGATGTGCGGTCCCCAGTCTAGCGTTGTAAATCGCTAGCGCCCGCCTGAGCATCGGCTCTGCTTCCGCGAGGCGGTTTGTCGTTAGGAGTATTCCTGCCAAGTTGTTTAGATCGAGGGCGAATGTCGGGTGCTGATTGCCATAGAACTGCTCGTCGATTTCCAGCGCCCTCCGCATTAAAGGCTCTGCTTCCTTTAGCCGGTTCGTGGCAGCCAGCAACATCGATAAGTTGTTGAGTCGGACAGCAACTTTAGGATGTCTTTCACCATAAGTATGCTCATCTATAGCAAGCGCCCGCCTCATCATCGCTTCCGACTCCGCAAACCGACGGTCGTCTTGCAGTAGCTGCGCTAAGTTATTGAGACGTATAGCGACAATCGGGTGCTGGTCGCCAAAAGCAGATTCATCGATCACTAGCGCCCGCCGCATCAACGGCTCCGCTTCCGCCAATCGATTCGTGAGCTTCATCAGCTGCGCCAAGTTGTTGAGATCACGGGCAACTGTTGGGTGTTGCTCACCATGCGTCTGTTCATCGATCGCAAGCGCTCGCCGCATCAAAGGCTCCGCCTCCTCTAGACGGTTCGTGTCTAGCAGTAAGCCTGCCAGATTATTTATAGAGAAAGCAACACTGGGATCTTGGTCGCCGTACAACTGCTCGAAGATCACAATCGCCCGCCGCATCAACGGCTCCGCCTCAGCAAAACGGCATGCAGTCTTTAGCAATTGTGCGAGGTTGTTGAGCGTCACGGCGGTCTTGGTGTCCGTCGCCCCGAAATGCTGTTCTGCGGTTTGGAGCGCCCGGCGCAAGTAGAATTCCGCGCGGTCATACTGGGCGACATCGCTGAAGACATTCGCCAGATCGGTCGCAATATTCCACCGGAGTTCCGGGTCGGCCCCGGCCGTTTCCTGCAGGGTATAGGCTTCCTGCAATGCAGCCAATGCGGTCTGCCAGTCGAGTCGGTGGCGTGCCTGATTGCCGGCGCGTTGGAGGAGCGTCGCCAGCAAGGTTTCCCGACCTGGTTTGCCCCGGAGTTGCGCAGCGGCAGCCAGTGTCTCCGCCGGATCGCCAGAGATCTCCGCGTTGTCCTCCAACGTTTGCCATTCCCCTTCCGGCAGCCACTGAAATGCGGCACGACTAGCTCCCGGCGGTTCGATGCGAAACAAGCCCGAGCGAATCGACCAGAGATCGGGGGCCGTCTCGCGCAACATCGAGAGCAACCGGGCGGGCAACGCGAGCGCCACCGTGGTGGTAAACCGGGCCGACACGCTGTTGCGATACCGGTTCAGCCGCCCGAGAGCAGCGGACCACCGCGCTTTCTGGACTTCGAAATCCTCCGGAGCGACGGGATCGGTGTCGATCCAGACCACGCGGATGGCGGCCGTCGGGGTCGCTGCCAGTAAGGCTTCTGTCAGCGCAGCGGTGTCCGCATTGGGGTCGAATGGGATGCGGAGTACTGCGCCCGGTTCGGGAAACAGAGTCGAAAGGTGTTCCCGCACGAGGGCGACCGCGTCGTCATCCGGCGCCAGTACGACAATGAAGGCGAAGCCTTCGGTCAGGTCGAAATGCTGCTCCAGCAACCGCCAGCCTTCGATCTCCGGCCAGCGATAGAGCGCAGCGAGCTGTTCCGTCAACGGTGGTCGAGTCGCAATGTCCATCACGGATCAACTGGCTGAGAGTCCCGTGCCATGATTTCGGCGATTTCGTCCCGCAACAGGGGATGAATGTCGTACCACTCCGTGCCGTTGCGGAGGATCAGGGCGCAGTGCGTGTCCAGAAAGAAGGTCATCCGCTGGACGCTTTCCGGATCACGGTTCTTGAGCACGCATTCGCGTTGCTCGCCGATTTCATGGAGCCACTTCGCGTCGTCGAGCGGAACGGGGAGATACGAGGAACGTAACGTACTGATCGATGCGTCGACGGTCGCCGCGGAAACGGGGAGTGTCCCCATCGCACCCGTCACAGTTTCGCGGAGCAGCATCAGGAGATCACGGAAGTGCCCACCTGAGGCATCGATCAGATTTTCGACTTGAGGATTGGTCCCTTTCGAGTTGACCTTGCCAAAAAACCGCTCGATTCCTGCGCGTGTGAAGCGCCGTTCCACGACCCGCCGCATGATGGCGCGACCGGCCGGTTCAGCGGTCCGCTTGGGATTGTTCTTCCAGAGTTTCACGTTGTAGAGCAGGCGAATTTTGGTCATCTCGGGGAGGACGAACTTCAGCCAAGGGGGGACCGTGAAGACCATATGACAATGGGGAATCCGCAGGTCGGCCCGGTGGTTCGCCATCAGTCGCGTCACGCTGTCGGTCACCCGCCCCTCGCTCCCCAGCGGATCGCGAAGTTGTTCGAGTTGATCGAAGAGGAAGACAATCCGGTCACTGCCGGTGGCGCGCTTGATCCGCTTGCGTCCGAACTCAAAGAACTGATGAACCTGGTTCCGCAACTCTCCCAGTCGGGTCGCGAGTTTCTCTCGCAACCGGAGACGGAAAGAAGGAACCTCTTTCAGCGAGGCTTTGAAATTCACTCCGGCGGTCTCGGCATCGAAGCCATCGAGTTTGACCTCGGTGCTCTTCAACCAATGGACGAACCGGGTCCAGAACCCTTCGGCCGCCAGGTCGATCTTCAATTCCCGTTCGATGGCATCGCTAAACGCCCCGGCGAGTACCAGCAGAAAATCGCTGATCTCTACCGGTTCGGAGGGGAGCAGGAACTCCATCGCATTAGCATAGGCGACAAAGTGCCCCTGTTCCCGCAACCGCTTGCGTAGACGGAACAGTTCCGTGGTCTTTCCGGAACCGCGGAACCCCGAAAGAAAGTTCAGGCTCTCGACTTCCGAGAGTTCGATATCTTCATAGATCATGTCGAGCGGATTGCGCTCAACCTTTTCATACAACGGTTCGTAGAGCAGATCATCGGGCTCGAGCGGACGGTCCACAATCAACCGCTGGCTGAGCCATTTTCGGAATTCGCGATCAGAAGACGGCAGGGGCGTGTCCATCCGGTTAAGAGTAATGGAAAGTCAACCCGGCGGGTAGATTAGCAGAGTCCCTCATCAATCCGCGACCGCGAGGATCACGTGGGGTTGGCGGATGGAGCCGAGTTGGCCGAGTTCGCCGTCGGCGGCGGCGATTTGGCCGGCGGTCGTTTTGTGCGTCATGATGATCAGCGGGACGACCGGGATCGACTTCGAGGTCGCTTCGTGTTCCGGGGCTTCCGGCTGGACGACCGAGGCGAGACTGATCCCGTGACGGCCGAGGATGTCGGTCACGTCGGCCATCACGTGCGGGCGGTCTTCCACCGAGAGTCGCACGTAATAACGGCTGACTCCCTGCGGTTCCGGCAGGACTGGCACGCGCGGCGTTTCGCCCCACAGTTCCAGTCGCTGGAACGTGAGCGGTGCCCGACCGATCGCCAGGTCGAGTATGTCGGCCATCACCGCGGACGCGGTCGGCATCTGTCCGGCTCCACGACCGGAGAACCAGACATTCCCGACGAGATCGCCATCGAGCAGGATCGCATTGAACGGGCCGTGAATCTGAGAAAGAGGTCGATCACGGCGGATGAGTGTGGGCCGCACGCTGACCTGCAGTTGTCCGTCAGCCGCTTTCGCAGAGGCGAGCAGTTTGATCGTGTAGCCCAGATCGGTCGCGTACTTGATGTCGAGCTGATCGACGTGGTTGATCCCCGAGACGTGGAAATCGTTGACCGGGATTTTTGTTCCCCACGCAAGTTGCACGAGGATGCTGAGCTTCTGGGCAGCGTCGGTCCCGTTGACGTCGAGCGTCGGGTCGGCTTCGGCGTAGCCGAGGTCCTGGGCGCCTTTGAGGGCGACCGCATAGGACTGCTGCCGCAGGAGCATCTCGGAGAGGATGTAGTTGCTGGTGCCGTTGAGGATCGCCTGAATGTGCTGAATCTGGTTGGCGGCCATCGACTGTCCGACAGCGGCGATGATCGGAATGCCCCCGGCGACGGCCGCTTCGAAGCAGATCGTCCGGTTCAGTTTGCGGGCGGCCTGGAAGAGTTCTTCACCATGCTCGCAGATCAGGGCCTTGTTCGCGGTGACGACATCTTTCCCGGCTTCGAGAGCGGCGAGGACGATCTCGCGGGCGGGCTTGAGGCCCCCCATCAACTCGACGATGACGTGGATGTCGGGATCACGCAGGACCGTTTTCACGTCGGTCGAAATGATGGCCGGGTCGAGGGTCACATCGCGGGGTTTGGATGGATCGCGGACGACGACGCGACGAAGCGTGATCGATCGTCCGGCCCGGCGGGTGATCCGCTCGGCCTGTTCCGTCAGAATCTTCGCGACCCCCGCCCCGACGTTTCCCAGCCCGATCATTCCCAAGTTCAACGGCGGCAGCGACATCGGTCATCCTGGCAGGTGTTGGCAGCGATCGGCAGTTAAGCCTGGACCACGCTCACGGTTTCAATCAGAGAGAAGTCGACATCGTAAACCGCCCATTTTGCAGGGGCAATGTCGGTAGCCTCCCGCCTGTGCTGGAAACGTGCTTTAATGCGGTTTCCAGGCGCGGGGGGAATGGTTCCAACCCGCGAGGTCTTTCCGATGATCCAGCGAATTGCAGGCATGACGGATCGGTTGCGGATCGGAGGGGTCAGTTACCTCAACTCCAAGCCGCTGCTGGAGGACTTAGTGACGCTCGCGCCAGGCGCGGACGTGCTGCTCGATTATCCGAGCTGTCTGGCTGACGACCTGACCGCGGGCCGACTCGATGTGGCGCTGATTCCGTCGGTCGAATATTTCCGCGGCCGGGGTTACGAAATCGTTTCGGATGCGTGTGTCGCAGCGCGCGGACCGGTGCTCAGCGTGAAGCTGTATGCCCGCAAGCCGTGGGGTGCGATCCGGAGCCTGGCGCTTGATCAGGGATCACGCACGAGCGCGACACTCGCGCGGATTCTGTTGGCGGAACGATACGGTGTGACCCCGACGTTGCAACCGTTGCCGTTGGGGCAGACGACGCGCGATACCGATGCCGACGCGATTCTCCTCATCGGTGATCGGGCGATGTTCCCGCCCGACGAGACGTTCGTCGGCACGTGGGACCTCGGCGAAGAGTGGTTCCAATGGACTGGATTACCGTTCGTCTTCGCGATGTGGGTCGCACGGACATCCCATTTAGCCCCCGGCGAGTCGCCGGGGGCCGACGTGTCACGCGACACAGATCATGACATCCACGCGGAGGAAGACCCCCCGGTCATTGACCGGGGGCTAAATGGCGGGGATGGCATCATCAACGCGTTGGAGGCGGCGCGGGATCGCGGGGTGGCGCGGTTGGAGGCGATTGCGCGGCGGGAAGCGCCGTTGCTCGGCTTGCCGCTGCCGATGACGGTCCGCTATCTCACCGAAAATCTGCATTACCGCCTGGGATCGGCTGAACGGAGCGGTCTCCAGTGGTTTTATGAATTGGCTGTCCGCAATGGGCTGGCCCCCGAAGGAGTTGATCTTGTCTTCCGCCATCACGCGCATTCTGGATCGAGCGGTCGCCGGGCAACGGTTGTCCCGTGAAGACGGGCTGCAACTGCTGGAATCGCACGACCTGACCGCGATTGGTCAGGCCGCCGATGCCGTCACGCGCCGGCTGCACCCCGAGCCGTACCGCACGTACAACATCGACCGCAACATCAACTACAGCAACGTCTGTGCGGCGGTCTGTGATTTCTGTGCGTTCTATCGGCCGGTCAATCATCCCGAATCGTACGTCCTCTCGACGGAAACGATTCTCGAAAAGATCCGCGAAACGGTCGAACTCGGCGGCGATCAGATCCTGATGCAGGGTGGGCTGCATCCGACGTTGCCGTTCGAGTGGTACGAAGACCTGCTGCGGACGATCAAGGCCCACTATCCGCAAGTCAACATTCACGCCTTCAGTCCGCCGGAGATTCACTTCTTCACGAAGATCGCCCGGCAGCCGTTGCCCAAAGTGCTGGAGCGGTTGAAGGATGCGGGACTGGGCAGCCTGCCCGGTGGCGGGGGGGAGATTCTCGTCGATCGCGTCCGCAAGATGATCACCCGCGGCAAGGTCCTGACCGACGATTGGCTGAACGTCCATCGCGAGTGGCATAAGCTCGGCGGGAAGTCGTCGGCGACGATGATGTTCGGGCACGTCGAAACTCTCGCGGAGCGAATTGAGCATCTCGACCGCATTCGCGAACTGCAGGACGAGACCGGCGGGTTCACCGCGTTCATCTGCTGGACGTTCCAGGCCCCGCTGCACGCCCCGTGGTTCGATAACCGCGTCGACGGTGTCGATATGTCGAAACTCCCCGAAGCGGGGGCGTTCGAGTATCTCAAGACGCAGGCGGTCGCTCGGTTGTTTCTGGACAATGTTCCGAACATTCAGTCGTCTTGGGTCACGCAAGGCGAGAAGGTCGGTGGGCTGGCGTTGTGGTTCGGTGCGAACGACATGGGGAGCCTGATGATCGAAGAGAACGTCGTCGCCCAGGCGGGGACGGTGCATCATCTCACGCTCGACATGATCCGCCGACTGATTCGCGAAGCGGGGTACCTCCCGCGACAGCGGAATGTCTTCTATGAATACCTGGATGGGGAACCGACCGTCGAGGCGCTCGCGGAACAGGCGCGGCGGCCTCAGCCGTTGTTGCCGGTCCTGTCGTGATTCCGGTGAAGAGGGAGCGCGAAGACGCAAGCGTTTATCGTTGCGTGCGGGAACCGACGAAGGCCGGTAGACTGGTGCGACTGAGAGGCACAACCGGTTGACGGGAGTCGGGCGGACGGATGGAGGCGACGGGCTGGCCATGGTGGCTGTTTGTCGAAGCGGCCCTGTGGTCGCTGTCGATCGTGCAGTGGCGTCGACTCCGGACCGCACCGCTGACAGATCGCGCCTTCTGGGGTGCGCTCGCGGTCTTCAACACCGGGTTGATTCTCTGGACGATTGGTCCCTGGCCGAAAGCCGCGGCCACCGCATGGCTGGGGTTGGCACTCGCAACGTGGTTATGTGGCGCGCTGGTGGCGTTGGGTGGTCGGACTGCTGAACACCGCCGCCTCGGCATGGTGCTCGCGCTGCTGGGAGCCGCGGGGACGACCGCCTGGCTGGGGGCTTACGAAGTCGCGGGCTGCTGCGGCATCGCGATCGTCTTGCTGATGCGTTCCGGTCCACTATGGAAGATGACGGTCACTACCGACCCGCCAGAAGAAGCCGGGGGGCTTGATCGGCGGGATGACTGGCTGCTGGGGACGACCCTCGCGGTGTCGCTGGTCCTGGGGTTGGGGGTTCTGCGTGTGGGGTGGCTGTCGGAATCGATCGCGACGAGTCCCAATCGCTGGCGGATGGTCTGGCCACAAGTTCAACATCATGCCGCGGATGCGATGCCATCCCTTGAGGCACAGCGTCGGTTGCTCCCTGTTGAATGGTGGTTGGCGGGGGGCCTGGTCGTGCTTGCGGCGTGGCAGACGGGGCGACCGTCAACCATCGAGACCACAACACTGCAAACGGGAGAGTGGCGATGACACTCCCTGTGACAACGATGCTGATGATTTCCGTGGTCGCCTGGCTGGTGGCTGGGATCGGCCTGGTGCTGGCGCTCACGTCTGTGGCGGGACCGGCACGCAGTCAGGGACTGTTACTCGCGGCTTCGGCGCTGGCTGTCGCGGGAGCGGTGGCGGGCTGGCCCTATCAAGTGGAACACGGACGCTGGCTGGGGGTGGTGATCATCCTGTCGACCTTGGCTGCCCAGTGGCAGGACTGGCAGCCAAGCACGAAGCCGGTCGATACTGCTCCCGATGCGGGGCCGTCGGCATGACCCTCGCGGACTCCGTCCTGCTGACGCTGGTGCTGGCACCGTGGTGTGTAGCGGCGCTGCTGCTCCGTGGGCAGTACGTGCGGCTCTTCTCCACGACGGGTGCGCTGGTGATGATGGTCGCCGCAGGGTGGTTGTCACTTCTGCCCGACACGTTCCCCGGCCAACTGTCGTCGGTAGGTCTGACTCGATCCATCCAGGGATCGCCCCACGCGGCAGCACTGCTCGGAGGACTGGCGGCGACCCTCGGGTGTGCCTGCTGGTTGCGTCCGCAGCAGCGGGTGGAGGCCGTGCTCGGCTGGTTGATGCTCGCTCTCACGACGTTTGCGTGGCTGAGCACCGAAGTCTGGAGCACCGCCGCGGCGATTGTCGTGGTGACGTATCTCTTCTGGGTGCTCGCCACCTGCACGGCGACAGACGATGCTGCCTTGAGCGCGGCCCGCAGTCTCTGGACGATGCACTCGGTGGGGGATGCCCTGCTGGTGATCGCCGCCGTCAATGCGACAGCCCTCTTGCGCAGTGAGGCAGTCGTTCCGTTTCTCGATCCGGAGCGTGTGCGCACGCTGGCGGCGGTCGATTCGGGGTGGGTCGCCAGCGTCGCGTTGTTGTGGTGGGCGGGAAGCTGGAGTCGCAGTGGACAGTTGCCGTTGCTCGTGCAAGCCGATGCATGGGGGCGGATGAGTTCCGGTCCATTGGCGCTGGGTGCGGTCCTCATCGCAGCGACGGGTTGGCGACTGATTGACCTGGGGACCGCCTGGTGGACGATGAGTGCGGAACTCGTCGTGGCGTGGGCGTTGCTTTCGGGATTGCTCGCCGCGTGGTTTGGACTCACGACGCTTGATTTGCGGACTCGCGTGGGTTGGCTGGTGCTGATGAATAGCAGTCTGGCGATCGGGCCGTGGTTATCGGGTGACCCGGGGTTGCGGGCGGTCGCGCTGGTGCAACTGATCGCGGTCTGGTCGGCTGCGGGCTGGTTATGGTTGACCCTCGAAGCGACTGGTGCAGAACCCGATCCAGCGGTCGTGACACTTCAAATCAACGGACGAACGACAACCTTCGGTGCCGTTCAGTCCTGGGCGGTTCCAACAGCCCAGCGCTGGGGGATGTTGCTGGCGATGCTGATGCTTGCCGGGGCCGCTCCGCTGACGGTCGGCTGGTGGGCGATGTCGCCAAGTGAACCGCTGCCGAGTTACGTGCCGCCGCAGTGGAGCACGTTGGCGGTGAGTCTCGCCGTCGGTCTGAATGCGCTCGCGGCTTGTGCAGCGGCACAGACGTGGTGGCGCACGGCGCTGATGAGCGGGTCGGCTCGTCCGGCAGTGCTCGACGGAATCGCGCTCGTTGGACCGATGGTGGTCACCGGGGCCATCGCGCGGACGGCTCTGTTCGCTGCTCCCGCGGAACACTGGCTCGCGATTCCGTTCGCTGCTGCGGGGTTGGTCGGCGTCGCCATCGGCTGGCATTGGTCGGGCTGGTCGGAAACGACGCGATCCAGTCTCACTGCGAGTTGGGGACCACTCGACCGACTGGGAAGGTTCCGCTTGGGTCTGCCGGTGCTGTTGCGTGTGGGAGCGAACTGGTCGGTACGGGGGATCGCACAACTGGTTCGGGCCACCGACTGGTGGTGGCGTGATGTCGGTTCCCGCGGCTGGCCCGCATGGAGCCGGAACATCCTCGACGTGGCAACGGCTCCGATCATCAAGCACGATCCGACGATTCCCTGGCTGGCCTTGTGGCTCGGGCTGGTGGCGGTCCTCGCGGTCGTCGTCTGGTTTGCACAGACGGGGAGTGCGTGATGACTCTCCCCAGTTGGCTCATGAACGGACTGCTCCTGGTACTGGTCTCGCCCTGGATCGGCATCGTCACGCTGTGGATTGCCCGGAGACGTTCGTTGGCCGAACAGCGACAGCTGCTGCTGGCCAATGCCTGCTGGACGGCGCTCGTGGCGACCACTGTCAGCGGTTTGGCGGTTGCGGTTGAACGCAACACTCCCGAATGGGAAGGAACGGAACTCCGCGTCCCGTTGGGGACGATTCCCACCGTCACCAGGCAACCCTGGCAGTTGCAGGTTTCGCTCGGTGTCGATCGCTTGAATCGCGGACCATTGTGCTGGCTGCCGTGGCTGGCCTTCGCGGCGGCCCTCACCACACACGCTGGGATCGGAGAATCCGCGGGACGTTATCAAGGATTGCTGGCCCTTGAAGCGGCCCTGCTGTTGACGGCTGCCAGTGGCGATGTGCTGACGTTTCTCGTGGGGCTGCTGATAACGTCCATGGCGTGTCTCTGTCTGTCAGCGGTCTGGGGGAACGAGACCCGCCGCGAAGCGACCTGGCAGCTGTGTTCAACCTGGCTGCTGGGTGATGGTCTGATCGCGCTGGGGCTGTTCGTGTTAGCCGGGGCCGCGTTGTGGTCTCGGCAGGAATTCTCGTCGACCTTGCCGCCGTTCGATCTCTCGTGGCGGACACTCTCGATCACGTTGCCAACGAACATCCGCCAGTCGGAATCCGCAGCGGCGTACTGGTCAACCGCGGCGGGTTGGGCGTGGTGTCCGCTCGTCCTGGGTCTGATCCTGAAAACCGGGCTGCCACCGTTCCATGCGGGTGTGATGGCCTGGCAACGGGCAACGGCCACACCGGTCGCGATTCTCGCGGGTGCCGGTTGTCTCCCGGTCACCTTCGCCTTATGGGTGCGGATTGTCCGCCCGGTGTTTGGTCCCGACCTGGCCGGCTGGGATGAACCGCTCGCGATCCTCGGCACGATGACAGCACTGTGTGGCGGGTTGCTGGCGTTGTCACAATCGACGGTGCGAGGTGTGACTTTGCCCTGGCTGGCTGCGTGGCAAGGGTTTGTCTGGCTGGTAGCGAGTGCCGGGACGGCTGCCAGCGCAGCGACTGCGTGGGAGTTGAGCGTGCTGGCCGGGTTTTGTGGAGCGCTGTGGCGAACGACCGTCGTCGATGAGACCGGACCGCTCGACATGACCCGAGCCGAACTCATCCCGCCGGCCCAGCGCTGGCGGGCACTGATCACCACCGGGTTGATGCTCGGCCTGCCACTCGGCTTACGCGGTCGGCTCGATTGGCAGGCTGCCTGGGCAATCGGGACACAACGCCCTGGTCCGTTGTTTGTCGCAGCCCTGGGACTGTTCCTCGCAGCCTGGGGGACGTTGTGGATGCTCGCTGGCAGTTTCCAGCTGGCGAATGCGCAGGAGGAACGCACGATCGATGTGAGCGGGCCGACCGACAGCGACCGCGCGCAGCGCCTGGCGTGGGGCTTACTGCTGATCCTCTGGGTGGTGATTGCGCTTGGTGCGTGGCCCTTGCCTCGGGGAGCTGCCCGATGACATTGCCCCCGCTCCTCTGGGTGCTGGTGCTGCTCGGCGCATGGTGGCGGCGACGGCCCACCGCAGCATCGCGTCTCTCGGTTGGACTGAGTGCGGTGATGGTACTGGTTGCTGCCATGGTTCATGGCCTCTGGTTGTCGTGGACGTCAAAACCTCAGCCGATTGAACTCCTGGGACTGTTGCTGACAGCCCTGGCGACCGGAACGTACTGGCTCACGCAGCGTGGCGATGCAACCCGTGCAGAGTGGGGCGGCTGGCTGTGGGGACTCGCGGGAGCGGTCCTCGTCTGCAGCAGTCGCGACTGGTTGATGATCGGTGTCGGTCTGGAACTGGTCCGCATCGGCACACGGCTGGCGATCACAACTCCATCACCTGCGGAGTTTGATCGAGGCTGGAGCGTACTCTACTGGTTGGCGGTCACGCTCGGTCTCTGCTGGAGTGGCAGCACCGATGGCGCGGTGTGGCATGACCTGTGTCATGCGACCTATCTCCCGACCGCGGCTGCCTACGCCTTTGGACGACCGGCGCTCATGGTGCGGATCACGTTTGCGTTGCTGTTCATCGCGCTGTGGGGTCCGTGCCTGACACCCTGTGGAACGGGCCCTGCGTTCCCCGTTGCGCGGTTTCTGCGGGTCGCGATCGCCACGACCGTGCTGGCCCGCTGGCTGGAACCGGGATCGGCCGGTCTCGACAGCGTTCTCTGGCCGATTGGTTTGATTCTCCTGGGTCTCACTTGGCTCGGAGCGTGGCAGACGCTCGGTCCTTCGGAACGCTGGTCCGCGATCACCGAGTCCGCCGTGCGGTGGCAAAGTGGGTGGATGTTGTTCGCCACGATGCTGTTGATGGCAGGACCCCCAACCGCGATCCCGATTCGCGGCGCGCTCGTCTCCCCGATCGCGGTCTCCTTTGGCTGGTCGCTCGAACTCTTGCAGGGGGGACTCGGATTGACGGCATTGCTGGCCATCGCGAGCCGGGCGCAGTTTGCAGGGGATGCAGGCGACTTTCTTGCTGCCAGCCGAGGATGTGGGACCACCTCCCGCTGGTCCGGCGTGGCGCTCACGCTTCCGTGGTTCGCGTTGCTCGGCCTGCCGGGAACGCTTGGGGGTTGGAGTCGTCTGCTGACACTGGCCGGGGCGACCACGCTGCATCAGGTCGATGCGGGTGAACTGGCGCGCCCCCATGGCAGTGCACTGTTCGCGGCTGGCATGAGTGTGCTCGCCACCGCTCTGGCCTTCCGCGGCGGCTGGCCCCTGCTCCGCACCATCTGGTGGGAAGCCCCCTTCGCCAGCCCACGACCTCCACACGACAGGACCGGTCTGCTCGTCAGCCTGACTGCACTCTTCCTGCTGTTTCTCACTGGATGTGCCCCCGGCTGGATGGCACCGGGCTGGGCCTGGATTAAATTCTAGAGTAGCCATCACGCTCCGCGTGATGAGCGGATCCCAGGAAACGCGCGGAGCATCCCCGGAATCAGGATCACAACGTAATTCGACAGACACCGGCGGCTAGCGCCGTGCCGCTCATTCACGAGGATCACATGACTCTGCGACTTGATGCTCATCAGCATTTCTGGCGGTATGACGCGGTGCAGTATCCGTGGATTCCCGTTGGTTCGCCGCTGGAACGGGACTGGTTGCCGGTCGATCTGCGGGAGGTGCAAGCGCCCCTCTCCTTCGATGGGTCGATCGTCGTGCAGGCCCGGCAGTCGCTCGCAGAGAGTGACTGGCTGCTCGGACTCGCCGATGCCGACCCGCGGATTCAGGGCGTCGTCGGCTGGGTTGATCTGCGATCTCCCCTGGTGGCTGACGACTTGTCACGGCTGTCGCGGCATCCACGGTTTGTGGGGGTGCGTCACGTCCTGCAGGATGAACCCGACGACCGCTTTGCCCTGCGTGATGACTTTGTCCGCGGGATCGGTTTGCTGCAGCGGTTCGACCTGACGTACGACCTGCTGATCTATCCGCGGCAACTGGCCGCCGCGATCGAACTCGTCCGCCGGTTCCCCGAACAACCGTTCGTGCTCGATCATCTCGCGAAGCCGGAGATTCGCGTCGGAACCATCGAGCCCTGGCAGCAGCAGATTCGCGAGCTGGCAACCTTGCCGAACGTCAGCTGCAAGGTGAGCGGAATGGTCACGGAAGCAAATCATGCGGCATGGCGTCCAGACGAATTCCGGCCGTATCTCGACACGGTCTTCGAGGCGTTCGGGCCGTCACGCCTGATGTGGGGCAGCGACTGGCCGGTCTGTCTGCTCGCCGGGAGTTACGAACAGGTCCACTCGCTGGTCGACGAGTACGCCCGCAGCTTGTCCACGATGGAACGGACCGGCCTCTTCGGCGGCAACTGCGCAGCCTTCTACCAAAGTCGCTCTGTAGGTCCGGCTGGCTGACCGGCTGCTGGTCGTCTTTGTAGGGTGGGCTGTGCCCACCATCTTTCCCCTTGGGGCAGCGTCAGTCCCCGTTCCAAAGACGGTGGGCACAGCCCACCCTACTTTGAATGGACAATCACCCTGCTGCTGGGAGTGGTGGGCTTGTCAGAGGGAAAATATTCTGTAGAATCATTCCGTCGATTCTATAGAATTCTCCGCCGAGAAGGTTTCCCCCGATGACTGCGCTCAAGACCGAATTCAAGGCTGTCCTCGATCAATCCGATCTGGCCTCACTCCCGCGCGACCTGCAGTTTCATCCGACCCGGAATGAACACCCGCAGGTCCTCACGCCCGCTCAGATTGAACAGTTCAATCAAAATGGCTTCCTGATGGGGATGCGGGCCTACACCCCGGCCGAGATCGCGCAGGTCCGTCAATATTTCGATGAACTGCTGGCCCGTGTGGTCGCAGCGGGGGGCGACAGTTACTCCATCAGTTCAGCTCATCTCAAGTATGGACCGGTGTGGGACATCCTGACTCACCCGGTCATCGTCCGACATGTGCAGGATCTCCTTGGACCCAACGTCGTCGGCTGGGGATCGCACTTCTTCTGCAAGATGCCGGGTGATGGCAAAGCGGTGGCCTGGCATCAGGATGCGAGCTACTGGCCCCTCACGCCGTCGAAAGCGGTCACGGTCTGGCTGGCGATTGATGATGCCGACGTGGAAAACGCCTGCATGCGGTTCGTCTCGGGTTCGCATCATCACGGCAAGATGACGTTCCGTCCGAGCGATCCCAAAGAGCACAACGTCCTCAACCAGACGATCGAGAACGTCGAACAGTATGGCACCTTTGTCGATGACGTCCTCAAGGCGGGAGAGTTCTCGATGCACTCCGACTTGCTGCTGCACGGGTCGGAAGCGAACCAGTCGACACGCCGCCGCTGCGGACTCACGCTGCGTTACGCCGCAGCCGACGTGCGGGCCTATCTCGACTGGAACCAGAAAGGGGTCTGGGTCAGTGGTCAGGACAGCACCGGTCACTGGGCGAACCGGACCCGTCCGTTGGACAACTGAGTCCAATCGACGAGACTTGTCAGCGCATCTGCCAGGACATCAGTTACAAAGTCGCCATCACGCTCCGCGTGATGGCGACAAATCAGTCGCATCGCTTTCAACGAGGCGATCCCTGCGCCCTCATGAACCGCATTCCAGCTTAGAACGACGGGAACGTCACGCTCCACCAGCGTTGAATCCGGGTGGCGAGCGACTGCGGAGGTACGACGAATGAAGCAGTCCCCGCAGCCTGTCGGACGAACGAGGACGTCGTCTGATCGAAGTCGATCCGTGCGCGATACCAGGTCCCGACGAGATGGGCACCCTCTGCAGTCGGGATGGCTGGCAACTTCAATCGGAGGGCCAGCGCTCCGGGTAACGTTGGGGTGCGGGCCGCTGCGAGTTCCACCACCCGCCCAGTCAGGAAGGCCCCCGGTTGGGTCTCGACGCTGACGCGAACCGTCTGGCCGATAGCGAGATCAGCCACTTCGGACTGCGGAAGATAAGCAATCGCCGAGCAGGCGGAACCGTCGCCAACGACTCCAAGGGTCGTCCCTGGTTCGAGCCAGCACCCGGTATTCCGCGGAGCACCAACGTCACCACTCCAGAACGGCAGTTGTGAGGAGTTGCTCTGCCCCGCGCGTGCCGGGGAGGAAAAGAATGTCCCGTTACATGGTGCCGTGAGCGTTAATCGGGCGGCAGCCGTGGCCTGTTCGTGAAACCGTTGTCGGGCATCGTCCAGGGCGGACAGTGCTGCAGGGAGTTGAATCGAAGCCTGCGCATCGGCGATCCGCCGACGTTCGAGCGTCTGCACGGTTTGCGTGGCCCGCTCAAGGTTCGCGGTGGCCCGCGCCTGGGCTCGTTCAACCATCGGATTGGTCAAACGGGCAATTGGATCGCCCGCCTGGACCACGGTCCCCGGTGCGACGAGTTGTTCCAGTCGCCCGCCAAGCGTGACATGCAGACCGCGGGCCTCACGTGGTTCTATCACAATCGGAGCTGCGACCCGGTGAGGAATCGGCAGCCAGAAGAGAAACAAACCGAGTCCCAGACCGATCAATCCGCGCCGAATCGCTCGCGGCCGTCGTTCCGGGTCGCTGGTGATACTCCCCCACAGGGCGATCCCCCCCCACAGCCAGCCCCATCCGACAGTCGTGATCGTCGCGAGCATGATGCCTTGAGCCAGCACACGATATCCCTGCGGTTCAAGCCAGTGGTCCACCAACCATAAGATGCCGAACAACACCAGCAGACGATACAGCCCGGCGAGCACGGCATAAACCCGCAACCCCTGTTCCAGCGCGCGTGATCGTCCGCGCGGCAAGGGCTCACCAACGCCTGTTAGCCATGGCCGCAACAGCCGCCCGAGGGCTTCGTTTGACTGTTGTTGCAGGTTGGGAATGTCGAGTGCATCGGAGAGCAGAAAGTAGCCATCGTAACGCAGGAGCGGGTTCCCATTGATGAGGAGCGTGTTCACCCCGCACATCAACGCGAGCTGCAGCGACAGGACATGCAACGTCCCTGGCGCACTCCACCACCACAGCCACGTTGCAGCGGCTGCGAGGACGACTTCCACGATCATGCCCGCAGCACCAATCAGCATCCGTTGCCGTCGCGACCGCAGCAGCCAGGCATCACTCACGTTGCAATAGAGGCACGGCGTGAAGATCAACAGCATCACGCCCAGTTCGGGAACATGCCCGCCAGACCGCTTGCAGGCGAAGGCGTGTCCCAACTCGTGCAGAATCTTCGTCGTTCCCAGCAACACGGCGAGCGTCGCCGCATCCTGTGCCGTCCATTGAGCGATCTCTTCCGGCCAGCGGTGCAGGAACTCGTTGAACCGCAAGAGGACCAGCAGCAAGGCACTGAGGACGAGCGTCCCCGCAGCGATCGCCGCCGGTCGAGAGAAGCACCAGTCGACAGTGGGAAGGGCGTGTGTCAGCCAGCGGTCGGGATTCACCCCGCGGAAGCGAATCGCGAGCACGTTCGTCAGCGTGGGAATCCGCTGCAGCCACGCCGTCCGCTCCCGCCGATGCGCGACCAACGCCGCGGTCCCAGGCTGACGGCTGATGACCAGTCCCATCGAGACGAGCTGGGCCACAAACCGCTGCAGTTCTTCCGGCGAAAGTTGACGCGGCAGGAACCGCTCCGCGAAGGCCGCACAGAGTGCCGCCACCGACTGGCGGCCGTCGAGGCGGCTCCACAGAAACTGCTCTTCTTCCCCGAGCTGATAAAACCGCAAGGCGATCGGATCTTTGACGACGCACCCGCCGCGGTCATCGTCGCGCCGCGGGCGCACGACGAGATCGGATCGACGTTCCCAGGGGATAATGGCCGCTGATGACATACTGACTTCACTCGCCAACCGCTCGTCACTCCTCCACGATTCTGGTCCGGTTCTCCCCCAACCCACAAGCGCACCACCCACGCTGGCGTCTTCGCGTCCCGCGCATCGCTCCCGTCAGCATGGTACGATTCCCCCAGTCCCGCCAGAATCGCGCGATCCTTGTGGGATACGGACCGATCCTAGGCCGAAATCGTACCAGCAGACGAGACGAGTCGACTCGTGACGTCATCAAACAACGACCGATCTCTGCGACTGTGGTGGCAGCGGATCATCTGGCTCGCGATGGTCTTCGCTTTCTATGTGCTCCCGGTCGCAGCCGAGCCGTTGCCTCCTCGATCCTCAACAATCGAACCGCATGACTGGCAACAGACGGTCCAGGCCGTCCTGTGGGCCACAGGCTTGCTGACGTTCGTGATGCTGATGATTCTGCGGGAATGGCGTCGCGCTCGACTCCGCAACACCCCACCGTCTGACTCTACGAGTACGGACACCCCATGAACTGGAAGCTGACAACGGGTCTAATAGGGTTCGTGTCGGTCTTGGGGCTGCTCTGGTGGAGTCTCGGACCGATCGACCCACAACCGGCGAACCCACCGGAACCGGGGACGAAGCGGGTTGAGCCGTTGCTGGTGTACTGTGCCGCGAGTAATCGGGCCGTGGTTGAGGCCATCCGGCAGGACTACGAAGCCGAAACCGGGCAGACGATCACGCTGCAATTCGGCGCGTCGCAAACGCTCCTCTCGTCGCTGCAGGTGAGTGAAACCGGCGACCTCTATCTCCCCGCCGATGAAAGTTATCTCGATCTGGCCGAGCAGAAAAGCCTGCTGACCGAGCGCTACTCGCTGGCACAGATGCAGGGGGTGCTGGTCGTGCGTCGGGACCACCCTGCTCCCCCAGAGACCTGGGACGCCTTACTGAACGGGACCACCCGGTTGATTCAAGCCGATCCCGACGCAGCGGCGATCGGAAAGCTGACACGGTCCGTGCTGGATCCCCAGGGGAGGTGGGAAGCATTGAAGGCACGGACCGTGGCGTTCAAATCGAACGTGAACGAAGTCGCCAACGACGTGCAACTCGGGGCAGCCGATGTCGGCATCGCTTATGACGCGCTCCTTTACAGCTACCCCGAGTTGCGGGCGATCGAACTCACCGAACTCAAGCCGATCGTCGCGCGAGTGGGTGTGGGTGTCCTGAAGTCGTCCCAACAGCCGACCGTGGCGCAGACTTTCGCCCGCTACCTCGCAGCGGAGGATCGTGGCGGGAAACGGTATCGTGAACAGGGATTTCTCCCGGTGAAGAGATCGCACTAGGCGACTCGGTTGCGAGCCGTCACGCCTGCGCCCATTCTGTATTCCAGTGACGGGTCACCGCCGTCTGCGGACCGTCCCTGAATCTTCTGGATGATCGTCTCGCGTGGAACTCCAGCCGCATCGTCTGCCGACCCCTCCTGCTGAAGCGGCGTCGATTCCGACTCGCCGTCGTCGCGCGGATGGACTCTTCTTTCTGGCGCTGGCGCTGGTCGGTGGAAGTTATGTCGTGCTGATGGCGTTGCTCCTCGGGGCTGATGTCCTCTTCATCACGCCGGGAGATGTGCGCGACGCCCTGCTGAAGCCCGAGATTCGTTTTTCCATCCGGCAGACGCTCCTCTCGTGCAGCATTGCTGCGGTGTTGTCGGTGATCGTTGCGACGCCATTAGGCTACCTGCTGGCCCGTTGCCGGTTCCCCGGCCGCTGGTTCGTGGAACTGCTGGTCGATCTGCCGATCGTGTTGCCACCGCTGGTGGTCGGACTGAGCCTCTTGATTCTGTTTCATCTCCGCTGGGGGAGTTGGCGGCTGGAAGACTGGTTGCGGGATTCGCTCGGGATCTGGGTCACGTATCACTTCCCGGCGGTGATCCTCGCACAGTTCGCGGTCGGTTGTGCCTTTGCGATTCGCACGTTGAAGCTGACGTTCGCGGAGATCAATCCGCGTGCCGAACAAGTGGCGCGGACGCTCGGGTGTTCGCGGGCACGCACCTTCTGGTTGATCGCTCTGCCGCAGGCCAGCCGAGGACTGGTGACCGCAGCGACGATTGCCTGGGCGCGCTCGCTGGGCGAGTTCGGGCCGATCCTCGTCTTTGCCGGCATGACCCGTGGCAAGACCGAGGTCCTGTCGTCCACGGTCTACCTCGAATTGAGCGTCGGCAATCTCAGTGCTGCGGTCGCGGTCTCGCTGTTGATGGTCGCCCTCGCGGCGGCGGTGTTGTGCGTGTTGCGGGCCCTCCAGCAGGAGCCCGCCCGATGATTACCCTGGAGAATGTCTCGCTGACGATCGGCACGTTTCAACTGGAACAGATCAGCCTGACGCTCGGCCCCGGCGAAGCGGTCGCGCTGATGGGCCGCACGGGGAGTGGAAAGACGTCGCTGCTGGAAGCGATTTGCGGGCTGCGGCCGATCACTGCGGGACGGATTCTCTGTGACGGTGTTGACGTCACGCAGTGGGACCCGGCCGACCGACAGATCGGCTATGTCCCGCAGGACCTGGCCCTCTTTCCGACCTACACCGTCCGTGGACATCTGGAGTTCGCCCTACGCTTGCGGAAGCTGGCGAAACCGGCGATCCGTCAGCGGGTGGATGAACTCGCCGAGTGGCTGGGACTGACGTCACACCTCTCGCGGCCGGTGCAGGGTCTCAGCGGAGGGGAAGCTCAACGGGTGGCACTCGGTCGAGCGCTGGCGTTTCACCCGGCGGTGCTGCTGCTCGATGAGCCGTTCAGTGCACTCGATGACCAGACCCGCGCGGAACTCGCGGAGTTACTGCGGCGGATGCGGACGCTCACCGGGGTCACGACGCTGCACGTGACGCATCACCGGGCCGATGCGGACGCCCTCGCCGACCGGATCGTCGTCCTCGACGCAGGCAAATTACGCCCGGCCAGTTAAGCTCATCCACCCCACTGCGGTTCACACCGGGTGAGACACACGCTTGCGTCGTGATGGATTCGTTGACGGGAAGTGAGACCATGTCGGCTCCGGTGTTTCTGACGGCGGAATGGCGGTCGCTGGTGATGTGGAACGTCCCCGTTGATCCCGCGCTGCTCAAGCCACACGTCCCCGATGCGACCGAACTCGATCTCTGGAACGGCGAAGCCCTCGTCAGCGTCGTCGGCTTTCGCTTTCTCGACACACGCATCAAAGGCTGGGCGATTCCGGGGCATCGAAACTTCAGCGAGATTAACCTGCGGTTTTATGTCCGCCGCAAAGCGGAAGAGGGATGGCGAAGGGGCGTCGTCTTCTTGAAAGAGATCGTTGACCGTCCCGCAGTCGCGTGGGTGGCGAATACCCTCTATCACGAGAACTATGTGACGCGCCGCCTGCGAACGACGCACGAGCCGCCCGGGCCTGAAAACACCGGTCAGTTCGCTTACGGATTCCGTGAGCCGAGTGGCTGGGTTGACCTCGCTGCGGAAGTGATGGGCGAACCGCGCGGGTTCATCCCCGGCGAAGAGGCGGAGTTCATCGCCGAGCATTACTGGGGTTACGTGCAACGACCGGGGGGCGGGACGCTGGAGTACGCCGTCGAACATCCCGCGTGGCGGGTGTGGCCGACGGCGACGTGCACGTTCACCGGCGATCCGACACGCACGTACGGCTCCGAGTTCGCGGCCGCCCTGTGCGAACCGCCACGGTCGTCCTTCGTTGCGGAAGGGTCGGCGATTCTGGTGCGGGGCGGACGGTTGGTTGATCGATAAGCGCGAAGACGCAAGCGGGGTCGGTTAACTGGTGAGGTCGCTCAAGGGGCCGGTGGCATCGGAGAACTTCGGGTTAGTCGAGCCCATGCGTTCGGCGAGGGTGACCAGGACGTTCGACAGTGGCGGATGCTTGTCGACATCGTACGCGAGATGTCGCCCGTGCTTCAGACCGAGTTTGTGCCCCCCGGCCACCAGTGTCGGCAGGTTCTTCGGCGAATGTTCGCCTCCAAGGCCCGAGTTCATGCCACTGCCGAACAGGATCATGGTGCGGTCAAGCATGTGGCCGTCGGCTTCGCTCGTCGCCTTCAGGAGTTCCAGGAACCGGCCGAGTCGTGAGAGATGGAAGCGGTCGATCACCGCGAGTTTGGCGAGCATCCCTTCATCGCCGCCGTGGTGCGACAACTCGTGATGATTCTCACCCCCGCCGCCGTATCCACCCGCTTCGCGGGACCACTCGAACGTGATCACGCGCGTGGTGTCGGTGAGGAACGCCAGATAGGTCAGTTCCAGCATGACATCGAGCCACATCGGCCGATCGTGGGCATTCCCCGGCTGACTGCCAAGCTGCAGGTCTTTCTCCGCGACCGCGGCTTTCGGTTTGTCGATCCAGTCCTGCAACCGCTGGACCTGCTTCTCCGTCTGCCGCACGCTGGAAAGATACTCATCGAGCTTGCGGCGATCATTCGTCCCCAGGCGTTTGTCGAGTGATTTCGCTTCGTCTGCAATTGCATCGAGGATCGATCGGCGTTCGGTGTAGCGACGCAAAGCTGCCGCCTTGTCGTTGGCTGATTCCGGTACGAAGAGTCGATCGAACAGGCGACGTGGAGAATTTTCCGCGGGAAGGGGTGTCCCGTTGAGATCGAACGACAGCGTGTGGCTGTGCCCGGCACTCCCGGTCCCCGACTGATCGCTGAGCTGCAGCGACGAGTACCGCGTGTGCGGCGCGTGAACTTCAGCGACGAGTTGATCGATCGAGAGCGAGTTCGTGTAGTCGGCCCCCGGACGGCTTTCGAGATTCGCCCCGGTCAGCCACGTATCGGCCCCACTGTGCCCCCCCTTTGAAGAAGGATGCCCGAGACCGGAAAGGACCGTGAAATCGTTCCGGTGATCCTTCAGGGCTTCCAGTGTGGGGGACAGCGTGTAGTTCGCACCGCTGTCGGTGGGGACCCACTGCTTGATGTTCACGCCGTTGGGGATGTAGCAGCACATCAGCCGCGGCTGGACCGCAGCCGACTTCTTCCACGCCTGAAAGGTCGACGGTGCCCCCCACGCCCGCGGCAGCATCGCCTCAAAGAACGGCAGCGTGAGTGCCACGCCCGCCGCCCGTAACACATGCCGCCGCGATAACCGGGTGGAGGAACCGAATTGAGTCATGATGGTCTGTCTTTCCACAGGATCCGCATGTCGGACTGTTGTCTCAATGTAGCCATCACGCTCCGCGTGATGGCTACTTTCTGGTGAACGCCTCACTGGTGACGATGTGCTTCATCAGCGAACGCAGGGTGTAACGGTTTTGCTTCAATTCGGCGACGGCAGCTTGCACGGTTGGTTGATCGGCGAGGCCAAGTTCGCGTCCCAAGGCATACGTCAGCATCCGCGAGGCGAGGGCGGAAAGGAAGAGGTCTTCCTTCGCCAGCATCGCGGCCTGTAAACCGCTGACCCCCGTGATCTCAGTCCCGTCGGGCATCTTCGACGAGGCATCGATCACCGGATCGTTGGGACTGATGCGGCCCTTGTAACCAAAGCCTTCCTGCAGCCGCCATTCGCCCGCCGCGTTGAAGTTCTCCAGCGCGAAGCCGAGCGGATCGATCTTGCTGTGACAGCGGGCGCACTGCGGCAGTTCGCGGTGAATCTCCAGCCGCTTGCGGACGGTCGCTTTATCGATCCCCGGCACCTTCGGCGCGATTTCACCCGCGTTCGCCACTGGCAGCCCGGGATCGATCCCGAGCAATGTCTTCAGCACCCAGGTTCCCCGTTTCACTGGGGACGTACGGGTCCCGTTCGAGGTGAGCGTGAGGATCGACGCCTGCGTGACAATCCCCCCCCGCTGCACGTCGGCTGGGACCGTGACCTTGCGGAACTCATCGCCCCGGACATTCGGAATGCCGTAGAACCGGGCCAGCCGTTCGTTGATCGTCACGAAGTCGGAGCGGATCATCTGCCGGGCATCGAGATCGTTCATCAGAAACTCGCGGAAGTAGGCTTCCGACTCAGCGACCATCGAGGTTTCAAGATGCCGGTCGTACTGGGGATACAAATCTGATGCGGGGGGATTCGCACCGACCTGTCGCAGCCCGAGCCATTGTCCGGCGAAGTTTTCGACGAACGCAACGGACTTGGGATCTTTCAACAACCGGTCGACCAGAACACTGCGGGTCTTGGGGTCTTTCAGCTTGCCCGCATCGGCCAACTGCGAAAGCGCATCATCCGGCTGACTCGACCAGAGGAGATACGAAAGCCGCGCTGCCAGTTGATGATCGTTAAGAGTGGCCTGCGGCCCTGCTCCTTGAGGCTCCACGAGATACAGGAAGTGGGGTGAAGCGAGGACCGCCGTCAGTGCGACCTTGATCGCTTCCAGAAACTCCTGCTCCTGGCGGACCGCGGTATAGAGTGCCAGCTTGGCATCGACCTCGGCTTTGTCGACCGGCCGCCGATAGGCCCGCCGCATGAACCGGGCGAGGACATCACGCGCGTATTGCGCTTCATTAGCAGAGGCCATCGACGATTGGAACAGAATGTTCGTGTGGCTCACCGGAGGCCAGGCATCGTAGACCGGGCCTTCGATTTCGAACCAGTCGACGAGCAGCTCCGGCCGCGGGAAGCCATCATTCCCCTGCATCCAGAAGTTTTCGAGGACCTTCGGAATCGCGTAGGCATACTCGAAGGTCAAGCCGACTTTTTCCGTCGTCAGCCGCGTGAGGAACTCGAGCGTTTGTGGCTGTTCCACAGTCCCCGTCACATCGACTTCACTAATCGTGCGGGGCTGTGGACCAAGGTGCAGAACGAACTTCACCCGCGGCGGACCGTAGTCATACATCCGATCGGCCTGGAAGTGTTCGAGATCCCGATCCATCTGCTGTTGCGTGAACTTCTTCCCGTTCGGATTCTTCGCGTCCTGGTCATCGCGGCGGCGTTCGAGGAATTTCCTGGCACCAGCGACGACTTCTTCGTGCGTCGGCTTACGCCCGGCAGCCCGCAGCCGCACGCGATAGATCCCCGGCGTCTCCATGCGGAAATCGCGGGCGTTGACTGTCTTGTCCCACGAGTTGTGATGGACGACGACCCAGTCTCCCTCCTGCTGGTTGTTGCTGCCGTTGACGATCGCGTTGTTCTTGGGGTCGAGCCGCACGCGCGTCCGGTCGCCCGGCCCGACTTTCGGATCGAACCGCCAGGTAATCGTCGGCGGTCGATCACCCGAGACGAGCGCCCGGTCAAGAATCTGTCGGGCCGCAGCGAGGTACATCTCGACGTGCAGCGGCGACATCGTCAGGGCTGAGCCGTTGTTATCGAAGCCCCCGGCCGCCGGGTCTTCCGGAAAGCCGGACGGATCGAAGTCGACGCCGATGAGATCACGGATCGTGTTCTGATATTCGGCCCGGTTCAGTCGACGCAGGACAACCGACTGTTCCCGCAGAATCAACTCGGCCTGCACGGCCTGCGTGGTGATCCAGTCGACGACCGCAGCAACTTCCTTCGCACTCGGCTGCTTCGAGCTTTCCGGGGGCATCTCGTGCGCGTTCAGGACGTTGACGACCTCTCGCCAGCGCTGCCGGGCTGACGGCTCACCAAAGCGGATCGATAACCGCTGATCATCGACACCGAACTCCCCTTCGGGTTTCGTCCCCGCGTGGCATTCGTTGCAGTACGTCTTGAAGAAGGGGGCAACGGTTTTGTCGTACCCCACGCGATCCGTTGGTACGACCGGGTCGGCAGCGGTAGCAGGTCCCGCAGCAAGGCACATCCACACGACGATCGTCAACAAAGACAGCGCTGTGACACAAAAAGACTTCAGCATCGGAGGCAACTTCACTGGGCGGAGAGCAGCGTTATGCGTCAGATTAGCAGGCTCGGATTATAAACATCTCAGAGGATTGTAAAGCTCTCCCCACGGGAATTTCCCTGGGTCACTCCGTGATTTCATTTCGTGGTGTGAGTTGTTGGGTTTGCCGACGGAAAACTAATCGGCTGTGGCGGGAGCCAGCACAGGCTGGACGGCCGGAGCGGTCTGTGCGGAACCGTACTGGACGATCAGGACCATCGCGAGAACGCCGCCCATCGCGAGGACCTGACGTAGCGTGATCGTTTCCGCATCGACCCAGCCCCAGCCGATCGCGAAGAGCGGGACGAGGTTGGTGACCATCGCAGCGAACAGCGGGCCCTGTTCCTGAATGAGTCGCGTGAACAGGCAAGTCGCCACACCCGTACCCAATACACCCAGGGCGGCGAGACAACTCACCCCGATCGTCCAGTCGCTCACAGAGGGGGCGGGTGGACCGGGAACTGCGAGCGCCAGCGGCAACAGCAGTCCGCCACAACCGGCCAAGCAGAGCAATGTCAGCTCAACCGAGGGGATGTGGCTCAGCGACCGGCGAATCCAGTTATTGGCAAGTGCGTAAGTAAACGGCACCGAAAAGGCGAGCGCGAGATCGATCGCCGGCACAGCCCGTTGCCAGCCATCCCACATCAGGACGCAGAGACAGACCAGCGCCCCCGTCACGCCAACCACCTGGCGTGTCGTCGGCCGTGTGCCGAGCATCACCGTGCTGAGCATCAACGTCAGCAACGGAGTGAAGCCCACGGACATCCCGATGAAAGCGCTGCCGTGTCGCCCGATCAACACCGGCTGCAGGCAATAGGGCCAGGCGAAACCGGTGATGATGACGCCGAGCAGGACCCACAGATCGCGGCGGCGCAAGGCCGACGGCTTGCCGAGACTCCGCCACACCAGCGTCAGGACGACCGCTCCGAAGACGACTCGTCCGGTACCGATCGCGAGCGGGGAGCAGCAGACGAGCGCCCGCTTCATCAAAATGAAGCTGCTCCCCCAGATGGTACAGATCAGCGCGAACCAGACATACGGCATCAATCGACTCCAGGGGCTGCAATGATCGTACCCGGTCGCTCATCCGGAAACACGCGCGGCGTGCAGCACCCGTCGCTGGCCAGACAGTTTCGTAGGGTGGGCTATGCCCACCGCGATGAACGAACACGCTGGGATGAACACGCGGTGGGCACAGCCCACCCTACTCCGACTGCACCCCCTGACAATGGTTTCTTCCGGCAGGTTCGTGTTTGACCCCGCGATGCCCTACGATTGGGCGAGCTTCCTGGGATGAAAGGATTAACCATGCGCTACGTCTGGATGCTGGCAATCGTCACGGGATTCGCACCGTGGACAGCCTTCGCTCAAACCTTGAAGACTCCCGCGGGTGAACTGGCAATCTTCCCGGCCGACAATCCGTGGAATCAGGACGTCGCGAAACTGCCGGTTCATCCACGCTCACGGGCGTGGCTGGAATCGGTCGGGCTCGACAAGCCGTTACATCCCGACTTCGGAACGGTGTGGAACGGTGCCCCCAGCGGCATCCCGTATAACCTCGTCACCGGGAAACAGGCGAAGCAAACCGTTGAATTCGAGTATCCGGATGAATCCGATGCCGGGCCCTACCCGATTCCCGAGAAACCGCTGCTCGAAGGGGGCCCGAACGCCAAACTCGACAGTGATCGTCACATTCTGATGATCGACCCCGAGAACCACCGACTCTATGAACTCTTTCACTGCGTTCAACAACCGAATGGCCAATGGAAGGCGGGTTCCGGGGCGATCTTCGATCTGACGAGCAACAAGCTCCGTCCGAAAGGCTGGACCTCGGCTGACGCAGCCGGGCTTCCGATTTTTCCCGGACTCGCCCGGTACGACGAAATCGTGGAACGCCAGGTGCTGCCGCATGCCCTGCGATTCACCGTGAAGAAGACTTCCCGTGGTTACATCCTTCCGGCGACCCATTGGGCCAGCCGTTCAAACGATCCGAACCTGCCGCCGATGGGGATGCGGGTCCGCCTGCGGGCCGACTTCGATACGACAAAATACCCACCACCGGCCCGTGTGATTCTGGAGGGGTTGAAACGGTATGGGATGCTGCTCGCCGACAACGGAGGCGACTGGTTCGTCAGCGGTGCTCCCGATCCCCGCTGGAACGACGATCAACTCAACACCCTGAAGCGTGTGAAAGTCCGCGACTTCGAAGCCGTCGACACGGGCCCGGTCGTGACCCGATAAGGGACGTCTGGTCAACAGCACTCCGATTCCGCCGGTTCTGACCACGGGTTGTCGACCGTCGGGACGTCACTCGTGTGATTCCACGGACTGACGCTGAGAGAAACAGACTCACATTCTTCCCTGGAATCACTGGCAGTCGGAGACATCGACACGGTGAGAACCGAGTAGGGATTCCCCTGTTAAAACACGCATTGTGTGTGCAACCGGTATAACCCGCACGGTCGCGCGAGAGGCCAGAGGAATCACCTCAGCACGGGGAGTTTCCGCTACGTGTTGCCAAAAATAAACCAGAGTTGAACATCTCTTTCTGGTGATTCACTCATTGTCTGCTCGATTGAATCCATCTTGATCCACATGCTGCGTAAAGGTCGAACCCGATGAAAACGATTCTGGTCGTGGACGACTCCAAATTCAGCCGGGGACGGGTTTTATCCGCGTTGGCCAACCAGGGTTATACGCTGCAGGAAGCTGTCGATGGTCGTGATGCACTGGAGAAAATTGCAGCAGCCCCCCCCGATGTGATTGTCAGTGATCTGCTGATGCCGATCCTTGATGGGTTCGGTCTGTTGCGAGCCTTGAAAGAACAGCGTTCAACCATTCCGGTCGTCATTGTCTCCGCTGACATTCAGGCAACTTCGCGGTCTCTCTGTGAAGAACTCGGCGCGGCGAAGTTTCTGAACAAGCCGTTCCAGCCGGATGATTTACGCGTTGCAGTCACTGAAGTTTTGCCCCAAGCCGTGGGAGCTCCCTAATGTCGACGGTCTTATCATTAAACGAAGAGTCGCTCGACTTGCTGACCGAGCTGGTCAATATCGGTGTTGGTCGAGCTGCCGCCAGTCTCAGTGATCTGATTGGGATGCGGATTGACCTCATGGTCCCGCGAGTCCGTCTCGATCGCATCGATCAACCGTGCATTTTATCGGAGGACGACTCGGGGGTCGGGGCCACCGTCGTGATTCAGGAGTTTCGGGGGGCGATTTCCGGACGCTCAGCGCTGGTTCTGCCTCATTCGAGTGGGTTGTCACTCGCGCATCTGCTGAGTGGTGCCGAAGAGGTTTCTGACGAACTCGATGTGGAGCTGACAGGGATCCTGCTGGAAGTCGGCAACATCCTGCTGAACAGCGTCATGGGTTCGCTGGCAAACGCTGTGCAGGACAATCTGGAGTACACCGTTCCCGAACTCATGCCGTGCCCGTTGACGCGGAGAACAGCTCGCGGTCCGGAGTCGGAAAGCCTGATCGCTGATGTTCACTTCAGTGTGCGGGATCGCGAAATTGCGGGTTCGGTGGTGATCATTTTCACCTGGGGTTCAGTTCAGACTTTGATCGATTCGGTCGCGACGCAAACTGCCGAACTGACGACGACGTAGTTTGCGAGATCTCTAAGGAGCATCGAAAATGCCAGTCGAGACAACCGCGCTGCCAGCCATCGAAGTTCTCGACCTGCTCCCGGTTGGCGTGTGCATCATCGACGAAGAGTTCCGGATTCTGGCCTGGAACCGACAATTACAGGATTGGACCGAACTACACAGCAAAGACGTGCTCGAAACGAACCTCGCTCAGCACTTTCCCAATATCCTGCAGGACCGCTTTCGCCTGCGGTTGCAGCAGGTTTTCACGTCGCGCACCCCGGTGGTCTTCACGGCAGCGCTCCACAAGCAGTTCCTGCCTGTGGATGTCCGGAACAGCAATCCCCCGCGACCGATGATCCAGGAAACGCGAGTCCGGTGGTTACCTGGTGATCGTCCGCGCGCCCTGATCGCCATTCACGATCTCACCAACGAGTACGGCCAACTCGGCAAACTCCGTCGGGAACATCGCACACTCAAAGGAATGCAGAACGATCTGGAGCAGGCCAACGGGTTGCTTCAGTCGAGCGTGACCCTCATCTCACAGAACAATCAGAAACTGCAGGGCGAAATTCAGGAACGCCGTCGGGCGGAAGAAGAGCTCCGACGGCAGACGGCCGATCTGCAAGTGGCGAATGAAGCCGCCGCGGTGAATGCCGAGCGGGCTTCCCGACACGCTGCAGAACTGCAAGCCACCATGCAGGAGCTGGAACAGGCTCGTCGGCTGGCGGAAGCAGCGGCGGAGGCGAAAACCGAGTTTCTCGCGAATATGAGCCACGAGATCCGCACACCGATGACGGCGATTCTCGGCTTTGTCGACCTCCTGCGCGATCACGACCTCCCGCAATCCGAGCGGGAAAGCGCGATTGAAACGGTCCATCGCAACGGCGAACACCTCCTGGCGATCATCAACGATATCCTCGATATCTCGAAGATCGAAGCGGGACGGATGACGATCGAACGGCTCGCCTGCTCGCCGCGCGAACTCATCCAGGATGTCGTGGAATTGCTGCAGGCCCGCGCACGCGAACGGGGACTGGATTTGATCGTCAAGGTCGATCCTTCGGTCCCCCGGTCAATTACGACCGATCCGACCCGCTTGCGACAAATCCTCGCCAATCTCGTCGGGAACGCCCTGAAGTTTACCGAGCAAGGCTCAGTAACAGTCCGTGCAAAATGGCACTCAACCGGACCATCGACCGGTTCACTGGAAATCGCCGTCATTGATACGGGGATCGGCATCAAAACCGAGCACCTGACGCGACTCTTCCGACCCTTCAGCCAGGCCGATTCCACCATGTCGCGGCGCTTCGGTGGAACGGGACTGGGGTTGGCGATTTGTCATCGACTGGCAGAAATGCTCGGTGGCGGGATCGCCGTCGAAAGCCGGGAAGGGGTCGGAAGCTGCTTCCAGGTCGCCCTCGATGGCAGTCCAGCCATCAATCATGTCCCGCTCCTCCCGTTGCCACAAACCGTCGCCAACCCGACCGGGGTTTCGGGCCAGTTGTCTGGCCTGAGAGTCCTGGTTGTGGACGACGCAGCTGACAATCGAAGACTGCTGTCACACCATGTGCAAAAAGCCGGGGCGAAGTGCCTGCTGGCAGAGAACGGCCTCCTCGCCCTGGAGCAGATCGCGGCTGCCCATCAGCGCGGAGAACCCTTTGATGTCGTCCTCATGGACATGGCGATGCCGGTCCTGGACGGCTACCAGGCTACCTCACGGTTGCGTGAACGGGGTGACAAAACACCCGTGATCGCGTTGACCGCACACGCGATGTCGACTGATGAAGCGAAGTGCCTCGCGTATGGCTGCGACGACTTTCAGACGAAGCCCATCAATAAGCACAAGCTCATCGCAACCATCGCCCGCTGGGCAGGTCCATCCGCCCGACTGGCGTCAGATGCCTCGCCGCAATCAGCCGCTCGAATTCCGCTCACGGTCGTTGCCGGACCGGCCAGTGACCACAGCTCACCCTGTGAGAACTGTCCCGATCATTCGACTTGTTCCATCTGCCTTGGCGAGCAGCATGCTGCTTGCCCGCACACACAGGCGTTGCCTGCGACCTTCAGTGATGTGACGGCCTGTTTGTAGCCACTTCGCTTGTCCAATCTGACGAGCAGAGCTCACTACTCCAGCACGTAGCGGGCCGCCATCGGCATGCGACGCCCGCTGCCAAACGCGCGGGATGACAGCTTGATTCCCGGTGGAATCTGGCGGCGTTTGTACTCGTTGCGATCGAGCCGAGACGCCACCCAGCGGACCGTCTCCGGCGGATAGGTCCGGCATAACGTCTCGACCGAGACTTCGTCTTCAATCAACCCAGCGAGGATCGCATCCAGTAGCGGATACTGCGGCAGCGTGTCCTGATCGAACTGGTTCGGCGCGAGCTCCGCACTTGGGGCCTTCTCGATGACGTTCACGGGGATCGCCGGGCGCTGTTCCCGCACCGTGTTGATGTACCGGCAGAGCGCGTAGACATCCCGCTTCAACAGATCGGCTAGTACCGCGAATCCACCCGCCATATCGCCATAGAGCGTGCAGTAGCCCATCGCGAGTTCGCTCTTGTTGCCGGTCGCCAGCGGCAGCCAGCCGTGGTGATTGCTGCGAATCATCACCGTCGCCCCGCGGATTCGTGCCTGCAGGTTCTGGTCCGCAATCCCCGCTGGAGCCGACGCCAGTTCCGGTCCGACGACCGCGAGTGTTTCATAAGCCCGATGCACCGCATCAATCGGGATCAACTGCGCATCCAGTCCCAGATTTTCAGCGAGCGCGACCGCATCGTTCACGCTGTGGTCCGAACTGTAGCGGCTGGGCATCATCAACCCATGAACCCGTTGTGGCCCGACTGCCTGGGCCGCAATGTACGCCGCGAGTGCACTGTCGATCCCGCCCGAGAGTCCCAGCACGCAATCGGTGAAGCCCGATTTCCGCATGTAATCGCGTAACCCCAGGATCAACGCATCGAGGAGTTCCGCTTCCACCGGAACGGAAGTCGAACGCGGCAGCGGAGCGGGCCAGGGAGCACTACTTACGGCATCAAGCGCACTTGCAAACGCCGGGAGTTGCTGGACCTTCTGACCTGTTGCATCGAGCACCAAGCTTGCACCGTCAAACACCAAGTCATCGTTCCCGCCGACCTGATTCACAAAGACGAACGGACGGCCGTGCTTCTCGACATGCCGCCGGATCAATCCTTCACGTCGATGCTGCTTGCGGGCTTCAAACGGACTGGCAGAGATGTTGATGAACAGATCGACGCCCTGCTCTGCAAGGGCCGCGACAGGATCAGGCAGCACCGTCGCTTCGGTGTGATAGCCGGTCTCCGGTTCACCCCACCAGGCATCTTCACAGATGTGCACACCCAACCGCAGCCCGCGAAATTCGATCGGTACCTGCCGGTCAGCCGGGCGGAAGTAGCGGTGCTCGTCGAAGACATCGTAATTCGGCAGGAGCTGCTTCTGCACCGTCTGCACAACCCGTCCGCCGTAGAGCAGGCTGCAGGCGTTGGCAATCCGTCCGGCGGGAACGTGCCACGTGGTCGGATGACCCACCAGCACCCCGATAGTCGGCGGCAGCGTCTGGGCCAGTTGTTCGACGGCCCGGTCACAAGCGGCGACAAACCCTTCCCGCAACAGCAGATCTTTGGGGGGATACCCACAGACGACCAGTTCGCTGCAGATGACCAGATCGGCCTGACCGGCGGCGGCCTCAGCGACGGCGGTCTCGATCAGGCGTCGATTTCCGGCGACATCGCCGACGATCGGGTTGAGTTGCGCTAACGCCAGCTTCATCCGGTTCTTCCGTTCCGGGTCGTCAGGTCCCCCGGGTCAAGGTACACTTCCCCACACGGGGAGACACATCATCGTATCGCGAGGATCGCCGAGTATGAATCTCGCTCAACCAGGTTGGTTTGACCAGTCCTTCATTTCCCGCCGAAACGTGCCTCACGTCTTGTGCCGGGTGCTGCTGACCTGCGCGGGTCTGCTGATCGCCGTGGCTCCGCTGGCCGCTGCCGATCCAGCGACACCGGTCGTCAAAGTGAACGGGGTGACGCTCACCACGGCCGATCTTGAGTTCTACGCCCGCAGCCGCGGACTCGATGATGCCGCCATCGCCCGGCAACAGGCGACCCTCATCGAACAACTGGTCGATCGGCAATTGATCCGCAGTTTCCTCGCGACCAAAAAAGCGATTCCCGATGCCGATCTGCTCGAACTGCAGGTTGAACAACTGGAAGCGTTGACGCGCCGCCGTGGTGAAGATCCGGCCGTGCTGTTCCCCCGCCTGGGTCTGACCCCCGAACGTCTGCGGGCCGAACTGGGGCTCACGCTCGCGTGGCAGGGCTACATTCTGAAGACGACCCCCGTCGCGGAATTACGGACCTATTTTGAGGCCCATCGTTCTGAGTTCGACGGGACCCGCGTCCGCGTCCGGCAAATTGTGAGTCCGGGGGCGAACCCGGAGCAAATCGCAGCCACTGAAACCTTACTGACCGATCTGAAGCGCGATATCACCGCGGGCAAGCTTCGCTTCGAGGAGGCCGCACTGAAACACTCGACCGCCCCGAGCCGCGAGCAGGGTGGTGATACCGGCTGGGTGAGTGGTCGCGGCGAATTACCAGAAGCCGTGACGCTGGCAGCCCTCTCCTTGAAAGCGGGTGAGCTGGCCGGGCCGATCCGTTCCCCCTTCGGCGTGCATCTGGTCCAGGTGACGGAACGTCAACCCGGCCAATTGAGTCTGGAAGACGCCCGCCCGCAAATCCTGACACAGTTCGCACAGGAACGCTGGGTCGCCACAGTCGCCAGCGAGCGCAAAACGGCCAAGATTGTCCGACCGTAAACGCCGCGGTTTCAACTGCAGGACCGGTCGTCCGCTTGGTGTCTTCGCAATTCAGGTGTTGTCGGGTGAAACGACTCATCGAGTTCCACCCCTTTCCAGCCAGTGCTGGTGGAACAATCGACGCGCTCTTCCCTCGCGGTGACCCCGCCTGATATTATCAACGATCGTTGATACTTCCTTCCGCAATTGAGTGCCGAACATGCTTCACGATTTTTCGTCCGCACGAGTCTCGCGTCGTCTCGTGCTGGGGGCGCTCGGGGCGAGTGTCGCGCTCCCGTGGCTGGAGTCGATGAAGCTGTTCGCGGCCGAAACGCCCAAGCTGCCACCCAAGCGGTTTGCCTTCCTCTTCTTCGGTGATGGGATTCATCCCCCCGAGTGGTGGTCGAAAGGGAGTGGGACTGAACTCGAACTGGGACCAGCCTTCGCTTCCCTCGAACCCGTCAAGCAGAAGGTCAACTTCCTGCACGGACTGCAGCACCCCGACAGTGTCGTTGGTGGACATGCCCGCGGAGCGGCCGGGATTCTGACCGGGGTCCAACCCCTTGGTGGGCGACGGATTCAAGCTGCGAAGAGCCTCGATCAATACCTCGCCCAGAAGTTTGGCGATCAGACGGTGCTGCCAAGCCTGGTCCTCGCGTGTGAACGCCCCGTGAGCGGCTTTCACGAGTCGGGCTATTCGATGATGTACTCCTCGCACGTCTCGTGGAGTTCGCCCGTCTCGCCCGTTCCGGCGGAACTCTACCCCGCGCTGGCATTCGACAGCCTGTTCGAAAGCCAGGGGAACCGCGCGCAGATCAGTGTGCTCGATCATGTCCTCGAACAACTCAATGATGTTTCGCGGCGGGTGTCACATGCCGACCGGGCCAAGCTTGACGAGTACACCGCCTCGATCCGCGATGTCGAACAACGGCTGGTGAAGTTGCAGGAACGTCCGCAGGAGGCCCCCGATCTGACCGCGGCCCGTGAGCAGCGCCCGGCCGATGGTCTGCCGGGTCAGATTGATGAACAGTCCCGATTGATGTGCGACATCATCGCCCTCGCCTTCCAGACTGATCGCACGCGGTTTGCCACCCTGCTGCTGACGAACAACCTTTCGGGGCAGATGTATCCGTTCCTCGGGTTACGGCAGGACCACCACAACTACTCGCATAGCTGGCAGAACAAGGAGTTCGCCTCGATCGCCCGCTTCTGGGTCCAGCAGTACGCGTACCTCGTCAAGAAGCTCGATGCGATGCAGGAAGGGGAAGGGACCGTCCTCGACAACTCGTGCATCGTGATGGCGAACGAGCAATGGACCGCCCATAGCGCACCCCGGGTGCCGCTGCTGGCTTCCGGCGGTCTCGGCGGCACGCTGCAGACCGGGCGCACCATCGACTACGAACAGGCCCGCGAGCGGAAACTCTCAGCGTTCTTCCTCAGCCTGCTCGACCGCCTCGGCGCAGGTCTGCCGCAGTTCGGCAACGCGAAAGACCAGCTCATCGGGCTGTAGCATCATTCTCCATCCCAGCTCGAAGCGCGAGCGCCGGGTGCTCCCTTGGGCATATTCCGTAGATACAAGCTGGCGGAACGACTCGGCAAAGTCGCCACCACGCTCCGCGTGATGAGCGGATCGACAGAACGTTTCCAAGAGTTTGCTTGCAACTCCCTGCAGACTCCCGTGCGGTTCCTTCACCCGCTCATCACGCGGAGCGTGATGGCGACTCTATTATCCCCGGATGATTTCTGCCATGCATTCGGCGAGCTTTTCCGGCGTGCAGACGAGGATGTCCATGCCGACTTTCCGCAGTTTGCCCGCAGTTGATTTGTTGTAGGCGGGGCGCGCGTCGTAGCCGAGGGCTCCGAGACCGATCATCCGTAAACCGCCGTCGGCCATCACCCGCGTCTGTGCCACGAGATCACTTTCCGCGCGGCCTTCATAGAAGTCAGTGATCAGGACCACGATCGTCCGCTGGGGCTGGCGGACCAGTCCGTTAGCGTACATCAACGCCTGGGTGATGTCGGTCCCGCCCCCGAGTTGTAGTGACAGCAGCACATCGACCGGTTGACCGACTTTGTCCGAGAGATCCACAATCTGCGTATCAAACAGCACCAGCGATGTCTTCACCGCGGGGAGTTCCGCGAAGATCGAGGCCATCACCGCGGAGAAGATCGCGCTTTCCAGCATCGAACCTGACTGGTCGACGACGACAATCACGTGCCACGGTTTCTTCTTCCGCTCAGCCGCGTAGAAGAAGAGCCGATCGACAATCAGCCGCCCGCTCGCTGAGTCATAGTTCTGCAGGTTGCGTCGGAGTGTGGTCTTCAGATCGAGGTTGCGGAAGACCTGCCGCGGCGAGTGTCGATCTTTCCGCAGTGCCCCGGAGATTGCCTGTTCGACCTGAATCTGCATCTTGCGTTTCAGCTCTTCCACCACCTGATCGATGATCTTCCGCGCGAGAATCCGCGTCTTCGGGTTCATCAGTTCGCGATGCGTCAGCAGGGTCTTCACCAGCTCGATGTTCGGCTCGATCTTTTCGAGGAGTTCCGGCTTCTCCATGATCTCCGCGAGACCGCGGCGGCGGATGAGTTCCCGCTGCATCACTTCTTTAGATTGATGCGGAAAGAGTTCGTTGACCGCATCGACCCAGTCGGGAAAGTTGAGCTGCGAGGGACCCCGCCCCGCGGAACGTTCGGTGCTGGTGCTGCCCGGCGCTCCTCCGGCAGTCGGTTCGAAGAGAAAGCCGACGAGCTGTTCGATCCGTTCCGCCTCGGCGTTACCGGAACAGTGGATGCCATGTGCCTCAGCCGCTTGTCCCAGCACCAACCGCCAGCGGGCGAGCGTCGCGTTGTCGGTCATGACGGTGTCCTGTGAATCACGGAAGTGAGCGTGTTCGTGCGGCGTAGGGTCCGCAGTGCGGACCGAATTCCGTGTGGCAGTCAGATGGGCGTCGCGACATCGATTCGCGGTCCGCACAGCGGACCCTACAGGTCAGGATCGCATGTGAGTCACTTTCATAAAGTCCATTCGCGGAGGCTCGCGGCGACGGCGGCATCGATGCGGGCAACGAGCGCGGTGGCCCCCAGACTGCTACGCAGTGTGCGGAGTTCTTGTGCGGTCCCCAGTCCATACCGCTGGGCCACGGTCGCGGCGAGTGAGTCGCGATGGACGCGCGAAAGCCGCTCGAAGGCCCCTCGCAGTCGCGGCAGCATCACCAGGAACGGGTCCCACTCGGCTTGTTTCAACAGGTCATCGACGGCGGCGATTAACGCATCGGCACCCAGCATGATCGATGTCTTCGAGACCGCCAGCATCCCATCGAGCAGGTCCCCGGCCGTGACCATGATCTCCGGCGCGGCTCCTGCCAGCGCCGCCACTTCAGCAGCCAGAGCCGATGCGGGGAGTTCCCGAATCTCGCAGAGTAAGCCCAGAAACGCACCGCGTAAAAACGGAACTGGCGTTTCGTGGGCGGCCCGCTGCGTCGCTTCCGCAAAGAGGACCCGGTCATAGCGATTCTGTTGATCGCGTTGCAGGATGTCGGCCACCGAGACCAATCCCTTCACGACACCCCCCTGCTCTTCCTCAGGGACGGCCATCGCTGACGGAAGCGCGAAGCAGGCCCGGTCGTAACAGCGCGTCAAGAGCCGTTCGACTTCATCCCGCCGCAGTCCTTGAAACGAGGCGTAACGGTCCAGCACGGCGAGATGCCGCAGCGCCGCCGCGAGGGATGCAAACGCCGCATCCTGATCGATCGCGGTTCCCGCAGCCACTTCCGCGACGCGGATCAGCTCCGGCAACTCCATGTCGACGGCCCGAAGCAGCTTCTCGCAGGCTGCACCGGCCTGTGCGCCGAGCGCTGCAATCGCTTCCTGCAGACGGTTGAGGGCGGCTCGTTCGATCGTGTCGCCATACAGGTTCTGTTCGATCAGCGCCGGTTCCGTTTTCGGGTCCCATTTCAACTGCCAGTCTTCGCGGAAGATCGTTCCCGAGAAGTCACCTCCCGTTGACGTCAGCGCAGCGAACGGAATTTCGAGGAAGACCAGTCGATGCAGGAACGCTGAGCGTCGTGCAGCGAGCGGTTCCCGCTTATCGAGACGAACCGCCAATCGCTTTTCTTTTCCCAGCACGGCACCGAGATCGAGATCGGACAGCTGCGCATGAAAGTCGCTGACGATCGGCAGGCGGCCCAGCTTCGCGGTGACTTTGCCGATCTTCGTGCCGATTCCGGCCGTGTCCATCGCGGACCGCAGCTTGAGGCCCTCATCAAGCGGGTTCCCTTTGCAGCAACACGTCACGAGCGCATCTTCGATGTCGTCAAGCGTCGTCTGCTCACGGCCGCGTAATCGGGCCAGCATCCCGGCGTGATGCGTGACGGCGATCGCATCGGCTGTGGAAAGAGGTTCGCCGTCATGCCGCATCTGCCGCAGGACCGCGATGGCGTGTTCCATCGCGATGTCGTCGGCTCGTCCGGCAGCGATCAGCTCGAAGCACGTCTGGTAGAACTGGGGTGCCCGATTTCCCGCGCCATACCCTGCGATCTCGGAGACACGAAAGAACGAGTACGGGACGAGCGTGCGATAGACCGTCCCGGCGGGCGGGACCGGCGGTGGTTCCGGATCGTCACGGTCGAGGAAGAGATGAAAGCCGCCGCAGACCACGAACGCCTGCTCGGGCTTCAGTCCGCGGGCAGCGAGTGCCTCACGGATGACCTTGAGGAAGTGCCGTTCCCGTTCACGTGTGCCGAGCGATGCTTCCGTCGCGGCGTTCGCGGTCATCCGGGCCGCACAGCAGAACTCGGCCATTTCCCGGCGGAAGGCTTCGACATCGTGACGGTACGGGTTCTCGAAGAGCGTGTCCCATGCTTCGTCCCACGACGAGAAGCCTGCGACCTCGGTTAACCGTTGATAGAAGCCGCTGGTGGTGATGAGCGCGTCGTCATCGGTCGCCGGGCGCGGGGCGACCGGAGTCTCTTCGTCGGTCGGCTGTACTCGTTGCGGCGTGAGGGCGTAATGCGGCAGGTCGATGAAGACGACGTCCGCGCCGATCGCTGCGGCCGTTTTCATCGCCACGTATTCCGGCGAGTACGCAGTGAGCGGGTACCAGGCGGCGAACCGGGCGGGAATGTCTTCTGCGGGACTGAGAACGCCGTTGAGACCGAGGACGTTGTCGTCATCCCGGTAGGAAGAATAGATCGCGATCGGCGGTTCGGTCTTCACATCGGTCACGAAGGGGATCAATTCGTTCGCTTCGTGCGGGCCTTCGATGAAGACGACTTTGGGCCGACGTTCGCGGAGCGCATTCGCCAGATGTCGGGCGACCGTGTGCGAGTGATGCCGCACCCCGAACCAGTAGAGTGGATCGCGGAGGACCGCCTCGACCTGTTGCGTGAGGACCGCAGGGTCGAGATCGGCCAGGGCGGTGGTCAGTGGGTTGGTCATCGTCGATTGCCGTTCACGGACGACAAGGTTCGCAAGTCAAAACTGATCGGCACGGCGCTAGCCGCCGGTGCATTCGGCAGAACCGGCGGCTAGCGCCATGCCGCTGAATGATTCAAGTCAACTGTTCCACAAGCGCATCATGGAATTCTTTCCACGCGGGTTCCTTCACGCCCCGCTTTTTCGCGACGAGGGCGGCGTATTCTTTCAGTGAATCGCGATCGTCCTGATCTTCCTTGACCACGACGCCGACCATGTTGCGGGCGATGTCAGCGGGACCGACCGCGCCATTGCCGAAGAACTGGGCATGCAGCGCGGAATCGAGGGCCACGCCGATCGCTTCCGCGGTCGAGAGGGTCGTCGTCGGCTTCTTCAGGCTCACGCCATCCGTGGTCTTCCCGTTGCGGATTTCACGGAAGACGGTGGCCAGCAGTTCGATGACCGGCGGGAGCAGTTTCGTCGGCAGCTTGTAGCGTTCGAGGAGTTCCGCAGACCGCTGCCGGACGATCTTCACTTCGGTCTTCTGATCGCTGACGATCGGGATGTAGATGTAATTGAACCGTCTTTTCAACGCAGCGGAGAGTTCATTCACCCCTTGATCACGCGTGTTGGCAGTCGCAATGACGTTGAAGCCGGGTCGGGCCCAGATCATGTTGTGATCGGGTAACTCGGGAACCGCGATCGATTTGTCGGAGAGGATCGAGACGAGCGCGTCCTGCACGTCGGGGACGCAACGGGTCAATTCTTCGAAGCGGAGCAGTCCGCCGCCGCGCATGGCGAGCATCGTTGGAGATGGGATGAGATTGTCGGGCCGCGGTCCTTCGGCGATCACGCGAGCGATGTTCCAGGAGTATTTGATGTGCTCTTCGGTGGTCCCGGCGGTTCCCTGGATGGTGAGCGTCGATGAGCCGGAGATCGCAGCGGCGAGATGTTCGGAGAGCCAGCTTTTCCCCGTCCCCGGTTCACCGACGAGGAGCAGCGCCCGTTCGGAAGCGAGCGTGACGATCGCCCGTTCCACGATCCGGTCGTCGCCGAAGAACTTGCGGGTGATCGGCACCTCGACCGTCTTGCCGTCGAGTTTGGCCTTCACGGTCTTCCCGCCCACGATGTAGGTCAGCACCGCCCGCGGCGACAGCTTCCAGTCGGTCGGCGGGGTTTCCGTGTCGGTCTGTTTCAGGGCTTCGAGTTGCTGGGCATAACGGATTTCGGCCGGTTCACGCAAAACTTCATTCGCGGGGGACGGCGACGGACTTTCAGCTTTTTTCGCCATAGGGCTTCCAGTCGTGATCAGGTGAAAGAGAGGGCCTTGAGCAAGGCGGCCTTGTTGATGTTCGCGGACGAAAGCGTGAGAGACTCGGGTTGCGGACGGAACGCAGAGAGTGGTTGAAAGACGAGCCGACAGCGTTCGTAATGCAGCAGGCCGAACAACGGCGGCCGCGCGCTCTGCAGCTGACGGAGCTTTTCGAGATGGTCGCGCAGGCATTGACCATCGGGCTGCGCGCTGGCAATCGCGGTCAGCGTAAGCGGACCAGCCGTGATCGGGGACTCGATCAGTCCGGAAGTCTGCCCGGTGGTCGGTGGACCGATCGTGTAGTCGTGCAGAACGATCTCTTCCTGCAGTTCGGCTTCGACATCGAGCGGTCCGGAAGTATGTGCACGCAGACGTTCCAAAGCAGTCTGTGGTGACCACGGGAGGAACCGGCCCCAGTCGTTGTAAGTGTCACCTGTCGTGACAGTGCTCTGGTCGGTTAACGAGAGGCGGGCTCCCGTCGCTTCGATAACGACGTTCGCCCGTTCCACAATGACCGACTTGTGCTCGAGCAGCACCATCGGGAGGAACTTCTGCTTCTGCGGAAGATGCAGAAAACCTTCGGGTGGAATCTCCAGCCCCGGTTTGATCGGGAAGACGAAGGACCACGTCAACGACTGACCCGCCTGCAGCGGGGCGGCTCCGTTCAAGACGCGGAAGCGGAACTCGAACGCGACGAACGCCCCGGTGGCGACCTTCTTCAGCACGCCGATGCAGACTGCTTCGACCCGCGCCAACGGCTGCGTCTGCGGCACCCAGGCGAGTCGGTCATAAGCCTGTTCATCGGATGTCTCCAGAGCTTGCGACAGACCACGGCTGAGAAGCCACGCGCGACTCAGAAAGAAGACCAGCCTCCGCCGTGAGAACGTCTCATCGTGGGCGGTGAAGCGGCCCAGTTCTTCGGTCGCGGTGCGTAGCGTCGAGCCGAGCCGCAGCAGACGAAAGCGGGCGGCTTCCTGCATCGCGGCGGCGACCGTCTGCCGGGTCGCTTCAGAAGCGGTCGTCAATCCGGAGAGGAGCAACTCTTCGACCGCGGCGGCCAGTTGCGTGAGCACAGCCGCGAGTTTAGGGCGATCCGCTGGCGGAGGCAGCATCGTTACGCGTCCTCCGGTGAATCATCGTCATCGTTTTCTTCCGCAGCGATGGCCGTTTCCAACAGTTGTCCGGCGACTTCCAGCGTCAACATGCGATCGAAGAGCCGTATCGCGGTGATCGCGCGGAGCAGAGCAGCAGCGGCGGTGCGATCGTCGTTGCGGACCGCGTCGATGGTGGTCTCCAATCGCTCGGCGATGTGTTCGGCACCGGCCCCGCGGAATTCATCACGCAGGGCCACAAGCCGGGCGAGGTCCTGCGGAGCAGCCGCCCGCAGACCACGCACCGCCAGATCATCCAGCGCGGCGTGCAGTCGATCGAGAGCGTCACGCAGCTCGGCGATTTCGTCCATGACGAATGACCCTAACCGATCCCTGGAAATGTCAGCTGGTTGTCTATCCGCTCTTCACGCGGAGCGTGATGGCTACTTTATGCGGAGGCACCGCGTAGAAGCGAACGCGCCTGATCTTACATCGCGTAGAAGTCTTCCGGGATTGTTTCGGTTGGTCGCCAGTCGATCTCGCCCGCTTCGGCTCCTTTGTAACGCAGGAATGTGGCACTCATTGCATCGACATCGATCGCGGGCTTCTGTCCGCGGCTGAGGTTGATCCAGTGGTCGACCGTCGCTGCATCGAACTTGCCCGCTTTGGCTAACCCGACGATGAGGACCAGCAGATGCTTGCAGAGGGCACCACGCAAGCCCCCACACGGTTTCAGATTCTGCGTGCAGCAGCCGAAGTGGCCCTCGGAGGTCAGCCGACAGGAATAGACCAGCTCTTTGCTCGACTGGCTCTTCACAATACCGACGAGCGACGTCTCCTGCACATCGGCAAACAGCTCGAAGCGTTCCGCCTTGAGCATCGACCCGGCTTTCTGCATGCGCGCCGACTCGACTTTCTCATTCAACTGGGTGAGGAAGGTCTCGAAGTCGAGCGAACCAGCGACTGCGGCTTGCACGGGTTGCAGACCGGGCCGCATTCCTTCACCCTTCCAGACCATGTTGTCCGGGGGTACGAAGTCGGGAGGGAAGAGCGTCGTTTCGTCATACTGGGCCTGTTCGAACTTCACGTCGGTCAGAATCGCCTGGCTGAAGTCGACCCCCTGGAGTTTGGAATGAGCGAGTCCGCATCCGGTCAGGTCGGCTCCATCAAACAAAGCCCCTTTCAGGATGGAATAGTTCATCTCACAATTTTTCAGGTCCGCACCAGTGAAGTTGGCTCCCTGGAGTTGAGCGTTCCAGAGTTCCGCCTCGGGAAACGAGGCTTTTGTAAAGTTCACGTTACGCAGATCGCGGCCCCAGAAAGCGACTTTGCCGAGCTTGGCTTTGCTCAGGTCGGCACCACGAAGGTCGTAACGATCACGAATCCGGAAATCGAGATCGTTCCAGACCTCGGCCCCCTGCTTGCGGATCTGCTGCATCAACTCGTCGCGTTCGCGGAGGGCTGCAGCCTGTTGTTCGGCCTTTCCTGCCTGCAGGACTTCGGCGCTGACCACGGGCACGCCGAACGTTTCCGCCCATGCAGCGATCGCGAGGTCGAGCAGTTTCTGACCACGGAGCGTCTTGCTCCCTTTGGCCTGAATGCTGTCGAGCCGCAGGGTCGAATTCGGCCAGCGGTCCGCGAGGTTCAACATCCCCTGTTCAAAAGAAGGAGCGGGGAGACGATCGAAGGCGTCGTTCCCGTCCCGCAGATATCGTGAGACGGCCCCGACGCGCCCCGAACTCATGTGCAACTCGAGCTTGGCGAACTCCTGCTGACCGAGATCGACTTCTGCAGAGGTCTCGAAGCTTTTCGATCCAGCACCAGCCTGCGTGAATTCGAGAAGTTTCGGTCCCGCCTTCCGCACGACGGGGGGCTTGTAGTTTTTCGCCTTCGAGAAGTCGACCCCCTTGAGGTTGGCACCGGTCAGGACCGCGTTCTGGAAGTCGGCCCCGTCGACGTTGGCATTCGTGAGGTCAGCCTCGTTCAGGACCGCCTCGCTCAGATTCGCTCCTCGTAGATCGGCCCCCTTGAGTGAGGACTGACGGAGGTCAGCCCGCTGTAAGTTTGCCTTCTCGAAGATGCACGCGTCGAAGGTCACTTTGGCAGCATGGACACGGCTCAGGTCGGCTTTCGTAAAATCGACCCGCGTTAACACCGAGCCTTCCAGTTCGGCATCGCACAGCGTCGCACTGAGGAATTTGCAGTCGGTCAGCGTCCCGTCACCCAGGCGGGCTCCGTTCATGATGGCCTGCGTGAAATCGCCATCCACGACGGATTTCCTGGTCCGATCCCAACCATAAAACAACCAGGCGTCCGTGAGATTCGCCTTGCGAAACGATCCGTTCTGGACATTGCGGAGATACACGTTCTTGCCGACGCACTCATCGAACTTCACATCTTCCAGATCGCCGAAATGCGTGTACTCGCAGTTCGCCCCGCGGAAATCGGCCCCGCTCAAGTTGAAGACTTCCAGCTCGAACCCGTACAAGTCGCCCTTCCGCAGATCGACCTTCCGCAGATCAATTGTTGTGTTCGCCGTGCGGCAGAGTTGGTTCAGATTCTGCCAGTAATGATGGTCGTGATCCTGCCGTCCTTTGCGGAACACTTCGAGCATCTGCGCTGGCGTCGGGATGAGGAACTGCAGGAAATCGGCGAGCTCGTAGACATCGACTCCCGGGGCCTTCTTTTGGATCTTCGCGACATCGCCGGGTGGCTTGCCTCCACGACCCTCTCCCACGACGACGACATCGGGAAGCGTCACCGCGGGATCGACGATCGTCGCTCCCTGACTTTCTGCCAACTGGGTATAGCGCGCCCGGTCGGAATCGCTGTAGCCGAACTTGCCGACCAAGGCGATCGATTTCCCGGTGATTCTTCCAGCCGGGGCAGCCCCCGCTGTTTTTGCCGATTTGGCCATCATCCACTCCAGCACAAGAATCGTCGTGAATTGGTGTCAAACGTCCGAAACAGAGAGACACTACGAGGAGTGGAGGTAGTGTAACGTGGTGCTCTGATGCGGTCGAATCTGATCGACCCAGCCCGAAGCGCGAGCGCCGGGTTCTTGCGCTGTTGTGATTGCAGAAGAGACATGACCATGTCATGACCGAGCAGATGACCCGGCGCTCGCGCTTCGGGCTGGGACGGGGCTGTGACCCACTGCAGGGCGGGAAGTTGTTCCCTATAATCGAGAGGTCCGCGGCGCTGCGGGTGGATGTATGCGATGAATTGCTGCCAGACGGATATGACCTTTGCATTTCCGGAATGAACGTCTCGCGAATCTGTTCGCTCCTGCGAATGATCCTCAACCCCAGGCCCTGGCCTGGCTGGCCGAGATCGGGTTTGCCGACCCAGCCAGCGCGTGGAAGCGGCTGCGTTCACTGGATGGGCCGCTCCCTTCGCCGCCGGCGGTCGTCGAATGTCTGCACAAACTCGTGCTGGGTTTATCGGATACGCCTTCTCCCGAAACGGCGCTGAAAAACTTCGAACGGCTGCTCGCCCAGGTCCCCCAACCGCGGCCGTTGCTCGAGTATCTGGCAGCCCGACCGCGGGCCATTGAAATTCTGCTCAAGCTCTTCGTGCGCAGCCAGTACCTCACCGAGACGCTCCTCCGTAGTCCGGTCCTGCTCGACCGGTTGACCCAGCACCGCTGGCTCGCCGATCTGAAAAGTCGCGAGGAGTTTCTGGCATCGGCACTGGTGGCCGCCGGTTCTTCCGGAGATCAAGCGGCCGCGCTCGACGGACTGCGGCGGTTTCAGCAATGGGAGATCCTGCGGATCGGCGCGTGTGACACGTTCGGCCTGATGGACCTCCGCTCGGCGACCGTGCAACTCTCACTGCTGGCGGATTCCCTGGTCCAGGCGGCGATGCGCCTCGCAGAACCAGAAGGAGACCGGCGGTTTCCCGGCTTCTGTGTGCTGGCGCTGGGAAAACTTGGCGGGGAAGAGCTCAACTACAGTTCCGATATCGATCTGATCTTTCTCGCAGAAGAGCAACCCGAGCGGTGGATCCCGCTGGCTCAGCAGTTGATCCGGATCTTGCAGACCGCAACCGGAGAAGGGTTCCTGTATCGGGTCGACATGCGCCTGCGCCCGTGGGGCCGCAGTGGAGCGCTGGTGTCGTCGCGTTCGTCCTTTGTGGAGTATCTCCGCAAGCATGGCGAACTCTGGGAACATCAGGCGCTGTTGAAGGCCCGCATCATCGCTGGAGATGTGGCCGTCGGGCAGCGGGCACTGCGGGATTGTGAATCGCTGATCTTTGGTCATCCGCTGGAACAGGCCCGCGATTCAGTCCGCACCGCCAAGCGGCAAATTGAATCGTCCCTCGCGAAAAAATCGACGTGGGGTGAAGTGAAATCGGGAGCCGGATCCCTGCGCGATATCGAGTTTCTGGCGCAGTTTCTGCAACTGGTGCATGGGGGCAAGTTTCCCCAGATTCGTTCGGCCAACACGCTCGATGCTCTGGTCCGCCTGACCGATCACGGATTTCTCGAAGCGAATGAGTATCGAGATCTGACCGGCGGTTATCACTTTCTGCGGACCGTCGAGCACGCGCTGCAACTGGCACACAACGCACAGACGCATCAGTTGCCGACAGAAACACGCGAGTTGGAATACCTCGCCCAGCGACTCGATTATCCGAGCGGGGCCGTGTTTGTCGCGCAGTACGAACGACACACGACAGCCGTCCGGCAAATCTACGATCGCTATCTGGGAGATGCTCCCGAGACGCCGAATGCGCCACCGAGTCTGACGCCCGTCGAGACCCCTGCGCTGACGCTGCCGACCTTCACCCCGGAAGTGCAGGCGCTCCATCGGGCATGGCTGGCACGTGTGACTCCCGCGCAGCCACTGGCGGTCCGGGCAGAACGGGCGGAAGGCGACCTCTGGACTGTCACCGTGCTGGGGATCGATCATCCCGGCGATCTCTCGATGATCTGCGGACTGTTGTTTGTCTATGGATTCGACATTCTTCGGGGCGTCGTGACGACCGGCCGCTACCCGGAGGTTGCCTCCCAATGGCTGCAGAACAAGCCTCCGGCGTGGATCCGGAAATCGACCTGCCGCGATTTTGTGAACGTCTTCACGGTGCGTCCGTCGTTCGAAGCGGAAGCAGTCGTCTGGCGGAACTACGAAGATGATCTGCTGGAATTGATGCTCCTGTCACGGAGTGGCAGTGGCGATGGTGAAGCCCAAGGGAGGCTGGCCAAGCGGATTGCCTCTGCCCTGGAAGGGAGCGACCTCGATCAAACGCCGCTGAAGCCGGTCGATGTGCAACTCGACAATGATTCCGCCAGGCAGGCCACGCTGCTGCAGATTCGTGCCGAAGACACCAGTGGCTTTCTGTACGAACTGGCGAATGCGCTGGCCCTCAGCGGGATCGATATCGACGCGGTCGAAATTCGGACCGATGGCGAGCGGGTCTTCGATACGTTGTGGGTGCGCGACGCGGCCCAAGGGGGGAAAGTCGTCGACGAGCGCCGGCTCCGGCAGTTACAGGCTGCGGTCGTCCTCATCAAACAGTTCACGCATCTGCTGCCGCGGTCATCCAACCCGGAAGCGGCTTTACTCCACTTCCGCGGACTTCTGCGTGAACTCTTTGAGCAACCCGACTGGACCGATCAACTCACGTCGCTGGAACGGCCCGAGGTGCTCGCTGCGCTCGCGAAAGTGCTGGGGGTCAGCGATTTTCTCTGGGATGACTTTCTGCGGATGCAGTCCTCCAGCCTGCTCCCCATGTTGCAGGATCTGACCGTTCTGCAATCTGAGAAAACCGCGGACGATCTGGCGGAAGAACTCGCTCAACTGCTGAAGAATTCCTCTCCGAAAGCGCGCGTCCAGCAGTTGAACGACTTCAAGGATCGGGAGATGTTCCGGGTCGACATGCGGCACATTCTTGGCCGGATTGAAGCATTCGGGCAGTTCTCCCGAGAGTTGACGGCGATCGCAGAGACGGTCGTGCGCGGAGCGCTCGAACTCGTCACGCACGAGTTGGAAGCAAAGCACGGCGTACCGCATGATCGCCACGGGCATCGGCTCCCCTGGGCAGCCTGCGTCCTCGGGAAGTGTGGCGGAAGTGAACTCGGATTTGCGTCCGATATCGAAATGCTCTTTCTCTACGCGGAAGAAGGAGAGACGGACGGTCGCCAGCCATTAAGTCATGCGGCGTACTTCCAGCGGCTCGTCGAGAAGTTCACGCAGTCGATCCGTGCCCGGCGGGAAGGGATCTTTCACATCGATCTCCGCTTGCGACCTTACGGACAAGTGGGCCAGTTAGCAGTCTCGCTCGCCGCGTTCGAGCAGTATTTTGCACCAAACGGACCCGCCTGGCCGTATGAAAGGCAGGCCCTGGTGAAGTTGCGGGCGATTGCCGGTGATGCTGCTTTTGGAGCGCAGATCAGCACCCTCCGCGATCAACTGCTGTATACCGGACGACCGTTTGATACCGCGGCCGTGCATGCGATGCGCGAACGACAAGTCCGGCAACTGGTGCAGGCGGGGACCTTTCATGCGAAGCTCAGTCCCGGCGGGCTGGTCGATGTCGAATACCTCGTGCAGTCGCTACAGATTACGCATGGAAAATCGACCCCGGCGTTACGCGTTCCCAATACCCGGGCGGCACTCGCAGCCCTCGCGCAATCGGGAATCATCGCTGCGGAAGACTTCTCCCGGCTCGATGCGGCCTACATGTTTCTGCGGCGATTGATTGATGGCTTACGGATGGTTCGGGGCGATGCGCGCGATCTCACCGTTCCCCAGCAGAACAGCGAAGAATTTGCCTTTCTCGCCCGTCGTCTCGGCTTCGGCAGCGAAGCCTGTAAAAAACCCGGCGCTCGCGCTTCGGGCTGGGATGATGTTTGATGCCTCGGAGGAAACACGATCATGTCCAAACGTCTGCAAGATCAAGTCGCCGTGATTACAGGCGCCGGCCAGGGGATCGGCCGCGGGATTGCACTGGCACTCGCTGCGGAAGGAGCGACGGTCGTCCTCTGCGGGCGGCATCGTCCCAAGCTGGACGCCGTCGCCCGTGAGTTACCGTCGGGAACACCGGTGCTGGTGCAAACCGCCGATGTCAGCCGCGAGGCCGATGTCGAAGCCCTCTTCGCTGCGGTTCAATCCCAGTTCGGTCGCTGCGACATCCTGGTGAATAACGCCGGGGCCTTCGATGGCGGGCCGTTCGAGGAACTGACGCTCGCAGCCTGGGAAACCGTGATTGGTGCCTGCCTGACGGGAACGTTCCTCTGCAGTCGAGCCGCGTTTCGGATGATGAAGCCAGTACGGCGTGGGCGGATTCTGAATATCGGTTCGATCTCGGCCCAGCGGCCGCGCGAACAGGCAGCACCGTATGCAGCCGCCAAGTTCGGTGTCTGGGGCCTCACGCAGGCGATCGCGCTTGATGGCCGACCGCACGGGATCGTCTGCAGTTGTCTGCATCCGGGGAACGTGCTGGTTGAACGCCGGACTGCCACGACACTCGACAGCGACGCCGAGCCGATGATGGCCGTCGAGACGATCGCGCAAGCCGCACTGGCGATGCTCACGCTGCCAGCCGACGTCAACTTCCTCGAAGCAATCGTCCTCCCGCGCGATCAGGACTATCTCGCCCGCGGCTAACCCGCTTGCGTCTTCGCGGTTTCTTGCTTTCCTCCTTGTTACCGACCCCGGAACTCACACCATGTCGACGGTTTACACCACCGAGGCCCTCCAGACCTGGGTCATGAAGGTCCTGCAGAAAAAGGGCCTCTTCGCCGCCGATGCGGAGTTCGTCTGGAAGCGGCTGGCCGAAGCGGAATCACGCGGTCGCCCCGCTGGTGGACTGCGGGCGTTTGCTGACCTGATGAACGCGATCGATGCGGGCGATGTCGATCCGCGTGCCCGGACGTTGACCGTTCACGAGACCCCCGCGACGGCAGTGATCAACGGCAGCACCGGACTGGGTCAGGTCGGTGCATCTCGCGGGATGCACCTCGCGGTGCAGAAGGCTCAAGCGGTGGGGATTGGACTGGTCATCGTCGAACACAGCCAGCCATTGGCCGATGTCGCCGTGATTGCCGAAGCCGCGGTAGCGGAAGGCTGTATCGGCTGGTGTGCCACGAACGCCGGCAAGGCGACACAGTCCCTGACGGCCGAGGCGAACCCGTTTCTGAATACACAGCCGCAGGCATGGTCGTTGCCGGTGCGGGGCACCTCCGTCGTGACTGGCTGGACCGGCGGCTGGCAGCAGCCCGCCGATCTCCCGCAGACGCTGCTGGGGCCGTCGCTCGTGGCGCTCGCGCTGACCGCTGGGTTAACCGGCAGTAAATGGCCGCACGCGAAGAAGCGACAGAACCCGTTCGGGGGCGGAGCGGAACATCTCTGTCTGGCGATCGATCCAAAAGCATTCGGCGACACTGCCAACTGGGATGACGCGCTGACGAGTCAGGGACCAGCGCTCACTTCGGCCTGGCAACGCTGGGAAGCTTCATCGCCGACAGCATTCAGCCTGGATGCCGAAACGATCGCTCTGCTGACCGAAACCGGGAGCAATGCCCGCGTCCCATTTCTGCAGGCGTGATGTCACAAGCTGAGGGTATGAAAGCCGGGCGTCGCCTTTGACGTCTGGCTGATGCCTCTCGAACATCCCTGCACCGCAACAACCCTCTCAGACACCGGACGGCTCATACCGTACCGGAAGTGTCCATCAACTCCAGCGGTCGGGGCGCAAACCCTCCGGTGACTGCTGGGCTGCCAAGCACGATGGACGTGTCCACTGGCATGCTTGCCCCAAGCTGGCAGCATGGTTGCTTGCATTTGCCCAAGGCCATCGTCTCTTTCAAATGACGTCATCTCCTGCAGGTTCAGTGTCCAGAGACGAGAGTCGACAGCCAGAGGAAAGTCTCTGTTTCCCAGGATTTCTCCGGCTCTCGACTCTCGATCCAGAAGTGAAGTCCCCCCAATTGAAAAAGGTGTTAGCTCTGCACATTTCACTGATGATCATTGAAGCGGGGGGAGTGTTCAGTTATTTTTGAACATTGAAGTCCCATCGGGTGGCATACAAATACCTCACAAGACACGGTTCTGATTTTCTGAAAGGTTTGACAAATGTTGCTGGATGACGCACGTCAACTGAAGATATCACTTCTCGAAGACGTCCTGACCTCGATGGCCTCGATACCCGTGATTCGCACTCTGGGGATCTCAGCCCGGACGAGCGCACCGGGGAAAGATGCCTTGCGGAGCTTGTCAGTCGGCATTTCTAAAAAAGGGCGGAAGCATCTGGTAGCGATTCGAGTGCAACGCTCCACCTTGTTGGACCATCCTGTTTTGGAGAAGCTGAAAAAGCAGGCTAAAGGAGAAGTCGATGTCCGTGTGATCGGAAAAGTTTCTAAGCAGGAATCAGCTGCGAACTTGCGGAAAAAGCGCCGTCCCCTGGTGATCGGGTGCTCGATCGGTCATTACAACGTCACGGCTGGGACGCTGGGATGCTTCGTCAAGAAGCGGACGACCAGCACCGAAACGCTGATTTTGTCAAATAACCACGTCCTGGCGAACGAAAACCGCGGAAAAGTCGGCGATGCCATTCTTCAACCCGGAATTATTGACGGTGGACAGAATCCGCAGGACCAGGTGGCTTCATTGGTGAAGCAGGTCCGGTTGGCTCCAACGCAGACAAACTTCATCGATTGTGCCGTAGCCGGACTGGTGAGTGGAGTGGACATCAGCAAAAATAAATTAGGGACCTTCGGCACGCTGAAAGGATTGGGCCCGGACTTCCTCGATGAGGGAACGATCGTCCGAAAAGTTGGACGGACAACGGGTGAAACGACGGGCAAAGTGACCGCATTTGAACTGGACAATGTCGTCGTGGAGTACGGCATCGGCAATGTGCGTTTTGACAACCAAATTGAAATCGAAGGAACTGGAACCAACTCGTTCAGCGCTGGCGGCGACAGCGGGTCGCTGATTTTCACAGAACAGAATCTTGGTGTGGCCCTACTCTTCGCCGGCAGCGAGATGGGCGGAAGCAACAACATGGGGTTGACTTATGCCAACCCGCTGAAGCTCGTGCTGGACACCCTGAAAGTCGACTTAATCTGTTAAACGGCCCGGCACACCCTCTCCGGATTGCTGTCATGCCTGACGAAACGGATCCTGGACTGCAAAAAGTTCGGCAGCTTAAGCCGACTGCTGAGCAGCAGTTCCAGAAGCTACTCGGTGACGTCTCCGTCGGCATTACACGGATTGACGGCGTCTACGGGCTGAAAGTGAACTATCAAGGGAAGCTCGACCCGGCAGTTGAAATTCCCAGCGCGATCGATGGGGTGCCGATCAAGTTCGAAGTCGTCGGACGAGTCGTCAAACGTCCGCAACAGCCTTCCTGAGGGTCACCGGTGGGGATCGGGATCGCAGAGGTGGCGATCGCAGAACGCTCTCAGAAAAGCACAGCGCATGTTCTGGATGCGCTCATCGCTCGGATCCTGAGAATCTCTCCTTCATGCGAGCGGAAAAGACGGGTCGTCAATCAGTCACGTCGCCGGAGAGCACCCGCGCGGGGTTCGAGGGACAGAGGAACTCTTAACCTCGGCGAGAACAACGGCTTCGGAAGAAAAAACACTCTCGGAGGGTGACGGCAACAACGAAGGAGCGTCAACCTCATCCGCGCGATCAATTCCTGGTCGATCTTACGTCTTCGTCGGCAGCGGGCCGTCGCCCCACAGGGTGGTGCGACCGAGGCCGCCCGACGACTTCGGCGAGAAGAGGTGTGTCGGGAAGCCGAGTCCCTGCAGGAATGTTTTCAACTGGTTCGTCAGGTCTTCATCGTAGGCCTGTTGAATCGACTTCGTGGCATCGATCCGTTTCAGACCGAAGCCTTTCGCGTTCGCCGCATCGATCTGTTGCTGCCACAACTGGCCTTTGCCGAACTTGTAACCAATCGTCAGCAGCATCGAATACCCTTGGACTTTCGTCTTTTCGTCACGGCTGCCGAGTTTGCTGACCTCGAATTGCTGGCCCGTGGTGGGCTTCCCGACAACTTCGATGTGAATCGGCTGCTGGGTGGTGGCGATGGTCACGCCACTCTTTTCGATTCCCTGTCGGATGAGGGCTTCCAACTGTTGTGGCAGATCAGGTTGCCAGGGGGTCGGTCCGATCTGCACCGACAGCGAAACTGTACTGCCCGGTTGGAGGACCATCTCCGGTTCCAGTTTCGCCCCTGCGATCGTCTTCGCAGCGGCGGGGTCGGGGAGCGCTGTCGCTTGAAGGATCGTCTGAGCGACGCGTTCCGACTTGGGAGAAGCGACCCAGCAGCGGGTATCGAGATTGGTGGCGGTCCAGCTTCCCGGTCGGATTTCGTAGTTCCAGCTGTTCGTGCGGTACTTGAGATCAAACAGCATGATCCCGGTGTAGCGCATCGACTCCGAGCGGAAGCTTGAGGCGAGCATCAGTTGCTCATCGCCCGCCCACTGCAGCGCGGTCCCCGCGGTCGGCGCGGGCATCTCGTCCCCGATCGTTCCGGTCTTCAGATCGACGACGTAATAGAACCGACCCGCCTGGTCTTCCATGTAGACAGCCAACCGCTCGCCGTTCGGATGAAACGCGAGCAGCTTGACGAAGCCCTTGAGCGGAATCTGCCCCAGCCCTTCGCCGGTTCGAGTGTCGCGGATGTCGACGCCGGTCGGTGTGCCGCAGGCGATGGATTTGCCCCCCGTGGAAACCGCAACACTAGTGACTTTGGGAAGCGTCCAGCGTGGTTGACAGGCGGGGAGGGACCACACGACGAGATCTCGACCCAGGTTGCGCGTGACGACGGTTTCCGCATCGATCAGCCGAGCCTCATGGAGCACGAGTTCCGGATCACTTTTCGCTCCTGTATAGGGACGGAACCCGACAACATGCTGTCCATCGACTCCGTAGACGTCGACGCGGCCTTTCGCACCATGAGGTTCCACGAGCACGCGGGATCCGTCCACGCTGGCATTGAGCAGATTCATCCCGAACGGGATCTCGATCGAACCGGTCGAGGTTCCCGTCACGAGGTCGTACACATCGATCCGATTCTTCCCGACTGCGATCGGCTTCGGTTTGGTGATGGTCTGCAGTGTGCCATCGATCGTGAGATAGTGGGTCTCCGGGAACGAGAAGTCGATCGCTTTGACGGTTTCGTCTTCGACGATCCGCAGGAAGGCCCGCGGATTGGCACCGCCCGACAGGGCGAATTCGCGGGTTCCGCCGCCGTTGTCGCTGATGACGAGGGGTTTTGCCCCGGCCTCGGCGGCAAGCGGCGTCCCGGCGTCGGGTGTCACTTTCCACGCTCCGGGGGCAGCCGGCTTCTGCGCGGCAGCCATGCTCGCCTTCGTCAGCTTGGGAAGCGGCACGTCTTCAGGGAGACCGCCTGCTTCGGCGATCGTGGTCGCCTTGTTGAGTTCGTCGTCGCTCAACCGCAGCGACTTGATGGTTCCTTTTTTATCGTTACCTTCGTAAGTCGCCACCAATTCGCCCGAGATCGGCTTGCGGACTGCCGCCCGCAGGCTCGGCTTGGGGAACGTGTAGACCAGTGTGCGTTTGGCCCGGTCGACGACCGCCATGTCGTGCACGAGGAACTTCTTCCCATCCGGAAACCAGACCAGTCCCTGCGCAGAGTACTCGGTATCGAGACTCCCCTTGATCGACGGCGCGATCTCGATCAGTTCGGCCAATTTGCCGTCGCTCAGATTGAATAAGGCAATCCCGGTCGACTGACTCCCTTCATAGAGGGCGGCAAACTGCTGACCATCGGGAGAAAACGCCAGTTGCACGAGGTCCGCAAAGGAGGTCGATTTGGGGTTCAGTTCGCCGACAACGGTGCCAGTCGCGGTCTCGAACAGCTTGATATTCCGGTCGGTAATGCTGTCCTGAATCGCCACATACTTGCCGCCGGGGCTGGTACTGGCTTTCTCGGCCATCCCCCATTTGTCACCGAGTTTGGTCGTGCTCAGGAGCTTGCCGTCGGGGAGCTGCCAGACCTTCATCATCCTTTGCGAGATGGCAAAGCCGACGATCTTGTCGTTCCCGGCCATCAGGCAATGTGACGGATAGAATTTGTCGTCGCCGGTCGGTCCGGGAATTTTGGGGAGTTCTTTGCCGGCCTGAAAATCGAACACGGTGAGATCCTTGCCCCAACCCCACCAGACGACATATCGGCCATCGGCCCCGAGGGCGAAGTGGCTCGAGGCGGTCGTCTTGACGCCGCTCATCTTCGCGACGACCTGATTGGTCGCGAGGTTCCAGAGTTCATGCGGGACGTCATTGTTCTGGTTATCGCCCACCATCACAAACGGACTGGCACCGGTCCCGTACGTGATAAACCGTCCGTCCATGGTGTACTTCGACTCCAGACCGATCGCGACGTTATTCGCGAACGAGGCGGGGGGCGCATTCCTCGAGGGGTCGGCACTCGCCTTCCACCCGCTCGGGGCAGCGACGGTAATGATCGGCTCAGCCGGTTTCGCTGGTTTGTTATTCGCTCCGTTATTGACGTTGGGAGTCGCTGGCGTCGTTCCGGGGTTCACACTGGGGTTGATCCCCGGAACCATCGGCTGTGGGGTCGGTCCGCCGTTGTTCTGCGCGACGTGCGGGGTGGTCCGGCTCATCGCGAGGACGACGACGAGCGCCACAATCCCGACCACCGCCACGCCTCCCCCGGCGATCAGTCCGATCACCAGCCCGGCATTCGAACCTCCCGACTTCTTTTTGCGTCGGGCAGGAGCAGCCGCGGCTTTGCGACGCGGCGCGACGGGCTCGTCATCAAAATCGTCGTCGCCTTCCTCACTGGGAACACGAATCGAGGTGCCGCATTCCTTGCAGGTCAGCTTCTTCCCGGCGAGGGAATCGTTGAGCTTGTACTTCTTGCCGCAGAGGTCGCATTCGATCGAAATGGTCATCAGTAGGCCCTGTCCGGTCTGACGAACTGCATCGCAGAAAGAGGCTGCCGACGCATGAGGAATGGTTTCTTGATGATGCCCTGTCCACCCGGCGGTTGCAACAATTCGCATGCGTTGGGGACTGTGCGTTGTGAGACGGCGAAAAGTCGAGGCTTCATGATGGTGTGTCGTCGCGAGTGGTTCTTCCGGAGCTTGCGCTCCGGGCTTGGATCAGAACGGCGGATCGTTTCTCGCGGGCATTGACCCGGTTTGGTCGCTCCTCGCATAATCCATGACGCGCCCCGTGTGCTTCAGCTGTTGAAGAAAGTTGCCGATGTCTGCCGTTGCTGCTCCCGCCCGTGCCACTTCGCAGGTTCCCGATCTTTCCGGTCGGTTTGGTGAGTTCGGCCGTCGTTTCGTCCCCGAAACGTTGATGTACGCCCTCGAACAGCTGACCGCGGAATACGACAAAGCCCGACATGATCCCGAGTTCCAGCAACAACTCAACGGCCTGCTTCGCACGTTTGTCGGTCGCCCCAACCCCCTGTATTTCGCCGAGCGACTGACGCAACACTGTGGTGGAGCAAGGATTTACTTCAAGCGGGAAGACCTCAACCACACCGGCGCTCACAAGATCAATAACACGATCGGGCAGACCCTTCTCACATTGCGGATGGGAAAAACCCGCGTGATCGCCGAAACCGGGGCTGGTCAGCACGGCGTGGCAACCGCCACCGCCTGTGCCCGGTTCGGTCTCCCCTGCGTGGTGTACATGGGCGAAGAAGACGTCCGCCGCCAGAAGCTCAACGTCTTCATCATGCGGACGATGGGAGCCGAAGTCCGCCCCGTGACGAGCGGGTCACGCACGCTCCGCGACGCCATTAACGAAGCGATGCGCGACTGGATGGCGTCGGTCAACGATACGCATTACATCATCGGCTCGGTCGTCGGTCCGCACCCGTTTCCCATGATGGTCCGTGATTTCCAGTCGGTGATTGGTCGCGAAGCCCGCGAACAGTGCCTCGCGGAAACCGGGCGACTCCCCGATGAAGTCGTGGCCTGTGTCGGCGGGGGGAGCAACTCAGCCGGGATGTTCTACCCGTTTGTGGATGACCAGTCGGTCGCGCTGACTGGGGTCGAAGCCGGCGGACGCAGTGATGCCCCGGGCGAACATGCCAGCACGCTCACCCACGGCGCGAAGGGGATCCTGCACGGCAGCTACAGTTACGTCCTCCAGGACGAGGACGGCCAGACTGCCGATGTCCACTCGGTCTCGGCCGGGCTCGATTACCCGGGTGTCGGTCCCGAGCACAGCTACTGGAAGGACACGGGCCGCGTGCAGTACGTCAGCGTCCGCGACCAGGAAGCTCTCGATGCCATGCAGTTCGTCGCCCGCACTGAGGGAATTCTCCCGGCACTCGAAACTTCGCATGCGATGGCCTATGCGATGAAGCGGGCGAAGGTACGTTCGCCGGACGAGATCGTGGTCGTCTGCGTCTCCGGCCGCGGCGACAAAGACCTGAATGAAGTCGCCCGCCTGACGGGGCAAACGCTTTAAGCCCTCAAGTTTGCATCCCGGTCCCATGGACGCCCCGACCTCTCTCTGGGACGGCTCGACAGTTGAGTCTGTGGATCGTGGAGAAGTGTTGAAATGAACGTCGAGTGTATCCGAACGGTGATTTATGTCCGGGAGATGGCTCGGGCTGTGAAGTTTTATCGCGATGTGATCGGTCTGACGGTCATCTCTCAATCGGAACACTGGAGCGAGGTCGGTCGCGGTGATGCTGTGATTGGCCTGCACAGCGGCGGCGACGAGCAAGTGCGTGAAACTGGCCTCAGCTTTCAGGTCAGCGACCTGGAGGCTGCTTGTCAGGAAGCCGTGGACGGGGCAGCGACGCTGGTTCAGCCGCCCGTCAGTCGACCCAACGAACCGATCCGACTGGCCGAAATTGTCGATCCGGAAGGAAATCGCGTGGCCCTGGTGCAGTTCGTCGGTTGATCGTAGACCAATTCACGGTTGCAACCCTCGACCATTGCCAGTCGCCCAGCGTACACTCGATTCCTTCCCTGAACCATTGACCTTGCCCCTTAGCTACCTGAGTCCCCCATGTCCGCGATTGACCGTGTGTTTGCTGAGCGGGTTGCCGCTGGCCAGTTGGCCTTTATCCCGTTTGTGACCGCGGGTGATCCCGATCTCGGCGTGACGACCCGGGTGATTGAAGCCTACGCCGCTGCGGGGGCCGATCTGATTGAAGTCGGCTTTCCGTATAGCGACCCGATCGCCGACGGCCCGGTGATTCAGGCTTCTTACACGCGGGCCTTGAACAAGAAGATCAAGCTGGTCGACATCTTCGCTGCGGTGGGCCAGCTCCGCGGCCGCATCCAAACGCCGCTGATGGCGATGGTCTCCTATGCGATCATCTTCCGGCATGGACCAACGCTCTTCCTGCAGCACGCTGCGGAAGCCGGATTTGCGGGGCTGATCGTGCCCGATCTGCCGGGTGATGAAGCCGACGAGTTCGCGGCCCTGACAGCGAAGCAGGGACTCGCCCTGGTGCAGTTGGTCGCGCCCACGACCCCAGCCGATCGGCTCGAACGGATCCTCAAGCACGCGACAGGCTTTGTGTACTGCATCGCTGTGGCTGGTGTGACCGGTGCCCGCAACACGATGCCCGTCGATCTCACAGGGATGTTGACTCGCTTACGCGCTGCGACGAAGTTACCACTGGCCGTCGGCTTCGGTCTCAGCCAGCCGGAGCAAATCCGCAGCCTGAAAGGCCAGGCCCAGGGAGCGATCGTCGGCTCGGCGCTCGTGAAGCAACTCGACAATCCCGATGTCGAAGCGCTGCTCACCGCGATCAAAACCCAGGCCACCGCCCTCGCCGCCGCGTGCCATTGATCGCTCGTCCATATTCAAGGATGCTGAGTTTACCCCGGACCAAAAAGACGGAGTGTGAAGAGTCTCTCCAAACGCCTCATGCCAGCGAAGTACAGCCGACATTTCTTGTATCCATGTTTCACCTCTCTTTGACGATAATCATGGCCGAAACCTCTCCAACACCGCCGAAGGTTTTCATCTCCTATAGTTGGACAAGCGAAGAACACTCCGATTGGGTCGCAGAACTTGGCGAACGTCTGATGAGCGACGGTATCGACGTGGTGTTGGACCAATGGGATCTGCAGGACGGGCAGGATCTGAACGACTTCATGGAGCAAATGGTCAAAGACCCAGAGATCAAACGAGTCATCATCGTCTCTGACGCTGCATACGCAACCAAAGCAGACGACCGCAGAGGGGGAGTTGGCACCGAAACGCAGATCATTTCTCAGGAAGTCTACGAGTCCGTCGATCAAACGAAATTTGTTCCGGTGCTCAGGGAACGGGATGCCGAGGGGAAAGAATGTCTGCCGGTTTACTTGAAAAGCCGCAAGTACATCGACTTCTCAGATGCTGACGATGATGCCAAAGCATATGAGCAGCTTCTTCGAAACATCTACGAACGGCCGCTCCGGGCGAAACCGGCGCTTGGCAAGGCCCCCGCGCACCTGTTTGACGACAGCGCGACTGTGGTGTCAGCCGCACAGAAGGCAAAGCGGTTTTGTGAGTTCGTAGCAAGCGGGCGAGGTAATCCGACTGCCGCTTTTTCCGATTTCGCCGATGAATTCATCGAGAACATGAACGACCTGCGGATGGTCTACAGCCGCGAAGGAGCAGACACTTGGTGTGAGCGCATCCGCGCAAACATCCACAGTGCCACCGTGCATCGCGATGTCTTCGTTGATGTTATACGAGCGGGGATCAACTTACCTTCGGCCCAGTTTTTGTCGCCGTTTCTCGGTTTTTTGGAGCAATTGCTGCCACTTCAAGAGCAGCCTGAAAATGCGGGGAGTTTCTACGAGTACTCAGAGGACAATTACAAGTTACTTTGCTACGAATTCTTTCTCTATTCCGTCGCGGCCTTCATCAAGTCTAAACGCTACGACGACGCCAGGCAGCTAATCGACCATCGGTACGTGGCGTCACAAACATTTGGTGGAACAAACTTGAAAGGACATGGTTTCCAACGGTTCAACGCCTACGCCAGTTCACTGGAAGAACACTGCTCGCGGCAAGGCGATCGAAGACGACTTAGCGTGATGGCGGACCTCATCCACAAACGGGCTACAAACAAGCACATACGATTTCACGACGTCTTGCAGGCGGATGTCATTTTATGGCTTGCTTCGAAAACTTATGGATGGTACCCACGCTGTTTGATCTACGGCGGTTCTTCAGGCAAGCTGGAGTTGTTCCTTCGAGCAGAAACTGACGCTGGCTTCTTGCCGTTGAAGACATTGCTTCACTTGGATGCGCCTTTAAGCTTGTTGCAGAAGATCGAATCACTCAGGAACACCCAGACCATGCAGTCTGAGGCGTTCTGGCATGCTTTTGACGACGACTGTTTAAACCTAGAGTCGCTTCAACGAAAATGGGGTAGCCAGCCGCGATAGCACTGTTGATTGCCTGCAACTGGTCAGAGCGGATGCCGAACGCTGCCAGCCTCGCAGCGCCGGGTCAATGGGCGGCGATGCAGAGCAGGAAACCACGCCTTCATAGCCGAAGCGCGAGTTCCGGGTTCCATTCGTCGTGTGAAGAGTGGACTCTGGCGCTCGCGCTTCGGGCACTGACAGCGAACTTCCGGACGGGGCGGGTGTCTTGCCAGCGCGCTGTGCATCGGTTTAGAATTTTGGGACCGACGAGCCGCAGAACTCATCCAAGTTCTGTGATTCGCCGCGCAGCAGGCCGGGGACGAGCTTCTTCCCAGTACGCCAGCAGCGGACGGGCAGAAGAGCGCTCACCGTGTCGACTTCAAGCCGACATGTCTGTGGGGAGCGTTCGGGCGATGATCGCAAGTTCGACTTCGGCAATTCATTCCAGCGTGCTGGTTTTGAACCGGGCTTATTCTCCGGTCCATATCCTGTCGGTGAAGCGCGCGTTCTGTCTGCTCTGCAAGGGCTTGGCGGAAGTCATCTCCATCGAAGACGGTGTCTATCAGTCCTACGATTTCGCGGGCTGGCTGGAATCGAGCCAGTTGCGATTGGAGATGGGCGAAAACCCGGACCCGCAAGACTGGATCCAATCGGTCAGCTTCGAGATCCAGGTCCCGCGGATCATTCGTTTGCTGAAGTACGACCGGGTGCCGCGGAACACGGTGAAGTTCAACCGGCGGAACATCTTCCTGCGGGATGAATACGTCTGCCAGTACTGTCATCGGCGGCACAGTTCGCATCGGCTCAGCCTCGACCACGTAATGCCCAAGAGCCGGGGCGGTCCGACGACGTGGGAGAACATCGTCTGCTGCTGCCTCGACTGCAACGTGCGGAAGGGTGGCCGTACCCCGCACGAAGCGGGGATGAAGCTGATGACCGTCCCCCGGAAACCGGCGCGAAACCCCGTGCTGTACCAGCATCTGCAATCGCAGAAGTATGCCTGCTGGCGCGTCTTCTTCACGGGGATCGATTGATCCGCCAGCGGGGTCCTCAGGCGGTCTGGTACTCAATCGGCAGAATTTGCCGTACCGGCACGTCGTCTGCATGCGAATGCTTGTGCGGTTCGATCGGGAGTTGCGAGTCGTTGCGGCGGGGGGCCTCGTGACGGCTCTCAACTCCCTGTCAGCCAGGCATTTCCGACGATCACGCGAATACCGTCAGGGAAGATGGGTCCGCGGGGTTTGGTAAGAATTGCATGGTCGCCGCTGCAATCCTGCAAAAAGTGCAATCTCAGGCAAGGAGGCCAAGCCGATGCAGCCACAGACCGAGACGACGACCGTATCTCACTGGCATCGGCGATTGACTCAGGCTGTGGTCTGCCTGGCCTGCTTTGCCGCCGGGGCCACGCTGGTCGCCTTGGCAACCCCCACGAGTCGGGTCGCTGCGGGTGCCGCTCAACCGGGGGCTCCGCTTCCCGAGACCGTGCTGCTCGACTTCACCGCGACCTGGTGCGGTCCTTGCCAGCAGATGAGCCCGATCATCGACCGTCTGGCCCAGCAGGGTTATCCGGTCCGCAAGATTGATGTCGATCGCGAGCGTGACATCGCCGAACGGTTTGGCATCCAGTCGATGCCGACGTTTGTGCTGGTCGTGAAGGGTCGCGAAGTGATGCGGCAGACGGGGATGACCTCGGAAGCCCAACTCCGCCGGATGCTCCAGCAGATTCCGCAATGGGAACAGGAACTGGCGGACAAGAACCGTCGCAATGTTGCGGGAACGCAGCTCGCTTCCAATGATGTCTTCGACACGCCTCCAGTCGACCTTGGTCCGGTGGAAACCACCCCACCGAAGACGGAACCGAAGCGTCCCTTTCCGTTGTCGCTCTTCCCGCGTCAGAAACCCAACGGTTCAACACCGGCCCAGGAACCGCCCGCGGTCCGGGCACAGTCGCGCGACGATCAGCCCGCGACCCCGGTGATCGATGTGCTGACGAACGCCAGTGTCCGGTTGCGTGTGAAAGATGCGACGGGGACCAACATGGGTTCGGGGACAATCATTCAATATCGTTCGACACAGACACTGATCCTCACGTGCGGGCACCTCTTCACCCATCTCGATGAGAACGGTCTGGTCGAAGTTGATGTCTTCGATGCGAATCGTCGGGCCGAGACGCATGTCGGACGTGTCCTGTTAGTCGATCAGGAAGCCGATCTGGGAATCGTCGCCATCCATGCAACACTCCCGTTGACCCCGGTGGCGATCGCCAGCCTCGATCAGGCCCTGGTCGTCGGCGAGAAACTCCTCGGCATTGGCTGCGGTGGCGGTCAGGCTCCGACACGCGAGGAACTGGCGGTGACGGCTCTCAACAAGTACGAAGGGCCGGATACAATTGAATGCACGGGCTTGCCGAGCCAAGGGCGTTCCGGTGGCGGTCTGTTCCGCGGTAAGCAGCTCATCGGTGTCTGCATCCTCGCGGACAAAGACAGCGAGCGCGGCGTCTACTGCGGGCTGAAACCGATCTACGATCTGATTGAAAAGACTGGGAACGGACCGTTGTTGCCGGTTGGCCGCCCGGCGATTTCGACCGAACTGGCAGCGACGACCACCGTCGATCCTGGAGTGACCTCGAATCCACAGCCGCCGACGGCACCAGCGTCGGTGTTACCTCCTCCGGCAGAGCCGAACTTTGGTCGGCTGTTCGCCGAAGAGGCTGGTCAGCCTGGTACCGACGTAGCGGGTGCAGCCGAAGAACTGCGGGCCTCGCTCGAACAGACACCCGATGCCGAGATCATTGTGATCGTGCGACCGAAGAACTCGTCGGCACCGAGTCGTGTGGTGGTCGTCAATCAGGCCAGTCCGAAACTGATGAGTTATCTGCTCGATGTGCCGGAATCCCGGCCGGCACCGGCGGCAGCGCTGGCGGCCGAAGCCCCCGCTCCCCGAGCAGAAAGCCTCACGCCGACGAGTGCGAATACCCGTGCACTGGAAGAAGCGATTGCAGTGCCGCGGAAGCCGACCCGTCCGACCTCGCCGCGCTCTGCCTTCGGCGAGTAACTGCCGCCAGGCAGAACGAGCTCACAGAGTGGGGATTTCCTCGTCTTCATCCTCATCTTCTGGAGGCGGGAGTTCACCTTCCTGGTAGTGTTTCCGTGGCGGACCGCGACGTCGCTTGGGAGTGGTGAGCGGTCCGAATTGAGGCAGCGGGTGAGCCGTATACAGCCAAGCCCCGCCGCATTTCTGGCAAGCAACTGCGACACCTTGCATCCGAGCGCGCAACAGCGCGGCGACCGTCATCGGAATGGGGCTGCCACATTCCGGACAATTCAGCGAGCTTGCCTCGGGGATCAACATAACTGCCATAACCATCTGTCCCGGTGTCCGGGAGGAAGATGGATCCGAGGCCCGGTTCTTAGGACGCATCTTCATGTCCAATATTTACAAGCCTGCGTTCTGAATCCGGAATCATCAAGGCCCTTACAGGAAGAACGCCGTCATTCCGCAAAGTGCAGGGGAATACTGCATTTCTTCGCGATGCAGAACACCCTCATTAGTTGTCATGGGCAACAAGTGGCGGATTGTCGACATCCGGACAAAATGCGCACGTTGAACCGCAGTCCTGGTGATGGGAAGGGGATCCGCGCGGTGACGTCCTGCGTCCTGCAGTACCCCAAACATTGTCAGCAAAAAGCAGATTACGCAGGCGTCAGATTGTTATCGTTCGTCTGGCTATCGATTTGCTTGCCGTGTGTCAATCACCTTGGGCCAGCACGACCAGTTGGACCAGCGCGGGGAGCGTGCGACACTTCAGCTTCCGCATCAGACGGGCGCGATGCTTTTCAATGGTCTTCTCGTTGAGCTCCAACTGGGCAGCAATCGCCTTGTTCGGTAGACCGTCAATCACGCCTTGAAGAACCTGGCGCTCACGTGAAGAGAGCACGGTCAGCTTGGCGGCCGCGATGGCCCGCCGCTGTTCCCGCTCGTGCAGCTCATGCTTAAGTGTGACGTCGATTGCAGTCGCATAGATCTGCCCCGCGAGCACGCCCCGCGAGGCGCTCCATTCCAGCTGACGCGAACTCCCCGTGCGGGTCTGCATGCTCACCGAGAACTGGAGCGGCGTTGTCGTTGTACTGCGGAATTGCGACTCCAGCGCCGCACGGTCTTCCACAGGAATCAGCTCGAACAAATTCCGCGAACGAAGATCGGCTTCGGTCCAGCCCAGAATCTGGGTGAACGCTGGATTCGCGCGTAACACCACTCCCTCTTCGGTCAGAACACACATCACCGATCCGGCCAGACGGAAGAAGTGATCCAGTTCGTCCTGGAGTCGCTGCCGTTCGAGCCGTCCTTGAAAATCTTCCCACGCCCGCACCGCTCGGCGGGGGAGTTCTTCGAACGTGCTGGCCGGCTTCACGATGTAATCGATCGCCCCGCTGCGCAAAGCAGCGACAGCGATCGACTCATCACCAAAGCTGGTCAGGATCAGAATCGGCAGCCGCGATCCCAGGCCTCCTTCGAGCAGATCGGTGCCGCGACCGTCCGGGAGGACCAGATCGGTCACCAGGACATCGGGAAGATCTTCATCGAGCGCCGCCCGAGCTGCCTGCAGGGTCCGGACGATGCGCAGTTCCAGCGGACTCCCCGTCTCTGCGAAAGCGCGACGAAACAGTTCGGCATGATCCGGATCATCTTCGACCAGCAGAACGCTTCGCACCCGACATCCTCGATTCCGCAATCACACCGCCAACTCGATCCGGTCTGGCCACCTTCAGACAAGTCGATGGCACACGCCGGTCGGACTCGTCATGATAAGCGATCACGAGGTCGCAGGCACCTCGTCCGATCAGTTTTCTCCGGGCCGGCGCTCACCGACAGCGGAATCAAGGCGACGATGCACAAGTATATTATCATGGGAGCCCAAGGTTGCGGCAAAGGGACGCAGGCCAAGCTCCTTCAGCAGGATCTCGATCTGATCCATATCTCGGTCGGCGACATCTTCCGCTGGCATATTCAATCGCACACCAAGCTGGCCGCCCGCATCAAACGCGTGATCGCGGAAGGACATCTCGTCCCGGATGACGTCGTCGAAGACATCATCCAGGAGCGGCTCGCCGAGCACGACTGGAATTACGGCTTTATCCTCGATGGCTTTCCCCGCAATCGGACGCAGGCGGAGTTCTTCCTGGAAAGCTATGACATCGATGCCGTGATTCATATCGATGTCTCCGATGACGTCGTCTTCGAACGGGTTCTGGCCCGCCGGATGTGTGGTCATTGCGGACTCGATTACAACCTGATTCATCACCGCCCGGCGCAGGCTGACAAGTGCGATGTGTGCGGGGGAACACTCATTGCCCGCGATGATGACAATCCCGACGCGATTCGCGCGCGGCTCGGCGACTACCGCAGCAAGACCGAGCCGATTCTGGAACTCTTCCGCCGCAAAGAACTTGTGATCCAGACCGACGGCAGTCAGACCACACAGGTCATTCAGAACGACATCCGCCAGCAACTCGGCCTGCCGGTTCTCGCAGTTCCAGCAGCGAGTTGACCTGCCCAGGCCTCCTCACGCTCATCTTTCCGGCAGACAACGGGCGATGGTTACGAGATTTTGAAATTCCTCTTCACGAATCGCCGCCTGCCGACGTAAGATGAGGTGCGAGGATTTGCATCTGTGCGTGATGTGTTGCGAGTGCTGCTGCTGGGTTGGCTGACGGCCGTCATGGTTGTCGCCCCGGTTGTCGCTGCGCTCGATTGCCGGGCGTGTTGCAACGAACGTGAAGCCACACGGCCTGCGGTTCCGGTGAAGAGTTGCTGTGCCGCTCACGCGAAGCATGGCGAAACAGCTCAGACCGAAGAGGATGACGACTGCTCGCACTGTCCCCGGTGTGAAGCGTCCCGACCTGATCCGGTCACGCTGCCCGAAGCCGCCCCGGAACTCGTCGTGCTGGCGATCCCGTATCTGGATCTGCTGCCGCGCGTTGTCGATGGACCTCGATTGGCTGCTGCGGTGGCTCGACCCGCAGAGGTCCCGATTGCTGCCAGTCCTCCAGCTCGGGTTCTGTTCTGCTGCTGGTTGACTTGAACCGTTCGTGAGTGCGCGGACTCTTTCTGCGCCCCTGTCTGACTGTTGTCGGCCTCTCCGTGCGCGTCTGCCGGATGCAGGCTCCCTTGCGATCATGCCGGGCTGTCACCCTGCGATCGCGACCGCCTCTCATCACGGGAGAGCGGCGACTCCATTCTGAATTCCTCACGAAAGGTGAACGATCATGTCCAAACTGTTGGCTTTGTTGTCCGTGGCGGCAATCTCCTCGGCCGGAATGTTTCTGTCGGCCGGTTCCAGTGCAAAGACCGCGGTGAGCTGCTGCACTGCCGAGTGTTGCGTGGCGTCCGGATGCTGCCAGTCGGCCGGTGGCGGCTGTGGTGACTGTTGCGCCGAAGGCTGCGACTGCTGCGCAACCGGCGTCTGTCTCTGCGACAACTGCTGTTGCTTCAGCGGCGGAAAAGCCGCGGTTGCCAGTTCCGGCTGCTGTGCAACCAAATCCGCCGCTCCTGCGGGTTGCTGCAAAAGCGGCCAAACCGCGACCGATGCGCTTCTGTCTGCCTCCGGTGTGACCACGACCACCAATGACGACGAAGCTGCGGCCAAGTAACGTTGCTGGTGATCCCGTTCGGATGCGACCGGCCCGCGGAGACTCACCTCTCCGCGGGCCGTGTTCGTTGGTACGCTCGCGAGCACCAGAATATGGTCACCGGATGGAAACATCTGGGGGCATACTTCCCGTGCCCGTGTCGTGACGACTATCCTGCCAGGAGAAGGATGCGCGACGCGATGACCGAGTACCGCTTTCTGCAGACGCAACGGCTCAAGACTCCCGCGGAGTTTGAGGCGGTCTATCAGCGCCGCTGCAAGGCCAGCGATGGGGTCCTGCTGCTCTTTGCACTCCAACAGAATCGGCCGATCACGCGACTCGGGCTCTCCGTCTCACGCCGACAAGGGGGAGCCGTTGTCCGCAACCGTTTGAAGCGATTGTTGCGGGAAGCCTTTCGCCTGGTTCAACACGAACTGCCACCGGGTCTCGATCTGATCGCGATTCCCCAGGGGATCGCGAACGCCTCTCTCGCCGGGTATCAGCAGTCTTTAACGCGGTTGTCGGCCAAGCTGGCTCGTAGAATGGCCACGCCGCCCGATCCGCCTTCAGGAATCCCGTCGTGAACTCCGGGCGTGGATCGTGGGGGCGGTGGATCTGGCTCTTGCCGGCGCGCGGGTTGATCCTCGGCGTGCGGTTCTACCAGATCTTTATTGGACCAGTGATCGGGAGGCACTGCCGGTTTCACCCGTCGTGCAGTGTCTATTTCATCGAGGCGGTCGAAAAGTACGGGGCCTTCCGCGGCGCGTGGAAGGGGATCTGTCGCATCGGCCGCTGTAACCCGTGGAACGCTGGCGGCTACGATCCCCCGTGATTCCGTCGAGTGTCCAGAGTCTCGTGTTCACAGCCAGACACGTTCACAAGCGCTTCCAAGCGCGCTCCACCCCGCTTGCGTCTTCGCGTCCTACTTCCGAGGCCGCGACAACATCTCCTGCCCCAGCTCATCCAGCGTCCGCAGAACCAGCATCGTCGCCTGCGTTTGCACTTTGGTCTGCTGCAGGTCGGAGATGGCGGCGGCGAAGTCGGTCAACTCACCGCTTCCCGCACTCTCCAGCACCCGGTCGATCACACCCGCCGATTGCTCACCCAGCCGATGCAGGGCGGCCACCGTGGTCTGATGCACGCCGGAGACGCTGAGACCTGCCATGTGCGCCATTTCCTAGGGAGACTCTTCGCCCCATCGACAGGGCCACAACGCAGGCTGCAGCCCGACATGGAAACGTTGCGTAGCAGCGGTTCTGACCAAGCGACCGGCAATACGGAATGGGCCTGTCCGTCCTGAGATAACGGCTCTGACGGCTGCACCGGATTCGACGATTGTCCGGCGTCTGCGCTCAGACGCCGTTTCTCTTGTAGGGCAGGCTCCCGCCTGCCATCTGGAACGGCGGCTTCCATGACATGCGGCAGGCGGGAGCCTGCCCTACGAGGAACCTCACGCAGTCGTCGACACCTCGGTAGCGTCTGTCGAGTCGCTCGAAGATTCTTCGTCGGCGATCCGCTGGATGTACGCTGCGAAGTCGGGGTCTTCGCCCTGCAGTAAGCGCGGCAGTCTCCCCCGGAAATCGTCGCGGCGGCACCATTCCCGCATGAAATCATCCCACGAGTGCCATCGCCGCCGCTGCCGCGGAGTCATCACATCGTCGAAGGCTGTCAGGTAGGCCCGCTCGAACAGCGAAATCAGGATGTCGAACAGCACCATCATCCGCTCATGCTGTTCGGCCGAGAGATTCGGCGTCGCGGTCTGGGTGCGGAGCTTCAGATCGGGATTCGCGAGGACCAGTTTCAGGAAGTCGCTGTAAGCGTCGGAGAGTTGCTGATAGACCTCTTCGTCTTCGTTCTCGCGCTCCTTGCGCTGCTCGAGGATGAAGGTGTAAATCGCCAGCGGCAGGCCGAACACCGTGACGATGTTCGCCAGCAACTGCCAGACGTTGAGATCCAGAAGATTCATGAGAGACACCACCTGCGGGTATCGTACGCAGCGGCCAGTCACCCGCCTACCAGCCTGTTGAAAACAGACCGACAGAAAGGTCTGTCCCACTGGACGGCATGTCATCCTGGAGTCCTGGGTGGCACAGACATTGTTGTCTGTGGGTCGGGATGCATTTTAACAGTCTGCTCCTGGACCAGTGCTGTCATTCACTTGTCGGGTCAGTCGACCATTCGAGTTACAGCCGCAATCTCTCAGAATGGACCTCTCGAACTCGCGATTTCCCTTCGCAGCAGACACAATACGTCCGCAAGCTGTTCGAGCTTCTCGCAATCGCCGTCTCTGTGACGGACACAATCATCGCTTCGACTCTCTCCCACGCGAGACACCTCATGAATCGATTACAACTCCGCTGGGCACGGCTCCTGGTGATGGGATTGGCCCCGTTGCTCCTGGCACCTTCCGTGAAGATCGCGGCTGCGGAGGGAACCGTCAGCAAACCGAACATCCTCTGGTTCATCGTCGATGACATGTCGGCGAACTTCTCGTGTTATGGCGAGAAGTTGATTGAGACGCCGCATGTTGATCGGCTGGCCCGTGAAGGGACACGCTTCACGCGGGCGTTTGTGACGGCCCCGGTCTGTTCTCCCTGCCGGTCGGCTCTGATCACCGGGATGTATCAGACGTCGATCGGCGCGCATCATCATCGCAGCGGACGTGGCAAAGAGAAGATTCACCTTCCCGCAGGGGTGACGCCGATTCCCTCGCTCCTGCAGCAGGCGGGTTACTACACCTGCATTGGTACCGGTCTCCCCGAGACTTCGCGGCAGGGGAAGAAGGCGAACGCCCGGCCGGGACTCGGTAAGACCGATTACAACTTCGAGTGGGACGCAACAATGTACGACTCGAACGACTGGGCCGGGCGGAAGCCGGGACAACCGTTCTTCATGCAGGTGCAACTCGCCGGTGGAAAGTTACGCGGCGGGACCGATGTGAGTGCCAAACAGCTCCTCAACCGGGCCGAGCAGACGTTCGGCAAAGCGACTGATCCGACGCGCGTTGAGTTACCGCCGTACTATCCTCGCGATCCCGTCCTGCTGCGTGACTGGGCCGCCTATCTCGACACCGTGCGGTTCACCGATCAGCACGTCGGTGAGGTCCTCGCGCGGCTGGAACGCGAAGGGGTGCTCGATCAGACGATCGTGATCTTCATGACCGATCACGGCATCAGTCATGCACGCGGCAAGCAGTTCCTGTACGACGAAGGGACGCACGTCCCGCTAGTGATCCGCGGTCCTGGGATTCCACGAGGAGCGGACCGCAATGATCTCGTGGAACACATCGATCTGGCGGCGATCTCGCTGGGGGCAGCGGGTATGCCCATTCCCGCGTCGATGCACGCGCGCGATCTCTTCGCCAAGGATTACCAACCACGCGATGCGATCTTCGCCGCCCGGGATCGTTGTGATGAAACCGTCGAACGGCTGCGGAGTGTCCGTACGGAGCGGTTCCTCTACATCCGCAACTTCTATCCGCTGCGACCGCATCTGCAGCCGAACGCTTACAAAGACGGCAAATCGATCGTGCAGACACTGCGCGCCCTGCATGATCAAGGAACGCTGGACACACTGACCGAAGCGTTGCTGTTCAGTCCCACGCGACCTGCTGAAGAGCTTTACGAATGGACTGTCGATCGCTGGCAGGTGAAGAACCTTGCGGGACAGCCCGAACATCAGGCGACGCTGGAAACGCTGCGGGCCCGTCTAGATCGCTGGATGAAAGAGACGAACGATCATGGACCGGAATCCGAGTCGCGCTACGACAGCGACATGGCCGTCTATCTCGGCAAAGGGAACCCGGCCGTCGAGAAGAACATCCAACAGATGAAGCAATGGGCCGCCGAGGGGAAGTAATTCCCGTTTGATGGACTTCATTCTTCGCGTTCTAGCCGGAATCGAGAAGATGACCTTTGGAAGACTTCTGCTTGCGTGCTTCGCCTTGTGGTCGGCGCTGGCAACCGCTGCGGAGCAGCCGACTCGGCCGCCGAATATCGTCATCATCCTGGCCGACGATCTCGGCTATGGGGATGTCCGGTGCTACAACAGCGCGTCAAAAGTCGCGACACCGCACCTCGATCGGCTTGCACGTGAGGGGATGCGGTTCACCGATGCCCATAGCCCGGCCACGGTCTGCACGCCCACGCGCTACAGCCTGATGACCGGCCAGATGGCGTTCCGTGTCCCGCGCGGAGGCACGGTCTTCACCGGAGCGGGCGGACCATCGTTGATCACGACCGGTCGACTCACACTGGCGTCGATGTTGAAACAGCATGGCTATGCCACGGCGGCCGTCGGCAAGTGGCATGTCGGTTGGACCTTTCGTGACAAGGCCGGTGAACCGCTGCATGAGGGCGGACTCGAAACGATCCGCCGCATCGATTTCACCCGGCGGATTGAAGGCGGGCCGGTCGATCATGGCTTTGAGTCTTTCTTTGGAACAGCCTGCTGTCCGACGACCGACTGGCTGTATGCCTTCATCGACGGTGATCGGGTCCCTAACCCACCGTCCGGTCCCATCGACAAATCACCCTTGCCGAAGCATCCGTATGCCAACGATTGCCGACCCGGACTGATCGCGTCCGATTTCCCGATGGAGGAGATCGACATGGTCTTCCTCAAGAAAAGCCGCGCGTTCCTGGAAGAACACGTTCGCCGCACGCCGGACAAGCCCTTCTTTCTGTACCACGCGGCCCAGGCCGTGCATCTGCCGTCGTTTGCTGGAAAAGCCTTTCAGGGGAAGACCGAGGCGGGCCCGCATGGTGACTTCCTCTTCGAGCTGGATCACATCGTTGGCGAATTGATGCAGGACCTCGAACGGCTGAGTGTTGCCGATAACACACTCGTGATGTTCAGCAGCGACAATGGACCAGAGACGACCAGCGTGGTCCACATGCGGGCCGATTATCAGCACGACGGTGCGCGGCCGTGGCGTGGTGTCAAACGGGATGACTGGGAAGGGGGACATCGCGTCCCATTCATCGTCCGCTGGCCCGGCCATGTGAAGGCCGACACCACGAGTGATCAACTCGTCTGCCTGACCGACGTGATGGCGACCGTCGCTGCGATCATCGGTGCGAAACTCCCTCGTGATGCCGCAGAGGACAGTTTCAATCTGCTGCCGGTACTGAAGGGAACTGCGGCTGGGCCGATTCGCCCGTATCTGCTCACGCAGGCATTTGGTGGGGCGCGCTCGTTATCAATCCGCCGCGGGCACTGGAAGTACCTCGATCATCAAGGTTCCGGCGGAAACAACTACAACACTCCGGCGTTGAAATCGTTCGCGCTCCCAGAGATCGCACCCGATGCACCGGGACAGCTGTACGACCTTCAGAACGATCCGGGGGAGACCACGAATCTCTTCTACAAGCATCCCGAAATCGCGGCCGAATTGAAGGGGCTGCTCGAACAGTCGAAGTCGTCCGGCAGAAGCCGGCCCTGATCTTGATCGCGGACTTCCTCTACGCAGGACCGGGAGCTTGATCCGTCAGCGTCGCGGTCGAACGTAGCCAGGCGACATTGAAGGTTCGCAGCAGGTCGGCGACCGACAGTCGGGCGCTGGTCGGATTGGTCTGGGTGACGACTGGAACGCTGCGGCGCGTGAAGATGTCTTGCAGCGGTTGCGTCGCCAGTCCCGCTGGCAACAGGACCTCGGTCTCCTTCCAGAGATCTCCCAGTGGAGCAGGACCACCCCAACCGACCACGCCGACAGTCAATCGCGGGACGACGATCACCGCACACCCGGACTGATCGTGCCGGGCAAACGCCACGACATGTCGTGCCAGGGAACCAATGACCGTGAGTGGAAGGTACGCACCCCGGCTGAAGAGGTCCGGAGTCTGTCGCCGCGCACGTAAGGTCATCAGCGTGGTGAAGAGCTTGATCCGACCATCGACCCGCTGCGCGAGCAACTGCTCTAACAATTTGAGCACACCGGGAGAGGCACAATCTTCCGGCGCGTTCAGCCACTGCTCGACTGCGCGCTGCCGCTCGGTTCCACCCAGGACAGAACTCATCTTGTCGAGGAGTTCATCCAGCTGGCTCCGCAGGGCCCCCATGTCGACCGGACGGCGGTTATCGGGATCGACCAGCGTCAGATTCCAGTGTTCACAGCCCTGGAAAAAGTCGGCTACACCGGGCGCTGCGACCTTGAGAACCAGTTGCGACAGCGAGTTCCACCGACCATGGTCTGCAACAGACTGGGCGAATTCGTGCAGATCATTCAGAAACGGATGCTTCTGTCCGCGCTCGAAAAGCTTCTCGACAAAGCGCGTCGTGGCCGCCTCGTAGGCCGCGTGGGGATTGACCCAACTCGTGTTGACCTTCGATTCCCGGATGACCTTGACCATGTAGTCCTGCATTCGTTGCACGTACACCTGACGTGCGGTCCCGGTGGGAATCGTGTCGGGCCAGGTGCCCACGAGCGTCTGATAGAGGAGATACTCGGCATTGCGACTGGGAGCTTCCACACCATTCACAGTGGTCTTCAGCCGCCGATTCCAGCGAGCCCACGCCTGAATTCGTTTCCGCCATTCGGTCGGGACTTCGCTCAGGACGTTGATGCGTGCCCGAACGTCTTCGCTCCGCTTGGTGTCGTGCGTGGAAGTGGCATTCATCGCCTGCGCAAACCACGGTAAGCGCGACTGGTTAAAGTCGTGATACGCCGCGAGGGTCACGCCGAACCGGACCGGATCGCCGCCGACTTCGTTCAACGAGACCAGCCGATTGAAGCGATAGAACGTGGTATCTTCCACGGCTTTGGCCATGATCGGACCGGTTAACTGCTGGAACTTGCCGACGAACTGTTCGATCTGGCGGCGTTCCGCTTCGTCCGCATGTGTCGGGAATTGCAGCAGCAGGACGTCGCGAACGAACTCGAAGAGCGAATCATCGACGATCGGATTACGACGTTTTGCATCATTCACCGCGGAATCGATATGCTCTCGATCGCTTTGCGTCATATGGCCGGGCTGCACATAGCTGCGATACACGCGAAAGCCGGCGATCACTTCGCGCAGCGCGTGCGTCAGACTGTTCAGTGTGAAGTCGCGCGTCCAGCGATTGCGTTCAGAGATCCGGTCGAGTCGATGTCCCAGCACGTTCAATTCGCTGGCCATGCTCAACCGGACGATTTTCCGCTTGTCTTCATAGGTCAGCGATTCAAAGTCGAGCGACTCGCCTGAAAAGCGGGCATAGATTTTCGAGAACGGGCCCGCGGCTTCTGGAGCGACAAACAACCCGTTGAGCTGGTTGAGGGCTTCATAGCCCACGGTCCCGTGGACCGGCCAGTCCCCCGGTAACTGTTCGTTGTGAGAGAGGATCTTCTCGACGACGACGTACAACGGTCGCGCGAGCGGTGAGCCGACAATCTGGATCGCCGCGCGCCAGAGTTCCCGCAATCGCTGCTCCACAGCAGGCGGCAAGCCGTCGGCAGGGGGGGATGAGTCGTTCGCGGTCGCCACCTGTGACACTCCCAGACGCTGGGTCGCAGCCCGGCACAGCCGCAGGAAATGATGTTCCTGCAAATGCACCAGATACCCGCGCGGATCGTACAATCCATCGGGATGATCGATCCGCAATCCGGTCAGCGTCCCCTCATCCAGCAGCTCGAAGATCAGGCGATGCGATGCTTCGAAGACACGCGGGTCTTCGGTGCAGATCGCTGCCAGATCGTTGATATCGAAGAAGCGGCGATAGTTGATTTCGTTCGCTGCGACGCGCCAGAACGCCAGTCGATACGCCTGCTGCTGGAGCAACTCGTCCAGCAGGTCGAACGACTGTGGATCGCCCGGTACGCCGTTGAGGCGGGTGATGTTCTCACCGATGAACCGGGTAATCTCCGGCGAGCGGAGTGCAAGCTCATTGAGCCGCCGCTTGATGCTTTCCTTCTCACGGCGACGTTCCGCCAGACGGTCGGCATCAGTCTCGTTACGGGGTGGCAGATTCTTCAGCGCCGTCATCACGCTGAGGAGATCCTGAACATCGGGTGATGCTTCACCGAGACGCTCACGCAATTCTTCCAGTCGCTGACCGAGAATCAATCCATACGACTGTGGGGCCAACGGAAAACGGTGTTCGAAATATTCGAGCCAGAAGATCCCCTCGCCATAGCAGACCTTGAGCTGCCCGTCCTCCAGGACCTTGCCGAACTGCGCGCCGAGGACCGGCAGCAGCACCTTGTCGGCCAGATCGGGTTTCAACGGCATCCAGTCGATATCGAAATAGGTTGCGTATACAGAACTGGGACCATTCTCCAGCACGTCCTGCCACCACGTATTCAAGTGCGGGGCAGCACTCATGTGGTTCGGCACAACATCGCCGATCAACCCCATCTCGTGTTCACGAAGAGCGGAGCGGAGCGAACGCAACTCGTTGATCGTCCCGATTTCCGGATTGACGTTTCCGTGATTGACGATGTCGTAGCCATGCGGACTCCCGGGACGTGCCTCAAGGAAGGGCGATGCGTACAAGTCGCTGATTCCGAGCGCAGACAGATACGGAACAATCCCCTCGATTTCACGGAACGAACATTGGTGGTTGAACTGAATGCGGTAGGTCGCCGCAGGGAGGCGCGCGGCACGTAACTGGCCTTCGACTTCCGTCAGAATGCCGTTGACCACATCGGGACTGGTCTGCTCCGGGGGCGTCGCAGGCGTGCCTTCCACGGTAGTGGCGGCGGCAATCGTGGGTGACGTGGGTTCCAGAGTTGGAGCTGTAGTCGCAAGGTTGTGGTTCATCAAATGTCCTCTCTCATTCGGACAAAAAAAGCCAACGCCCCAGCCTCGTACCCTCGCGATGGGATGCATGGTGAGGACCACACGCGCGCACTGAAATCACTGAAGCTGGCCTGAGACGTGATCGACGACTCGTGCGCCGATCACGGCCCACCGCTTACGATGCCATCCCCGGAGCAAGCATTGCAGAAGTCTCAGCCTGTCCGTGGTCACACGGACACCTTGCTGCAGACAACACTGTGTTGGAGACAACGGGGTGCTGCAGACAACAGGCACCTGATCTCTGCGGGGGTTTGTGATCCCGCGCCGCCGCATGCCAATCGAAGCGTGTCGCGACAGATGAATTGCAGGCCGACGATCGGCCATCCGGTACGATCGTCACACAACGGCAATGTAGGTCAGCCGATTGCGGTCGACAGCTCCCTCACTCTCATGTAACCTTAATGAAATCGAGCCGATTCGTGTAGTCTAAATCTTGGGAATCGGCTAAAGAGTTGCCATCGGACCATGTCGGACGATGGCAGTTCATGACTCGCAAACCCTGCGGTTGGAATGGACTTCCACCGAAACTCTCACCGGGCGGACTGCGATCTCGTCCCCGAGTTGAACCGCCGGTCCCTGCCCGAGATTCGGCCACATTGAGCCTGGGCCAACACTCAAGGCTGTTGACCATGTTCCTCGTGTCAGGCCGCTGCATCGAATTCCCAGAAAGGATCTTTCATGCCCCACGCTCACCGCACACCGGCGAGCCGGCAGAGACTGTTGCCCTGGCTGGCAATGTTCATCGTCCTTGTTCTGCTGAGTGCCCGACTCGTTGCACAAACCACCGAAGATGAACAGCCTGCCGTTCCGAATGAAGCTGCTCAGGAACTCACCACGGCGGCTTTGCAGGCCCGACAAACAACGGTCCAGAACAATGCTTCCCTCGACCCAACATTGAAGCAGCGGTTACTCGACCTGTACGGCAAGACGCTCGAACGACTGAAGAACATCGAGGACGCAAAGACCCGGAACGATCGGTTCACCGTTCAGGCTCGCGAAGTTCCGCAATCACTGGCCAGTCTGCAAACCGAGCTGGCCGGTCCGACACTCGAACTCCCGCTCGACTTCCCGGCGGAAGCCTCGCTGACGCAGGGACAATCGCAGCGGACCACCATCGAAGCGGAACTGCAGAAAGCCCAGCTCGCACTGAAGACCTGGCAGGATGAACCGAAGCGCCGTTCGGATCGGCGTGTCGAGATTCCCAAGCAACTCGAGCTGCTCAAGTCACAGCTGGAAGAAGTCGGGGTGCAACTCGATGTGAAGCCCGCTGCGGATGATCCGCTGGAACTGGTTCAGGCAACACGCCTGGCGCTGGAAGCCCGGAAACTGGAGTTGAATTCCGAGCTGGCAGCCCAGCAGGCGGAACTGCGATTCTATGAGGCCGCAAGTGAGCTGTTGCCGTTACGCCGCGACCTGGCGGCCCGCAAAGTGGCCCAGTGGGACTCACTCCTCAAGCGTCTGCAGACCGAGATCAACGAACGGCGGAGGAAGGAAGTCGAGAAGGAAGCAATGGAGTCACGTCGGATTGCTGCGCAAGCGCATCCGGCATTGAAAGCAATTGCTGATCGGAATGCTGAACTCGCGCGACTGCGGGAAAAGCTCGCTTCGCGGATCGAAGCCGCAGCGATCGAACGCGATCAGCTCGATGAGCGCGTGACGCGACTGACCAGTCAGTTCGAGAAAATCAGCAAACGGATTGTCGCCGGGCAGTACAACCAGTCGATTGGACTGCTCTTGCGTAAGCAACGGGAAGAGCTTCCCGTGATTTCCGAGGAACAACGGAAGCTGCAACAGCGGGAGACGCTGATGACGGCGACCTCGCTGGAAGTAATCGACTACGAAGATGCCCGCAACGATCTGGCGACCCCGGAAACCCGGCTCGATGAGATTCTGCAGGGTCTTCCGCCGAGTGTCGATCCAGAAGAACAACTCTTTCTGCGCAACGATGTGCGGGACATGCTGGTGACGCAGCGGAATTATCTCGATGCGATCATCGTCGACACTAACAGTTATTTTGATCGACTCGCCGAACAGGATGCGAAGCATCACGAACTGATCGCCAAGACGGGAGAGTACGCTGCGTTCTGCAATGAACGAATCTTCTGGATTCGCAGCGCCAGCGGACTGAATTTCGCGAGTCTGACGGGGAACGAGCAAGCGCTGTCTTGGCTGTTTCAACCGGAACACGGGATTGCGGTTGTCGAGGCCCTCCACGCAGAAGTCATGAAATCGCCACTGACGGCCGTGCTGGTGATGCTCCTCTGGTTCGGGTGTCTGTTCATTCAACGCCGACTGCGGCGGACGTCGGTCGCCCTGGGACATGAAGCCGCGCGGAGTGCGTGCCGCACTTATCTGCCGACCCTGCAAACCCTCTTCCTCACGTTTGCGCTCGCGGTCATCTGGCCGTTACCGCTGGCCTTACTGGGTGTGCGGCTGGCCGGTGCCGTGGGAAGTCCGGAGTTTGTGATCGCGCTCGGGAAGAGCTGCGTGATTCTGTCGGCGATGTTCGCTGGCTTCAACTGGCTGCGTCAGTTCACACGTGCCGGCGGACTGGGCGAAGCGCATTTCGGCTGGGATGTGGACGGGCTGCGGTGCCTGCGACACGCTGCGACCTGGGTGATTGTCTGTGGACTTCCGCTGACGCTGGTCGTGCTGCTCTGTGAGTTCCAGTCGAACGAAGCGGCGAAGAGCAGCCTCGGGCGAATGGCGTTTCTGGCCTTGAACGGCTTCCTGCTGCTCCCGATTCATCTGACAATGCGGGCCAAAGACGGTGTCTTTTCGAGTCTCTATCTCTCCGATCCGACGGCGTGGTGGAGCCGATTGCGCTGGGTCTGGACCGGACTTGCCTGGGGGGCACCCCTGACGCTGATCGGCTTAGCCGCAGCCGGGTACTACTACACGGCCACGCAATTGGCCGGACGTTGCCTGATGACCTTCGGGCTGCTGGTCGGTCTCGCCCTGGTGTATGGATTGCTGTTGCGGTGGTCACTGATAGCGTACCGCAATCTGGGGATGCAACGCCTGCAGCAGCGACGGGCGGCGGCGGCAGAAGCCGCGACTCCGACTGCTCCGCAAACAGCGAATTCGTCGCTGGAAATGAAACTGGCGGACATCAATCAGCAGACGCGCAAGACGCTGCAGTTGATTGTGGCCCTGGGATTGATCGCCGGGGTCGGGTGGATCTGGGCCGATCTGGTGCCGGCGCTGGGAGCCTTGCGCCGCGTTGTGCTCTGGACACTCGAAGCTCCTCCCGCGATCGGGACCACCACCCCGATTCTGACACCGATCACGCTCGCCGACCTGATGCTGTCGCTGATCATTCTGTTGTTTACCATCGCGTTCAGCCGCAACATTCCGAGCCTGCTGGAACTGACGATCCTGAAACGCTTGCCGTTTGATGCCGGTGCCCGTTACGCCACCGCTACCGTGGCCAAATACACGCTGACCGGAGCGGGCACCGCTGCCGCCTGCGGGGTCCTCGGCTTCGAGTGGATGCAGATTCAATGGCTGGTCGCGGCTGTCAGTGTGGGTCTCGGCTTCGGTCTGCAGGAGATCTTCGCAAACTTTGTCTCGGGGCTCGTCCTGCTGTTCGAGCGCCCGATCCGTATCGGGGACATCGTCAGTATTGGTGACATTGACGGGAAGGTTTCCAACATCCGCCTGCGGGCCACCACGATCACCGACTGGGACATGCGTGAGTTGATCGTTCCGAACAAGGAGTTCATCACCCAGCGGCTGATCAACTGGACGCTCACGACCACGGTCTCGCGGATGTCGATCGAAGTCGGTGTCGCTTACGGAACCGATCCGAACCGGGTGCGGGAGTTACTGCTGGAGGTGGCTGCGCAGCACCCGCTGGTGCTGAAGTCGCCTCCGTCGCATGCCCTGCTCGATCAGTTCGCGGACAGTGCGCTGGTCTTCATTCTGCGGGTCCACATGCCGACACGTGATGTCTATCTGCAGTTGCGACATGAGTTGATGGCTGCAATCACGAATCGCTTTCAGGCAGAAGGAATCGTCATCGCCTTCCCGCAGCGGGATCTCAACGTGCGGTTTGCCGAGCCATTGTCGCATTCGGCCCCCGACCTGATCTCGTTGCCATCGAACGGGACATCACGGCCGGCTGAGGGGTATGGCGTCCCGCAACAACGGGCACAGTAGAGCCGACTGCGTGCGCGAGTGGACATTCCTCCGATGCACCCACTGCAGATCGCGTTGGGTGCTGGAGATTTCAGGGCATGCGGAACAGTGCCTCCGTCGTGTGTCCTCCCACGACATGAACGGGTGGACAATCCTGGAATGGCATCGCAAACCATCCATCGCCCTGATACGATTTTCATTGGCTCCTCAGCCATTTTTTGTGATGTCATTCCTGAAGAACCGCTCAATCCCGGCGAGTTCCGTCGCGTTTCGATCGTCATTGTCTTCGTTCAGTTTCGTTCTTCGTCAGTCATTCCGATTTTCAGGGCTCGAGTCGATGCCTGCCAGGATCGATCTCTCGGTGGTCATTCCGGTTTACAACGGTGCGGCAACGATCGAACGGGTCGTCGCCGAGTTGTTGACTGCGTTCGATCATCAGGCGATCGAAGTCGTGCTCGTGAATGATGGTTCGTCGGACCAGAGCGAGCAGGTGCTGACGGAACTCGTCCAGCGATACCCCGACCGGGTCGTGCAGATTCAGCTCGCGCGCAATTTCGGCGAACATAGCGCGGTGCTGGCGGGATTGACCGAATCGCGTGGGGACTACGTCGGCATTATCGATGACGACGGCCAGCAGCCCCCCGAACAACTGCTGCGTCTCTGGCAACATCTGCAGTCGACCGGGGCCGATGTCGTTTATGGCTGTTATCGCATCAAGCAACATGCCTTCTGGCGGAATCTCGGCAGCCGCTTTCATGGGTGGACGGCAGAGGTGCTGCTGTCCAAACCGCGCGGCCTGTACCTGTCGAGCTTCAAGGTGCTGAGCCGGTTTCTGGTCGATCAGCTCGCGACGTATGCGGGACCGTTTCCGCACCTCGATGGCATGATCCTGCAGACGACCAGTCGTCTCACCCAATACGAAGTCGAACATGCTGTCAGTGCCAATCCCGGTTCGCGCTATAACCTGCGGAGACTGGTCGGGCTGTGGTGGAATCTGTGCGTCGGTTTCTCCCTCGTCCCGTTCCGGGTCGCTCTGTACGCAGGGGTCGCAGCGCTGTTCGCGTCTGGTCTGATGCCGTTGCTGCATTTCGCGCTGATTGAACCCGCGGAGTCTGGCCATGCGCTGTGGACCACCTTACTCTTCGCGGGATCGTTCGGCCTGCAGGGGGTGCAGCTGCTCTGCCTGACGATTCTGGGTGACGCACTCGGTCGACTGGTGCTGCAGGCCAACGGACGCAAACCGTACATCGTGCGTTATGTTCGCCGGGAGGGTCTCTCCCATGCGTAACGCATTCCAGGGGCGTCGTGTCCTCGTCGTCGGCGGGTTAGGTTTCATCGGCAGCAACCTCGTCGTGCGGCTGGTGGCCGAAGGGGCGCTGGTCTCGGTGATGGATTGCTCGCTCCCCGGTCACGGTGCCCGCCTGGAGAATCTCGATCCCGTGCGTGCTCATGTCACCGTGAGCCACGAGGATCTCCGCAATCTCCCTGCAGTGGCAGAACAAGTCCGTGGGCAGGACATCATCTTCAATCTGGCCGGTCAGGTGGGTCACCTGGAAAGCATGACCGATCCGTTAACTGATCTCGATATCAACGGACGCGCCCAGCTGGGGCTGCTCGAAGCATGTCGACAGCACAATCCCGGCGTCACGATCGTCTTCACGAGTACGCGCCAGGTCTATGGCAGAGCGGTGCAACTCCCGATCACAGAAAGCCATCCGATCGCTCCCGTCGATGTGAACGGAGTGAGCAAGCGGACGGGCGAGATGTTCTACGAGCTCTATCACCGCGTTTACGGACTGAAGTCCGTCTGTCTCCGGTTGACCAACACCTATGGACCGCGCATGAACCTGGAGGGTGACAGCACCGGGTTCCTCAGCGTGTTCCTGCGACGGGCGCTGCAGGGCTTGCCATTGGATGTTTATGGTGATGGAGCCCAACGCCGCGACTTCAATGATGTCGACGATGTCGTCGACGCCATGCTGCACGCGGCAACGAACTCCGAATTGATCGGACAGGCGTGGAATCTCGGCCATCCCCGGTCCTACAGCATCCGTGAGGTCGCGGAGATCCTGCAGCGGCTGACCGGAGTCGCCATCCACACAGTCCCATACCCCCCGGAACGGGAGCGGATCGAACCGGGTGATTGTTACTGTGATTGCGGTCGATTCCAGGCTGCGACCGGGTGGAGGCCGCAGGTCGATCTCGAAGCCGGCCTGCAACGGACGCTCGCAGCACTGGCCAGCTCGAAGACGGGAGCAGCACGATGATCCCGGTCTTCGATAATCAGCACACCTACCTGCAGTTGCAGGTGCAGATCCAGGAGGCAATTCGCCGGGTCTGCGAATCGGGCCGACTGATTCTGGGCGAAGAACTCGAAGCGTTCGAGCACGAGTTTGCAGAGTTTGTCGGTGCCCGGCATGCAGTCGGCGTGAAGTCCGGAACCGATGCCCTGATTGTCGCCCTGCGGGCACTCGGGATCGGCGCGGGTGATGAAGTGATCACCGTCGCCAATACCGCGGTCCCCACGGTCGCTGCAATCCGTGCTGTTGGTGCGATGCCACGGTTTGTCGATGTGGAAGCCGAACATCTGCTGATGGATCCGGACGCCCTCGAAGCCACGATCTCGTCGAACACGCGGTGCATTGTCCCGGTTCACCTCTACGGTCATCCGGTGAACATCGCCCGGATCTATCCCGTTGCCCGACGGTATGGGATTCCGATCGTGGCCGATTGTGCGCAGGCACACGGCGCGGCGGTTGACGGTCAGCACGTTGGTACGGCAGCAGACATCGGCTGCTTCTCGTTCTATCCCACGAAAAACCTGGGTGCGATGGGTGACGGCGGCCTGTGTACCACCAACGACCCGCAACTCGCCGAACGGATGAAGCGGATTCGCTTCTATGGGTTCGATGAGCACCGGATCGCCCAGTGCGAAGGGATTTGCAGTCGACTCGATGAAATGCAGGCCGCCATTCTCCGCGTCAAACTGCAGCATCTCGGCGAGTCCTTGCATCAACGACGGCACCTCGCTGCCGAGTACGGCGACCTTCTCGGCAATTCGTCTTTCCGCATCCCCACCGAAGCGCCGGGTTCCCGGCATGCCTATCATCTGTACGTGGTTCGCACAGCCGAGCGGGCCGTCGCCATGGCCCGGTTGGTCAAGCGCCGGATTGGTTACGGGATTCACTACCCCATGCCGATTCACCTGATGCCGGCGTATCAGTCGCTTGGTTATCGAGCAGGTGATCTGCCGGTCTCGGAACGAGCTTCTGCAGAAGTCCTCTCGTTACCACTGCACAGCGGGATGACGGTCGCCCTGGTACAGGAAGTCTGTCGCACACTGCTGGAATCCCCGGACGCACCGGTCTCCGATTCCGAACTGGCGATCGGCATGTCCTCCGAAGCTGTCTTCCCGATCGTCACGGAGACCTCGGGAGGTCGGGCATGAGTCCCGAGGAATTCGCTCGGATGTCACAAGCCGCGGAGACCCACTGGTGGTACTGCGGCTTGCGGGAGGCCATCCTCCGTGCGGTGAAACGATACCTCATTCCCGGTCCGGCGCCGGTCCATGTGCTCGATGCAGGTTGCGGGACGGGTGAGAACCTGCGGGCGCTGCAGCAGACGCTCCACCCCGCGTATGCCGGGGGATTCGACATCTCTCCGCTCGCGCTGCAATACGCTGCGGAGAAATGTCCGGGGGCAGATTTGTATGTCAGCGATCTCTGCACGCCGACCCTCCACCAGCCGGCACTCGATCTCGTCTTGAGTTGCGATGTCCTCTCGGTCCCGGGGATCACCCAGGCACTGCCTGGGCTGCAGACCTTAGTGGCAGCCTTGCGGCCGGGGGGCTTACTGATCCTGAATCTTCCGGCTTATGCCTGGCTGCGCAGTCGCCACGATGCGGCGGTTGCTCAGTCCCATCGGTTTTGTGCCCGTGATGTCCGGACGTTGATCGAGACCCTGCAGTTGAAGCTCGAACTGCTGACTTACCGGGTCTGGACGTTGTTTCCGGCGATCGTACTTTACCGACTCCCGTCACTCCTGCGCAAGAGTTCGACCGCAGACGGTCCCTCCGATGTCTCTGCTGGATCGTCCTTGTGGAACGCCGCCGCGTCGATGTTGCTCCGCTGCGAGAACCGCGCGGTTGATTGGGGCGTGCGCTTTCCCTGGGGAAGCTCCGTGTTCGCTGTCGCACGCAAACCTGTCAGCCAGTAGCCGGGAGGAACGCAGACGATGACCGCCGCGCGAATCTGGACGGCGCTGCTCTTTCTACCGCCGTTACTGCTGGCTGCAGCCCTCTTTGGCCCGGTCTTGTTGGCACCACAGGGCTATGCTCCCGCGACCTGCGATGACGACTTCTACATGTATTACCTGCCGATGGCCGATGTCGCTTTCGGCATGTGGCGGGAGGGGACGTTGCCGCTGTGGAACCCGTATCTGTATGCGGGGATGCCGCTGCTGGCGTCGATCGAAGTTGGTGTGCTGTATCCGCCGAACTGGTTGCACCTGGTTGTCTCGACCGAGCGGGCCTTCTGTCTGTTGTATGTCTTTCACGCCGCCCTGGCAGCCGGAGGAACGTGGTGGTTCGCACGGCAGCGGGGACTGCGTCATGAAGCGGCGTTGTTCGCGGTCGTCAGTTTCACGTTTGCTTCGCCGACGATCCTGCATCACGACAAGGGGATGACGTCGATCGTTTACTCAGCCGCCTGGTTTCCGGCGATTCTGGCGATGATCAACCGGGTGCTGGCGCGGCGCACCTTCAGGTCGGCCTGCGGTCTGGCTGGCCTGCTGGCGTGTCAATTTCTGGCGGGTTTCCCGCTGTTTACGCTCGCGCTGGCGTGGATGATTGCCGGCTCTCTGCTGACGTTTTCCGTAAACTGGAAACAGCCCTGGGGATCATCGAATCGCGTCTCGCTGCTGCTGATGCTGACCGCCGCGGGCCTGGCACTCGGACTGGTGGCCCCGCAGTTGTTGTCGACACTCGACTATCTCGCCCAGTCAAGGCGGAGCGACCTGTCGTATGCCCAGTCGACACACGCCTGTCTGCCGGTGCTCAACCTGTTGACAATGATAATTCCCGGAGCGTTCGGCAACGACCGGGGTTGTCCCTACTGGGGGGAAGCTCTGCTGGCGGATTCCATCATCTTCAGCGGAGTCACAACGCTGCTGCTGGCAACACTCAGTCTCGGGCATGCACGACGAAGAGAGGTCGTTTTCTGGGGATTGTTGACGGTCCTCGTGATCGGTGTGGCGCTGGGGGATGGCTCATTTCTGTATGACCTGTGCTATCTGTACATACCCGGTGTGAGTCGCTTTCGTGGCGTCTCCCGGTTGAGCATCTTCGCCCTGTTCGGTGTCTCGATGCTGGCCGCCTATGGACTGGAAGTCTTGCTGACCACGCCCCCGCGGCGTGCCCGCAGTCTGATCTATGGCAGTCTCGGCGGGCTCGCAGCACTCATCGGTCTGTGGACACTCCTTCCCCTGACGAGTGCGTCGACTCCGACAGCGTGGACCAGCTTCTTCGAATGGGTTCGCGCACCAGGAACCGAGTTGATGTCGCAGTTTCCGGAAGCAGCCCTTCCCGGATTGCAACAGCAGAGTTTCGCATGGTTTCTGCGAAGCCTTGGCATCGCGGCAGCAACCGTCGCTGCCGGTTGCCTGTTGATCGTGGTCGGCACTCGACGGCCGCAATGGAGGACAGCGGTCTGCCCGCTGCTGCTCACCCTGACGTGTTGGGAGCTGTTTTCCTTCGACCGGGAATTCCTCGTTCTGATGGATGCTGCTCCATGGAAAGTGATCGCCCGGCAGGCTCGGGAGGCATTACCGGTGGAAGACGAGCCGTATCGCATCGCAGCCTTCAGCGTGAATCCTCCGTTGCCGCCGAATCGCTTCCTCTATGAGCGACTGTATTCCACCGGAGGGCATGAAAACTTCGTCCTCGAGCGGTACAGCCAGTTTCTGGAATTCTGGCTGGGGATCCCGCCGGAGTGGCAGACCTACATGATGGTCCCCAACGCGAAAGGAATCTACAACACGCTGAATGTCCGCTACTTCTTCAGCCCGACCGATCAGCCGAAACTGCAATCGACGGACACACTGATCCAAGCGAATGTCTTCACGTTTCGGGACCGCGACTTCTCACTCTATCGGAATGAAACCGCGTTGCCTCGGGCGCTGCTCGTCCACCGCGCACAGCCGGTTTCCGATGGGGAGGCTGGCTTGCTGGCCCTCCCGTCGTTGTACTCGGGATCGGTGCGGAACAATTCGTTTTATGAGGGAGCTCTCCAACTCCCCGGCTTTCCCGCAAAGGATGCGGACCCATCCCGGGATGTGGCCCTCGTGCGGGAGCATCGACCGGGTCGCGTGGTCATTGACGTGCAGACCACCGCGCCGGCCTTGCTGGTCTATCTGGGAAACTACGATCCCGGTTGGACCGCAACCGTCGACGGACGCCCGGTTCCAGTGCTCCCCACCAATGTCTGGATGCGGGGCATTCCAGTGCCAGCCGGAGCACAGCGGGTCGAGATGGTTTACGACCCGGCCGCGTTTCGCTGGGGCTGCCGGATCGCCCTGGTCACCGGCCTGCTGATGCTCGCCGGTGGCGTGTTCTCCATCGTTCGCCGGAGGTTGGCAACCGCGTCCTCGAACTCGGCGAACGCTACCGGAGCAGCGACGACACGACGCGTGCCCCGGTAACGCTGGCATCGGTCAACGAGGTCGGGCGGCCTTCATGCTGCTTCCAGAGCCGCTCGTGATCCAGCCCCAGCGCCTCGAGCAGCGTGGCGTGCAGATCATGCACCGTGACTGGATCCTGCACCGCCCGGTAACCGAAGTCGTCGGTCGCCCCATGCACATAACCGGCTCGGAATCCGCCCCCCGCGACCCAGAGCGAAAAACCGTGCCGATTATGATCGCGCCCATCGGTTCCCTGCGAGATCGGCAATCGACCGAACTCGCCTCCCCAGATGACAATCGTCGAATCCAGCAGCCCGCGTTGCTTCAGATCAGCAATGAGGGCCGCAGCGGGCTGATCGGTCATTGTTGCCAGCCGCCGATGCCCGGCAACGTTTTCCGTGTGTGTGTCCCAGGGTTGCTGGTTGAGCATGATCTGAACGAACCGCACACCACGTTCGACCAGTCGCCGCGCCAGCAGACAGCGCGTGCCGTACTCCCGCGTCTCTTCGCGATCCAATCCGTACAGCGTTTGCGTGGCGAGGGTTTCCCCGGAGAGATCGACTGCTTCAGGGACTGAAAGCTGCATCCGCGCCGCCAGCTCATAATTCTCAATCCGCACAGACAGATCGGATTCCAGCGGATACCGCGCCTGCTGACGGCGGTTGAGTTCCGAGAGAAACCGCAGTTGATTCGTGCGGGCAGCGGGAGTCACCCCATCCGGAGGCTGCAGGTTTACGACCGGAGAGGAGTCGGCGGTGCGCATCGCCAATCCCTGGTACGAAGCCGGGAGCCAACCCGCTGACCAGTTTCGTGAACCTTCAGTCGGCAACCCGGCGGGGTCCGACAACACAAGGTAGGCCGGCAGTTGTTGCGATTCGGTCCCGAGGGCATAAGTGACCCAGGAACCCCAACTGGGTGATCCCGATTGCATCCGGCCCGTGTGCATCAGCCGCAAGGCGAATTCATGATCGATCGCCTCGGTCGTCATGGAGCGAATCAGCGTCAGTTCATCGGCAACCTGTCCGGTGTACGGGAGCAACTCGGAGAGCTCCATCCCACATTCCCCATGCTTGCGAAAGGCAAACGGGGACGCGAGGACATTCCCCCGCTCTTTGCTGAAATGCGCTTCCAGCTCGCCCTGGGGTGACGGTTTTCCATGCCATGTCTGCAAGGCAGGTTTGGGATCGAAGAGGTCGAGATGACTGGGACCGCCGTGCTGGAAGAGACAGATCACAGCTCGCGCGCGGGCCGCGTGATTCTGTCCCTGCCGAGCCGCAGCCAACGCGGGACGGTCTGCGTTCAACAAATGTGCCAGCGAGAGCAGCCCGATGCCGCCCGCCGCCATGTTCAGGAATGCACGGCGATCAACGGTCCCGGCGACCGACCCCACGGCGTTATTCGAGATACAGGAAGGCATTGCTGGCCAGTAAGGAATGACAGAAATCGGCCCAGGCCTGCCGTTGGGGCGACTCGGGCGAGTTGTGATAAAGTCCGGTCTGTGCCCGCAGAAACTGCAGGGCGGCCCGCATTTCCCCGGCATCGGGTTCGCGTCCGAACGTCAACAGGAAAGCATGCGAGATGCGGTTATCGCTTTCCAGTCTCGATTCCAGCGAGACTCGCTTGGCCATGCGGACCGCACACCCTCTGACAAACGTGGAATTCAGCATGGTCAACGGCTGGAGCGGACCGACCGAGGACTGACGTTCCACGCAGTTCGAAACGATGGTCGGAGCGTCAAACACGCGGAGTATCGTGGCAATCTGCGTGCGGCGCTGTTCGACATAGACTGTCCTCCGCCCGCGGGCGGCACCGTACTGATCGACAACGACTTCACCGACCCCCGTTCGCCCCGTGGCGATTGAGGGTCCTCCCATCTTAAAATCGATCTCGCCGCTGCAGGCCAGGATGGCATCGCGGATCTGCTCGGCCGTCAAGCGGCGCAGCGGCATCCGCCACAGCAGTCTGCTCGCGGGATCGATCGCCGTGCCATCCGGTCGAGCTTCCGATGATTGACGGTAGACGTGCGATGAGACAATCAGGCGATGCAGCGCCTTCTGACTCCACCCCGACCGAACGAACTCTGCAGCCAGCCACTCCAGTAATTCCGGATGCGATGGGGGAGCACCACTGACACCCAGGTTATCGGTCGTCGCCACCAGCCCTGTGCCGAAGTACCGCTGCCAGACCCGATTCACATGGACGCGGGCGACGAGCGCCGCGGCTCGGGATTCCGGATCGAGCAGCCAGTTCGCAAAGCCGGTGCGACGCCCCGTCGTCAAACCATGTTCTGGCGGCCGGATCTCAAAGGGCCGCGCGGTATCAACCAGCACTTCGATCACGCCTGGTTCCACCACCGGCCCCGGCTGAGCAGCATTGCCACGCAGGAGCAGACGGACGTCGCCCGGCTGAGTCGTGAGGTCCGTCGACCAGGCGAGTTTGCCCGGTCGATTCAGTTCGGACTTCGTCCCCTCCCGAACCGCCGCCTGAAACGCACTCAATTCGGCAGCAGTGACAGCATATGTCAGCCGTTCGTTGGGCGGCTTCCAGGTTTCCTCATCATAGACTGGTGCCAGCACGGCGCAGAGCCGGTAATAGTCTGCCTGTTTCAGCGGCTCGAACTTGTGGTCATGACACCGGGCGCATTTGAGCGTCAATCCGAAGAGCGCCGACCCCCAGAGTTCCACGCCCCCTTCCAGGACCGCACGACGATCGGCCCGGACCTCCTCCGGATTCCCATCGCTTTCGCCCGTTCCGTCCTGCTGGTTCCGCAGAAAGTGCGTCGCTTCAAGCAGCTCCACAACTTTCGCGTCGACCGGTCCCGTTGGGATTTCCCCGCCCAAGAGTTCAAAGGCGAGTTCGTCTCCCGTGAGCTGTTCGCGCAGGAACTCGGTGAAGGGGAGGTCTCGATTGAACGCGCGAATCACGTAATCCCGATAGCGATACGCCAGCGGTCGCTCGGAATCGGCATCTGAGTAGCCATTCGATTCCGCATACCCAGCGATGTCGAGCCAGTGCTTTCCCCAGTGTTCGCCATACCGCGAAGAATCGAGCAGCTGAGCAATCCGCTGCTCATAGGCTTCAGGCGATGCATCGGAGAGATAAGAGATGACTTCTTCCGGAGTCGGCGGCAGACCGATCAGATCGAAGGAAAAGCGGCGAATGAGGGTCGTCCGATCCGCTTCCGGACCGAGCGTCAAGTTGTTCCGTTCGAGCTCAGCCTGAATGAAGCGATCGATCGCCGTCCGGACCCGGCTGGCATCACGCACGGTTGGCAGTGGAGGTAGTCGCAGCGAACGGAACGCCCAGTGGCGCGCTGCGTCGAGTTGAGCCTCGCCCCGGGGCGGAAGACCGCGCGCGCCGTTCGTAATCCAGTTCCGCAGAATCGAGAGTTCGACACTCGACAGTTTCCGATCCGGGGGCATTTCCCCTGAGGCGATGCGCTGCCAGAGCAGACTGTCTCCCAGCGATGCTGCGACAACGACCAGACCGCTTTCGCCTCCCTGCGAAATCTCAGCGGCGGTGTTCAGCGACAACTCCCCTTTTCGCAGCGCTGGACCATGGCACCGGACGCAGTGGACACGCAACAGCGGCAAGACCTGCTGCTGAAAATCGGGGGAATTGTCTGCAGCCGTCGCAGACCGGGCGGGAGCAGCACCACACAGCCAGGCGAAGACGATCAGCAACGTTCGCCACGATGGTTGAGCCGTGAGCGCGCGAGCACGAGAACGCTCCTGGCGTCGCGCACGACAACAACAGCGTCCCGTTGCGATCACCGAATCACCAGCAACTTCCCGTTCCGGGCGCGCAAGTTTCGAACCGCCTCTTCTGAAACGCGACACCGGCCGATATTCAACATCCGTAACTCCGGCAACTCACCCAGACGATTCAACCCCTCGTCCGTCAGCCGGGTTCCGCGTAAATTCAGAAACTCCAGCTTCTTCAGGTTACATAGGGAACCAATCGCCGGATCGCTCAGCGGCGTGAACGAAATATCGAGTGATTTCAAGTTGTTCAGCTCTGCGAGCGAGACTGCCGCGGCATTGGTGATGTGGGTGCGATCGAGCCACAACGTGTGAAGGTTTGAGTGACAGGCCAGCGCTGCAACTCCCGCATCACTCACTTCGGTACTCCGTAAACTCAGCATTCGTAATTCTTTGATTTCGCGCAGCGACTGAACTCCCACATCCGTCACGGAAGTCCCGCTCACAAAAAGTTCACGCAGCCGGGGATACGTCTTCAAGTGGTTCAGACCTGCATCCGTGATCGGGGTTTCACTGAGGAACAGCGATTCCAGTTCCGGCAGGGAAGCGAGTGCGGGGAGTGCCCCGTCTGTCAATTGCGTCCCCGCGAGCAGTAACCAGCGGAGCTTGCGACACTTCGCCAAGTCTTGAGCCGCGGTGTCGGTGATCCGGGTCTGGCCCAGATTGACTCGCTCCAGTTGCCCGAGAGCTGCCAGCTGCGCCACGGCTGCGTCATCCACACGCGTGTCATTCAGATGGAGTGCCGTCAGTTTCGGGAGTAGTTGCAGGTCATTCAGTTGTGCCCCGGTGACTTCGGTCGAGGCGAGGGTGAGGGTCCGCAATTCGCGCAGCGGACGGAGCAGCGCCAGCCCGGAGTCGGTTACCTTGGTATGTCCCAGACGCAACTCCTGCAACCGCGTCAGATGAGCGATCGTGCGCAAGTCGTCATTGGTCACGCTGGTCCCGCGCAGTGAGAGGACTTCAAGTTGCGTGAGCGACTTTAATTCGGCGAGGGATTCCTGACTGAGCTTCGCTTCTTCCAGAAACAAGCTGTTGACGTCCGGGAGTGTGGCCACCGCCTGGAGTGTGGCGACACTCACCACGCGGCGATCCAGCCGCACTTCCTGATGGTTGGCATGCGGTCCCATGAGGATCAGCCGGACACGGCCGCCGGCTTGCTCAATCACTTGCCGCGCTGCGGGAACGGGGTCAGCCGGTTCCGCACTCAGCGCCGTCGTCATCAGCAACCCGATGAGCAACATCCCATTTCCGGAGTGGACCAACATGCCCCATCCCTCACCAACTGCGCTCAAGGTCCCGTCACCAAAACGCTATCGTGACACGAGCAGGGAGTGAGAATCCAGTACGATTCCGATTCACGCGCGAATTCCCCCCTGCCCGACCGGCAACCACCTGCAGTTTACCGCTCAATCACGGCGCGCTGCAGGCGTTGTCGCAGATGTTCGGTGGCGAGGTCCGAGGTCGGTGTTCGCGTCAGGATGATGTGACGCAAAGCCGGCCACGACTCGAGACTGGCCAGTCCTGCATCGGTCACCTCCGTCCCGTACAGATCGAGTCGTTGCAGCGATGGAAGTTTTGCGAGCGCCTTCAATCCCTGATCGCCGATGGGTGTAAACGCGAGATCCAGCTCTTCCAGTGCGGCGAGGTCGGCCAACGAAACTGCTGACTCATCATCCACCAGGGTGTAACGCAAGGAGAGCTGCTTCAACTGTGTTAATGTTGCCAGCCGGCGCAACTCGCTCCCCGTGAGATTCGTATTGCTGAGCGAGAGCCGCTGCAGATGCACCAGGCTCGACAGCTGCGCCAGCCCGTCATCAGTGATCGCTGTGCCGTTGAGCGAGAGTTCCCGCAGCCCTGTCAGGTCTTGCAGATGCGCGAGACCCGCATCGGTCACGCTGGTTGATCCTAACGACAATGTCTGGAGTTTCGTCAGCGTTTTCAGCGAAGCGAGTCCGGCATCGGTGATTTGCGTTTCTTCCAGATGCAGCCCCTCCAACGCCGTCAGTCTGCTGAGCGCGGGCAGCCACTCGTCGCCAATATCCGTATGCGCGAGTTCGAGTCGACGGAGATGGTGCATGCCGCCAATGATCTCCGCGGCTTCGTCACCGAACTCCACATCGTTCAGTCGCAGCGTGGTCAGTCGCGACAACTCTGACACACTCTGAAGCAGCGAATCTTTGACGCTGACCGACTCCAGCCGGACATCCCGGTTTCCGTCCGCCGTCAACTGGATGGAACCCCCTGCGCTCTGAACAGCCTGCTCGATTTCGGTGGCGGAAGGACTGCACCCCTGGAGAAACAGCAGGAGAGCACAGCCGCAGCCCCACTGGACGCAACTGCGAATGATCGTCTTGAGAGGTCTGGAGGGTCGCACGTCCCTGATCCTGCTAGCATCGCGCTGGCTCTGCCAGGCGATCAACGGCCGACACGGGCGTGCGGACGTTGCGAGTCAGTTGACTATCCTGCCGCAGGAGACCGGTGGGTTTCAGTCGACTGCCACTCAGGCAGCTGGTCTCCAGGACGGTTTGATTCTCGCATCAGGGTCAGGGATCGACAACACCCCGAACTCGATCCTTCAGAACATTTCACAGAACTCAACATCACCTGAAGACGAGTTCTGACTGGCCATGGCCCTTCGTCTCACGAACTATTGGCTGGATGATTCCCGAGGTGGGGCCAACCGTTCAATCGTCGCGCGGATGAAGGGGGCCGGGACGACATGCGCGAGATGCAGCGGCGTGTGGATCGTCCGGATCTCAAAGTCGGTCGTAATGTTTTCGGTCTGGCGGTGCATCGCATAGACCAGTCCGATCACCAGCGGCTGATCAGCCGGGAACGCCACGACTGGTGCCCCGCTGTCCCCTCCGAAGTGCGAGTAATCGACATAATAATCCCGCACCTCTGCGACCGGCAGCAGCGGATGCGTGGCCAGACTACCCCGCCGAAGGATCGGCCAGCCCGCCGCATTCGCTTCGACCTGCACCGGAAAGCACGGGATGAACAGCTCCTGACCCACCTGCACACGCCGGTCACGCAGCGCCTGCTCGTCGGCGAGTTGCTTCCAGGCAAACGGCTGACAATCGACCCCCGCTGGCAGAACAATCGGCATCGCGGCCACATCCAGATCGGGATGACGTACCCACAACGGACGATCGCCATCGCGGATCGGTGTTTCAACTTCGCGGCGGACGCTTGTCTCGTCCGGTCCTGCAGCGCGCCAAATCAGGCGGCACGGCAAGTCCTTCATCTCATCGAACACATGCCCAGCCGTGACCAGCACCGTCCGCGGTGGCATCTCGGTGCGCACCACCCAGGCCGTCCCCGAAGCCTTGCCGTTCGTCATCCGCACGGTCGCGCGGAGTGCTGCCAGTTGCGGCGGCTCGTTCGCCGTCGCAGACAGCCCGCTGTTCAAGAGCACCAGCACCACAATCGAAAATCGCCAGGCACTGTGCATATAGCGGTTCCTCTTCAGGGACGCCCAGGGATTCCGATCCCTGGGTCTCATGCTCACCAGCTCTCCGCCGGCGCATCAAACGCATGGCGCAGATGCTCGATCTGCGGCTGACTGACGCCCGGCGGCCAGGTGACGGCGATCACATCAAACCGGGTGCGGCGATCAAGCCAGTTACGCCGCTTGAGAAAAGCCAGCGCCGCCCGCGCAATCCGCCGCTGCTTCTCGCGGTCGACAAACTCTTCGGGACGACCGTGTCCGGCCGACTGCCGGGACTTCACTTCGATGAAGACAATCGCGTCGCCCTCGCGGGCCACCAGATCGAGTTCACCACCGATGTTCCGATGCTGGCGGGCCAGGATCACGTAACCCAGCCCGCGGAGATACCGCTCGGCGGCCGCTTCACCCCGCGCACCCAGGCGCCCGTCCGATGACCACCACTGGCGCAACCAGGACCACATGCGCGGGTTCCCGTGGCCGAACAACGCTTGCGTCTTCGCGATCGCGCGCAAGACAAAGAGCCCCCGGTCATTGACCGGGGGCTAAATGGGGAAGTAACCCACCGAGCGGGTTACTTCGGGGCCTTGTCCGAACGTTCGACGAGGCGGGTCGCCTTGCCGGTCCGGCCGCGGAGGTAGTAGAGCTTCGCGCGACGGACCTTGCCGTGCCGCTTCACTTCCACCTTGGCGAGCTTGGGCGAGTTGATCGGGAAGATGCGCTCGACCCCTTCACCCGCGACGATTCGCCGCACGGTGAAGTTTTCGTTCGCTCCGGTTCCGCGGCGGGCAATCACCACGCCGTTGAAAATCTGGATACGCTCTTTGTCGCCTTCCAGAATCCGTTGATGGACATCGACGGTGTCGCCGATTTCGAACTGCGGGGGGTCGCTGCGGAGGCTCGATTCTTCCGCGGCAACGATCAATTTCTGACGCATGGCATTTCCTTCATTCAGCAGCAGCGGACGTTCGCCGCGGCCTGTCTCTTCGCAAAGTCGATGGAATTCAGTCGGTCGGCCAGTCGCCCTCGGGGAGCAGGTCACCCCGGCGTTCACGCGTCCGTCGCAGGCTTTCCGCCTGCCGCCACGCAGCAATCGCCTGGTGGTTCCCGTTCAACAGGACTTCCGGCACAGTCATTCCGCGAAACTCCCGCGGACGGGTGAATTGCGGAAATTCGAGGAGTCCGGACTCAGCGAACGAGTCGTAGCGGCTGCTCGTCTCGTCCCCCAAAACTCCGGGGATCAGTCGCATCACGGCATCGATGAGGAGCATCGCGGGGACTTCACCCCCGTTGCAGACAAAGTCGCCGATGGAAACTTCCAGCGGGTTCAATCCCTGCACGATGCGATCATCGAAGCCTTCATATCGTCCACACAACAACAGCAGCCGCGGCTCCTGCGCGAGCGTCGCCACCAGTTGCTGATCGAGCCGTTTCCCGGCCGGGGTCAGCATCACCAGTCGTCCGGGATTGGCCCCTTGCGACTGGACGTGTTCGACACTTGCAAAGACCGGCGGACACATCAGCAGCATCCCCGGTCCACCCCCATACGGAGTGTCGTCGACCGATTGATGCTTGTTCGTCGCCCAGTCGCGGATGTTCCAGAGGTGAATCTCCAGCAACCTGCGGTCAAGGGCCTGCTTGAGCAGGCTCTGCTGCATGTAGCTGTGAAAGATCTCCGGAAAGAGCGAAAGGACATCGAACCGCATGTGACTGCCGTCTCCCATTCCACCGCCGTCCGCCGGGCGTTGTCACCCAGATCACGGCGGCGAACGGCCTTACTCGGCCGCCGGTGCTGCTTCGCCTTCGGCCGGGGCGGCTTCCCCTTCCGCAGCGGGAGCGGGCGGTTCCTTCGGGGCAATCAACGCCGGGGGCGGCGCTGCGACACCGAACTTGTTCGTCTTCACCTTCTTAACCAGCGTGGCGACGCGGTCGGAGAGGCTGGCACCAACCGAGACCCAGTAATCGACCCGGTCGAGCTTGATGCTGACCCGCTTCGACTTGTCGTGGACCGAGGTGTCGTACCAGCCGATCTCTTCGATCGCCTTGCCTTCGCGATGGACCCGCGAGTCCATCACACAGATGCGGTAGAACGGCCGATGATGCCGTCCAATCTTCTTCATACGGATGCGAACTGCCACTGAGTGCTCCAGGAGGGTTGATGGCTAAGGGCTGATGGCTAAGGGACAGAGCAGGCAGATGACCGGGGTCTGTCTGGCAGCAGGCGAATTACTCCGTCCCTCAGCCATAGACCATCAGCCATCAGCCTCCTCATCAACGGTTTTTCTTCTTCTGTTTCTTCGCGTCCTTGCGGGCTTTCTTCTTCTTGTCGGCGGCTGCTTTCGCGTCGGCCGGGCCGCTCTTTGACGAGCCTTTCATCGCCTTCAAGCTGGCGTTCGGGTCGAGCATGCCGGACTGCCCCATCTGGGACATCATTTTCATTTTGTCCATCATGCCCATGCCGGCCATCTTCTGCATGACGCCCGACATCTGCTCAAAATCTTTGAGCAGGCGATTCACGTCGGCTGGCTCGCTGCCGCTGCCACGGGCGATGCGATGCCGGCGGCTGCGATCGATCTTGTCCGGGTTGGTCCGCTCGTCTTTGGTCATCGAGCTGATGATCGCTTCGATGCGGCTCATGTCGGCTTCGGGATCCATGTCTCCCGGCAGATCGGCCATCGAACCGAGGCCGGGGATCATCTTCATGATCTCGCGGATCGGTCCGAGCCGACGGACCTGCTTCATCTGGTTGCGGAAGTCCTCAAGGGTGAATTTCCCCTTGAGCATCTTTTCCTGCTGCTTCTGGACTTCCTCAGCGTCGAAGGCTTCCTGTGCCTTCTCGAAGAGGGTGACCACGTCCCCCATGCCGAGGATGCGGCCCGCCATCCGGTCGGGATGGAACGGCTCGAGCTTGTCGAGTTGTTCGCCGACGCCGATGTACTTGATCGGGACGCCGGTCACCTCTTTGATGCTGAGGGCTGCCCCGCCGCGGGTGTCCCCATCGAGCTTGGTGAGGATCACGCCATCGAGTTCGAGGGCCGTGTTGAACGCCTTCGCCGAGTTGACCGCATCCTGGCCGGTCATCGCGTCGCTGACGAGCAGAATCTGATCGGGCTGCAGCCGCCGATCGATCAGCTCCAGCTCGGTCATCAGGTCCTGATCGACGTGCAACCGGCCAGCGGTGTCGAGGATCAGAACCTTGACGTCGCCCGCAGCTTTCGCCGCTTTGAGACCGTTCTGACAGACCTGCAACGGCGACGATTTGCCCGGCTCTTCGCTGTAGACGGGGAATCCAAGTTGCTGGCCGATGACCTTGAGTTGTTCGATCGCGGCGGGGCGCTGCAAGTCGGCCGCGACGAGCATCGGCTTGAAGCCAGCCGCACTGACCATCTTGGCGAGCTTGCCGCAGGTCGTCGTTTTTCCGGCCCCCTGGAGGCCGCACATCATGATAATGTTGACGCCGTCGCGACGCAGATGGAGCGAGTGATCGGTCGGCCCCATGAGGCCAACCAGCTCCTGATGTACGATCCCGATGAACTGCTGATCGGGACGGATCGCTTTGAGAACTTTTTCACCAACCGCCTGCTCAGTCACCCGCTTGATGAACGCGGTGGCGACGTCGTAATGGACGTCAGCTTCGAGCAAGGCCCGACGGACTTCTGCCAGCCCGTCACGAATGTTGGCCTCGGTGAGCTTGCCACCGCGCGACAACACGGACAGAGCCGACCGGAGGCCGGTGGTGATACCTTCAAACATACGCACACGCAATGGGTTCTAAAGTCCGGAGCGGGTATCGCAACGTCTTATGGGACAAGGAGTTCATCCCAGCGATACCGCGGCGTCGTGTCAACGACGTTCCCTGCCACCCCAGGGCAGAGGAACCGGCGAACCGAAAAGCTTAATCAATCGCCCAACGAAAGGCAATCGTCGCACCATCGTGAACGCATTGGACCCACGGAAGGCCTTCCGTGGGCGTCCGTTCGCATCATCCCCACCCCATTTAGCCCCCGGTCATTGACCGGGGGCCGCTCGCCGACCTCCCGTACCACCCATCGACCGAAATCCACCCCGGTCCGAAGACGAGCGCGATTGTCGCCGCGTACAGGAACAAAAACGGCGGGGCGGACACGAATCCATCGGGATTGGACACGATCCCCAGCAGTTCCGTCCGATGAGCCGTCGCATAGGCGACGAGCATGGTGAAGATCAACGGAATCGAGACAAGCCGGGTGCCGAATCCAATCAAGAGCAACAACCCGCCGAAACATTCGGTCATCCCGGCGGCGTAGGCATTCAGCATCGGCAGCGGAATCTCCAGCGACTGAAAGAAGGACGCGGTCCGATCGATGTTCAGCAACTTGCCGCGACCCGCCAGAAAGAACTGATAGCCCCAGAACAGCCGGATCCCCAGCAGCAAGAACGGCTGAGCACGTTCAGCAAGGAATGACTTCCACAAAACGAGTCGTTGGAACAACCGACGCATGAGACAACTCCTGGCGAAAACTACAGTTCAGAAACGACACTGACGCCCGCACGCTGTGGTACCGCCTGCAGAACAGACAACACGCACAGCGCCGGGGTCGCCAGAACGCATCACGGCTTACGCCTTGGGGGCCGGACCAACTTCCTTGCCCGCGGCTTTCATCTTCGCTTCGAGCTTTTCACGGGCCATCTTCCAGGCGTCTTTGTCTTTCACAGGGACAGCACAGCCACCCTGTCCCTTGCAGGCGTTTTCACCGAGCGATTCGCCGCAGCCTCCTTGCCCTTTGCACGCATTGTGCCCTTTGCAGTCGTGATGCATGGCCATCGAGGCGCAGCTCCCCTGGCCCGCACATGAATTCTTGCCGTCCATCCCCTGTCCCTGGCAGCCATTCAACCCGGCACATCCATGCATCTCGCCGGTGGCAGCAGTCGCTTTGACCGGAACGGGACCGGTTCCCGTGCCGCCGTTGGTGGCGGGGGGCGTGGACTGACTGCAGCCCGAGAGGTTCATCGCGGCCGCCCCTGCGAGCATGCCGCCCATGGCTGCGAGCGCCCATTGACCGAAAGGTTGTGAAGTGGTTTGACGATCCATAATTGACAGGCTCCTGGCGAGAGGTGGTGCATCGACGCTGCCACTTCCGGCCGGCGGACGTTACTAGAGCGCGTTGCGCCTATTTGTAGTGGTAGCCGGAGTTGTTGAGGTCGTTCTTGAACTCGGTGGGGGTGAACTTTTCGAGTTCTTCGCCGCAGGCTTTCCAGAGCGCGTTCATGGTTCTGGGGGCGGCGCTTCGCAGCAGGCGCTTCAGCTTGCTGAAGGCTTGTTCGATCGGATTGAAGTCGGGACTGTACGGCGGCAAGTACAACACGTCGGCACCGGCTTGCTGCACGGCGGCGCGGACCCCGGCCACCTTGTGACACGCCAGATTGTCCAGGATCAGCACGTCCCCCGCCTGCAATTGCGGGGCGAGATGCTGCTCGACGTACGCGCGAAACAAGTCGCCGGTGAGTGCGCCGTCGATCACCAGCGGTGCGACCCAGCCGCGCAACCCCAACGCGCCGACGAACGTGGTCGACTTCCAGTGACCATGCGGAACCTTGGCCACCAACCGCGTCCCCTCGAGTGATCGTCCATGCGTCCGCACGAGGTTCGTTTTCGCCCCGAATTCATCGAGAAACAACAGCTTTTCCGGCGGCAGCCCGGCCTGCGTCACCACCCACGCAGCCCGCCTCTCGGCGACGTCCGGCCGATCCTGCTCAGCCGCTCTCAGGACTTTTTTTTCAAGGTCAGCTTCAACTTCTTCAGCGCGCGACAGAGCGTGCCGGGATGCAACGTCGTCCCCAACTCGAACTTCAATTCATCGAGCGTCAGGTCGGGCTGGGCCGCGATCGCCGCTTGAATCTGCGGGACCAGCGGTTTCCACTCCGGCTCGCGGTTGCGGGTGGTGGCATTCGCGGTCTTGCCATGTTCGCGCCGCTCCTGCTTGACCCGCCGCGCCCAAGCCGGGCTGATCTCCAACCGTTGGCAGACCTCGGTCGTTCCAAGACCTTGATCGTACAGGATCTCTTCACGACTCGGCTTCGGCTTCGTCCGCACCACCAACGACTTCGTCTTCGACATGCCCAACTCCCTTCAAGAAGTTCAGCAGTCTACTTAAGCCTCCCAGATCGCGCCAGGGGTAAGCGCAGGGCGCTCTAGTCCGCACGAGACATACCGGGAGCGCAGTTCGTCTGCACAAAAGAGTTCACGGCAGTCGATTCGCCGTGTTTCACAGAGTCGCGGGCCGGTTCACTGCAGTGATCGCCCGACAGCACTCAGATGCCGCCAGTCGGGAGAGGTGACAGTCGAGTGAAGAATTTTCCGGCGCACGGAGGGGATGAGTCAGTCATTGGTGGGGAGAACGATCGTTGAGTGTCCGACTCTCCTCAGTCCCGGAGGGACGACACAGAGGTAGCCCCGGCCGTGAGGCCGGGGACCACGATGTTCTGCGATGTTGCAGCCCCAGCGGGGCGACAGAAATTCGGCGGGAAATCCACGTTCGCATCTCTGGCGCCCCGCTGGGGCTGGTGTGACTTGGAACACAAACCCCCGGCCTCACGGCCGGGGCTACCACTCTGCCGCCCCTCCGGGGCTGAACTCTGCCACACGAGTACAATCAGACCACCACCAATAACCGACGGCACCCCGCACGCAGCGTGACAGACTTTCTGCTCGCGAAAAGTACGCGTGCTGGATAAAACGCGTCACCTTGGCTGAGACAGAGCATCCAAGGATCTGTTTCCCCTGTCACTACGCACTTCAGCCGCTCCGAATGCCATGCGTTTTCTGCCGCTTCCCAGCTGCCGCGAAGTTCTGGATCGTCTGGGTGACGATTGGGACGGGACGTTGCCGCCGGGGACGTCGCTGGCGATGCGGTTGCATCTGCTGCTGTGCCGAGCATGTTGCAAGTACCGGCGAACGTATCGCGCGACCACACGGCTGACGCAGGCGGCGAAGGTTGCGGGAGATTCGTCGTTACATGTTCCGTTGAACGACGCGCTGGTCGAGGCGATCGTGCAGCGGGCACGCCGTGAAGAATAGTCCGGACCCACGGAAAGCTTTCCGTGAGCGTCGGGGTTAGCGAATTTTGACGGGGGGTTTCTGTCCCCTGGGGATGAGTGTTGTATAGGGCTTGTCTTTCCGCCGCAGTTGGAAGTCGGCCTTGGCCTCGATGATTTTCTCCGGTCGCTGCAGCAGTTCCACGGCGGACGCGGCGAGGAGTTGGGCGGCGTACACGGTTCCCTTGTCACCAATCGACGAGCCGATCGACGCGACGTTTTGCCAGCAATGGCCGGGGCTGCCGGTCGGAAAGCAGGTGGTCCGCAAGCCCATCGTCGGGAGATGCCAGCTGATGTCGCCGACGTCGGTGGAACCTTTCGAGGTTTCCCCGATCGCGAGCAGCGGGTGAACCCGTTCATCGAGGCTCATCGGGAAGGACCTGCCGAACTGCTCGAGCAGCGGCTCCTGCAAACGTCGGGCAAAGGCATGTTCTTCCGGGGTGAACTTGGGCGGTTCGATCCGCTGAAACTGACGGGAAACGACTTCTGCCAGCGGCGTGTTGCCGATCAGTTCATGACAATCGGTATCGATGTTGACCGTGAGCTTCGTGCGGGACATCAGCGCCGCCCCTTTCGCGATGTCCTGCACCCAGGCGAAGTAGCGTTCGACGTCGGCATGATCGTCAGCCCGGACGTAGTACCAGACGGTCGCGGTCGCGGGAACGACGTTGGGAGCGCCGCCGCCATCGGTGATCACGTAATGCAGTCGGGCGTCTTCCTTGACATGTTCACGCATGAAGTTCACGCCGACGTTCATCAGCTCGACGGCATCGAGGGCACTGCGGCCGTTTTCAGGGGTCCCGGCCGCATGGGCTGCCAGTCCCTGAAACGTGAACTTGGCTGAAACGAGCGCTTTGCTGCTGCCATTCCAGACTTCATTTTTAGTAGAGGGATGCCAATGGAGGCAGACATCGACATCGTGAAACGCCCCGGCGAGCGTCATGTAGACCTTCCCGATCGTCGTCTCTTCCGCCGGTGTGCCGTAGAGCCGAATCGTCCCCTTCAGCTGGTGTTTCGCAAGGGCGGCCTTCACAGCGACAGCAGCACCGAAGGCTCCCGCCCCCAGGCCACTGTGTCCACAGCCGTGCCCGGGTTTGCCATCTTCCAGCGGTTCGAGCGTCGGCAGGGACTTTTGTGAGAGACCGGGAAGCGCATCGTACTCGGCGAGGATCGCAATCACCGGTTGACCCGACCCGTATGAGGCGACAAACGCGGTCGGCATGTCGGCGATTCCGGTCTGCACGCTGAAGCCAGATTCTTTCAGCCGTTCGACCAGCAAGGCGGACGATTTCGTTTCCGCGAGGCCGACCTCCGCAAATTCCCAGATGGCGCGGTTCACGGAACCAATCTCGGAGGCTCGCTCTTTGATGGTGTCCAAGGCCGTCTGCTGTGCAGGCGTGAACGGCTCCTGTGCGACGGGTGGCTGGGCTGTCAAGGAGCAGCAGCTGACCAGCACCACAACAACGGTCAGGCAAGCAGAGCGAAATGCCATCCGAGAGCCTTCAGGCAGAAGGGAGGAACGGAGCGTGCCCCGCATTGTTTGGTAGAAGATCGTAGATTTCCAGCGTACCGGCGCTGCTGAATCCTCGGGCAACGGTCGTCGATTTGTGTGGCAAGGCGCTGTCTCGAAGGGGCGAAAACGAACCATCGGTGTTCATTACTCTGAAGTAAGTCGTTCTCTACCAGCGATTTCCACTGGATTTCGCGGGCTGGCATGGCGTCTGCATCAGGAATGGGCAGTCTGCGACGGGTTCGGTATACTCCCACGTCGAGACGGAGCGCCCACGGAGGGTCGTTCGTCCATGTCCTGCAGCCAGCGAGATGTCTCCGATGCCTGTCGCGCCTCAGCAACTCTCCTTTGGTGAAAAACTCGCCAAGCTCGCCCGCAACTACTGGTGGTGCTGGCAACCGGAAGTCGTCGCGATCTTCCGCGACCTCAGCCCCCAGCGCTGGGAACAGATTGGCCGGAACCCGGTCCTCCTGCTGAGTGAGTATTCGACCGAGCAACTCGAACAGCGCGGTCGTGAGGCAGTGCTGCATTCCCGCGTGAACTACGCCTACCGCCGGTGGGTGGAATACATGGAGGATGGCTCGACCACGTGGGGGTCAACGCACGCCGGGAACCTGTGCCACAAAGCCGTCGCGTACTTCTCGGCCGAGTTCGGGATTCACGAATCGCTGCCGAATTACTCAGGCGGTCTCGGGGTGCTGGCGGGGGACCATCTGAAGAGTGCTTCGGACCTGGGGGTCCCGCTGGTCGCGATCGGTCTCTTTTATCACGAAGGCTACTTCTCGCAGCTGATTGACGAGAACGGGTGGCAGCAGGAAGTCTATTCGCACGTCAAAAACGAGCAATTGCCCATTCGGCTGGTCCGGCTGCCGAATGGAGAACCGCTGATCGTTCGTGTCGATCGTCGACACGAGCCGATCTATGCCCAGGCCTGGCAGGTCGATGTCGGCCGCGTGAAGCTCTTCCTGCTCGATGTGAACATCGAACAAAACAGCCCGGAAGACCGCAAACTGACCGCCCGGTTGTACGGCGGCGATCAACGCACGCGGATCCGGCAGGAAATCGTGCTCGGGATTGGCGGTGCGCGGGTCCTGACGGCACTGGGCTATCAACCCCATACCATTCACATGAACGAAGGCCACTCCGCCTTTGCTCCGCTGGAATTCATCCGCATGCGGATGGCGGAAGATCATCTGCCGTTCGATGAAGCCCTGCGGGAAACCGCGGCGATGTGCTGCTTCACGACGCATACTCCGGTCCCCGCCGGTCACGACCGGTTCGACTGGGGTTTGATTGACGAACACCTCGGACCGATGGGCGATGCGCTCGGCATCGGGACGCAGGGCCTGATGGGCCTCGGTCGCGTCGATCCGAACAACCACAGCGAACCGTTCTGCATGACGGTCATTGCGTTCAAGTGCAGCCGTCGGGCCAACGCGGTCTCGAACCTGCACGGGGTGGTCAGTCGCCGGATGTGGGCCAGTCTGTGGCCGTGGCGGAGCGCCGAAGATGCACCAATCGGGCACATCACCAACGGGGTGCACGTCGGCAGCTGGCTCGCGCCCCAGATGCGAACGCTGTATGACCGGGCGCTGCCGATCAAGTGGGAGACACATACCGCGAATCCGAAGACGTGGGCCGCGTTCGAGGACGTGACGCCGGGCGAACTGTGGGAAACGCATCAGTCCCTGAAAAACCACCTGATCGCGTTTGCCCGACATCGGTCACTCGCGCGGGCCGAACGTCTGCACCTGGGACCGACCGAGTATCAGACGGCGCAGAATCTGCTCAACCCGGAAGCACTGACCATCGGCTTTGCCCGGCGGTTTGCTCCGTACAAGCGGGCCGACCTGCTGCTCCGCGACATCGAATTCTTCCGCAAGATCATCGCCGACTCGAAGCGTCCGGTGCAGTTCGTGTTTGCAGGCAAGTCACACCCGGCTGACAATGGCGGGAAGAGCATCCTGCAGAAGATCTATCACCTCACGCAGGAACCGGAGTTCCGCGGCAAGATCGTGTTGCTGGAAGATTACGACATCAACCTCGCCCGGCACCTGGTGCAGGGGGTCGATGTGTGGCTGAACAACCCCCGCCGCCCGCTGGAAGCCTCCGGAACGAGCGGCCAGAAAGTCGTGCTCAACGGCGGCTTGAACTGTTCGATTCTCGACGGGTGGTGGGCTGAAGCCTTTGACGGAACCAACGGGTTTGCAATCGGAAACGGTCGCACGCACGTCAACACCGACATTCAGGACGAACGCGATGCCAAGGAGCTCACAAAAGTCCTGTACGAAGAAGTCATCCCGTTGTTCTACGACCGGGACGATGATGACCTGCCGCAGTCCTGGATCTTCCGGATGAAACGCTCGGTCCGCACGCTGGGCTGGCGTTATAATTCGGACCGGATGGTGATGGACTATGTGCGCTCCGCGTACCTGCCTGCCGCCGGAGGGGTGTCCTGCGAGATGGGCCGTTCGTAACGCGGTTGGCCCTGGTGGGATCGATGATCGCTTGCGTCTTCGCGCGAATCGCGAAGACGCAAGCGACAATCCGCGCGAGTTGAAGAACTCGTGGATCGTCTGGATGTGTTCGAGGGATTACCCCCCGCCGACGAGGGTCACGATTTCGATCGTATCGCCCGGTTGCAGCACCGCGCGGGCATGTTCAGCGCGCGGAATCACCCGCCGATTAACTTCCGCAGCAAGATAGCGCGGGTCGAGTTGGGCAGCGGCGAGCAAAGCTGCCAGCGTCGTCCCTGGGAGAAGTTCCCGGGGTTCGCCGTTCACGGTCACGGTCATCACGAGTGAGCGCTCCGGGCGCTGACGCTTCCAGATCGGGAAGCGTCAGCGGCACGCGGGAGAGATTAGAACTTCTGATCGCCGATGTTTTCACGGCCGTTGCGGGTCATGAGAGCCATGAAGACGCCGCGGTCGATCGTGGTCGCGATGACCTTCGTACTGGCATCGACCATCGCGAACCCGATCACGCCCGAATGTGAACTGCTGAACGAGAACCGGTGATTGCCGTTCGTAGAAGAGACCCAGTGCCCGCCGGTGAACGGGTCACCTGTCACATTTTCGCCTGCGGCGGACCGGTCGGCAGCCGTGGCCGCACCGACGCAGCAGCTGTCGGCATCACCCCAGAAGCCGTAATACGAATCGCCCAGCATGATCGTGGTGGTCGTTCCATCGGAAATGTCCTGGAACCCGACGGCACTGTTCACATAGAGCACGCCGTTGTTGCCACCCAGCCATTGGGAATTCTGTGAATCCCATTGCAGGGTGCCGAGGTTGCCGCGGTAAGTTCCATACGCGACGGGAACCTGCTGTCCCGCCTGCAGCAGTGGTCGATTGCTCGGCAGAGCAGCACTCGGGCAGGCATAGGACGGGACAACTGTCCGCAGGTATTGCAGGTTCGGTGATGGACCACCATTGCCGCAGCTGTCAAAAAACTTGCCAACCGGCGGATACTGAATCTGCACCGTCCCCAAATCCATCTGCGGAGTAATAAAGGCGGGCCAACTCCACAAGTTGCTGTAATTCCAGGTATTGATCACGACCGTCGTGGCCGCATTGTTACCCGTCTGCTTGATCGGCGCAATGAAGGGTTCCTGGAAGACGGCCGGCAAGGCCGTTTCACAGGACAGACCGGGGCTGATGAGTCCCGGTGGGAAGACCCGGTAGGAACTCTCGTAATTATGCATCGCCAGCACGAGCTGATGCAGGTTATTCAGGCACTGTGTTTTCCGGGCTGTTTCACGAGCTTGCTGCACCGCGGGAAGCAACAAGGCGATCAGCATCGCGATGATCGCCATCACGACGAGGAGTTCGATCAGGGTAAACCCGCGCCGTGCGGGGGCATTCGTCACAGACCGATGGCGACACAGCATGATGCTCTCCAGAGGGGGCGAGTTCGGGAGCACCGACACGCTTTGAACCAAGCGCAATCCCCGAGCCTGCCCTGTGCAAGCTACCAGTCTCCTGCGCTTCAAGCAATTGTTTCTGCCGATTTTCCCTGCAATCCGCGTGTGCACGCCGCCGCCGCACAGCAGCGACACCTGCAGATCGACCGAATTCGTCGGGACTTTCCGGGGCTGCTCCGGTAGACTATCGTCTCCTCTCGGCAGGGAGCAGTGGATGATCGTTCGACTGTTGAGAACCGCATTAGGCCGTCCGGGGTCGACTCGTCGAACCTTCGGCGGCGGCTTGAGTTGCATGCCGGCGCGGGTGTTCATCACGCTGCTGGCACTGATGTTCGGCCCGACCATCTGTCGGGCACAAGGTACCAGCGACCCCGGCGAGAATACCGTCCCTCCGGTGACGATCGCGCCACCACGCGATCGTTTACGGCCGATGTACGAGGCGGCCACACTCGCCGAGCGCGGCCAGTATGCGACAGCCGCACGTCTAGTGCAGACAGTGCTGGCCAGCCCCGAAGATTACTTCCTCGATCGTCAGGCATCGGATGGGTTGAAGCGCCGGGCGCTGGCATTGCTCGCCTCCTGGCCCGCCGAAGGTCGCGATGCCTATAGCGTGCAGTATTCCGCGGCTGCGAATGCGCTCGCCAGCTCCGGAAAACCGGCAGAGCTGCAGGAACTGCTTGCCAGGTACTGGATGACGCCCGCGGGACGTGTGGCTGCCGATGTTGCGGCTCGTGAAGCACTCGATACTGGGCGGCCTTTGCTGGCTGCGTTATATTGGCAGGACCTCCGTGAGACCGAGGGGGGACGTCTCGCTCCCGATGCACGATCGTTCCTCGAAGAATCGCTCGCCTGGGATCGTGCGGGCCGGATCGATTTCCGCCGCGATCTCTGGGAGATCACGGGCTTCCCCCCCGCGGGTCCCCTGATAATCGGCGGCGTTCCTCTGGAAGGGAACACGCCCCGAGTGGCAGCCGAAGCCTGGCTGGCGCAACATGCAGCCGGACGCGAGCCGCGTCGGTTGTTGAAAGACTGGCCGCTGTTCCGGGGCGATGGTTCGCGGAATGCGTTTGCAACGGGTGCGGCTCCTCTGGGACGGGCCGCGTGGTCAGTCGATCTCCTCGGTGATCACGTCACCCCAGTACTGGCGGCACCGCATCCGCATCGCACCGAGTTGATCAAGAAACGACTGACCGATTTGGAAGAGCGGATGACGCTCGAAGATCGCTGGACGCTCCCTGCGACAACGCCTGTCGTCGTCAACGGCACCGCGATCGCTCGCACCTTGACCGGTCTGGCTGGCTTCGACCTGAAAACCGGCGAACTCCGTTGGCGGTCGATCGCGGAAGATTCGACCTTCCGTCGCTTCTGGAACGCGCTCCCCGCCTCGGCTGAAGTCAACCAGGATGCCAATCAGGCGCTGGGCCTGGATGCCTATCTGCGCGAGCGGCTGTATCGCGATCATCAATCGGGCGCACTCGCAGCCGATGACACCGCGGTCTACACGATCGAAACGACACTCGATCCCGCGAGCTTCACCCAGGTCCGCAACGGGATTATCCGTGCCCAGAACGATGTCCCACCGCCGACCAACCGGCTCGTCGCCTATGCCATCGACGGAGGCGAACTCCTCTGGGAGATTGGTGGACCTCGCGGTGAGGGGGCGCTCCCGCTGGCGGGGCATTACTTCCTGGGAACGCCGCTCGTCTGGAATCGGCGGCTGTACTGTCTCGCGGAAGCGGGCGGCGAGTTACGACTGTTGCAGTTGCAGCCCGTGCATGCAGAACGCCGGATTGAAGTGGAATGGTCGCAGGCCCTCGTCGCCCCCGATCGGATGATGACGCTGGCACCGCTGCGGCGACTTTCAGGACTCACGCCGACACTCGCCGATGGTCTGCTCATCTGCCCGACCGGTTGCGGGATTGTGGCCGCCGTCGATCCGTTACGCCAGCAACTCGTCTGGGGCTTCCAGTACGAATCTCACGAAACGATGCAGGGTGTCGATCCCCGCTTCCGAGGACTGGTCTTCGGCGGGAGAATCCTGCGTCCGGGGATGCCGGGATTTGGCCAGATTCAGGATGAAGAGCAGGGCCGCTGGTTCGATGCCTGTCCGACTTATGCAGCCGGGCATGTGCTCCTCACCCCGCGCGACGCGACCGAGTTGTACTGCCTGGACGCGGTGACCGGGGCACTCCGTTGGAAACGACCCCGCGGTTCCGCCAGCCATGTCGCTGGCATCTGGCAGGATCGGGTGATTCTCGTCAGTCGACAGGAAATTGAAGCACTTCGTCTGACGGATGGCGAAGCCGCCTGGCCACAGTCGGTGCCGATCACTGCTCCGCTGGGCCGGGGACTGATGGTTGATCAGACGTATCTGCTGGCGGTCCATCCGGGCGAAATCCTGGCGCTCGATCTGGCCGATGGTCAACTCCGCTCACGCTCGAAACTCGAGACGGAAGTGACGGGGGGAAACCTGGTGGCCGCCCATGGCGCGCTCATCGTGCAAAGTGCGCGTTCGCTCTCTGCCTTCCGCCCAATCACTGAACTCCAGGCGGAGATCGCCAGCAAACTCGCGACTGATCCGCGCGATCCCGCAGCGTTAGCCCTCCGCGGTGAAACCCGGCTGTACCAGGGGGACGCTGCCAATGGTCTGGCTGACTTGCGTGCTTCCATTCAGCAACGCTCGGAACCACGTACCGCCCAACTGCTGGCGAATCGCCTGCTGGATGGTTTACGGGAGAATTACGCTGCCCATCAGTCGAGTCTTGCAGAGCTTGAGTCGCTCCTCACCGACCCGGCTCAACGGGCCGAGTTCCTGCGAATCGATGCCGAAGGACTGGCCCGCGCCGGGAAGCGGCTCCCCGCGTTCGAGCGGTATATCGAACTGGCGAATATCGCGAACGATGAGCGCCTCGATCGTGTCGGTCCGAACTGGTTCGCCCGCAGCGATCAGGTCGTACGCGGCCGTCTGCGCGGGTTGCTGCAAACCGCGAACGATGTCGAGCGTCAGCAACTGACAGCAGCCATCGCCAGTCTGGTGGGTACCGACGGAGAGGCTGAGCGCGATGCGCGTCTCTGGCGTTATCTCGACGGGCTGCCGGGATCCGATCAACTCTTACAGCGACAATTCGCCCGCCCGGAATCGATCGAGACCCTGCGTCTTTCCCACCGCGTGATCGATGCGGGAGCACCGGCTTCGATCGCGCTGGCAACCGCCTGGCTGGCAAAGCTGCATACCGAGAAGGCGACCCCGTACGATGCCGAACCCTGGCTGGCGTCGTTAGAGACCCGCTGGGCCGATCATCACTTCGGCCCCGAAACAACGGGAGCACGACTCGCGGCCGAACTCCGCGCGCAATTGGCCAGCAAGCCGAAACGCCCACAGACATGGGATGCCGGCACGTTCGAGGTGGAACGAAAACCACGACCGCTGACGGGGTTCATGCGGACGATTCCGATCGACGTCATCGGTCCCCGCGATCCGGCCTTTCGTGACTGGACGTTCGAGTTGCCCGATCAGCAGGGGAGCACACTCATCGGGCGCGATGGCCGCGGGAAAATCCGCTGGCGTGTCAGTCTGCCTGCGGAAGCCCAACGGACCGCGTTTCGTCCCGGCGTGCAAGCGGTCGCCGTGCCGATGTTCATGTCGGGACCGACGTGGGCCCTGGGGCTCGGTTCGAGTTTTGTCGTGCTGGAGGTCGCCTCGAGTGAAAGCCCACCGATTTTCCGCTGGCGGCAGGAATTGACCCTGGGCATCGATCCACAACTGCCGTTTATCGCCGGGCAGCGCATGGAATGGGTTGCCCGCGGCCGACGACGCCTCCTGCCGATCAGTCTGAACGACCAGTCCCCGGTCGGGCAGTTGATCGGCGTCACGCCGCAGCAGGTGTGCTATTACCTCGCGGGTCGGCTGATCTGTGCCGATGCGGCAACCGGCCGCATTCTCTGGTCGCGACAGGAAGGGAAACGCTGGGTCGAAGCGTCGCTGGGACTGAACGTTGTCTCGCTGATCGATCTCGATAAACAGGAAGTGACGCTCTACCGTCTTGATGATGGCGAGGAACTCGCGCAGCGCTCGGTCGGGCCGGCGGAAGAGTGCCTGTGGCACCGGGGCGAGCGGTGGTTGAGTCTCTCTGCCACGCACCTCGTGATGCATGACCTGCTGGCGGGAACCGAGCTGTGGCAAATCAACGGACTGACCGACGAAGTCCGCTTCGCCGTGCGTGAAAACGACGAACTCTACGCGCTGACCCCCGACAGCGACCTCTCACTCTATGACCTGTCCACGGGTCAGTTCCAATGGAAGACGCGACTGCCGGTCATCAAAAAGCTGTCGGCCGTCTTCGTCGATCGTTACGGTGACGACCGGATTGTGAGTTACGGCGATTCCAACCTGATGGCCGATCCGACGCGGATCATCCCGCTCGACACGAACCACTCGGCCCTGACGGGGACCGTGGCCAGCCTGAACCGGAACACCGGCCGTTTGAACTGGTCGCAGGAACTCGGCTCCACGGCGTGCGACCTCACCAGCCGTCCGAACCTGCCGATCGTGGCGTACGTCGCCCGGTTGCAGGAATTCATCCTCCAGCCAAACGGAGCGCGACAATACCAGCTCCGTCTGCAGGCACGGTTCCTCGATAAGCGGACCGGTTCCACGATCTACGCGACCCTCGAAACCAGCAACTCGAGCGGCTACCAACTCGAACTCGACCCCGAAGAACCGAAACTCCGCGCCAATTTCCAGGGCTGGACGCTCGACTTCACGCAAAGCCCCACCCAACCGTGAGTCCCGCCGCATGTTTCGTCTGACACCGTACGTTCTCTGGTGCCTGCTCGCCTGCTGGATCGTCGGGGACACGCCAGCACTCAGGGGGGCAGAGCCATGGCCGGAAACGCTCACGCGGTTTGAGCCGCTGGTCCCGCAGCCCGTCTTCATGGGAGCAGGCGAAGGGGCCTGGGATGCGCGGATTCGGGAACGCGGGGCGATCCTGCACGATGGCGATCTGTGGAAGCTGTGGTACACCGGCTATGACGGGACGCGGCCGGGACTGAAGATGCTCGGCTATGCCACCTCGACCGACGGACTGACCTGGACGCGGTCACCGCAGAATCCGCTGTACCGCGAGCACTGGGTCGAAGACGTCTCCGTCATCAAGCACGCGGGGACGTACTACATGGCCGCTGAGGGTTTTCTCGATCGGTCGCAACTTCTCACGTCACCCGACGGCCTGTCCTGGACCCGCCAGGGTCTGCTCGATGTTCGCCTGAAAAATGGCGAGCGTCTGTCGAACGGTCCGTACGGCACACCCACGCTGTGGGTCGAAGACGGTGTCTGGTCACTCTTCTACGAACGCCGCGATGCCGGCGTCTGGCTCGCGCAATCCCGCGATTTGAAAGTCTGGACCAACGTGCAAGACGAACCGGTCTTGTCCCCCGGACCGGAGAAATACGACCGGGACCTGATCGCCATGAACCAGATCCTCCGCCACGACGGCATGTACTACGCCGTCTTTCACGGAGCCGCGACCGACCGCACACCAAACTTGTGGGCCACCGGGATCGCCCGCTCGAAAGACCTCATCCACTGGGAAAAATTCCCCGGCAACCCGCTCCGGCCCATCGAGGAGAACAAGTCGAGCGGCCAACTCTTCCCCGTCCCCGGGGGCTTCCGCCTCTACACCGTCCACGACCGCATCGACGTGCACGGGCGATAGGACTGACTCCCTGAGCGGGAATTACAGACAGAGTCGCCCTCATGCTCCGCATGATGAGCGGAGCGTCGAGCAGCGCACGGATTCCATGAGTTACTCTCAGAAACGGAGAGCGCGCAGGCGGCCCCGGTTGCCAGTCTGCTGGCTACCGGCGTCGCAGAGCGACAAGAGGTGCGTTCGAGATCGAATGGGATGACAGCCTCTTACGGTTGCACCGCCCCGGTAAGCGAAGACGCCAACCAGAGCTACCCGCGAAGAAGTTTACCGTTCAGCAGACATCGTCTGAGCCGCTGGTTTGCTGTTGCGAAGGTTCAAAGGGTCATCATCGCGTGGACGGAATTTCGATCTGGCCCAGAGAGTGCTTTGTGCCGTCGGGGTCACGGTAGACTACGGCATACTGTCCTGCCGCCACGCTGCCGAGCCGCAACTCCTGGGGCGCAGGCTCGTCACCCACCAGCGAAGTGAGCACCGTCATCTCAATGGTGCGCCCGGAGACGCGGGACTCCACACGATAGGCCGCGATCGCCGAATGTTCCCCCCACTCGCCCCCGGTAAAGGTCAGCGGGACGACGACACGACTCGCGCGAACCTGCGGCGAGCCGAAGGAAACCTGACCGACGAAAGTCAGCGGTCGCCGCTCCACACTGGCGCGCTGAGCAATGCTCGCACAGCCCCCCAAGGCGAGAATCGCTATCAACATGATCTGAAAGCGATGGACTCCCATCGAGATGCGCGTGGAAGTGGTCATTCGCGAGATGCTGCCTGACGATCAGTGGGGTCGTAGTCGGCCGTGACGCATCACGAGATGCTTCGCCGCTTTGTGGTCGGACCTTCGCCGTGTGGGCTGCAGCTCCGGGTGCGTTGCAACGCATCCCAACGTGAAAGCGAAGCATCACGGTGAGCAGGCACTTGGCGTAGCAGATCCATGCTGGGGCTTCAACATGGCAACCTACACCAGTTCCGGCAGCGGTAAGGCGTCGTCTTCCACGAGGTATTGCGGGCGGCCGTTGAGGTCGGAGATGGTGGTCCGCTGGGGATCGACACCGAGGTGCTGGAAAAGGGTCGCGTAGACCTCGCCGAAGGTGACTGGCCGGGCGATCGCTTCGCCGGCGATGCGATCGGTCGCCCCAATCACCTGACCGTGGTTCATGCTCCCGCCGGCCATCAGGGCGCAATTCACCTGCGGCCAGTGATCGCGGCCGACCCGGTCGCTGATGCGCGGCGTTCGGCCGAACTCGCCCCAGATGACGACCGCACAGTCCTCGGCCAGACCGCGGACGTGCAGATCTTCCACGAGCGCGCTCACGCACTGATCGAAGATGGGGAAATCTTCTTCTTCCCGCAGGAAGATCGAGTTGTTCGCCCGGCCTTCAGCATTCAAGCCGCCGTGCCAGTCCCACTTACTGTAGTTCAGCGTGACAACGCGCACCCCGGCTTCGACCAGTCGGCGGGCGAGCAGCAGGCTCTGGGGAACGCGCGGAGCACCATTGCCGTCGATCATGATCTTCGGATTCCCGGTCCCGTACCGGGCGATGGTCCGCGGATCTTCTTTGGAAATGTCGAGGGCTTCCGCCAGCCGTGAGGAGGTCAGGAGGCCCATCGCCTGTTCGGTGAAGGCGTCGAGTCCCGACATCATCGTGGTCGCATCGACATCACGGCGGAGACGATCGAAGCTCTTCAGCAGCGACGAACGATCAGCGAGCCGTTCGAGCGTCACGCCGTTGAGGACCATATCGTCGCGCGTCGGTCCCATCGGTCGGAACGGAGAATGGGCAGCGCCGAGGAAACCAGGACCCGGTTCGTTGTAAGGCCCGTGAGTGCATTGATAACAGAGGCTGACGTACGGCGGTGTCGCCGGGTCGGCTGGTCCCTGCACCTTTGACACCATCGTGCCGAACTGCGGCCACCCCCCCGATGGTTTCAGCTTCTTGGGGTGATGACCGTTAAAGACCTGGATCGCATCGTGATCGGCCTGGTTGCCGACGAGTGAGCGAATCACGGTCAACTTGTCGGCCATCCCCGCCAGCTTGGGAAACGCTTCGCAGATTTCCATGCCGGGGACGTTGGTCGCGATCGGTCGCCAGGGACCGGCGAACTCCCGCGGAGCCTCGGGCTTGAGGTCGAACATGTCCTGATGCGGCGGCCCGCCGACCAGGTAAATCATGATGACCGATTTCGGTTTGCGACTGGTTCCTGCAGCGGCTTCTGCACGTAATAAGGAGGGGAGCGACCAACCGGCCCCGGTCCCTAAGGCTGCGAGCGTGCCGATCTGCAGAAAGTTTCGTCGCGACAGACCATCGCAAAACGACCCGGAGGTCTGGGGTCGGCCCAGCAGATTCAGCATCGCAAAAGTTCCCTAGCGGAGAAGCTGCGTGGTTTGCGGAGGCACTCAAACCCGCCAGTCCAGCGAGTACTCTAATATGTTCTATCGTTGATGGGAACGTCTTGCCGGAGGAAAATCGCCCGGACTGGCCATTTTGATCGCCGAAATCGTATGTGCACATCGTTCCACATGACTCCCGCCGTGCCGACTCTATCACGAGTGCACGAATCCTGCTGGCAGGAGGCAGATCAGGACTGAAGGGGATCCGGTAACTCACGTGGTCGCCAGATTTGTTCCAGTCGGCAGCGGGTCGTGGCCGTCAGCTCGGACCAGCCCTTCAAGGGGACGGTGATCTGAGCGAGGGCCGCGGTGGGCAACTGTTCGTTCAGACCGGTCAATTCCGTGAACCACTCTTCCAGACCGGGATTGTGCCCGATCAATAACACCGATGTGATCGAATCCGGAACACGTTGCAGACGCAGCCGCAGGGTGGAAGACTCGGCGTGGTAGAGGTCTGCCCGATACTCGACCGGGATCTCGGGAATCGCCGGGGCGATCAACTCCCACGTGGTACGGGTGCGGACTGCGGTCGAGCAGAGTACGAGCTGCGGTAACGGTTGTTGCGCAGCGAGCACCTGGGCGATCCGTGGTGCTGCCAGACGACCGCGGCCATTCAGCGGTCGTTCATGATCGGCGAGCGTCGGGTCATCCCACGCCGACTTTGCGTGCCGTAACAGCCAGAGCGTGCGGGGCGGCGTCTTCAGCACAGCGTCAGCCTTGAACGGACTTGCGGGCCTCCCCCAGCAAGTTACCATGTTCTCGCGCCGGTCCCAGTTCCAATGGCCCTCGCGGTCCGACTGGGATGGCGCTTCACAGGAACGTCGGATGCTGATCGCCTGCGTTTTGATCTACATGGCGGCGACTGTCGCCATCGGGATTTATGCGTCGAGTCGCGTCAAAGACTCGAAAGACTTCATGGTCGCCGGGCGGTCGCTGCCCCTGTACATGAACTTCGCGTGTGTCTTTGCGACATGGTTCGGTGCTGAGACGGTCCTTTCGGTCTCGGCGAAGTTCGCCAATCAAGGGATGGGCTTCGTCTCGGGCGATCCCTTCGGGGCCTCGATGTGCCTGATTCTCGTCGCGTTCTTCTTCGCCCGCACGTTCTATCGCATGGAGTTACTGACGATCGGTGACTACTACCATGCCCGCTATGGCCGCACGGTGGAAGTGATCGCCTCGCTGGGGATCGCGGCCTCGTATCTCGGCTGGACGAGCGCGCAGCTCTCGGCGTTGGGGCTGGTGATCAACGTCCTCTTTCCGCAAATTACGCTGAACCAGGCGATCATGATCGGGGCCGTGATTGTGACGGTCTATACGCTGTTCGGGGGGATGTGGTCGGTCGCGTTGACCGACGTCGTCCAGACCGCAGCGATCGTGATCGGGCTGATTCTCGTCGCGTGGCTGCTGGGAGATCGGGCAGGAGGGATCGACAAAGTCTTGGCGACCGCACAGGCCGAAGGGAAGCTCGACCTCTTCCCGCATGTGACAGCCGCTGCGTGGCTGACGTTCATCGGTGAGTTCCTCACCATGTCGCTCGGGTCGATCCCGCAGCAGGACGTGTTCCAGCGGGTGACCAGTGCGAAGAACGAACGGACCGCGTTCATCGGCACGCTGTGCGGTGGTCTCTTCTACTTCGCGTTTGCCTTCGTGCCGATGTTCATCGCCTACTCCGCGACGGTGATTCACACGGATTACCATCAGTTCTTCGCCAGTGAAGATTCCCGTGTGGTCCAGCAGGTGTTGCCGTCGCTGGTGTTGAAGGAAACGCCCATCTGGTGCCAGGTCCTCTTCTTCGGCGCGGTGCTTTCGGCGATTCTCTCGACGGCGAGCGGAACACTCCTTGCTCCGGCGAGCATTCTGACCGAAAACGTCCTGCAGCAGTTCACGAAGCACTTCAAGGACCACACGCTGCTGATGCTTGTCCGTTCGGTGCTGATCCTCGTGGCGATCACTGGGACCGTGATCTCAACCAACACCGAGAGCACGATGTACGAGATGGTCGAGAGCGGCTACAAGGTCACCCTGGTGGTTGCGTTCGTTCCGCTGGTCTGCGGGATCTATTGGTCAAGGTCCTCGACGCAGGGAGCGATCCTCTCGATCCTATTCGCTGTCCCGGTCTGGATCGCGATGGAATACCAGTATGAAGAAGAGAGCGCGGAACTCTGGCGGGTTTGTCCGCCGCAGATTTACGGACTGGCGGCGTCGTTCCTCGGGATGCTCGTCGGTTCGCTGCTTCCGCCGATGATCCAGCATGCCGCCGCGACACCGGAAGAGATCGCATTGAAACGCAGTCGACAGCCGGCGGTGGGGCATTAACCGCTGAAGGAGGCGGCGGCCCGAATCGGCTTTCCGAATTGCATTTCCTAGCGCCCCGGCCAAGAATCAGGTGGACGAATCACGCCCCTTTCCTGCTCGGGAGTTCGAGGATGCCTCGTTTGCTCTGGTCTCTCGCGGCGTTGGCCGCGCTTGCTTCGTGTGCCGCAGCGGCCGATGTCGCCGCGCTCATTCAACCCAACGCTGAAGTGAAGAAGGTCGCCGGTGACTGCAAGTTCACCGAAGGCCCCGCGTGGAGTCCACAGGGTTGGCTCCTCTTCAGCGACATCCCGAACAGCCGCATCGTCCGGGTGGCTGCCGACGGGGCGATCAGCGACTTCATGAAGCCGTCCGGCAAGTCGAACGGCTTGGTCTACGATGTTGCCGGTCACCTCTATGCCTGTCAGGGTGAGGCTCGCCGCGTCGTGCGTGTCAGTGCCGTCGATGGGAAGGTGGAAGTCCTCGCGGACAAGTTCGACGGCAAGAAGCTCAACAGCCCGAACGATCTCGCGATCGATCCCGCGGGTGGACTCTACTTCACCGACCCACGCTACGGCAGCAACGACGGCGTCGAACAACCCTGCATGGGGGTCTATTACGTCACGGCTGAGGGGAAAGTGAGCCGCGTGATCGACTCGCTGCAGCGGCCGAACGGCATTCTCGTTTCTGCCGACGGCAAGACGCTGTACGTTGCTGAGCCGAACCTGCGGCAACTCTGGCGCTATTCGATCACCGCGCCCGGTCAGGTGAGCAACGGCAAGGTGATCTTCACCGGCGATGAGACCCTCGACGGCGGTGGACCCGACGGGATGGCCCTCGATGCCGACGGTCGCATCTATGCCACCTACAAGAGCGTCGTGGTCCTCACCGCGGGGGGCGATCTCATCGGTCGCATCCCGGTTCCCGAGCAACCGGCGAACTGCACCTTCGGCGGGGCCGACGGGAAGACGCTGTATATCACCGCGCGGACCAGCCTGTATTCACTCGCGATGACGGTCGCGGGGCAAGCGCTGCCGGCTCAGGGACCGCGACCGTTGCCGCAGGTCTCGCAGAAGAAACTGTCCATCCCGACGATTCTTGCCAGCTTCAAGGACGAAGTCCCGACCGCGAAGGAGACCAAGATCGAAGATATCACGTTGAAAGTTCCCGCCTCGTGGAAGCAACAGCCCCCGGCCAACCGCCTGCGGCTCGCACAATTCTCGATTCCCGCGGTCGAAGGGGATAAGGACGCAGCCGAGCTGGTCGTTTCTTACTTCGCTGGCGACGGGGGCGGAATCGATCCGAACCTGAAGCGGTGGAACGATCAGTTCTCGGGCGATGAGCGGAAGATCAAGCTCACGCAGGGAGACTCGGCGCAGGGGGCGTACTGGTTCAGCGAAGTCAGCGGCGTCTATCAGAAACCAATCGGCCCGCCGATCGCGGGGAAGAAGGAAGCGACTCCGGGGTATCGTTCGTTGAATGTGATCCTGCAGGTGAAGGACAAAGGGAACTACTTCCTGAGGTTGATTGGTCCTGACAAGACCGTGGCTGCCGCAGCGGCGGAGTTCCGCGCCTCCTTCGGCGGCGACGCGACGAAGGAAAAAGCGTACGAGATGAAGTAGCGCATTGGAGTAGGGTGGGCTGTGCCCACCGTGCATTGTTTCCAAAAACTGCGCGATGCGGTCGCCTGACCGTGTCCCGCGTGATTGATCGAACTACAGAAGCCCGGCAGGGAAGCCCATGCCGGGCTTCGACCTTGATAGATGCGGGTCTTCTCACCCCGCGTTCCTGAAAAGACGGAGAACTGCCATGCTCAATCGCTGCGATCTTGCCTTGTTGCTGCTGGCAGTCTGCTTCGTGAATCCCGTCCGCTCACAAGAGGATGAGGACGAGTCCCTGCCCGGCATCCATCTCACGTTGCAGGCGGGCGGGGCGACAGTCTTCCGGTTGGAACGCGATCTGTCCCTCGATTTCGCCCCCGGCGGTGTCGATCCTCGTCTTCCCGCAGGGCCGGTGAACGCGGCCTGGTCGGGCGCGCTCCTCGTGAAGTCTGATGAACCACATCGCTTCCATGTCCATCTGCACGGGCGGGTGATGATCACGCTGGGGGAGAAGGTCGTGCTCGAAGCACAGACGGACGCCCCCGCTTGGGTCTCTAGTGCCCCTTTCACACCCGGTTTGGGCGAACAACCGCTACAGGTCACGGCGAGGGACGTGAAGGGCCCGTTCCGCGTTGCGTGGTCGGCCGATTCCTTCCCGCTGGAACCAGTCCCGTTCCATGCGTTGTTCCACGCGCCGGAGACGACGGTCGCTAAGGCTTGGGCGACCGGGCAGACGTTGCACGCGGCGCTCCGTTGTGCGGCGTGTCATGCGGATGGTCCGCAACCGACTTCCGGTGCGGGTCCCGCTCTGCACGCCGTGGGGGAAGGAACCGCGACGGCGAGTCTCAACGAACGCCTGGCGCGCACCGTCCCCGATCCACACAGCCGGATGCCAGCGTTCGGTTTCGATGCTGGTGATGCGGCTGCGATCGTGGCCTACCTGCAGAGCGTCAGGAAGGACGTCGCGCTCCCCAAACCACCGAAAACCGGTGATGCCAAGGATCGGGCAGCCGGGACTGAACTGGTGAAGTCGCTCGGCTGTCTCGCGTGTCACACGTGGAACACGCTCGGCCAGTCACCTGTCTGGGGAGGGGGACCACTGGATGCGATCGCAGCGAAGCGACAACCAGCCTGGCTGTCCCAATGGTTGACCGAACCATCGTCCCTCAATCAACACCATCGCATGCCCGTCTTCACATTGACGGAGACCGAACGGCGGCAGATCGTCGCGGCCCTGGTGGGTGACGCGCCTGCGTTGAAGGTCGACAATCCCCGTGCGGCCGAGGCCGACGTCGCCCGCGGGAAGCAACTCATCACCGCGGCCCGTTGTGCAGCGTGTCATACGATCCCGGGCATCGAAGCTCCCGCACAACGGCTGGCCAGCATCGCTCGGAACAATCCTGAAGCAGGTCCCGGCTGCTGGAATGCGGCCCCACGGATCGCGAACTACCGACCGTCCTATCGGCGGGAAGTCGTCGCACCGCTGGTTGGGTATTACTCGTCCGGGACGTTGCAGTCGCAGGGGTTGAATCTCGATGCCCGCGGTCGTGAACTGTTGACCGAGAAGAACTGCACAGCGTGTCACGACCGCGATGGCGGACGGGGACTGTCGAGCATCGTCCGTGACGTCATGAAGTCGGTCCCGGCGTGGGAAGGACAGGCACCGACGCTCGTGCCTCCCTCACTCACCGCGGTCGGCGATCGCATGCGCGATCAACCACTGGGGACTGCGCTCAAAGGGGAACAGAAACCTCGGATGACGTGGCTGAAGGTGCGGATGCCGAAGTTCCGTCATGCGGCAGAAGAAGCAACGGCCCTCCAGGCGCACTTTATCACCCATGACCGAGTGCCTGCGAACACACCGGCGACGCCGGCTTATCCGATTCACGAAACCGCGGCGGAGGCCGACTCCGCGGTGTTGCTCGCAGGTCGCGAACTGACGGGCGGCAAAGGCTTCAGTTGCGTGGCGTGTCACGCACTCAAAGACTATCAGCCCCCGAAGGTTGCCCTCGGCACGCGTGGATCGGATCTGTATCAGCTCGGGGACCGAATCCGGCCCGAATACTTCTTCCGTTGGATGCGGTCTCCGTTACGTGTGCTCCCCGGCATCGAAATGCCCGGCTATCAGCGTCCGCATCCGACGTTGCTCGAAGGCAAAATCGATCGTCAGCTCGCGGCGATCTGGGACGCCCTGCACGATCCCAACTTCACCGCACCGACGAACCCGGCGGTCGTCGAACAATTGTGGACGCTGCAGCCGGGTGATCCGCCACGGGTCTTACGCGACGTGGTCACCATCCCCGCGGGTGACGGGAAGACCGAATCGATCCCACGGGCTGTGGCAATCGGTTTCGACAACGGGCACAGCGTGCTCTTCGACTCCGACACCGCAGCCGTGCGGATGTGGACGATCGGCGATTTCGCCCGCCAGCGCACGCAGGGGAAGAGCTGGTTCTGGGACATGGCCGGGGCCCCGCTGTTGCACACAGCGGCCGCGGGATCGGATGTCGCGGTGTTGACCTCGCCCGCCGATGGTGGTCTCCAGGGGGTTGTGGCAACGGATCCCACGGTCCGATTACTGGTCATCGAGCGTCAGACATCGACGCTGGTCGTTCGATATCAGTTGATCTGGGATCGCAAGGATGAACAGTTCGATGCGCTCCTGGAAGAACGCTGGAGTGCCACCGTCGATGGTCTCGAACGATCGCTGGCGATCGTCTCTTCCCGCCTGCCGCAAGGTCTGGTATTTGGGCTGCGGCAGCCGCGGAATGCTGATTTGCGTCCCACGGCACGATGGGAGAACGTCGGCGAGCCTGAAAAGAACTCGCTGGAACCGACGTATCATCTGCTTCCACCATCGCCCCGCGCGCGGACCTTCCGTTATCGCTCAACGCTGAAAAATCCCGCGTTGACGCTCCCGACAGCTCCGGCGATCGTCGTCGTTCCCGAGCCAATTACTGCCGCTCCCGGGTTTGAGGGAGTGCGGCTGCCGCTGCCGCGGTCGATCATGCCGACGGCTCTGGCAGCGCTTCCGAACGGACGGCTGGCGTTCACTTCGCTGAAAGGTCACGTCTACGTGACCGAAGACGCCGACGGAGACGGATTGGACGAGGGGTTGAGGCTCTTTGCAGAGGGTCTCGCAGCACCCTATGGCATCTTTCCGCTCGATGAGGGCTACCTCGTCGCCCATAAGCCGGAAGTCGCGCTCCTCAAAGATACCAATCGCGATGGACGCGCCGATCAGATGCAAATCGTTGCCAGCGGCTGGGGCTATACCGACGACTACCATGACTGGACCTGCGGCATCGTTCGTGATCAGGCGGGAAAGTTCTACGTCGGCCTGGGGAGTGATTACGCCCACAAGAACCGTCCCGCGATGCAATCGAAATGGCGCGGGCACATCCTGCGGTTTGATCTCGCGGGACATGTCGAGTCGATCGCCAGCGGTCTGCGCTATCCGACCGGGCTCGCTCTGTGGGACGACGATCAACTTCTCTGCAGCGATCAGCAGGGGGTGCAGAACTGCTACAACGAACTCAACGCGATCACGGTAGGGCATCGGTACGGCGTTCCGGCGAAGCTCGACCCACCCGATGAATCCCCCGCTGATTTCCCTGCGGTACAGATTCCGCATCCGTGGACCCGCAGCGTGAACGGGATTGCGGTCTGGCCTCGATCAACGGGACACCCGTTTGCCGGTCACATCGTGGGAGCGGAGTACAACGGTCGCTTTTTGATCCGTTGTTCGCTGCAGGAGGTCGATGGCGGGCTGCAGGGAGCGGTCTATCCTCTCACGAAGCTGGGCGAGACGAACGGTCTCGAAGAGTTTCTCGGGCCGATGTCGGTCGCGTTCGGGACACGCGGCGAACTCTACGTCGGCAGCATTCACGACAGCGGCTGGCTCGGCGGCCTCAACACCGGCGACATCGTCCGCCTGACCCCCAACGACAAGCTCCCCAACGGCCTGCGGGAAGTGCGAGCGACAGCCGACGGCTTCGAGTTGCAGTTCGTGCATCCGGTCGATGCGAAGAACGCTGCAGCGACCAACGCCTACAAGGTCGCCGGGGCGACTCGCGTCTGGCAGGGGACGTATGCGACCGAAAATTCCGGGCGGCACACGGTCGCCGTGCAGAAAGTAAGTGTCAGTGAGGACGGCCGCACCGTTCAACTCACGCTGCCGGGCTTAAAGCCGGGCTTCGTCTATGAGTTGAACATCGACGCGATCGGGACGACCGATCAACCCCGCCTCTGGCCCAATACCGCCAGCTACTTCCTCAATCGCGTCCCGAGCGCGACAAAGTCGCCATCACGCGGAGCGTGATGGCGACTTTGCGGAGCGTGTTGGCGAGACTCCGGCGGACCGTTACTTCACCGCACGAGGTGCCGTTCAAAAAGACGATCGCCGTCGCCGGACCGAGGGGGGTGGACCGACGACGGCGACTGCAGGTCATAGACGCACCGAAGGCGCCTGTGGCGGTCGACCGCTGCCACCAGGGCCACGGATCGATCCGCTCAGGGAGTCTTCACGCTGGAGAGTCGACAGAAGGCGTCGGCTTGTCTACTTCCATGCGGTGCTGAATGACTGGGGGAAGTCACTCTTCAACCGCATTCTGTTCATCGACCAGCAGCGACCGGCAGAAACAACCGATTCTCACCGAATCGCTTTGTAACGCGACGGGGGGTCGTACAACGGAGTCGACCCAAACCGATTGTGACGGTTGTCCGCAGCAATTTTGCCCTCCGGGTACGCCACCACCAGCGTGTCTTCCCTTACTCCAGCAGGAAGACCGCCAGATTTTGGCCTGCGAGACACGTCGCCTCCTCCTGTGTGTCTCTCCAGCGAATACGCTGACGGTGTGCCGGTCGGTCTGGCAGGTTCACGTCCTGTTCCTGACCCACGCCTGACAAGAAGCGGAGAGCGCATGCTGGGGCCATACTTTCCACTGCTGGTCGCGCTGGTGGCGATCGCCATCGTGGCGGGCGTAGCGTCGGTTCTCCGTCGCGAGATCCGGAGACATCGGCGCGAGCTGGTGCTGCGCAGCCTGCTTCAACAGCAGGCGCGGCCACTCCTGGAAGCGGCCCGATGTGCCGGTTGTGGAGCGGCCCTCTCGACATGGGATGGTACACTCGCACCGTTACCCCCACGCATCCGGATTGGGCCAACCAAGGGAGAGACTGTGGCCTACGCCACCGAGCGCGACTGCCTGGGCTGTGGTCGCAGGCTGACCCTCTGGATCTGGTCGGACGGGGCCAACTGGGGCTTCCAGGAAGCGGAGTCGCACTGCTGACAACGATGGCAGGTCAGAAGATTCGAGTCCGACGGGACGATCGGTGAGTGGAATTGTCCGCGGGTTGATCTGCCGGCCATGTGGATCACAACTCCACGACAACGGACGAACTTCAAAACAACGATGGGGTGGTTGAACGAGTCCAACCACCCCACGTGAAAGTCTTGCTTCGATCCACGAGTTATGGGGTCGGAGCAGCAGCCTTCTTCGCGGCCTTCTTGGTGGCCTTCTTCGCTGCCTTCTTCACGACCTTCTTCGCGGCGGCCTTCTTGACGGCCTTCTTCGCGGCCTTCTTGACGGCCTTCTTCGCTGCCTTCTTCTTAGCCACTGTCGCCTCCTTCCAGAGAGACTTACCAGTAACCGTCTTTGCCGCTGGCCTACCGGGCTAGCTGTTTCGGCATCGACGAGTCACTCCTACGAATCCTTTCCGACCTGTCAACCATGACAAGTCGTGTGGCCTTTCCCAAGGGTCAAGAGTCTGGGTTCAACAATCGCGGCAGCAACTGTGACCTACACTTGACAGTCGACCGCTTGTCGGAACTGCCACAAAACTGGGGTGCATACTAAGCATTTACGAAAATACTTCAAGCCTTTTGTGCGCGCTGATGCGAAGAAATTTCGCGAATTCTTTTCGCGCGCGATTCATGTTCACGCACGATGTCGCATGCACGACATCACAACACACGCGCAAACAAGCCACCTCAAAGCGACAGGCAGGGTCTGCTCTCAACCTGTTGAAGAGCGCGCGAACCGCGCATGATCACCGGCGGACCAACTCACCACGATTGCTGAAAACCACTAGAATTCCCGTGTTTTTTCAGTCATCAGCGCAGAGTGAGAGTTCAACGCCATCTGCTGTGACGACACTCGAGTTGATGCTCAACATCAGTCCGCAGACAACTCCGCGAGGATTGCGCGCATGTAACGAAGGCTCTCGCGCGCGATGTGTTCTGCACCCGGACGGTAGTCGAAGACTTCGACCGAGACCCAGCCGCGATATTCGCTGTCGAGCAGCGCCTGCAGGATCGGATGATAGTCGGTCTCACCCATTCCCGGTCCCAGCAGGTTGCTGTCGTTCACATGGAAGTGCGCCGTCTCGGCGTGATAGCGATGGATCAGTTCCGGGATCGCTGTCGGTTCGCTGAGCATCGCTTTCACATCCTGATGCAGGCGAAAACAGGGATGATCGACCAGGCCCATCAGCTCGACCGCATCGGCGCACGTATTGCAGAAATCGGTTTCTTTCGGCGTCAGCGGTTCCATGCAGAGCGTCACACCACGGTCAGCGAACACGGGCATTGCTGAGCGAAACACCTCCGCAGCGTTCGCGTACGCCTGCACCCGCGACATCCCCGCTTCCACATTCCGCTGGGCGGGCGATCCGAAGACCAGCACCGTCCCCCCCAGATCGCCGCAGGCATGGGCCAGGGCGCGGAGATACTCCGCGGTCGCGGCGCGGACCTGCGCGTCAGCTGTCGTCAGATGGAAGCCGGTCGTCTTGGCGAGCAGCCAGTGCAGGCCGCAGATCTCCAGACCGTGCGCCTCTGCCACCCGACGGAGTTCCTGCCGCTGTGATGCAGTGACCTGTGTGATCAACGGGGCCTGGGTGAACGGGGCGAGTTCGATCCCGGTGTAGCCGGTTTCCGCGATGAACCGGCATTGCCGTTCCCAGTCCCATCCCTCAAACAGTTCCTGACAAATTGCGAAGCGCATGATGCCGGTGATCCATGAGCAAGAACACAAGAAATCGCGCGTCCGGACCGGGCACGCCGTTGAGAAGAAGATACCAGCGCACCACCAGCAGGGCGAAGCGTCACGCCCTCGACACAGAATGCTAACCGGGAGACCCAACGGATCTGAGGCAGACAGCATCAAGCCTGCGGAGGCTCTTCCGCGGCTCCAGGATGAGCGGCCGCGGGGAGTTCAACCGTTGCTTTGTGACGCCGGGCCAGCAGGAATTCGATCCCCATCGGCAGGACCGACACAAAGACGATCCCCAGGCAGAAGAGCTCGAAGTTCTCTTTGACGAACGGGATGTTCCCGAAGAGATACCCGGCCATCGCACAGACGACGACCCAGATGATCCCGCCGACGATGTTGTAGAAGAGGAACGTCCGGTAGTTCATCTTCCCGACACCCGCGACGAACGGGGCAAACGTCCGCACGATCGGGACGAAGCGGGCCATGATGATCGTCTTCCCGCCGTACTTGTCGTAGAAGACCTGCGTCTTGACGAGGTGATGCTGCTTCAGGAACCAGAGCTTCCCGCTGAAGGCCCGCGGACCGATCCAGCGTCCCAGTCCATAGTTGACCGTGTCTCCCAGAATGGCCGCAATCGACAACAGCACGAGCAGCACGACGATGTTCAGCGTGTCGGGATAGAGCGCGGCCATTGCCCCTGCAGCAAATAACAGCGAATCACCCGGCAGAAACGGGGTGACGACCAGCCCCGTCTCGCAAAAGATAATCAGGAACAGGATCGCGTACGTCCCGATGCCGAACTGCTCGATGACGTGCTTCAGGTGCTCGTCGAGGTGCAGAAACAGATCGATCACGGTCTTGAGGGCTTCCATTCCCTGCATGCTCCATCTGAGAGAACAAATCCGAAATCACAATCTCGAAATCCGAAGGAAAACTCAAATCCAAAACGGAAAACATTTCGGGTCAACACCGTTTGGAATTTCGTGCTTGGTGCTTCCTTCGAATTTCGGATTTCGTGCTTCGGATTTTTCCTCCCTCTTCTACTTCGGCAGGAGGCCGAATGTTTCCAGGAACGTGTTGTACAACTTCGGTCCGCCGTCGATGGAAGAGATGACCGCAATCGTGGTGAAGAAGACGCACCCGCAGACCAGCATCGTACACGTCAGCCAGTTCGGTCGGAGCGGCTTCGGCAGCAGGACCTGATTCACGAAGAGCGTGTGCGCACAGCTGAAGCCGAGGGCGTAGTTGTAGAGGATGCCCGTCGCGGCGATCAAGAGCTTGTCGCCGGGAACCAGCGTGAGCATGATCAGCCCGAAGACGAGGTACACGCACAGCACACCGAAATAGAGCTTCCCGATGTGTCGCGTGTCCCATTTGCGCAGGAACGGTAACGCCGTCCAGAAGACATCGACCCAGCGGCGGAGCACACCGTCTGCCGTCGAGGCCATACTGGTCCCGAGAACCAGAAACCCGCAGAACAAGGTGAGGAACCAGAACAGCCGCGGCCAGCCCGTTCGCCCAGCAACACCCTTGTCGTAGGCAAGCGCGGTTGCTTTTTCTTCGTCGGTTCTGGCGTCGCGCATCCGTTGATTCGGTTCGAGACCTTCCAGTCGATCAGCGACGCCGCCAGCGGTCATCGCGGCTGCCTGCCACTGGTCTTTCAGCACCTTCCCCTTTTCGAGGAACTGCACCGAGAGCATGCTCGGCAGGGCCAGGCCAATAAAGCAGGCGGGAAGCCACAGGCACCATTGTTCCCGCCGGACGTGGTACAGCCACTGCTTCCACCGGGGCAGCGTTTCCGGAGTCGGATCGAAGACCATCCCAACGTGCGAGAGTTCGATGGCATGCCCTCCCACGATGCTCGGGATCGCCCCGACGTGAGCCCCCATCCCCCAGCCCTGATCGCGGGTGTAGTTGCTCATCGGTGTATTCGTCAGCCCGCCGTTCCCGGAGATCGCAGCCATCGAGGCGAGAATCCCGATCATCGACAGATCGAGCCACGGGAACTTGCGGCCTTCGGCCATCGCCATGAAGACGTTGTCGGTCGCCGTGCTCCCCTCGAAATACTCTTCCCCTTCATCGACCTTGCCGTTGCCGTTGAGGTCGAGCGGATGCGTGACCGGAATTGTGCCGAACTTGAAGAAGCCGGTCCCGATTTCGTACCACGTCGACGGTGTCGAGTAGCAAACGGCAAGAAACATCAGGAAGCCGATGACGGTCACCAGCTTGAATGTCATCACCGCTTTCAGACTGTTATAGACCTTCCCGCCGACCGACAGTGGAATGAAGACCGACGCAAAGATCAGACACGCCAGCAGCTTCAGTAAGGCGCTATCCGTGAAACCGGTTCCCAGGAAGGTCCACGTGATCTCTGTCGAGGTCGACGCGGGAATTCTCCCGAGGATCATCGCCGCGGCCGGGATCGCAGCATTCGAGGCGAGATACGGCAGGACCGAGCCGAGATCGAGAATCAGGTACAGCCACAGCCAGAAGATCGGGCTGGGGGGGAGGCGGAACTTACCAGTGAAGATTGGCTCACCCGTATAAAGGGTGTAGCGGCTGATCTCGACGTTATAGATCGTTTGGAATAGCACGCTGAGGGTCGCCAGCCACAACAGCGCCCCGCCGTATCGGGCGGTGACGAGGGGCCCGGTCAGCCATTCTCCCCCGCCGATGGCCGAGGCCCCCATGACCAGTCCGGGGCCAATGAACATCGCGATCTGTGTCCAACGGAAACGGGGCGCTTCCGGGAGCGTGCCCGCATCCCAGCGCGGCATCGCCGGCACTCCGGGATACGGTGCTTCGAAACCGGCAGCGGACGCACCGCCCGTCGATGTGGGGGACGCAGAATCCATCGGCAGTCATCTCATGGTGGGTTGCGAAGCCGGTCGGAACCGACGAACCGGTCCATCCTATATGCTGACCCGACCTGACGCGAGCGACCTCGGCCGATGTTCCCGGGGGATTTCGGAATTGAAAGTGCAGACGAAGACAGGACGCACCGCAGGCACACGACAAGCCTCACGCGATCCGAACAGCCTGCCACCTTTACCAGTGCGCCGTCGGTTCCAGCAGCAGCCGTCGCCGACCCTGGTACAACTGCAGGTCGTCGCGGAAGCGGCTCCCCCGACGCAGCACAACGTTCGGATCGCTGGCGTCGAAGGTCCCTGCTGTCGGCAGCCGTAAGCGAGCGAGAACCAGACCTTCCGGTGCCAGATCGAGGTCACGCTCGAGATGACTGCGGCGGAACATCAGCTTTGCCACGATGCCGGTCGGACTGAAATCGACGGCCCGCAATTGCACCGTCCAGCGTTCACTCACGCGAAACGGATCATCACGACGGATCATCAACTGACCGCCCGTCGCCAGTCGCGTCTCCGTCACAAGTTGGACGTCGAGCGCACCGTCCACGGGAACGATCTGGCCCCAGGCATCCAGCGGTTGCACACGGACGAGTAAACCATCGACTTCGCTATCCGCATCCCAGTTCGCCACCTGGCATTCAATCTGCAGCGAACGGACTGCCCGACGATCATCGAGCACGAATTGCTCCGGCCACGTTCCCAGGGGAGGCACAGCGAGCGAGACGGGTGGCACTCCCTCTTCACGCAACGGAGCCGGAGGCGGACCGAGCGGTTCGAGGGGAAGCTCATCCGGCGACGGCGGCGACGGAGCCGGAACCAGCGGCAACGCAGCCGGTGCAGGACGGCTCTCCGATGCGAGTGGTGCCACCTGCTGAACCAGATGCGCAGCGAAGCGACTCTCAATCACAATGTCTGGCTGTTCTGTACTCAAGACCACCCAGGCGTCATCCGTCTTGGGCGAAAGGACACCCCGAGGCATCCGACCATCGAACAGAGTCAGTACGACTGGTTGCTGGACGAGCGACTCCAGCGCGGCCGGTGGAGCCGCGGACGCCGACGCGAACGGTCCCGCCAGCAGGCAGACGACCGGCAACCACATCGAGCGTAGAACTGGCATCGCGTTGCTCACAGTCAGAGGAAGCATCTGCTCCTCGGTGATGCAACTGGGATGCCGTGGTTCGGAAGGGCGGCGGTTTACTGGCGAACGCTGGGCTGGTTCGATCAAGAAGCTGCGGAAAAGATGGCGGGCGCGGGGAAGCAAGTGAGCGAGGTGTTGATCCGCTCATCACGCGGAGCGTGAGGGCGAACTTGATCGAGGTCTTCGTTTGTGTTGCTGAATGGCAACACAGCGTTGCGTTTCGACAACGGGTTTACGGAAGTGCAGAGCGCTTCCAGGTGCCGGGGACGATCTGCATCGTGCTACCGGTGGCGAAGCCGGGGGGTGGGTAGTGCAAGTGTGTCGGCCGATAACTGAACCTGGAGTTCCCGATCGCGTCAAACAAGACCGTCGAACAGACAACGGACCCATCAAAACCACTCTCAGCGAGATTCAATGGGAAGCGAATCTGGCCGGAAACATAGACCAGTCCTTTGATGACGCAGGGATACTGATCGGCCTGGTCATGATCCGTCACCCCCGCGTCCGGAGCACCCGGCGGGTTGTAGTTCGTCCCGGTCGTTGTTTCACTCAGCGCCGTGGTCCCATGGATGAACTGGACTGACCCCTGCACCATCAACACCGGGTAATTCGGGCTGATCGGGCACCACGCCTGCGAGTAGCGGATACAACAGGTGGTTCCCGGATTGAGGATCACCAGGGTCCCGAGCAGCCGCAGATCCTGAATCATCAGATTCTGTCCCTGGCAATCAAGGACATAGATCCCTTCGGCATTCCCGGCGGCAGTATAGGGATGCAACGTGGGCGACATCACTTGTCGGTTGATCAATCGGTTCCCCGACGACAACGGCAGCGTGTTGATGTCGATCCACGTTCCGTTGGCCAGGTAATAGTCGAAGACCGTGTTGCCCGGCATCTGCCGCGGGGTGATCCCGGTTTTCTTCCCGCCGCTTACGGTTCCGGTGATGCTTCCCACTGCCTCAGCGCTCCCCGAGATCCGACTCGTCAGCGCCGTCGCGTTGATCGAGCCGTTGGAACTGATGAATTGCTGAGTGGTCATCGTCACCGTACTTTGCAGGGTGATGTCGCCGTTGCAGTGAAACGGGGCTTCGAGACACGTCAGCCCCGCATCGTTTGGCTGCAGGAGCACGCTTTCGACGTAGACCGCACCGTTGCAGCGGCCGATGCCGTACACCCGCACGCCATCAGCCGCGTTATTATTGAAGTTGCCGTCGAGATCGACGTACCGCCACGTCATCGTCCCCCCGTTCATCGAAACAGGAGTCGATGGATCATCAACATTGTTCGTGAGTGAGGTCCGCCAGGTCGGGGTGTTGACGAGATTGCGGACCCCTTCTTCGACCGCAGCCCGGGCGAGCATCGCGGCCGTTTCGGCATCGCGCGTGTTGCGGGCCTGGCGCACGTTGAGATGGGCGACCGACAGCCCGGCCAGTCCGATGATGCCGACGAGCGTCGCGGTTGTCAGCACGCCGACATACAGCGTGCCGCGACGGTGCCGATGACCGGCGGATTTCACGGGGAGCGCGGAGCGTCTCATTGGTCCTCCGCGTGATTGCTCAACGAGACACCGGTGGTCGCGGGGGCGTTGGCACCCAACTGCAGGGTACAGCCGACCCACGTCACCACGGTCGCATCAGCCGAGAGGGTTTGAGTCGTCCCCCCGACGTAGCTGCGATACGACTTCAGGACGGTCGTCTTGCCAGAGGGTGCGGTCACGGTGACGGCCACGCATCGGAGACCGGTATCGGACGAAATGTCGTTGTTGACGGAATAATTCGCGGTGTTGATCTTCTGGACGACGACCGTGCGAGTCCAGCCGGTGTAACCCGTCAGGGCTGTTCCCGCGGCGTTCTTCACCGGCGATTCCGTCCAGCCGACGTAGTCGTCGAGGTCATTGAATTGCGTGCGGTTTGTTTCGCCGGTTTCCGGTCCCCAGGATTTCTTCTGGGAGTCGGTCGGATCGGCGTAGTTCTGTGCGAGGATTTCACGCAACAGGTCTTGTGCGAGCGCCCGACCGTCCTGGACCTCGTTGCTGGTGATCCAAGTGCGGCTGATGTTGCTAACCGTCTGCAGCGAGGCGACCACCAGTACGCCAACGAGCAGCGTCGAGATCGTCACCTCGACCAGCGTGATCCCGGCGCGCCACGACCGTGTGCCGCGGCGGCTGTCAGTGGGCTTCGATCGTGTTTGGCGAGTCATCATCGGAGTTACTGCAAAGGCATGTAGGATCCGTAGATCAGCAGTTGGGTCTTCTGCCAGAGCTTGGGATTTCCCGCGGTCCCGTTCGACCACGTTCCCGGGAAGCCGTTGGCATACGGCCTCGAGGAGATTTCGGAACTCGTGACCCCGGTCGTCGCGGCGAAATAAATCCGCTGGGTGTCATCGCTCAGCGAGATGGCAAACCAGTAGGTCCCGGCGTTCAGAGTGAGTGCGGGAATCGAGCCAGTGATCCACCCCGTGCTCCCGGACCCCGCGAGTTGGCTGGTCTGTGCGAGTAACTGTGAGGGGACGCCTCCCTCATCGGAATAGACTGCCAGCTTCAAGGGCTTGCTGTTCGACTGCACATAGGCCGCCAACTCCTGGAGTTCGACCTGCGTCGTGAAGGTGACTGGCGAGGCGCTCATCTTGGAACTCATCGTGATGAAATCGCCTGACTGACTGCTCGAATTGGTCGGCCCAATCGTTGCCAGTGAAGGATTCCCGTCGGCTCCATTCCCCGCGGCCCACAACAGGGAAGCTTTCAACAAGACCTGCCCATCAGCCGTCAGTCGTGTGCTGTCGAAATCGGGTGTCGCCCAGGGTAACTGCACGCGGCGACCCGTGATGACGGTCCCTGTTGCGCTCATGCGACCCGCAGCCAGCGCACCAAAAGTCGTCGCGCCGTTATTGGTGTTCGTCCCCAGGATCGAAAGATCGCGCGACTTCGTGCTGGGTAACGCTTGTAAGGTGGTCGACTGGCTGAGCAACGTGACTGTCTGCCTCACAGCATAGGCTTGCGTGATGTAATGCGGTGGGCCGCCGATGCTGGCCTCGGTCCCGGACGTGGTTCCACTGCCCGTGCAGAAGCCAAACGATGCGGTGAGCTCGGGGTTCTCGTTGACAATCCCCAGTTTGAGCCCCTGGTAACGGGAGGCAGTCGAGGACGTGCCGGGGGAACTGGAGACGAAGACGAGGTCTTTCCCGGAGAACGCCGTGGTAAAGTCGCTGCCCCCTTTATCAGAGGTGATCATGGAAACCTCAAAGCCCCACCCTTGATAGAGCGCGATCTTCTCCGCTTCACCGGTCGTGAGGACGATATCTCCTGGCTGGCCGGTGAGTTTTTGCAGGAAGGTCGGATCCTTCTGGTAACCCCCCGAAACGAAGAGAAGCTTTCCGAAACTCACGGCTTGCTCATCGGGGACCACGGGAGCGGTGACCGCCTGGGTGCGAAAGCTGAGTGAAAACTGTTGCACATTGGTGGCGAGGTTCTGGACCGAGCCGCCGTTCATCTGCAAGGTGAGTGGTGCTCCGGCCACGCCCGACCAGGCATACCGCAAGGTCTCCGGCCGCCCATCGCCGGTGCGATCGGGAACGGTGAACGTCACGGCATTCGCGGTCCGTTCGGTGAAGCCTGTGGCTCGCTCCAGGTCCGCGAGGAAGTCGCGTTGCACATCGGTCGAGAGGGATCGAGCCCCCGCACCGGTATCGCCCAGCGACAGCGAACGACTCGACACAGCGACCGCCGACGCCATCCCGGCCATCAGCACGACCGCCGCGGCCATGCCCATCACCAGTTCAAGCAGCGAGTAACCCCGTCGGGGGCAGTGGTTCGGTCGGACGATCCGGTTCTTCATGAGCGCCGTGCCTTTCCGGTCACGGGATCGATGCTGACGGTCCGTGTCTGATTCCCGCCGGTGATCGTGATTGTTCCCGTCGTCAGCCCCGTCAGTGGCGAACCCGCCTGCGCGACACCGCTGGGGGTGTAGCTCAATGTGCTCCCGCTGTTCAGGTTCACGGCCAGAGTGACGGGATATCCCAGCTCGGCGAAGTTGACGGCGTACGCCTGTCCGGAGTTGTTGAGATGCGGCACACCAACGGTCGTATATCCCGCCGGACTGGCGGTAAACGTTACGCTGCAAGTCGCATTCGTGAAGCGGGCATACGACTGGACGTAGTTGATATCGGCTTCGATGCGCCGGGCCGCGGCGTCGACCTGATAGTACAGAATCGCTCCCGACAGCCGCGGGGCCGCCGCCGCCGCGAGAATCCCCAGGATGAGAATCGTGAGCGTCAGATCGATCATCGTGAAGGCGGACCGCGGCTGTCGTCGCCCAGGCAGCAGGGCAACAGTCGTTCGACAGCGGCGTCGCGAATGACGTTGCATCAGAATTTCAGCTGGCTTCCAGCGTCGCGGACTGCACCCGAGCGGGGAGCGCGTCGTCGACCACGGTGCTGGTCCCGTTCAACGGGGTGCGGTGATTGAGTAACGCGGCTGTCCCGCCGCGGATGAAGGTCTCATCGGTGACCCAGCCCTTGTCGGTTTCGATGGCGTCGAGGAGCAGGTCGGTTTCCGGAATCTTGAGGAACGCCTCGACGAGTGGCTTGTCCCACTGAATGCCGGCGTTCTCCGAAAGAATGGAACAAGCCCGGGAGCGGGGCATACCCGGCCGGTACGGACGATTGCTCGTCATGGCATCGTAGGCATCGGCGACGGCGAGGATCCGCCCCATCAATGGGATCGCATCCCCCACCAACCCGCAGGGATACCCGGTCCCGTCAATGCTCTCATGATGATGCAGAATGCCAGGTAACAAGTCGGCGAGTTGCGGCATCGACTGGATGATCCACGCCCCGATTTCCGGATGCCGTTTGATGAGCGCAAATTCTTCGTCGGTCAGTTTGCCTTGCTTGCCGAGGACGGCATCCGGAACGCCGATCTTGCCGACATCGTGCAGCAGACCGGAAAGATAGATGCGGTCACATTCGGCAGCCGGAAGCCCGATCGCCTGAGCCAGCAACCGGCCATAACGTCCGACCCGTTCGCTATGTCCGCGGGTATAAGGATCGCGGGCATCGACGGCGTTTCCCATCGATCGGATCACACCGACGGTCAGGTTTTCCCGATCTTTCAGCAGATCGAGGTTGTGTTCGTGAGTCGCCAGCATCGACGCGGCCGCTTCAATCAGACCGGCTTCAATCGTACCGAAGTCCATTTCGCTGATCGTTGCCGGGGGAACCCGCTGGGCTTTCGCAGCCGCGAGCCACCCATAACAAACGTCAGCATGCACAAGCGGCACCGCGCAGAACGAGTCGATGCCGCACTGTTGCAGCAACTCATCGACATGAGCGTGGTTCTGCACCAGCGGCAGGGGAGGAACTGTGACCGTCCGTCCGATCAGCCAGTGACGCCAGACGGCATCTTCAAGCTGGAGTGGACCATCACAGACCGTTTCCATCGTCCGTCCCACGCGGGCATCGACATGCGGTGGGTTGAGTTCTGTGGCTCCAGTCAAGATCAGCGTCACGGAGTCAGCCCGGACGAGCGTCCGTAAAGACGGAAGCAGCTCGCGGGCCACATCTCCGATGTTGCGTTCAATCGAGCACAAAGCGAGGTGACTGGATAATGAACGTAACCACGTCTGTTCTTCGAAGCCGCTCGTCAGCGTTTCCAGGAAGGAATTGGCATCGACGGTCTGATCAACGATTGTCTGGTGTTGTTCGAGGAGTTGGCGGGCGGCCTGGGCCAGCCGCTGAAGCAGTTCAGGATCGCGGGCAGAGAGGGTCGCCGTCGCCAACATCCCCGCATGGCCCTGACCGGGAAGCGCGATCCAGATGCGGGACATCTCGTCATTGATCGCGAACGTCCCGAAGCCGTTTTGCCGGGCTGTGGCAACGACCGGCGTGGTGGCCTCGTCGACATCCTCGTCGCACCACAGTTGAAAACCGGCTCCCAGCGTCGACGACAGGATGTCGAGAAACGCTTCAATTTCCACGGTGAGTGCAGGAGTGGTCGTCATCAGCGCGGCTGTCTTCGAGAGGAACGAAGCCCTCCCTCATCCGGCATCGATTCCGTCCGCATTCCAGCAGACGAACACCGACTCCGCAGAGGTCGCATTCTGAACGATAGGTCGGAATTTCGGTGCGTGTTGACAAAGAGCCTCATGAACTCATCACCGCGGGGCGTGGAAGCGATCGCGGCCGGGTAGAACACGCAACGGCGGTGTCATCGGAATAACCCGGACGTTGCACGTCCTCTGCGACGATCCTGGGGGCAGGTCATTACCAGTTTTTCAGGAGAAATCACCTCCAAAAGGTGGGAATGCCGGAATCCGGGTCTGTTGACATGCGGAAAATTTGCCTGTGGCGAAATCAGAACTAGTTTTGAGAAGACATCACACTCGACTGGAACACAGGTCTATTCGAGTCTCATTCGACAACCGCTTGATCTCGGGGAATCACAATGGCACTTGATCAGTCTCAAAGCAGCAGTCGGAAGCGTGGAGGATTCACACTCGTCGAATTGGTCATCGTCGTGCTGGTGATCGGGATTCTTGCGTCGGTTGCCGCGCCGAAAATGATGAATACGGCGACCACCGCCCGAACCAACGGGACCAAACAGTCGCTGGGTGTGCTGCGTGATGCGCTGGAACTGTACCGCGCACAAAACAGCTCGTACCCGACCGCGGCGACGATCACCACGGCCCTGCAACCTTACCTGTCGGGTCCGTTCCCGTCGGCTCAGGTCGGCACAAATCAGAACGCTGCGGTCGCCGCTTCGACTCAGAATCCGATTGCCACCGTGGAAGCGGGTGCCTACGGCTGGGCCTACAACCAGACGACCGGTGAACTCCGCGTGAATGATGCGTCGTCCATCACCTGGTAAGTCCGGCAGACCGTGTGCGGTGCACAACGGTCGTGAACATCTTCGTAGTAAGTAGCCCATCATGGCTGACGGTCGATTTACGATCCTGATTGCCGAAGACAACCGGGCCCTGTCCCAGGTGATGCGGTTCAATCTCGATCGGGCAGGCTTCGAAACCTGTGTCGCCAACCATGGGGCAGAAGCGGTGCAGCGGTTACAGGAGCGCTCCTTTGACCTGCTGATTACCGATTACCAGATGCCGATCATGGATGGTGCAGAACTCTGTCGACAGGTGCGCGAAGTCCTGCAATTGAAAGACCTGCCGATCGCGTTGTGTTCGGCCAAGGGATTGGAAGCCGATGCGGCCAACCTGGTCGTGCGACACGGAATCTCCAAGGTGTTCTATAAGCCGACCAGTCCTCAAGCGGTTGTGACCTTCGCTCGAGAACTGATGACAGCGCAACAGGTCGCCCGGACCTCTGCGCCGGAAGTTTCTTGTTAGCCGGGAGGAAGACGATCGAAGTGCTGTGGCGACCAACACCACGGCACAGCGTGACCTCTCCCGCAAACCGAATCCCCTTCGGTGACATCACGGAGAGAGATGGCCATGTTTGCTGCTGCTCGATCGTTATCGTTGACGCGAAAACTGGTGACGTGGTACCTGGCGTTTGGCCTGGCCGGTCTGTATTTGTCGTTGACCATCACGCTGCTCCTGATCTATCAGGGCCGGATTGTTGATTTTGTTCCGCTGGCGGCGATTGTGCCGCTGATTGTGCTGGCCGTGGGAGCGATCGTCCTCTCGCAGGCCGTGCGGTTTCATGCGGACATCGAAGAACAACTCGTCCGGATCTCCGCCGACCCCGAAGGCGAACGTCTCCCCGCGGAAGCGCTCCCCGGAACAGAACCCGTGATCGCGGGGTGGAATGCCTTACTCGGTCGGCTGGCCAAACAAGCGACGTTCGCCACACTGGAAAAGCGGCTCTCCGAATCCTTTTCAAGTCGCCGCGATCATCGTCCGTCGATCATTCTGCAGAACCTGGCCGATGGGATCGCCCTCACCGAGTTGGATGGGCGCATCCTCTACGCCAACCGGTCACTCGCCATGCTGGCTCACAGCACCACGGCGGAGGAACTGGTCGGGAAGAACATGATCGAAGTCTTGCGGCTGCACGAAGCCAGCAATGCGGAACTCGCGGAATCGACTTTGTGCTCGACCAGTGCGAACGCCGTGTTCGAACTCCGCCGGACTTTAGAAATCCGTGATGGAGTGCTGCGGATCGCCCGGCAACTGGCGACCGATCCGGAATCGGGTGCGCGCCGCGCGGTCTGGTCGATCCGCGACATCACGCAGCAGGCACTCGTCGACGAATCGCGCAACAGTTTCGTCTCGCTCGCCACGCACGAACTGCGCACGCCGCTGTCCAACATCAAAGCCTACGCGGAAACGCTGGCGATCCATGAAGGGATCGACGTCGAGCAGCAGAAAGAATTCTGCAACATCATCAATGCCGAAGCGACCCGCTTGTCGCGCTTTGTGGAGGAGATGCTGAGCGTCAGTCAGATTGAATCGGGTTCGCTCGTGTTCGATCGCCGTGAGACCGACCTGGAGCGGCTGCTGCAGGATGTGGTTGATCACGTCCGCCCGCAAATGACGCAAAAACGGATCAGCCTGGAAGTCAAACTGCCGCCGAAGTATCCCGCGCTCCGGCTGGATAAGGACAAGTTCGAATCCGCGCTGGTCAATCTGCTCGGGAATGCCGCCAAGTACACGCCGGTCGGTGGGCAGGTGCGGTTCGAGATCGAACTCCGTGGTCAGAACATCGAGTTCGCCGTGATTGATACCGGCATCGGCATCAACCCGGAAGACCAGGCCCGTGTCTTCGAGAAGTTCTTCCGCAGCAGTGACAATCGCGTGCGGGACATCGAAGGGAATGGCCTTGGTCTGACGTTCACACAGGAAGTTGTCCAGGCCCATGGGGGACGGCTCTCGCTGGAAAGTGAACTGAACCGAGGGTCCACATTTACGGTGACGCTGCCTATCCCTGAGTCGGGAGCCCACTGATGTTTACCGTCACGCGCCAGGGCGCGGTGCATGTCATCGCCGGCAAGGATTCGATGTCCGAAACGCAACTCGATGAGTTGAACGCACGAATGGAAGAGTGCCTGAAAGACGCACCGCCCCGCGTGGTCGTCAATCTCGCTGACGTTCCACTCTTCGACAGTCTGGGGCTGGAATGGCTGCTGGATGCAGCCGACCGGTGTGCGGAACGCGGCGGACAATTGCAGGTGGCCGCTCCCAACCCGTTATGTCGTGACATTCTCGAAGTGACGGGTGTCGCAGATCGCTTCGAATCGTTCACCGATGTGCGGGCCGCGGTGCGGAGCTTTACCCGATGACATCGACTTCGCTGGTTTCGCCGCCCTGCACGCCGCCCCTCCCCGAGGAATCCGCGCGACACTTCGACCGAACCCGAACACCACAAAGTGGCCGTCTGGGTGATCGGTTGGTGCACGCCGGTTTGATTACCCTGGCCGAACTGGAGTCCGCGCTGGCGGAAGCCACCGCCCGCAGTGAACGTCTCGGTGAGACGTTGTTACGTCTCGGGCTGGTCGAGGAACAGGATCTGCTGGTGCATGTCGCCCAGCAGTTGCACGTCCCTTACGTCCGCCTGCGGCAGGGGATGATCGATCCCGCTGCGGTGCTGACCATTCCGCGCAGCAAAGCGGAACCCCTGTGCGCGCTCGCGTTGTTCCGTGTGCGGAACGTCCTGACAGTCGCCCTCGCAGAACCACAGAATCTCCTGCATCTCGATGAATTACAGCGAATCACCGGACTGCGCATTCGCCCGGTCCTGGCGATGCGGTCGTCGATCGAGAGTCTGCTCCCACGGTGTTACGAAGCCGACTTCCGCGTCGACAGCATCACGGCTGACCTGAGTGCCGATGCGGTCGCAGTCTCGCCCGATGCGTTTCAACTCGATTTGCACGCGACACAGACCCTCGCTGACGAAAGCCCCGTCGTCAGCCTCGTGAACTACATGATCGTGCATGCCACGCGACAGCGGGCCAGCGATATCCATATCGAACCGGGACTGAAACACACGTCGGTCCGCTTTCGTGTGGACGGAGAACTGCGGGAAGTCCTGCGACCGCGGCGTGAGTATCACGCGGCCCTGATTTCCCGCATCAAGGTGATGGCCAAGATGGACATCGCCGAGCAGCGGATTCCGCAGGATGGTCGCATCCACGTCATCGTCGAGCGGCGCGAGATCGACTTGCGGTGTTCGACACTGCCGACGGTACAGGGCGAAAAGTGCGTGATGCGCGTGCTCGATCGTGCGAACGTTACGTTCAATCTCGAGTCGCTGGGACTGCCGACACCACAGCTTTCCGCCTTGAAAGGGATGCTGGCAAAACCTTACGGCCTGATGCTGGTGACCGGTCCGACCGGCAGCGGCAAAACCACGACGCTCTACTCGGCAATTGAGCTCGTCAAATCTGAAACACGGAACGTCGTCACCGTCGAAGATCCGGTCGAGTATCAACTGGACCTGATCAACCAGGTGCAGGCCGCCGGGAATCGTTCTCTGACGTTTGCGAGCGTACTGCGGTCGATTCTGCGGCAGGACCCGGACATCATCATGATCGGGGAAATCCGCGATGCGGAGACTGCGGAAGTCGCCATTCAGGCCGCACTGACCGGTCACCTGGTGTTGAGCACGCTGCACACGAACGACAGTGCGAGCGCCATCACGCGACTGATGGATATGGGGATCGCACCTTACAAGATTGCTGCAGCTCTCGTCGGGGTGGTAGCCCAACGACTGGTGCGGACGGTCTGTCCCGCCTGTCGGACCACGTACTATCCGTCTGCTGAGCAACTGCAGACGTTGCACTATACCGGAGATCGGCGGCGTCAGTTCGTCCGCGGTGAAGGCTGTGATGCCTGTTTCGACTCGGGCTTCAAAGGTCGCGTCGGGATTTACGAAGTGCTGACGGCGACCCGGGAAGTGCGCGAGATGATTACCGAACAGGCGAGCCTGGAAAAACTCCGCGAATGCGTGGCGAACAGTGCCGGTTCGACGCTGCTGCAATCCGGGTTGCGCTGTGCGGAAGAAGGTCTGACGAGCCTGGACGAAGTGATGCGTGTCGCACTGTTCGAATAAGCCACGTCTCTCCAACAATCCATGGTTGAGCAAATCAGTTCAGGCCCGGCGTTTATGCCGGGCCGAATCGAAGATTCATCAGCAGTCCGTTACGCATCGTCTCGCACCCACGTCTCTTTCACGAAGTGAGCTGGAACTCATGGCTGCCCTGACTTTTCCACAGCGCGCCAGCGATCAGATGCCAGCACAGGTCGCAGCAGCTCCGCGTGCAGCCACGGGGTCGCTGCTGGGCTCTCTGCGGAATCGGACACGCATCACCAAGTCCGATCTGCTGGTCGTGACAACGCAACTCTCGATCATGATTCAATCCGGCGTCGACCTCGCGGCTGCGCTGGGGCAGGTGGCGCAAGATTGCCGCCATGCCGGATTGAAGCCCGTCTTGAGCGCAGTCTCAGCCGACGTGAATAACGGGATTTCGGCCTCGGTCGCTCTGCGAAAGCATGCTGCGATCTTTGGCGACGTGTACGTGGCAAGCATCGCGTCGGCGGAAGCGTCCGGTACGCTCGTCACCGTACTCAAGCGGATGTGCGAACTGCTGAAAAACGAAATCCGCATGCGGAGCGCGATTGTAGGGACCATTGCGTATCCCGTCGTGCTGACCAGTGTCGCAACGGTCGTGATCGGCGCGCTCGTCTTCTTCGTGTTGCCGCAGTTTTCCAAGGTCTTTCAGAACCTCGGGAAACCCGCCCCCGCGTTTACGCAACTCCTGCTCGACACCGCCGCCCTGCTGCGGTCCCAGGCCCACTGGCTGCTCGCAATTGTAGCAGTTGTAGGGTTCGGGATGTTTCAGTTCAGTCGAACTGACGCCTGGCGACGATACTTCGATCACACGGTGCTCTATGCGCCCGTGTTGCGCGATGCGACACGTTCGCTGCTGGCGGGCCGGACTTTCCGGTTGCTGGGAACGCTGCTGGAAAGTGGTGTTCCGTTGCTGGAGTCGATCCGATTGTGTCGCGGCGCGGTGAAGAATCAGTTGTTTCTGGCCCTCTTCGATCGATTGGATCACGAAGTGACCAATGGTCGTGGGGTCAGCAGTGAGGTCGCCCGCACCGAATTCGTTCCTCCCGGTATTGCCCAGATGGTGCAAACCGCGGAACGTAACGGAAAGCTCAGCAGCGTGCTGCAGCTGGTCGGCCAGCACTACGAAGAAGAGGGCGAGCAGTTCGTCAAATCGGCGATGAAGATCGTCGAACCGGCGGTCATTGTGGTGATGGGTCTCGTGGTTGGTGGAGTGGTGATGAGCGTGATGCTGCCGCTGCTCGACGTGACGACGGCCGGACAATAATCACCCGCTGATCATCCTCGCCACCGAAACGTGATCGCAGCGCAGGAGTCAGTCGCATGTCAGTCCCATCGAAGACTTCGCTGTCCCGTATGAACTGGATGCTCATGGGCGCAGTGCTGGGGTACTGCGTCGCGCAGTACGGAGGCGTCATCCCGGCAGCCAACGCGGAAGTGCGCGAAGGTGTCCCGCGGGCTGCCTTCCAGGCGGGATCGGAACGCTCGGAAACGATTCTGCGGGAAATCGCCGCCACGTTGAAAACGATGGACGGTCGACTGGAACGGCTGGAAAAAGTCGCTGCAGACCGCAAACAGCCTCTGATCCCCTGATCGGCTCAGTGGCAAGGATCTCAGCCAGACTTCAGCGACAAGGATGTCCACCTCCGCCAGACTGCCGTCGAAATCTGATCGCGCATGACCACGGCGACATCGGTCCTTCCGAGCAGTAAACCGCCCCGACGACGGCTGACGCTCTCCGGGACGGTGGTTGGCGTCGAGATTGGCTGTCATTCGATCAAGATCGTGCAGCTGGAGTCAGCGGCCCGGATCGATCAGCCCCGCGTCTGTCGGGTGATCCGCCCTCCCACACCCCTGTCGATGCGCGATCCCGAACAGTGCCTCGCGCAAATCGAGCGAACACTGAAAGGGGCCTGGTCGTCACGCAATCGCTGGTACCCATTACCTGCGGCGTGTGCCCTTTCAATGCGGCTGATGGAGTTTCGCTCGTTCGATCGTCCAGATTCGGACGGATCTACGTTCGCTCCGTCGGAACTCCAGTCACTGTTTCAAGACGATTCCACCCTGGCGACCGATCCCTGGATGGTCGAAACGTGGCTGTCCCAGGTGGAAGGGACCGGTCACGGCACACAGACCTTTGCTGCTCTCGGTCTGCGCGAGAGTTTCGCGAAAGCGCTGGCAGCCCGGTTGTGGTCGTGTGGACTCGATTGCCGGGTGATCGACGGCATGCCGCAGGCAGTCGCTCGGGCCGCAACAACATTCACGTCGGCCGATCCCGTCGCCGTGATCGATTGGGGCTACTCCGCGATGACGCTGACAGTTGTCGTCAATGGTCGTCCGTATTTCACTCGAGTCTTGCCCGACTGCGAACTGCAGTCGCTATCGACCGCCATGATGCGGCCGCTCAATCTCGACCTCGATCAAAGTCAACAATTACTGGAAACGTACGGCTTCTCCCTGACCGAGAGCGGTGCCGAGCCGGACAACATGACGGCGGCACTAGCGGAAATTTCTGCACCGTATTATTCCCGGCTTCGTGAAGAACTCGGCCGGACGTGGATGTATCTGCAGCAAATGCCGTCGCAGACGCCGAAAGCCCTGGTGTTGATGGGCGGGGGCGCACTGATCAAAGCGAGTGCCGCGCTTCTGGGCGAAATGCTGCCGATCCCTGTCCGCGTCTGGTCGCTGACACCCGGCGGGCCGAACGGATCGCCACTTTCCGCCACCTTCGGACCGGCGCTGGCGTTGGCCCGCTTGTTGAAAACCCGATGAATCCCTCGCTCAACTTTCTGCCGCTGTCGACCCGGCGAGAATATCGCTTCTGGCTCAGATTGCGCCAGTGGAGCGCGGTGTGGATCGTTGTGATAGTGCTCTGCCTGATGGGGGCCGCGGTACAGAGTTCGCTGGTGATCGAACAGCGTCATCAGTTGTCGGTCCTGCAGGCAAAAGTGCAGCCGCTGCTGACGCTGCAACAGGAGTTTGACCAGAACCGACAACGACTGGCGCTGCTGGAAAGCCGGGAATCACTGCTGGTGATGCTCGAGCGAATCGAGCAACCGGTGCAACTGCTGGGGATCATCGGCCGCTCGATCGGGGACGAAGTTCCCGAGGTGCAGGTCTACGAACTGGAAGTGACGCCAACACAAGTGGTGGAGGTCGTCAAGGCCGCCACCGGGGGACCACCCGCAACGCCGTCCGCAGCGACGGCAACCAACTCGCCAGTGCCGACCACACGGACAGTTGATCGCGTCCAGTTACGGTTAGCCGGTCTCGGGGTCGACGATCTCGCCGTGGCCCGCTTTGTCGCCGGACTGCGGGAAGCGGGCGTGTTCGAATCGGTCGCACTGAAATCGTCGGTCCATGCAGCTGCGTTGTCCGGGGAGTGCCGCCAGTTCACCGTGGAATGTGTCTTCCAGTAGCCCTGGCCTCGTCCTGTTAGCCATTGAGATGACGCTGTGTTACCAGCCGTGAATCAACCGTTGAGAACGACCGACCTCGGACTGCATCTCTGCGGCCTGGGTGTCGCGGCAACGGTCATGTACGCCACGTGGATCTTCGCGATCGAGCCCATCCGGCACCAGCAATCGGGACTGCAACAACGGATTCATTATCAACAGCGGATTCTCAACGACGAAGTCGCAATTCGGTCCCTTCATGCGAGGTTGGAACTGCAGGTCGCACATTCGCAGGCGACATTTGAACGGGTTCTCGCGCGGATTCCCGAGACCCCGCGGGAATCCGAGTTCCTGGCGCAGATCACTCACCTGGCACGCACCTGCCGCCTCAAAATTCAACGCTATCATCCGCGGGAACCCGTGAATGAGGGGACGCATACTGCGCTCGAAGTGCAACTGGATGCCAGCGCTGATTTCGAAGGGATTTGCACGTTTCTCGATGGCTTGCGAACGCTCGACCGGCTGTGTCGCGTGACTCGGTTACGCGTTCAAGCCGTCGAGACAGAGGCTCAGCAGCTGCCGATCGAAATGACCTTGCGCATCTACTATGCGCCGCTGGAGAAAGCTGTCCAGGAGGAGGCCAAACATGGCTGAAACAGCTTCCCCGCCGAAATCGAATCGCACGAAGCTCATCATGATCCCGATTCTGGGTGCTGTGCTGCTGTACCTCGTCTTCACACCGGGCGAGCAGTCGGAAACACCGACGCTGGTGGCGCGTCCCGCGGCGCCCGTCACCTCAACGAACGCACCGCCTCCCAGCCCACCCGTCGCCTTGACCACGGTGTCTCCTCCCCCGGTGGCGACTGAGAAGTCTGGAAGGGCTGTCATCTGGCCTTCCGTCCCGCTCGAGAAAGTGATGGCGATCAACCCGTTCAAGCAGCTGCCGGGACTGAAATCACCGCCGGCCGAACTGGTCGATCAATCGCCTCCTGGGGACATCGACGCGACCCTTGCCGACCGCAACGCAGAACGTGCTGCCGAACTGCGGGCAGCCACCAAAACGTATCGGGTGACGGCTCTCGTACAGACCTCGAAAGGGGTCGGGGCGATGATCGGCGATCAAGTCGTGGTGGTGGGTGATGTCCTGGGTGATCGGGTGCGTGTCTCCGCGATTCGTGCAGAAGGGATCGTGCTGGAATTGATCGACCGACCGGCGACCTCAGAGATCACTGCTCCCCTTCCGGAAATCCGCTGAGCTCGACCAGGCCCGCCATCACACAACCCAGCCGCTCGAACAGCACGCAAACCGGCAGAAACTGCCACAGAGTGCTCATCACACCCTCGAAAACGTTCGGGCTGTACCGGTCCTGCGGGCTGTGAAGAATTCAACGGCTTGCAGCCTGACTCGATGCCGATGTGTCGAAGACGCTCTATTCATCGGAACCGTGCTGGAGAGGCCAATCTCCGATTCGAGGGTGGAGAGTCGGGATGCGTGACTATCGACAGGGAAGTTGACAGTCCGGAGCATGAGATCCGGGCTGATGTTCGCGGATGCAGGGCGAACGCGGAGCAGGGAATGCGACGCCGGTCTGATACGACGAGACTCGCTGCGCTGCTGATTTCAGCCGCGTGTGTCTGCGTAGTCACACCGCTCCACGCAGCTGAGTGGTGGGCTCCGTGGCGAAAGTCAGCCCTGACGGCCGACAGCCAGTCCGCGAAACCTCCCGCCGCGAACAAACCCGCCACGCGCTCAACCGCAACGAAGCCCACTCCTCAAAACCTGCGCCAGGCTGCGCCAGTCAGTGCCAGCGCGACGCCTGCCCCCCCTGCAAAGCCATGGTGGAATCTCAGCCGCTACACGTCGCAGGCATCGACCAAACCTGCCCCCCTTTCCGCCAAGCCTCCGGTCAAAACGGCGGATCCCATCGTCGTACACAAAGCCCCTGCATCGAAGGTAACACGCGAGGTCCCCAAAGCCGTCACGAGCCGGCCTCCCTCGTCGCCACCGCCAGCGGTGGAAGACGAACTCGACCCGCGCTATCGCACGATTGTCACGCTGGATCATCCTGAATTTGTGGAGGTGGAAGAACCACGAGTCCAGCTGGAGCGCAAACCAGCGCCGCAGTTACCCCATACAGAACACGTGACAGCCGAAGTCCTCACACGTCCCCCGTTCCGTCAGCCGACCTGGCAACGCGCGAAAGGGAGCATCCGCCCCGTGGTTTACGATGGCGAAGAAACCGATGCCGCGTTTCCCCCACCACCGGCCATCAAGGCACCGACCGGAATCAGTACAACCCAACTGCTGCTCCCGCCGGCCGGTCCCGAGCAAACACCGACGATTCAGCTGCGCCCTTCCGAAGCAGGCGACGAACGGATCTCGCTGACAGTGCGGGATGCTCCGCTGTCGGTGGTGCTCAGTCTGATTGCCGAACAGCAGGGACTGAACCTTGTCGCCGGAGGTGAAGTCGAAGGCCGCGTGACCGTCACGCTGAATGATGTCGGTCTCGATGATGCGTTGAATGCACTCCTCACGGTCAATGGTTACAGCTGGAACCGCAACCGCAACATTCTGATCGTCTCCCGCATAGCCAACGATAACAATACGTCACCGCAACTCCGCGGAGTGATGTTGCGTGTCTTCCGGTTGAACTATGTCTCCGCAGACGACATCGACAAGGTCGTGCAGAGCCTTCTCTCGCCCGCCGGTCATGCGGTGACGACAATCATTGATGCGAAGAACAGTCGTCGCACGCGCGAAGAAATCGTCGTCGAAGACCTCCCCGAGTATCTGGCCCGCGTGGAAGCCTATATTGCTGCGGTCGATCGTCCGCCGCGACAAGTGCTGATTGAAGCCCACGTTCTGCAGATCAATCTCAAAGACGATTGCCGTCACGGTGTCAATCTGCAGGAAATCTTCGACATCGGCAGCACCAAAATCACGCTCTCGACCACCGGGTTCGCCAATCCGAAGGCCAGCCCCGCGTTCTTCTTTGGGATCGATAACGCCAACTTCCATTCTCTCCTGGAAGCCTTGAAAGTCTCGACCGACTCGAAGACGCTGGCCACCCCGCAGGTCCTCTGCCTCAATGGCCAGCATGCGAGGATTCAGATCGGCCAGCAGCTCGGTTTTCTGGTGACCACCACCACGCAGACCAGCACGCTGCAGAACGTGAACTTCCTCGATGTGGGGGTCGTGCTCGATGTCACGCCGACCATTACCGATGAAGGTCTGGTGATGATGCAGGTCAAACCGGAAGTCTCCGGCGGGCAGATCAACGCTGCCGGTCTCCCGCAAGAAGATACGACCGAAGTCGAAACGACCGTGATGCTCGCCGATGGCTGTGGCATGATCATCGGCGGTCTGATCAAAGAGGAAGATACCGAAGTCCAGACCAAGGTTCCGTATCTGGGAGACCTCTGGCTGGTCGGGCGTCTCTTCCAGAAGCGGACCGTGCTCCGTCAGCGGAACGAAGTGATTATCGCGCTGGTCCCGTACATCATGCCGTATCCGGAAGACAAGCCGCCGGAAATGGAGATCGGCCTGGAACGCGCCCGTACGCCGCTCCTCACGCCGCCGCTGGAACGCAACGATCGCCGCCAGTGGGAGCCGGATAACTACGACGCCATCCGCAATCCCAGAAAGCTCTTCTCGGGTGAAATCAAGCAACGGATCATCGATCCGTACGCCACGAGTCGCCCGGTCTATATTCTGAACGAAGAGCCGCCGTACGCAGAGGAGATGCCCACTCTGAACGACGTGACCGCTCCCTGATATCCGACCGTGCGTCGTGCATCGGTTGCATGCTGAAGCGATGTGTGTGGTCGGTGATTGCGGGAGACCATCTGGTCACATGGATGCTCCAAAGTCCCGGAGGGACGACAGAACTTAGCCCGCGGCGTGAGCCGTGGGAATCATCGAGTCAGCAGGCGCAGCCCCGGTAGGGGCGACAGACATGTGATTTCTGTCGCCCCTACCGGGGCTTTTTCATGAGCGCCAGTTCGCGGTCCCCACGCTGACGCGTGGGGCTAAGGTCTGCCGTCCCTCCGGGACTCAAGAGTCTCATTTGGTGATCCGTGCCCCCCAATTGGGGACCACACCCCCAAGCGATGACCCCTGACGTGTGCAGGTGCGGAGACGGGAGCGATCCGTCATACTGGGCGACCGGTCTCACCGAAACGTGAGATCGTCTCAATGAATCGGACCTCCTCTTTCGCAGTCAGGGTCACGGGTCAGATGACGATCTGGGTCGATGCCGACGCCTGTCCGGGCGATGTGAAACTGCTGCTCTACAAAGCGGCGGAGCGCTGTCAAATCCAGGTCACTCTGGTCGCGAATGCGGTCCTCAACACGCCGAAATCCGCGTACATTTCGAGCCTGCTGGTCCCGCAGGGGATGAACATCGCTGACCGCAAAATCGTCGAACTGACGCAGCCGGGCGATCTGGTCATCACGGCCGATGTGCCGCTCGCCGCCGATGTCGTTGCCAAGGGGGCAATCGCGCTCGATCCGCGGGGCATGCTCTACACGAAAGACACCGTGGGCGAACGACTCGCCGCCCGCAATCTGATGGACAACCTCCGCGGCGAGGGCGTCATCACCGGCGGTCCTTCCAACTATGGCACATCCCAGCGCCAGGCGTTCGCCAACCAACTCGACCGCTGGCTCGCAAAACGCCCCAAGCCGACCGGTGGGACTGCAGTCCAGTAGGGTGCGTCGCGACGCACCTCTTCAGACCGGGTGGGGGAGATGTCCGCCGCTTCGGTCAATCATTGTGCGTCGCGACGCACCCTACGAATCTCGACGGGACTATTTTCGTCGGGTGCATGTGCCTCCAGCATCGAAGAAGATTTTGCCTTGCCCGTCCTTGACGAGGGCAGTCCACTTATGCGTGTCAGCATCGAGAAAATGGATGGTCGAGGTATTCGTTAAGCCATTTCCCAGGTCGGACGTGCAAGTGAGCGTCTGGGTTTTCTCGTCCCATTGCCCAGCCATGTCGAAGTTGTGGCCGTGGGAATTGAACAGCCACCATCGATAGGCTTTCTTCGATGAGTCGTAGGTGAACATCACCATGGCGTCGGCATCAGACTGCTTGCTCGTCTCTTGCACATAACGGCCACCCAGCACCCATTCCCTGGACAAGGTGCCCTTGGCACGGCCTTCCTGGGGTGTCCACTCGGCAACCCGGCTTACCGATTCGGAATCCCACTTGCCGACAAGACGATCCAGCACCTTCAATTCCGCAGGCTTGGAAGCCTCTGGTTCAGCGGATTGTGCCGTTGTGGTGACGAGTAGCAAGAAATGGATGGCGACGAACAACATGCTCGGTTTCATTCCAGCCCCCTTCGAAAGTGTTGGATCAGAGACCACTAATCTACGTTGATACGTCAACAGTTTGCTACTCGCCAGTCCTGTAGGGTGCGTCGCGACGCACCAAGATCAACGGGGACGGTCAACACCTCCGCCAGCCGCTCTGAAGAGGTGCGTCGCGACGCACCCTACGACAGAATGACGATGAAACTTCTGCCGAGAACGGCGGCAGCTTGAAGAGTGTGCGCCCGTCCCCCACAATGCTGAGAGGATTTTCTGCACCTGCTTTCAGGCCCATTCGCAGCATGCTTGCCAAACTCTCGACCTACTCGCTGATGGGCATTGATGCGGCGGCGGTCGAGGTCGAAGTCGATATCTCGCCCGGTGCGATCCCCAAAACGATCCTCGTCGGCCTCGCAGAAGCCGCAGTCCGCGAGAGTACGCATCGCATTGAACGGGCGCTGATCAACAGCGGTTACAGCCGTCCGATCGATCGCGTTGTGATCAACCTCTCGCCCGCTGATCTTCCCAAAGACGCGGCCTCGATGGACCTCGCGATCGCGATGGGACTCCTCGTGGCCAGCGGACAACTGCAGTCGGACAAGCTGGGACAATACGGAGCGGTCGGCGAACTGGCGCTCGATGGAACCATCCGCCCAGCGCGCGGCACGTTGTCGATGGCCCTCACCGCGAAGAACCGTGGTTATCGGGGGATCGTCGTTCCCGCTGCGAATGTCCGGGAAGCGGCCGTCGTCGAGGGGATCGAAGTCATCCCGGTCGGTTCGCTTGCGGAAGCGGTCGGCTTCTTCTCCGGTGCGATCGAGATTCCCCCCGCGAACTTCTCCTGGACCGACGCGGTGAACGAGTACGGTCGCTATGCGATCGACTTCACCGACGTCAAAGGCCAGGAGATGGCCAAGCGGGCCGCAATCGTGGCCGCAGCCGGTTCTCACCACCTGCTGATGATCGGTCCCCCGGGGACCGGGAAGACCCTGCTGGCCCAGCGGATGGCGACGATTCTGCCCGACCTGTCTCCCGAAGAGAGTCTGCAGACGACACAGATCTACAGCGCCGTGGGACGGCTCGAACCCGGTCAGCCGTTGTTACTGCAACGGCCGTTTCGCGCGCCGCATCATACGATCAGCGAAGCGGGTCTTGTCGGTGGCGGAAGTGTCCCGGCCCCGGGTGAGATCAGTCTCGCGCATCACGGCGTACTGTTTCTGGATGAACTTCCCGAGTTCAATCGGCGGACGCTGGAAGTCCTGCGGCAGCCGCTGGAAGACGGCACGGTGACGATCTCCCGTGCGATTGGCAGCCTGACGTTTCCCGCCAATCTGATGCTGGTCGCCGCGATGAATCCCTGCCCGTGCGGATATCGGGGCGACCCGCGCAGGCAGTGCAAATGCACGCCGATGCTCATCGAACGCTATCTCGGCAAGCTGAGTGGGCCGCTCCTCGATCGGCTCGACATTCATATCGAAGTCCCCTCGGTGCCGTTCCGCGAACTCTCGAACCAGAAAGATGGAACCTCGAGCGCCACGATGCGGGCCCAGGTGCAGGAAGCGCGCGAGCGGCAACGCCGTCGATTTTCGCAGACCAACCCGAAATGGAACGGACGGATGAGTCCTTCCGAAATCCGCAAGCACTGCAAGCTGGCCGGGGATGCGGAGGGTCTGTTGAAAGCAGCGATGGAACAGATGGGCCTTTCCGCCCGGGCGCATGACAAGATCCTGCGGATCGCCCGCACGATTGCCGATCTCGCAGCCAGCGACACCATCGACGCCGGTCATCTCAGCGAGGCGATCAACTACCGCGCGCTGGACCGCACGTACTGGCAGTGATGCCGACGCTGCATAGCCCGGAGCGCAAGCTCCGGTTGATGACTCATTTCTCATCTGTCTGCCTCGCCTTGCGAAGACGCTGCCGGAGCTGGCGCTTCGGGCTAGGATGGAGGGAGGCGACCGGCGAGGAGTCGTTCAACGTACTTGCCGAGGATGTCGGTCTCGAGGTTGACCGGGTCGCCCACGCGACGGACGCCGAGCGTCGTCATCGCGAGCGTATGCGGGATCAGCGCGACGCGGAAGGAGTCGTCGGTCACCGTCACGACGGTCAGACTCACGCCATCGACGCAAACCGAGCCTTTGGTCACCATCTGCCGGGCGAGCGCCGGGGGCGTGCTGAAGTCCATGGTGATCCAGTCCCCTTCGATGGCAATGGCAGCGACCGAGCCGACGCCATCGACGTGCCCTTGGACGAAATGCCCACCGAGTCGCGCGGTCACCAGCAGGGCCCGTTCCAGATTGACGGGATCGTCGGCCTGCAGTCGGCCGAGATTGGTCTTCGACAGCGTTTCCGTCCCCGCCTGAAACGACCAGCCGACGGCATCGATCTCGATGATCGTGAGACAACATCCGTTGATGGCGACGCTATCGCCAACCTTGGCCGGATCGGCCGGGTTGACCATGAGCGCGTGGGGCACGATCGTCAGCCGGATGCCCGCTGTTTCGGGGACGACGGCGGCGATACGTCCGAGACCTTCAACAAGACCGGTGAACATGGGGGTGGGCTTTAAGAGAAGGAGAGATGCGAAGACGCAAGCGTGGGCTGGAGGCCGGATTGTGGATCAGGTGGTTTCTGCCTCTCAGCCATGAGCCAATGACCATGAGCCATCCACCACCCCATCAGCCCTCTTCGCGGTCGATTTCGATCGTACACTCCGGGAGGCTTTCGAGGAATGTTCGGCCGTAAGCTTTGGTCCGCACGCGGGGATCAAGAATCGCCACGATCCCCGAATCGGTCTTGGAACGAATCAGGCGACCGAAGCCCTGCTTCAATTTGATCACCGCTTCCGGGACCTGGTAATCGACAAACGGGTTCCCGCCACTCGCACGGATCGATTCGACCCGCGCTTCAAGTAATGGGTGATCGGGGACACTGAAGGGGAGTTTGGTGATGATCACGTTCTGCAGCGCATCGCCCGGTACATCGACACCCTGCCAGAAACTCTCGGTGCCGAACAAGACACCAGCCCCATCCTGCCGAAACTTCTCCAGCAGCAGGCTGCGGGGCATCTCTTCCCCCTGGACGTACACGCCGTAGCGGCGACTCGCCAGCCAGGGACCGAGCCGCCGGACGCAGTTCTGCAGCATCCGGTAACTCGTGAAGAGGACGAACGCACGGCCCTTGGTCCGGTCGACGTACCGTTGAATCCGGCGACAGACCGCGGCGTCGTACGCATGCGGTTCGGCTCCCGGATCGGGCATGTCATCAGGGAGAATCAGTTGCACCTGGCGACGATAGTCGAATGGGCTGTCGAGCCGCAGATCATTCCCGGTCGTCAGTCCGAGCCGCGTCCGGATGAAGTCGAAGCTTTGCTTGCCGGTCGCGAGCGTGGCACTCGTGCAGATCGCGACTTTCACCTTGTTGAAGAGTTCGTCACGCAGGACCGAGCCGACATCGATCGGCGACGATTGCAGCCGCGTGCGTTGGCCTTCCGGTCCGAACGCTTCGATCCAGTAAACGTGATCCTCTGCGGTCTGATTCAACCACGACAGCAACGTATCGGCCCAGTCGCTGCAGCGATCCGCCGCGGCGAGGAACTCGATCCGTTCTTCTTCTTTCTGCAGTCCATTCGCGATCTGCGCAATCTCGGCACCGAGCTGTTTCAGTGAAGGGGTGAGTTCATTCTCAACCGGCGGCGGCGTGCGGACCCGGCCGTTCGCAGGCGCGGCTCCTTCGCGCCACAACCGGAGATCCTCGAACAACCCGCGGGCCAGTTGCCGGCATTTGGCCACCGTGCGCTGGGCAGAGACGAACTCCGGCCGCGCGAGCAAGCCTTTCTGCTGACGTTCGTGGTACAGCCGACCGAGCAGGTACTCGATTTGCCCACTCGTGAGTGACAGACCGAGATGGTCGGCCGCGACCTGTTCGAGCATGTGGGCTTCGTCGAACACGACGACATCGTAATCGGGCAGAATCGAAGCCCCCGCCCGGCGTAATGCGAGATCGCTGAAGAAGAGGGCGTGATTCACCACCAGCAGATCGGCGTTCCACGCGCGTCGTCGGGCTTTGTAATAGAGGCAGTCGTCGTACGTCGGACATTTCTTGCCGAGGCAGTTCCCGTGTTCACTCTGGACTTCGTCCCAGACACTCGGGAGCGGCTTGAATTCGAGATCGGAGAGACTTCCGTCCGTGGTGTTGCGTGCCCAGGAGGAAATCTGGCTGAGCTGGTCGGCTTCATCCGGACGGGCAAACAGAGTCGCCGCCCGGCCAATGGCCCCCTGCGTTCGCCGCAGGCTGATGTAGTTCGAGCGGCCTTTGACCAGGACCGCAGAGAATTCGACCGGCAGGACCGCATTGAGAAACGGGATGTCCCGCGCCATCAGCTGTTCCTGCAGGCTGATGGTATGCGTCGAAATCACGATCCGTTTGCGGGGAGCGTTCGTCCCCTGTCCCGCCGTCGCGGCGAGGATCGCGGGAACGAGGTAGGCAAAGCTCTTCCCCGTTCCGGTCCCGGCTTCCACGACGAGATGCTGATCCTCTGCGATCGCATGGGCGACCGCGTCGGCCATCGCCATCTGCTGGGGCCGACTCTCGTACGTCCCGAGTCGCTGAGCAATCCGGCCGGTGGGACCGAGCACATCTGCGGTGGTGAGCGTCACGCACCGATTCCTTTCGGGACGAATAATGGCCGTGGTATCTGGTCAGAGCTTTTCGATCAATCCAGTCCGTCGTGCAGACCCGGTCATCTCTGACAATGAGAAGGCTCTGAAATCCTGCTGATGGCTTCAAGGTGCCGGGACTGCCGTGGGGGCATCGGCGAGTTCGACGAGCCGCTGCAGTCCGACGACGCAGAGGTCGTCGCGCTGGGTCCGTGATTCGAAGAACTCTTCAACATCATCGACGATCGCCGGGACAAGTTTCCCGATCTCAGCCGGACCGGTGGCGATGGTTTGCGAGAGCCGTTGCCGACCATAGATTTCGAGCGCCGGGTTCATCGCTTCGGTCACGCCATCGGTGAAGAACACGACCGTATCACCCGGAGCAAGCGACACGGTGATCTGCTGAAACGACTGCGTCGGCGAAACCCCGAGCGGCATCCCCGACTGCTTTTGTCCCAGCGCAACCACACATCCAGAAGCATCACGCAAATAGGGAGGCAGATGCCCGGCGTTGGCGATCACCAGCTCATGCTTATGCGGATTCAAGATCGCCATCGCGAGAGTAATGAACCGGAATCCGAGACCGCTGGAGACCATCTCTGAATTGAGGCTCGTCAGTGCTTCGCTGGCTGAGGTGGCACTGAGCAGGTGATAGCGGGCTGAGGCGTGCAACCGTGCCATCAGCAACGCAGCCGGGACCCCCTTCCCGGCAACATCGCCGACTGTGACGGCGATGTTCCCATTCGGCAGCCGGATATAATCGAAGTAATCTCCGCCGACCCGATTGGCAGGCTCGTAGTAATCATCAAATGCATAGCCCGCCGCCTGCGGTGGTTCATTCGGCAGGAACCCGAGTTGCACCTGTGTGGCGAACTCCAGTTCGCGTTCCATGTCGCGTTGCGCCAGCAGCGATTCGTGCATGTCCGCGTTCTGCACGGCGAGTGCACACTGCGACGTCACGCTGGCGAGCAGTTCGAGATCATCGGGCGTGAACTGCTGGCCGAGATCGCGCGTGCTGACCTGAATGACGCCGAGCCCTTGACGACTCGGATCGACCAGCGGGGCACACATCACCGACCGAATCTGCAGATCCGTCAGACTTTCGCTCGATGTAAATCGATGATCGCGCGTTGCGTCGGCACTCAGGATTGCCTGGCGGCTGTCGAGTGCCTGGCGGATGATCGTCATGCTCAGCGGGACGTTTTCATCATCGTCCGCTTTCCGCGATTTCGAAGCCCGCACATTCAACCGGTCGGTCGCCGGGTTCTTCAACATCACCAGCCCGTGATCGGCTTGCGGGAAGATGCGGAACAACGCGGTCAGAATCGACGGCAGCACATCATCGATCTTCAGCACGGTCCCGAGTTCCGTACACAGATCGACGATCGCTTTCAGTTTCACTTCCGGCCGAACGTTGAGGCGGACCGTCTGCACATGATCGGTCGGCACCCGGCTCAGAATCGATGAGCCTTCGCCCTCCTTCAACTCCGGATCGGGCTCATTCAAGGAGACGAGCGGCTCTTCGCTCTCGCTGGCCAGCGTCTCCTTCGTGCGACTCGTAACCACCCCTCCCCGTGCGCCAGGTAACCGGACCGAAGAAGGAACTGCTGACGAGGCTTCCGTGAGAAATTGAAAGTGGTAATCGCAGAACCGAAGCTCGTCGCCATCGTGGAGTTCGATCCGGCCGCGAACCGGAGTGTCGTTGAGCAGCGATCCGTTGCGGCTCCGCAGGTCTTCCAGAAAGTACGAACCGTGACTTTCGAGGATCTGCGCGTGATGACGGCTGACCGCGGCATCGTCGAGCACGATCTGACACGTCGGATGACGACCAAGCACCATCCTCTCGCCGGTGAGCGGAATGATCTGGCCTGCACCGCCGCCACTGATCAGTTTCAACACCGCCACCAGACGCAAGCTCCTGAACGTTCGCCAAATCAGGCGGTTTCGGCACCAACTGCGGGTCCTGCCTGATCGCGGAACAAAGAACCCCACTAGCCTAGCCGTCCGAACGCACGGCGACAATCTCCGAAACTCCTGCGCATCGAAGAAGGAAGCGTGTCGGCGATCCGAGCGGCTTCAATAACCGGAGCAAACCGGGAGAGAGGCACCCGCTCCCACAGTCAGTCACGATAGCCAGCAGCAACGGTCGATGGCGGGTTCCATCCTGATTTTCACACCGTTCAGCTGTCCAGAAGCCCGCACAACCGGAGTCTTCGGAACGATCGGACAAATCGCATCAATGTGTCCGCTTTGCCCAGCCGAATTGTGACCAACTCCGTTCCGGAAGGACCTGACCGGCGGGCGATATCGAAGAGAGCGTGCGGTTCACCCTGGGCGGAACCCAAGATTTTTCCGCGTATCTTCGTGGCATTGCACGCTTTTCCTCAAGGATGAGGTGCGCGACTGTGGCATGTAGGACTGCGATTGCTCGATCGAATCCATCGAGCGCGACAGAATCGTCATCTGCAGAGCGGCAGCCCCGTCCACGCTGGCGAAAGCTCCTCGTCCGCATGTTCTGGACTGCCGGTTGCGGAGGGAGTCTGGCGGTTTGTCTCACACCGTCCGGGGTCGCGCAGGATCGTTATGGAACACGGTCTGCTCCCTCGATCGGCACGACTGCGCTCACTCCTTTCGTGGAAAGCTCTCCCGGGTCGGATCTCTTCAGTGGTTCGGTGGCACCCTGGAATTCCGGCACGCAAAGCCCAGCGATCACACCACCTTTCCAGGGACATAACTCAGCCGGAAATTGTTATCAGGACTATCGTTTCGGCGGCTTTTCGTCACCGCCGGGGCTTGATCCCTATGGACCGACTGGTCCAGCCGCGTACCGTCCCACAGTGGGGAGGAATGTCAGTCCGTATGGCGAATACCGCGCGGGACTGCCGCCAGTCGCGCTGCCCGCTGATCCGTGGGTCGGTTTGCCTCACCCCGCTGGGGGAGCGTTGCCAATCGCAGCCGGATTCAGCGAACCGGCGGGCGCTTCCGCCCTGTGCGACCCAGGCGACTACGACTGCAAACTCTATACGCCCTTCGCGAGCATCGGGTACCTGGGTGGAACGACCCCCTCGCGCAGTGTGAGCAATCTGTTCCTGCCTCTACTGCAGTCGCACTCGCAACTGCTCTACGCCGATGTCCGCGGTTTGTACAACGAATACGGGGCCTGGCAAGGGAGCTTTGGCGGAGGCTATCGGCAGATTGTCGCGGACAGCGTCATCGTCGGCGGGTACACGTTTTATGACTATCGCTCTACGGAATCCGATGCTCGCTTTCAGCAATTGAGCTTCGGCGCGGAAGCGCTGACCATCAACTCCGAAGCCCGCCTGAATGGCTACTTCCCCACCAGCGGAAGCACCGGTGGACCAGCCGGACTCGCGGGGGCGATCCTGCAGAATGGTAACATTCTGCTCCTCGGTCAGCAGCTTACCAACTACCGTGGCTTCGATGCCGAAGCTGGCAGCCTGATCTATGCCAACGACTCGCGCAGCTTCGAACTGCGGGCGTTCTTCGGCGGCTACAGTTTCGACAATCAGGCGGGCGGCCCTGATCTCACCGGCGTCGCCAGCCGCATCGAAACCAGACTCTATGATCTCCCCTGGCTGGGAGAGGGATCGCGACTCGAAGCGGGCGTCATCACCACCTACGACGACGTCCGCGATGTCGAAGTCACCGGTTTAATCCTTGTCCGCATCGCGCTTGGTCGGTCCGATTGTCCGCGCGGACTCACACTCCTCGAGCGCCGGATGCTCGATCGCGTTGTGCGACAATCCGACCTGCTGGTCAGCTCAGGGACCGCGGCTCCCGCGGAAGCCGGGCTTGCCCAGGTCAACGGACACACCTTCACTTCCGTGGTCACCGTGCAACCCGGCGATAACCTGCAAACGCTGGTTGAAGGAGCACCCGCAGACAGCCTCGTGGTGGTCAACGGCGGCGGAGCCCATTACCTGGTCCCCAACGGTGTGACGCTTCAACCGGGACAGACCGTCCTCGGCAGTGGCACGCCGGTACAAGTCGTCGGGGCAACCACCGGGCGGCTTGCAACCCTCACAATTCCCGGACCGACACCCGTCATCGAACGGCCGAATATCCTCGGCCCGAACGTCACCGCCGCGTCCGGGTCCTCACTCATCGGTGTCGATGTGCAGGGGGGCGAAACCGGCGTGCTCGTCAACGGCGTGAACAACGTCGCCGTCGAAAACGTCAACATTTACGAGCAGTGCTGTGACGGCTTCTCGGTCACCAACGCCGCTGACGTGGCCCTGCGCAATGTGACGATCCACGATACGCAACGCTTCGGCATCATGCTGCAGACCACGACGAACGTTACGATCGAAAACGTCACGCTGATTCACAACGAACACACGTCGCTGATCGCCGATCAGGGGACAAACACCGTCATCAATGGGCTGACAGTCGACGCCGCCAATACCGGACACGATCCGCTGCTGATCCGCACGCAGAACAACGGAACATTCACGAATATCACGATCAACAACTCGGCCTTCAATGCGTTCGTACTGGAAGACAGCGCACAGATGACGATCACCGGGCTGACGGTCAACAACACGGCCGGAAGCGGGGCAGTTGTGCTCAACGGTAACAACGTCGCCCTGACAGGACTGAACATCAACAACGCGGGTGTTTCCGGGCTGGTGGTGAACGGCGGCGACTCCGTCACGTTGAACGCGTCGGTCTTCAATCAGCTGCCGAACGTGATCGAGTTCTTCAACGCCCCGACCAACCTCTCCGGCGGCGGCAACAACGCCACCAACTTCACCCTGCTCAGCACTGGTGCCGTCGGCTCCGGCAGCTACCTCTTCGACACCCCCAACGCCAGCGTGCCGTAACAATCAGGGCCAACGGCCCGATTCCTACCAGCCTGGGGCATCGCCCCAGGTTGATGCCTGCCACTGTCACACAGCGGGTGAGGACACGACCAACGGGAAAAACATCGTGACCCATACTTCCGTCGCATGTCATCCCAATCACGAATCCATCATCTCTACCACTTCCCGGAACGGAAGATTGGTTTTCTCCGATGTTCCGCTTAGACTAGCTTCAGATGCCGCAGAGATGACTTAGAGATGACTTGATGCTTTTCGATAGGGGCATGCGGTCGAGGGTATGAACAACGATACGTTTCAATCGCAGACGTGCGCCGATCAGCTGAAGGCCCTGAGCGAGCCGATCCGCATCCGGATCATCGACCTGCTGCGGCATGGAGCACTCACGGTCGGCGATCTCGCCGAGTTTCTGGAAACGGAACTCGTCACCGTCTCCCATCACCTGCAGATTCTGAAGCAGGCAGAACTGGTCGAAGTCGAGCGGGATGGCCGGTTCATGGTCTACAGCCTGCGGGAAAACCTGCTGGAAAAGTCCACCGGCCGCGCACGTCAGTACCTGAATCTGGGATGTTGTCGGCTGGAAGTCCCGACACCCGCGCAGGAAAAACCAGCGAACTGATCGCTGGTGGTCGCTCAGAACTCGCCGACGACTTCTCCACCGCTTCGGCTGACCAGGGACCGCAGAACCTTGTAGTCGAGATTCTCGGAGAAAAAGCGCACTGTCCCATCGGCCATCAGGGCGTGGGCACCGCCATTGTGAAAGCTGAAAATCTCCTCGAAGACCCCGCAGTTGTTCACCGTCCAGCGACAACTGGCGGGACCTCCCATCGGGTACTTATTGTTATTGATCCCCATCGAGATCCCGATCCCGCTGGTATCGGGTTCAGCCCAGCGCCAATCTCTGCGAGGTTGACCATCGACGGGATCAATGTAGACATTGCCCGGCTGTAAGCGTTCATCGCGTCCGGTATCTTCGACCACGAGGGTCGTATTGCTGGTGCCGTCGGTGACTGCGGAAATCCTGGTCCAATCGCGTGTGATCACACCATCGACTCGCAGGAACTTGTTCCGCAGGCCAGTCGCCGGATCGAGATCGACATAGAAACTGGCAGCATAATCGGCGACTCCGAACCCGGCGCTGTCCGTCGACGACGACCGGTAAGCTTCGGACGGACAGACAAACATCGTCAGTGGCTGTTTGGAGGCGGCGATGTTCTGCGCGGTGGCATTGTAGGCAGAACCGAAGTCGAACTGCTGATACGTGGCCGCCTGGTCGACATAGGGCAGAATCTGGCTGAAAAGCGAATGCATTCCCCACCAGGTCGAAGGCGGCGACGTGCTGTAGTCGGTCCCTTCGCCACACGACGGGAAGCGGGAGTGCGTGCTTTCGTAATTAAAGATCGCCAGACCGATCTGCTTGAGATTGTTTTTGCACTGCGTCCGTCGGGCCGCTTCCCGTGCCTGCTGGACAGCAGGAAGCAGAAGTGCGATCAGGACGGCGATGATCGCGATCACCACCAGCAGTTCGATCAGGGTAAACCCCGTGGTACGCCCCCGTCGGTGACCTTGATCTTGCGACATAATTCACACCCCCTTCTTCAAGTTCTAACACTCTTATGGTCGTAAGATCGTAAGTCTGTCCTGGGAGCATTGCAAGCTTCTGGCGCTGAAGGGAGCAATCGCTCCAGCACAAGAGTGTCAGGAGTTGCGCCTGGACCGGGAGGGCATCACCTATGCCACACGGCACAGCAGCAGCTCTGCAACTGCGGGTTTCGGAACCCTACGAGGGCCAACGGCCCGGTCCATTCCAGCCTGGGGCATCGCCCCAGGTTGATGTCGGTCCGATCACCACAGGGCCAGCGGCCCGAACCATTGCCGCGGTCCATTGGTCCACGCCGCTGATGGATCGGGCCGTTGGCCCGAACGCCTTGTCGTTGATCGTCACAACACCATCACTCGACCTAGCTCACGACATGGCCGAGGACGGCGATTCGGTCGTGGTGGAGGCGACTGGTTCTGGCTTGAACGAGTAGAGGACCAGCATGATCGCGCCGGTCACCAGGTAGGTATCGGCGAAGTTGAAGATCGCCCAGTCGAAGGTCTCGAAGAACTGGAAATCGAGGAAGTCGCGGACGGCATAGACCGGGCCGTGTTCATCGCGCCAGCCGTGCATGCCGGTCCGGTCGTAGAGGTTGCCGAGTGCACCCGCGGTGACGAGACTCAGCGCAACCGTCAGCCACCAGTTGCGAGCCGCACGAAAGACGAAGAGGTACGTCAGAATGCCGACGACGGCCGCGACACTGAGGGTCGCGAAGAGCCACGCCATCCCCTGCCCCATGCCCCACAACGCTCCATAGTTGAAGTTGGTGTGCAGCCGAAAACGGACGAACGGTTTCCAGGTCCACTCCCAATCCGAGAGACCGGGACATCCCAGCGAACCAAAAATGATCTGCTTGGAATACAGATCCCAGGCCAGACCAGCGGCAGCTATCAACAGGAAGGCCACGTAACGACTGACAGGGACCGCAGCGGTCGATGGCCGCAGTGCGGCCGGGACCGCCAGCGGAGGAGTTACCGACCCAGTCGTTCGCGCTTCCGTTCGCATTCGATGCAGTTCCTGGCGAAGGGGATAATCTTCAACCGCGTTTTGGGAATCGAAGACTTCGTGGCGGGCAGCCCCGCAGCGATGCACGACTCGCACAGACCGTACGTCCCTTGTTCGATCCGCTTGAGGGCTTCGTCGATTTCTTCGAGGAGTTCCTGTTCGTTCTCGACCCGCCGCAGGGCGAAGTCCTGTTCGTAGTTTTCGGTGCCGAGTTCTGCCAGATGCGTTGGCGACTTGGATTCGGACCCTTCGCCGTAACGGTCGAGGGCTTCGTTGGTCATCTGGACGACATCGCCCCGGACACGGGCCCGCAATGTGGTGAGATCGCGTTGGAACTCTTCGAAGTCAGCTTTCTTCAACATCTTCCGGCGAACCTTGACCAGGCAAAGGGGGGGAATCCGGCGAGCACTGCAGTATGAAGCCGGTCCGCTGCGCTGGTCAAGGGTGACGGATTGCGGGTGGGAACTGTCTTCGTAGGGTGGGCTGTGCCCACCGGCATTCGACCGATTGGTCGCCCTGTCGGTAGGTCACCTGAAGAACGGTGGGCACAGCCCACCCTACAAGCTGGTCACAGACCCCGGTGGAGTGTAAATCACGGGGGAAAAACTGGGAAAGAGGACTTTTCAACCCCTGCGGCGGTTCATTGGGCCGATTCCCGGGAACTGCGGCCTTCCTGAAAACGTCTCGATTTGGGGTGGAAATTGTTGGTTCCGGCCAAAGACTGCGGTTGTTTCCCCGCTCCGGTCGATTTATGCTGATGGAATCCTGTGCAGCAGGGGTCCTGATCCCTGCACGCTCCTCGCTTGGAGACGGTCGATCATGTCCGATGCTCCGCTTTCCCAACGGTTACTCACGGCTGTCACCCGGCGGCTGCGCTGGCAGGCTCTCGGTCATGCAGCGTGCTGGTCCATACTCACGGTGACGATCGCCTTCGCTATCGGGCTGGTGGTCCGCCGGTTAACGGGCCTGCTCCCGGATGTTTTCTCGTGGGAATCGTTCGCTGCGATCCCCTTCGTCGCTGCGGCCCTCGCGCTCGCGTTCTTCCGCCGACCCGCCGTGAGTGAAGCCGCCCGCGCGGTCGATCGGACCGCCGGCGCACAGGACCTCTATCTCACGCTCGCACAGCTCGAACACTCGATGGGGGCCTATCAGCCACTCGTTGTGCAGTCAGCGGAAGCGACCGCTGGTCGAATTCAACCGCAGCGGGTGGCTCCGTATCAGTGGCCGCGACGGACGCGCACCGTCATCTGGTTACTCGCAATCGTGGCGCTGGCGCAGTGGCAGTTGCCGCAGCTCGATCCGTTCGGCAAGGTCGCTTCGGCGTCACTCGTCGCCCAGCGGAAAGATCGACTCGTCGAAAGCCGCAAGGAGACGCAACTCCGGCTCGCCGACTTGAAGGCGAAGGTCGATGAATCGCCGGAAGAGACGCCGACGACCGAAGCGATCGACGGGCTGAAGCTGGCCCTGAACAAGATGCAGCCCCAGCAGAAGCAGGCGAACCTGGAATCGCTGATGGACGAGCAGAAAGAGCTCGGCACCGTCTGGAAGCAACTGAATCAGGACGCGCTGAAGAACCTGCTTAAGCACAAAGCCGACAGCGATCAGCAGTTCGGTGCCGCCGATCAGGAACTCCTCAAGAAGCTCGGCCAGGAACTGCAAGAGGGGTCGATGGACGGCCTCAAGCAGGAAATGGAATCGCTGAAGGACCAACTGCAGAAGCTCGCCAAAACGACCGACCCGGTCGAAAAGGAAAAGCTGAAGCAGGAAATCAAGAAACGGATGGAGACGCTCGACAACTTCGCGAAGAAGAACATCGACTCGAAAGCCCTGCAGGCGGCGATGCAGCGGGCGATGAAGCAGATGGACCTTGCCCAGTTGGACGACCTCTCGTCGGAAGCCCTCGACGCGGCGATGGAGTCACTCGACCTCGCGGAGATGGAACTCGAAGAACTCGCCCAGTCGGCCGACGACCTCAAGAAGCTCGAAGAAGCCCTCAAGGCGATGAAGCTTGCGAAGCGTCTGAACGAGCACGACAAGCTCGACGGCAAAGACAGCCAGGGCTGCAAGACGATGGCTGACTACGAAGCCCTCTACAAGAAGCTTCTCGCGAAGTGCGAAGGGGAATGTCAAGGCGAAGGTCAATGCCCCGGCTGCGGCCAGTGCCAGGGAAGCAAACGCGGCAATGGCAAGACCGGCATGCGTGGGCCGGGAACCGGTGAAGGGGGAGTCGCTCCGGAAGACGATTCGATCAAGACCGAGTTCCAGTCGGAAGTCGCCAAGTCAGCCGTGACTGCGGGCAAGATCCTCTTCTCGCAGAAACAGAAAGGTCTCGGCGAGAAAGGGGCAGCCCAGGGGGAATATCGCTCGCTCGCCCAACAGGTGAAGCAGGGCGTGGCGGATGCACTGGAACAGGAACAGGTTCCGCCCGGTTATCACCGCAGCATTCAGAAGTACTTCGACGCCTTGGACGCCGCGGATGCTCCCAAGCCATAACCGCGGGGGCGTAGCGGTCGTCGGGGCTGCTGCCGCGTTGGTGCTCACGCTCGTCTGGCTTTCCGGCTGGTGGACGAACCGCGGCAGTGACGCGCTCGTGGTCTACTGCGCCCACGATGCGATCTTCTCCGAAGCGATCCTGCGCGACTTCGAGAAAGAGACGGGGATCGCTGTCGATGTCCGCTTCGATACCGAAGCGACCAAGTCACTCGGTCTGCTCCAGTTGATTGAGCGCGAGCGTCACCACCCGCGGTGCGATGTCCTCTGGAACAACGAACTCCTCGGCACCCTCGCGATGGCGGAACAGGGACTGCTCGAACCGTATCAGGGAACAGGCTGGAAGCGAATGCCCAAGAAGTTCCGCGATCCCGCGGGACAATGGGTCGGCTTCGCGGCCCGCATGCGGGTCTGGATCGTCAATCCTCAAGAAGTGGTCGCAGACGAAGCGACCATCACCGCGGTCCTCGATGCAGAGCCCTCCCGCGCGGCCTTCGCACAACCGCTGTTCGGCACCACGCTCACCCATTACGCAGCCCTGTGGCATGAATGGGGTCCGGAGAAGCTGCAGCGGTGGCATACCGACCTGCGGCAACGCGGTTTGCGCGAAGTCCGGGGCAATGCGGTGGTGAAAGACCTCGTTGCGGCCGGGACATGTGACCTCGGAGCGACCGATACCGATGATCTCTTCGTCGCGCTCGATGCCGGGGCGAACGTCGAATATGCCCCGGTCCGCATCAACGGCAAGACGATCGCGATCCCGAATTCCGTGGCGATCATCCGCGGCACAAAGCACCGCAAGGCTGCGGAACGACTAGTCGATTACCTCACGTCCGCTGAGACGGAAGTCAAACTCGCCTGGTCGGCCTCGCGGCAGATTCCACTCGGCCCGTTGACGACCAATGAATTCCCGTTAGTGGTGGCACGGCTGCACGATCTGGCAGCCGAGAGTATCGATTTGCGGCCGTTGCTTCCGGCACGACAAGCCTGCCTGGAGTGGCTGCGGCAGGAAGTGGCGCCGTGACCTTCGGCGCTTCGGTCGCGTGGTCCGCTGCGCGCGCGCTGCTCCTCGCGCTGGTTGGCTTGTGGTGCGCGAAGCTCTGGTCGAACTGGATTGATGCGGCCCCGCCGCAGCGTGAACGCCGCAGCTGGCTCCTCATCTGCGGACCGGCACTCGTCCCCGAGTTACTGCTGGGGATGGCGTACGCGACGACAGTCGCCGGTCGACCACTGTGGGCGGAACTCGCGCTCGCGGGGCTGGTCGGTCTGCGGAATCTTGCGGTCGGAGTCGTCGTGTGGCGACTGACACCGGCCCCGGCCCTCACACCGGCCGCGTGGTACTTGCGACGCATGACGTGGACGTCCCCGCCCACATGGTGGCAATGGCTGGCGTATCAGCGGGCGGGTTGGCTGGGGCAACAGCTCCCGACCTTCGTGTTGTTGTTTCTGCTGGCGTTTCAGGAGTTCGAGCTGGCAGCGCTGTTTCGAGCAGCGAGTTGGACCGATTGGCTGTTCGTCGCGCAGGTCGGAGGCTTGCCGTTAAGCTCTGCCACCTGGCTGGCCCTCGGGCCGACGTTGGGTCAGGCCGGGCTGGTGAGTCTCGTCAGCTGGCGCTTCACCGGCGGCGTATTGCGGGAGCCGCAACCGTGTTCGCGCCGGGATGAGCAGATCGCGCGTGGGCTGGTGCTGGTAGCGTGGATCGTGCTCGTGCTGATTCCCGTCGGAGGATTGCTCATCACCCTCCCCGTGGGGTTCCTGCAACTGCTGGGACAATCGCTCCGCTGGCAGGGATTGATCCGGGAACTGCTAGGAGGGACGGCACTGGCACTGTGTGCCGCTTGTGGGGCGTGGATGCTGGCTGCCTTGGGGACGAAGAAGAACAAGACCCAGCCTTGCGAAGGCTGGGCGTCAGGTGGGTGGCGCGTGCTCTTCGCGGTGCCGGGATTGATGGGGTCGCTGGTCTTGGCGCTGCTGGCGCTGAATCTGTTTCAGCGCGACTTGAGCCAGGCGTTCTATGATACGCCGATCCCGTGGTGTATCGCGTGCCTCCTGTTCCTGATTCCACGGGCGGCGGTGTTGCAGCAGTGGACTTCAGCGTCTTCGTCGGCGCTCATGATCGCCGAGCAGTTGGCAGGTTCACTGCAAGCCGAACAGCGCCGCACCGGGCGACGGTTGCTCTGGCAGTTGCGTGATGAGCCGCGGTTTCTGGCGATTTGTTGTCTAACCTATTGGGCCTATCTGGAAGTAACGCTGGCCGGGTTACTGGCTCCCACGGGACTGACGGCGGGAGTCGTGCGGTTGTACAATTTCCTGCACTTCGGGCGCACGGCGGCGCTCTCGGCCGAGATGGCGATCTTGTTGGGCGGGCCAATTGTTCTGGCCGCGCTGGTCTGGAGTCTGCTGCGACGGGGACGGGTGTGACCACCGCAATACTGTGGGACCTCGATGCCATCACCCAGTCCGGTCTGTCCCGACCGCGACTGACGATCGGGACGCTCTCGATTCCCCCCGGCATCACCGCGGTCCTCGGTCCCTCGGGAAGTGGTAAAACCTCGTTGTTGAACCTGCTCGTCGGATTTGAACGGCCGGAAGCGGGTCTCATCAATGGTCCGCAACTCCCGATCTCGCTCCGTGACCTGGATCGGAACGTCCGTCCGCAGGTGAATCCGCCGAAGATTCTGCCCTGCTGCTGGGCACCGGCCGATCATGGTCTGTGGCCGCATCTCACGGTCCGCGGACATCTCGAAGCGGTGTCACCAACCGTAGAGCTGGACAGCATCGACCGGATGCTGGAGCACCTCGATCTCACCAACGTCGCGGAGTCTCGCCCGGCGACACTCTCCCTCGGCGAGCGTGACCGTGTCGCACTCGCCCGCGCGATCCTCAGCGACGCGGCGGTCCTCGTGCTCGATGAACCCCTCGCCCATGTCGATGCGGCCCGGCGTTCCGCAGGCTGGCAGGTGTTGCGCACCGCCCGGGCTGCGGGACGATCGATCGTCTTCGCCACTCAACAACCGGAAACCGCCCTCGCTGAAGCCGACTGGCTGATCGTCCTCGCCCAGGGACAAGTCCTCGCCACGGGGACGCCCTCCGAGTTGTACGATACTCCCCCCGATGCGACCGTCGCTGCGCTGACCGGTCCGATGACCTGGTTGACGGACGATGAAGGGACAGCATGGGGCCTCGAAGGTGTGCAGGGCTGCCTCCGTCCGGAACGGCTCGAGTTGGAAGCGGCCCCGGATGGACCACTTTGCTTGCTCGCACATCGGCGCTGCGGCACGTACGACACTGTTGAACTGTCGACGAACACTGCACCGGCCCAGAGCAAAACGTTTTTGACCCGACCAGCGCGTCGACCACTGCCACGCGGACTGAGCGTCGCTCTCCGCCTACTGACCGCATGCTTGCTGATGCTGAGTTGCAGCGGCTGTGAAGACTCGGCGGAGACGTTCCTCTTTCCGCGAAACGACACCGCCTGGGCACTCCCCGCGGAAGGAGACCGCGTGCCGGCTCCGCGCGGCGTGACGGTCGGGCCGCAGGGCGAAGTCTACGTTCTGGACAACATCGGCCGCGTCCTGGTCCTCGATCAGCAGGGACAGAAGCAGAAGTCGTGGTTCATGCCCGAGCACTCGGTCGGCAAACCCGAGCGGTTGCTCGTGACACGGTCGGGCCGCCTGCTCGTCGCCGATACGCATTACCATCGCGTCGTCGTCTTCGATCCGGAGGGGAACGTCCTCTCGATGTTTGGGCGCGAAGGGGAAGGACCGGGCGAGTTCATCTATCCCGTGGCGATCGCTGAGGATGATCGCGAGCGGCTGTACGTCGGCGAATATGGGGGGCACGACCGCATCCAGATTTTTGATCGCGACGGGAACTATCTCAGCGAATTCGGCCGCTTCGGAGCTGGGCCAGGAGAATTTCAGCGACCGAGCGGGATCGTCTGGCATGATCATAAACTGTATATTGTCGATGCCTTTAATAATCGTGTGCATGTCTGTGACGAAGCCGGGAAGCCTGTCCCGCTGGCGGCTGGGGCCTATTCGGCCGAACTGCATTATCCTTATGATTTGAGCATCGCGGCCGACGGCAGCCTCGCCGTGGTCGAGTATGGAGCCGGACGAGTGACCCGCTTTCATCCCGATGGTCGGTTGCGCGATCGTTGCGGGATGACCGGAAGTGGCAGCGGAGAGTTAGCAACGCCGTGGGGCCTGAGTCTCGCGGCACCGAATGTGGCGTACATCGCGGATACAGGGAATCGCCGACTGGTGCGATGGGAATGGTCCCCGTGACGATTCAGGCGCGACTGAAACAACTGTGGTTCGCCCTCTGTCCGCCGCCGCGGAAACGGCTGACGTGGCGCGCCGGCCTGTCGCTTGTCGTCTTCGCGATTCTCTTCCCAGCCGTCGTCATCGGCCTCGAAGCCTTCGATGTCCTCCTCTTCTCGCGCCCGTGGGCGTTCGCGCTCACGCCGCTGGCGGTCTGGATCTGGTGGCTGCAGGTCGTGGGGTATTCGGGACTGGTCCGGTTCCGCGGTGAGCTGGCGCTGGCGATCCGGCTGGCGGTCTTCGCCCTGCTGGTGATGGTGCTGGCAGAACCGCGCGCAGTCCGCAAAAGCGACATCGTCTCGGTGATGTATCTCGTCGACGTCTCCGACTCGGTGCGTCAGGATCGGGTCGACGATGCACTGCGGTACGTCCGCGAAACCTACGAGCAGAAGCCCGCGAAAGACGAGATGGGACTGCTCGTCTTCGGCAAGACTCCGGCCGTCGAATTGCCGCCGCGACAGAGCTTTCCATTTGAAGCCCTCAACTCGCAGATCGAGAAAGGGGCCACGAACGTCGAGCAATCGTTGTCGCTCGCCGCGGCGATGCTCCCCGATGATCGCCAGGCGCGGCTGGTCCTCATCAGCGATGGGGTGCAGACCGAAGGGAATCTCTCGCGCGTTCTCGATGATCTCCGCTCCCGCAAGATTCCGGTCGATGTCGTCCCGCTCGATTACTCCTACGAGAAAGAAGTCTGGCTCGAACGACTCGATCTGCCCCAGCAGGTGAAGCTCGGCGAAACGTACGAAGCGGCGGTCGTCCTCTCTTCGCTGCAGGCCGGGGAAGGGAAGCTCACGCTGCGAGAGAACGGGCAGATCATCGCCGAGCAGCCGGTGAAGTTTCAGCCGGGGAAGAACCGCTACACGGTGCCGCTGGCACTCCGGGCTGCGGGTTACTACGAGTACACCGCGTCGATCGAGATCGAACGGTCCGAGGACAGCCTCACCCAGAACAACGCGGTGATGGGGTACATCTTCGTCGAAGGGGAAGGGAAGGTCCTGCTTGTCACCGACCCGGCCGGGAACGACCGCGACTGGTCAGCCCTCGCCCGCGTCATGCAGGAAGCGGAACGGAATGTCGAAGTCATCGAAGCCTACGACTTCCCGTCCGATGTCGCCGCGTTGATGCCCTACGACTGCATCGTCTTCTGCAATGTCCCGTACGACGCCTTTGAACTGCAGCAGCTCGCCGGGTTGAAGGAAGCGGTCTACAACGTCGGTGTCGGCTTCCTGATGATCGGCGGTGACAACTCGTTCGGAGCCGGGGGCTGGCATCGCACCGTCGCGGAAGAGATTCTCCCCGTGACGATGGACATCTCGAATAAGAAGATTCTCCCCAAGGGGGCCCTCGCGATCATTCTGCATACCTGCGAATTCGCAGAGGGGAACACCTGGGCCAAGCGGATCACCAAGCAGGCGATCAAGGTCCTCAGCGCGCAGGATGAAGTCGGTGTACTCGCCCAGACGGAGAAGGGAGACGACTGGCTCTTCAAGCTGACCCCTGCCGGAAAGTACGAAGAACTCGTCCCGATCATCGACGGGGCGTTCATCGGCGATATGGGGACGTTTCAAACCACGATGCAGCTTGGTCTCGACGGACTGAAAGCCAGCGACGCTGCAACCAAGCACATGATCATCATCTCCGATGGGGACCCCTCGCCTGCACCACCCACGCTGCTGCAGGACTTCCGCGATGCCAAGATCAGCGTCTCGACGGTCGCGGTCTTCCCTCACGGCGGTGACGAACAAGCCTCGCTGCAATCGATCGCCCAGATGACCGGCGGGCGGTATTACTTCGTGAACGACAACCCCGACGTCCTCCCGTCGATCTTCATCAAGGAATCAAAGACCCTCAAACGGTCGATGGTGCAGAATAAAGTCATCGCTCCGCAACTCGGCTTTCCCTCTCCCGTGATGAAGGGGATCACCGAGATTCCGCAACTTCGCGGCTACGTGCTGACGAACGCCAAACCGGCCCCGGCGATGACGGTGCTGAACGCTCCCCCGGAAGCCGACGATCCCGGCCAGCAGGACCCGCTCCTCGTCATCTGGCAGCACGGCCTCGGAAAAACTGCCGCGTTCACGTCCGACCTTTCTCCCCGCTGGGCGGCAGACTGGCAGTCGTGGGAGCATTACCAGGCGTTCGTCAAGCAGTTGATGGTCGACCTCTCGCGCATCCGGCGACAGGGTTCGCTGCGACTGTCGACGTATGCCCAGGGGGGCGAAGCGGTCCTCGTCGCGGAAGACTTCCACGCGGATGAAATGTTTCTCGACGTGGTCGCCAAGATTTCCGGTCCCGGTGGGAAGAACGAAGCCGTGCGGTTGAAGCAGGTCGCACCGCGACGGTATCAGGCGACCGTCCCGCTGTGGGGACACGGGCGGTATCACGTCGCCACGCAGGGCAAGGCGAGCGAACGTGACGATCAGGCGTTCGGCGGCTTTATCGTCCCGTACTCACCCGAGTACCTCCGCTTCCGCAGCAATCGGCAGACCCTCAGCGAAATCGCGGACCGGACCGGCGGCCGTCTACTCGATGGCGTCGCCAAGACCGATAACGTCTTCGGTTATCAGCGTTCACCCCGGAGTGCTTCACGTCCGATCTTCGACTGGTTCCTGATCGCGCTCGCCTGCCTGATCCCGCTCGATGTCGCCGTCCGCCGCATCCAGATCGAACTCAAGCCGATCTGGGACGCGCTCACGTTCCAGCGGAAAGCTGCCAGCACCGTCACGATGGGGACGCTGCTCGAACGCAAGCAGAAAGTGCAGACCGAACTCAACCAGCGACGGGAAGAACGACCGTTACCACCCTCCAGCACCACCGGTCCCCGTCCCCCCGCACGACCCGCGACACCGAGACCGACCACAACCACGGCTCCACCATCATCGACCCCGCCAGCACCCGGCGAAAGTGGTGGGCCGGTCTCGACCACCGAACGCCTGCTCAAGCTCAAGAAACAACGCGAAGAAGAACCACCGTCGTAACCGCGATGACCTCCGTAGGGTCCGCTGTGCGGACCATTCCGACATTTTTGAGACCGACATTGGTCCGCACAGCGGACCCTACCATGAATGGACCCAGCGATGTCCACGACCCTCGATCCCACCGCACTGCAGGCTGAAGCGGAGCGGTTTCGTCATGACTTCAACGAGATTCGCGCCGCTGTCGGCCGCGTGATCGTCGGCCAGCAGCGGACCGTCGAAGCGGCCCTGGTCGCGATCTTCGCGGGGGGCAACGTCCTCCTCGAAGGGGTTCCCGGTCTCGGGAAGACGGAACTGGTGAAGGCCCTCTCGCGAGTCCTCGATCTCGATTTCCGCCGGATTCAGTTCACGCCCGACCTGATGCCGGCTGACATCATCGGCACGAGCATCATGACCAGCGACGATGCGGGTCGGTACCGCTTCGAGTTTCGCAAGGGGCCGATCTTCACGCAGTTGCTCCTCGCGGATGAAATCAACCGGGCCTCGCCAAAGACGCAGTCGGCCCTGCTCGAAACGATGCAGGAACAGTCGGTCACGACCGGCGGGACGATCCATCAGCTCACGCCCCCGTTCTTCGTGCTGGCCACGCAGAACCCGATCGAACAGGAAGGGACGTATCCGCTCCCCGAAGCGCAGCTCGACCGCTTCCTCTTCAAGGTGACGGTCCCGTTCCTCAATCGAGACGAGTTGAACGAAGTCGTCAGCCGCACGATTCTGAAAACAGCGATCGAGTTGCCGAAGCTGCTCGATGGTCCTCGGATCATGGAAGCCCGGAAGATCCTCGACAAGGTCGTCGTGACCGACGCGCTCCGCGATTACGCCTGCCGGCTGGTGCTGGCGACGCATCCCGATAGCGAAGGGGCGCCGGCCCGCGTGAAGCAGTTCGTTCGCTGGGGAGCGAGTCCGCGGGCTGCTCAAGGCTTAATCCGCGCTGCCCGGGTGCGGGCCCTCGCTGAGGGTCGCCCGCATGTCGCCTTCGCCGATATCCGCCACTTCGCCAACGAAGTCCTGCAGCACCGCATGCTCTTGAACTACGACGGCCAGGCCGAAGGGATCCCCGTCAGTGAACTCGTGCAGGAATGCTCCCAGGCGACGCCGGAAACGCTGTGAGCGGGGAGGAAGTCTAGAGCCAAGAGTCTAGTGACTAGTGCCAGAGAACGAGAGGCTAATGTGCCAGTGCCTTCAACAAACAACGTGAGAAGTGATTGAGTTGAGGTCTTCGTATAGGCCCGGCCTTCAGGCCGGGCCTATACGAAGAGACTTGACAACGACATCGGTGCATTTGTCCCGACCAACAACCACCGACCTCATCTCTGACCCTAAACCATCAACCCTGAGCCATCAGCCCCTCCCATGACCACCGCTCGTTTTACATCGCTGCTGGACAATTCGCTGCTGGCGCGCGTCGAGCGGATGCGGTTGTTGCCGTTGCGGCGGTTGACTAATCGCAGCCGCGGCGAACATCTCGCGGGCAAAGGGGGGACCAGCACCGAGTTCCACGATTACCGCGACTACGCCGTCGGCGACGATGTCCGCTACGTCGACTGGAACATCTTCGCCCGCACCCAGCGGCCGTACCTCAAGCTCTATCGTCACGAAGAAGAACTCAACGTCGTCGTCCTGCTCGATGCCTCCGCGTCGATGCAGTTCGGCGACAAATTCCAGCGGGCGAAACAACTCGCGGCTGCGTTCGGCATCATGGGACTGATGAATCGCGAACGGGTCAGCATCTATGCCTGCCAGCACGTCGGACAAACGCCGCAACTGCTCGATCCGTGCACCGGCAAAGCCAATCTGCGGCGGCTGCTCGCGTTCCTCGAACAGATTCCGACCGGCGGGGATTACCCGGTCGAACGGGCCGTCGATGAAGTCCTCAAGCAACATCGCGGCCGCGGTGTGGCGATCGTGTTGTCGGACTTCCTGACGTTCGGTGACCTCGAACGGCCGTTCAATCATCTCTTCAGTGCGGGACTCGAAGTCTTCGCCGTGCAGATTCTCAGCCCGGAAGAACTCCAGCCCGATCTGACCGGCGATGTCCGCTTCGTCGACAGCGAAACGCAGATGACGCTCGATGTCTCCTCAGCGGGCGACCTGCTCGGCCTGTATCACGAATACCTGCAGGGCCTGCAGGACCAGTTGACGACCGCCTGCCGCCAACGCAGCGGCCGCTGTCTGACCGTCAACGCGTCCATGCCGATCGACACTCTCCTGCTCGACGAGCTGCGTCGGAAAGGCTGGGTGCGATGAGGGGGCGATGGTTGATGGTCGATGGTCGATGGCTGGAGGGGCAGTTCGGTCTGGCTTCTGTCCACGCAGACAGGAATGTCTGTGCCACTGGAAGGTGGGGCAGACATTCCTGTCTGCCGCTCCGGAAGACCGACTCTGAATCACAACAACACGAGGGTGACTCCCAACCCTCCGTCTCTCTGCCCTTTGCCATCAGCCATCAGCCCTCCCGCAGGAGCGCCGCATGACGTTCCCCGGGTTTACCTCGCTCACGGCGGCGTGGCTGTTTCTGCTCCTCGCACCGCTGATCATTTTCTACTTCCTGAAGCTGCGGCGGCCGCGGATGGAGATTCCGTCGCTGGCTCTGTGGCGGCAGGTGATCGCCGATCAGCGGGTCAACTCGCCCTTCCAGAAGTTCAAACGCAACCTGCTGCTGTTGTTGCAGATTCTCCTGCTGTGCGCGCTGATCCTCGCGGCGATGCAGCCCTTCTGGCCCTCGGGAACCGATCGCGCCCAGTACATCCCGGTCCTCATCGACTGCTCGGCCAGCATGGCGGCCCTCGATGTCCCCAACGGACAAACGCGGCTCGACGCGGCCAAAGCGGAAGTCCGCAAGCTGATCGATAACCTGCTCCCCGATCAGCGGCTGAGCCTCATCGGCGTCGATTCGACCGCGCGCCGGCTGGTTGAGTTCACCGACAATCAACGCGCCCTGCACGCAGCACTCGATGACCTGACAGTCCGCCCGGTGACGAGCCGCCTGGAAGACGGCTTACGGATGGCCCAGGCGCTGGCGCGGACGCAAGCGGTCCAGACAGTGGTGTTGGTGACCGATGGCAACGTCCCCGCTGCGGTCGACTTCGAGCTTCCGTTCCGGCTGAACTTTCAACGCATCCCCACCGGCGGGGCGAATGTCGGCATCACTGAATGCAATGCCCGGCACACAGAAGCAGGCTGGGATGTCTTTCTCCGTCTCGATGCCGGACCTAAGCCCACGGAAGGGACGCTAGGGGAACAACGCCTCGTCGAAATTACGCTGTTGCAGAACGGGCAACCGCTGAAGCAGGAAACGCTCGGCGTGACAGCCGGCGACTCGGCCCGCATGACCTTCCCGGTCCAGACCACGACCGCTTCCAGCCTCGAAATCCGCATCAAGCCCGACGGGTTCGATGCCCTCGAACTCGACAACACCGCCTTCCTGGAACTCCCCGAACCACGCCGGGCGTCAGTCTTCTGTCCGCCGGAGTTATCGAGTTATCGCCAAGCTCTGCTGGCCCAGGGGGATGTCGATGTCTGGCCGCGGGAGGGAGCCACGACGCCGAACACGGTTGACCTTCGTTTCTCCGACCAACTCTTAACGGGGATTCCGACTGCACGGGTGCTCGTCACGACTGGCGTGATCCCGGAAGACCTGCAACCCCTGGTGACAATCGACACCAAACTGGCCGATGTCGTCGACTGGAACCGCACAGCAACATTGCTGCGGCATGTGCAATTACTCGATGTGCAGATCGCGGACGACCCAGTCTCGAATGCGGGGATCGGTGATCGTGACTACGAACTCGCGGGGTACGAAATCCTTGCACAAGGAAGCCGCGGACCGCTGATCCTGCAGAAGCCGACGCTCGCGGGGATCGAGTATCGACTGCTGTTTCATACCGATCGGTCCTCGCTGCCGTATCGCGTCGGCTTCCCGATTTTCATCGCGAATGCGGTGCAGTCGGCGCGCGATCGGGCGGGACTTTCCGAAGCCCGCGCGCGACCGACCGGCGTGTTACCCCTCCAGCAACTGCAGCCCGACACCGAATACCAGTTCGTCGCTCCCGATGGTCGCTCAGAAGCGGTCCGCAGCAATCCCGAAGGAATCGTCGCGGGCCTCGGTGTCGACCTCGTCGGCCGCTATGCGCTCAAACAGGGTGGGACCGATGTGGCGACGTTCGGCGTCAGTCTGCTCGCGCCGACGGAATCGGGACTGGGTGCAGTCGATAAGCTGCTCTTCCCCGAGACCTCGGTCTCGACCGCAGCGGAGATCATCCGCACGGATCGCCCGCTGTGGGGTTGGTTCGCATGGGCCGCGCTCGGTTTCCTGCTCTTCGAATGGTGGTGGTTCCAGCGCCGACCGGGAGCCCTCGCATGAACCCCCGCGGTCTCATTGTCGCGTGGCTGCTAATGCTGTGGTCGATGGGGACTGCGTGGGGCGATATCCCGGTTCCGGCGACGCGCCCGCCGGTGAAACCAGCCGGGGCGTTACCGTTGACGGCGGAACTCTCGTCGCTCTCGCCACCCGTGGCGTGGGGTCGACCGATGCCGACCGTGTGGGACGTGCGCAAGCTCGCTCCCGGAATCCGCGAAGGACGGTTCGAATTCCGTGTCGGCTATCAACAGCTGGAGTTCTATCGCTACACCAGCGACGAGATCGTCATCGGGCAGGACCAGCAGGTCTATCGCTGGCTGTTCCCTGCGGTGACTCATCCGGAAGTTCTGCCCGAAATCGAAGTCCAGGTGAAATGGATCGGGAAGAAGGAAGAGATCGACCTCGGCCTGCAGTTGATCCGCGTCCCCACGACGGCCCGACGAACCGCCCTGATGGGGGTCGTCGAGTCGCGGAATGTCGAGCGCCGCGTCCGCAGCTGGGACCAGCACGTGCAGGCCCTCACGCTGGAAACACTGGGAAGCGAATCAAGCCGTGGGTTCAGTCCACTGCAGACGGTGCACGTCAGCTGGGATGCGTCGACTTTTCCGCAGGATCCGTTCGTCTTCACCGGTTACGATCTGATCGCGATCTCGTCCGAGCAGTTCTCGAAATTGCGACGGCCGCAGCTTGATGCCGTGACGCGCTGGGTGGCAGCGGGTGGTCGGCTCTATCTCGAACCGCAGGGCGTGCTCGAACCGGTGCATGTCGAGTTTCTCAATCGGCTGGTCGGGGGAGGCGAGAATGCGCCGGGGTTCAGCCTGGATCGGCTGGGAAAACTCGAATGGCCGCCGACGCAGACCGAGCCGGAATGGTCAATCGTGTCTGGACTCGGCCGCGGGCTCCTGTACGACCCGCCGATCGTGGACGATGCGGTCGCCAGTCGCGATGCCCGGTTGCGTCTGTGGCATCTCCCGGAGAAGCTTCCGGCCCGCCAACTCGCCTTCCTGCTGACGGAATCGCGGATCGCGATGACGAACGCCTGGGTTCCGGGAATGCGCGTCAATCCGCGCAGCTTGAATAACCGGTTCCACGCGGATCGGGAAACGCGGATGCGGATCGTCAGTGCGATCACGGACGAACTGATGCCCAGCAGCGTGCGGATCGTGCCGTTGTGGATGATCATTTCCGGGTTAGTCGCCCTCGTGCTGGTGACCGGGCCCGGTGAATGGTGGTACCTGGGCCGACTGAAGCTGCGGCGGTTCACGTGGTTCACCTGGCCCGCGACCGTCATGGGTCTCACGCTGGGCTTCGTCACCCTCTCGAATGCTTACCTCAAGTCGACCGATCAACCCCGCACGCTGACCATCATGGACCTGGACCGAGACGGAAGACCGCTGCGAACCAACAGCTTTCGGCTCGAATTCCCCCGCCGCACACGCGATGTGACCGCCGACCTGAAACAGGCGGTCTGGTCGCCCCTGCTGACGGAAGACCCAGGACCGACCCCGTTCGCCCCTCCCGTGGAACTCCCGCAGGCAGCACTCCCGGAATACACCGGTCGAATCGGTCAGCAGGCGACGGTGAAACAGACCGTGAAGCAATGGACGCCGCATCTGGCCCGTGAGTTCTCGTTCAGCCAGCTCGACGACCCCGCACCGATCGACTGGTCACGGGTGCCACTCGAGAAGTACGCAGGCGTCGCTCTGCACGAGTTTCGGATCCCCCGCGTGATTGTCACGGCCCTGCAGGAACAACTCGGTCCGGAGACGCTGGTCGCAGCGTTTCATGGCTCGGGGAGGTGGTCCTGCGACGGCAACGAAATCTGGACCAACGAAGTCACCAAGCCGGTTTTCCAGAACATTCAGCGCAGGGTTGTTCCCGTCGAGCAATGGGGCGAACGTCCGTCGGCCCTCAGCGAACTTTTGTGGCGACTGACAGTCCCGCGGCCGGGTCAACGGTTCGCTTCGACCTGGAATGAACCCCTGCTCGACTTGGGGCTGCGTGATGTCCCCGTGTTGCAGACGACGCAGCCGAACGAGATCGCTCTGGTGGTCGTCGTCCCTGGTCCCCAAGTGACGCGAATCTATCGTTATCGGATCGATGGTCCGCCTCCACCCGAGCCGCCGACCAGTCGGGCTGCCACGACATCGGGACCGCCGACCATCCCATGGCCGAACCCGCCGCAACCACGGCCAAATCTCCCGACGGTGATTAAACGCTAGTCCTGCGTTCTCTCAGCCGGAAAGCCAACATGCCCGCGACTCGACGTGAATTGTTACAGGCGGCCGTCACTGGCGGATGCCTGCTGGCGGTCCCGCAAGTCCTGACAGCTCAAGCGACACCGGTCTCGACAAGACGGCAGCGGTTCGGTGTCTCGATGTATTCCTTCTGGCATTTTCGGGGTGCCCCGACGCCGATTGAAACGTGCCTGGAACACGCAGCCGACATGGGCTTTGATGGCGTCGAGATTCTGCATGTGCATATGGAAGAAGCGGCCAAAGCTGCGGGAAAGACGGTCGATGGTCCGTTGTTGCAGCGGCTGAAACAGCGGGCCTTCACGCTCGGCCTCGATCTGATGGGCTTCTCGACGCATCAGGGCTTTGTCACTCCCGATGACGCCAAGCGGCAGGCCAACATCGCCCATACAACGAAGTGCCTGGAACTGGCCCACGAACTCGGGATCCCCACCATCCGCGTCAACACCGGCCGCTGGGGAACTTCGAAGTCATTCGACGAACTGATGGCGAACAAGGGGATCGAGCCGCGGCTGGAAGGATACACCGACGACCAGGGTTTCGAGTGGGTCATCCGCAGTTTCGAGGCACTGCTGCCCCGCGCGGAAGCACTCGGGGTGACGATGGGGCTGGAGAACCACTGGGGCCTGGGTCGCGAAGCGAGCGGCGTGCTTCGCGTGATCGATGCACTGAAATCGCCCTGGCTGCAGGCGACGCTCGATACGGGGAACTTTCTCGAGAACCCGTACGAACAGCTGGCCGCCCTCGCCCCGCGGACCGTGCTGGTCCAGGCGAAGACATACTTCGGCGGGGGCGAGTGGTACTCGCTCGACATCGACTACCCGCGCGTCGCAGCCATTCTGAAAGAGCATCGCTATCGCGGTTACATCTCCCTGGAGATGGAAGGGAAAGAAGACCCGCTGACGGCCATTCCGAAAAGTCTGGACCTGCTGCGGAAAGCGTTCGACCAATAGCAAGTGGCTGCAGAGCAGCAGCAACAGCGAAAGTTCACGTCGAAGCCCGGCATGGTCTTTCCTGCCGGGCTTCTGCCTTTCGCGTGTTGTTGTAGAAATAACGTGATCTGTTGGGTTCGCGCTCGGGGTTCGCTGAAAGGCAAAAGCCCGGCGTCGCCTTGGACGCCGGGCTTTGACACTGCGACGGCAGACGCGAACTATTTCCCGCTCCCCTGCAGGCCGCTGCCGAAGCCCCCCTGCTGTCCGCCGAATCCGACACCACCGCCGCCAAATCCACCCATTCCGCCACCCATGTGATCGGACATTTCGAGGTGGGAATCGCCGTTTTCCAGCTGCCACAGGAGTTTGCTGATTTCCTGATGCGCTTCCCGTGTCTGGCGGACCATCAGGACGGCGTAGTCGATGAGCACACCGGGGGGAGCTGGGGACCCGGCTGCCGGTGCGGTTTGCGATGCCAGCACCTCCGGGCGGGAGATCACGCGGCGGATGGTTCCGATCGCCTCCGGTCGTTCTGCAGTTTTCCAGGTGTCCGTGCGGACCTGCTCCGGCAATAGCTGTTCCACATCAATCGCCATCTGCAGCGGCAGGCGATAATACCGCGTGAGGACTTCCTTCGGATCAACACCGGGTTGCGGACGGGGCTTCGACCCACGCAGCGCGATCCGGTAGTTCTCCAGCAGCTGGAGAACATCATCCAGTGTCCGCTCGACCGCACGCACCACCATCACACCCGGTCGGGCAAAGATGATATTGCCACCCGTACCTTCTTCGATTTCCCAATGGGCATTCGTCTGATTGAGGATGGCTTCCAGCAGCGCATCCGATTCCGCGTGATCGACACAGAGATCGCGGACATCGAAGACGGCAGCTTTCTGTTGTTGGATGTCTTCCTCACCCTGATGCTGGGGAGAAATCCACAGCACGCCATCAGCGAGGGCCCAGTCCAGTTTTTCTTGAGACAAGAATGCCTGCAGGACCGTGCGGAGCTTCTGGTCGGTGAGACTCAATGTGATCGGCTTCCGCAGGCTGATTCCCCGAGCCGCGAGCGCCGGACGATTCAACCGCAGATCGATCTCCGCGAGACCGGCGAGTTGCTGCACCGCTGTTTCCAACGCGGTTTCCTGGAAGTCGATCGTGATCGGCAGTTCGAGCTTGGCTCGCAAGGGCGCATGCTGGGGAGCATCGGCAATGAACGTGCGCCGGGCGGGCTTCCGTAAGGCAGCGAACAATCCCGCAATCTTGCGGTGGATGCGCACATTCTCACGGGCGAACAAGACGTCACCCAGGAGCGTGAGATCTCCCTCTTCACCACAGACCCCGGCAACAGCACTCAGGAGCGCTTCCGACTCGTATCCCGCATCGAGCAGATCCCCCAGGTTGTACGAAACTGTCACTTGCCGTTCCTGAGCCACCTCTATCGATGTCAGGTGCAGCAGACCATCCGCGAGATACCAGTCGAGTCCGAGAATCTGCAGGCGATCGAGCAACAGATACAACGGCTCGTTCTTGAGTTCATCGGTGATCGGTTCACTGATCAGCAGCTTCGCCTCAGCGAGAGCTTTCCGATCGACGAGCACACTGGTTTTCAATTCCTGCTGCAGCCAGGCGACGACCTCCTTCAAGGCTGTCTCCTTGAACGCGATCGTCTTCGGTGTGGCCAGCAGGGCCGGCACCAGCGTCGCCGGATCGATCGTCCGCGGCTCGTCGGCGATCTCGACCGGTTTTGTCTCGGCCGGCTTGGTCGCCACCGGAGCAGCCGGAGGTTCTCGGAACTGGGCACTCACCGATGTGGTCTTGCACCAGCCGAAGACCAACAGCAATGCAGCATGACGGACAATCGGAGAGGCGTCGAGATACAGCATTGGTCGTCTCATCTTGTTCTTCATGGTTGCAGCCGGTCGGCCATTTCCTGGGCGATTCGTTTGCGGTCGTCTTTCGAGGTGGCAGTGTTCAGTTTCTGAAAATCGGCCAGCAATTGTTTACCGGTCGCGGGATCGTCTTTCGTCAGTTGCTCAATGCTCTCGGGGATGCCACCGAGCGAACTGCCGCCGTCGCCGTACTTCGCCACTTCCAGCAGCCGTTCTTTGAGGGCAGCGCTCGTTTTGTAGCCCATCGGCTCATCGAGCGGCGATGTCGAGGAACCACATCCCAAGGAACACGCCGCCAGTAATAGCAGGAGTCGTCCGCTCGCGCGCTGCAACAAACGGCTGACGGATCGAGGAATCAACACCACCGCTGGCCTCGGAACACGATTCATCATCAGACCTGCTTTCCATGATCAGGAAGGCCTCCCGACAGAGGCAAGGAAAAACGCTTAAATCGCCCGCGAAATCTGCCCGAATCGAAGATGGACACACCGCATCTCTGACCGACATCCCTGCAGTCATCGACAGATCGACTGTACTGCCTCTGATACCGATCCCATGAATCGGGTGCGCGTTCCTTTAATCCGCTCATCACGCGGAGCGTGATGGCTACCAATGAGCTGCATCAACCGATCGGAACCTTGCCTCGCGCAGACAATTCCTGGGAACCGTATGAGTTCGAACGACTGTTGACGAACACTCGCGTCAGCTGAGCCTTGCGGTTTACAAGAAAGAGACAGCTCCGCGGGTATGCCCTGTCGGCCTTAGAATTCGCCGATGGGGTTGCCGTCGTCGATGGCACCCAGGCGCTGCCAGGTGAGGAGATTGATGTTATCGCCCACGAAGCGGACTGCTCCGTCGGCGAGGAGGCAATGGACGCCGCCGGTGTGCTTGCTGCGGGCGTTGATCACGCTGCGGGCGTCGTACCACGCACAGCCGCCACACTCCATACAGTCGACATTTTTCGAATTGGGCGTGTTCAACGTATTGAAGAACGTCTGGCCCGGCATCCCGTTAATCCAGTTCTTGCCGGTGATGCCGTAATGCGTGATCGGATCACACGACGAACTGAATGAGGTGAGGTCTGTCTGTGAGGCAAACGTATTGGGGAAGGTGCCCGGGAAAGTGGCTCCGCGGATCACGTCTCCCAAAGTGAAGGTCGTACCGTTTCCATCACCGGTAAGAATTTCGGAAGCGGCGATAACGTTCGAGGTCCCGTCGGTGATGTGAGAGATTTTGATATTGCGGAAGAGGTTACACACACCGATCTGATCATTGACGCCGATGGGTGTGCCGGGCGATCCGCCGACTCCGCCGCCAGTCACACCAAGCATTAACAACGACGGTCCGCCGCTGACGCTGTAGTTATTCCCGCCGCCGCCGGTGGAACCGGGATCATTCCCGTATGTTCCCCCCTGCCAACCTTTATCCGAGGGACACAGAAACGCCGGGATGACGGTCGCCTTGATGGTGGCGTTCGCCCCACCCCAGAACGTCTGCGTGAAGTCGATCTGGTTATAGAGCGGTGACTGATCGATGTAAGGCAGCAGCATCGTATGACCGGAAAAGCCCTGCCACCCGGTCGAGGAGGTCGTCACCGAGGAATAATTCGCCCGTTGAAAACAACGATACGTATTTTCGTAGTTGTGCATCGCCAGACCAAACTGCTTGAGGTTGTTCCGGCACTGTGTCCGTCGGGCCGATTCGCGCGCCTGTTGCACAGCGGGCAACAGCAACGCGATCAGAATCGCGATGATGGCGATCACGACCAGCAGTTCAATGAGAGTGAAGGCCAGACGAGCACGGGGAAACCTCGACATGACTCGACTCCTGCAGGGGTTGGCACAAAGAAGACAAGCGATAGGGAATGCGAAAGCGAGAAGAACAGGGAAAGACACCGTCTCGGAATCAATAGCTTAAGAACGCATGAACACCTATACTTCTTCTCATCTTAACGCATACCTCGGCGTCGGAAAGTCTGAACTGAAGAAATCCCAGTGTGGATCAATTTTTCAAGTCGGGTGGGGAGTCCTCACTGATGCACGGCAACGTTCGATCACTCGTCGAAGCCCGACATGGAAGACCATGGCGGACTTTGATTTGTCGAGTCGGCGATGCTCGTTCGACGAAACGCAGTATTGCCGACCGAAAACGGGGAACCTCGATCGACCCGCCTTCAACGACTGATCCACTCAGTGAAAGTCAGGTTGATGCCGGTCAGACCCGGACTTCCAGCAGACCTGTCGAGGTGCAGCGCTGAAGCGCGGTGTCCATCAGCGCGGACTGACGACGGGTAACCCCACTGCGGTTTTCACCGCCGGATGCCAGTCGAGGGCGGGCCAGATGAGAGCCGTGCCATCACGACTGGCGGTGAGGACTTGCTTCCCGTCGGGACTGAAGGTGACACTCGTCACATCTTCGGTATGGCGACTGAGCGTGAGAATTTCTTTTCCCGTGCGGGCATCCCACAGTTTCGCCACCTGATCCTGGCTCCCCGTGAGCACTCGTGACCCATCCGGTGAGAAGGCGACCGAGGGAATCGGGGCGGTATGACCAGCCAGCGTCAGGAGACATTCGCCCGTCTCTACATTCCAGACCTTCGCCTGATTGTCTTCACTCCCAGTGATCAGCCGCGTCCCATCGTGCGCGAGGTCCGCAGTCAGGACCGCCCATTGATGGCCCTGATAGGTCTGGAGCAGTGCCCCCGTCTCCGTGTCCCATAAGCGAGCCGTTTTATCGTTCGAGGTCGTGACGACTCGTGTACCGTCACGCGAGAAGAGAGCCGCGCGCACGCGGTCGGTATGACCGGCGTACGTACGGAGCACTTCACCAGTTGCCACCGACCAGAGCTTGGCCGTGCCATCATCGCTCGCGGTCAGCACCTTCGTCCCATCGTGATGGAACAGGGCGGTATTGACGAAGCCCGTGTGACCACCTTCCAGCTTTTTGATGGCTTTACCGGTCCGTGCATCCCAAATCTTCGCGGAGTTATCCCAACTGCCCGTCACAATGAGCGTGTTATCGGGCGAGTACCGGGCCGACGCGACGGCTCCATGCGGCGAGAAACTCAAGCGTTCACGACTAGTCTTCAAATCCCACAGCCGGGCTTCGTTCCCCCCCACGGTGAGAATCTCTTCCCCAGGTCCGAACGCTACGGACCACAACAGTCCGCCCGTCCGCTGCAGGTTGACCAGCGGTCCCAACTGGCCATCGCTTCCGGGGTGCTGGACTTCACGGCCGGTCTCGAGTTCCCACAAGCGGACCACGCGGGCTTCGGGTTGCGCAGTGAGCAGCCGGGTTCCGTCTGTGGAAAGCGAGAAAGCGTGAATCTGCTCCTCGAACGGACCAAAGGTCCCGACCACTTTCCCAGTCGCGAGGTCCCACACGCGGAGCGTTCGATCGGAGGCGGAAGTGACCACCTGCATGCGACCAGGCACGAGGGCCATTGCCAGTAGACTGTCGGGATGCTTGAGTGCAGCCGCTGTGATTTCTTTCCCCGTCGCCAGGTCCCACTGGGCAACCGTGTTGTCGCCGCTGGCCGTCAGGGCGCGTTGTCCATCCGCCGTGAACGCCGCCTCGGCGATGCGGCGCGTGTGTGCTTTCAGATCGTAGCGTTTCTCGCCGGTCGCCAGGTCCCAGACTGCGCCGTTCCCCTTGGCATCGCCGGTCAGAAGCCATTTCTCATCCGGAGAGAGGGCCACGGCAGTCACTTCGGACTTATGCGGTCCGTAAGTCCGAAGCACCTTCCCTGTCGACAGATCCCAGAGCTGGGCTTCCTGGACATTTCCCCCGGTGACGGCCTGTTCGCCGTTCTGTGTGATGGCCACCGCAGCGGCCCGCCCGGTCCGTTCCAGACGCAGGAGTTGCGTTCCGGTCGCGACGTCCCACACACGCGCAGTGTTGTCGACCGCAGCTGTCAGCAGTCGTTTCCCCCCCTGGAAGAAGCGCGCGGTCGAGGCGAGGAATTGATGACCCTCTTCAAACGTCTGCTGCAGTTCGCCGGTTCGACTGTTCCAGGTCCGCGCTGTGCGGTCGCGACTGGCAGTCACGATCGACAATTGATCGGGTGAGTAAGCGGCGGCGAGGACGGCATCGGCGTGACCTTCCAGTTTACGCCCCTGCAACGCCCGGAATTCTTCATAACCGGCGATCCGCCACGTGCGGACGGTCGCATCATGACTGGCCGACAGCAGCATTCGTCCATCAGGAGAACAGAGAGCCGCGCGAACGCCACTATCGTGCCCGCGGAACGTCTTCACCAGCGACGCCGTCGCCACATCCCACAACCTCACGGTGTTGTCTTCCCCGGCACTCAGCAGTTGTCGCCCATGATCGAGCGTCTGCAGACTGCGGACAGCGGTCGCGTGCCCAATCAGTTCCACGTACTTCGCCGGCGGGGTCACCGACTGGCCCCGTTCGAGGTTGCGAAAGTTGAAAGCCTGCAGCGCGTCGGTCTGCCAGAGCAGAATGCGACGATCAAATCCGCCCGAGGCGATCGACTTGCCATCGGGAAGAAACGAGGCACAGAAGACTGGTCCCTGATGACCGGTAAACGGTGGAGTGCGACCGGAACCATCGGTCTTCCAGACGATTGCCGTCCCATCCTGGCTGGCCGTGACGATCTGCGTTTCATCCGCGGAGAAGACGGCCTGCCAGACCCACCAGGTATGTCCCTGAAACGCGCGGAGTTCTTTCCCGGCCTGCCAGTCCCACAAGCGGGCGGTCTTATCATAGGACGCAGTCAGCAGTCGCTGGCCGTCTTTGGAGAAGCAGACACTGAGCGCCGCGTCGCCATGACCGGTGAGGGCCTGCACGCGCTGTCCCGAAGCAACATTCCAGACCTGCACCGATCCGGCTGCGTCATCACTGGCCGTTGCGAGATGCCGTCCGTCGGCTGAGAACGCCACGCCATGCACATAGACACCGCCATGCTGCAGCGTCTTCACCAATTTGCCGGTTTCACATTCCCAGATGCGGGCTGCGCCATCCCAGCCGCCGGTGGCAAAGAGCGTCCCGTCGGCAGACAGCGCGAGAGCATCCAGTGGAGCCCCGGCCGGAAATGTCTGTGCGCTCTGACTGCAGAGGTGCATCAATCGGCCCCACTCCCAATTGCGGAGTTCGGGCTTGCAGCCATCGAGCAGTTCGCGCGCAGTCTCGAACGCATTCTCGTTGATCTTCGCCGCGGCGAGACCGATCCGGGCGATGTAGGCTTCATACTCTTCGGCCCGCTTGGCGATCGCTTCCAGTTCACGGGCCTCTTCCGCTTCTTTCTGCTTTTGAACGGCAAGATCTTTGGCCGTCACGGCCTGCTGTTTGGCGATCTCTTCATCAGCACGGGCTTTTTCGGCTTCCTGCTGCTTCACCACCGCAAGGTCTTTAGCCGCGACCGCCTGTTGCTTGGCCTCTTTCTCGAGATCGCGGGCTTTGTCGGCGTCGCGTTTTTCGTCCTTGGCGATTTTCTCGGCTTTCCGCGCGTTGTCGGCTTCGTAGCGAATCCAGAAGAAGGCGACCGACACGACGGCAAAGACGACGACCGCGAGTCCAGCCGCCATACGCTTCAGCGCGGTGATGCGACCCGTGCGGGCTTCACGTTCCTGTTTGTCCTGCAGAATCTGCAGTCGCAGCGTCGACTGCTGGGCGGTGTCCGATTTCAGCAAGGACAGACCGAGATCGTAATCCCCTTTGCGACGGGCACTCTCGGCATACGCCAGCTGCGCCTGCGCGATCCCCTGCGCGGCGCGTTTGTTTCCCGACCAGAGTTCGTACGCTTCCTCGAAGCCGAACAGGGCTTTCGCATAGTCGGGGTACTCGTCCGACTGCTTCGCCGCAACGAGGTCTTCATCGGCCCGAACCGAGAGGAGCACGCTTTCCGAGTGCGACTGATACTCGCGTATGGCGGCTTGGAGTGACTGGACGCTGTCGTAACGATCGACCGGTTCGGTCGCCATCGCCTTGAGTGCGATGTCGACGAGTTCGCCGGTCTTGTCTGTCGGGACAATTTCATTGCGGGCGGCTGCCATGAGGCATTTCATGGCGTTCTTCCCCTGATGGGGAGGCCGACCCGTCACGATCTCGTAGAGAATCGCCCCGAGCAGATAGACATCGCTGAGCGCGGAAATCTTCTCGATGGGACCGGTCGCCATTTCCGGTGCCATATAGGCCGGCGTCCCCCCCATCGACTGGGTTTCGGTGATGCTGGCTGATTTGCGGAAGTTCTTCGAGGGTTGTGCGAGTCCCCAGTCCATCACCAGGACTTCACCATACTCGCCGAGCATCGTGTTCTCGGGCTTCAGATCGCGATGGACCACACCGCGGTCATGGGCAAAGGCGATCGCATCGGCGACCCGCAGCAGGATGTCGAGATTCTCGGCGAGTGTCTTCTGCGCAATGACCTTGTCCCAGGGAGTCCCCGAGACTTTCTTCATGGAATAGAACAGCGCGCCTGTACTGTTCCGGCCGACATCGTAAATCGGCACGATGTTGGGGTGATCGAGATCACCGGTGACGACCGCTTCGGCGAGGAACTTCGCCTTCTGCTTCTCGTTCTCGGCAGCCGGTCCCTTGATCATCTTCAAGGCGACATTGCGGTCGATCGAGGTCTGCCGCGCGTCGTAAACGACCCCCATCCCCCCTTCACCGAGGATCTTCAGCAGTTCGTATTCCGGCTCGGCGTCGGAAGTCTTCGTGGCGACTTTCACATCACGCAGCGATTTGGTCTTGATGACGAGGGTGTTCTTCGCCCCTCTCAACTTCTCCTGCTTTTCGCGCGCCTTCAGCGTGGCGCCGGGATTCGTCTGATCGTTCGGGTCTTCGTCTCCCCATTCCGACTGAATGGTTTTGATGAGGGCTTCCGGCACATCATCGGAGACATAAGTCTTGTCATTGTCCCTCCCCGCAGCGACAGGTTCGAAGGCATCGGAGACGAGCGTTTTGTCATTCTCATCCCCATCGCCCTCTGCAAAAGAATCGGAGACGAGAGTTTTATCGTTTGCCTCTCCGATCGACGGCTGCGAGTCGGCCAGCTGATCGAGAACTTCCATCCCGATGGTGCGTAAACTGGCCTGATCCTCGGCAACGGCAAATTCGTCGGAGACGATCGTCTGATCGTTCTCGCTGGAATCGGCAGCGTTCTCAGACGGGACTTCACTGACGAACTCATCCGAAACAAACGTGGCCTCGGTCGCCGAGGGATCATCGTGGCTCGCGGAGCCAGCGGATACGAGTTCGGACGATTCCGGTGCGACGGGAGCAGACGCCACGTCGGACATCATCGTCATTCCGGCGGCGTCGGGCTCTGAATCGCTGAGTCGACTCGAGATTGGATCGGACGGACTGGAAAGATCCGACATGTCGGTCGCGATCGTTGCCTGAATGTCCCCGATCGAGTCGAGACTCGCGGTCAGCTTCTTCTCGCAGGCATGACACGACCCACTGATCAGGTCCTGACCCTGCAGGCGAACTCCGCAATGGGGACATTTCAACATGATCGATCTCAAAAAACGGTCGGTCCGACGGCGAGGCTCGCGGATGCTGGTCGTCCCTGAACCGGCGTCGCGCAACTCGACCGCTGTAACTCACCATACGGCGGGGGCCGACGCCAGCCCCGGCATCGACCGAATCCATCCTGCCTGACGTTGTCGTTTCGCCTCACCCTAGTCCCACCCGTGTTTGCGCAACAGACGGGCCGATCGACCAAACCCCGCCCCGGCGACCAGCACGCCGGAATCATCCGCGACGGCGGTCGCTGTGGTGGTGGTTTCTGTGGTCGATTCGTCCATCATCCCGTCATCACTCTCACCCCAGGCGGCAGCCGCGGACCGCCACGCCGAGCGTCCCCGCCACGTCCACACCTCTCCTGCGGTCTCATCTTCGACGGCAGCCGCGTCGTCTCGATTCACATTCTCGGGTGTCAGCGCATCCACCGGTGGAAGATCGGTTTCTGTTCCCTGCTGGATCGAAGACGGCATGGGCGCCGTCATCGCCGGTTTGCCTGTGGGAGGCCGGTCACTGTCTCCTTCCGCATCGTTCACGATCCGGCCCTGCCGCACATTGATTTCCTGCAGCAATCGGGTTTGCGTTTCTCCCGGTTCCTGCAGCAGGAAGCGATAGCGGCCGTTCGGCAGCGACTTCACCACACCATCGAGATCGTCGAGCACGTCTTCGTCCAGGGTCACCCGCTGTTCGATTGATCCATCCGGATTGACGATTTCGAGGAACACCAGCCGCTCCGTAGCGACGACATCGTCTGCAGTCCCGGTCACGACCACCGCTGCGGTCGAATCGTTCGGCGGAGCCGATTGATTCAGCAGCGCGGCATCGAACTTCGGTTGCTCGGGGAACGTCAGTAATTCCACCGGCGGCGTGAGATCGAACGCGAACGAGGCCAGACCATCGCCCGGTGTTGTGAAGACGCGGTTGATGATCGTCTGGTTGAGCGTGCCGACCGTCGTCGCCGAGGCGGCCTCGCCATCAGCAAAGAAGCGGATGTTCGGGACGTAGTTCCCGTTGTCGACCTGTTGCGTTCCCGGCGTCTGCGACGGACCCGCACCGGTGGTGAAGGTCGGGTTGAGGATGGTGATCGTCAGTGGAATGTCGGCCGCCGGGTTCAACGGATCGGGCGGGCCGAGGTATTGATGATTGAAGGAGAACGTCTGCTGATTGGCTTCGGTAACGACATAGGTCTCGATCGTGCCGTCACCCCAGTCGATGATGATGACCGTGCCGATTTCGAGCGGCCGCTGCACGGTCATCGTGATCGTCCCCTCGCCGAGGGCGTTGATCTGCGGGGTGATCACATTCTGCAGGTCGGGAGGCACATCGGTGATGACGCCGGTTGCCGACTGAATGACGACGTTGGTACCGATGGCGACCGCACCGCCGGCGACACCGAGGATCTCGCCCCCGTTGACGACGGAGACATCGACCGCTTCGCCACTGTCGTTGATCGTCAGCTTGTCGGCAGCGGTCAGCGTCAGCGAGCCGTTGCCGTTCGTCAGGTGAATCGCCGCATTGACGGTGATATCGTCATCGCCCCCACCATTCGACTGCGCGGTGAGATCAACGTTTCCGCCCGCGCTATTGAGGACATGTCCCGAGACATTGATGCCCCCTTGGTTCAGCACATTGATGTTATGCGGGCCAGCGGCTGCGCCCGCATTGGTGATCCCGACGATGCCATCGACAGTCCCGATCGTCAGCAGCCCGCCGACATCGTTGTTGATCTGCACATTGCCGTTCGCCGAGTTCTGAATCGCCAGTTGACTCACGGCCGTATCGAGCGCGTTCGCACTGCCGACGCCCAGCACCGCGCGAATCACGAGGGCATTCGCGGTGACATCAGCCCCACCACTGTCGCCGCCGTCGACGATGCCCGCAGAGGTTGATGTGAGTTGCACCAGCGAACTTGTCACCACGCGGCCGAGAGTCACATTGCCATCCGCCTTCAGGGCGATGTTCCCGCTTCCCGCGTTGATGATAGCGCCGTTGGCCATCGTAAGGGCACCGCCGAGACCACCGAGCGAGTTGTCCGCATCGGCGGTCACCGTCACGTTGCCCGATTGCGTCACAATCTGGGCGACACTCGACAGGCTCACATCGCGTGCGGCCTGCACCACGATGGCCCCGGTGGTTGTCTGCACGGCCGAGTTGATGGTCACGTTCGACGCGGCGGCAGTCGCTGCGAGCGTCACCGTGCCGCTGGTAGCCGTGACCCCGGGTTGACCGGCGACGAGCGTCATGTCGCCAACCGACCGAACCGTCACATCGCCGCTGGCCGACTGCATCATGCTGCGAATCAGCAGGGCGTCGGCTTCACTCAGGTTGATCGCGCCGGTCGTGCTGTTCGTCGCGACGAGAGACGCAATCTGTGTCTCCAGGGCAGCATTTGCTCCCGCCCCGTTCGTCGAACCGATCCCCTGGGCCGCCTGCAAGGTGACGATCGCCCCGGCCTGATTGGCGATGATGTTTGCCCCGAGAGCGTCACCCCCATCGATGATGCCCCCCGTCACGCTGCGGATGAGGACCGCGTTGCCTGTGGCGTTGGTCGTCTGCACCTGGCCCAGCGTGACATTGTTGTTCGCCTGCAGAGCCACCGTACCACTCCCGGCGTTCAAGAGCGCTCCATCCTGCATGAAGAGGGCCCCACCGACTGTCGTCGCAACGTTGCCATTCGCGGTGGTGATCGGAGCGGTCGCGGCCTGCGAGTAATCGCCACCGATGTTTGCGGTGAAGCTGCCCCCAGCGGTGCTTGTTGCGGCGGCGAGGCTCATGTTGCCGTCGACCATCGCGAGCAGGTTGCCGCCGCCGGTACTGATCGGTGCGGTCGTTGTCTGGGTAAAGTTCCCGGTGACATCGAACGTGGCATTGCCACCGGCCGTGGTGACGGCTCCCTGATGCAGTGCATTGCCACCGACGGTTTCCAGCAGCGTTCCCCCACCGGACAGGATCGGAGCGGTGGAGAGTTGCGTCAGATTGCCCCCGGTGCTGACGGTGATGTTGCCACCAGCGGAGGCCACCTGCGCTGCGAGGTCAGCATCGCCGGTGATCGTGGCGGTGATCGAACCGCCCCCACTGGTAACGGGAGCGGTCGCATTCTGCACGAAGTCATCACCAACCGTCATCGCGATGTTCCCGCCGCGAGAATTGACCGCTGCATTCAGAACTAGATCGGAGGTGGCCCCCGTGGTGAGCAGCGTGATGGCCCCCCCTTGGGTCTGCACGCCGGGCCCGCCGAGAGCGACCGTCATCGTTCCACCGGACGTGAGGACCACGTTGCCGGGTCCGTTCTGCGTCACGCCGAGAATGGTGATCGCATCGACTTCATCGATCCCCACATTCCCACTGGTACTGTTCGTCACGCTGAGTTGGGTGACCTGTGTTTCGAGCGCTGCATCGGCTGCGAGACCCGTCTGACTACCGACGCCGGTCATCGCGGTGAGGGTGACGACCGACCCGGCCTGCGTGGCGATGATGTCCGGTCCGCCGCTGTCGCCCCCATCAACAATCGCGCCATGCTGCGACGTGACCGCAATCGCGGCGGCTGTGGCGTTGTTCGACGTGAGCTGGCCGAGCACGATCGACTCGTCGGCGAGCAGTGTCAGCGTTCCCGTGCCGACGACGATCTTTGCGCCGTCGGCCATGGTGATACCGCCGCCGCTCCCATTGCTGTTCCCGTCCGCATCGGCCCGCACGAAGACGTTGCCGCTGGTGGAAGTGACCAGGCCGCTGGGACCCATGGTCAGGTCATCATCAGCGAGGAGATCGATCTTGCCCGCAGCCGTCGCAATCGTTCCGGTCACGCTGATGTCGTTCCCAGCATCGAGGAGCAGATTGTTCGCCGCGTCGAGTGACAGCCCCCCCGAGACGCTGATGCTCCCCTTGGTCAGGAGCGTGAGGTTTTCATCGAGCGAAATCTGCCCGCCGTTGGTTGTCCCCACGCTGATGCCGGCCGTTTGCGTCGCCGAGCCGATGATCAGGTTCTGCGTCTGGACCGTATCGAGCTGGGCATCGGTGAAATTGAGATCCTGGGTGGAATCGTTCAGTCCGATCGACGTGGTGTCGTGCAGAGTTTGTAACGTGACGGTCGAACCGATGGCCTTCGTGAAGGTCGTGGGGAGCGTGATCGCATCGGCGGTCAGGGTGATGATGTTCCCGTGGCTGTCCATCGAGGACGTCCCCGCAGCGAACTGGATCGACTGCGTGGTGAGCTGGATCCCCTGGACATCGAACGTGTTGACCGCACCGACGATGGTGGTCGTCCCCGTCCCCGACGATTGCAACAGATGGTTCGCAGTGATTGCCCCGCCGAAGTTGACGTTGTGGGCATCACTGATCTCCAGCGCTTTCAGCGGTCCGACACTGCCGACATTCCCCGTGACGGTGATGTCGCCAGTCCCTGTCGACAGGAATAACGACGGAGCGAACGCCGTCTGCGCATCGATGGTGCCGGTCACCAGCAACGACCCGGACGTGCCCGTGTCGATCGTCACATCGCCGGTCAGCGTGACCGCACCGGTGATGCTCACGTCGCCGCTGTTCGTGGTGATCTCCCCCGCGGTGAGGATCTGCGGAGCTGTCAGCATGACACCACCGGCCCCTGCCATGATGTCGGCGGTCTCAGACAGCGTCAGGATGGTCCCGGCCTGCAGACCCACTGCATTCCCCGCGGTGAGGGCCTGCGTCGCGCTGAGTGTCGTCCCCGCCATCGCGGAGAGATCGCCGTTGGTGGCGGTGACCGATGCGGTGAGGCTGGTGCTGGTGTTGGCATCCAGTGTGACATCGTTCGTCGCCAGCACCTGGCCATGCAACGTGATCGACGAGCCTGTCGACGTCACACTCACATCGTTTCCAGCGGTGATGGTCCCATCGACCGTTGTTGCTCCGCCGCTCTGGAGGGTGACATCAGTCCCGGCGAGCAACGCCTGCGTGGCGTCGAGCGTGGTCGCAGCCGTTGCTGAAAGAGTACCACTGGTCGCGGTGACGGTGGCTGTCAGATTGATCGAAGACCCGGTCGACTGCAGCGTGACGTCGTTTCCGCCGCTTAAGGCCCCCTGCACGGCGATCGCGCCAGCCGCAGTGTAGCTCACGTTCTGACCCGCGGCAAAAGTGCTCTGCTGAGTGATTGTCCCCAGGCTGTTGACGCTCGCCGAGTTCGTCACCGTCACCGGGGCAGCAAACGTGACGCTGGTCGTCGCCTGTTGAATCGTCAGCGAGTCGACTGCCACGTTCGCCGCGAAGAGCTGGTCGTCACCCTGTTCGACGACGAGATTCCCGCCGCCGGTCAGTGACGACTGGAAGGTGAGATCGCCGTTGGACCCGGCATCGATGGTGAGATTCTTCCCGGCGGTGGCGACTGTCCCTTGAATCAGGATGTCCGCGCCACCGGTCTCGTTGCGGTCACTGTCCCAGGTCACATCGCCCGTGAGAGTGACAGGTCCCGTGAGGGTGATCACCCCGTCATTCGTGAGGATGTCAGCGGCGGTGTTGAGCGCACCGTTGATCGTGACAAATCCACCGACCGCGGTGGTGCAGACATCGCCATTCACGCCGAGCGTGACCCCGTTGGTCGCCGTCAGCACCACACTGGTCGCCGCGGTGAGGGCCTGCGCGGCACTGAGGGTTGTCCCGGCTGTGGCGGAGAGATCGCCGTTCGTAGCGGTGACCGTGGCCGTCAGACTGGTGGAGGTCGCCGATTGCAGCGTGACATCGTTCGTCGCGAGGACCTGACCATTCAACGTGATGGACGAACCTGTCGAGGTCACGCTCACATCGTGGCCAGCGGTGATTGTCCCCTCGACCGTCGTTGCTCCGCCGCTCTGAACGATCACATCGGTCCCGGCTGCCAGCGCCTGGGTCGCATTGAACGTTGTCCCGGCGGTCGCCTGCAGGTTCCCGTTTGTGGCGGTGACAGTGGCCGTGAGACTGGTGGAGGTTGCCGAGTCGAGCGTGACATCGTTCGTCGCGAGCACCTGACCATTCAGCGCGATTGACGAACCTGTCGAGGTCACGCTCACATCGTGGCCAGCCGTGATTGTCCCATCGACCGTCGTTGCTCCGCCGCTCTGAACGATCACGTCGGTCCCGGCTGCCAGCGCCTGGGTTGCATTGAACGTTGTCCCGGCGGTGGCCTGCAAGTTGCCGTTCGTCGCCGTGACCGTGGCCGTGAGACTGGTGGAGGTTGCCGAGTCGAGCGTGACATCGTTCGTCGCGAGCACCTGACCATTCAGCGCGATTGACGAACCTGTCGAGCTCACGCTCACATCGTGGCCAGCCGTGATCGTCCCATCGACTGTGGTTGTTCCGCCGCTTGTGAGCAACACATCGGTTCCCGCCTCCAGGGCCTGCGTGGCGGAGAGTGTGGTGTTCGCGTTGACCGTGAGTGTGCCGTTCGTCGCCGTCACCGGGGCGGTCAGGCTGATCGAGGCTCCGGTTGACTTGAGCGTGACATCGTTGCCACCGGTGAGATCCCCCTGGACCGCGACCGCACCGGCCGCAGTGTAGCTCACGTTCTGACCGGCGCCAAAAGTCGATTCCTGAGTGATGGTGCCGCTGCTCGTGACAGATGCCGAGTTCGTCACGTCGACAGGTCCGTGGAACGTCACGCTCGTGGTTGCCGACTGAATCGTCAGGGCATCAACCATGACAGTCGCGAACTGCTGCACATCGCCGCGCTGGACCAGCAGGGTCCCACCGCCACTGAGCGCGCCCGTCACTGTGAGGTCGCCCTGAGTTCCCGCATCGAGCGTGAGGTCGTGACCGCCGGTCTGCACGGTCGACAGGAACTTCAGGTCGGCCCCGGTTGTCGCGGTCGCGGTCGTCTGCAGCAGAGCGTTCGCGGTCAGGGTGACGGTGTCGCCGTAGGTCTGCGTGCCACTGGTTTTCACCAGTCCGCCGCCGATCTGCGTCGATCCCGCTCCATCGGTCGTCAGCGTGGTCAACGCCTGCGAATTGCCGACAGCCCCCTGGAATTGCGTCACCCCGGCCGTGTTGACCGTCAGCGCGTGGACCCCGTTCAACGTCTGCTGGAACGAAACGTTGCCGCTGCCGGTGGTCGTGAGTACGGCGTCGTTCGTGAGGAGCACGGCATCACCATACGACTGCGCCCCGGTCGTGTTGACCACGCCGCCGCCGATCTGCGTGGTCCCGCCAGCATTGGTTGTGAGACTGGTGAGCGCCTGCTGATCGCCGACCGCCCCCTGGAAATCAGTCGTCCCGGCCGTATTGACCGCGAGCGTGTGTGCTCCGTTGACCGCCTGCTGGAACGTGATGTTCTCACTGTTGATGCTCGTGAGAATCGCGTTATTCGTGAGGAGGACCGCATCGCCGTAGGTCTGCGCGCCGACGGTGTCGACTGTGCCGCCGCCGATTTGCGTTGTCCCGCCGACATTCGTCGACAGGCTGGCCAGTGCCTGCAGGTTGCCGACCGCTCCCTGGAAGTCGGTCAGCCCGGACGTGTTGACCGCGAGCGCGCGATTCGCGACACCATCGCCATTGACCGTGTTCTGGAAGACGATGTTGCCTGCCGACGTACTGGTCAACGTGGTGTTCGCACAGAGGATGACCGCGTCGCTGTAGGTCTGCCCATTGACGGTCGTCACACTGCCACCGCAGAGTTCCGTGGTCCCGCCGGCATTGGTGGTCAGGCTCGACAGCGCCGCGTTGGCCCCGATGGCTCCAACAAACGTCGTCGTCCCCGCAGCGGAGACCGTGAGGTTCGACGTGGTCCCACCGTTGACGTCATCGTTCACCGTCGACTCGAACCGCGCGGTTGTCCCGGCCGTCACCTGCAGGTCGCCCGAGAGGACCAGCGCATCCTGGAACGTGACGGACCCGGCATCGGCGATGATCGCCGAACGACCGATGATTGTATCGCGGGCATCGAGGACAATGTTCCCCGCCGTCGAGTGAATCCGGCCATCGATGACCAGATCGGTCATCGAGTCTGCCGCGGCTTTCCCCTGTAGCGTAATGTTCCCCGCGGCCAGCAACTGGTCGTTCGCCCCATCCGCATCGATCCGGACGCTGTCCATGATCCCGGATGTAGCGTAAAGGTCGGAGCCCAGTAATTGAATCTCATCCGCCGAAACGATCTGCCCGGCCGTCGTGACCCGGACACCGCCGACACCATCATTGTTGCTGTCGGCCGTCACGATCACGTCGGCCCCCATCCCGGTCGTCGTCACCACGGCGTTAATGATCACATCGCGGGTGGCATTCAGGTGCAACGTGGTGGCCGAGGATTGCGCGACATTGATGATGAGATCGGGATTGCCGCCATTGAGCGTGATGTTCCCCGCTCCCGCGACGAGGGCCGCATTGAGCGTCCCGCCGGTGACCGAGATCGTCCCGCCGGTTCCCCCTTGCGTATTGATCGACTGATTGACCGTCAGATCGCCCGCAGCGGTAATCGTCACATTCCCGCCGTTGGACGGGACGCCCGTGCTGATCCCGTTCACGGCGTTCACCGAACCGATGATAAGGTCATCAGTATCGGTGAAATCGACGCTCCCCGCGATGTCCGCAGCCAGCGTGTTGACGTCGTTCCCCTGCGTGAGCACGAACGCGCCGGTTCCCGTCAGCAGTAGTTTGTCGGCCGCGACGATCGAACCTGCTCCCTGCGTCATGCCGGCTGCGGAGTTCAGCACAATCGTCGCATTTGCGACCGCGATGTCCTGCCCATTGCCATCGCCGATCGTCAATTGCCCGCCGGTATTCAACGTGACATTGTCAGCACTGGTGGTAATCCCCGCTGTCTGCACGTTCGGCGCGGCTGCGTTGTCGGTCACCGTGCCGATCGTGAGTTCGTCGGCATCGGTGAAGGCGATCGTGCCGTTGTAAAACGCAGAGAGCACGTTGACGTCGTTGCCTGCGTTCGTCAGCGTAATCGTCCCGGTGCCGAGCAATTGCAGGCCGTTCGCGGTGATGTCTTTCCCAGCGTTCTGGGTGACGGCCCCGATCACATTCAACGTGAGATCGCCCCCGTTGAGTGTCACATCGTCGTCGATCGTCAGTCCGTTCGCCGAGACGGTCAGCTTGACGTCATCGGCGGTGGTCGTAATCCCGCTCGTTGCACCGATCGTCCCGATCGTCAGCCCGTTCGCTTCGGTGAATGCAAGCGTGCCGTCGATGTTCGCTGCGAGGACACTGATGTTATTCGCCTGGTCGAGCGTGTAGGTCCCGGCACCGAGGAGCAGCAGATTGGCAGCCGTGATTGTCGACCCGGCCTGTTCAAGGACTCCGCCGGTGGTCGTCTGCAGCGTGACGGTCGCTCCTGCCGCGGCGATGTCCTGCCCGTTGCCATTGCCGAGCGTCAACTGCTGACCCGTCTGCAGGGAGACATTCCCGGCGTTGGTGGTGATCCCGTCGATCCCACAGGCCGTCGCAATTGTCAGGTCGTCAGTATCGACGAACGTGAGGGCGCTTCCCGCCCCGGTGAGTTGCGCGGAGAAGACGTTGACGTCGTTGTTCTGAGCCAGCGTGAACGTTCCGGTCCCACTGAGACCGAGGTTCGCCGCGGTAATGATCGAGCCGGCCGCTTCGGTCATCCCGCCCGTCCCCGTCACGATGCAGACGGTGGCCCCCGCAGCGATGAGGTCTTCCCCAGCCCCGGTCCCGAGCGTGAGCTGGCCATTCGTCTGCAGGTTGACATCGTGGCCGGTTGAATTGATCCCGAGCACGCCGTCGACCGTGCCGATCGTCAGGTCATCCTTGTCGTGGAACGTTGTCGTGCCGTTCGACACGATCGCGAGTTGATCGACATCGGTGTCGGCATCGATGATATTGACCGAGCCCCCGGCGGTGATCGCGAGATTGGTCACGATCAGCCCGCCATTTGTCCCGGTCACGCTGCTGCCGGTCACCAGATGCAGCGTCGGAATCGCGGGGGCATCCGTCAGATTGATGTCGCTGGAGATCGTGATCGCCCCGGCTGACATCGCGCCGATGACAAGCAGGTTCGCGGTGATGCGGCCGAGTTCTGCATCCGAGAGTTCGAGCGTATTCCCGGCTGCATCAGTCGCTGAACCGAGGTTGATCGCGTCGGCCCCGACGCTGTTCTTGAGCGTGACCGTCTGCCCGCTGGCCGTGATCGACCCCGCGAGGTTCATCTTGTCAGCCGAAACCGTAACACCCCCGGCGGTCGTGCTGACCACGGCTCCGCTGTTAATCGTGAACAGGCCATCGTTGGCAGCGACGTTGAGCGTGATCGCGCCGGTCGCTTCGATGTCGTTCGCGGCACCGGTGTTCGCTATCGTCAGATTGCCGGTCGTGACGTCGACCCGCACGGTGCCGTTGTCGGTATCGATCCCGGTGACACCATCAACGTTCGCGATCGTCAATCCGTTCGCTTCAGTGAAGCGAACATCCCCCGTTGCCGCGTCGATCGCGAGATTCGTCACGTTTGTCGAAGCCGCGGTAAAGGTGACCGCGCCGCCGGAGACGATCGCGAGATCGCTGACGACGATCCCGCCAGCCGCGGCAGTCACCGTGCTGCCGGTGTTGAGTCGCAGCGTCGTGACGTTATTGGTGAGATCAATGTCGCTGGAGACGGTGATCGGTCCCATCGTCGCGGTGCCGACCACGAGCTTACTCGCGGTGATCCCGTCGAGTTCGGCGTCCGAGAGTTCCAGCGTGTCCATCGCGGCGTCGGTCGTTGAGCCGAGGTTGATCGCATCGGCGCCGACGCTGTTCTTCAACGTCACGGTCTGGCTGGTCGCGGTGATCGTGCCGTTGAGGGCCATCTTGTCAGCGGAGAGGGTCACACCGCCGCTCGTCGCATTGGTGAGATTCGCCCCGTTGTTAATCGTCAGGAGAGCGTTATCCGCCGCGAGGACGACGTTGATCCCGGTCGTGGCGGCGACGTCGGTCGTCGCACCGGTATTGCTGACGGTGATGTTCCCCGTATCGGCTCGCAGGGTGACACTCCCCGCCAGCGTGCGGATTCCATCAACCCCACAGACGCTGCCGACAGTGAAGCCGTCCGCGTCTTCGTAGATCACGTTGCCGGTTGTCGTCGTGATGGAGACTGTGTCGACATTCGTCTGGTCGTCAGCGATGGTCACGGCACCGTTTGCCATCACCGCGAGCTGACTGACGACGATCCCCCCTGCGATCGCAGTCACAGTGCTGCCAGTCGTCAGGCAGAGGACTGTTGTGTTATTCGTCAGCGCAAGGTCATTCGTGACGGTGATCGCCCCGCTGTTCGCGTTGCCGATGTGAAGCTCACCAGTCGTGATGCGGTCGAGTTCCGCATCGGTCAGATTCAGCGGACCGCCGGATGGATCGCCTGCGGTCCCCAGATTGATGGCGACTCCGTCCGTCCGCTGCAGAATGGTCACGGTCCCCGCGCCGGTGCTGACGGTCGCGGTGTTATCGATCGCCAGGCTGTCGCCGATCAGCGTGATCGAACCGTCATTCGTGTGGGTGACGGCTCCGTTGTTCCGCAGCACAATCGCGGTCCCGCTCGGCCCGGCCCCTTCAATCCCTGTGATGCTGATCGCGCCGTTCGCTGACGAGATTATCGATCCGGCACCATCGACCAGCACGCCGAAGTTACCGGCCCCGCTCGTCGCACCGCCGGTTCCCTGCACCGTCACGGTTCCCATGCCACCCGCGGTAATCTTGCCACCGCTGGAAACGACAACGCCGACGTTGTCGGTCGAGGCGTTCGTTCCGCCCCCTTGACCAGTCACGCTGACCGCCCCGCCGCTCGAGGTAATCTGTGCTCCGGCTCCATTCACGAGGACACCGTACTGATTCGCGCCGTCCGCGGCTCCCCCCGTACCACTGACCGTCACTGTGCCGTTTGTCCCTGCGGAGATCGATCCGCCGGACAACACGTAAACGCCAACGTTTAACGTGCCCGCACCAGAGCCCCCACCCTGGCCGGTCACGCTGACGTTGCCACCATTCGAAGTGATGCTTGACCCGTTGCCATCGATGTAGACACCGTGATCGCTGCCTCCGGTCGTCGCCCCGCCTGTCCCTTCCACCGTGACCGTACCCGACCCGCCGGCAGTGATTGTCCCCGCATTGATCACCACCACGCCGTGATTGCCGAAGCCGCTTCCCGTGCCACCGCCGATCCCGGTGACGGCGACGTTCCCGCTATTCGAGGTAATCTTCGACCCGGCGGCATCGACCCAGACACCCGCGTTCGAGTTGCCGCCGCCGACACCCCCTGTCCCGTTGACCGTCACGGTCCCCGTGCCCCCGGCGGTGATCATCCCCCCCTGGTAAACGATCACGCCGAAGTTGTTGTTCGACGATCCGCCACCGCCCCCTTGCCCGGTGACGAGGACCGCGCCACCACTGGAAGCGATCGACGACCCGGTGCCCTGGACCATCACCCCGTAATTATTGTCGCCCATCGTCGCACCGCCGATGCCGTCCACGGTGACCGTCCCGGTCCCCCCGGCAGTCACGACCCCGCCGGCCGCAACATAGACGCCGACGTTCGTGATCGCTGCTCCGCTGCCACCACCGTTCCCGGTGACCGAGACGTTGCCACCGCTCGAAGTGATCTGCGACCCGGTTCCGTTGACCAGGACGCCGTAATTGTTGTCGCCCGTCGTCGCTCCGCCCGTGCCTTGCACCGTGACCGACTTCGTTCCACCCGCAGAGATGACCCCGGCGGTATTCACCACCACGCCATGATTCTCGCCCGAGCCTGCGTTGCCGCCCCCCTGGCCGATCACCAGCACGTTGCCGTTGGTCGACGTGATCGTCGCCCCGGTTCCGACCACCGAAACACCGTAGTTCTGCAATCCGTCGGCGGCCCCGCCGGTCCCATTCACTGTGACCGTACCGGTCCCCCCCGCAGTGATCATCGCATTCACGACCGAGACACCGTAGTTATTGTTCGACGCCGAACCAGTGCCGCCACCGAAACCGGTGACCGCGACGTTCCCGCCGCCGGAGGTGATCGACGAACCGGCCCCGTCGACCGCCACGCCATGATTGAACGCACCAGCCGCGTTGCCGCCGGTCCCGTTCACCGTGACGGCACCGTTTCCGCCAGCTGTCAACGTTCCCCCGGTGGTGACATGCACGCCGACATTGCTGGCGGAGTTCGCAGACCCGCCCCCTTGACCAATGACCTGCACGTTCCCGCTACTGGACGTAATTGTCGATCCCGCGCCATCGATCAGGACGCCATCGTTCCGATCTCCCCCGGCTGCGCCGCCAGTCCCGCTGACCGTCACGGTTCCGCTCCCCCCAGCGGAAATCGCCCCTGCGGAAGCAAGATAGACGCCGACGTTCACGGCTGAAGTCGCCCCCATCCCGCCGCCTTGACCGGTGACCTGCACCGCTCCGCCGCTCGAAGTGATCAGCGAGTCGGTCCCGTTCACGAGGACTCCGTAGTTGAAGTTGCCCGTGGTTGCCCCGCCGGTCCCGTCGACTGTGACGGCCCCCATCCCGCCAGCGGAGATCACGCCGCCCGTATTGACCACGATCCCGATATTCTCGCCGGAGGTCCCCGTCCCGCCCCCTTGACCAGTGACCGAGACGTTGCCGCCGCTCGAAGTGATCGTTGCGCCCGCTCCCTCGACCGAGACGCCGTAATTCTGAAGGCCCCCTGTCGCCCCGCCAGCCCCCTGCACGTTGACGCTGCCAGCCCCACCCGCCGTGATCGCGCCATTCAAGACGTAGACGCCGACGTTGTTCAGTGAGACAGCCCCCGTCCCGCCCCCTTGGCCGGTGACGGCGACATTGCCACCGCCCGAGGTGATCGCTGAGCCAGCCCCGGTAACCACGACGCCGTGATTGAAGTTGCTGGCGGACGCGCCGCCAGTGCCATTCACGGTCACGGCTCCGCCACCGGCGGTGATCTGGCCGCTGTCGGCGACGAGGACGCCGTAGTTGAAGTCGCCCGTCGTCACCCCACCCGTGCCGTCAACTGTGACCGTTCCCATCCCCGCCGCGGAGATCACCCCTGCGGTCTGCACAACGACCCCAATGTTCTCTGCCGAGGCACCTGTCCCGCCTCCCTGACCCGTGACCGCGACGTTGCCGCCGCTGGAGGTGACCGATGATCCGATCCCTTCGACCAGAACGCCGTAATTCGCAATCCCGGCCGATGCACCGCCGGTGCCGTCGACATCGACGTTGCCGGTTCCCCCCGCGCTGATCGTGGCACTGGAAACGAACACGCCGTAGTTCGTGCCCCCGCCACCTGCACCGCCGGTCCCGTTCACGGTGACGGCCCCGTTTCCGCCGGAGGAGATCGCTCCACCGGCAGCCACTGCCACGCCGACGTTCGCGGCCGATGTCGCGCCGCTCCCGCCGCCGTGACCCGTGACCGACACGCTTCCGCCACTCGATGTGATCTGCGCGCCGATCCCGTTGACGAGGATGCCATAGTTATCGTTGCCCGTCGTCGCTCCCCCCGTGCCGTCCACGGTGACCGTTCCCAAACCGCCTGCTGAGATCACCCCGTCAGTCAGCACGACGATCCCGATGTTCTCGCCGGACGCGCCGGTCCCGCCCCCATGCCCGGTCACCGAGACATTCCCGCCGCTCGAGGTGATCGCGGTTCCGGTCCCGATCACGTAAACGCCATAATTCCGCAGCCCGTCCGTCGCCCCGCCGGTCCCCGCGACGGAGACCGACCCCGTGGCACTTTGCACGAGTGCTCCCGCATCGACGATGACGCCGAACTGACTCCCCGCCGCATCGTTGCCGCCGCGACCGGAGAGGATGACGTTCCCCAATCCCGTCGACTGCACGGCCGTGTTCGCCCCGGTGATGCGGACCCCGGCGAAGTTCCCCGTCTGCTGCGTCCCCTGATCGGCATCGAGGGTCAGAGTCCCATTAACCGTGCTGATGACTGCGTCGCTGTCGACGATGATGTTCCGCGCGCCGGCACCACTGTTCCCAGTCACCGTCAGCGTTCCCGCCCCCCCGGTGCTGACATCCTCGCTGAGGGTCACCGTCCGGTCGGCCGACAAGACGATGTTCCCATCGGTGCTGGCGACGCCACTGTTGACCTGCACCGAGAGATCGCTGTTTGATCCGGTCGCGGTCAGGGCGATGTCATCCGGACCAGTGATCTGTTCGGTCACCGTGATCGACCCGTGCGCGGTGATCGCGATGTTCCCGCTGGTGAGGACATCAACCCCGTCGAGGGTCCCGTTCACACCACCCAGCGTGACCGCATCCGCTTCTTCGATCACGATGCCGCCGGTCGCGGTCGCCGCTTCGAGATTGTCGACCGCCGTGTCGATATCAGCGGTACCCGTCCCGCCGATGCCGGTCCCCGCCGTCAGTGCGACGCCGCTCGCGGTGATGTTCGCCCCTTCGCCCGCGGTATTATCGGTGATCGCCCCGCCGAGTGCGGTGATGGTCACGACCCCGGCTGCCTGAATGTCGGCGATCGCTGCCGAACCCGTTCCGCCTACGGTGATCGTCACAGCATTCGCGTTGGCGTTCAGCGTCTGAATCGTCGTCCCGTCGGCTTGCGTGAAGCCTTGCGTTCCCGCGCCGTCCTGATTGGCGAAGAGCGTGACCGTCGAAGCGCCGGCGTTCAGCCCGGCGTTGGGATTCAACGTGATCGCGTTGTCCGCCGTGATCGCGATCGCGCCGACGGTCACCATGTCGGCCGTGCTGAACGTGACGTTGTCTGTCGTGATGTTGAGTTGTCCGCCGATCCCCGTCACGCCGGTGCCGTGGAACGCCGTGGTCCCGGTTCCGTCTTGCTGCGTCAGGTCGCCGACGGTCTCGACGGTGCTGACGAACGTCACGTCGTTCGCGTTGGTGATCGTCAGACTGTCGAGAGCCAACGACGCGCCGACCGCACCGGTGAACGTGATGTCTCCCGTCGCAGCGTTCGGATCGGTGATTGTCAGCGTCAGATCCGATCCGGTTGCGGTGGCCGCTTCATCGAGCGTGCTGCCGAACGTGATCGTTCCTGCAGTGATCGCGAGGTCCTGACAGAGTTCGACTGCATCCTGGAAGTCGACCGTCCCGGCGGTGATCGTCGCCGTATTGAGCTTCGTCGAACCGCTGGCGTCGGTCGTCAGCGCCCCGTTGATGTTGATCGTCCCGTTGACGGTCGTCTGCGTCGTCCCGTTGAGCGTGAGGTCGTGCAACTGGCTCAAGTTGCCGTTGAGGTCGATTGTCCCGCCACTGGTCACGGTCAGGTTCTCGGTCCCGGCGAGTCCCTGGACCGTGCTCTGGAAAGTGACCGCCGTGTCGCCGCGGACGAGCGTCGACTGCTCGACGGTGATCGCGTCGCCGAAGTCGATCGCCCCAGCCCGGAACTGAGACGCGTTCAGGATGGTCGTTCCGCCCGCGTTCGTCGTGAGTGATGTGAGGACCGCTCCTTCACCGACCTTCCCGTTGAACCGCGTGATGCCCGTGGTGTTGACGGTCAGCGACTGGTTGCCGTCAACAGTATCGCCGAAGGTGATGTTCGCGCTGCCGGTCGACGCGGCGGTCACGTCGGCGGTGAGGAGCACAGCTCCATCGTAAGCCTGAGTCCCCGTTGTCGTGACATTCCCGCCGAGGTCAGCGGTCCCGGTGACGTGCACCGTCCCCGCGCTGATCGTCGATTCGCTGTCGATGTGATCGGCGAGCAGATCGGTCACGTTCGACACCGCCGCGGCGAAGCCCGCGCCGCCGACGATGGTGAGATTGCGACCGCCGCCATTCACGGTGTTGCCGAAGTCGATCCCTTCGTCATCGCCGTCGGTGTCGCCCGCGGTGAGCGTCACGTTCTGCGTCAGCGTGACGGCGTCGCCATAGACTTGCTCGCCGAGCGTCGTCACGTTCCCGCTGAGCGACGTCGTACCGCCAGCGTCGGTGGTCAAGTCGCCGAGTTGCTGGTTCGTCCCGTTGCCGATGGCGCCCTCGAACAGGGTCGATCCGGCCGTGTTCACGGTCAACCCGTAAGCCTGGTTGGCCTCGCTGTGGATGGTCGATCGGAACCGGATTTGTCCGCCGCCGGTGCTGGCGACCGTCACGTCGTCGCAGAGTTCCACGGCCCGTGTGATATCCACCGTCGTTCCGGCGGTCACATCGCCGCAGAGGCGGACCGACCCGGCCCCGCCCTGCAACACAGCGTTGCCCGCCGTCACATCGCCGACAAGCGTGAGCAATCCGGCGTTGATGAAGGTGACGGTCCCGGTCGTGGCGGTCACTGTCGAACCGAAGGTCATCGCGCCGGAGAGCGTCGTTGCGCTGAACGACGTGGCGGCCTGCACGGCACCGTCGACGGTCACCTCGTCGTTGGCGGTCAGCCCGATAGTGGAGTTCGTCGACGTGATCGAACCGTTGACCTCGATCGAGCCCCCGCCGGTCCCGGTAGTGGTGGTGAGGGTGACCTGCTGGTTGGCTGCCACGTTCCCGGTGACCAGGATGCTCCCCGCGTTCTGGGCGGAGAGCGTCACCGAGTTGTTCGTACTGCTGACGTTCCCGGTCACCTGGACGTCGCCGTTCGTCCCGACCACCGTGACCGCAGTGAGCGCGGAAACGTCCCCGCCGATCGTCGCTGCAGTCCCGGACACCGTGACCTGACCGTTCGTCGAAGTGACGAACGAGCCGATGTCGATGACCCCGGTGGAACCCTGGAGAGTCACATTCTGCACGGCTGAGACGGACCCATCGACGTCAATGCCCCCCGTTCCCGCCAGACCGGAGAACACGATGAGGGTGACCGCTTGCCCCGCGAAGATGTTCCCCCCGACATGGATGCCGGAGTCGATGGTCGCGTTGTTGGTCGTGTTGGTGGTCAGTGACACGGTCTGCGTGGTGGCGGTGACATCGCCGCCGATGTCGATCGACCCCGCCTGGGTGGTGGCGGAGACTGCCGTTTGTGCCTGGACGCCGCCGACGAGCGTGATGTTGTCATCGGCGCTCAGCGAGACGCTCCCGTTGGTCGAGGTGACTCCGGACACCCCGTTAACGGTGATCGAACCGGGACCGGCTGCCCCGCTGGTCGTCGCCAACAGGACGTTCGCCGCAGCCTGCACGTGCCCCTCGATCAACAGATTCCCGCTGCCGGCGGCGTTGATCGCCAACGTGCCGGCCGCGGAGGTCACATTGCCGCCGACCGTCAACCCGTTGGTGGTGGCGGTGAGGAAACCGTTCCCCTGACTCGAGACCGACCCCCCGATGTCGACCGCGACCCCGTTGACATTGATGAACGAATTGGTCGAGGTGACCGACCCATCGATGTCAACGTTGCCGGTCTGGCCGATGACCGTCACGCTGTTCGCGCCCTGCACGCTGCCGTCGATGTCGACGAAGCCGGTCCCTGCAAGTCCCGCCTGCGCCATGAGCGAGACGATGGTTCCCGCCTGAACCGTTCCGCCGACATGGATCCCGGAAGCGACCCCGTTCGAGTTCGAGAGGTTGGATGTGATCGTGACGCCGTTAGCGGTCGAGGTGACATTCCCCCCCAGGCTGATCGCGCCGGTCACGGTCGACACGTTGACGGCGGTCTGAGCACTGATGTTCCCAGCCACGGTCAACGTGTCGTCCGCTTGCAGCTGGATCAACGAGTTCGTCGAGGTCACCACCCCGCCGATGTCGATCAGGCCGCCCCCCGTCCCGGTCGTCGTCGTGACCTGCACGTTTTGCGCAGCGGTCACGTCACCGCTGACGAGCACGCTCCCCGTCTGCTGGGCCGACAGGGTCACGAAGCCAGTCGTCGCCGCAACGTTCCCCGTCACCTGCACAGAACCGTTCGTCCCGGTCAGGTTGACGTTGGTCTGGGCGGTTACGTTGCCGCCGACCGTGACCGCCGTCCCGTTCGCGCTCACGCTGCTGTTCGTCGAGGTGATAAACGAGCCGACATCGACGCCGCCGGTCTGGCCGATCAACTGCACGATCCCGGACCCGCTCACGCTCCCGTCGATATCGACGGACCCGGTCCCCGCGAGTCCCGCCTGCGCCACGATGTTCACGGTGGTCGCCGCCTGCACGTTCCCGCCAACATGAATCCCGGAGGCGACCCCGACTGCGGACAACTGGTTCGAGATGATGGCGACGCTGGTCGTGTTCGAGGTGACGTTCCCTCCGAGGGTGATCGCCCCGGTCTGGGTCGACACGGTGACGGCGGTTTGAGCGCTGAGATCGCCGTCCACGGTCACTGTGTCGTCCGCCTGCACCTGGACCGACCCGGTCGTCGAGGTGACCACCCCGCCGATGTCGATCAGCCCGCCCCCCGTGCCGGTCGTCGTCGATACGTTGACGTTCTGCGCCGCGGTCACGTCGCCGCTCACCAGCACGCTCCCCGCCTGCTGGGCGCTGAGGGAGACGAGTCCCGCGACACTGGCCACGTTCCCCGTCACTTGCACGTCGCCGTTTGTCCCGGTCAGGTTGACGTTGGTCTGGCCGGTCACGTTGCCGCCGACCGTCACGGCCGTCCCGGTCGCGATCACGGTCCCACCGGTCGACGAGACGAACGAGCCGACATCAACCACGCCCGTCTGACCGATCAGCTGCACGAGCCCCGTCGCAGAGACACTGCCATCAACATCGACGAAGCCGGTCCCAGCCAGCCCGGCGTTCCCCTGCAGCGTTGCCGTCGTCCCTGCTGAAACATTCCCCCCGACATGCACGCCGGAGGTCACCGCTCCGCTGTTCGACGTGTTCGCAGTCAGCCCGACGCTCCCCGTGGTCGCCGTGACGTTGCCACCGATACTGATCGGCCCGGCGATGCTGCTCCCCGTGATCGATGTCTGAGCGAGGACACTGCCGACGACCGTCAGCGACTGGTCGGCTGTCAGAAGGACGTTCGCATTCGTCGAATGGACGCCGTTGGCTCCGTTCACGACGATGTTTCCCGCCCCGCCGCCGCCGTTCTGGAGGCGGACCTGTCCGCTTCCCGTCACGTCGCCAGCGATCGTCAACGAGCCGTCGCCCAGCGCCTGGACAAAAATTGTCCCCGCCGCCGAGAGGACATCCCCCCCGAGTTGCACGTCACCGCCGAGTCCCGAGATGCTGACGCTCGTTTGACCACTCACGGTGCCACCGGTCGTCACCGTCTGCCCGACGAGATTCACGTTCGCCGCGGTCGAGGTGACCGTCCCGGCAATGTCGACTCCACCCGCACTGGTCTGCACATCGACCGTGCCACCGCCGGTCACATTGCCGTCGAGATCAATGCCAGCCGTATTGCTAGTGATCGTCACCAGCGTCCCGGCCGCGATGTTCCCCGTCACGGCGAGCGCCCCCTCCGCAGAGAGCAGGATGCTCGCCCCGGACGAACTGACCCCGCCGCCGATCGTCAGCCCGCCGCCGGTGCCGAAGGTCGTCTGCACGTCAACCGTGCCTGCTCCCTGCACGTCCCCACTGATGTCGATCGCCCCAGTCCCCTGGGCAAAGACCGAGACCCCAGCACCCGTTGAGATCACGCTCCCCATGACGTCGATGTCGCCGCTGTACGACAGCAGTGACACCGTCCCCGACCCGGTGACTGTCCCGCCGAGTGCGACGGTCGCCCCCTTGATCGTCACCGTCGAACCGGTCGACGTGACGGTCGAGCCGATGTCGACCCCTGCGACATCGTTGTCGACCAGGATCGCCCCGCCCGCCAGGAGATGCCCGCCGACGGTCAACAGCCCCGGATCACCGTTGAAGACGTTGGCCTGCAGCGTGATCGTCGTCGCCGCTTCCACGTCGCCGCCGATGTGCAGCGTCGTCGGCGCGATCGCCCCCGCAGCGACCGCGGTCTGCACCAGGACCGACCCCTGCGATGACAACACCGACCCGGCGATGAACAGGGCGTCGCGCGTCGTCGCGACCTGAATGTTGTTCTGTGCCGACAGTGTCCCCTGCACCGTGACGGAATCGTCCGCCGCGAGCGTGATGGCCCCGTGCGTGGCGGTCACATTCCCGTTGACGTAGACATCGCCCCCCATCGTGCCGTTCGCCTGCAGGTCGATCGTCCCGTCGGCCAGGACGTTCCCCTGCACGCTCACACCGCCGGTCCCGGTCGCGGTGATGACGATCCCACCCGCTTGCGACGTGATGTCGGCGCTTCCTGCGAATCCGGTTCCTCCCGCTGCGGTGATCGCGATGCCGCCGACCGTGGTGACTTCCGCTGAGGTGTAGACGTCGCCTGTCGCGGTCACTGTCAGCGACGACAACGCCGACTGACCGCCGACCACGTCGTCGAATGTTACGTCGTTCGCGTTCACCGTCAGATGCGACTGGACCGCTAAGTTTGCCTGGTCGACCGTCTGCTGGAAGTCGACGTTGCCGTTCGCCGTGATCGACAGGTCGTCGCAGAGATAAACCGCGGAGGTGAACGTCACCGAGGTGTCGATGATCCACGTCCCGCACGCGTAGAGATCGGCTCCGGCGGTCACGTTCAGGAACGCCAGCCCGACGGCACTGCTTCCCGGCGTCGTCCCCGTCCCGAGGTCCGCCTGGAGGAAGACATCCCCGGTCGTGGCGACGATGGTCAACCCGGCGACAGGGGGTCCGCCCGGATCGTTCGAATCGAGCGCCCCGTTGATGTGCACATCGCCGGTGGCCGATTGCAACGTGAGCGAGGTGTCGATCCTCGTGAAGCCGTTGAGGGTGATATCGCCGTCGGCGGTGGTGATGTTCTCGGTCAAGGCGGTCAGGAACGTACTCGTCAGGACGACGTTCCCGAGACCAGCCGCCGCGCCCGTGGTGTCGATCGTCCCGTCAATGAGGATGGTCTCGGCACTGATCGTCACATCGCCGATACTGGTCACCGCATTCTGGAGCGTGACGAGGCCGGCAGGCGCAGTTGAGCTGAACGTGAGCGCGCCGATCGCCGTGTTGGCCCCGATCGTGCCGCTCACGAGAATCACCCCGCCAGCGGTGCTGGTCACCGAGAGGGCTTCGCCACCGCTCGCACCCTCAATCGTATCGAGGAAACTGACGGACCCGGTTTCCGTCTCAATCGTGGTCGTCCCCGCGATGACGACCGGACCAAGTAGATCAACGTTCCCCTCGTCGGTGATGATTCCACCGTTCAGCGTGATGGTGTTCGCGAAGACGAAGACCGTCCCACCCCCCAGCGGGTCAGCGTCCTGCGTGTCGATGGTCGCGTTCAGAATGAAGTCATTCGCGGTCACGGTGAACGTACCGGGATGCGTTTCATCGGCTCCCAGTTGCACGTCGCCATTGACCGTCACCATGCCGAAGGCGTTCACCGTCAGCGCAGCGAGTTCATCGGTCGCGCCGACCGTTCCCTGAAACGTGACATCAGTCGCGTTCTGGACCTGCAGGTGGTAAGTCCCATCGACCGTCTGCTGAAACTCGACGTTCCCCACACCCGCGTCGAGGGTCACATCGGCCAGCAATTGCACGGCCGAGTGATACGTCTGGTTGCCGTCACTGGAGATGACGTTCTGCGCGAGGCTGATCGCGCCGGTCGTCGCGGTCAGATCGAGGGCCGCTCCGTTTGCGGTCAGCGTGATCCCGTTCGTGCTCCCTGCCGTGCCGACAATGAAAGCCTGCTGATTGACGAAGTTCAGTCCGCCATTGAGGTTCGCCGCGAGCTCGTCGACGAGGTGACCGTTATCGAGGACCGCATTTCCATTGCCGAGGAGTTCCAGCGTCGCCGCCGTGATGACCCCCGCGGCACCGTCGTCGATTCCGGACTCAGCGGTGAGTTGCACGAGCCCCTGGGCAGTGACGGCGCCTTCAATCAGAATGCTGCCGCTGCCGTCCAGATCATTGAAGCCGGCGGTGACGAGCACGTTGCCTTGTGTCGCGGTTGCCGTACCATTGATCAGAACATCGTCCCCCGCCTGCAGCGCGAGTGTGTTCCCCACTCCGGTCACGCTGACGGTCACACCGTTATTGATCGTCAGATCGTCATCGAAGTTCGGCGAGTCATTTGTTTCGCCCGCAGTGATCGTCATCGAACCGACCGAGGTCGTATCGATACCCACCGCGATGGGACTGGCTGCAGCGATGCTCGTCGACCCGCCGCCGAAGTTGCCGACTTCCTTCCCGGTGGACCCATCGAGCGTGCCGACCGCCGCGATCGTCAGCGCCCCGGAATTCGCCAGCGCGACCGTCCCTGATGTGGTATTTCGGAAGGCGAGGTTCGTGACCTGCAGGTCAATGTCGTCCGCAGCACCGATCCCGGTCGCCGCGTTGATGGCCAGGTTGGCGACGATGATGTCAGCCTGTTCGGTCAGCGTGTCGTCGATGACCCCGCCAGCGGTATTCAGTTGCAGCGTCGTCACGTTCGCCGGGCTGATGGCGGCCTTCAGCGTGATGTCGCCGGTGGTCGCATTCCCGATCACCAGCGTCCCCGCGGTGATGCGGTCGAGTTCGGCATCGCTGAGGGCCAGCGGCCCGCCGTTGGTATCGGTGGTCGAACCGAGGTTGATCGCGAGTCCGTTGGTACGCTGATGGATGGCGACCGTTCCGTTGCCGGCGCTGACCGATGATGTGCTGCTGATCTGCAGGCTGTTGCCGATCAGCGTCACGCTGCCATTGTTGGTGTGAGAGATCGATCCACCGTTTGTGACGGCAATGGCGAAGCTGTTACTGCCGGTCCCTTCGACACCAGTGACGGTGACGGAGCCTGACCCGCCGCTGGAAATCTCACCGCCGTTCGCCACGAGCACGCCGTAGTTTGTATTGCCGACGTTGGTAGTTGACACGCTGCCGTGTCCCGTAACCAGTACGTCTCCGCCGGCCGATGTGATCTGCGAACCGGTCCCCGTGACGAAAACGCCGGAGCTGGAACTGACTGAGGAATTCCCACTTCCGCCGGTACCGTCGACCGTCACGGTGCCCGTGCCGCCAGCGGAAATCACGCCCCCGTTCGCCACGAACACACCATAGTTGGTGTTCAAGAAGCTGGAAACATCCCCACCGTGTCCCGTGACCTGCACGTCTCCGCCACTCGACGTGATTTGCGAACCGGTTCCTAACACGTAGACGCCGTAATTTTGATCGCCGCTGCCATTGACGGTGCCGCCTGTGCCGTTCACGACGACCAGTCCGTCCCCACCCGCCGAGATTACACCGCCGCTGTTCACGAATACGCCGTAGTTCCGGGTACCGCTAGAACCAGCAGCCAAGACCTCCCCGCCGACGCCCGAGACACTGACGTCCGCACCGGACGACGTAATCATTGAACCGACACCGGTGACCACGACACCCAGACTATCGACGGTGCCGCCGACGCTGGTCGTGGTGCCGCCAAATCCAAAGATCGCCACACTGCCGGTATCGCCCCCCTGAATGACGGCACCGGCCTGAATCACAATCCCGTTTTGACTGAGAATTCCGGATCCGCCGCGCCCCGCCAGTGTGAGATCGCCGCCGCCGCTGACCTCAATCCGGGTGGTGGCTCCGTCAACGATGATGCCGGTGAAATTCCCGGACTGGGAAACCCCTTGGTCGGCGTCCAGCAAGAGATCACCATCCACGGTGCTGATCACTGCACCGTTGTTGACAACAATGTTCCGCGCGCCGGTCGCACCGTTCCCCGTCACGGTCAGCGTGCCCGTCCCCGTCGTGCTCACGTTCTCACTGATCGTAACTGTCCGGTCGGCCGACAACAGCACGTTCCCGCCGGTCGAAGCGACGCCGCTGTTGACGCTGATCGTCAGATCGCTGGACGACCCGGTCGCCATGAGGGCGATGTTCCCCGGCCCCGAGACCCCTTCATTCACGATGATCGAACCGGTTGCAGTGACCGCGATCGCACCGGATGCCCCCGTCACGTCGATCCCATCGAGATCGAGATCCACTCCGCCGATCGTCAGCGCGCCGATGTTGTCGAGGAAGATGTCGCCGGTCGTCGTGCCCGCTTCGACGTTCGAGACTTGCGTGTTGATGCCGTCGCCAACCCCGATCCCCGTCGCTGCCGACAGGGACAGGCTGGTCGCTGTGATGTTTGGCGTTTCGGCCGCGGTCGCGTCGCTGATGCCGCCGTCGGTCGAGAGGATCGTGACGAGACCCAGGTTTGTTCCGCCGATCTCTCCGAGCGCAATGTCCCCGCCAGCGCTGAGTTCCACCGAGGTCGTCGTCGCGCTGTTCACTGAGAAGACCGTTCCATCCGCCATCGTCAGCGTGTCGGTGGCATCGGTTCCAGCGGTGACTGTCAGGGTCCCGTCCGTCACCGTGACATCGCCATCGGCGGTGAATTCGATGGCATCGGCTCCGGTGATCGCGACGTTCCCCGCATCAGCGGTCTGCTGGCCTGTGACCAGTAACATCGCACCGTCGCCGGGCAATCCGCCGGCATCGAGTGTGATCCCCAGCCCGGCATGGACCACATTCGCGGTGAGGTCGTCTCCCGCGGCGAGTGACACATTCCCCACGTCGGCCGCGACGCTGCTCGTCACGTCCATCAGCAGGTCGTTGCCGGCCATTAGTGCGACATCGTTGATCGTCGACTGCAGATCGGCATTCGTCCCGAAGGTGATATCGCCACTCACATTGACGGCCACGCCCCCCTCGTCCGCGAGGACGTCCTGATTGAACGCGACGTTGTCGATTCCGTTCGTGATGTTCAGCGCACCGACATCGATGAGCATCCCGCCGCCGAAGACGATGGTTTGCTGCGCGCCGTCGCCGGTAAAGGTCAAACTATCGATCGAATTGATGTCGAGGATGATGTCGTTGGATGGATCACCGTCACCGTCACTGATGGTGAGATTTGTCCCGTCGGAAGTGATGGTCACGGTATCGACGTCAGTCACACTGATGACGACATCGGGATCAATGTTCGTCGGATCCATTGGATCGACTGCTGAGACTGCTGTCGCGGTGAGCACCCGCCGGTCTTCGAGACGGCGAACGCTGAGGGTCGCGAACTCAGCGAGCGGATCGACGGCGCGCGAGCGCGAGCCGCGCTGCTCAAGCCAGCGCCACAACCAGGTCGACAACGGCATGATGCACTCCTCGCGATCACGTGCGGGGGAGCACGCGATCCACGTTGACCACATGTGGTCACGGTCCGTAGGCGCATCCGTGCGGCAGCACAGTTCGGTCGGGCCGTGAATCCGTCAGCACGTCGTGGAGACAAGCCGAGCGGGTCGCGCGATCCAGGCCCGCAGATCTCGCGAGTTCCGCACAGCCGGTTTCACTTCCACGATTCCACACCGACGGGCAAGGATAAGCTAAAGCACAAATCCGGATCTGTCCACAACCGAATGGGCCGCGCAGTAATAAATCACGACGGGGAGAACAGTTAGGAATTCTCCCTAGAGCGAATGTCAGGCGTCAGGTGAGCCTGACTCACGGATTATGCTGCCTGGTTGGAAATGCAAATCACGCGACTCGACTGCAGTTCACGGCGGGACGGTAAGCCTTACCGGTCCGGCTGAGCTTGCGACTTGAACCGAAAGAACTCAACGCAACGATTTCACCAACCCGAAGGAAAATGACGTGTGTGCTTGCGCGCGAGTGCGCCAACGAGCAGTTTAGACCAGACAAACGACCTGCTGAATGTGATTTGAGGTTGAATATGAGGACGACAAGCCCACAGTCGCTTATCGCCACGGTGTGCTGTGTCGTTGGCTTCTGTACAAAAGTCTCCGCCCAGCCGGCACCGGAGCCACTGCCTCCCGCTCCGGCAGCGACCGTCACTGCCAATCTGCTGAGCGATCGGCCAATTGGTCAGTTGCGGGCATCGATCGCGTCCCCTGCGATGCAGCGTCCTGCAAACGTCGCTGCTACTGCACTGAGGAACACGCCGCTCCCGGCGAGTGTCCTCAGCGGAGCACGGGGCTGGTGCCTCTCTTCGGTCGACTGGGACGCTGCGGCGACGCGCAGTCTCCCGTTGTACTTTGAAGAACCGAACCTCGAACGCGGGGGCTACTACTACGGCAAGCCGTACAATCCCCGCTATGTGCAGGTCGCGCTCTGGCCGGTCACTGCGATCATGGAGATGGAAACCGACGAGTTCTGGCTGAAGCAGCGGTACTTTGACTGGTACGCCTACCACGACCAGTGGCAGCCGACCCAGCAGCTCATTCAGCCGGTCGTCTCTGCCGGGGCGTTCTACGGCCGGCTGGCAATTCTCCCCTATCAATGGGGGATCGACCCGCCGCGCGAACCAGTCTACGACCTGGGAGCCGATCGTCCCGGCAGCCCGGTTCCGTACCAGAAGGACTACCTGCCGCTCAGCCTGCGGGGTGGACTTTACCAGGGTGCAGCGGTGACCGGATTGGGCTACATCATCCCGTAACCCACCGAATGACCCACACGGAAGTTTCTTCAGTAGATGTGTGCCATGCTTGCAGCCTTGGGCAAACATGGCACCCACAACTGTCATTGTTGCAGTTGAGCAGCTTTCTTGCGGGTCAGGAGCCCGCGGGCTCCTCCGCGGATTGTGATCACTCGACGCCCTGTGCAGGGAACCCGGCGCGCTTCGGGCTGGTGTGGATGTGATTCCTGTCGGAAGGCGGGCAAACAGCGAGTCGCGCTGGTATGGTGCAGGGGGAGGTCCCCCGATGACACTTTCGAGTCCGAATCCGCCGGCGTGGACTCCACCACGCTGGCTGGTCATTGCTGCATCGGTCGTGCTGGTTGGTGTGTGGATCGCAGCCCGCTTGTCACCCGAGCGGGGACTGGTTTCCGATCCAAAAGCTCAGACGACGATCGCTGCCACCAGTGAAGCGACGTCCGAGCCGCCGGGCATCGCCCCACCGACCGAGACCGTCGCCAGCGAGTCCGCTGCCGCCGCTGAAGCCCCCGCACTTCCAGCGACACCGGTCACCCCTGGGCCAAAGCCTGCAAAGTCCTCGGAGAAGAAGTCCGACGCGCAGAAGCCGGAAAAAAGCCCCACAGATGAGGCCGATCCCGCCTCGAAACGGATTGTGGTGCAGAACATCACGATCAAGGATCAGTCGGGCAAGACGGTTTACAAAGGGGAGATCGACCTCACCCCGACGTTTGCCCGAATTGAACGCGGCGATCGACATGAACATCGCAACGACGGCAGTACCTTCCGCAATCTCGAAGGTCGCTTACCGAAGAAGCCCGCGGGTTACTACAAGGAGTATGTCCACCCGACCCCGGGCATCAGCGGTCCCGGACCACAACGGGTCGTGATCGGCGAACAGGGAGAAGCGTATTACACCCACGATCATTATCGCACCTTTCGAAAGGTGCGGTCATGACCGGGAGGTGGATCGTCGCGGAGGATCCCGCGGAATACCAGGATCAGGTTGCTGATGCGCTCGTCATCCGGCTGTCGAATCGGATTCATCGCAAGCGCGAGCTGATGGGTGTGCTCCGCAAGCAACTGAAGTTCCCCGGATACTTCGGTGGAAACTGGGATGCCCTGCACGATTGCCTGCGGGATCTCTCGTGGGTGAAGGATGTGCCGCGGGTTGTGTTGTTGCACGAGAGCCTGCCGTTTGCCGCCGATTCACGCAACCGGGCCGTCTGGATGGAAATCCTGCAGAGTCTGACGCAAGACCCGCCTCCGGGAGCGCCGGAGGTCATCGTGGTCGTGCCGTCGAATACATGAACGACCGGTGCTCGACAAAGAGAGTCCCTCAGCCAGTCGATCAATCATCTCGTGGCACTTGCGATTCTGCCCCGTCGCAGCCTGTTGAAAAACAGACCGACAGGAATTGCTGTCCCACTGAAAGGCAAGTGCTTCTGGACTTTGGGGTGGCACAGACATTCTTGTCTGTGGGACAGGTGGCTTGTTCAACAGGCAGGTGGCGATCACCCGCCCGCCTTCCGGATTCCTGTCTGCGCGAGCGTTGAATCTATCAGGACACAAAAAGCATGTGGTTTTGATATCGGGCCGCTGAGTGGACCACCACTGGCCGTGATCGGATCAGCGACGTGTTGACGACTGATTGCGGTCTGTACAACGCACCCCACGAATCACAATCGCGAACCGGCTGCGGTCAAACAGGATCCGCTGGAAAACAGCGATCAGAGCACCTTCGCGGCGTTTCCCAGGCAAAAACTGCCGATGCACAAGGGCGAAACTGTCGGGAATCGAAAATTTCTCCCCCACCGGGGTGATTCGTGCTGACTCCGATTGACCGATTTTCGGCCATCACTATACTCCCGCCACGCTGACACGACGCAGTTGACGGATTCAGCCAGCGATGAGCGATCTGGCTCACGACTGAAACCACCAGCCGCCCGTAACGCCCACTCCCCAGCTCACATCGCACATTCAGAAATTCGGCGCCTGGCAACCGCGCACTCACCCCCGCGCAGGGCTTGCCGAGAGGCTACGTTCATTGGGGTGACGCATTCCCAAAAAGGACAGACAGATGAAGGGATTCGGACTGGTCCAAGGCGCCGCGGCTGCTCTGGCGGCGTTCGGACTGATGCTGCCGCCGTCGCAAGTCTCGGCCCAGGACGGCCGCCCGGCCGCGACGAGCCAAGCCAAGCTCGCGGCCGACGTCGTGCTGCTCGAAGGGGCTTTCACGGGCCGTGTCGTCGATCACACCGGTTCGCCCCTGGCCGACCGCGAAGTGATCGTCAAGCAGGGCAACAAGGAAGTTGCCCGTGTTGCGACGAACAAGGACGGCATCTTCGCCGTCAAGGACCTCAAGCCGGGGATGTACGTCGCCGGTTCGGGCAACACCGAAGGTCAGTTCCGCGTGTGGAGCGAAAAGGCAGCTCCGCCGGTGGCCAAGGGTCACGCCTTGATCGTCATGGGTCAGAACGGTGCCCGCGGCCAGATCGGCGCGGTCGACCCGACGCTTCTGTTCTTGACTGTCGGCATCATCGCCGCGGTCATCATCAGTGCGATCACCCTCAGTGAAGTCGACAAGATTCCGAAGTCGAACTAATCCGTTCGCTCGGTGGAAAGTCGTTCGCGGCTGGTCGTCTCCCCCCACGTCCGTCGCGAATCGCAGGCCGGTCATTCCCCACCCCCCTGGGAATGACCGGCCATTTTCATTTTGAATCGCTCGCGGGATCCCCAATTGAACCGTCACTCCCGTGCCATCTCTCAACCTGCCCGAACCAACCCACCAGGTCGACGTTGCTGGCGACGGGAAAACTCCTCACATCCAGGACCTGGGACATCGTCGGGAAATTGGTCACAAGGACGGCAAGAACTGCCGGTTCGAGTCCGCCAATCTGAAGGGATTTGCTTCAACATCCAGGTTTCCCCATCATTTTTCCGTTTCCAACGATGGCAACTGCAGAGTCGGTAAAACCCGATCCGATAACCAATCGCGGGATTGAGTCGGGTCGACGCAGGTCGCGTCAATTCATGGGTGCAAGGTCCGGCAGTCACTCGTCTGTCGAACTACAGCCGTCGCCCCTCCTCGAGTCAATCCCGCTGTCCCCGCACGGTTGCGGCTGGACATGTCGTTTCGATCAATCTCGGGGAGGAACAAATCCATGAAACTGCTGACGTTGGTGAAGGGGGCCGCGATTGCCCTCGCGGCGCTGGGCACGGTGATGCCGACGACCCAGGTGCAAGCCGCATCGAACACGCTGAAGGTCGTGCGGACCGATGCGACGGTGCTGGATATCGGCATGAAGCAGGACGGTGTCTTCACCGGCCGCGTGGTCGACCACACCGGGGCTCCCGCCCGTGAAGCGGAAGTCGTGGTTCGTCAAGGCGAGAAGGTTGTCGCCACGGTGAAGACGGATGACCAGGGGACGTTCGCCGTCTCCGGTCTCCGTGGTGGTCTGTACGACGTCTCCTCGGGCAAGACCAGCGGTCAATTCCGCGTCTGGACCGAATCGGCCGCTCCGTCGGCTGCCAAAGAAACGGCCCTGATCGTCCTTGGCGAAAACGGCACCCGCGGTGCCATCGGCGGCTTGGGTGGAGGCGAATTGCTTCTGATTGCCGGCGTGATCACGACCGTGATCATCAGCGCGATCACGCTGAGCCGTGTCAACGACATCCCGAAGTCGAATTGAACCGATCACGGCCTGAACAGCCGAGATCGCAACTGACAACCCACCCGGGGAGTGCCTGAGGCGCTCCCCGGGTGGTGTCGTTTTTGTATCGGAAAAGTTTCTCCAATCTTTGATATCCGCGCCCGACTGTCTGGTTTTTCTGGAGTCCATGAAACGCTTTGCGTACCAGGCAGATGTCGGACCGATAGTCCGAAGGGGATTTGTCTCAGACGACGAAAACGCGTCGTGACGCAGTGCACTTCGGATGGGATGGTCTGCGGAAGCCGACTTCCGCCCGGCAACTTGGGACCGAACCAACTCTGAAGAGCGTAATCGACACTCCGCGAGGCAACGAGGGGACACCCAGGGGACAGTTGAAACAGGGAACAGTCAGGAGGAACAAGCAAGTGACATTTCGAAGTTGGATCCAGAACGCAGCGGTCGCGCTGGCCGCGGTGGGGATGATTGTCCCTGCCATGCCCGCCCAAGCTGCAAATCAAGGGCTGACCGTGAAGTCCGTCAAGACCGTGGAAGCGTCCGTGCTGGACGTCGCCCTGTCGGCCGATGGCGCACTGGTCGGCCGAGTGGTGGACCAGACCGGCACAGCCAAGGCTGATGTCCAGGTGACGGTCCGTCAGGGACAGAAGGAGATCGCCACGGCGAAATCCGATAGCACCGGGACCTTCTCGGTCGCGAATCTGAAATCCGGTCAGTACGACGTGGTCGCCGGTCAAACGGTGGGTCACTATCGCGTCTGGTCGGAATCCGTCGCGCCCCAGTCGGCCGGCGAACAGGCCCTGCTTGTCGTTTCTGATAACGGCGTTCGCGGTGGCAGCGGTACGTTCGGCGGCTACGGTACTCTCTTCGGAAACGGCAATCTGTTGTTGGCAGCGGGCGTGTTGACCGCGGTCATCATCAGCGCTGTTACCCTGAGCCAGGTCAACGATATTCCCAAGTCGAACTAGCGTCAAACCACACCCGGTTCCCGGGTGTGGTCTGCGACGACCGTCGGCTCCCGACGACGGCGACTTCACAAAGGAATTCTCACAGACGGTCGGGACGCCTCTGACAAAATATCGAGCCCGTTGGATGCGCTTTCCGCGACCGACGGGCTCTTTGCTTCTTTGGTGCGGCAACTCGACCAGGCTACGTCCACGCGGAAGCCAGAACGTTGGAAAGCTTCGCGAGTAAGCCGCCCGCCGGTTCTTGCGGCTGGGTTGTCAGAATGACGGCAAAGACTCCCCGGGCCGGATCGATCCACAACACGGTCCCCGTCGCTCCCCAATGGCCATACGAGGCCGGGCTGAGCAGATCGCCAAAGTTCGCGCTATGTGCGGGCCAGTTGAGTCGCCAGCCGAGACCCCAGGGTCGACAGCGACGTTCGTCTTCGGGAACTTCGCGCATCGCGGCGAGTTGATTCCGCGTCGCCGCCTCAGTCGTTGCGGGTGACCAGACCGCCTGACCTTCGGCTGATCGTCCGTCGCGTAACAAGGTCTGCGCCAACTTCGCGAGGTCGTCTGCTGTCGTCAGCAGCCCGCCCCACGGGGCTCCCAGTTGCCGCCAGTACCGCGAGTTCCAGTGCCAGTCGGTTGTGGTCGATTGTTCCTGCGGCAATCGGACTTCCACCAGTCGATTCAAGGGTGAGGAGGTCGCTTTGAACCACTCATCCGGGGCACCGAGAACGCTGTCTGTCATGCCGAGCGGAGCAAAGACTTCTGTCTGCAGAAGCTCGGCACACGAACGACCACTCACCCGGGCGATAATCTCGCCGAGAATCGCAAAACCCATGCTCTGATACTGCACGCCTCGACCAGGAGGAAACGCGAGTCCGTGCTGACAGGTCTCGGTCACAAACTCCGCGAGCGGTGCATGTGCTGCCCGGAGTTCGCGATTATTCGGCAGCATGTCGGGCAGTCCCGACGTATGCGTCAGCAGATGCCGGACTTCGACTCCATACTTCCCCTGTTTGCCGAACTCGGGGAGAAAATCGACCACACGATCGGCCAGCGCTAACTCGCCCCGCTCCATCAAGGTGAGCGCGGCCATCGCCACGAGCGGCTTGGTGATCGATGCAATCAGGTACAGCGGAGACGCCGGGAGCGGAACCGTTTCGGTCGCGGACAACAAACCGAAGTGGACCGGGCCGACGAGTTGTTGCCGGGTACCGGTCACCATCGTCAACGCCGGGATCGTTCCTGCAACGGTCCATGCACGAGCCAGTTCCTGCGCCCGCTCCCATCGCCCCGCATCAAGAATCGGCACCGTCATCAGGGCATCCCATCAACAGTCTGGTGCATCGCATGGTACCCCGGCGGATCAGGCGACTCTACACCTCGGCGGTGGCTTCTTTCGTCGCCGTGTAGACGCAGAGCAGGATCCCCAGCTCATACAGCGCGAGCAGCGGGGCCATCATCATCATCATGCTCATCGGATCGGGCGTCGGGGTCAGCAGCATCGACAGGAACGCAATCCCCAGAATCGCCAGCCGCCGCTTTTCGCGGTAATCGGAAGGCTGGAAGATCGAAATCTTCTGCAGGAACAGCATCACCAGCGGCAATTGGAAACTGATTCCGAACAGTAGTGGCATCAGCACTGCAAAGTTGATCCACTCCGAGATGCGAATCTGTGCCGTGATCCCCATCCGTGCATTGAAGCCGAGGAGGAAATCGAGCACCGTCGGGAAGACACCATAAAAGCAGAACGCTGCCCCACCGAGAAACAGGACGATGCTCATCGGCAGGTAGATGTAAACGTACTTGCGTTCGTGCGGATACAGGCCCGCCGCCACAAAGAGCCACAACTGATAGAAGACCCACGGACTCGTGAGGATCAGGCCGGCGATGAACGAGACCTTCAGATAGGTCATGAACGCTTCCTGCACGTTCAACGCGATCGGGTCGTTGATCTTCTTGACGGCTTTCCGAATCGTGCCGATGTCGTCCGACTTGGCGTCGACGAGCAGCGTCTTCTCTTTCCACGCTTCCTCGGGAGCGGGATATCGTTGCGGATCCAGGTTGTGTAATTGATTCAGCAGGTCGTAGGCGGGGAGTTCCAGCGTCACCGTTCGCTGCAAGGCTTCGCTGGTATTGATCTCCGCCTGCTTGGCGACTTCTTCCGTATCGACCTGCGGAGGCAGGAACTGCGTCGCGAACCAGTCCCGAACCGACTTCCAGAAGTCGAATCCGGCCACATCATCGTGGACTGGTAATGGCTTCTTATCGGCGACTGCATACCGATCCAGGGCCGCGTCGATCGGCTGACGGATGATCTTGATCACCGTCTCGCCGAAGCCCATGGTGATGATCACCCCCAGCGACAAGCCGAGAAGGGCCCGAATCAGATGCGTCCGCAAGGCTTCGAGGTGTTCCCCGAAGGTCATTACGGAATCGTCGAAGAGGTCTTGCTTGGGGATCGCCATGGCCGTCTGCTTTTCATTCCAGTGTCGGCGGAGACGGCCGTCCGGCTACGCACATTCTGCGAAGCAAGACAACCGGTTCCGACCACAACCGCGGTCGAGGGAGAGCAACGACCTCGATCGGCAGGCATGCCAGTCGGGGTCGCAGGAGTCCACTCAGACGGCCGACAGAGGAGCTGCCCGGCAACAGGAGCGGTGCTGATATCTTAGGTCAGCGAACGGGGAACGGTCAACCCGGTTGTACAAATGCCACGCGCCGATAACCCCGGCAATGTCGATTCTCCCGGCTCGAACTCGCGTCATCACCACGCTTCGCCGGACGAGGTCCTCGACAGCGATTCGTCCCACCGCTCGACTGAAGATGAGAGACCCCACGGCGATGCACCTTTTTCATCAAGACACCGCGAATCCAGGAAACACAACATGCGCCCAACTCGACTGGCTCTGTTCGCGTTCGCCACACTCTGCCTCTGCACCTTCAGCCAGCCGCTGGCAGCCCAGACGTTGTCAGGCAACTGGAAAATCAACATCCCAACTCCCCCAATCGCGAGCACTCCGCCAACGTGGGCGATCGTCGACTCGGGGGCTACTTTGACCGGGACCACCACCTTCAAGATTCAAACGCTGGTGAGTGTCACGGGCAGCCTCACCGGCACGCAACTCTTTGGCCGAATCTACGAGGCTGATGCGAATTTCACGGCCAAACTCGATCTGCCGAACTCCGGCGTCACGCTCCCCACCCTCCCCACCGCCAAATCATGGTTCCTGGTCGATCCGGCCGGGAACCGCATGAACGGCTTCGTCATCCAGTACCTGGGGAGCACTCCGATCAGCTTCAGTCCGCTTGTCGGCACGCGCGTACCGAACTAAGACGATGATTTTCGGGTGGCTGTACCCACCAAGTCTTTGATCGATGCTGAATGACGATGGTGGGCACAGCCCACCCTACAAGACCTGCAACGCACTGCGGACTGCGTGACAGAGTTCCCGCACCCGTTCGAGCGGCATGGCGGGGGCGGGCATCAGCACCAGCGTGTCGCCGATGTTGCGGACGATCACGCCGTTCCCGCGACAAGCGAGTGTTGCCCGATGTCCCATCCGTTCCTGCGGCGGAAACGGGGTCTGCGTGAGCGGGTCCTGCATCAGATCGATCCCCAGCATCGTGCCGCGGTGACGCATTCCGCCGATGATCCGCCCCGCACCGTCAAAGGCCCGCAGACCCTGCGTCTGCCAGGGGATGGTCAGTTCTTCTGCGAGGATCGACTCGATCTTCTCTGCCTGGGCGAGAACCCCCTGCGACTCGATCCGCTGGAGTGACGCGAGGGCCACCGCACAGGCAAGCGGGTTCCCCGTGTAAGTGTGACCGTGATAAAACGTCTTCCCCTGCCACGGTTCACCCAGGAAGGCCGCGTAAATCTCGTCCGTTGCCAAGGTCGCTGCGAGCGGCAGGTAGCCCCCGGTGAGACCCTTCGAGACGATCATCAGATCGGGGGCGACCGCTTCCTGCTCGCACGCGAACAGTGTTCCCAGTCGACCGAAGCCGACTGCGATTTCATCAGCAATCAGTAGTAATCCCAGCCGTGTCGTGAGTTCCCGTAACGCCTGCAGATAGCCCGGCGGATGAACGCGAATCCCCGCGGCGGCTTGGACCAGCGGTTCCACAATCACTCCGGCGATGCGTTGCGCGTCCACGGTAAGAATCCGTTCGGTCTCCGCCAGGCAGTCCGCGAGACTCAACCCGGGCGTTGCCGGTGACGGGATGCGGAGTGCCGGGAACATCAACCCGCCGAAGAGACTGTGGAACCGATCAATCCCACCCAGGCTGATCGTCCCGACGGTGTCGCCATGATACGCATCGCCCAGGCAGACGAAGAGATCGCGGGATTCCGGCTGCGGCTTCTGTCTGTGATATTGATACGCAAGCTTCAGCGCCACCTCAACGCCCGCCGCCCCGCAATCAGCATAGAAGACGCGCGTCAATCCCGGCGGTGCCCGATCGACGAGCGCTTTCGCGAGTTCAATCGAGGGCTGATTCCCCAACCCCAGCAGCGTGGTATGCGCAACACGCTCCAGTTGCTCGCGCAACGCCACATCCAGCTCGGGAACCCGGTGTCCATGAACGTTACACCACAGCGACGAATGCCCATCGAGATACCGCCGCCCGTCCGCATCAATCAGGTCGAAGCCCTCCGCCGCGACGATGATCGGCGCGTCTTCCTCGACATACGCCTGCATCGCCGTAAACGGATGCCAGACGTGGGCCGCATCGAGCTGACGGAGTGAGTCAGAGGTCATTGAGCAATTACTCTGCGTTCAATGCAAAGAGGCCCGACTCATCCGCCGGGCCTCTCGTAAGTAAGTCGTAAATCACACCCTGAAATTACGGCAGCAGGTCCTTGACCGTGTCACGTTCCGACTTGAGCTCGGCGACCGTCTTGTCGATCTGGCCGCGGCTGAATTCGTCGACCTGGAAACCGCTGAGAATCCGCCACTTTTCCCCATCGCTGGAGAGGGGCAACCCGCAGATCAGCCCCGCTTCGATCCCGTAGCTGCCATCGGAAACGACGGCAGCCGAGACGCAGCTACCGGCTGGTGTGGGGGTGATGATCCCCTTCACCGTATCGAGGCAGGCATTCGCAGCCGATGCTGCACTCGAAGCACCGCGGGCCTTGATGACCGCTGCCCCGCGTTGCTGCACGGTGCTGATGAATTCGCTCTTCAACCAGCCATGATCGGTAATGACTTCGGGAACCGGACGACCATCGATCTTCGCATTCACGAAGTCGGGATACTGTGTCGCTGAGTGGTTGCCCCAGATCGCCAGGTTGCTCACAGCCGAGATCGGACGGTTGGCTTTCTGTGCGAGCTGCGCGACGGCACGGTTCTGATCGAGCCGCGTCATCGCGAACCAGCGATCGCGCGGGACATCCGGGGCATGCGACATCGCGATCAGACAGTTCGTATTGCACGGATTGCCGACGACCACCACGCGGACGTCCTTCGCGGCGGCGGCGTTGATTGCCTTGCCGGTGCTGGTGAAGATCGGCCCGTTGATCTTGATCAGGTCGGCCCGTTCCATCCCCTGCTTGCGGGGCACACTGCCGACGAGGAGCACCCAGTTGCAACCGGCGAAAGCCTGTTCGAGGTTGTCGCTGGAGTGCTTCTGCACACCGGCGAGGGTGGGGAACGCACAGTCATCGAGTTCCATGTGCACGCCATCGAGCGCCGGCATGACGGGGGGCACTTCGATGAGATGCAGGACGACCGGACGATGTTGTCCAAAGACTTCGCCGGACGCGATCCGGAAGGTCAACGCGTAACCAATCTGTCCGGCAGCACCGGTGATGGCAACATGGATCGGGGCGGTCATCTGCAAAAACTCCTGGGTACTTCGTCGCACGGACTGCGGGAACACTCTCCGTTCCCGCAGGAACCATGAGGGTACCGCACACACGCCCAATCGGGCAACCAACCCCCCTGTCACTCTCTTCAGGCGAGGTGTTTTCCGGTCTTCATGGCTCGCCTCGGTCGTTTCTTCTGCTCTACTCTTGGAAGTTTAAAAGAACTCTAGCAGCAGTCTTAAGTAGGGGCCGACCGATTGTGGAGAGACGCGTGCGGCGAGTTCCGAAGTCACGGGCTGATTGACGGTTACAGAACGGATTCCACAGACTGTCGACTGTAGAGAACGTGTCAGCCAGCGGGAGGTCGAATGTGGTCAACTGGTGGAAAAAATGCCCGGTTGTCGACAGTCCGGCAGACGGTCGCTGGGGAGTTGTGGAAAACCCGGCGTGATGTCACCCAGGCTTCCACAGGTTATCCACAAGCTTTCCGCAGGTTGTCCCGCAGCCGCTGGACCTGTTCGCGCAAGGTGGGTGATTCCGCGATCAGTTCCTGAAGTCGACGGCAACTGTGCGCGACGCTGGTATGCGTCCGCGATCCGAAGAACTTTCCGATCTGGACCAGCGACAGGCCCGCTTCTTCCCGTGCGAGAAACATCGCACACTGGCGGGGGAGTCGCAAGGCTTGCAATCGCGACGCGGAACGGAGTTCCTGCAGCGGAACCTGGAACGAGGTTGCGACTTCCTGAGCGATCACCGCGATCGATAACGCTGCCGGTGCATCCGCCTGCTGCCACCATTGCTGGACCGCACTGAGCCGCGGCGTCAACTGCCCTTGTTGCACAGCCGCGACGTAACGGGCCGCCGTCGCGATGAGGTCTTCCGCGTGTGTCCCTCCGTGTTGTGCCAGCCAGGCGAGCACCTCGTCATCGGCGGGGCAATCCTGTCGAGTGATCGACTGCTTCAGAAACGCCAGTCGGCTTTTCTCGGACCACGCACCGAGTCGGACTGTCAATCCGCCACGGAACCGACTCAGGAGTCGTGACGGGATCCCGGTGAGTTCCTGGGGCGGCTGTCGCAAGGTGATCAGCACCCGGGCATCGTGCGTGCGGAGTGCTTCGAACCACTCCAGCCAGAGTTCGGAAGCGGTATCAGTCCAGGCTTGATCGAAGTCTTCGCAGACGACGACCTGCAGTTGGCCACACGCTTCGAGGAATTCGCCCAGCGACTGTTGTGCAGCTGCGTCCTGCAACTGGGCCAACCACTCGGTTGCTGAATGCCAGGCCCAGCGGGTACGGAGCGTCTTCTGCAAGACGGAACGAACGCCATGCCGGGCGAGGTGCGACTTCCCTGTCCCGGCAGGTCCGATCAGTGTGGTGATCTGTCCGCAGCGTTCTGCCTGACGGCGCGGTTCCGCCAGCCGACCCACTGCCGCGAGGGGATAGCGCAGTTCGGGAACGAGGATCAGCGGTTCGTCGGGCCAGTTGGTCCGACGGGGCGTTGCTTTCATCCGAATCGACTCGAGGAGGTCGAGTTCGGCAGCGTCCGTGTCCGGAAGATCTTCCTTGGGGAAGCGGCATTCTAGGGATGTCGACCCGAGTTTCTCAACCGGGCGACCGTCTCGACGATGATCGCAGCCGCACGATCGATTTCTTCCGCAGAGTTTGCGGCACTCAGCGAAAGTCGCAGCGACGACCGATACACATCGGCGGGACACCCCATCGCCACCAGAATCGGCGAAGGCTCGGTCGACCCGCTCGCACACGCACTTCCCAGCGATGCCGCGACTCCCGCCAGATCGAGGGCGACGAGCAGGGCTTCACCATCGACCCCAGGAAACGCGATGTTCAACGTATTCGGCAATCTCGGCACGGTCGCTGCATGCGCGACGGTCGGGGCACACTGCTGCTCTAATGTCGATTGCAGCCGATCCCGCAGTTGCGTGAGCTGCTTGTGGCGTGCATCGCGCTGTTCGTGCCAGAGTTTGAGGGCGTGGGCCATTCCCGCTGCGAGCGAGACACACTCGGTCCCTGCCCGCCGACCCGCTTCCTGATGACCACCGAACAGCAACGGTTGCAGCACGGTCCCCTGTTTCAGCAACAACCCGCCGATGCCGCGTGGTCCATGAAACTTGTGGGCCGCGAAACTCAGGGCGGTGGCTCCCAGGGCGTGAAAGTCGACCGGAATCTTCCCGACCGCCTGGACCGCATCGAGATGCAGCGGAATCCCGCGGGTTCCGCACTCGGCGGCCGCATGACTCGAGTCCTGCAGCACCCCGGTTTCATTGTGCGCCAGCAAGAGCGTGACGAGTTTCGTCGAGTCCCACGGGACCTGCAGCCACGCTGCGGGATCGATGCGACCGTGGGGATCGAGGCCCAGTGCATGACCACGTCCCCCACGGAGCCGCATCATTCGCAACGGTTCGAGGGCCGCCGGATGTTGTCCTGCAGTGTGCACGATGGTTCCCGCACCGCGCATCAGTCCCAAGAGGGCGGTGTTGATCGCTTCCGTCCCACCGCTGGTGAAGATGAGTTCTTCAGGACGTGCCCCGAGGATGGCCGCGATCGATTCACGACTCTCTTCGAGAACCCGTCGTGCTCGGCGGCCGAGGGCATGCCGACTCCCTGGATTGCCCCACGCCTCAGCCGACACGCGCGCGACCGTCTCGATCACTTCCGGCCACGGCTGCGTCGTTGCATTGGCATCGAGATCGATCATGGGACTCTTCGTAGGGTGGGTCGAGTCTGCGGTTCAGCGTTGAGTCGATACAACCCCGCGAGCGTGACCCCGTGTCGACGGACTTCAGCGAGCGGTTCGCCGGGGGGCCACTGCATCCGCCAGGCAGGGGGGAGATCGGCCCGCCGCCGGTAGACGAGCACGGTGGTGATGTCGGTGCGGGATGGATCGTACGCGACCAGTTGCACACCCCGCGCACGCAACACGGGTGTCTGGCGGAGCATCTCGTCGACCTGGAACTGATGCAGCACCGGGGCCACCGCGACGGTGGAGCCCGACGGGACCTGCTCAGCGACCGTCTGCAAGAGCGACCGGGTGAGCGCTCCGCTCCAGTAGTCGAGTTCTTCCCCCTGACGCTCAGCGGCAGCGAGTCCCCCCGCATGGGTTTGGTACTGACTGAGGTAACACGGAGCAACGCTGCGCAGCGACCAGCCCTGTAGCCCGGCAGTGGTGCCGATCAGTAGCGCGAACGGGAGACATTGCCAGCAGACGGACAAGGGCCGTCCCGTTCTCAGTTCAGTGAGCGGAACGGCGCTAGCCGCCGGTGACTGACTCTGCGAAGAACCGACGGCTAGCGCCTTGTCGCTCGATGACGCATGTGCCGTTGATCCAGCGTCCGCGACCCGGTCCAGCAAGAGCATCCATCCGCGCGTCGCCAGCAACACCGCCAGCGGGAAGACCGGTAGCCACAAGCGTTCGGCATCGTAGACCGGCACACTAGGGAGGCTGAACATCACGAGCGGAAAGAGTGTTTCGAGGGTGAGCAGCAAGTCTCGGGGAGAGAAATTCGAAATTCGAAAGCCGAAATCCGAAGGAAATCCGAAGGAGGAAACTGGCAACCGGCGTTCCGTGGATGCTGATTCATGCCCATTGGGTTTTCGAGTTTCCTTCGGATTTCTCCTCCCTACGCTCCACAAGACGAAACACAACAAACACCCACCCAACACCACCGGCGGTGTCGTCCACCATACCGTTTGCAGCACATAGGTTCGCGGGACCTCTTTGTCGCCGTAGCGTTCGCCATGAAAGAAGACCGAGAGTTCCGCGCGATCAGACGCCCCTTTGAAGTACTTCGGGATCGAACTCAGCGGGTCGTACCAGTGTGTCGGCCAGCCGGCAACGAAGACGAACAGGGCCGTCAATCCCCACAATGCTAACGGCAGGATGGCTTTCATCCGCCAGCGAATCAGCATCCAGAGCGCGAACGGGATCGGCAGAAACACCGCTTGAATCTTCGAGAGCAGAAACAACCCGTAAGTGACGCCGGAGAGCAGCGTCTGCCGCCGTGTCGGCAACGCTGGTCCCGTCCACCAGGACAGTAACGCAACCGCGGCCAGCGTCCCTGTCAGATTGGTGAAGGATTCCAGAGCTGCCAGATGCGCATGTCCGTAGACGCGCGGAATCAACGCATACGTCACAGCGGCCAACCAGCCCGCTTTCAGCCCCCACCAGCGACCAGCGATGCTTCCCAGCAGCAGGATCGTGAGGGCGAAGGCCGTGGCAGATCCGGTCCGCGCACACGCGGTGACGAACGCCCCGTCCGGATCGTGCGGCGGTCGCCACCACCATGTCACCGCATGATGCAGTCCCAGCCAGAAGCGACCCAGCGGCGGGTGATCGGCCAGGTACAACCCGGTTTGCGGATGAAACAGTTCCGCCCGCGGTTCCGGAAAGATCAGCAGTGGTCCGTACGTCCGCATCGCTGTGACAAGCAGTACCCCCTGCTGCACATTGAACGACTCATCAATCGTCAGCCCCGGCCCTTCCCCCGACGCTGGATAACTCCCGGCAGGATCGCTGTGCGTCACGATACACAACCACGCGACCACGGCGACGAGACACGGACCCGCCCAGTTCGATTTCCAGCAGCGCAGTCGTTCCGGGATCACCACAGCCCTTCCCGCGGTCGGGCATCGTCGGCAGCGAGTTGCTGATAAAGCGCCCGGACGGTATCACTCGGGGTCCTCGGCACGACGATCTTCACGATCACGAACTGATCCCCGGCCTGTTTCGTCTGACGGTCGGTCAATCCCTTGCCACGGAGACGGAGTTTCGCTCCCGATGACGTCCCCGGCGGAATCGAGAGGACGACCGTTCCTTCACTGAGGGTCGGGACATCGACCTTGGCCCCGAGAACAGCCTCGGCCGGCGTGATCGGCACATCCACCAGCAGGTCGTTCCCATCGCGCTTGAAGTACGGATGCGGCTCGATCTGCACGGTCAGCAACAGGTCGCCGGATGGACCCCCGTTGGGCGATGGGTCCCCTTGCCCTGCGAGCCGGATCACGCCTCCATCGGGAACCCCAGCGGGAATTTTCACGCCAAGCGTTTCGCGGGTCCCGTCCCGATCAAGGTGCAGGTCGACAGAGCCACCCGTAGCAGCAGTCAGGAACGGCACCCGCACCGAGGCTTGAACGTCGCTCCCCTTGCGGGGTCCCCGCCGAGCACCGCCGCGGCGTTTGCCCCCTCCGCCGAAGAGGTCTTCGAAGGAAAAGCCCCCTTCCCCTCCCCCACCGCCGAAGAGGTCGTTGACATCGAACGGGACTCCGCCCGACCAGCCCCCACCTCCGGGTCCGCCTGGGCCACCGGGTTGTGCTCCTTTCGGGAAGACGGTGCCGAAGCGGTCGTATTGCTGGCGTTTCTCGTCATCGCCGAGGACGGCGTACGCTTCCTGAATCTCTTTAAAACGCTGGGCTGCAGCCGGATCGTCTTTCTTGACGTCGGGATGGTTTTCGCGCGCGAGCTTGCGGTAGCTCTTGCGGATGTCATCTGCGGTTGCAGACTTCGCAACACCAAGGATCTGGTAGTAGTCGGGATTCGCCATCGGGAACGGATCAACTGCTCGAAGAAGCTGTCTGGCACCGGCACCGGCCGTTGCTCAACCTCGATTCTAAACTGCCGGACGACGGTTGAGCAGTGTCGCGGTCAGAACTCCCAGGGCGATCGCGTTCTTCAAGTGGGGCCGTCTTCTGCAGGTCAAGAGTCCAGAGACGAGCGTCGAGAGCCAGACGAGCACAGAAAGTCAGGCTTTTTGTCTGGCTCTCTGCAGGGCAACGTGGAATGCAGAGACCTAATAGCGCAGACCCAGACCGACGTTCGAGAAGAAGTGGGACGCGTCGTGGTTCAGGCCCCAGCCGACACGGATGCCGATTTCGCAATCGGGGGTCAGCAGGTAGTGCACACCGGGACTGAAGTACTGGGCGTTCTGTTCGTTGGCCCGTCCGTCGGTCATGATCCCAAAGTATTCGCCGTGGATTTTCCAGCGTTCGTGGACGGGAATCTTCAGGACGACAGAGGGAGCCCACTGGTTGTAATGGTCTCCTTCTTCAGAAGAGACGCCATACCGGATCGCGGAATCGAGCTGCCAGTCATTGGGGAGGGTCCACCCGAAGACATACGCGAACGTCCCTTGCGTCGCGTTCCCCGGTCCGGCGGTCGGTGTGGTCGCCTGCAGGATGACGGCGCTGTTGGGGACCCAGCCGCGTTGCGACGTCACTTTGGCTTTCAGACCATAGAGGATGCGGGCCTCCTCGACGACTCCCGCCACGTCCTCTTCCTCGCCCGGTGCGTCGGATCCGCTGACGGACCCGCCACCACCCGCTTCATAATTCCAGCCGAACCGGAATTCGATCCGATCGGTGACTCCATACCGCGTGAGAATTTCCGGGAAGCTGTGTGACTCGGCGGTCGTGCGGTTATCGATGAACGAATACGATGACTCCAGCAGCCAGCGGCGATCACCGACCACGGTGGTTGCCGGGGTGAACGAGTCGCGGTCCGTTTCGAGTTCTTCTTCGTCGGCCTCAGCCGATTCCGCGGTGGAACGAAACCAGTCCGTGGGTCGATTTTCGAAGAGCTCTTCCAGATCCTGCGCACGGGCAGAATTGCTCCAACTCACCAGGGTCACGCACACCATCAGGGGGGTGGCCAGCCTCCGTATGATGTCGCCGCGACTGGTCATCAGAGCGATCCTCAAGCGCGACCTGCGATCATCTCAAGGTCGACATTGCCTCTGAAGACGACGAACTGGCCCTGCTCGCGCTACGGCGCGCGAAGCATCAGTCAACCATGCCCGAGACTCGTTTGGTCTCGGTTGGAATCCAGAGGCGTCTGCGGAAGGGTTTCGCAACGATCGCGAGAATCACGCAGGTCCTGTCTCCCGTGCGTATCCGGTGGACTTTGTCGCCTGGAACAGTGCCCCCGTTCTGCATCCAAGACCTCCGGGAACGGCAGAAGCTGCCGCACTTCGCAGATGCAGAGAACCTGAAGACTTACGGGCTACGCACACCACTCAGTGCCAGATGACAAGCCGTCCGTAACGGGTGAACGGCAACGAGTGTTCGTAACCGCCTGTTGAAAAGCAGACCGACAGGAATATCGGTCCCACTGAAAGACAAGTTTGCCTGAACTTTGAGGTGGCACAGACATGCTTGTCTGTGGGGCGTGAAGCTTTTCAACTCGCGATTCACTGGAGAGGAAATCCCGTTGAGAAATCCTGATACAGAATCTGGCAATTTGGTACCTGACATGTGAGGATGAATGCCGTCGGTTCCCAGCGTCAACCATTTTGCCTTCGGTGAATCGACTGATCATCAGCCTGACTGCCTGTCCCGGGATCGACTCGGTTCTGTTTCCTTTCTGAGTTTTCGTGATCGCCACCATGTCGCCTCAATCGCCGCCAACATCGTCGTGGGCTGCGGGAATCTGCTGGCTGGTTCTTGGGATCGCAGCATTCGGTGGGACCTATGCTGCCACTCGTCTCACACAGTCATCCCAGCCGCCGACCCACGCCAGCCACATCGAGGGGATGATCTGGATTCCCGGGGGCGAGTTTTCCATGGGATCGGCCGGTTCACACGCGTGGCCCGATGAGCAACCGGTTCATCCCGTGCAGGTCGATGGTTTCTGGATTGATGCGACGGAAGTGACGAACGCGCAGTTCCGTCGGTTTGTCGAAGCGACGGGCTATGTGACCACGGCCGAACGCGCGCCGACAGTGGAAGAAATCCTCGCACAATCACCACCGGGTACGCCTCCGCCCCCCGCGAGCAGCCTGGTCCCCTGCTCGCTCGTCTTTACGCCGCCCGATCATCCCGTCCCGCTCAACGATGTGTCGCAGTGGTGGATGTGGACTCCGGGTGCCAACTGGCAGCATCCCGAAGGACCGGACAGCGATCTGACCGGTCGGGAAGCGCATCCCGTGGTCCACGTCTCGTGGGATGATGCTGTCGCCTATGCCCAGTGGGCGGGTAAACGGTTGCCGACGGAAGCCGAATGGGAGTTTGCCGCCCGTGGCGGGCTTCAGCACGCGCCCTACGTCTGGGGGAACGATCCCCCGAGTAAAACACAGCCACAGGCGAATCTCTGGACAGGGACCTTTCCCCACTTGAACACGGCACGCGACAAGTATCAGCGGACCGCGCCGGTGAAATCGTTCGCCCCGAATGGCTACGGCCTGTACGACATGGCTGGCAACGTCTGGGAGTGGTGTTCCGACTGGTATGACCGCGACGCCTACGCGAAACGTTCACAGAGTTCTGCGACCATCAATCCGCAAGGTCCCACGGCGAGCAACGATCCGCAGCGCCCTTTCATGTCGCAACGCACTCAGCGGGGTGGGTCGTTCCTGTGTAACGACAGTTACTGTTCACGCTATCGCCCCGGTGCCCGGCATGGGTGCACTCCGGATACCGGTATGTCGCATGTCGGCTTTCGTTGTGCTCGCTCGCGAACGGCCTCGCAAAGTCGCTGAACAGCCCGTTTGATGTTCTCCCTGTCCCCCCATTTCTTTAGAGAAAAGAGAGGTCCCATGATCCCCTTTCGCATGACACCAGCAGCGCTGATCCTGCTGGTCGGCGGTGCGCTCGGCTATGCCGCAGCGACACTGGAAACCCGACCCATACTCCAGGCTGCTGCACGGAATGATGCCAGCGCGGCACACAGCCTGCCGGTCGACAAACCGACCAGCGAACCAGCGTGCGCCACGCCCAACGAAGGCTGTTGTGCCGCCGGTCTCAGCCGGACTGACCAGCTCGCACTGGCAACACATAACCAACTCGTCACCGCGACACTCGCGCAATCGGGGAAGAAGCCGAACATCCTCTGCATCTGGGGTGATGACATCGGCACCTGGAACATCAGCCATAACAACCGCGGCATGATGGGCTACAAGACCCCGAACATCGACCGCATCGCCCGCGAAGGGGTCGCCTTCACCGACTACTACGCACAGCAGAGCTGCACCGCGGGTCGCGCCGCTTTCATCAGCGGCAGCGTGCCAGTCCGCTCGGGAATGACCAAAGTCGGGATGCCCGCCGCGAAAGAAGGCTGGCAGAAGACCGACGTGACGATGGCCACCGTGCTCAAGAGTCAGGGTTACGCGACGGGTCAGTTTGGGAAGAACCATCAAGGGGACCGCGATGAGCATCTGCCCACGATGCACGGTTTCGATGAGTTCTTTGGGAATCTCTATCATCTCAACGCCGAAGAAGAACCCGAGAATCGTGACTATCCCGGCGATCTGATGTTAGCCAACGGCAAGACGTTTCGTGAGGCGTTCGGCCCGCGGGGCGTGCTCAAGTGCAAGGCCGATGGCAAAGGGGGCCAGTCCATCGAGGACACGGGTCCGCTGACGAAGAAGCGGATGGAGACGATCGACGACGAATCGATCGCGGTCGCCAAAGACTTCATTACCCGTCAGGCCAAAGCCGGGACGCCCTTCTTCTGCTGGTGGAATGGGACCCGGATGCACTTCCGCACCCACGTCAAGGCCGAACACACGGGCCTCAGTGGCAAGAGCGGCGACGAATATCACGATGGCATGGTCGAGCACGACGGGCATGTGGGCCAACTCCTCAAGCTCATCGACGACCTCGGCCTCGCGGACAACACCATCATCCAGTACTCCACCGACAATGGCCCGCACTACAATACCTGGCCCGATGCCGGGACGACCCCGTTCCATGGAGAGAAAAACTCCAGTTGGGAAGGGGCTTATCGCGTCCCCTGCTTCATCAAGTGGCCCGGTCACTTCCTGGCCGGTGTCACACTCAATGGCATCGTCTCGCACGAAGACTGGCTGCCGACCTTCGCCGCAGCCGCCGGCGCGCCTGACATCAAGGACAAGCTCAAAGCCGGTGTGGAACTCAACGGCCGCAAGTACAAGAACTACATCGATGGCTACAACCAGCTCGACTACCTCAGTGGTCGGTCGGATGAGTCTCCCCGCAACGAGTTCATTTATGTGGACGATGGGGGAGCCGTCGCCGCCATTCGTGTGAGCGACTGGAAGGCGATGTATCTCGAAAACCGGGCCCATCGTCTGCAGATCTGGAAAGAACCGTTTGTCGCCCTGCGGGCACCGGATCTCTACAACCTGCGTCGTGATCCCTTCGAAAAAGCCAAGATCGGATCGAACACGTACGAAGACTGGTACATTGACCGCGCCTACCTGCTGGGCCCGATGCAGGTTGTGGCGAGCAAATTTCTGATGACGCTGAAAGAGTATCCTCCCAGCCAGTCCCCGGGCGACTGGAGTCTGGGATCGCTGGAACGGCAGATCAAGCACATGACCACCTCCGGTCAGTAAGCGTCTTTCCTCTCAGGGGCGTCGTCGATCTTGACGGCGCCCCTGCGTTTTTCTGACAGGAAGATTTGTCATGGACACGTTGCGCTGGCTGCTCACCATCACGTTCGGGTTGCTCGCCCCAGGCTGGGTCGCAGCGCAAGGTCCGCTTCCCTCCTGGAACGATGGGCCTGCAAAACAAGCGATTCAGAGCTTTGTCCAGGCTGTCACGACCGAGGGAACAAAGGACTATGTCCCCCCGGAAGAGCGGATCGCCGTCTTTGACAACGACGGGACCTTGTGGGCCGAGCAGCCGCTGTATTTTCAGTTGCTGTTTGCCCTCGACCGGGTGCAGGCACTGGCACCTGAGCATCCCGAATGGAAGACGCAGGAGCCGTTCGCGTCGCTGTTGAACGGGGACACGAAAGCCGCGCTGGCGGGGGGTGAGCCAGCCCTGCTCAAGGTGGTGGGAGTCACCCACGCGGGGATGACGACCGAGGAATTCTCAGCCGTTGTTCGGAACTGGTTGAAGACCGCCCGGCATCCGCAACTCGGCCGTCCTTATCCGGAGCTGGTCTATCAGCCGATGCTCGAATTGCTGAGTTTTCTGCGCGGAGCAGGGTTCAAGACCTTCATTGTCTCGGGGGGCGGTGTCGAGTTCATGCGGGTCTTTGCAGAAGAGGTTTACGGGATTCCTCCCGAGCAGGTCATCGGCAGCCGCATCAAGACCCGCTTCGAGATGCGTGCGGGCGTACCCGTGCTGGTGCGTCTCCCGGAACTTGATTTCCTGGATGACAAGGAAGGGAAACCGGTCGGCATCCAGGCCCACATCGGTCGTCGACCACTGGCAGCCTTTGGGAACTCTGATGGCGATCTGCAGATGCTGCAGTGGACAGCTGCGGGTCCGGGCCAGCGGTTCTGCCTGCTCGTGCATCACACCGATGCCCAGCGCGAATTTGCCTACGACCGGATGTCTCACATCGGACGCCTCGACAAGGGCCTGGATGAAGCCCGCACGCGCGGTTGGACCATCGTCGATATGGTGAAGGACTGGAAGCAGATCTTCCCTGCCAGGAAGTGATACCGACCCGCACGTCTGCCGTTCTGCCCGTCGACTTGGAAACCAGGAACCGCCGACAACCACTCTTGCACAAAACAGCAACACCCCCGGACTGGTGCGCGCTTCGCACGCAATCCGGGGGTGTTCAGCTCTCTGGCAGAGAGGCGCTTAATAACGCAGTGACGTCTGGATGTAGAACTGCGTCGCGTCGCCGCGGGGAGCCACGTTGTCGATGTACTGGCCGTACCAGAACCAGGAGTAACCAGCCGAGATATCGAAGTTCGGGTTGAAGGCGTAGTACCCGTAGAGGTCGCACGATTGTCCGACATCACGGCCGTTCCCTGGCGTTCCGACCGCAGCACCGCCCACGTTGTAGAGAGTGTCTCCGTTCGAGGCGAGCTGGAACCAGTGGACCGACGAGGTCACTGCGAACTTTTTCGTCGGCTTGATGTCGGCCTGTAGAGTGTAATTCAGCAGGTTCTGACCCGACAGGTTATCACTCAGCCCCCAGTAGGCATGCCCGAGTGGGAAGAGCGTGTTGAACGTCTGGTCGTTGACACCACCGGGATTCCGGTCGCCTGAACCATAGTAAAACAGACCGGCAACGCGGGGGGTCCACATCACCTTTTTCCAGGTATGACCCGCAACGAGGGTATAGAAGCCAGCGTTCACATTGGCTGGTCCATCTTCGCCGAACTGGAAGCCCCCTTCGGTATCGAAGTCCCACACGCGGTGTTCGTTGCCATTGCCATCGACGATCGGGATCAGGTGTGCGAAGCGGGCCCCGAGCAGATGTCGGGCCCCATCGGGCTTGGTCGGCACCTGGATGGTGCCCGTATCGAGATACAGCCAGTAGGCATCAATCACCGTGTTTTTGACACCGGTGTAGCTGAGGTAGCTTCCGGCGAACCAGACGTCGTAATTCGGCTGGTCGAACTTATTGTCATTCACGGCGACGGTGCCGAATCCCGTGGCTGTGTTGACAGGCCGCGTGAGGAAGAGGTCCCACTTGAAGTCGGCCCCCTTCATCATGTAGCGGGCCCCCTCGAAGTTCCGCCGGGTGTTCGCCCAGTCCAGCGGCGAGACGAGCCGCTGACGACCAAAAATGAGTTCCTGTCGACCGTAACGCAGGGTATGGGTCGCGAGATCGGTTTCCAGCAGGGCGACATCGACGAACAGGTTCTGGAGATCCCAGCGATTCACGTCGATTGGCTGATCGGGAGCATCGTTGCCGAAGCTCTCGGCATCGATCCCCTCGAAGTAGACGCGGAAGTCACCATACTTCGCATCGACATAGTGCCGCCAGCGCCACAGATTGTAGTCGGCCTGGACTGGCCCGCCCGGACGGAGGCGGTTGTCTTCATTCATATGCCGCTGGCGGATTTCACCACCGGTCGAGATTGTCAGCGGCGATTCGAACCACATGAACTGCATATCCTTCAGCTCTTCGCCGAGGAGATGTTCGTGCTTGGGGTCCTTCTTGTAAGAGAAGTCGTTATCAAAGAAGACCGGTTTCCATGGCCCGGTGGGCGGCAGCGTTTTGGGCAGCGGGAAGGCCGGGGGTGCCGGCTTCTTCGGAGGGGCTGCCGGGGCAGCGGTCGCGGGCGGGGCCTGCAGGAATGTCCCTTCCAGGACCGACTCGTACGCCGGTGCCGGAGGTACCGTCGCCTCGGTTAAGATGATTTCCTGGTCGTTCGTGTCGGCACTCGGTGCAGGCGGGAGTTCATCTCCCCAGCACCAGCTTCCCGCGAGGCAAAGACCGAGACTGAGTGTCCATCGCGAACGACGAAACAACATGGGACCGCACTCCTTGCGACGGGACCGGGGGCGATCGCCGTCCGTGGCATCATTTTGCAGGGGGAAAGACTGTGGGTTTGGATCGACAATTGGTGGTCCGGTCACGAGCGGTGTTGACCGGTCACAAGCTGTCAAATTCCTTATCGACAGAAGCTGACAACCGGTCCAAACGTGGGGTCTGATGCGTCTGCCTCCAAGACCTGCCAATCGAACGGCCCGGCAAGCCTTGAGGGTCGTAGCGATTGAGTCGTCCGCTGCCGGTGAAGCAACAGCGCGCCACACTTTCAACAGAAAGGGTTATGCACATGGGGCTTAGGCGAAGATGGCCAACCCGGAATCGGGCCCTGATCGGCTCAATGGCGGAGCCGATTACGGCTTTCCGAAAAATATTCATACTGCGTGACCAGCCGGATCAGTTCCGCCAGGGAATGGACCTGGAGTTTGCGCGTGATCGACGCACGACGCATCTCGACCGCCCGCTCGGAGATTCCCAGTTTCGCAGCAATCTGCTTGTTCGGAGCACCTTCCATCAGCAGTTTCAGGGCTTCTTGTTCCTTGTCGGTCAGTGACGCTATCCGCTCGCCGAACTCTTCCCATCGCGCGACCAGTTGCCGCTCTTCACGATCGGCGGCGATGGCCCGTTGAATCCGCTCCAGCATCACCTGGGCATTGAAGGGCTTCTCAATGAACTCGACGGCCCCCGACCGTAGCGCCCGGATGGCCATCGGGACATCGGCGTAAGCCGTCATAAAGATCACTGGCAGCGTTCCACCCGCGGCCGTGAGCCGTTCGTAGAGTTCGATTCCACTGATGTCGGGCATGCGGACATCGCAGACGAGACAGCCCGGCCATTCGTGCCGGTACTCCGCGAAAAACTCACTCGCCGAGCGATAGGTCCGGGTGGCGATCCCGACGGTTCGCAGCAGGTAGGCCAGCGAATCACGCAGATCGTCATCGTCATCGACGATGAACACACACGGGGGCAGCGTCTCAGTCATGGGACGGGCCCTCCGCATCGAGCGCCGTCGACACCGCGACCAGATCGGGAGCGGCGAGTGGTAAGCGTACGGTGATCGTCGCTCCGCCATCACCGTTGTTTTCCACAAGAATCGTCCCGCCGTGGGATTCCACGATCCCCCGGACAATTGCTAACCCCATTCCGGTTCCATCGGGACGGGTCGTAAAGAAGGGTTCGAAGATTTTTCCGGCCTGATCGTCAGGGATTCCCGGACCGGTGTCCGCAATGGACACGCTGACGCTTTGGAAGGGCTGACTGCTGGTCGTGATGCGGACGCGACGTCGATAGCGCGGCGTCTCTTCGAGAGCATCGAAGGCGTTCTGAATCAAGTTAGTGAGCACCTGTTGAATCTGCACACTGTCGACCGGGAGACTCGGCAACTGTGGGTCACAGACGACCGACAGATCGATCCCCCGTCGCCGGGCTTCCATCCGGAACAGAGGCTCCACCGAGGTCACCAGATCGTTGAGGTTTTCGTTCGATCGCGGTTGCGGCTTGAGCTGTGAAAAGCGGCGGGCGCGGCGAATGATGGCCCCACCCCGTAACGCGGCTTGCAGGATCCGCTCTAGAGGTCCACGTAACTCATTCGCCAGTTCAGAAGAGGGATTTCCGAGCTGCGCGAGACAGCCTTCCGCGTAGTTCGCGATCGCACCGAGGGGTTGATTGATCTCGTGCGCCAGCCCGGCAGCGAGTTCCCCCATCGACTTGAGACGATCGGCGTGAGCCAGCTGGTCCTGCAGGTTGCGGGTGAGCTGCTGGGATCGACGATGGGCCGTCACATCGGACACGACCAGCAGGCTGCCCCGTGCAGCCCCTTCAGCATTCAGTAAGGTCCGCGCGGAGATCAACGTTTCCAGCGAGGTTCCATCCGCTTTGCACAGGCCGATCTCGACGGCCTGCCCGGCCTCGCTGCTGCAGCTGCGCAGTTCGTCGTAACGCCGACGATCCGCATCGGTCACATACGCAGCAGCCGGAAGGCCGGGGAGTGTCTCGGGAGGCCGCCCGAGCATTTCAGCAAACCGTTGATTGGCATACACGATCCGCCCTTCGAGATCATGCACGACCAACCCATCGCTCATCGACTCGACGAGCTGCCGGTATTGATCTTCCGTTTGTGCGAACTGCCGTTGCAGGAACTGCACCGCAGGCCGGACCACCGACCACTGAATGAGGAACAGGATCAGCAGAATCGCCGCCATCACACTCAACCCGAGTGCCTGCAAATGGGCGACATGATCGCGGGCTTTCGATTCGAAAATCCCGACGATCGCATGCATCTCCGCGAGAAAGTCGGCCTCGTGGTCCAGAATCTTCCGGACGTCTGCTGTCTGCCGGGGGGTGACTGGAGACCACTCGGCATCGGCCGGTGCGGTGGCCAGCAGGTCCTCTGCGGCGGAAACGATGGCCTGGATATGGGGTTCGAGGTTGTTGAAGGCCGACTGGAGCTGGCGGTCGAGTTGACCGGGGAGTTGCAGTTCCTCATCACCGTGCTGGAGTCCGCGATGGGCCCGGGTCCATTGGACGAGGACCAGTTCCAACTGTTCGCGGCGACGCTGGCGATCCGACAGTTGATCGGCAGACAGGAAGGCGAGGGCTTCCTTGGAGAGCTTCTGGCTCAGCATCCGTTGTCGACCGGCCACGTTAATCACCGGGGCATCGGACGTCAGCTGGCTGAGAGCCGGCTGGATCAGCAGTTGATGAAAGACGATCAACCCGGCCACCAGCAGGACCGCGATCCAGGCGCGCAGCCCCAGCCAATACGCGGGGTTGGCAGGTGGACCTGCTGTGGGTGTGGAGTCTGGATGAGAAAGGGTCGTCACGATCGCCTCGTAGGTCACCGGGAATCAACTCGATTCCGGGAAATCGCTACTTCAGAGTATCGACCGAGTCCGACTGTGCGAAGCAGGGGAGCTGCTTGTGAGAAAATGTCAGCAAACGGCATTCCGACACCAGCTGATTCGACGGTGAACTGAGCAATCACCAGGCATTGTTGCTGTTATATCAATCGGGTGGAGCAGGACGTGACTTCACGGTTGCTGTGACTCTTCGCGTCTTTGCCTGCTTGGTGCGCAAGTCGGTCCTCTCGCGGATGTTGTCCCTTTGGAACATCGGTCGGTCAAACCGCGTGAATGGTGTGTTTGTGACGGTGGCACTGCGCAGATCACGTTATGGTTGTCCGCATCGACACCTTCGGGAAGCCGAAGAAGCCCGTTCCTCTGCAATGACTTCTCCTGAGAACGGTCCGCTGGTTGCTTCTGAATTTCCTGACTTCGCGACCAGGTCGGCGGTGCGAAGCAGGGGAGTTCGGAGCCGCAAAATGATTTCGACACGTCCATCAACATCGAAACAACGCATCATTCTGGTCGGCCACGGGATGGTCGGTCATCGCTTTTGCGAGCGCTTGATTGAACTCGATACCGACGGTCGTTATGCCCTGACGGTCTTTGGTGAAGAGCCACGACCCGCATACGACCGCGTGCATCTCAGTGAATACTTCACGCATCGCGATGCCAGCCGTTTACAGCTCGGTGACCGAGCCTGGTATGAACACAGTGGTATTGAGCTGGTGACCGGTGATCGGGTGATCGCGATTGATCGCGTCACGCAGACGGTGACCACGCAATCCGGCCGAGGCGTTTCATACGATATTCTGATTCTGGCCACCGGCTCGATTCCGTTCGTGCCGCCAACGCCGGGGATCGACAAAGCGGGGGTCTTTGTCTATCGGACGATCGAAGACCTCGAACGGATGCTCTCCTGGAAAGAACGGGCCAAGTCGGCTGCGGTGATTGGCGGGGGTTTGCTCGGTCTCGAAGCCGCCAAAGCGGTCCTCGATATGGGACTCGAAGCCCACGTCATCGAGTTCGCACCGCGGCTCATGCCCCGGCAGCTCGATGAACGTGGCTCGGCGATTCTCGCTCAGCAAATCTCGCAGCTCGGCGTACAGCTCCATCTGAATACGTCCACCAAAGCGGTCGCGGGTGACGATGCCGTCACGGCTTTAGAACTGTCCGATGGTTCCACGCTCCCCGTCGAAATGGTCGTCGTCTCGGCCGGAATTCGCCCGCGGGACGATCTGGCCCGCAGTTGCGAACTCGATCTCGGTCCGCGGGGTGGTGTGGTCGTCAACGATCAACTGCAGACCAGCGACCCGAAGATCTACGCGATCGGGGAAGTCGCCCTCCATCGCGGGATGATCTACGGACTCGTCGCTCCCGGTTACGACATGGCGGAAATCGTCGCCGTGAATCTGACCGGTGGAACGAGAAACTTTGCCGGGGCCGACTTGTCGACCAAGCTCAAACTGCTGGGGATCGATGTCGCGTCGTTCGGACAGTACGAAGGAGATGCGAGCGTTGCGAAGTCGTTGACGTTCGAGGACCCGGTTGCTGGTGTCTACAAGAAGTTGCTCGTCACCTCGGATGGGACAAAGCTGCTGGGCGGGATGCTCGTCGGCGATGCCGGCGACTTCATGAAACTCCTGTCGATCACCCGCGGCGGGAAACCACTTCCCGGCCCAGCACAAGAGTTGATTCTCGGGGCGCAAGGGGAAGATGACGGACCGGAAGAACTCGCTGCAGACAGCCTGGTCTGCTCCTGTAACAACGTCACCAAGGCCGACCTGACGGCCGCCGTGACGGGTGGGGCGTGTACTGTTGCGGCCCTGAAGAGTTGCACGAAAGCGGGGACCGGCTGCGGCGGATGTGTGCCGCTGGTGACCGATCTGCTCGCGGCGGAATTGAAGAAGTCCGGGCAGGCGTTGGATACGACGTTGTGCGAACACTTCCGTTACACACGGCCGGAACTCTTCCAGATCGTGAAAGTCAAGCAGTATCGCACGTTCGGAGAAGTCCTCGCTGGACACGGTCAGGGGCATGGCTGCGAAGTCTGCAAGCCGGCGGTGGCCTCCATCCTTGCGAGCTTGTGGAACGAGCTGGTGCTTGATCGGGCGCATGCGACCTTGCAGGACAGCAACGATCGGTTCCTGGCGAACATTCAGCGGGGCGGAACTTACTCGGTCGTACCGCGAGTCGCGGGCGGGGAAATCACGCCGGAGAAACTGATCGCACTCGGCACGATCGCCCAGAAATACGGTCTCTATACGAAGATCACCGGCGGTCAGCGGATCGATCTGTTTGGTGCACCGGCCCATCAACTGCCGGACATCTGGAAAGAACTCGTCGCCGCAGGCTTTGAGAGTGGCCATGCTTACGGCAAAGCCCTGCGAACGGTGAAAAGCTGTGTCGGGACCACGTGGTGCCGCTACGGGGTGGGCGATTCGGTCGGCTTCGCGATCCGGATCGAGAACCGCTACAAGGGGCTCCGTTCGCCACACAAATTGAAATCGGGCGTCTCGGGCTGCGTGCGCGAGTGTGCGGAAGCCCAGGGGAAAGACTTCGGCCTGATCGCGACCGAGAAGGGCTACAACCTCTACGTCTGCGGGAACGGCGGGGCCAAGCCGCGGCATGCGGACCTGCTCGCCAGCGATCTCGATGAAGAGACCTGCCTGACGTATCTCGACCGCTTTCTGATGTACTACGTCACGACGGCAGACCGCCTGATGCGGACGTCGGTCTGGCTTGACAAACTTCCCGGCGGGATCGAACACCTCAAAGAGGTCGTGATTCATGACAAGCTCGGCTTGAACGCCGAGTTCGAGTCGATGATGCAGCGGGTCGTCGACACGTATCAATGTGAATGGGCCGACGTCGTCAACGATCCCGAGAAGCAGAAGTTCTTCCGGCAGTTCGTCAATACGGATGAAACGGAACCGACGATCGAGGTCGTTTCGGAACGGGGTCAACAACGCCCGGCTGACTGGACCGATGACATTGTCCCGCTGGCCGAGCTCAAGCTTCCGGATGGTCGGCGGTATCTCGACGCGGCCCCGCAGGAGACGCGTTCCTGGGTCCGTGTGGGTTCTGTCGAGGACTTCCCGCTCGATGGGGGAGCGGCGATCCGATACGGCTATGTGCAGATCGCCGTCTTCCGCTTTGACAGCCGGGGCGAATGGTATGCGACCTCGAACATGTGCCCGCATCAACGCGAGTTCGTGCTGGCCCGCGGGATGATTGGCGATGCGTCTGGCGTCCCCAAGGTGGCGTGTCCGCTGCATAAGAAGACGTTCTCGCTGCAGACGGGGGAATGCCTGACCGGTGAGTCCTATGCGATCGACACGTATCCGGTGAAGGTCGAGGGGGACGACGTGCTGTTGTGGCTGCCGCCACCCGGACGCCTGACGCAACTCACCGCGATCGAACAACGGGCCTGCGGTGGCTTGTGCACGCCGGGGACCTGTCACGACCACGACACCGTAGCCCTTGCTGCTACTTAAGAACTGTAGGGCAGGCTCCCGCCTGCCGGATGTCCTTGAACGGTGAATGTCAAATGGCAGGCGGGAGCCTGCCCTACGGAAGAATGACAACGTTCCGATGACCGCCACGCTGCTCCTGCCGCCCGCCACTGAAAGAACGTCGTTGCCGACGTTTCTCGGTGAGCTATTGGCCGAACAGCAGTCGCTGACGGCGGTCGAGACATTCAGTCGATCGTTCGCCACGCAGACCGAACCGGCCCAGGCCCGCTACTACCGGGCACTGCTCCCGGCAGCGCCACCCGGACCGGGAGAACAGTACGGGTTCGATGTCGATCTCGATCGTTGTTCGGGCTGCAAAGCGTGTGTGACGGCGTGTCACGCACTCAATGGTCTTGACGAGCAGGAGACCTGGCGCGACGTCGGTCTGCTCCTGGGTGAGGCGGGGGGACTCCCCGTCCTGCAGCATGTGACCACTGCCTGTCATCACTGTGTCGATCCCGGTTGCTTGAATGCCTGCCCCACGCAGGCTTATGTCAAAGACCCCGCGACGGGGATCGTCAAGCATCTCGACGATCAATGCTTTGGCTGCACGTACTGCGTGCTGGCCTGTCCGTATGAAGTGCCGAAATATCACGCAGCGAAGGGGATCGTCCGCAAATGCGATCTCTGTTCGAGTCGGTTGAAACAGGGTGAAGCCCCCGCCTGTGTGCAAGCCTGTCCGCATGAAGCGATTCGGATTGCAGTCGTCTCGACGAACGAGGCCCGCAGTCGGGCAGTGCAGGGGGAGTTCCTCGCGGCCAGTCCCGATCCGCGGCACACGATCCCCACGACCCGCTACCGTTCGCAACGGCTCGATGGTGTCAGGCTGTCTGCGGCTTCGACGGGCAATACGCACGCGGAACCTTCGCATCCGTCGTTGATCGGGATGCTGATTTGTTCGCAGGTCGCCGTCGGGCTCTCCTGTGCCGTGGCAGTGCAGGATACGCCAGCGCTGGGTCTGGCGATCGCCGCGGCTGGATTGAATCTGGTCGGCATCGCCTGTGCCACCGGTCATTTAGGACGACCGTTGCTCGCCCCGCGGGCGATCCGTGGCTGGCGGACCAGTTGGCTCAGTCGCGAGATCCTGGCGTTCGGGGCCTATCAGAATGCAGCCCTCGCGACAGCTGCCTTGGCATGGAGTGGGTCTGCTTGGTTTCCTGCCAGCTCATTCGTGACGGCTCTGCTCGGGCTGGTGGGTGTCTTCGCTTCGGTGATGTTGTACGCCGTCACACCGCGGCCCGCGTGGCGGTTCCCACTCACAGCGTCAAGATTTCTCGGGACAACGCTGCTCGGTGCCATCGCCGGTGTGTGGTGGCTGGGTGCGATCTCTCCCGGATTGACCTTCGCATGCTGCCTTCCGGTCATCGCGTTCAAGCTCATCAACGAGTGGCGTGGACAACGGGTTCTTTCACCGAAGACCCACGCCGACGGTCATGGTCTATGGCACGGCTCATTGATGCTCCTGTGGCAAACACGTGTTGCTGTCGTCGCCTTCGCTGCATTGCTGGCGGGCATCAATCTGCTCGCGGGGATGCCCACGACGGGGGTGGTGCTCGGCTTCGCTGGGCTGCTGATGGGTGAAGTGCTGGAACGGGAGCTCTTCTTCCGGGCGGCCCCTGCGCCTCGGATGCCGGGAGGGCCCGCAGCATGACCACCACCCTCTGGCAGACCGCCGTCGAAACATTCACGCCGTGGGTCCAGCAGACCGATGGTCCCCTCACGCGCGAACTCCTGCTCCATCCGAGTCGGCACGGACTTGGCCAACTGCCACAACTGCTCCAACCCGATGCGACCGCGACATCGGTCTGTGGCTTCTGCTCGACCGGCTGTCATCTCAACATCCATCTGCGGGATGGGGAAGCGATCGGTCTCTCCCCTGCGACCGAGGCACCCGTCAATCTCGGCATGGCCTGTCCCAAAGGGTGGGAAGCCCTCACTGTCCTTGATAGTCCGGAACGGGCCACCACGCCCCTGTTACGGAACGCGCGCGGCCGACTCGAACCGATCGACTGGGCGACCGCTGCAGAGACGTTTGTGCGGCGCGTGCGTGCGGTCCAGGCGAAACATGGACCGGCTGCGGTCGCGTTTCTCGGTACCGGACAGATGCCGACTGAAGAGCTCGCGTTTCTCGGGGCGCTCAGCAAAATCGGCTTCGGGATGCTGCATGGCGATGCCAATACACGGCAGTGCATGGCGACCTCAGCCGTCGCGTACAAGCAGTCCTTCGGCTTCGATGCCCCACCCTTCACGTATGCGGACTTTGAAGCCTCCGACACGCTGATCTTCATCGGTGCGAATCCGTGTATTGCTCATCCGATCCTGTGGGAACGGGTGATGCGGAACCGTCAACAGCCGACGATCGTGGTGATCGATCCCCGCCGGACCGAAACCGCGATGCAGGCGACGCAGCACCTCGCGATCGCTCCCAAAGGCGACCTCGCGCTGCTCTATGCGGTCGCCAACGTGCTCATCGCCCGCGGCTGGATCGACCGGGCATTCATCGAGGCACACACGACTGGGTTTGAGGCGTTCGCCACGCTGGTCGCTCAGTACACGCCGGAACATGCGGTGGCTTTGTGTGGTCTGACGCCCGCACAAATCGAAGACTTCGCCGAGACGATTCATCGCGGGAGAGCGGTCTCCTTCTGGTGGACGATGGGCGTGAACCAGAGTTACCAGGGAGTGCGGACCGCGCAGGCGATCATCAACCTCTGTCTGATGACCCGGAATATCGGCCGACCGGGGACCGGCCCGAATTCGATCACCGGTCAATGCAATGCGATGGGGTCCCGGCTCTATAGCCACACGACGGGTCTGCCAGCGGGTCGAGACTTTACCAAGGCCGACGATCGAGCCGAGTACGCTGCCCTCACCGGTTTTCCCGTCGAGCGCGTGCCGGTCCAGAACAGTCTTCCCTATCCCAAGATCCTCGAAGCAGTCCGCTCGGGTGACGTGAAAGCGTTGTGGATTGTCGGCACGAATCCCGCGCATTCGTGGATCGATCAGGCCGACTTCCATGAGTTACGGGAACGGCTCGATTTCCTCGTCGTGCAGGACATGTACGTCACCAGCGAAACAGCGCAGATGGCCGACCTGGTCCTGCCGGCGGCTGGCTGGGGAGAGAAAGACGGGACCTTCATCAACTCGGAGCGGCGGATCAGCGTCACCCGCAAGGTGCGACGGGCACCGGGGCAGGCGCTTGCTGACTTCGCGATCTTTCGTTTAATCGCTGCCGCTGCGGGATTGCAGGAACTGTTCGCAGAATGGACCAGCCCGGAAGCGGTCTTCCGGATTCTGCAGCGGTTCTCGGCGGGTCGCCCCTGTGACATCACCGGGATCGAAGACTACGCCGAGTTAGCCGAGGCGGGGGGGATTCAATGGCCGTGTGCCGCTTCGACGACCGATCGGGCCACCGAACGGCGGCTGTTCGCTGACGGACAGTTCTTCACGCCCGATGCCCGCGCCCGCTTCATCTGTGCTGACCATTGCCCGCTTCCAGAACTGCCGGATGCGGACTATCCGCTGTTGTTGCTCACGGGTCGCGGTACGGTCGCTCAATGGCATACCGAGACACGGACTCGTCAATCGGCAGTGCTCAGGAAGCTGGCACCGGCCGGGCTGATTGTTGAAGTCCATCCCGACGATGCCGTCCTCTATAGTCTGCAACCCGGTCAGCGGGTGGTGATCGAGTCCCGGCGTGGCACGGTATCTGCATCGGTGCTCATCACCGCCACGATGCAGCGTGGTCAGATTTTTCTCCCGATGCACCATCCCGGCGTGAATCGCCTCACGCATGCCGTGTTCGATCCGGATTCGTTTCAACCGTCCTACAAGGACTGTGCTGTCCGCTTGCGATCATCTTCTGTCCCTTCTGAACAGGAATCGTTTTGATGTCCTCCGCATTCCAGCCGTTTCCGCCCGGGAATTCTTCGATGAAGCGCCCGACCACGGTGGTGCTACCCACAACGACTTCTTCACAGTCGACTACTACGCCCTCCAAACCGTATCCACTCGACCTAGATGAACAACCGCGGACGTCTGCTGTCGCGAGTCCTTCACGACGGCAGTTTCTGGGGGCAGCGCTGGCTGGACTCGGAACAGCGACCCTGCTGAGTGGCTGTGGAGAAACCACCGCCGCCAAGCCCGAGACCACCACGTTACCCAATGCTCCGGCAGGGACCGTGGCGAGTGATGCTCCCGAAGTCAGCGATCTGAAATTCGGGATCATTGCCCTCACCGACTGTTCGCCGTTCGTGATCGCCCACGAGAAAGGGCTTTTCAAGAAGTACGGGATTAATGCCACCATCGTGAAAGGAGCCAGCTGGGCTGCCATTCGCGACTCCCTCACCACCGGCGACATTCACGCGACACATATGCTGATCGGAATGCCGTTCGCCTCGACGATGGGGCTGCTCGGGGCACCGAAGAATCCGATGATCGCCCCCTGGCTCATCAACCGGAACGGGCAGGGGATCACCCTCAAAAATACGCTGCGAGGAAAAGTGGCGGACGATCCGAAGGCGCTCAAGCCAATCGTCGATGCGGCCAAAGCGGACGGCAAACCGATGACCTTCGCGATGACGTTTCCGCCGGGGACGCACGCGATGTGGATGCGCTACTACCTCGCCGCGGGGGGGATCAATCCCGATACCGATGTCGCGCTCGTCACCATTCCGCCTCCGCAGATGGTGCAGAACATGAGCATCGACAAGATGGACGGTTTCTGCGTCGGCGAACCCTGGAATGCCCGGGCGATCGCCCAGGAAGTCGGCTTCATGTCGGTCAGCACGCAGGACATGTGGAAAGATCATCCGGAGAAGGTCTGTGCCTTCACCCAGGAGTTCGCCGACAAGAACCCGAAGACGGTCAAAGCCGTCCTCAAGGCACTGCATGAAGCGAGCGTCTGGCTGGATGACCTGGGGAACCGGGATGAACTCTGCTCGATTGTCTCGGCTCCGACCTACATCAACTGTCCGAAAGACATCATCCTCGGTCGGTTGCTGGGCAAGTACGACTATGGCGATGGCCGGAAGAAAGACGACCCGAACTACATGATCTTCCACAGCCGCAATTGCAACTATCCGCAGGCCAAGTACGGCATCTGGTGGCTGACCCAGTTCCGTCGCTGGGGCATGGTCCAGGAGACTCCCGATTACGAAGCGGTCGCCAAGCAGGTCCTGCGGGCCGACATCTACGAAGAAGCGATGAAAGAAATCGGCTACGAACACGGCGGACCGAACATGGAACCCGAAACGCTGTTCGATGGCGTCCAGTTCGATCCGACGAAGCCGGAAGAATACGCCCTCTCGTTCGCGGTGCACAGCCGCAAGGATTGAACCGATTCGCGTCGGTCAGGCTCCCGCCTAACATTGCATCAGAGAAGACGTCAGGCGGAAGCCTGACCTACGACTGCCGGTGGTTCGAATTGTCAGGGGTTTTCAATCATGCAGGATCGTCGTTTTCCAGGTGACTGGATCATCTTGCCCCTTGTGGGAGCCGCCCTGTTTCTGGCGTTCTGGGCAATCTCGTCAGCATCGTGGGCTCCGAAACTTCCCGGTCCGATCAAGACCTGGGAGATGAGTCGCAGCTATGTGCTGGAACCGTTCGCCAAGCGGGGCGAGCTTGATCAGGGGATCCTGCGATTCACCTGGTACTCACTGGTGCTGGTGGCCAAGGGCTACTTCCTCGCGTTGTTGATCGGCACGCCGCTGGGATTCCTGCTGGGGATGTCGAAGCTGCTCACGCGGACGTTCGATCCGATCATTCAATTCCTGAAACCCGTTTCGCCGCTCGCGTGGCTGCCGCTGGGCCTCGTGTTGTTCGGTCGATCGGAACCGGCAGCACTCTTCACGATCGCCCTCTGTTCGATGTGGCCGACGGTCATGAACACCGCGATGGGCGTCCGCGCGATTCCGCAGGACTACCTGAACGTCGCCCGTGTGCTCCAGCTCTCCCGCTGGAAACTCCTCTGGAAAGTGATGATCCCCGCCACACTGCCGTACATGTTTACGGGCTTCCGGTTGAGCCTGGGGATCGCGTGGCTGGTGATTGTGGCTGCCGAAATGCTGACCGGGGTGCCGGGCGTCGGTGGGTTCCTGTGGCAGGAATACAACAGTCTGATCTACGAACACATCCTGCTCTGCATCCTGACCATCGGCCTGATCGGGTTCATCCTCGATCGACTGATGAGCATGATCGAAGCCCGGATGCAGTCCGCCTGAGCCAAACCCCATGACGCCCAGCCACTGTATGGCTGGGTTCTTTCACGGAGAACGACATGGCCACCCCGTTCCTCGAACTCGACGCGGTCGCGCATCGCTTTGGTGCGACCGAGGTCCTCCGCGATGTCAATCTGCGTGTCGAAGCCGGCGAGTTCGTCGCGATCGTCGGCTTCTCCGGAGCAGGAAAAACCACGCTGCTGTCGCTGATGGCCGGGTTGCTCACTCCAACGGAAGGGGTCGTAAACATGCGAGGCACTCCGGTCACCGGGCCCGGTCCCGATCGCGGCGTCGTCTTCCAGAATTATTCGCTGCTGCCGTGGCTCACGGTGACCGGCAACATCGCACTCGCGGTCGATCAACGCTTTCCCACATGGTCGCCTGCACAACGGGAGCAGCACGTCGACAAGTTCATCGCGATGGTGAATCTCACGCCCGCCCGTCATAAACGTCCCGGACAACTCTCGGGGGGGATGCGGCAACGAGTGGCAGTGGCCCGCGCGCTGGCGATGGATCCGGAAATGCTGCTGCTCGATGAACCGCTGAGTGCGCTGGACGCTCTGACCCGTGCGACGTTGCAGGACGAGATCTGCCGCATCTGGAGCCGCGATCGCAAAACGGTTGTGCTGATCACCAACGATGTCGATGAAGCCCTCCTGCTGGCTGACCGGATCGTGCCGCTGACCGATCGACCGAATGCGACGCTCGGTCCGTCCTTCCCGGTCGACATCGACCGCCCACGCGATCGACAGGCTTTGAATCAGCACCCCGAGTTTAAGCGCCTGCGTCGCGAGATCACCGAATGGCTGCTCACAACCGGCCGTCGCAAACCGGCCCCCACAAAACCCGCAACCACAACGAAACCAGTCCTCGTCGGTGCCACGTAGGGCAGGCTCCCGCCTGCCCATGATCTTGAGCGGCACGGCGCTAGCCCAATGGTACTTACTTTAGAATTCTCGTAGAGCGAGCTTTTTTGGCACGCTATTTGCGCCGGGACTCTGACACCTGAATGAGGAGTCAGATTGGCATGGACGCTGAGCCGTTGGACCCGGTGGTGACTGACCCGGTGGCAGAGCTTGAGTTCGAGCGGGCGTTCGCCTTGTTGCGGACGCTGGTCGATTTCGAGGAAGTCGAGCGGCTGCATCCGTCGCGGGGGAATGCGGTCTACACCACCAGCGTCGTCTTATGGATGCTGATCTACCAGCGACTCAGTCCCGAGCGCTCGCTGGAAGCGGCCGTGAAACAGCTGCTCGAAAACCCGCCCGATCTGGTGCCGACCAACAAACGGGTGACGGACGGAACGCTGTCCACCGCGTCGGGAGCCTACAGTCGCGCGCGGACGCGAATGCCCGACGCAGCATCGCGGTGGCTGGCCGAGCGTGTGAGTCAATCGCTGATCGAGGCCACGCCTCCGTCGTTCGGAACACGACGGGTCTACGTGATCGATGGGACGACACTCACGCTGGCCCCGGAGCCGGAATTCCGTCGACATTTCCCACCCGCCTCGAATCAGCATGGACCGGGGGCGTTTCCGGTCGCCTTGCTGGTCGTCGCGCATGAACTCTCCAGCGGTGCCGCGCTGGTCCCCGAAGTCGGCCCGATGTACGGCCCGGAGGCGCTCTCCGAAACCGCCCTGATCCAGGGCTGCCTGACACAAATTCCCCCCGACAGCGTGGTGCTGGCCGATGCCGGCTTCGGCATCTTTACGGTCGCCTACGCGGCCCGTCAGGCCCGCCAGAAGTTCCTGCTGCGACTCTCGCCCGTGCGGTTTCAAGCGCTGCAGCGGCAGGCCACACTCGTCACCCAAGCGGCCCAGTCGCAGACCTGGTCACTGGAGTGGCAGCCCACCCGCGTCGTTCGCCGCGAACATCCCGAATTGCCGTCCGATGCCCGCCTGGAAGTCCATCTCCATGAGGTCCGGATTCACGGCGACCAGACTCTCTATCTGATCAGCGATCTCCCCGATTCGGCGGACCAGCTGGCGACTCTGTACGGCCAACGCCACGACGTCGAGATCGACATCCGTAATCTGAAAGTCGTGCTGGACACCGAACACATTCCAGCCCGCAGCCCCGCGATGTTCCTGAAGGAACTACTGACGTCACACGTCGCCTACAACCTCGTCATCCAGTTCCGCCGCCAGGCCGCCGCCCAACTGCAACTCCCCCCGCGACGGCTGAGCTTCAAGCGAACCTGGACCACGTTCCGCACATTCCTGCTCTCGTCGATGACCAACAATCCCGCCGACTGCCGCCAACGCTACGAACGTGCCCTGCACCTCGCGAAATACGACAAGCTGCCGAACCGCCCCGATCGCCACTACCCCCGAGAAGCGTACAAACGACGACCCAAATCAACCCACTTCCAAACCCGAAAACCACCACCCAACAATCTAAAGTAAGTGCCATTGGGCGCTAGCCGCCGGTGTGTTCGACAGAAACCGGCGGCTCGCGCCGTGCCGCTCAAGTCGCGCATCATGAATTGAGTCGATGTCCGAATATGACCACCGCGTCAGGCGGGAGCCTGACCTACGACAGTCGATGGAACCCTCCCATGAATCCTGCCGTTGATCGCTATCTGGAACTGTGGCGCATCTCGAAAGCTTACGGACCGGTCACGGTCGTGAGTGAATTCGATCTGCGGGTCAAGCAGGGGGAATTCATCAGCCTGATCGGTCACTCCGGCTGCGGGAAGTCGACGGTCTTATCGATGATTGCCGGCCTGGCAGAGCCGACCACCGGGGGCATTATCCTGGCCGGTCGTGAAATCGACGGCCCCGGTCCCGACCGTGGCGTTGTCTTTCAGTCACCGTCGCTGCTCCCGTGGATGACCGCGTTGCAGAACGTCACGCTGGGCTTGGAGCAGTCCTTGCCGAACAGCAAAAAGGTTGAACGCGAAGCGATCGCGCGGCAATATCTCACGCTCGTTGGATTAGGAGATGCCACCCGGAAGAAACCGGCAGAACTCTCACAGGGGATGCGGCAGCGCGTCGGGTTGGCGCGCGCTTTCGCGCTGAACCCCAAGATGCTGCTGCTCGATGAACCCTTCGGGATGCTCGATTCACTGACGCGCTACGAATTGCAGGAAGTCCTGATTGAACTCTGGAGCAAAGATCAGAAGACCGCGGTGATGGTCACGCACGATGTTGATGAAGCGCTCTATCTCTCCGACCGGGTCATCATGATGACCAACGGTCCCAACGCCCGCGTGGGTGACATTCTGGAAGTTCCGTTCGCGCGTCCGCGACACCGACAGGACGTGGTGGAGCACCCCGACTATTACCGATTGCGCGCCCGACTGATCGATTTCCTCGAAGCCCAGGGGCATGTCCATCCGACGCAATCGGCCAGCGAACCGGCTCAGGAGGACGATGCCACAGAACCGGGTGCTGATGCCGATGTCCCCAGCGAATCAACGCTTCGGAAGCCAGAACTGCTCGCCACCGATGCCTGAGACTCTCGTCGTTTCAGACTCTCGTGATCATCGAGTCCAAGCCCGGCGTCACTCAGGATGCCGGGCTTTTGTTTTGTGATGATTGCCGTGCGGGGCTGATGCGAACGGCTCCATTCCGGTGTTGAGACGCTGCGGGCTCATCGACAGGCAGAAGCCCGGCATGGAAGACCATGCCGGGCTTCGACGAGGGGCCGATCCCCCCTCCCTCCATCAGGCAGCGATCTGGCGACGTGCATGCGCTTGGATTACTGTGACAGGCTGGCTGGTTGAGTCTGTTGGTCCCAGGGAATGTGGCACGTCATGGCGGACGAGGATTATGATTGTTTCGAGCTGGAGGCGACGATCAACGGGATCGCCACGGCGCTCCAGCGGAGTCCGATCCAGGTGCGGGCCGCGATCGGTCTGTTCGAGGACGGAAACACGCTGCCGTTCATCGCCCGCTATCGCAAAGAGGCGACGCAGGGACTCGATGAAACGGACTTGCGGAAAATTGAAGATGCCCTCGGGAAGGCGCGCGAACTCGCACAACGCAAAGCGACTATTCTGAAGTCGATTCATGAGCAGGGACTATTGACGCCGGAACTGCGCCGGCAGATTGAGATGTGTTCCGATCGACAGTCGTTAGAGACGTTGTATCTCCCCTTCAAGCCCGAGCGCAGAACTCGGGCGACTGCGGCCCGGGAACGGGGACTTCAACCGCTGGCCGATCTCCTGCTGCGACAGGAACCACTCAAGCGCTCCCGGTCGGCCGTGCTTCAGCCCTTCATCAATGCGGAGAAAGGTGTCGCCGATGAAGCGGCCGCCTTGCAGGGGGCATGCGACATCCTTGCCGAGCACTGGTCGCAGCATCCGCCCCTCCGTCAGTGGTTGGTCGAACAAGCCCACAGCCGGGGTCTGGTGGTCTCGAGTCTCAAACGGGGCAAGCAGCCGGAAGCCGGCAAATTCGAGATGTATTACGATCACCGCGAGCCGGTGAAGCGGATCCCTGCGCATCGGTTCCTGGCGATGCAGCGGGGTGAAGCCGAGGGCTTGCTGAAGGTCAGTCTGAAGCTGGATGACGACTTTGTCCTGGCGAACATCAAGCCGGAACTGGTCCATCAACCCCGGTTCGAGTTTGCCCGCGAACTGCTCGCGACGGTTGATGATTGTTATCAGCGGTTGCTGCTGCCGGCGATTGAGTCCAGCGTGTTCGAAGTGCTGAAGACTCAGGCCGATGAGGACGCGGTTGCGGTCTTCGCCAGCAATCTGCGTGAACTGCTGCTGGCGGCTCCCGCGGGACCACAGATGACGATCGGTATCGATCCGGGCTTTCGCACGGGTTGTAAACTCGCGGTGGTCGATGGGACCGGGAAGTTCCTCGCTACCTCCACCATCTACCCGACGCCGCCGCGGAATGATCAGGAGGGGGCAGCGCGAACTCTGCTCGACCTCATCACGAAACATGATGTGCAGTTGATCGCGATTGGGAACGGGACAGCCTCGCGGGAAACCGAAGCCTTTGTGGCCGGTGTGCTCCGGGAGCATCGACTCGAGGTGACACAGGTCACGGTCAGCGAAGCGGGGGCCTCGATCTACTCCGCGAGTGAATTGGCCGCGCGCGAGTATCCCGATCTCGATGTGACCGTCCGCGGTGCGATCAGCATCGCGCATCGCCTGCAGGATCCGCTCGCGGAACTCGTGAAGATCGATCCCAAATCGATCGGCGTCGGTCAGTATCAGCATGATGTGAACCAGCCGCTGCTGCGAAAATCACTCGACCGTGAAGTCGAATCGTGCGTGAATTCGGTCGGCGTCGATGTGAATCTCGCGAGTGCGTCCCTGCTGACCCATGTGGCCGGGATTGGACCAAAGCTGGCTGAGAAGATCGTGGAATACCGCGACACGCATGGCCGCTTCCCCACACGGGCAGCGCTCAGCAATGTCCCGAAACTGGGTAAGAAAGCGTTCGAGCAGGCGGCGGGTTTCCTGCGGATCCGCGCGGGTGCGGAACCGCTCGACAACTCTGCAGTTCATCCGGAAAGTTATTACATCGTACAGAAGATGGCCGCGGCGCTCGGGGTCTCCACCCGGGTCCTCGTTGGCGATGCGACTCTGGCCAGTCGACTGCAGGCGGCCGACTTCGTCGATGAGCAATGCGGCTTGCCGACGGTCCGCGATATTCTCAGCGAGTTAGTGAAACCCGGCCGTGATCCGCGCAGCGAGTTCAAGGTGGCGAAGTTCGCCGAAGGGATCAACGAACTGAAAGACCTCCAGGTCGGCATGATCCTGGAAGGGGTGATCACCAACGTCACAAAGTTCGGGGCCTTCGTCGATATCGGCGTGCATCAGGATGGACTGATTCACATCTCGCAACTCGCGAACACCTTCGTGCGCGATCCCAGCGAAGTGGTCTCCGTCGGCGACGTCGTCCGCGTCAAAGTGCTCGAGGTCGATCTCGAGCGCAAGCGGATTGCGGTCTCGCGGAAAGAGGCTCTCTAAACCATGAGTCTGACAGGCAACCTCTTTGCTGACATCCCGCCGGAGTTGCCCGACGAGCTGTTCACGACCCTGCTCGAGGCCCAACACGTCCGCATTGAACGGATCGTCTCGCAGGGGGAAGTCTCGCCGGACGATTTCTGGTATGACCAGCCTCAGCACGAATGGGTCCTCGTCCTGAAGGGTGCTGCCAGGCTGCAGTTTGAAGACCGGGTCATGGAACTTCACCCCGGTGACTTCGTCAACATCGCGGCCCATCGAAAGCATCGGGTCGCCTGGACGAGACCCGAGGAGCAGACCATCTGGCTGGCCGTGCATTATGGGAGCGACGGGGAGTGAACTCGACGAGGATGTGCGGAGCTGGTTGTCGTATCGTTCGCTCTCCGCGCCGTGTCTCTTGAACGAAGCTCCATCCACAAGCACTCTGTCCGCACAGACCATGGTTTCCAACGCTTCACGTCAATGTGCTCTCCAGTGAAAGATTCCAACGTGAAGAATTCACCCGCGAAGTTACTCTCCCTGATCCCACTGCTATGCCGAGCAGGCATCGTTCTTTCGCTGCAGTTCTTCGCGACGGCGGTGCTCGCGGTTGACCGCCCGCAGTTGCAGATCATCAATGGAACACCCCACGCTGTGGACGTGTTCTGGATCAATCCCGAGGGTCAGCGGGTCTCGAACGGCGGGATCGAACCCGGCAAAGATCGACGCACCACGACGACGCTCGGTCATCGGTTTGTCGTGGTGGATCGCAGCGACAACAGCGAGATCACGGTGACATCCGAGGTTCCTGTGCAGGCTTTCCGTCTGGGTGGTCTCCCCGCGTTTTATACCCAGCAGGCCAGCGCGGGGGGCTTTCCGGTCGTGGCTTCAGCCAACGTCAACCCCTACGCCCTGAAAGAGGCGGTCTACATCATCGACCTGATGCTGGCCCAGCGTCCCGATGTGCGGACCGCGATGATCAAAAGCGGCGCTCGACTCAGCGTCCTCGCGTACAACGAATTCACCACCGACCAACCGGAGTGGGCGTGGATGGCAGAGGTCCCGGTCCGCGATTTTCCGGACATCAACCCCCGTGATTATCGCGATGCCCGGGCCCGCGGCATGGGAGGCAGTCGGACCGATCCCTACTGCTCGTGCGCTGAAGAAAATCTCCTGGCTTACGAAGGGGATCCCTACAGCACCGAAAACATCCTCATTCACGAACTCGCGCACAACATTCACCTGCGCGGCATGAGCAACGTCGACGCCACGTTCGATCAGCGCGTCAAAACGGCTTATGACATGGCCCTGCAGGCCGGTCTCTGGAAGGGAAAATACGCCTCCGTGAATCATCACGAATATTTCGCCGAAGGAGTGCAGAGCTGGTTCGACAACAACCGCGAAAACGATCACGACCACAACCACGTCAACACCCGCGCGGAACTGCTCGAATATGATCCCGGCTTGGCAGCACTGTGCCGGGAAGTGTTCGGTGACACCGTCGTGAAGTACACCAAGCCGCAAACACGGCTCACCGGGCACCTCGCGGGCTACGATCCCTCGACCGCGCCGAAGTTCGTCTGGCCGAAGCGTCTGGAGGTGGCACGACAACTCATCCGCAAACATGCCGAAGCGCGGTCTGCGCAGATGCCGTAATGTCGAGTCCTGGCATGTTCTGCTCAGGCGGATGGCTGCAGTCGGTCCTTGGGGGGAGAACGATCGTTGAGTGTCCGACGCTCCTTAGTCCCGGAGGGACGACAGAGTGGTAGCCCCGGCCGTGAGGCCGGGGATCAGGATGATCTGCGATGTCGCAGCCCCGGTGGGGCGACAGAAATTCGGTGGGACACCCACGTTCGCATCTCTGTCGCCCCGCTGGGGCTGGTGTTGCTCGGAGCACAAACCCCCGACCTCACGGCCTGGGCTACGGCTCTGCCGCCCCTCCGGGGCTGAACGCTGCCGCACAGGAGCAAACTGACCACCTCCAATGACCGACGGCACCCTTGTGGATCGCTGACAGGAAGGAAGATCTGAAGACACCTGGGGGCTCGCGCCCCGTCCGCTGACAGAGACGGCGGCATGGTCCTCGGAGCGGAACAGCGATCACCGAGCGAAGCGCGTTCGAAAGGCCAAAGCCCGGCGTCCAATGCGACACCGGGCTTTGTTGTTTGTTGCTGTCGGTCAGTGTTATTCGATGGGGATCGTGTAGCTGAGGGCACCGATGACTTTCTTGCCGCGGTAGTTGTCGTGACAGAGGTGACACTTTTCAAGGACCGGCGGCACGACGGTCGCGATGCGGAGTGAGCGCTTGTCCTGATTCGTCACGACCGTTTCATACGTCGGCTTGCCGTCGAGGAGCGCCTTGATGGCGGCCTTCTCGAAGTCATCGCGGGGGGCATTGGTCTCGACAAGCGGCCCGCCGGTCGCGTCGAGCAGCCGAACCTCATGCCAGCCTTTCTTTTTCATCGCACCGAACAGCTGCTGGAACGCGGTGCCGGCGGGGACGTCGGACTTTTCGTTGACGTAGCCCTCGGTGACCACCACGATCGCCGTCTTGTACAGGTCATCGAGCATCATCGCCTGTTTGCGAGCCCGTTCGACCGCCGGGTCTTTCGCCGGGGCCTGGGCGAAGGCGATTCCAATACCAACCACCAGTGCGAGGGACAGAGCCGCCAGGCGGCTGAGAACGGACTTGGTCATCGAAGACTCCGGAATGAGGGGCCACTTCCACCACGGCGAGACGCAACCGCAGCGATTGAGAGAAGGATGCATCACAAAAAAGAGGATGTCAATGTCCAATATCGTCAATGGGGTGATTTCCGCGGAATTCTCTGCGGGTTAACGCGTCAGGGCCAACGCCCGGGCGCAGCCAGCGCAGGAACGGCTGGAGAGGGGGTGGCGGCACGGTGCTGGTCGACTGGCTCGAAGCACAGCTGAAACTTCGCCGCGGGCAGGCCGACCGCAGCGCTCAACACTGCGGCACCCGCTCGCAATTCACCACCCACGACGCCAGAATCAAACTCCGGTCACTCGATCCACAACCCGACAGGATTGAGTCGACCCCGCACGACCAGGGTTTGTGTACGCAGCAGTGATCGATTGGTGGCAGGTTGGGCAATCTGATAATCTGTCACCCGTGGTCTCGCGGGGGCGATTCTTCCGGATCTGAGTCTGATCGGAGCATCTTCTCCCCTGCAAGTCCTACCGGACAAGTCGGCCCACCATCGAACCCACGGGGATCTCAGCATGACGGACGCAAGCGGAACCTGGTCACGCCGGTCGTGGTTACAAGCAGCAGCGGGCGGTTTGGCGATGGCGACGGGCCTGCAGAGTCTCTCCGCGGCCCCCCCGCCGCAACGCACCGGCCAGGCCCAACGCTTCAAGCTGAGTCTTGCGGCGTATTCATTTAATCGCTGGCTCCCCAAAAGCTGGACTCCCGAGCAACTCACCGAAGCCAAGTTCACGCTCGAACGGTTCATCGATTACTGTGCTGAACAGAATCTCGATGGCTGCGAACTGACCGCCTATTACTTCCCGAAGACGATCACCACCGAATACCTGCTGAGCCTGAAAGAACGGGCGCATCGACAGGGACTCTCGATTTCGGGGACGGCGATCGGCAACGATTTTTGTGTGGCCGATCCAGAAAAACGGGCCCAGCAACTGGAGATGTGCCGCAACTGGGTCGACTACTCCGCGATCCTCGGTGCCCCGGCGATTCGCATCTTCGCGGGGAATGTCCCGAAGGGTGAGACCGAAGATGTCGCTCGCGAACGGTGTGTCTCTGCGATCAACGAGGCCCTCGATTACGCTGCGACCAAAGGAGTCTATCTGGCCCTGGAAAATCATGGCGGGATCACCGCGACTCCCGCGCAGATGTTGAAGATCATCGAGGGAGTGAAGCCGTCCCCCTGGTTCGGCGTGAACTTCGACGGCGGGAACTTCCGGACCACTGACCCGTATGCTGACCTCGCCCAGATTGCTCCGTATGCGGTGAATGCCCAGGTCAAGGTGGAAGTCTCACCGGACGGGAAGAAGGAAGCCGCGGATCTCGGTAAGGTGACGCAGATTCTCCGATCGGCCGGATATCGCGGCTTCATCACGCTCGAATATGAAGCGGCGGAAGACCCGCTGGAAGCGATTCCGAAGTATCTGCAGGAGCTGCGCAAGGTGACGGCGTAAATGGAGTCGCGTTCGGATTCTCCGTCCAGCCTCCCGGTGTCGCCGCCGCATCCGCTGCTGCGACCGATGCACGCGGAGCGCGAACTGAAGGCGTTCATCTTCGTCAGTGCGCTCGACATCTTCGCGACTTACATCCTGTTGCGGATCGGGGGATTCACCGAATCCAATCCGGTGGCGGCGTTCTTTCTGTTCCGCTGGGGAATCAAAGGGCTGGTCTTTTTCAAGTTGGGGATGGTGGCCTTTGTGTGCATCCTCGCGCACATCATCTCCCTCCAGCGGCCACAGACGGCGCTGCGTCTCTTACAATTTGCGACGCTCGTCGTCGGCGGGGTCGTCCTGTATAGCGTGTACTTATTCCTGAAATCGTAGGGTGGGCTGTGCCCGCGGACTTCTCTGTAATCGATGTCGACCGCTGATGGGCGCAGCCCACCCGACGAAGAGTTTGATCTGATGGAATTGATGAAACCTCCATGTTTCTTTGGCACGAATAGAAACTCGACAGATGCCGCTTGAACTGCAGTTGATCGAAGATTTGCACGCCGCCGGACAGGGGCATCTGGTGGCGCACGCGGCGGCGCTGTCGCTCAGCCAGCGGACGGCCTTCGCGGCACAGCTGGCGAGCGTGAACTGGGCGGTCCTTTCGGAGCTGAACCAGCCGGAGACAGAGACCGACGAATTCCTGCCCGAAGACATCCAACCCCCGGCACAGCTCATCCGTCGTACGGACGATGCAGCTGACAAGGTGCGCTGGCAGGCCGCCCGAGAGCGCGGCGAAGCAGCGCTGCGGGCGGGGTCCGTGGCGGCGATTGTCGTCGCCGGGGGGCAGGGAACCCGATTAGGCTTCGACGCACCCAAGGGCTTCTTTCCAATCGGTCCGGTCACCGGGGCAACATTGTTCCAGGGCTTCTTCGAGCAACTGGAAGTTGTTCGTCGCAGATACGGGTACACGGTCCCCTATGCCGTGATGACCAGCGATGCCACACACCACGCAACGGTGGAGGGCTTTCGTGAGCGGAACTGGTTCGGTCGTTCTCCCGAAGATGTCTGGCTCTTCTGCCAGGGGAATATGCCGGCCCTCGATGCCCAGACCGGACAGGCACTCCTCAGCGGACCGGGACAACTCGCGCTGAGTCCCGATGGACATGGAGGGATGCTCGCGGCGATGCAGCGCAGCGGTCTGTTGCGCCGCTGTGCTGACGAGGGGATCGACACCCTCTATTACCACCAGGTCGATAATCCGGCCACCAAAGTTTGTGACCCCGAATTCCTCGGCTGGCATCTGCTCGAACAGGCGGAAATCTCGACGAAAGTCGTACCAAAGCGCTCTGCTGACGAGAAGATGGGCGTGGCCGTGACCGTCCAGGGCGTGACGCGCGTCATTGAGTACAGCGATCTTCCCGCGACCGTTGCAGCGGCGACCGATGAGCGCGGTCGGTTACGCATCTGGGCGGGGAATACCGCGATCCATGCCTTCGATCGTCGCTTTCTGGAAGCCGCGGTGAAGAGCGCCGGGAGTCTACCGTTTCATCGGGCGCTGAAAGTGGTGCCGTATTGGACCAGTGAACGCGGGAATGTGATTCCGACCACGCCGAACGCGATCAAGCTGGAACGGTTCATCTTCGACCTGATGCCGACTGCCTCCCGTGCCCTGATCGTCGAAACAACGCGTGAGGACGAATTCCTCCCGGTGAAGAATGCCCAGCCGCCCGATGCACCGGAAACGGTTCGCACGGCTCTGCAGCAACGGTGGCGCAGCTGGTTACGGGCGGCGGGTGCAGAGATCGCGGACGATGTGCCGGTGGAGATCAGTCCGCTAGTGGCCTTTGCTGCGGCTGACCTGCAGGGCCGCATTCGACCCGGAACACGCTTCACAGAAGCGGTTGTCCTATCGCCCGCGACCGTCGAGCAGGCTGCCTGGTCTCTCCCACCGGATCCTGCGTGATGTCAGCCACGTTTGATGTCATCGTGCTGGGTGTCGGCGGGATGGGGAGTGCCGCGTGTGAGCATCTCGCCCGCCGCGGTTGTCGCGTGCTGGGACTTGAGCAGTTTCCCTTCGTGCATGACCGCGGCAGTTCTCACGGCGAGACACGGATCATCCGGCTCGCCTACTTCGAACATCCTGATTACGTCCCGCTGCTGAAGCGGGCCTACACGTTGTGGGCCGACCTGGAGCAACGGACGAGGCGAACGCTCTATCACCCCAACGGACTGATCCTCAGCGGACCAGCCACTGGCGAGACGATCACGGGGGCGCTTCGCTCGGCACAAGAGCATCAACTCACGGTGGAGCGAATGACACCCGTGGAGTTGACGCAGCGGTTTCCGGGCATCACGCCACCGGAAGAGCATGCGATCGTGTTCGAACCACAGGCGGGATTCTTGCGCGTGGAAGCGTGCGTGGAAGCCCAGCTTGAAGCCGCTCGTAATGCGGGGGCCGACCTGCGGGACAACACGCCGATCTTTCATTGGGGGCATGAAGGGAGCGGCGTGTTCGTCGAGACGGGGGCCGGGCGCTTCACCGCGCAGTCGCTGGTCATCACTGCGGGGGCGTGGGCCTCACAGATGCTGGCCGACCTCAACCTGCCACTCATCGTCCGGCGGAAATTCGTGGGCTGGTTTGCCACCCGGCGGGGAGCCTACACCGCAGAGTCGGGGACCCCCACATATTTCTGCGAGCGACCGGATGGAGCGTTCTATGGCTTTCCCAGCCTCGATGGGACGAGTGTGAAAGTCGCGGAGCATACGGGCGGAATCCTCGTCGATGACCCGGCGAACGTTGATCGAACCGTGTCTCCCGACGATGTCACGCCCCTGGCCGATTTCGTGCGTGATTTCCTGCCGCAAGCCACAACAGATCTGGTGAAGCATTCGGTCTGTCTCTACACCCTCACTCCCGATCAGCACTTTCTGATCGCGACGCACCCGCAGCATCCACAAGTCCACATCGCTGCGGGGTTCTCCGGGCACGGATTCAAGTTCACCCCCGTCATCGGCGAAGCACTCGCCGATCTTGCCACCACCGGCCGTTCCGAGTTACCGATTGGCTTCCTCGGCTGGCGCGCTGGGTTGGATGCGAGGGATTGATCTCGTCAGCATCATCGGTCGTGACGCCGGTCAATGACCGTGTCCGGCCTCATCTAAACCCAGCGACCACCGGAGCGCGGCGTTGATGCGGGACATTTGAGTGTCATCGAAGCGCCCCAACGGACCGCTGCGGAGGTCGAGTTCTGAGAGAGGCAGCAAAGTGACGTCTGCGCAGTTGGCGATTGAGCGTTCAGGCAGACCACCCGTGCCGGCTTCGAAGAGTACGCACGACGGCCGTTGTGCGCGTGACTCGACCTGCTGGGTGCTGAAGGGCACCACGGTCACCGATTTGCCGCCATTCAACTCGACTCGCGAGACAATCACGATGGGACGCGGCTTGCCCACAGCGTCGGCTTTGACCCGATAGAGTTCACCTCGCTGAGGAGAACGGGGCATCGGGTCATTCCTCCGCCAGCGTGTGGAAGGCAGTCGAAGAACGAACGAGCCATTCCCGATCTTCAATCGTAGCAATGACCGATTCGATGGCGTCCAGAAACTTTGGGAGATTGGCCGGCGCGTAGCGCACCTGCTCCAGACGCCGAATCCATTCTTGTGTATGCCGTGCCGAGTCCATCCATTGTCGGAAGAGTCCGGTCACTTCTTCGTAAAGTTCTCCACGATAGTCAATCAGCCCACAAGCGTCGGCGGCTTGGCGAGTTTCATCACACGTCATCAGCCACTTGTAAGCGCGCAGGCCACGATCCAGTACCTCTTCGCAGTCCCGGCAATCCATGGCGATCTGATGGGCCTGCAAAACGGAATCGTTGAAGGAAAAATCCTGGGTCGTGGACCGCGCCAAGTCGAAAACTGTATCGGTCATGGTTCGTCCTCGCCGTTGTCCCGGTTTGTTGGGCCATGATTGATTCGACCAGAGGTCTCTGGGGACGTCAATACAAACTGCTACTGTCCAACGCAAAGAATGCGAGTACGGAGTCACTAACGGGTTCTCAAGGACTGGAATCATCCACTTCCGCGGCCCGGCTGAGGTGGCGGTGCTTTTGCAGGGGTTGCTGGACCGAGCGGGTCTGGTTGACGCGGCAGAGGGTGCGGTAGTCGCAACGACTCATGCAGTGTTCATCGGGATTGTCGACTGGGAACTCACCGGCACGCATCCCGGAAGCCAGCCGCGGCAGCAGTTCTTCCAGCATCTGCACCAGCACGTCCCAGGCGGCCTGGTCGATCGCGGTGCTCTTCTTGCGGCGTTCCAGCTTTTCCGCAGCAAAGCCCGTTTCTTTCAGGCACCAGTAACCGAGTTGAAACGGGACCGCATCGGCCGCGACCAGGCCGAGGCGTTGCACGGCGAGCGCGTATAACAGCAGCTGAACCGCCCGGCCGGACTGGATGTCTTTCTGGCTGAAGGAGGGCCGCCGGCCGGTTTTGTAGTCGATGACGGTGAACGCTGCGTGGTCGCCGATAGTGGCCGTATCGATCCGATCGATGCGGCCCCGGACAAAGACGGTCGCTTCCCCATGCTGAAGCTGTAACGGCGGGGCTGCGGGTTGCGGTCCCTGCGGGCCGGGGACATCACCGAACGGGAATTCGGTCTTCACGATCGTCCAGTCCGTTTCGGTCTGTTCGACGCGCTCATGACGTAAGCTGTCCCATTGCTTCGCGTACTCCTCGCCCCAGCGGTCGAGCAGCGTCTGTTCCAGTCGCGTGAGCGCCCGTTGAAACTCGGTTTCGCCGAGCTCGCGACCGAGGCGTTTCTCGACCAGGGATTGAAAGCGCTCGGTGAGACCCTCCAGATCCTGCGGCGCTGTGGGCATCAACTCGGCGAGGACGTCGTGCACCACCACCCCGCGCCGCAGATGGTTCGTCCCTTCGTCGACCTCGGGGAGTGGTTTGAGGTCGAGGACCGATTCCAGCCAATAACGAAAGGGGCACTGGGCGTACGATTCGAATTCCGTGGCGCTGAACTGTCGCCGCGGGTGGAAGCGTTCTGCCAGTTTTTCAAGATTCACCGGATGCTGGAGTTGCCCCTCATACGCGGTGTAACCGCCGGTGTGAAAGCGGGCGGTGGCCATCTCGACGGCTGCGAGCACATTTCGGGCCATCGCACCGGTCGCGGGTTGCCCGGCGAGAGTGCGGAACCAGCCCGCGTGGCCTGTGCGGATCGCCTGAAAACCCGCCAGTCGCACATCGGTCGCGGTCAGGGCCTCGTCGATTGTGGGAACGGGATCGAGCGCTCCTTCTGTCTGCGGCTGTAACGCGGAGGCAGCAAAGACCTGGCGGACCGCGCTGACATACGGACTCGAAAACGAAGGTTGACCCCGGACATCGACCGCTGCGTAACTGAGTGTCAAGGAGATTTGTGCCCGTTGCATCAGCGTCCAAAAGAAGGCGAGCTCATCCTGTTGATGCTGAGCCGTTGCCCGGATGGGTAAGCCCGCTGAGACAAACCGCTCCCGTTCGGCATCGGAGAAGAGACAGTCATCGCCGCGACGCTTGGGAAAGCTGGCTTCGGTCAACCCGACCAGAAACAGATGCGGCACATCGAGATGCCGGGCCTGATCCATCGACACGATCCGCACCGCCCCCGACGCTTCGCCCGCCGTCGGCGTCTCTTCGTCGGTCAGCAGGTCGCGCATTTCGGCCAGGAACTGCGTCGCATTCAAGGCCGGACTCCCGCCGAGTCGTTCATCGGCGCGGGCGGCATCACGCAGCACCCGCTGCCATTGATCGAGATCGGCGGCGACCTCCGAAGTTTTGACCGCACCCAGTGCCTGCGCGAACTCGAGCAGCACATCGACCCAGTCATTCAAGCTGTGTGTGCGACGGAGCGATGCCGTCTGCCGGTCGTACCACTCCAACACCGTGCGCGCCGACTGGGCGAGAACTGGGAGATCGTCCGCTTCCTCGTCGATCGCATCTTCATGCGGACGTTCCATCCGCGGGGGCAAGTCCGCAGTCCGCCGGACAATCTGCAGGATGCCCCGTCGATCGCGCGGCAAGCGCAATCGACGCAACAACGTCGCCGTCTGACGGACGAGTGAGAACCAGTGCTCAGCATGGTCCGCAGGCAACACCAGCGATGAATCGAGAACGGCCATCAACCGGGGAAACGCCCAATCGTCCAGTTCCGCTTGAAAGACGGCGATCAGGAATTTCACGATCCCGCGGAGCTTCAAGGGGGTACCGACGGCCACCCAGGCGGGCAGACCGGAATCCGTCAGCGCGGATTGCCACCGCAAGCCATCTTCCGTCAGGGAACGGACTGCGACGAGGATGTCGCCGGGTGCGGTTCCGGCCTGCAGCAGTTGCTTGATCCGTCGGGCGATCGCGCGGACTTCACTCTGCGGGCCGGTCGCTGCCAGGATCGACAACCCGTCAGCATGTAGCGCCCGGACCATCTCCCGCGGAGGGCCAAACAACTGCTGTTGCAGCGGCTGTCGAAAAACTGCGCTCTCACGGATCGGCGCGATCCATTGTTCGTTCGCTCCCCGGGCGCGCCAGTGCACGCGGGTGGCCGTCGACTTTGTGAAGAGCTCCGGGCGGCTGGAAGACTGCTCGGCAGGGAGCGTAATGACGACCCGTTCGGCCTGCTCCGCGAGGGCTTCGAGAATCTCCGTCTGCGGACGAGTAAAATCGGTGAAGCCGACGACGGCAATCATCGACCAATCGGGGAGCTGGCGACATTTCCCCTCCACGAGGGCCGTTCTCGCCAGCCAGAAGCGGCCTTCGTTGTCGTACCAGTCATTCGTCTGCAGCACGGTCTGGTAGCGTTCATAGATCCGGTGCAGGGCGTCATCGCGATCGGCCACGCCACGCACCTGGTTCAACACCGCTTGAAAGTCTTCCGGCCAGATTTCATCCCGCTTCAATTCCGACAGGAACGATTCAACGACATCGAGAAAGCCCCCGGTTTCCACGACGCCACTGAAATAGGCCAGCTTTCCTTCGGCTTGCAGTTCTCGGGCAATCCGTCGCACCAGTAACCGCCGGACGACGGGGGAGACCGCATCCGCCGGTTGATCCGCTCTTCCCAGCAGCCATTCGGCAAATCGGTCAAACGTCATGACCTGCGGAGCCATTCGACAGCGGCCCTCGCGCAGCAGCCGTTCGGTGATGGCCCGCTGTGCATCCTGCGTTGGTGTGAGCCAGAGCGTCGCCCCGGGGACCGCGCGCTGCCGATCGCGTTCCAGTGTTTCGGCATACGCTTCCAGCGCCGCGGTCGTCGCCGCCGCCGGATCCAGACCCAGCCAGAGTTCCACAGTCGCCATGGTGATTTCAGCCCATGCCTAGATCGTTCAAGCTGCCGGGACTGTCATTTGGATCACTCCCCGGATGCCGCACTCCCTACCTATAACATGTCGCTGTCGTCCCGTCCCCTTGCCGCTGCCGTGGGAAACGCCTACATTCGCTGGGAAGGCCGATTTCGGCTTGCGGGTGCCGTGTGCCCGTGACCAACTGGGGTCAGCGAAGGAGTCGATGTGATGCGTTCTCTGCGCGCGTGGTGCTGGGTCGGCGTAGTGGTCGGCAGTCTGTTCGTTCCCTCGGCCCATGCTGCCGATGAAGACGAATACTACGAGCTCCTCAAGCTGTTCGTCGATACCTTCGAGCAGATCGATCGCAACTATGTCACGTCGGTCGATCGTCGGGCCGTGATGGAGTCGGCGATCAAGGGGATGGTCGGCAAGCTCGACCCGTACTCTTCGTATATCGATCAGGAAGATCTGGCGCAGTTCAACAGCGTGGTTGAACAGGAGTTCGGCGGGATCGGGATCCAGGTCTCGATCGAAGATGGGCCACCGCGGCAGATCGTCGTCTCGACGCCGCTCCCCGGCACCCCGGCTTACAAGGCAGGTGTGCGGGCGGGCGACAAAGTCCTCGCGATTGACGGCAAGGCAACCGCCGAATTTCCCCGTGGTCAGGAATTGAACAACGCTGTGAAGCTGATGCGCGGCAAGCCGGGCGACATCGTGAAGGTCACGATTCTGCACGCCGGTTCCAAGACTCCCGAAACGCTCGACATCACCCGCGCGGTCATCCGCACCCCCACGGTCATTGGTGACCGCTACAACGCGGACGGCACCTGGTCGTATTTCCTCGAAGGCGATTACAGCAAGATTGCTTACATCCGGCTGACCCACTTCAGCCGTAATTCGGCCGAGGAAATGGAAGACACGCTGAAAGCCCTGAAAGAAGCCGGGATGGAAGGGCTGGTGCTCGACCTCCGCTTCAATCCGGGCGGACTGCTGCCAGCAGCCATCGCCATTGCCGATCAGTTCATCGACTCGGGTGTGATCGTCAGCACCAAGGGTCGCAACGTTGAAGAGCAGGTCGTGAAAGCCAAGAAGGCTGGGACCTACCGTGGCTTCCCCATGGTCGTGCTCACCAACCGCTTCAGTGCTTCCGCCAGCGAAATCGTTTCCGCCTGCCTGCAGGATCACGACCGGGCCATGGTGGTCGGGGAACGGACCTGGGGGAAAGGGAGCGTGCAGAACGTCATCGAACTCGAAGGGGGCAAGAGTGCGCTGAAGCTGACGACCGCCAGCTATCACCGCCCGAGCGGCAAGAACATTCACCGCCTCCCGGACGCCAAGGAATCCGACGAATGGGGTGTGACTCCCAACGACGGTTACCTCGTCAAATGGACCGATCAGCAGATGATCGACTACAATGAGTACCGTCGGGATCGTGATGTTTTGCGGACCACCGGCGAGCCGGAAAAATCGGACTTTGTCGATTCGCAACTCGCCAAGGGACTGGAATACCTGAAGGCGGAACTCGCCAAGGGGAAGAAGCCCGCCGCCGAGGACGACAAGAAGGCCGAAGAGAAGACCGACGAGAAACCGGCCGAGCCGAAAAAGGACGAGAAGGCGAAGGCCGCTCCAGGGGCCGCTGATCTCTGGCCGCTCTGGAATGTGCAGACGTTCCTGCGCATCAAAGCGTGCTGAGCGATTCAGTCGGAATCCGAACTTCGAACGAAGTCTTCATCAGGCAATGAAGCCACCGGTCCAGATTCCAACGGTTTGGGATTTCGAGATTCGGGCTTCCTTCGGATTTCGAGTTTCGGATTTAGAAATTCCATTGCCCGTGTGGTTTTTCCTGCGACTCAAGACTTCAGTAATGAACTCGATCCTTCATGCGGTTGCTGCTGGCACTGGAATCGTCGTGTGATGAGACCGCGGCGGCGGTGATCGATCAGGACCGCGTGGTGCGATCGAGCGTGGTCGCTACACAGACCGCGCTGCATGAACGCTATGGTGGCGTCGTCCCCGAGATTGCGTCGCGGGCGCATCTCGAACGGATGCTGCCGGTCATTGATGAAGCCCTCCGCCGCGCCGAGGTCACGCTCGACGATCTCCACGTGATCGCGGTTGCTACGCAGCCGGGGTTGGTCGGGTCACTGCTGGTCGGCCTCACGGCTGCGAAGACGCTCGCCTGGGCGCGTGGCTTACCGCTCGTGACCGTCAATCACGTTGCAGCTCACTTGTACGCCTGCCGCATGGCGGCTGGTCCCGATGTGTTTCCCGCTGTCGGCTTCGTTGTCAGTGGCGGTCACACGCACCTCTACGATTGCCGCTCCGCCGTTGAACTCGATCTGCTGGGGGCCACGCTCGACGACGCTGCAGGAGAAGCCTTCGACAAGGTGGCCCAGATCCTCGGTCTCGACTATCCCGGCGGTCCATTGATTGAAGGACTTGCGAAGCAGGGGAGCTCGACGGCGATTCCGTTTCCCCGGACGTTCATTCACGAAGACCGGCTGCAGTTCAGCTTCAGTGGGTTGAAGACGGCGGTGTTGTATGCGGCCCGCGGGACACCTGGCGCGCGAGACCAGCCCCCCCCGCTCGATGACCGCCGTCGGGCCGATCTCGCGGCGAGCTTTCAAGCCGCAGCGATCGATGTTCTCGTGGCGAAATGTGCCCAGGCACTCAAGCAGACCGGTCGCAAGACGCTCTGCGTCGGTGGCGGTGTTGCCGCCAACAACGTCTTTCGTGAAGCCCTCGCCGCAATGACTGCCGCCCGCAACGTGCGGCTGGTCATCGCGCCGCGCGCCTACTGCACCGACAACGCCGCAATGGGCGCGATCGGCTGGGAACTCTACGAACGCGGCCTCTTCGCCCCACTCGACGTCGACGTCGTCCCCGGCCTCATGCGCTGAAGTCAGGGTGGTTCACTCACGGAACTGCTGCCTCGAAAGATAGTTCCAGCAGGTCCGTAACCAGAGTACATGTTAAACCGTGACGCTTAGTCGATCCGTACCGGTGGATTCCCGACGGTCTGCATTCCCTGATGGGTGCGGGACGATACATTCTCTGGTGAGACCGACCCAGCAGGAGGCGAACGTGTCTGACGAAATCGAATACGAAGAAATCTCCAGTGACGAAGTTGACCGGGTCGTGGCGGCCCTGGAAGAACTGACCGGCAGCGTCACCAGTGAAACGATTCGGGCGTTCCTCGAAGAATGCTCGACCAACGTGTACTACCTCGTCTACGACGACGAAGACGGGGTGGAAAACGCAGCCGCTTGATCGCGGGTTTCCCGTCCGCACCCAAACCGCCAACGATGCCGTTGGCTCTTGCTCTTTCTAACCGCCGTGCAGCTTCACGACCGGGTCAGGCCCGGCCGCACTACTGACGCTCAATCGCGTCCACTTACGCTCCTCGACGACTCAGCTCGGACGAGGACCATCCCATCAAAGCCCGGTATCGTCCGCGATACCGGGCTTTTGGCATTTGATTATTGCCAGCGTCCGGGAAACTCACAGAGACCGGACGGCTTACGCCGTGCCGCTCACTTGACTCCGGTTCTGCGGTCCTCGTCGGATCGGCCTCGATCGGCTAGAATCTTTCCGCCGTGAAGTCGGGCTGCCTCTGGGTTGCGATCCAGCTGGGCGGTCTTGGACTGCGCGGTCGGAGGGAGCCGTTCGGTGATTGCCGCCTTGGCTGACGTCCCATCCATCCTCGCCCGGCAGCCGGGATTCGAGGGGGTCGTCGCTGCGCTGGCGCGGAACGAACTGACCGCGATCGACGGAGCCTGGGGCTCCGCCGGACCGGCAGCCTGTGCAGCCCTCTCGCTCGCGGCTCCCTCGACGATCGTGATCGTCCTCCCGCGCGAGAAAGACCTCGACGCCTTCACGCTCGACCTGCAGTCATTCCGCGGGGTTCCCGCGTGGATCTTTCCCGCCTGGGAATCACTCCCCGACGAACTCCGAATGGCCGACCCGATTCTCGGCAGCCGTCTCCGCGTGGTGAAGGGACTGGAAAGTGCCGCTCCCCCGCCGCTGGTGGTGACGACAATCGCTGCCTTGTTACAGCCGGTTCCCAGCCGGGCGATGCGCGATCAGGTGACGCGAACGTGGCGGGTGGGGGAGACGCTCGATCTCGATGCGGTCGGCGCGTGGTTGCAGGAACGGGGCTTCGTCCGCGTGCCGGCGGTCGAACATCCGGGAGAATACAGTCTGCGGGGAGGGATTCTCGATCTCTATTCCCCCGACGGTGTCGACCCGCTGCGGATCGAACTCTTCGGCGACGAGATCGAATCGTTGCGGACGTTCGATGTCGAGACTCAGCAGAAGAAACAGACATTGACCGAAGCGACGTTGACGCTCGTCGGTCCCGTTGGAACCGACGATGCCTCGACGATTCTGCGGGGGGAGGGAGCGCATCTGCTCGACAGTCTGCCATCGGCCGGTTGGCTGGTGCTGTCGCAGCTCGATGACATCCGGGCAGAAGCGAAACACTATCTGGAGCGGCTCGACGATCCGCGTGGGTTGTTCTCCCTGGAAGCGACGCTCAGCCGCGGGCATGGTCGCGGGGTGGTGGAACTCGCGGGGCTGCTGGCGTCGGGGAGCGAGGTCGGCTGTCATCTCGGCACGCAATCGATTGAACGCTTCACGCGGTCGAAAGCCGAGGCGCTTGAGGAACTCGCAGCCCTCATCGATCCGGCCGACCAGGTCTTTCTGGCCGGGCATAACGACGGAGCCTGTGAGCGCCTGCACGAACTCCTCGCCGCGGTCCCGGAAGAGTTTCGCGCGCGGGTCACTGTCGGCCGCGGTCATGTCGCCCGCGGGTTCCGCATTCCCGCAGCGCACCTCGTGCTGTTGAGCGACAACGAACTCTTCGGCCGTGTTGAAGTCCCCCGCGCTCCGCGGAAAAAGCGGTTCGAATCACGAGCGATCGACAGCTTCCTCGATCTCACCGAGGGAGACCTGATCGTCCATCTCGCGCATGGCATCGGTCGCTATAGGGGGATGAAACTCCTCGAAAAAGAGGGCCAGACCGAAGAGCATCTGCACCTCGAATTCAAAGAGGCGATGAAGCTCTACGTCCCGGTGACACTGATTCATCTCGTGCAGAAGTATGTCGGCGGCGGAAAGACGACCCCCGAACTCTCAAAGATTGGCGGACAAAGCTGGGCGACGAAGAAGAAGAAGGTGGCGGAAGCGGTCTCGGATATGGCCGCCGACATGCTCCGGTTGCAGGCCGAGCGCGACTCGAAGCCGGGGCTGGCCTGTCCTCCCGACAGTCACTGGCAGGACGAGTTCGAAGCCGCCTTCCCCTATACCGAAACCGACGATCAACTCCGGGCCATCAGCGACTTCAAAGTCGATATGCAGCGACCACGACCGATGGACCGCCTGATCTGCGGCGATGTCGGCTATGGCAAAACCGAAGTCGCCATGCGGGCCGCGTTCAAGGCGGTCGATGCGGGACGACAGGTCGCGGTCCTCGTGCCGACCACGGTCCTCGCTGAGCAGCATTATCGCAGTTTCAGCGAACGGATGGCCGAGTTTCCGGTCCGGCTGGCATCGCTCTCCCGGTTCAAGACGAAGAGTGAGCAGAAAGAGATTCTCGCAGGACTGGCGGAAGGGACGATCGATATCGTCATCGGGACGCACCGCATCGTCTCCCCCGATATTCGCTTCAAAGATCTGGGCCTGCTGATCATCGACGAAGAACAGCGGTTCGGAGTCGATGCGAAAGAGATGCTCAAGCGGATTCGGCTGGAAGTCGACGTCCTCACGTTGTCAGCGACGCCGATTCCGCGGACGCTGCATCTCTCGCTGCTCGGGGTGCGGGACATCTCGAATCTGGAGACCCCGCCGCAGGATCGGCTCGCCGTCGAAACAAGGATCGTCCGGTTCGATCACGAACTGGTCCGGCAGGCGATGGTCCGCGAACTGAACCGGGGGGGACAGATTTACTTCGTCCATAACCGGGTCTACGACATCGAGTCGATCACCGACCGGCTGCAGAGCATTGTTCCCGATGCGACCTTCGACATTGTGCATGGGCAGATGCACGAGGACGAGATCGAACGGGCGATGATCAACTTCATCTCCGGTGCGACCGACGTCCTCGTTGCGACGACGATCATCGAGAGTGGTCTCGACATCCCCAACGCGAACACGATCTTCATCCACGAAGCCGAGAATTACGGCCTGTCCGATCTGCATCAGCTCCGCGGCCGAGTCGGCCGGTACAAGCATCGGGCCTACTGCTATCTCATTCTGGGCGAAGGGAAGGCGTTGACCTCGACGGCCGCCCGGCGGCTCAAGGCGATCGAGGAATTCAGTGAACTCGGTGCGGGCTTCAAGATCGCGCTGCGGGATCTCGAAATCCGCGGGGCGGGGAACATCCTCGGGACCGAACAGAGCGGGCACATCGCCGCCGTCGGTTATGAACTCTATTGCCAGTTGCTCGAAAACGCAGTCCGGGCGTTGAAACGGGAACCGTTGCGGGAATACCGGCACGTCGCGGTCGATCTGCCGCTGTCGGCCTATCTCCCTTCGGAGTATGTGCCCGACGGACGGCCGAAGATCGAGATGTATCGCCGAGTCACGCAGGTGGTGAACGATGAGCAGATCGCGCTCTTGAGGGAGGAATTCCGCGATCGGTTCGGTCCGCTCCCGGCACCGGTCGAGATGTTGCTCGAAATTCGCGCCCTGCAGATTGCGGCCCTCGCGTGGCAGATCGACGAGATTCATCTGGAAGATGACTGGGCGGTGCTGGGTTATCGCAATCCACGGAAGATGCAGAAGCTGGTGAAGCAGTCGAAGGTGGTGATTCGCGTCGTCGATGAGCGCCGGGCGTACCTGGTGCTGCCGCCGCGGCTCGATCGGTCGACGGAATTGCTTCCGTTGTTGAAATCCGTCTTGCAGCCGATGGCCGGGGAAAGCTACAACCCCTCGCCTTCATCGAAGCCGGGATGATCTCCGCCTGCGCGGTGACAGCTCGCGATGAGGGCACGACCCATCCCCACACTCACTGTCACGGCGACGAGCGCTCATCCAGCCTCCAAATAGGAAGCGACGGACCTATGTCTTGGCGTTGGGCGGCACTCACCGCGTTCATCGTGCTCGGCGGCTGTAAAACGCTGACGAAGAAGCACGATAACCCCGTGATGATTCCGCCACCGCGCCGCGTCTCTCTCGACGATAGCGAAGTCGAATCACGGCTGGCGGCCCTGGAAGAAGAGAAGCAGACGAAGACCGCCTCCACCGACGTCGCGCTCACGGCAGGTGCCGATGCGTCTGAGGATGATTCCGAAGTCTTCAATGCCACGGTCATCGCCCGGGTGAATGGGGCTCCGGTCTTCGCCGGCGAGATTCTCGATCGCTACGGCGGTTATCTGAGTCAGGCCCGCGAAAAGCTCCCCCCCGACCAGTATATGCAGTTGCGGGATACGATCATCCGCCGCGACCTCCGCAGTCATATTGAACGACGGCTGCTGGTGGAACGGATGCGGACCAGCCTAAAGCCCGAACAGCTCAAGCAACTCGAAGGACATCTCGACAAGATGTTCGAACCGGAGATTGCCAAGCTGAAGAATGAACTCAAAGTCTCGACGCGCACCGAACTGGAACTCGCGCTGAATCAGCGGAATACCACGCTGAATACGGTTCGCGACGCTTTTGCGACGAATCGGCTGGCGATGGAATATCTCGCGGCGAAGATCGAGAAACCCCCCGCACCGACCCGGCCCGAACTGGTCGCGTACTACCAGGAACATCTTGCAGATTACGCGATTCCCGCCCGCGTGAAATGGCAGCAGATTCAGGCCTCGTTCGACAAGCGGACCGGCAAGTCGCAGGCCCGTCAACGGATTCAGGACGCCTCTGCACGCCTGCAACGTGGCGAAGCCTTCGCCCAGGTGGCCAATGAACTCTCGGACGGCGCGACAGCGTCCGACGGAGGCGTCTGGGACTGGACGAAGCTCGGCAGTCTCGCCGACAACGGCCTCGAAAAGCTTCTCTTCGCTCAACCTGTGGGCAAGCTGGGCGAAATCTACGAAGGTCGCGACGCCTTCCATATTGTGCAGGTGATCGATCGCGAGACCGAAGGCCGCAAACCCTTCATTGAAGTCCAGGACGAGATTCAACAGAAGATCACGGAACAGCGGCAGAAAGACCTGCCGAAGCAGTTCGTCGATCAGCTCTTCGCCGAAGCGATCATCGAGACCGACTACCCGCTCGACGCGGAGTAGGCGCGCTGACACAAGACGCCCAGCCATCGCAATGGCTGGGCTTCCTCAGAACGCGGCCTCCAGAATCGCGAGCAGGTCGGCTTCGGTCGGCAGACGACCGTTCAGCAGCATCAACCGCTTGATCCCGAACGCCTTCTTCGCGAACTCGGGGAGTTGACCGCGCTCGACACCCAGCTCCCGCAACCGCCCGGGAATGCCAATCGCCCGCCGTAACGTCTCGACCGCTTCGATCCCGCGCTCGGCAGCGATGGCGTCGCTCACACCGTGCACGTTGGCTCCCAGCAGGCCCGCAATCCGTGCGAGTTCCGGTGTCCGTGCGGGAAGATTGAACCGCATCACGTAGGGGAGGAGCAGTCCATTCCCCGCCCCGTGCGAGACATGGACCGCGCCGCCGAGTGGATATTCCAGCGCATGCACCACAGCGACGGCACAGTTCGAGAACGCGAGTCCCGCGAGCACCGCAGCCAGCGACATTCCCTCGCGGGCCGCCGCATTCCGCGGCTCTTTCACCGCCCGTTCCAGATGCTGACCGACGAGGGCAATTGCCTTCTCGGCGATGATGTCCCCCAGCGGATGTTTCCCCTCATACGGGAAGGGCTCGGTGATCGGCACGTCGAGCCGGGAGAAGTCAACCGCGGTGTAGGCTTCGATCGCATGCGTGAGGGCATCGATCCCGCTGTCGGCTGTCGGCTTCGCGGGACAGGTAGACGTCAACGCTGGATCGACCACCGCGACGGCCGGCCGCAGGTAATGACTGAGCGTACTGACTTTGATGTGCTGTTCGGTATCGGTGAGGACCGCGGCATGCGAAACTTCGCTGCCGGTCCCTGCGGTAGTCGGAACGCAGACGAGCGGCAGGACCGGACCGGGGACATTCCCGAAGCCAAAGTAATTGCGGTAGGTCCCGCCATGTGTGAGGACCGCGGCCGCGATCTTTGCCAGGTCCATGTTACTGCCGCCGCCGACGCCGATCAGGACATCGGGGCGGTCGGCCTGGGCTGCCGCGAGGACCCGGTCAGCTGCGGCTAGCGTCGGCTCGGGTTCTCCATCCAGCGAGACGCGGACTGAATAACCGGCGGCTTGTAACGGCCCGGTCACCTGTGCGAGCACACCCGCCTGGTCGAGGATCGGGTCGCCGAGAACGAAAACTTTCTTCGGTTTCCACGGTGCGACAAACTGCGGGAGCTGCTGCACCGCTCCGGTCCCGAACACCAGCCGGCCGGCCGAATAGAAATTCCAGAATGCGCGTTGCACGGTGTCCCCCTTATGTGAGGACACGATCATCCCCCTTCACTTAGCCCCCCGTCAATGACGGGGGGTATCAGGGGTTCCACGAATCAATTCCACTGCGGGTTGGGGCAATCATGCGGGAGCAGGCGATGCTCCTCGAAGAGGTGCTGGAGGGCGATGTCATAGATCGCGTAGGGGTCTTCGTGGAAGATGACATCGCGTTCGAGCGCGACGGGATGCCAGTCGCCCCGCGCAAGTTCCCCTTCCAGCTGACCCGGCGACCAGCCCGCGCACCCGGAGAAAATGCGGAACTGCAAGCCCTCTTCCTGTGCGGCCGCCCGCTGGATCACCCCCTTGAATGCCTCTTCGCTGTTGCCGATATACAGCCCCGGAACAACCGGGCGCTCACCACCGGAATAATCCGCATCGTTATGCAACACGAGCAGCGCCCGCGGCTCGACCGGTCCCCCCAGGAACAACGGTGCGTCACATTCTTCGAGGTTGAAGAACTCGGCCAGAGCGTTCCGGATCAACACCGACGACGGGCGATTCACCACCAAACCCATTGCCCCATGGTCGCCATGCTCGACGATGAGGACGCTGGTCTTGTAGAAATTGGGATCACGCAGGGATTTCGCCGCGATGAGACACTGCCCGCGTAAGGACTGACCCATGACTGGCAATCGCTTTCGGAACGACGGGAAGAGGGTGATTCGAATGGACACGGGGCATTCTACTCAGCGACCGGGGAGAAATCAGCGGGGGATCGTCGTCAACGCCATTTTTATGATGTGGTTCACAACCACCGTCGTGGCCGCGGATCGGCACGTTCCCTGGCTGATTGAGGTCCGGCAAGTTCCCGGTCAGGTGGCCGAGCCACTGTCGCCAGCACTGAATCCGACAAACGAAGCGTGGACACCCGCCCGCTGGGCCACAGCCCGGACCAAACTGCTGGCTGACTGGAAGCGGGTCCTCGGACCGATGCCCGCCCGCCCGCAGAACACGTCGTTCCGGGTGCTGCGGACCGATGCCTTACCCCAGCTCACGCGGGAACTCATCGAGTACGAGAACGAACCGGGACAGTTCGTGCAGGCGTATCTGTTGCGCCCGACTGGAGGAAACGCCACGACTGGTCGGCCGGGCCTCGTCGCACTGCATCCGACGACGAACGAAACCATCGAGCCGATTGCTGGTGTTGTGGGCGAAGAGCGTCAGCATCTCGGCTTGAAGCTCGCCCAGCGCGGGTTCATCGTCCTCTGTCCGCGGTGCTTCCTCTGGCAGGACGTGAAGAGTTACACGGAAGCAGTGACGAAGTTCCAGGAGCGGCATCCGCAGACACTCGGCATGCACAAGATGCTCTACGACGCCCAACGGGCGACCGACATTCTCGCAGCGCTCCCGGAAGTCGACGCCAAACGACTCGGTGCGGTGGGCCATTCACTCGGCGCGAAGGAGGCGTTGTATCTCACTGCATTCGATGACCGAATTCGGGCCGCGGTCGCCAGCGAAGGGGGCATCGGGTTGAAGTCGACGAATTGGGACGCCCCGTGGTATCTCGGCCCGACGGTGAAAGACGGGACCTTCCCACGGAACCATCATGAACTGATCGCACTGATCGCTCCGCGACCCTTCCTGGTGATCGCCGGCGAACAAGGGAACGGTGCCGCGGATGGCGAACGTTCATGGCCTTATCTACAGGCCGCGGAACCGATCTACCGCCTCACCACCGACACCCCCGCGATCGGCCTCCTGAATCATCGCCAGGGCCATCCGCTGCCGCTTGCGTTGTTCCCCAAAATCGGTGAATGGTTCGAGACGTACCTTGCACCGTAATGCTGAACTGTCCGTCGTGCAGGAGAGACCCAGGAGAAGCCGCTCGAGCCTGGGTCTCTTCGCACTCGCCAGATTCATGGATTCGCCGCCCGATGGGCGACCAGGAGTTGCTCGGCACGCTTCATTACCTTTGACTGGAAGCGATGCCAACGCTGTCGCAGGTTCACGGCTGTCGTGTTGTAATCTCGTGCCAAGCGGTCAAAACAGATCTGCGAATGCCCTTCGAGCATGCTGTCGGTCTTCAATTCAGCGATTTCCCGGATCTCAGGAGGGATCTCAGTTTCGCGAAGTGCCTGCAACCAGAACCGTTCGAGATTGTCGGATTGAAGGAGCGCTTCGATCCGATCAAAGCTCCCAGTCAACGCACGAGTTTCACGGAGAAGATCCTGGATCTCGGACTGAAAAATGGTGATCCAATCAAACTTCTGCGGATCAGTTGAGGTCGTCCGTGACTGCCGGCAGCCGATCGCGAGAATCTCTGGCTCTTGCGCCAGTGCGATGTCCCACAGCCGGTTCCACAGGTTCGGCATTTTCGTGAACCGCTTGCCGTGTAAGGTCTTGATCGCCTCTTCGCGGATGTTATATTTCCGCTGGGTGTTGATTTGACCGCTGTCGATGGCGTCTTTCATCGCCTCATCAATCGTGCCATCGATGCACCGCCCGATGAGCGATTGTTCCGCCGCATGCTTCGCTTTTTCCTCACGTTTTGGATCGTTCCGAGCTTGCTTTCGCAGCTCGATGTCGTAGGCCGTGTCCCACTCCTCTTGAGAGATGATGTTCTCGGTGAGCATCCATTCGATGATGGGTTTGCGGTGGCGATTCACAGTGGTCTCCTGGCAGAAGGAAGAGAGTCAGGACGAATTCAGCGGCGCGCGCTGACACCCTTGGCATGGGGACGGGGGGAAACGTGACGCAGAAAGCGGTCACGTCCGGTTGATTCCGCGGAATTCCGCGCGGGACCCGACCGGAGGTGAGCAATGGCCAGGCGGGCCGAGTCGTTTCGACCCGCTCTTCATCCAGGCGCAGCGCGAGCGCAATCCCGCAGCATGGCAGAAAGCTCAGTGCGTACCGCGAGACAGTTTCGCTCTGCGCAAAACAACGCGTTCAATCCCGGTACGCGATCCTGACGCGTTCAAGAATCCGGGATCAGGCACTTGTCGATCGACGACAAACACACGCCATAGATGGTGTGAAGTGCCGATCTCTGAGCCGCATCTTCGCGGCTCGTTCCTCCGAGTACCAACTTGACGGACGACGTCTCTGATGACTCCCTGACGTCTACCTCGGGAAACCAAACTGAAGGATCGACCGTCTCTGCTGATCCTTCAGCACGACCTTGCGGAGGGAACACCCTGCAACAATTCAATCGTTGGCAAGCGAAGTCTGTAGGTCAACGGCCTTTTTCATCAACAGATGAAAATTCGTGAATCGGAGTGAGTACTCCGAAATTGATGTGGCACTTACCCAAATTCCGCAGTCGATCACGCGTGATTTCGAGCAATTCACGAGGATCGCGAATCCACGTTGTCACAACTCGCGGAATCGCATGCATAGGGTGTGAGGCTTCGATGTCCTGAGCCTCAATCGACACGCCAGTGAGGAAAGAGCAGAGCCATGATCACGACGAAGAGCCGCGACGAATCGAAGAGCCAGAGCATCCCCGGCAGTGACTGCCAGCCGTCACCCGGTCAGGGCCATCGCGACCCGAACTACGAGCAACATCACGATTCGCCGTCGATCGAATCGAATGGCAGCAGCACGCATCCGGACGAAATCTCGGCAACCACCAATGGTTGTCTCCGCGACTCAATCATCTATAGCTGGAATGGGCGCGACCGGGTTGGGGTCTTTCATCAGATCACGGACTTCATCCACAAACAGGGCGATCAGTTCAACATCCGCTACAGCCACACGTATGCCCAAGGGAAAGGGGCTTACGGCAGCCTGGAGATCACCGGTGAGACCCCGGAAGAACTCCGCATCCTTGATGAATCACTGCGTCGGCATGAGAAATTCATGGGGCCTCCGGATGAGTCGATGCCACCCACTGGTGAGTACAGCGAGGCCAGTCTCGTCATCATCGGCGCGGACCGCTCCGGAATGGCGAACGAGATCACTGGAATCATGACCAAGCACGGCATCGATATCCGGTCCTGTACCACAGCAACCAGACCGCCCAAGAACGCCGATTCCATCCAGGCGTTGGCGCAATCCGGAGGACTGCAAGAGCCGATGCCATCCCTCCTGGGGGTGATTGACTGCATCTATCGCTTCTTCAACCCCCGTCAGCACCGGGATTTTCAGCGCGAGATGATCGAGTACGCCAAGAGCCAGCACTGGTGGATTCAGATTGAACCCCGCCCGCTACCGACGGCGAACGATCCTCCCGCAGACTTCGGGCGACCGCGGCCGAAGCCGCGGACGAATCGATTGAATTGAGAACGCACGCTACACATCAGAAACACCATGAAACTCGGATTGTCGGCTACGGCAAGGATGCAACTCCTGGAGCGACGGATCGCTCGACTCCTTCCGCTGGTACTCGCCGCTCTGGATGAACTCCGTCATTTTCATCCCGAGCGGCGGGAGGCGGCCCTGCAATCGCTGGGACGCTTCTACCGGCCGGCGCTCGACTATCTGGCACTCAACGCCGAACGACTCCCGGCAACCGCTCGCGATTTTCAGGCAGTCGCGACAAGCCCGTCCCCCATGACACAAACCACATCCCCGGACGAAAACGGTGCTGGTTTGCATGGGGAACAGGAAGTCCATCTACCGGAATCGTAAACCGATCACGAATGACGATGTCGATCAATCCCTACTGAAAGGAACTGTCCCATGGTCACGAACATGCTTGCCGCCGTTATGACTGGCGTTGTCGCGTTCAACGCCGTCCATCAAGTCCAACCGATTGAGCGGTCGGTCACACAGCCTGTGAATCGTCGCGTGGAATCGGGCACCGTGACGAATGTCGTCGCGGCATGTAGGCCAACTGCCGTCGAGACGGTCGTCAACCCGCTGAAAACGTTCGAGGTGAGTTCCGGAGTCGTGGGAGTTCGTGTGAGGGTTTGACCCTGCATCACCCAGGCGATGATCGTTTCATGACCGCCGCGAGATCCGACTCTTGGGTCTCGCGGCGGTTCATTTTTTGCGACCGATGGTCAGCCCCGCAACTCTGTTTTAGAGTACCAACGTGATTCTCTTTCGTCCCCGAGGCAGCGCGAATCACGAGTCCAGCATTTCCCGCGTAACGCAGGTCAACACACTTGATGATTCTCTCCAGCGCAACTGGTCCAGTTCGATGCTTCGCCCGCTGGTTGGGTGGTGCGACGTTGTTGCTGGTGCTGGCGACGTGGCCGTTGTGGATGACGCAGGATCACTTTCCGCGGATTCCGCTCGTTCCGCTGATCGTCCCGTCGGTTGTCGACTGGCTGGGACTCGCGTTGATCGTCTGTGGAGCAGCGGGGTTGCTGGCAGGCGGTGCGGTCTCGCGGTCCCGCAGGATCGCTGCGGGACTGTTGCTCTGTGGCTACGGTCTGGCGTTCGTGACCGATCAGCATCGTTTGCAACCGTGGGCGTGGCAGGGGGCGATTTACGCGGCCCTTCTCTGTTGGGGTGATGATCGTCAGGCCGTGCGCGGGGCTCGGTGGTTGCTGGTGAGCATCTATGCGTATTCCGCGCTCTCGAAAATTGACGGGTTGTTTCTCGAGGGTGTGGCGGAACAGATCGCGGGACTCGTCGGCCGCCCTTTACCCCGGTGGACGACGGAAGCCCAGCGGTTCAGTTTCAGTCGGCTGGGAGTCGCCTGGGTGTTGCCGCTGGGCGAACTCAGCGCCGCAGGTCTGCTCGCGTGGCCTCGATTCCGTGCGTGGGGAGCGACACTCGCGGCCCTGATGCACATCACGCTGCTGGCCTGGTTGGGGCCGTGGGGGCAGAACCACAGTGCGGGAGTGCTGGGCTGGAACCTCGTCAGTCTGGCGCTGCTGCCGATGCTGTTCCACCCGTTGGTCGAGACCTGGTTGAGGGCAGGTGATGTTCTCCCTGTTCGCAACTTCCGCAAGTGGATGGTGCAGGCGGGACTCTGTTTCGTGATCGCATGGCCGGCAACGGAACCGTGGGGGTGGTGCGATCCTTGGCTGGGCTGGGCGGTGTATGTGCCACGGTACACGAAGCTGGAGATCGAGACGCCGGAAGCCATCCGGCACTCGATGATGCCACCCCGATGGCAGGACCCGGAAGCGGAGTTGATCGATGTGAGCCGCTGGTCCCTGGAGACAGTCAAGACACCTCCCTATCCCGGTGAGCGATTCGCAGTCGGTGTGACGATGGCGTTCCTCGAAACGATGCAGCAGGATCAGATCACCGTGCGGGTGTGGCGTCGGCGGTCGCGCTGGGCGGACTGGGAGCCTGATCCGCACTACATCCCGCTAGCCGATCCGTGGGCCATGGCCACGGGTCGTGTCGAATTGACTTCCGAAGACCTGCGACAACGGGGACTGAGGTTCTGGTGGAATGCGCATCCGGTGAAGGGCTGGCAGCGCTGAGGGGAGGGAGCGCGAAGACGCAAGCGAACAACGGTCACTGATGTGTTCACTGGGAGTCGAGAGTGTTCATCGAGATGGGGGTGGTCGACCGGCAGAAATTGCCGGATTGGGATTGCTCCCTACCGTGATCCGCGTCAAGATTCCCTGCCCATCAACCGGTCGCAGGATGCAGACCGGTCGGAAGCTCAGTGAACACAGCAAGGAAGCTGACGATGCAGCCCGTTGCCATGGCGTTTGGTGTCGATCCCCAGCGACAGGAACGTTACAGCCTACGCCAGGCGCGGTATCACGCCCTCGCGGAAGATGTCGGCCGCTGGATCGATGAAGCCAGCCGCGCCGGGCAGACCCTCAAGTTGCTCGATGTCGGTGTGCATAATGGCGTCTCACTCCGTTACATCGAACAGCACGATGAGCTGGGTACGCTCGAATACCACGGCGTCGACCTCAAGCTCCGTGACGACGTGTATCGCCCCGAGGTCTGGCGCTCGTTGACCGCTGACGACCTGATGCTCGGTCTGCCGAAGATCCCCGACGAGACCTTCGACATCGTCATCTGCGAGCAGGTCCTGGAACATCTCCCGGAAGTCGACACCGCCCTGGCAGCGCTGGCCCGGGTCACGAAGCCGGGCGGACGGCTGATTCTCGGCGTACCGATTTTCACCCCACCGTGTGCCCCGATCCGCAAATACCTCGTTCCCCTGTGGGACAAACTCGTCGGCCGCAAACAGCCCCGCGGACACCTGCAGGCGTTTACGCGCATCAGCTTTGTGCAGGCCGTCGAGGAGCATGCAGAGGTGGTCGTCGAGTCGACCCGCGGGTTTCGGGTCCTCACGGGCGGGTGGTTGCGACCGCTCGAAAATCACCGCTGGTGGTGGCAACTCCAGACCACGTTCGGTCGCCTGTTTCCCGGCTTGTGCGTCGAAGTGCAGGTTGTCGCGCAAAAACCGGTCCGGGTGACGCACTCTCTGAGCGAGCCCTGCGCGATGGCTGCTCAAGACCATGCCCCTTCCATGTTGACGGCCCGCTGAGTCGATTCGGCCGTCACCATCGAGATCGCCTCGAGCTGGCCAGCGGGGGCGTGTCGGCGACCTTGCAGCGGTCGTGTACGGCCTCAGCACTCTGGTGCGGAATCCTGGAATTCCGGTCAAACCCTTGGCGCGCACCACCTCAGCGCGGAAGAATGCGCAAAGTTTGACGGCCGATTCTCCTTGGAAGGATTCTCGCGATGCGACTTTCAACAGTGTGTTCTGCGGTTCTGTTCAGTCTGATGCTCTCGATGTCGGGGTCGGTGTCTGCTGCGGACGGCTGCAGTTCGTGTCAGCCCGCAGTCGCTGGAGGCTATGTTGCCAGCTATGGTGGTACGTACGCGGCTCCCCCCTCGAGCTGTCCGCCGTGGCGTCCGTGCGGTCCCGGCAACACCTGGGGTGGGAATCGGGGCTTCGCCCAGGGCTTCTACGGGGCCGACTTCCGCCCGGCGTGCGCCAACCACGATGCGTGCCTCGCCGCCGGCTTGAGTCGCAAGGAATGCGACCGCCAGTTCCTGGCGAATATGCAGTGTGCCTGTGCCAGCTCCTCCGACCCGGAAGCCTGCATGCGGAAGGCCCGGAAGTACTACGTCGGGGCCCGGCTCTTCGGCTGGCTGTACCGTTAACCGATCTGGATCGCAGATTCTCGAAGCCCGGCATGTCTGCATGCCGGGCTTCTGCATTTTGAATGATGTGCGGAGAAGGGTCCAGCCATCGGAATGGCTGGGCTTCCGGGGGACATCATGTGGCGGCGGGGGTGCTCGACAGTGACCAGGTCATCAGTCGCCCGTGGTGAGCCGTAGAAATCGCGGTCCCCGCTTCGTTCGGGACGAAGGCATGCAGGTGCTGATGTGCCTTCTCCTGGTGGACGATCTTCTGCGTCGCGACATCGTAAATCGTGATGAAGCCAGCGTGGTCCCCCCCGGCTGTCACCAGCCATTCGTCGTTCGGCGAGAACCAGAGCTGTTCGACCAGTCCTTTGTGTTTCGTGTCGGCCAGTTCCTTGAGGGACTTGCCCGTCTGCCAGTCGAAGAGTTCGACACGGGCAGGACCATCGAGATGGTCGACGTTGCCAATGTGCCCGATCCCGCCGACCGCCAGAGTCTGCCCATTCCGTGAGAAAGCCAGACTGCGGATGCCACCGATGGAATGTCGACGTTGTTTCGGGTCCCACGTATACATCCCCGGGGCTTCGAGCTCGGCCTGCTTCTGACCGTTGTCGACGTTCCACACAACGATGTGCCCGACCTTATCACCCGTCGCAAGCAGCTTGCCATCAAACGAGAACGCCGCGGTGAAGAGCATCGACGGATAATGACTCGGAGTCTCGGCGAGATGCCCGCTGAGTGTGTGGACGAGTTGTCCCGTCGTCGCGTCCCACAACTTCGCCTGCATGTCATCGGCAACACTGACGACCCAGCGGCCATCGGGACTGGCGACGACTTCGCGAATCCATTTGGTGTGCGCATTGACCGTGCGGGTTGATTGCCGGGTCTCCGGGTCCCACCACACCAGCTTGCCGTCATACGCTCCGGAGACCACGCCTCCCGCCGTCCAGGCCACGCCGGTGACGTATCCTTGATGGGCTTCACCGAACGCCAGCGGCTCCGGCTTCTCGGCGGCGAGGTCGTACTCGTAAAGCTTCGCATCGCCCGCGCCGACAATCACCCGCTCGGTCTGCGGCCGCCGCGTGATCGACAGGAAGATTCCCGGCGTCCCCAGGTCTTTGATGGATTTGAGTTGATTCAGCATGAGAGCATCCAGGGGGAGTAGGGGAGTGGACAGGGACCAGTGGACAGCTCAGAGCAAGAGAAAGTCAGGAACTGCTGGGAGCTGTTCGCTGGGAGCTGTCCACTCGCGCACATCATGTCAGCAGGGCTTTGATCGGACCGCAGCCGAAGTCGGTGATCGGGACCGGGCGGGCACCGACGTGGAGTTCGTGCTTGTGGTCGATGCCGACTGCCTCGAAGATCGTGGCGAAGAGATCGCCCGCCTTCACTTCGCCATCAATGACGGTGTGTCCATCGGGATCGGACTTGCCCCAGACGGCCCCTCCCTTGATGCCGCCGCCGTGAAGCGAAGCACTCCACGCGCTCGCGAAGTGATCGCGTCCCAGGCTGGGGTTGATGTTCGGCGTGCGTCCGAACTCACCAAAGGTGACGATGAGCGTGTCCTGCAACAAGCCGCGGTCTTGCAGATCGTCCATCAGTGTCGACAGGACGTGATCGAGTTCGGTGACCAGTTCGAGATGCGTTTCGAAGTTCTGGCCATGGCTGTCCCACCACGCGCGGGCGACTTTGACGAACGGGACGCCCGCTTCAACCAGCCTTCGGGCGATGAGGCATTGCTCGCCGAACTGCGTCGGACCGTACTTGGCCCGCATGTGGGCCGGTTCCTGCGAGACATCGAACAGCTTTTCGCTGGCCATCAGCCCGCGGACCCGTTCGTACGCCATGTTGTGACTGGCGACCGTCGAGTTCGGTCGACCGTCAGCGAACCGCTTGGCGAAGAAGCTCCGCAGGTCCTGCCGCTGCTGGTGATCGAGATCGGAGACCGCTTCGAGCTTGCGGATGTTCTCGGGAATCATCTGCTCCGAGAGAAACATCGGCGCGTAACGGGCGCCGAGGAAGCCTGATGAGCCTTTCCGACGGCCCTCAGTCGACGAGTACATCGAGACGTAATCCGGCACCGGACTGTCGGCCCGGCCGAGTTCATGGGCGAGCATCGCACCGAGATCGGGGCAGGGGATCCCCTGATCGACAGCGCGGCCGGTTTCCATCATCAACGCCCCGCCGCCATGGTCCGCATTGCGGGTGTTGAGTGACCGGACGATCGCCGATTGATGCATCCGCTGGGCCATCTTCGGCAGCAGCTCGGAGATCGCCACGCCGGGGACATTCGTGTTGATCGCCCGATACGGCCCACCCGTCGGGCGACCCGGTTTCGGATCCCAGGTTTCCAGTTGACTGGCCCCACCCGCGAGCCAGAGCAGAATGACGTGCTTCTGCTGCTTGCGGACTTCCCCCGCGAGGACGTTGTGCTGCAGCCAGTCGAGCTGGTGCATATTGGCTGCGAAAGCGCCGGCCGTTGCTGCTGCCCCGAGAAACCCGCGTCGGCTGACGCCATGATCGGCCGAGCCGCACCAACCGTGGGAATGTGCCATGGTGTTTCTTACCTGTCGCTGGAGTGGCCTGTTCGCGTAGGGTCCGCTGTGCGGACCAATTCGCTGGAGTGACTGATCGCGGTCCGCACAGCGGACCCTACGTTAATGGTTAAACCGGAACTCGGGACCGGTGACGATCGCCCACAGAGCCTGCTGCCAGGCCTGTGCAGGGCGGTCGGACCGTTCTGTGAGATACGTCTTCAACGCCGCGATTTCTTCCGGTTCGGCGTTGCGGGTCAGCAGCGTGCGGACGGCCGTGTTGAGTGCGGCGTCCATGTCGGTCTCACTCTTCAACACCCCCAGCAGGCGATCGTTACTGTCGCGGAGCAGGTCGTTCTGCACCCGTTCTGCATTGCTGAAGAGGAGTGACTCGGTGACGCTGACCTGGAAGTGTTCGGTCGGCCATTCGAAGAACCCCGCCCAGCCGTTCGATTGATTCTCGAGGTTCGTCCGTTGACCGGCCCACTGTGGCGTCTGCAGGACCTGCTGGAACGACGCGGGATTGGCCGTGCTGATCGTCATCGAGAGGGCAAGCTGTTTCGGTGTGAGAGGCCGCACCGCTGCGACGGCGTAACTGTCGGCTGCGGGATAGGCATCGGCTGACGTCCAGTGGCTCGACCGGGCATACGTCTCACTCAGCACGATGCCGCGGGCGAGTCGTTGCAGGTTGTACCCATGACTGATGAAGTCGCGTTCCAGCCAGTCGAGCAGAGCGGGATGGCTCGCAGCATTGCTGGAGTGGAGTTGGTCGAGCGGATGCACGAGCCCGCGACCGAAGAAGCGAGCCCAGGTCCGATTGACCGCAGCCCGGGCAAAGAAGCGGCGGTTCTCGGGAGCAAGCGCGAGTTGTACCAGTTCATACCGCGGACTGAAGGCGGGATCAGCCGGCGGGGGTTGATTGTCGTCCTGCTGTTGCTTGCGGACTTCCGCGTCTTCGGCTTTCTTCTGCTCGGCGGTCCGCTCGACGACCGGCTCGCTCAACGCAGCCCCGGTGAGGAACATCAATCCGGCAGTCTTCTCGACCCCCTTGGTCGTTTTGAACTTCACTTCAGCGAACGACTTCTCGGCGAGCCGCCGCGTCTTTGTCTGATACGTCCGGGCGAAGAATGAGGTCAGGCCATAGAAATGGTCCTGCTTCCAGTCTTCGACCAGCGGATGATCGTGACACTTCGCGCAGCTCACGTTCACTCCGAAGAACGCGACGCTGGTATCGTTCGTCAGATCATCCAGATCCCGCACCCGCGACTTCACGAACTGCAACGCACCACGGCGGTCAGCGTCGTCATCCTTCGCGGTCAGCATCTCCGAGAACATCACGTCCCAGGGACGATTCTCCTGAGCCGCACGCAGCAAGTAATCCCGCCACTCGCCACTGCTTTCTTTCCCCGCGGGAATGAGCCAGGCATCCCATTCATTACGTTGATGCAGGGCCGCATCGGGGCTGGTGATGAGTCGATCCACCAGCTTCTCACGCCGTTCCGAAGGAGACGCGGCTTCATAGTCGGTTAACTCAACCAGCGTCGGAATCCGTCCGGCAAGATCGAGCGTTGTGCGGCGGAGGATGGTCACGTCGGCCGCACGCGACGCCGGCGCGATGCCACGGTTCGCCAGTTCCTGCCCGACGTAATGATCGATCACTTCCTGAATGGGCCGCTCGGGAGGGAGCAGTTCCTCAGCGGAGACCAAGGTGCAGACGAGCGCCATGATACAGAGTGCGCAGCACATCACGATCGAACGCAGGTGCGGGAGTGCGATCATCGGCAGGGCTTCAGGCGGGAGGCTGACGGCAGGAGTCCTATCCGCCCGAGCGCAAGCGCACGGCGAACATGAACAGAATAACGCCTGTTGATGCATCGGGCAACCAGAATCTGCCGCTTGAGCCGAATCGGGTTGTAGTCGGACGTTGGTGGGGGAACGTTCGGTAAGAGTCACTCTTTCCGCAGTCCCGGAGGGACGGCAGAGTCGTAGCCCCGGCCGTGAGGCCGGGGAACGCGATGTCAGACGATGCAGAGTCCCGGAGGGGCGACACAAATGTGGAGGAGAACCCAAGTTCTCATCTGTGCCGCCCCTGCCGGGGCTCCTGTGACTCGGAACGCAATCCCCCGGCCTCACGGCCGGGGCTACATGTCTGCCGCCCCTCCGGGGCTGAACTGTTCCGCGCAGGAACAATCAGTCCACGACCGATGTCCGAGTGAACCTTCCGAATCGCCGAATTCACGGTCCCGCAGAACGCTGCCTGTTACTGGGCGGCCTGTGCTGCCGGTGGCTGCCAGTTGCCTTCGATCACCTGCCAGCCCGGGAGGTAACAGCGAACGATGTAGTTCCAGCCCTCGGTGATTGGCAGGTAGTTCGCGGCGGCCGGATCTCCACCGAAATGAATGGTGACGGTTCCGTCCGGATTGCGCTTCGAAGTGAGGCTGTTGAAGGAGTAGGCATTCTTGTCGTTGGGAGTGAAGAAGCCTTCCTTGTTATAGACCGTGACCGACCAGAATGCCTGCACGGGCACGTCTTTGGGCATCACGAGTGTGTAAGGCGTCTTGCCGTCGTTCTGCTTCGGCGTGAAGTTGAAGTACATCGCCCCGCTGGGCGGATTGCCTCCCCAGCCGTAGGCCGCGCCAATCAGGTGCTGCGTCGGGTCGACCTCACCCCGGGCTCCAAAAGCTTTCGGAACCCCGTCGAGTTTGGAAGCGAGCGCGTTCAACTGCTGACGGGTCGCGACGAGGGATTGTTCATCCCAATCGGGGAGTTCGAGCTTGCCCGCTGCTGCTTGCCGGACTTGGATCGCATCCTGCAGCGCGTGGGCCTGCTTCAAGTCTTCCGGGCTGTTTGGATCGCAAAACGTACGGAACAGGGTCATCACGTAGCGTGTGCCGACACTGTCGATCGACAGCGTGACTTCGCCGCCACCGTTCTTCAGGACCGGGTTGTATTCGTCCTGGTCGATCACCAGCAGTGATTGAAAGCGGCCGGGCGACTCGGGCTTGATGATCGTCACCGGACCGGCTGCCAGGTCGTACACACCAAACGAGTAGAGTGTGTCGCGATTCCCGCGGATCGTCGTCTGGTTCACGACGGAGTAGACCTCGCGCGCGTGGAGCAGCTTCCCCACGCCGCCTGCCTTCGTGGCATAACTTTTGAACTGCAGATCACTCTCGGCCCGCACGTAGTTCAGCACGTTGACGAGTTCCGCACCGGTCGCCGCAGATGTTGTGAGGCAGAGAATGAGCACCGCGGCAATGCGTTGTGGAGCCATGCTGTGTTCCTGAAAATCATGCCAAGTGTCGGAGCAGATGAGTGTCAGATCACAGCGGGTAGGGTCAAAACCCCAGTCTTGAGCGAGTTCACCCTGTGCGACTTTTCCCGGGGTGGGACCTCTCTGGTGATTCAGCCAGTATGGTACCGCCGGGATTCCTCTAAAAGCAAAATGCCCGGCATCGGCTGTGATGTCGGGCTGAGAATTTGTGGCTGGATAAAAGAGGACTCACCGGGGGGCTTGCGCCCCGTCCGCTGAGGAAGATCGCAAATCGACTGGCACTGCGGGTTCAGGCGGCGTGCCGGGGTCGAGGGGAGCGGGGGTTGCGGGCGGGGTAAACGGCAGTAGCTGACGGAGGTGCTGGCCGATTTCCAGGCGGAAGGTGCCGTCGGTCTTTTCCAGGACGATCGCTTTCGATTCGATAGCGGTCACGCGACCCCGCACATCGGAGACAGCGAGCATGTCACCCTGCTTCAGCACGGTCGTCTGATTCTTGGAGCGATCGAAGAAGAGGGCGCGGTAGGTTCCGTCTTGATTGACCACCCCGATGAGGAACGTGAAGACCGCCCGGTCATCTTCGACGACGACCGTCAGACTGGTCGAAGCACTCAGCGGTGGGGAACCAGTATCGGTCACCGTGACCGTGACCGGGTATTCGCCGGGAAGAATCGCGTCTTCCGGCATCCAGACGAGCTTCTGCGACTCGGGATCGATGGTCAGCCCGGCCGGGCTGCCATCGCCCAGCTTGAGCGTGAGCTGCTTCACCGGGGTATCGTTATCACTGAGGACGAGCGGGCATTCCCATTCCTGGCCCAGCACGGCGACACTTGGTGCAGACGCAGCGATCGTCGGGGCTTTGTTCGCTTCGCGGACATTCACCACCAGTGTGGCCCGAGCGACGCCATCATCGGCAGAGGGATGCCGGATGAGGATTGGAACCGAGAGCTTCTCCAACGGAGCATCCGCAGGGGCTTTCCAGGTCACTTTTCCCGTGTTGGGGTCGATTGTCATCCCCGCAGGCATCGCGTCGGCATCGAGACTGTAGAGCGGTTTGCCGAGGGCCGGATCGAATCCGGTTGCTGCGGCACTCACGTCCAGCGTCTGGCCACGAATCACGCTTTTCTCACTGAGGCTGGGAGGCTTCAGCTTGTACGGGACCGGCGGTCGTGGCTTGATGAAGAGGTTGGCGTCGATCAGTTCCTTCATGTGCTCTTCGGACGCATTCGCCCCGGCGATCGTCGGCAGAAGTTCGAGCACGGCGTTCTTCGGATGGTCGTCGGCTTTTGTTCCGAGTTGAGCCCGCGCGACAGTCAACGAGGTCCCGTTGACCGCCGTGACCTGCATCACTTCGCGACCGATGCGGGCATAAAACGGAGCCTTGGCGGGCCAGTCCTTGAGTGTCTCGACTGTGAGGGTCGGCTCGTCATCGCCGACCGCCTGGATGACATTGGCCGTCGGAAACAGAAACTTGCGATGGGGGGCCTTGGTGAGGGCCAGCGCTTCCGTATCGATCACGATCCGCAGGAACGGATCGCCATCGGATTCGGAACTGGTGACGTGCAATTTGCTGATGCGGTGCAGCAGATCGGTCTTGTGGAACAGATCGAGGAACTGCGCGAGCTGGGCGTAACGGGCTTCGGCTTCGATCGTGATCGGGACCGAGATGTAGATGTTGTTGCGTGCCAGACCGGTCGGGAGCGGTCGGACTTTCACGTTTTCCCAGCCGGCGATGTCGGTGAGATGCGTGAGCCATTCCTGATAGAGCCGCTGACCATCGCGGGCCGTCGGCTTCTTAGCGGTCGCTGCACCGGGATCGGGTGGCAGGCCGCGTGTCCGCCATTTCGAGAGTTGCGCCTGCGCTTTGACAACAGCCAGTTGTTCGCGTGTCCGCTGGGCGACTTTGTCCTGCAGGGTCTTTCGTTCGCCATAGCGTTCCGAGAACGGGCCGAAGATCCAGCCGACGACGGTCCCGCCCCCCTGCCACAGCAGGATGACTGCCAGGAAGCCGATCGCCAGATTTCGTTCACGCGGTTGCATGGCGGACTAGTTCGGTTCGGGTGTCGGGTCCGCTGTGCAGACCAGGGTATCTCGGGAATCGATGGCCCGCACAGCGGACCTTCCGGAAGTCAGTCTCTCAACTGGTCGGTTTCTTCGCGTCAGGTTTCGCGTTGTCCGGAGTGGCCGGTGCGGCAGGCTTCCCCTTGGGGACAACGCGGGCAGCTTGAATCAGCATCTGCTTCGGGTATTGATCATCACGTGATTCGGTCACCGGTGCGGGATCGAGTGCAAACTCCGGGCGGTCGGCCATCCTGGCCTTGAACTCGGAGATGTGCTGTTCGGTCTTCGCAGCCCCCAGGGCACGCACGCGGCCGAGTGAGTCGCGCTGTTGGACGAGGTACTGGTATTCGCTGAAGTAGGGACGCTGATAATCGCCCGGCATCAGGGCTTCGAGGTCTGCCAGCTGTTCGAGCTGATTGACGTTCCGCTGATCCCAATCGCCTACAAGGTTGAACGCTTCCAGGTCGGGCTGTCCGGCTTTAATCGCAGCTTCGAGCTTCTTCTGCTCGTTCCGCAATTCGACGAGATTGCCATCGAGGCTGTTGAGCCAGACGAGCCAGACCGCGCTGACGAAGAACAACCCGCCGAGCGCCGCAGCGGCGGTCACGGCCCACTGAAGTTTTCGGGGATCGCGGAACGGGGGAGGCTGACGGGGCTTGATGAAATCGACATGCGCAGGATGTCGGGCTTCCAGTTGAAGAGCAGCCCCCGCGAGCACGGCGCGTTCCAGCGATCGCTCGCGCAACATGGGGGGGACGGACCATTCGGTGATCCCTTCGGTCGCATCGACCGCTTCGACCGGACAGCCGAGGCGATCAACGAGCGTGGCCTCGATCGCCGACGGACCACCGAGGAGCCAGACCCGGCTCAAGGCGAGATCGGGCCGCAGCCGTCCTGCAGCGATCAACGTCCGGGCGACTTCACTCGCCACAACACCGGGGAGCACATCACCAGCATCAGCAGGCAGACGGGCCGCATGCAGATAAGCCGGGTGCGTGTCATCGAGGATGGCAAGTTCACCCCGATCTTCGGTGAGTGCGAGACCGAGTGTACCACCACCGGAAATTCCGCGGCGGTGGTTCATGGCCGCAGTCCAGGCGGCCAACGCGGCACCGCTGAACGTGAGCGCGGCGAGTTCGCGGCCGGCTGCTGCCAATGTGTTCCGCAGGGTCTCGATCTGTCCGTTAGAAACCGTCACCGCCAGCACATCCCGACCGGGACGGGTGACGACGGAAGGGAGCGGGAGATAATCGAGCGCTGTCTCGGTGAGCGGTTGGGCTGACCGGGCCGCGGCTTGAAACTTCACCAGATCGGGAAGTTCTTCATCGGGAACGGCGGGGAGTTCGAGATGCCGGACGATGACGTCTTCCCGCGACATCACCGCGACGACCGAGGTCGCAATCAGGCCGGCCCGTTGCCATTCTTCCTGCAGCCACTTGCCGGTCGCTGTGGCGTTCTGACCCGGCGCTAAGCCTTCCGGCCACAAACTGGTCCACCCGCCGACCAGGCGCGCCGATCCCGCCCCGGTGACCGCCTGCACGGCGGACACCCGACGACGATCCCACATCACGATCAGCGCGTCAGGCATTCAGTCAGCTCACGGAATTCGCAGGTCGACCGCGCATCGGCAGAATCGGCCGATGTGTCCGGTACGGGCGGAGGACGATCCGGTCAGGGTCGCACGCCTCCTCTCAATCTTCGGCGGGACAGGAACCAGAGACAAGTCCATTCCCACCGTCCCGACGTAGATCGCCCAGATGTCCTGACGCGAACGGCCTGCTTCTTCATCGCCCCTTCATTTCCTGACCCTTGTACGTCAGTAGGTCCGGGTGTTCTGGTCTGGTCGCTCATTGGTGAGCAGGGAGCACTCGCGTTGACTCTTGAGTCCCGGAGGGACGGCAGAACTTAGCCCGCGGCGTGAGCCGCGGGAACCTTGGCTAGTGTGTGACGCTGCCCCGGAGGGGCGGCACAAATGCGATTTCTTCCGCCCCTGCCGGGGCTGCGGAACAGCACGAATTCGCGGTCCCCACGCTGACGCATGGGGCTAAGCTCTGCCGTCCCTCCGGGACTTGGGAGTCCAGGACAATCGTGTTTGAACCCGCGAACTCGTTCGACTCTGTGTTCTCTGCCTTGGATCGTCCCTGACATGCTGGTCACGAAGAGGCAGCGGTTCCAAACTGACTGAAGTGTGCTTACAGCCCGGACTGTGTGTCGAGCTGAACGATGCGGCCATCAGCGAAGCCGACGATGACGGTATCACCGAGGGCACTCAGTTGCAGCCGGACGACCGCCTCCGGTGTTTGCACGAGCCACTTCATGCTCCCTTCGGCATCGAGAAAGACGAGATGCCGTTCGAGCGTGGCCGCAATGATCCGCTGGCGATGATAGGACGCGGAGACGAGACACGCGGTCCCGTCGAGCACGAACGAGCCTTCCGCGGTTCCCTGGTCGTCGTAAATCTGGATGCCATGCGCGAGACCAGCGAGCGCGACCATTCCGCCATCGCCCGTGGCGCTCAAATCGGCGACCGTCGACCAGAGCCGTTCATCCCAGTCGAGTTGACCATTCAGCGAGTAACGGGCGAAGAAGCCGTAATCAGCCGCCGCGAGGAACGCCGGTTCTTTCGCGAGCCATTGCACGAATCGCAACGGGCGCAGTGATTCGAACTCAGCGACTTTCTTTTTGTCGGCAGAGAAGACGACGTTGATTCCGCTCGCCAGTGTGACCAGCAGATGCGTTCCATACGGATCGATGGCGACGCTGAGAATTTCATCGGCGAGCGTCTTCTCCCAGACGAACTGCAACCGTCGATCGAGCCAGGCGACCTTCTTCTGATCGACGATCACCGCACCCGCGGTGGCCGTATCAGCGAAGGTGACTTGCCGCAGATCATGACTGGTCCGCGTGAGTGCGCCGACCCGTCCGTTGGCGTCCAGGAAATACAAACCGCCCGATTCATCCGCGGCGAGCACCTCGCCCGTTTCGCGAGCGAGGTGCAGGTCGGTGAGTCGGGCGTCGACGGTGAAAGTCCACCGCTGTGTCGGGCGGCCGCCCCGAGCTTCTTTCAACCACTCGGGGAGCCCTGCGGTCATCGTCGTGCCAGTTGCTTTCGCAGCAGATCGAGTCCGGTCTTCACATCGCGGTCGGCTTCGTAGTCGGCCTTGGCTCCGCGATACCCCGTGCGGTGCGATGGTTCGGTTTCCGCCACTGCCACGTCGGGATGCACACCGACTTTACCGTGCGTCTGCCCGGAGGGCGAGTAGAACTTGGCCGTCGTCAGCCGCATCCCGGTCTGACCCGGTCCCGGCAGGATGCTCTGGACCGACCATTTGCCGTAGGTCTTGCGGCCGACGATCGTCCCACGATGATGGTCCCGGACGGCCCCAGCCACGATCTCGCTGGCACTGGCACTGTCACCATCGACCAGCAGGACCATCGGGACTTTCCAGGTGCCGGTCTTCTGAGCCGAGTAGCTCCAGTTCTGATCGGGAGTGCGGCCTTTGGTTGAAACCAGGACCCCTTCGTCGATGAACCGGTCGAGGACCTCCACGGCCGCGGTCAGCAGACCGCCCGGATTCCCGCGGACATCGAACACCAGGGCTTCCATCCCTTCGCGATGCAGTTGCAGCAGAGCCGCATCGAGTTCCGCAGACGTGTTCTTCTGAAAACCGGTCAGCTTGATGTACCCGATCTTCGAGACATGATCGATGATCTGGGCGACCGGGATGCTCTTGATCTTCACAGCCCGGCGAATCAGCGTCGCATCGCGGGTTGCCGTCGTTTCGGGACTGGCCAGCACCAGCTTCACGCGACTGCCTGGCGTTCCCTGGAGCAGACCGGCAGCTTCTTCCGTCGACATCTGACGACAGTCGGTCCCGTTGATGCTCACGATGTAATCACCGCTCAGAGCCCCCCCTTCTTCGGCCGGGCTTTCGCTGAGGACGTTGACCAGCAACAGTCCTTTCCCCGCTTCGGCTTTCATCTCGATGCCGATGCCGACGAACTCGCCCTCGATGTTGCCGTAGAGGTCTTCGAGTTTGCCGGGCGTGAGGTAGGTGCTGTAGTCATCGAGGGCGTTGCAGCCGCCGAAGATGTATTCCATCACGATCGGACCGGAGGCGAGGTTCACTTCGCGGCGGGCGAGGTCACAGACTTCGCCCACGACCTGACGGGCCCCATCCAGACCACCGACGGAACGGTTCCAGTATTTGTCTTTGAGTGTCTGCCGCAGCTTCGAGATGGCAGCGGGATTGGCCTGCTTGAGATTCCGATCGAGGAACCGGGGATTGTTCAGCCCGTGATAGAGACTTTCGGTTCCATGGGCGACGAACGAGGTCGCACTGACGGGATCCACATAATGCTGACGCACCTTGTTGAGGACGTCGTCCAGGTACGTCATCGAGCCGGCTTGCGATTGCGACCACAAATCTTCGAGAAAGGTCTTGTCGGTGTAGCGCCGCTCGATCGAGAAGTGAATCTTGCTGCGTCGCAGGCCGTATTTGAGCGTTTCACTCTCTGGCCACGACTTCAGCGACTCTTCGTAGTATTCGACGGCATCGAGCCAGCGCCGTTCGCGCTCGATCTCGACACCCTGCCGGACTGTGGTGCGTTCATCAGCCGGTGCCTGAGCCCGCTCTTCCGCGGCCGAGACGACCAGCGATTGGCCCGAAAAACACCACGCCGCCAAAGACAAGCAGATCGTCAGTCCATGCTGACGCCATCCAGAAAGCAACATGCACGCCCCCCTGTGGACTGGAACGGGAACCCTACCGACTGGAACTGTTGCCGCTCCCCCCGAGCGACAACGGTCGGTGGACCCGTCTTGAGTCCTCTGGTCCGCCCCCGTGCAGCGAATGCTGGCGTGGCGAACTCGTGACGTAGTTGAATATAGGACACACTATCGGGGTGGTCAAACTGCTGCGCAACCTTACTTGCCTCACTGGTTTACCTGACCGTTAAAGTCTGCGAAACCACTTCCGCAAGCGCGTGTTGGGCAAGATTTTCTGCCCCCCGCAAAATTCTCTCAAGCCGCAGACCCAAATGCGAGCAAATTCCGCCCGCGGTCTGATCCGAACCGGAGAAGCCCCGTGAACGGGGCTGAAGGAGTCTCACTCGCCTACCCGCTGACCCGGCGTAAACGCCGGGCCTAAACGGGTAGATCCCATTCCAATCGGATGGATCGTCGCTCAGTTTTTCGGGGTGAGATAACCCTGGCTCTTCATCCATTCGGCGCAGCGTTGCGGCCAGTCGTTGATTGGTTTGCCGTCTTTCCGCATGCCGAAGCCGTGGCCCCCTTTTGCGCAGATGTGGAGCTCTGCGGACAGTTCCCGTCGCTTATATTCCAGGTACAGCATGGCTGCTTCGACCGGGTTCGACTTGTCGTCATGCGCGACGAGGAAGAAGACCGGCGGCGCATCGCTGGGGAGGCTGAAGCCAGGGCGGAACTTCGTTTTGTCGTCCTTGTCGAGGAAGCCCCCTCCATAGATGAAGACGAGGAAGTCGGGCCCACGGGCTGGGATTCCTTCGGTTGTAGGGCGGACCGGGCGATCCCACGCGAGGTGTCCCGCCAGGTTCGCACCCGCAGAAAACCCAAGCACCCCGACCCGCTGCGGATCGAGTTGCCATTCGGCCGCGTGCTGCCGGACAAGGCTGAGGGCGCGGGCTGCATCCTGCACCGGGAGTTCGTACATCTCCTGCTCGTCTCGGGTCGGCGTGCGGTACTTCAACAGGATTGCAGTCACTCCCAGCGAGTTGAGCCACTCGCAGACCTGCGTCCCTTCATGCGCATAAGACAAGAACATGAAGCCACCGCCGGGAGCGACAATCATCGACGTCCCATTCGGCTGCTCGGGACGGTAGACGGTGATCGTCGGATCGCTGACATCCGTGATGCGGTTCGGACCAGCTCCACCATACGACTGAATCAGATTCACCGTGGCCTCGGACTTCGGCACCATCGCCGTCGGCGGGCCATCGGGCCAGAGTTTCAACGTCAGCGGTTCGGCGGCGGTCACTACATTCCACGTGAAGCTGACGATCAGCAAGGGCAACCACAGAGTCTGCATCACGTTCATGCTCCTGCAGGCAGTCATCAAAGGGGATTCGACCTCGATTCTGCGGTTTGAGTCGAGCGGTGTCGAGTGGCTGCCACCGGTTTCGGGTCTCGGGTGTAGCGGAATCGCCTCTCGTGTGGATACGCTGTCGGAGACTTGCGCGGACGTCTGTCGCCGGTCGCGACTCACGATGATGCACCTCACCGAAACGGAACCTCTCATGCAACGGTCACTGTTTTCAGGGTTGTTGGCAGTCCTCTGCTCGTGCTGCGTGCCGCTTGATGCAGCCGAGCCGTCGGCGTTTCCGCTGAAGGATGGTGACGTGTGGGTGATGGCGGGGGACAGCATCACCGCTCAGCATCTGCACTCGAACTACTTCGAAGCGTTCTGCTATGCCCGCTATCCGCAGATGAAGTTCGCCTTCCGGAACTCGGGGGTCGGCGGTCATACGATCCCGACCACGCTCGCCCGCTTCGATTACGACATCGAAGCCTGGAAACCGACGGTCGTCTCGGTCGAACTCGGCATGAACGATCAGGGAGGCACACCGACCGACAAGTTCATCGCCAACATGAAAACGATGGTCGAACGGATTCGCGGCGTGAAAGCCCGCCCCGTGATTCTCTCTGCCAGTCCGATCAACGATGGCGGCACACTCGCCAATCCGGGACGCAATGGCCGCTTGAACGAATACGCGACCGCATTGAAGGGCTTCGCTGCCACGGAACAACTCCCGTATGCAGACCAGTTCCATGCGCTGATCGATGTCTGGGGGAAGAACAAGCCGCGGGAGAATCTGGCGAACACGCTCGGCTCGTTGAATGCACTTGCAAAGGACGATGCTCTCGCGGGTGTGGATCATCTGCGGGCGTTCCTGGCGGCTCAGGCGAAGGACCCCCAGAAGTTCCTGTCGATGCAGGGCGACCCGGTCCATCCCGGCCCGAACGGCCAATTGATGATGGCCGCTGCGTTACTCCAGGGCCTCGGTGCCGATGGCTTCGTGAGCAGTGTCACGATCAATGCGGGTCAAGTCGTCGATGCGAAAGGCTGCCGGGTCGATGGCTTGTCGACTTCGAACAACGGTGTCGCTTTCGACCGCCTCGATGAACGGCTGCCGTTCCCGATTCCGGACGGGACGGTTGAGATGCTGCCGATGTTCCCGGCGATTGAAGCCCTCAGTCAGTATCAGCTCACGGTGAAAGGTTTGCTCAAGGGTCCGTATGTCGTGGCGATCAATGGCCAGCCGCTCGGCCAGCTGACCAGTGACGAACTCTCCGCAGGGGTGAATCTGACGGCCCTGATTCATCAGCCCCCTGCCAAGCCAGACGCTGCCAATCCGTTGCTCTTGCAGAGCCGTGCGATTCTGAATGCTGTTTCGCAGAAGGAAGGGCTTGTCGGGCAGTGGCGGGGAGTCTCGAAGAACGCGATCGCGCCCGGCGCGTCTGCGGAACTGAAGGCCCAGCTCGCCGAGTTGACGAAGCAGGTCGAACAGGCGGATGAAAAGATCCGAGCTGCCGCGCGCCCGCAGAAGTTGCGGTTCACGATCATGCCGATCAACCAGTAACGGCGTCCGCAGCGTTGCGTAGGGCAGGCTCCCGCCAGCCGAATCGATGCGAAACGGTGAATCACCGATGGCAGGCGGGAGCCTGCCCTACTGAATAACACTCAACTCGACGCGTGAGGCGCTCATGAACGTTGTCCGGATCAGCTGGCTATTGTGCTGGAGTCTTTGTTTCGCGGTCGGTGTGCAGGCCGAGGACTGGGTTCCGGAGAAAGTGAAAGAGTCGGAGTTCACCGCACGGAAGCTCGATACTTACCAGCATGGCGTGAAAGCCGACTGGGGCTATGCCGCGCCGCAGCGGGATACGTTCCTCGTGCTGCACCCGCAGCAGCCGCGGCAGCAGGCACCGCTGTATGTGGTGCTGCATTCGGCCGGGCATGATGTCCACTCGTGTCTCAACTGCACGGCGAAGGTTGGCAATCACGATATCTATCACGCCCCGCCTGACTTCTTTGCGCTCTATGTCGACTGCCGGGCCAACAAAGGGGACTGGTGGTGGGGGATCGAGAAGTACAAAGGGTCCGAAGTCAGTCCACCGGAGAAGCGCGTCATCGAGACCGTGAAGTGGGTGATCGAGACCTATGGCATCGACCCGAACCGCGTCTATCTCTGCGGAAACTCGATGGGGGGAAGCGGCACGCTCGGCATTGGCCTGCGGCATGGCGACATCTTCGCGGCGATCAAGGCGAATGTCCCGGCCCGCGTCGAGCATGTCTCCAGCCGCATGTACTTCCCTCCGCAAACTGTGCCATCCGGGTTCAAGCTCCCCGATCCGCCAATCGTGGTCGATTACTCAGCCCAGAACGACAGCTGGTCCAAGGGACATGATGCCTTCGCTCAGGCGATGAACGAGCGACGGTATCCGCTGTACATGTATTGGGGCCCGTTCGGTCACGCGAACAATCACGCCAACATCCTGAAGGTGAATGACCTGATCAACTCGTTCGACTGGCTGAGCATCCGCAAGAACGAGGCGTATCCGGTCTTCACGAACGCTTCGACGAATGATCCGCTCCCGTGGCCCGATCAACTCGACAGCAAACTCTCAGGGCAGATCAACGCCTTCTTTCGCTGGAAAGATGTGAAAGAGTCGGCCGACAGCCTTTCCACAACGCTCTTCCTGACCACACCCCAGGAACTGCAGACGACGTTCACGATCCCAAAGGAAGCGACAGCGGATGTGAGTCTGCGACGCTTGCAGTCGCTGCGCATCGAACCCGGCACGAAGGTCGCCTGGACCTACGGGACCGCCAAAGGCGAAGCCCAGGCCGATGGGACCGGCTGCGTCACGGTCCCGAAACTGACCGTCACCGCGGAACCAACCGTGTTGACCATCCGCACCGCGAGGTAATCTGTCATGTTCCTGATCGGGTAGGTACTGCTGTCGATTGACACTCTGGCGAAGGAATACACTGATGTCTGTTCATCCCGAGAGATTGAAGTGGGCCGGACTGGCGATGGTGCTGACGTTATTCGGGCTGCAACCGGTCGCGGCTGCAGACCCGCACGCGGGGCACTCCCACGGCGGTAGCGTGGCGTTCTCGATTCAATCGGCAAAGCACGGGAAGTGGTCCGAACCGGGGACCTGGAAACCGGCCCGAGTCCCTGCCAAGGGGGATCGCGTGCTCATCAGTCGCGGCACGACCGTTGAATATGACGTGCAGGGGAAAGACGTCGTCCGGCTGATTCAGGTCGTCGGAACGCTGAGTTTCGCCCGCGATCGCGATACGGAACTGAACGTCGGCCTGCTGACGATTCAGCATACCGATGCCTGCTCCGAACACGGCTTCGCCTGTGAATTTGAAGGAGCCGAGCAGGGACCGCAGACACCAGCCGATCAATGGCCGACATTGCTGGTTGGCACGCCGGAAGCTCCGATCCCGGCGAACCGGACCGCACGGATTCGGCTGCATCTGGTGGACGGGATGGATCCGAAGGATGCCCCGGCGATTGCCTGTTGTTCGGGTCGGATGGAGATTCACGGCAGTCCTCTCTCACGGACCTGGGTCAAGCTGGGGGCCGATGTCCCCCTCGGCAGCACCACCGTCACGCTGGCCGAACCGGTCACCGGCTGGCGCGTCGGTGACGAAGTGATCGTGACCGCCAGCCAGCGGGCCGAGAGTGGGAGCACGTTCCATGCTGGAGCCCGCAATGCCAAGCAGGCCCAGACTGAATCGCGCACGATCACGGCCATCGACGGAGTCACGTTGACGCTGAATGCACCGCTCGCGTTTCGCCATCTGGGGAGCGGCGAGTTCCGCAGTGAAGTGGCCAACCTCTCCCGCAACGTCATCATTGAAAGTGCTGATCCGGAAGGAGCCCGCGGACACACGGTCTATCACCGCTTCAGTCAGGGGGGACTCAGTTACGCCCGGTTCGCTCACCTCGGGAAAGAAGGCGTCCTTGGACGCTACGCGATCCATTACCACCTCGTGGGCGACACGATGCGCGGCAGCAGCGTGCAGGGGATGGCGATCTTCGATTCACGCAATCGCTGGGTGACGATTCACGGCACGCAGTACCTCGCTGTGCGCGACTGCATCGGTTATCAGAGCGTCGGTCACGGCTATTTCCTGGAAGACGGAACCGAGGTCTACAACCTGCTCGATCGCAACCTCGCGGTTCAGGCCGTCCAGGGAAAGCCGCTCCCCAAGCAGGTCCTGTCGTTCGATCCGAATGAAGGGGCCGGGTTCTGGTGGGCCAACGGTCGCAATTCCTTCACCCGCAACGTCACGACGGAGAACGATGAATACGGCTACCGTTTCGATCTGCAGAAGCGGAGCAACTTCGACACCAACCTCTCCGTCCGTCAGCCCGATGGGAGCCAGCAGGTCGTCGACGTGCGGACGATTCCGAACTGGCGGTTCGATAGTAACGAAGCCCACTCGGAAGGTTTCTACGGTCTCGTGATCGCTGCGAACGGCAACGATCAGCCCGATTCACCGATCCACAATCAACGGGACCTCGAACAGATCAAACGGATCGACTGGACCGGTCCCGACACGCGGCATCCGCATCAGATCCGCAATCTCACGATCTGGGGCTCGCACTACGCCTTCCGACCGCACAGCCCTTCGATGCGGATGGAGAACATCCGCATCCACGACGCGGCGTACGGCATCTATCGGCCCGCCTTCGACAACCAGGAATACGTCGGCCTGCACATCTCGAACGTCAATTCCGAACCCTTCAACCGCAGCATGGATGATGCCAGTGCCCAGGCGGGAGTGATCAGCGTCGACGGCCTGACGTTCACCTCAGCCTATGGGAACCGGACCACGCCGCTGATTCAGATCAGCGATGTGAACCTCAGCGGGCAAGCCGCGTCCCACTTCCGGAACATCACGGTGCACCGTCCCGCGCAGATGCAGGACCGCTGGCCACTCTTTAATCGCGGGGTTGGCACGCGCGTCCCGCCGATCACGACCGGGGTACCGATCTTCGTGCATGACTACTTCGGCCCCGGTCGCCACGCCAAGGTCGTCAGCACTGCCGCGAAAGACCTGCTGAGTGATGGCAATTCTTATCAGGAAGTCCCCACCGTGACGAGCGATGAATCCCGCCTTGCAGAGGTGACCCAGGCCACCTGGCCGAAACTGCTCGACCCCGTGGATGACCAGCCCCCCGCGACGATGATGACCGCTGTGCGATTCGACCGCGATGGGAAAATGCTGCTGGTCCGCGGCGTCTCACACGACAACGGGACGATCACCAAGGTGACCGTGAATGGTCAGGCTGCGACGCGCGAATCAGCCCAGGCCGGTGTCGTCGACTGGAGCCTGCAGATCGCTGTGCCCCGCGATGGGATCGTGACCGCCGGGGCGACCGATGAAGCCGGCAACGCCGAACTCACGCCGCATCGCCTGACACTGACGCAACCCGCGATCGCTGCCCGTGGAGTACCAGCCATCTCGATCTCAAAGACGCCATCAAAGTAGCCATCACGCTCAGCGTGATGAGCGGATCGACAGGGAGCATTAATCGGCAACAGTCGGCATTGATCAACCGGTTGTTCACCAGTCAGAATAATATTCCCAGCAAACATCTGGTTTCGTTCGCGCGGGCGGTGGCTCCGCTCATCACGCTCAGCGTGATGGCGACTTTGGAACGCGATCGCGACTCGGGAAGGCGAGTCTCGTCGAACAGACCCGCCGCACGGCTATTTCTGGACGCCGCTGAGCGGGTGGTTCACGACGGCGTCCCAGGCGAGTTCCTGGAGCAGGCGATTGAGGGGTTCTTCGTCCGCTCCAAGTTTGGCCTGCTTGAGCGCATCGAGAACGGGGAGGCCGACCGGACTGCGGCGATAGATCGTCGCGTAATTGACGTAGGCGACCAGCGTCTTCAGCGGCGCGGTCCCGTGTCCCAGCGGATCGGTGAAGAGGGCTTCCTGTTGCGTCAGGCCGGGGGCTTTCCCCGCGATGATCTTTTCCCGCAAGGCGATGAGCGCGTGCGGAGCCGGGGCGATGAACATCACCTGTCGACCGGCTGATTCGCGGTACTTGTCATTGAGTGCCCGGATGTGGGCGTCCATCTTCTCGAAGTGATCCGCGTGCCGCTGGCGTAATTCTTCGCCGGTGATCGCGTTGTGGTCGACCTTCTCCGGGCGTTTCGTCGTCGGCTCGTAGATGTCCCAGCGCAGCCAGATCGGTTGCACGATCACGCGAATCTTCGGGTTGTGTTCCAGCGCGAGCGTGGTGAAGTTCTCGATCCCCGGATCGGGCAGAAAAATCGGGGACATCGTGAGGACATCCACATCGCCTTTCTTCAGCGCGGTCTGGGCCACCTGCTTTCCTTCCGGAAGTTCCCAGTGCTGGATGACGCGGGAGCCGCCGATCGAAGAGACCCCGAGTTGCACATGCCCGGGAATCTCTGCTTTCTTCGCGAGATCAGCCACGATCCCCGGCACCCAGACATGAAAACTGTGCCCAATACTGACGACCCGCAACCCAGCGGTGATCGCATCGGTCGACTCGGCGGCGGGCTTGTCAGCCGCGGCGACTGTCGACAGCGGCAACGTCGCAATGCAGATGGCCAACCACAAACCAGAGAGGGAACGCAGGAAGGCAGGCATCAGCTGGTCTCCAGGATGAGGATGTGGTGTCGATCAAGCCGCGCTTGAGTCTCTTCGTTGATCGGGAGCGCTGTCGCAGGCCGGCCTTGCAGCCTGTTGAAAACAGACAGACAGGAATGTCGGTCCCACTGAAAGTCGGGTCTTCCAGGAGTTTGAGTGGCACAGACATTCTTGTCTGTGGGTCGGGAGATTCTTTCAATTGACTGCTAGGCAACCGCTTGTTTCAGCAGCTTGATGAATTCGCGGAGCATCGGGGTGTTGTCGTGCCAGGTGCGGCCGCTGACGAGGTTGCCGTCGACATGGACCGGAGCGTTCACGTAGCTGCCACCGAAGGAGGTGATATCGAGGGCACACTTGGCGACCGTTGTCATCGTCCGACCATCAAGGCAACCGGCCGCGGCTGCGATCTCAACGCCGTGGCAGACGCTGCAGATCGGCTTCTTCTGCTCGAAGAAGTGCCGCGTGAGGGCCTGCAGATGCGGGTCGTAGCGGATGTATTCCGGTGCGCGGCCGCCGGAGAGGAACAGGCCAACATAATCGGCTGGGTTTACATCACGAAAGGCGACCGTGGCGCGGATGTGATAGGCGGGCTGTTCACGAGTGATGTCCCACGGAACATCGTCGTTCGGCGGGATCTCATGCAGCACGCCGTGATAGAGGCGGGCTTCCGGACCAGCGACCACGATCTCGAACCCATCTTCCGGCAGACGGAAAAACGGATAGAGCGTGTCCATGACTTCGGTGGCATCGCCAATTGGCATCAAAACGCGGTGAGGCATTGGGGAGGTCTCGTGAGGGGGGCAACGCGGAATTGTCGTTCACGTCGATTTTTTGTGGGACGGAAAGTTTCCCCCGGCGACTCGCCGGGGGCTAAGTGAGCGTGGCGGTCGGGGTGTATTACCGGATCGACTGCAGGATCTTCCAGAGCATCTCGTCAGTGGTCCCTTCTGCAGGGACGCGGATGTTGATGGTCGCTTGCCCCCCCTTGCTCGGGAATGAGCCGATCGCCGTTCGCATTGCAGGGAGTGGTTCGCCCCGATCGAGCGGCGCTTCTTCGGGAACCGCTGGTTTCTCCGTGGCAGCCTCCGCCGGGGTTGTGGCAGGATCAGTGGCGGGGGCCGGTTCCGTGGTCGCTGCGGGATCGGTCGCGGGTACCGGGTTCGTACTGGGTGCCGGATCGGTGGTCGGGTCAGTTGCCGTGGCGACAACCGGGGGATCGGCTCCGAAAGGATCGTCGACCATAGCAGCCTCTTCTTCCATGTCGAGGGTCGACACCGGCCATTGCCGTCCCACGATCAGGGTGAACTTGCACTTCTTGCCACGGATCGTCAGTTCGCGTTCCGTCTTCGTGTATTCCGAGTATTGATGCTTGAGCAACTCGTCGGACGTTTCCCAGTTCACATCTTCGTCCGGCCCGAAATCCGGGTCGCTTCCCTCAGTCTGTGGCATTTCCGTGAGTGTCAGCAGACCCTTCGATTGATCACTGATGCTGGAGAAGTCATCCACTGCGATCGGCTGGTTCGTTGGGTTCCAGGCGTAATGGACGTTCTTCATCCCGAAGATGGCGCTCCCCATCGCCGGGGTGAATTCCGCAGGGATGTCGAGGTCGACAATCTCCGCCGACAGTTTCCGAATCTCCTGCGGGTTGGAGACGATCGCCCGTCCCAGATGTTTCTGGAACTGGAGGTACATGTAGAATCCGCCCCCCGCACACGCGAGAAAGCCGATGACAAAGATCACGCCGATGGTGATCAACACCACCTTCAGGGCATCGCCCTGTCGTGAGTGACGCATCGCTGCAGGCGAAGTGCGGGTCAACATCTCGGGCAACCTTCCCAACGGGGATCGGATCGGCCAGGAACGGAAGAATACCGCATTTCCACCGTCAGCACGAGGACCGACTGAGCGGTACAGTGAGCTCAGTCTGCTGTCGGTGTGGCCTGTTCAGATGGAAATCGGGGTCACCGGGGGGCTTGCGCTCCGTCCGGTCCCGGAATCGCTTCGGGCTTGACGTTGCTGCGCGGGTTGCGAACATGGGGCGACACGTGGTTTCTTCAGACTCAGGCGAGAATGGCATGACACAGACGAGTGAGCGGTATCGGGAACTGACCGAGCGATTGGTGGGAGCGGAGCTGCTGGGGTCCTGCGCGAGTGTCCTCAGCTGGGACGAGCAGACGCATCTTCCCCCCGGTGGGGCCGAGCATCGGGCGAATCAACTCGGTCTGCTCGCCGGACTCACGCACGTGCGCCGGGTCGATCCCCGCATCGGCGAACTCCTCGCGGAACTGGAAACAGCCAAAGATCTCGGCGATCCCGATGGCGACATGGCAGCGAACGTCCGTGAAGCCCGTCGCGTCTACGATCGGGTCACCAAGCTCCCCAAAGCGCTTGTCGAGGCCCTGTCGAAAACCACGTCCTTGGCCCAGCAGGCGTGGGTTGAAGCGAAGCGGGATGCGAATTTCTCGGTCTTCGCTCCGTGGCTCGAAAAGATCATCGGCCTCAAGCGTGAAGAAGCCGCGGCGATCGGGACGAAGACTGGTGTCCCTTACGATGCCCTGCTTGATGACTACGAACCGGGCATGACGTCGGCCCAGGTTGCAGCCGTCTTTGCTCCCTTGCGGGCGGAATTGGTCAAACTGGTCGCCGCGATTCAGCAGTCGGGTAAGTCGCCTCAACTGGAGATCGTGGAACGACATTACCCGCAACTCGCTCAACGAGTCTTCGCAGAAGGGGCGGCTCGACGGATCGGTTTCGACTTCGAGCGCGGTCGGCTCGATGAATCGCCGCATCCGTTCTGCAGCGGCTTCGGTCCCGGCGACTGTCGGCTGACCACCCGCTTCATGGATCATCATTTCAACGCCGCCTTCTTCGGCGTGCTGCACGAAGCGGGTCACGGGATTTACGAGCAGGGATTGCCGACCGAGGCGTATGGACTGGGGACCGGTCAAGCCTGTTCGCTGGGGATTCACGAGTCGCAGTCGCGGATGTGGGAGAACTTTGTCGGCCGCAGCCATTCGTTCTGGAACTACTTCTATCCCTCGGCCCAGCAGGCGTTCCCGACCGCGCTCGGTAACGTCGCTGCGGACGATTTCTATTTTGCGATCAACGATGTGCGACCGTCGTTCATTCGTGTCGAAGCCGATGAAGTGACTTACAACCTGCACATCATGCTGCGGTTCGAACTGGAGCTGAAACTGATGGACGGTTCGCTGCAGCCGGCTGATGTCCCCCAGGCGTGGAATGAAGCCTTCCAACGCGACTTCGGTCTGACCCCGCCCAACGATGCCAAGGGCTGCCTGCAGGACATTCACTGGAGTGGTGGACTGGTCGGTTACTTCCCGACATACGCGCTCGGCAACATGTATGCAGCGCAACTCTTCCAGACCGCTTCCCGCGAACTCGGTAACCTCGACACTCAGTTCGCCAGCGGCGACTTTAAACCACTCAAGGCGTGGTTGAATGAACGGATTCATCGACACGGCAAACGCTATGCTGCCCCGCGGCTGGTGGAAGTGGTGACGGGACAGCCGTTGTCGCCGCAACCGCTCGTCGATCACCTGCGGACGAAGTTCAGCGCGCTGTATGGTCTGTAAGTGTTTATCCATGCAGAGCCCGGTCTTGGAATGAGTTTTAGGCCCGGCGTTTACGCCGGGTGAATAGGACCTCCCGGAGATCCGCTTCAGCCCCGTTGACGGGGCTTTTCCAAGGAAAGCCCCATGAATGGGGCTGAAAACATCATGAAAATGGTTCGACCCGACCCGGCGTAAACGCCGGGCCTAAAAACAAATTCGCTGAGAGAAACTTCCTGGATAGACTCTAAGATCGATTCCCCAGCCGGGATTGTCTGCAGGCAGTCCGTGGTCTCCGACCGATCGATTGAAGTTGGGTCGAACCAGTTGCCAAGTCTGAGAGCCCCGCTATGAGTACCGAGGAACTCCCTCCCCCCACCAGCAGCCTGGGGGGCTTCATCACTGCGCTGATCATCGTGCTGGCCGCTGCGTCACTGGTCGTGCTGGTGATGCAGCCGGAGACGGCACGGCACCAGCGGCAACCGGGCGCGGGACTCATCGGAACGCCGATGCCGGAACTGCTGGTGGAAGGCTGGATCAACGGACCGGGGCCGACGAATGAGGAACTGAAGGGGAAAATCGTCCTGATCGATGCCTGGGCTTACTGGTGCGGCCCGTGCCGCAAGCGGGCTCCCGAACTCATCAAGTTGCATGATGACTGGTCGGGGAAAGGTGTCGTCTTTATCGGGTTGACGTCCGAGCCGGCCGACAAACTGACACTCAGTGAGAAATTTGTCAGTACGGTCGGTTTCACCTGGCCACAGGGATATGGCGCGGTATCACCGTTGCAGAAACTGGAAGCGTACTTTATTCCGCAACACTGGATCATCGATCAGACAGGACACATCGTGTGGGATGCGACCTCGGAGGAACAACCGGAAGACGTGCTAAGCCGGTTGACCGGAGGTTGAACACCTGGGGATCGGCCGTTCGCCTGAGGAGTCAGTACTGATCTTCTCTTCCAACTTTCGGTCAGCTCTCCCGATCGTAGCCATCACGCTCCGCGTGATGAGCGGATCCCTGGACAGCATCCAATCATCACCGAGAATGCTTTGCGGATCACTGTCCCACCGGCCTCGTAAGGAATTGTGTGAAGCAACCGCGGCTGCGCCTCAGTTTTTATCATGCGTGGTGCGGCCTGGTGTGGGTCGCCCGCCGCGAACGGAACTTTCGTCTGCATCTGGCGGCGACGGTGCTGGTGACCATCGTCGCGATCGCTCTGGGGATCGATCTGAAGCAGGGGGCGATCCTGCTGCTCGCGATCGGCGGGGTCCTCGTGGCGGAGACCTTCAACACGGCGATTGAAGCCTTCATCGATCTCCTCTCGCCCGACTACCACACCGCGGCCAAGACCGCGAAAGATGTCGCTGCCGGAGCCACGCTGCTCGCCAGCCTGACTGCGGTGGCCGTCGGGTTGTGCATCCTGGGACCGCCGCTGGTGAGGCTTGGACTGCGGTTGTTCCCAGATGTCTGACGCACGACTTATTGACCCGCGCGGAAATCACTGAAGGTGGCCCCCCTTGTAGGGCTGGCTCCCGCCTGCCTGATGTGCGAGTCACGGTGAATCGCCGAGGGCAGTCAGGAGCCTGCCCTACTTAAGAAACTTCCACACGAGTCAATAGTAGCCATCAGGTTCCGCGGGATGAGCGGATCCAAAGTCCGCACAACATCACTCACCGGTCGCTGGTGGTGCTTCTCCTTTGACCAGCGTTTTGAGTTGCTGACCCGCTTCCCAAAGTTGGCCGATGACCTGTCGGTACTGGCGCTTGTCTTGTGATGCATGCAATTCCCGCAAGAGAGCCGCTGCACGGGAAGCATCGAGTGCTCCGGCCATCGCCGGCAGGAGACCTTCAGCGATACCCCACACCCGCTCTCGATCCCGGTCGCAGCACGTCGGGACGGCGGTACGAATCAGGCTGCCGAAGACCTCACGCACATAATCGAGGGCTCCGGCGATGGTTTTCTCTTTGGGACGCTGCGGCTGCTGCCAGTTGTAGGGCGGATTCCACTCCAGCACCGGGCTGAGTCCATCAATCTTGTTGAGGACCGCCAGTACCGCAGGGGGTTTCAATCGGGGTTGTTGTCGACTCCATTCGGTCAGTTCCGCGAGTGCTTCCCGATCGGCCTCACGCGCGGGTGAGCGGGCATCAAGGACCAGCAGGACCAGGTCGGCCTGTTTGATCGCTTCGTGAAGCTCCTGGCGTTCCAAGGCGGTCGTTCCGGCATCGCTGTAGCCGGGGGTATCGAGCAGGACGAACCGTTCGGAATGAGCCGCGTTCGTGTAGTCATACCGGCGGACCGACTTCGTGGCGGGGAGAATGTCGGTCGCTGCGGTGCGCTCGCCAAGGAGCGCATTCACAAGGCTCGATTTGCCCGCTTTCACCTGTCCGATCACCGCGACTGTGATCGTCACGGGGTCGGGGAGTGCTGCAGGTTGACTCGGTGTTGCGGTCGTCTCGACTACGGAAGGCTTCTCTGGAGCACGACGTTCGACGCGCGCGAGCCAGTTGCGGTAGTGCTGTGATCCGCCGCGGAGTCGGCCGCTGTTGAGCTCGATCAGATAGTAACCAGCCTGGCGCAGATACAACGTGTAGAACGCACCAAGCAGTTGTTGCTGCAGCTGACCGGCGAGTGGTTCGACCGCCAATCGCGAGACCAGATACCGCCCCAGGTTCAGGGGATTCATGACGATCGACGCGACCCAGCCAGCATTGCTCGCCGTCTTCCACCACGCCGGGGCATGGCCGAGCATTTTCCACTGTCCGACCGTGATGAGATGGCTCCCCGGGACCGATTTGATGAACCAGTCTTCGACGTCAGCCGAGATGAGCTGAACCGCGGTGAGGAGTTCCACGACCGAGAGTGAGGCAACCGGGTCTTTCGCTTTGGGGTGGTAGTGTTGCGCGATCTTGAGCGATAACGCCTGCGTGATCGTCGTGTAGAACTGTGGATCGGTGAGCTGGGCGGCGGTGTACTCGCCGACGCGTTGCTGCTCGGCTTCGATCAGTTTCGTGGCGGCCTGATCCTGGGGCGTCCAGTGCGTCCGGTCGAGATCGGGGAGCGGCAGTTCCCACGGTCGCTGCCAGCGACGCCACATCAGCGAACTGGCTCCCCAGCAGACGGGCATTGTCCACCACAGCCAGAACCAGTGTCCCGACTGATACAGGCTCCACGCACCAAACCCCGCGAACAACGCAATCGGCAGCAGGATGAGCACCGCCACCGTGACCAGTTGCCAGCGTTTCATGGGTGACATTGATCCTGGAAGTCCGGAGGCAGACCTGCCGCTGATGAACAACTCGCTCGACCGGCAGCGTGAGCATTGTAGCACATCGGCGAGACGTCTCCCCGTAGGGTGGGCTGTGCCCACCATCTTCGCGCAGTGGTCGGCGATTTGAGAGATGTTGCTGAGTGTGATCCGTCCCTCCGGGACTCAGGAGTAGAAGACTGCTCGGACCTTCCCTCAATGAGCGACAACTCCGTCTGAACGATCACCGCACAATCTGCCACCACGGTCGCCCAATCGAATCGCCCGGGTTGAGACGCGCGGCAGCGCATCACTCCGTCGGATCGGCGAGTTGTTGCTGGAAGCGTTGCAGGGCGAGCAGCGCCGCATCGGGGCTGAGGCCGTCGAGGGCCATCTGCCGCAGTTCGCTCAGCACGGGATGCGTTTCTTCCATCGCGAAGAGCGCGAGCTGGCGTTCGTGCTTGCGGCGGGTTTTGCGGGGCGGAATCTTGGTGCGGCCGCTGCTGTCGACGTGATCGTCTTCCAGTGTCTGCAGGATCGTCCGCGCCCGTTCGAGGACCTCCCGCGGCACGCCGGCGAGTTGCGCGACGTGAATGCCGTAACTCTTGTCCGCAGCTCCGGGGACGATCTTATGCAGGAACGCGAGTTGCCCGTTCTGCTCACGCACGGCGACGTTGCAGTTGGCAGCGTCCTTCAACGATTCGGTGAGCTGCGTCAACTCGTGATAGTGCGTGGCGAACAGCGTGCGGCAGCCGATGATGTCGTGCATGAACTCGGTGACAGCCCACGCGAGCGAGATGCCGTCATACGTGCTCGTCCCGCGGCCGATCTCGTCGAGAATGACGAGACTCGCTGCGGTCGAGGAGTTAAGAATCCGCGCGGTCTCGGTCATTTCGACCATGAACGTCGACTGCCCTTTGTTGAGTTCATCGCTGGCCCCCACTCGGGCGAAGATGCGATCGGCGATCCCGATGCGGGCCGTGTTGGCCGGGACGAACGACCCCATCTGTGCGAGCAACGTGAGGAGTGCCGCCTGCCGGATGTACGTGCTCTTCCCCGCCATGTTCGGCCCGGTGATGACCTGCACGCGGCCGTGCGGCGTACCGAGCAGCACGTCATTCGGGACGAAGTGTCCGCGGGGCATCACGCGATCGAGTACGGGATGCCGACCTTCGCGAATGTCGAGGACCGGCTCGGTCGTGACTTCGGGACGGACATACCCCTGCTGCACGGCGAGCTCCGCGAGCGCTGCCAGCACGTCGAGTTCCGCGAGCAGTTCGGCGTTCTCTTTCAATCGGGCCGCGAACTGGCCGACACGGGTCCGCAACGCCTGAAAGAGTTCCTGCTCCAGGTTGATCGACTGCCCTTCCGCACGCAGGACTTTGTCTTCGTACTCTTTCAGGGCGGGCGTGATGAATCGTTCCTGATTCTTCAGCGTCTGCTTGCGGATGTAGTCGGCCGGGACCTTATCGGCCTGAGCGGCGGTGCATTCGAGGTAGTACCCGAAGACCCGGTTGAAGCCGACTTTCAGATTGGGGATGCCGGTCCGTTGAATCTCTTCGGACTGATACTTGGCGATCCAGGCTTTGCCCCCTTTGGCGAGGTCGCGGTACTCGTCGAGCTGAGCGTGATAGCCGGGGCGAATCACGCCTCCATCGGTGATCGTCAATGGCGGATCATCGACGAGCGCCGCGGCGATCTCGGCCCGAATCTCGGCACAGAGTTCCAGCCGCCCTTCGAGTTCCTGCAGCCGGCGTGCCCGTCGTCCCGCGAGCTTTGCTTTGAGTGCGGGGAGCAACGCCAGCGTGCGTCCCAGGCAGACGAGATCACGCGGCGACGCCCGACCGGTGGCGACGCGCGCGGTCAAGCGTTGCAGGTCGTAGGCTTCCTTCAACGTGTCGCGAATCCCCTGACGGAAGCCCCCGTCCTGCGTCAGTTCCTGCACGGCGTCGAGGCGCAAGTTGATCGCGGCGACATCCCGCAGCGGATTCGACAGGCGTTCGCCCAGCAGGCGGGCCCCCATCGGCGTGACGGTTTCATCGAGGACCGCCAGCAGGCTCCCTTCACGGGCGTTGCCGCGGAGCGTGCGCGTTAGTTCGAGACTGCGGCGGGTTGCTTCATCAATGAGGAGCGTCTGTCCGCGACGATAGGGTTCAATCCGCGTGAGGTGGGCGAGGTCCGACTTCTGCGTCTCGCGTACGTACTCGATCAGCGAACCGGCCGCGGTGACGGCTGGGCCAGGGCCGACGAGATCGAACCCTTCCAGCGTGCGGACCTGGAAGTGCGCGCAGAGCCGTTCGTGACACTGCTCTCGCACGAAGCACCAGTCGGGCCGTTCGAGGAACGAGCAATCAGACGACTGCCTGACCACAGCGAGCCACGGTAACTCGCGGCTTCCTTCCGGCACGAGACATTCTGCAGGACGAATGCGGGCGAGTTCGTCCGCGACGAGTGTCGCTTCGACCTCCATTGTGAAGAAGCGACCGGTCGAAAGCTCGAGCCACGCAAGCCCGCACTGCTCCTTCTCGATGGCGAGACACGCGAGGAAGTTGCTCTCGCGCGGATCGAGGAGCGCGTCATCCGTCAGCGTTCCCGGCGTGACGACCTGCGTCACTTCGCGTTTGACAAGACCCTTCGCCTGCTTGGGATCTTCGACCTGTTCACAGATCGCGGCTCGATGTCCCGCACGGACGAGTTTCTGCAGATAGCCATTTAAGGCGTGATACGGGAAGCCCGCCATGGCCACCGGGTTCGGCGAACCCTTGTCACGACTGGTGAGCGTCAGCCCCAGCACTTTCGCAGCGATCTGAGCGTCTTCGTAGAAGAGCTCGTAGAAGTCCCCCATGCGGAACAGCAACAACGCACCAGGGTTCTGGGCTTTGACCTCCAGATACCGTTGCATCATCGGCGTCAGCGGACGTTCGGTCATGGGGCGCAGTGGACAGAGATCAGGGGACAGCCGGAAGCCCAGCCATTCCGATGGCTGGGTCTCTTCCTCGCGTACAACCTCACGGCGTCTTCACCGGCGATTCCGGGAACAGCATGCTGATGCTCGTGCGGTCGTGGATCGAGCGGATCGCCGCCGCGAAGAGCGGGGCCACCGTTACCACTTCCACATTCGGCGGAAGCGGATCGAACGACGATTCGATCGTGTCGGTGATGAACATCTTCTTGATCTGGCTTTCCGCAATCCGCGGACTGGCTCCCTTGGAAAGGACGCCGTGCGTGACCGCGGCGTAGACATCGAGCGCGCCGCGCAACTTCAGAACGCGGGCCATCTCGATCAGCGACCGGCCGGTGATTGTCAGATCGTCGACCAGCAGGACGTTCTTGTCTTTGACGTCACCGATGACTTCGAGGATCTCGACCGTCTCGGAGTGATCGGTCCGCTGCTTGTTGCCGATGACGACCGGGCATTGCAACAACGAGGCATACGCCGCTGCCCCTTTCGCAAACCCGACATCGGGACTGCAGACGACCAGGTTGGGAATCTGCAGTTTCTTGAAATGCTCGACAAGGACCGCCCGCCCGTAGAGATGATCCACCGGAATGCGGAAGAAGCCTTGAATCTGCGGACTGTGCAGGTCCATCGTCAGCACGCGATCAGCACCGGCCGCTTCGATCGCATCGGCACAGACGCGGGCGCGGATCGACACGCGCGGCTCGTCTTTCTTGTCCCCCTGCGCGTAACTGAAGAACGGGATGACCGCGGTCACGTTCTGGGCACTCGCGCGCTTGAGCGCATCGATCCAGAACAACGTCTCCATGAAATTGTCATTGACCGGGTAATGACATCCTTGAATGACATAGACATCACGGCCGCGGACATTTTCCTTGATGCGGACGAAGACGTTCCCCTCGCTGAAGACATGCGCCCGGCAGGGAACCGTCGTCACCCCCAGGCAGTTGGCGATGTTCTGCGCCAAGAGCGGGTTCGCGGAACCCGCGAGAATCGCCAGATCCCCTTGCGGGGCCTGAAAAGGAATGGGGCGCGGCCCAGCCAGGTCGGGCCGGTAGGAATCCATCAGCCAGGTCTCCGTGAGCGCCCGATCATCGCGTCGAGGGACCCACCCAGCGCCCGTCGATTCCCCGTGCCTCAGTCGCCGCTATCATAACCCGCCCCCCCAATGTCTCAAGGGAACCCAAAATCGCTTGAATTTACGCGTTTGTTTCTACCACCAGCGCCAGAACTGTCGACGAACGGCATCGATCAGATCCCCCAGCCAGACGGCTCCCAGCGCACGCCGACCGCAGCGGATCTTCGGCCAGACCGTCGCACCGGGCCGTGTGGTGATTGTGGTTCCTGCGTCGATCGCGATTGTCACGCGGAGCGTGCTCTCGCCCCGGTCGTTGATGTCGACCACATCGGCAACGCGTTCGACCCGTCCCTGGAAGAGTGATCGCGAGGTGCCGGGGGCCGGGCAGGTGACCGCTTCGCCCCCGGACGCACTCAGATGCTGCAGATCGCGTTCGCGCAACCGGGCCTCGATGACCCACTGGCCGCGCGGGTCAGCCACGGTGAGCAGGACCTGTCCCCGCTCGACCGGTCGTCCTTCCAGCAACCCCTCGACATCCCAAGTCAGCACTTGTCCGTCGAGTGGGCTTTTCAATTTCCACGACGCCTGCTCGTCCATCAGCAGGGTCAGCTGTCGTTCAGCCGCAGTTTGCTGTTGCCGCAGGTCTTCCTCTTCGGCCGCGAGTTGCTGGGAACGCAACGTCGTTTCCGCGGCTCCCGCGGGGAGGCTGAGCCGGGTCGCCTTGATGGAACCGAGCCGCGCGCGAATCGTGGCGAGTTCACCACTGACACGCGTCGCTTCCAACTCCAGGGCCGGGTCACTCAGTTCGACGAGGAGCTTCTCGGCAGCGACGCGATCGCCATGCGCGACGTGTACCGCATCGACGAGACCGTTCGCGGTCGCAAAGATGTCGCGCCGTTCGCGGGGAACGAGTTGTCCCTCGACCGTGACAGTTTTTTCCACGGGAATGAAGATCAACGCGGCCATGAGCAAACCGAGCGCGACGGTGATCCAGGCTGTCCGCGATGCGACCCGCCTGAAACGTTGTGTCCAACCCGTGTGGGACTGAGCGATCACGGCCCGCCACAACGGTGCGAGTGATGTGGCCGCCTGCTGGAGTGCGGTGAAGTCTGTTTGCTCGGATTCGAAGCGTTCGCCGATCAAGACGGCTTGCAGGCCGCCAGTCGGTGAGCTGAGCGGATAAGCCGCGGCCGCTTTGGTCCCTGCAACTGTCTGTAACTCCTGCCAGGCGCGCTGGACGACAGCATCGAGCTCCGCATTCGGCCAGACCCGACCCGAGGTGGAGACCTCCGTCGCCAGACGTTCGAGGGCCTGCACGGTCGAGGAACGGGGATCAAGGTGATCGACGCCGCTCACCGCCAGCGCCCGTGCCCGGCTATGGCTGAGATCGATGAGCGTCAACCGATCGACGCGACACAGCGTGCGACCATCATGCACAATCAGATCGGCAGCGGCGGACTTCCGGGGAGCACGGGCGATCGCCTCCAGCCATTGATCCCGCTGGGCCCGTTCGCTCCGTTCGCGTCGCAATCCGCGGAGTTCGTGCTGAACGAGGTAGTCTCCCGCGATCTCGGCCACGGCCGCTGCGAAGGGGACCAGCGTGGCCGGGGGGCTGGGTAAGGTGTCGTCCTCGAACTGAAGCACCAGAGCACCGGTCGCCTGACCGGCTTGTCGCACTGGAGTCGTTAGCCGTTGCAGCGCGGTCCCTTCGACCGTCGCCCGTTGCAGGTCGGGTTCGTGACTGGCGAGAGCCTCGGTGACGAACGCTGGCAGCTCTGTCGCCGTGGTTTGCGTCGGTTGACCGTCCGTGCTCGTCACCGCGAGTGAGACGCTGGTCCAGTGGGAAGGACCGGTTCGTAACCACAGAGCCGCTTGATCGGCGCGGGCGGTGTGGACCGCGAGCTTCAAGACGGCTGCGAAGAACTGCGGCGGCTCGACATCGGTCCGCACGAGCGCACCGAGTTCGTCCAGGCTGCGCTCGAGCACAGCCCGCGAAACCCGCTGCGGATCGGCCCCGGCGGTCGACATCTTCTCCCCGGTTCACTGAAGGGAATTTCGGCCTGCTCACTCTAACAGGACCGACACACGGAAGTCTTGCTGTGGGATGACTGTCCGCAGGAGAACGACCGGCCGCGCCCCGAGAGTTTACCCAGCTTGACGGACAAGCAACGATGTCGTCGATCGAAGAGACCTGGCGCTCGCGCTTCCGGCTGGGCCTGGCTGATGACCTGACGAGGACGCGACTCGCTTGGCCTCGGCCTTGGCGAGTCGTTACATTAACGATCGTGCATTTGTTACCGCCCCTGAGGCCATCGACGAGGAACTTCCGTGCGACCAATCTTGTGCTGCTGTCTGTTGTGGGCGACCACGGTCGTCGGGGCGGAAGTCGAGGGCGACTGGAATCAGTTCCGCGGTCCGCATACCGATGGAACCACAACCGCCAAGAACCTGCCGGTCACCTTCTCCGAAGGAAGTCCCGAGATCCGCTGGAAGACGCCGGTCGTCGGCCGCGCGTGGTCATCGCCCGTGATCTGGAAAAACCAGATCTGGCTGACCAACGCTCCGGAAATCCAGAACCTCTCCAAAGAGCAGACGAAGCTGGAAAAGCCGATCGTCCTGTCAGCCGTCTGTCTCGACCTGACGACCGGCAAGGTCCTGATGGACCTGCCGCTGTTCGAGGTCGATTCGCCGCAGTTCACGCATCCGACGAACAGCTACGGTTCCCCCACGCCGTATGTGGAAGAGGGCCGCGTCTACATTCACTTCGGGACGTACGGGACGGCCTGCCTCGATACGCAGACCGGCAAAAAGATTTGGGAACGCCGCGATCTCCCCTGCGATCACTGGCGCGGGCCGGGTTCATCGCCGGTGGTATATGGCGATCTGCTGTATCTCACGTTCGATGGTTACGATCTGCAGTACATCACGGCGCTCAACAAGCTGACCGGGAAGACGGTCTGGAAGCAGGACCGCGACGTCAACTTCGGCACGACCGATGGGGACGCGAAGAAGGCGTATTCGACGCCGCTGCTGATCTCCCCGCACGGCAAGTCGATGCTGGTCAGTCCGTTCGCATCACACACCATCGCCTACGATCCGCTGACCGGTGCTCGGCTCTGGTCGGTCAAGCATGGCGGGATGAATACCGGCGTCCGGCCGCTGTATGGGCATGGGCTGCTCTACATCGGGACGTCGGATGGCCAGAATCCGCTGATCGCGTTTCCGCCGGAAGGGGAAGGGGACATCACCGCGAAGATCGCCTGGCGGTCGAACAAGCAGGTCCCGAAACGGGCTTCGCAACTGCTGATCGGCGATTCGCTCTACATGATCAACGACAGCGGCGTGGCAAGCTGTCTCGATGCCCACACCGGGGAAACACTCTGGTCGAATCGTCTGCCGGGGGAATACTGGGCCTCGCCGCTGTACGCCAACGGGTTGATCTACGGTTTCTCGCAAAAAGGCGAAATCCCGGTTTTCAAGGCATCGCGGGAGTTCGAACTGGTCGCTGAGAACAAGCTCGACGATGGCTTCGTCGCGTCCCCCGCCGTCGCCGGGAACGCCCTCATCCTCCGCTCGAAGACCCACGTCTACCGCATTGAAAAGCCATAACGCCAGATCGCCAAATCGCAGTCACTCTTTGAGCGGTCGGGGCGCAAGCCCAATGGCACTTACTTTAGATTGTTGGGTGGTGGTTTTCGGGTTTGGAAGTGGGTTGATTTGGGTCGTCGTTTGTACGCTTCTCGGGGGTAGTGGCGATCGGGGCGGTTCGGCAGCTTGT
>JBGATC010000016.1:0-117586 GCA_044229335.1 Planctomycetaceae bacterium | reverse complement strand
GCCTGGTCGATGTAGGGCAACATCTGGGTGAAGGTCGACGTGGCGGTGAACGACCGGAAGTAGGTTCCCTGGCGGCTGGTGAACTCGCCCGAGGAGGGGAACTTGGTGAAGGTCGACTCGTAGTTGTGCAAGCCGAGGCCCATTTGTTTCATGTTGTTCTTGCACTGGGTGCGGCGGGCCGCTTCACGGGCCTGCTGAACCGCGGGGAGCAAGAGAGCGATGAGGATCGCGATGATCGCGATCACCACCAGCAGTTCGATCAGCGTGAAACCACGCGCTGCTCGCTGCTTCGGAGAGAGAGAAGAACGAACCATAACAAGGAGACTCCTGAGCGTAGATCCGCACGCCCTGCAGAGGAGCCAGTCAAGACGGCGAGACACGCCTCGCATTCAGGGCTCCAACAGGGGAAACATTAAGGATGAAATGTGAAGGAAATGCGAACGCCCGGTGAATACTCCGCGAATCGCGCCCCGGAGACCGTTTGATGTGGGTGGTGGCGTGTTTGGAAGTGCCGATTTTTGATGTGAATATGGGGTTTGTTCCGCGTGCGGCAGGGCTTGTCCTGGTGGGGGGGCACCGATCTCCCGCCAGGCGAGACCTCGGCCCCCCAATTTCGTCTGGGGAAATAGGATCTGCCCGGTTGTTCTAGGGAACAACCGGGCAGAAAGATCGATGCTGCGGCCAAGCCATTCGGCTTAGAAGTCGCCGATTTGCTCACCATCGGCACGGCTGCAGAGCTTGCGGACGGTTTGTGCGTCGGTGTTTTCCGAGATGAAACGGACGGTGCCGTCGCCGAGGAGGGCGTGGCAGCCCCCGACGTGGAGGCTGAACGGCTCGTCGTTCGGACCGCAGTTGTTGGTCGTCCAGAGGCAGGTTGCCGGTCCACCGGTCGGGGTCTTGTTGTTGTTGATCAGCGGTCCACGGTTGGCACCGGGGCCGGAGACGCCCGAGCCACTGTCGGGATCGGCCCAGCGACCGGGAGCCGACGCGGTGGTGACACCCGTCGGGGGTGGGGTGAGGGCCTGGGTGGCATCAACACCGGGGTAGATATTGTTGGTGGTGCCGGTCGGCGGGATCACCGAACCGAGTTCGTAGGCACCGGGGACGGAGACGGTGCGGCCCGAGGCTTCGAAGATGGCGATGGTGTTGCTGGTCCCGTCGGTGGCGTCACCGATGCGGTTGTGGAAGCCGAGGAGCGAGTCGCGATCCCAGGTCGTGCTGAGCTTTTGACGGGTGTTGGCACTGTCGACGTCGGTGTAAGCGATCGGCATGTAGTCGGTCAGGCCGTAGTTGAGCGTATCAGGTGGGGTGTTGGCGTTGCTCGGGCACAGGAATGCAGGGATCGTGGTCTTGGCCGCCGTCTGATTCGCCGCGTTCGAGTAATGAACGTTCAGGTTCATGGAGTTGAACAGCGGGGCCTGGTCGATGTAGGGCAACATCTGGGTGAAGGTCGACGTGGCGGTGAACGACCGGAAGTAGGTTCCCTGGCGGCTGGTGAACTCGCCCGAGGAGGGGAACTTGGTGAAGGTCGACTCGTAGTTGTGCAAGCCGAGGCCCATTTGTTTCATGTTGTTCACCAGGTCGGCAAAGCCGCTTCGCAGGCCTGCTGAACCGCAGAACGGCAAGAGAGGCGATGAGGATCGCGATAATCGCGATCACCACCAGCAGTTCGATCAGCGTGAAACCGCGGCTGCTCGCTCTTCGGAGAGAGAAGAACAGACCATAACAAAGGAGACTCACCTGGGCGTAGAATCCGCACGCCCGACGCGGGAACCTGAAGTCGTCGGCGAGGCCAGCTCAGACCTCAGCAGAAGGCGATGCGGGTACGTACGCCTGAATTCTGAACGGGTGCCAACGGTGGTGAAGAAAAAGTAGGGAACTTTTCAGGAATGTTGGAATCACACCAGATGGAGGTTCCCCTGAAATCCGGTTCGGAGCGCAATACGACTCGCCAGGCGGAAGCTGACCTCTCTCTGAAAGCACCGATACATTGGTCGGGGTCCCTGCCCTGTCGTCGTCGATTGAAATTGACCCACGATCGAAATCTGTCCGGACCATGCCCGCATGCTTCATGGGCTCGTCTTCAGCCAGGCGGCGCAGCATGATGGAAGCATCTTGGACTGACAGAAAGACCCAGCATGGCCGACCTCTCCGCCGAAAAGACCGCGTTCCTGCAAGCCTTGTTCGAACGCCTTTGGCAGCGCTACCGGCAACGGGTGACGTGGGCCGAGCAGGCGGTGAAGCTGCTCACGGCCCGGGGCGCGCCGTTCGTCAACGATCACATGGCCTTCCGCACGCTGGCTGGACAGACCCCGTTCACCGGAATTGCGCGATTGTCGCGGCTGTTCGAAGCGTTGGGTTATGTCCCCGCTTGTGGCTATCACTTCCCGCAACAGTCGCTCTCGGCGATCCACTTCGAGCATCCCATTCCGGGCTTACCCAAGCTCTTTCTATCCGAATGCCAGACATGGCGTTTGCCGCATCCTATCCAGGCGATCCTGGAGCCAATCCTCGCACAATCCCGGCCGCCGTTACCGTTGGCGGTGCTCTCTGAGTTAGCCAACATCACTCCCGAGCGGAGGGCTCACTTGCTCTTGCTGGCACAGGAGGAAATTGAAGCCCTCCCCTGGCCTGTCCCCGAAAGAACCGTAGTGGAACAGGTGAACGCGGCGAGTCAATACGCAGCCTGGGTTCTGGTCCACGGCAACAACGTCAATCATTTCACGGCATTGATCGATGCGGCTGTCCCCGGTTCGCTCGGTGACTTGGAGGCGACGGCAGCGGCGTTGACGGCCGCCGGGATTCCGATGAAGTCGGAACTGGAAGGGGCTCGTGGCTCGAAGCTCCGGCAGACCGCGACCGCGGCGGTGACGCTGGACGTCCCGGTGCTCGACCATGGGGTCCCTTCGACGATGCCGTGGAGTTATGCGTACTTCGAACTCGCCGAACGTGGCACCATCGCCGATCCGGAGACCGGGCATCCCATCCGCTTCGAAGGCTTCCTCGGCCCGCAAGCCACGCAGCTCTTCGAGATGACCCGCCGCTCCTCGTAAGGCGTGATGTACCTACCGCTGTCAACAACGACGAAGATGATGGCGATGGTGATGGTGTCGCAACGAAGATGGTGGGCACAGCCCACCCTACAGAAGAGGTCGCCGTCTGAGCCGCGACGTGTTGCGGCGAGGTGTGTACACTGATTGGACGCGATTTCACATCGAGAGCGATTCGTTGAGGGACATGTCATGGCGTGGCGCTTGCTGCTTCTGAGTTGGATGTCGATCGGTTTGTGGGCCAGCGTCACCACTGCACAGCAGCCCGCGATTCCGCATGCTCAAGACAAGCCTCCCAACGAGCCACGCGATCCCCAAACTGCGGCGAAGCTGATGACCGTGCCGAAGGGCTTCGTCGTTGAGGTCGTGGCGAGTGAACCGGAGATCGTCAATCCGGTCGCGATGGCAATCGACGAGAAAGGCCGCTTCTGGATCACCGAATCGCTGGAATATCCGCGGCGTGAACCGGGACCGGGGCGCGATCGGGTCAAGCTCGTCGAAGACACCGATGCCGATGGCGTCGCGGACAAATTCTCCGTCTTTCTCGATGGGTTAAACATTCCCAGCGGTGTCCAGGTCGGCCATGGTGGCGTGTGGATTGCGAACGCGCCCGATCTGCTCTTCGTCCCCGACAAGGACCGCGACGGCAAGGCGGACGGTCCCGCAGAAGTCGTCGTCACCGGGTTTGGACGCACCGATACTCACGAGCTGCCGAACTCCCTCACCTGGGGACCCGATGGCTGGCTCTACGGGCTCAACGGTGTCTTTAACTTCAGCCATGTGAAGTACTCGAAGTCGAACCCCAATTATGAGAAGGTCGGTGGGGACAAACATCCCGGCTGGCCGATCACCTGTGCCCTCTTCCGCATTCATCCGCGCACGCGCGAGTTTCAGGTCTTTAGCGAAGGGACCAGCAATCCCTGGGGTGTCGCGTTCAATGGCGAAGGGGATGCGTTCATCTCCGCCTGCGTGATCGATCACCTGTGGCATCTCGTCGAGACCGGTTACTACCACCGTCAGGGGGGACCCTATCCGCCGCACACGTGGAAGATTGAATCCATCGTCAAGCACAAGCACCAGAAGGCGGCCTACTGCGGGATCACCTGGTTCGACAGCGATGCCTACCCCGAGCAGTACCGCAAGAAACTCTACATGGGGAATATCCACGGGGGCTGCATTAATGTCGACAAGCTCGAACGCAGTGGCAGTACCTATGCGGGAACGGGCGAACCCGACTTTCTCACCGCGAACGATGCCTGGTTCATGCCCGTCGTCCAGAAGACGGGGCCCGATGGCAGTCTGTACGTGCTCGACTGGTACGATCGCTATCACTGCTATCAGGACGCGAACCGTGATCCAGCCGGGATCGATCGCCTGAAAGGTCGCCTGTACCGCGTCCGATATGTGGGTGATGCGGAACCGACGGGAGCCCCGCGCTGGGGCTTGCCGCTCGATCTGGCGGCCGCACCCGATCTCGATCTCATCAAGTCACTCGGTCATCCGAACGGCTGGATGCGCGAGACGGCACAGCGGATCCTGCAGGAGCGGACTGATCCCGCCATCACGAACCGTTTACAGGAATTCGCACTCGATGCCCAATTGCCCCTGACGTTACGGATGAATGCCCTGTTCGCCGTGATGGGCCGCGACTTCCTCACGATGGAAAACTGGGGACAACTGGAGTTCGCTGAGAAACTGCAGGAAGACCTGGACCCGACGATCCGTTCTTGGGGAGTCCGGCTGTTGACCAATCAAGGGTTGACTCAACTTCAACGACCAGGCAGCGTCGACACAATGGACAGCGACATGGGGGAACTCGTTCAGCAGGCCCTCGTTGATCCCGATCCGCGCGTGCGACTGCAGGGTTTGATTTACGTGACACAGCTCAGCCGCGAACGTGCCTCTTCCACTGTTTTTGACGAAGCGCTGCTCAAGTCGCTGGCACTGTGTGGCAGCGATCCTCTGCTCCAGCGCGCGGCGTGGCAAACAGTGAAGGCGTACGGTACGCGGTTCCCCCGTTTCATCACCGCCTTGCTGGCCGATGAAACGCTGCAACGGAGTGAAATCGGTCAGGCCATGACGCCGCGAATTGTCGATTGGCTCCTTGCACAACCGGTTCAGCACCAGCGAGCACTGCTCGACACACTGCAGAAGGCCGTTCAGGCCGAACAAACCAACACCGCAGCGCTCATCCTGACGCAGCTCACGGCAAAAGTTCAGTCCGGGGAGATCAAAGGTGATGCACTGGATCGATTGAAGGACGATCTACGACCGATCGTTGAGCCGATTCTCAAGCGGGGTACACAGCATCCGCTGCAACTGGAACTCGCCATGCTCCGGTTGAGCTGGAAGGATCTGACCGGCGGGGGATCGGCCTGCCAGATTGCTTTTGATCCTGCTCAGCCCGCTCCCCGAAGACTGGCAGCTTTCCAGGCCGCCGTATCCGCACAACATCCCTGTGCAGTCCACACCGCACGATTGATGATCGATCGGAGTGGTGATGAACCGCCCGGATTTTTGATCGACGTCCTCGCAACAATGGGGCGACTGGAAGCGGCCAGTGTCGGGCAGGCGGTCGTTGAACGCTATGCCAAGCTCGCGCCCGAATTGCAGCCGCGAGCGATCGAACTTGTCACGCAACGCCCCGAGTGGGCCAAGGCATTGCTCACGGCGATCGGGAAAAAGGAAATCGCCGCGACAGCGATCAACATCAATCAGGCGCGGCGACTGTACGACACGAAGGACGCGGAAGTCCGGGATCTGCTCGCCAGGCATTGGGGCCAGGTGCGCGAAGGACGCAGTCCCGACCGTGATAAGATCGTCTCCGAGATGCGGACGCACATCCGCCAGACGAAAGGAGACGAAGCCCGGGGTGCAGCAGTCTTCAAGAAAGTCTGTGCCCAATGTCACAAACTCTACGGCGAAGGGGCGGAAGTCGGACCGGATATCACACTCAATGGTCGCAACGACTACACGCAACTCCTGTCGAACATCTTCGATCCCAGCCTCGTGATCGGAGCCGGTTATCGCTCCTTCACCGTGGTCACGAACGGCGGCCGGGTGATCAACGGGTTGCTCGTCGAAGACAGCCCACAACGCGTCGTCCTCAAGGTGCAAGGGGGCAAACAGGAAATCATCGCCCGTGATGACATCGACGAGATGAAAGTCAGCGAGATTTCGCTGATGCCAGAGGCGCTTGAGAAGCAACTCACCCCAGCCGAGATCGCCGACCTTTTCGCGTACATCACACTCGACAAGCCGCCGGGCGATCCGGCAGCGAAGCGGTTACCGGGGGTTTACGATGTCGCCCCGCGCGCGAGTCTGAACCCGGCCGAGTTCGCCGGGATCATGCAGGAAGTTGCTCCCGGGATCACGCAGGTGACCTCGGGCGAAGGGGGCGTGGCCCTCCTCGGCGAACACTTCGGTCGTCCGGGGGTCGTGCGGACGCATCCCGTCAGTCGTGATACGCCAGCCTCCCTCAGTGGGAAGTTCGCGATTCCGGCCGGGAAGAAGTCAAAACTGGTGATCGACGTTTCCCACGATCCTCGCGGGGACTGGCGACTGGTCGTCACCGCCGGGAATAGCGGTCGCTTGATCGATGAAATGATCAGCAAGACGACCTGCAAAGACGGCTGGGCGACATTCACCGTTGATCTGACCCGTTACGCCGGTCAAGAAATTCCGATCCGCCTCGTCAATCAGGCCAACGACTGGGCCTACGAATTCGGCTACTGGGGCAGCGTACGGATCGTCAGCGAGTGAGGTTGAACGCCCTCTGATTGCATTCCGTGGGCATCTTGCGCTGGTTACACTGCGTGAGTGTTTTCCACTCGATCGAAATGCTGTGTCCGATGTCCAAAGCTGCTGCTGCCGAAGATCCTCTTGCCCGCGTAGTGTGTCGCAATCGTCGTGCCCGGCATGAGTATGACCTGTTGCAGGAACTCGAATGCGGGATCGTGCTTGTCGGCAGCGAGGTGAAGAGCATTCGTGCGAACAAGATCTCGATCGAAGAAGCCTACGTCCGGTTGAAGGCGAACGAACTCTGGCTCCTCAACTGCGATATCGCCGAGTATCCCCAAGCGACGACGATGAACCACGAGCCGCGGCGACCGCGGAAGCTCCTCGTCCATCGACGGGAGAAGATCAAGTTTGCCGAAGCCGCTGCGCAAAAGGGACTGACGTTGATCCCGCTCGATGTCCACTTCGTCCGTGGAATCGTCAAGTTAACGGTCGCGGTCGCGAAGGGGCGACAACTGCACGACAAACGCGAGAAGATCAAACAACGCAGCGACCAGCGCGATATGCTGTCCGCCGTCCGTCGCCAGGCCAAACGTGGCTGAGAAAACAGGAAGCCCAGGGATCGCGATCCCTGGGCTTCTTCAATTCACTCGACGGTCACACTCTTGGCGAGGTTCCGCGGCCGGTCGACATTGCAGCCCCTCAGCAGGGCGATGTGATAGGACAGCAACTGCAGCGGGATCGATGTCACCAGCGGCTGCAGGTACTCATCGACGTCCGGCACGTAGATCACGTCGTCCGCGACCTCGCCGACTTTTTCATCCCCTTCACAGGCGATCGCGATGATCGGTCCTTTGCGGGCCTTGATCTCTTCCATGTTCGAGATCACCTTCGGGTAGATGTTGCACTTCGGCACAACGAACACGCTCGGGGTGTCCTCGTCGACCAATGCAATCGGCCCGTGTTTCATCTCGGCGGCCGGGTAACCTTCCGCATGGATGTAACTGATTTCCTTGAGCTTCAAGGCCCCTTCCAGCGCGACCGGGAAGTTGTACTGACGCCCGAGGTAAAGAAAGTTTTCAGCCTGATAGTACTTCTCGGCGATTTCTTTCACCGCGTCGTGACACTTCAGCGTCTGCCGGAGTTTGTCGGGCATGGCCCGCAGGTGGCTGATGATCCGCTTGCCCGCCGGATACGAAAGGTGCCGCATTCGGCCCATGAACAACGCGAGTAACGTCAGGACAGTCACCTGGGCGGTGAAGGCTTTCGTCGAAGCGACGCCGATTTCCGGGCCAGCATGCAGATAGATCCCGCCATCCGCTTCGCGGGCAATCGAGGACCCGACGACGTTGCAGATCGCCAGTGTCGGGTGTCCTTTCCGCTTGCATTCCCGCATCGCAGCCAGTGTGTCTGCAGTTTCCCCGGACTGGGTGATCGCAAAGATCATCGTCCGGTCAGACAGGGGGGGATTGCGGTAGCGCAGTTCGCTGGCATATTCGACCTCGACCGGGATGCGGGCAAACTCTTCGAGGAGATACTCACCCACGAGACCGGCGTGCCAACTGGTGCCGCACGCGGTCAGCACGATGCGGTCGATCCGCCGCAGCGTCTGCGGGTCCATGTTCAACCCGCCGAAACGAGCCGTCGCTTCGTCATCTTCAAGACGGCCGCGGAGAGCGTTTTCGACCGTCTGAGGCTGCTCGAAGATCTCCTTGAGCATGTAATGCTCGAATTCGCCGAGATCGGTATCGATTGCTGCCTGTTCCAGGACCTTCACGGAGGGGACCGGTGTCCCGCCATCGCGATGCCGGAGCTGCAGACCGTCGGCGGTGATGATCGCCAGTTCGTGATCGCTGAGGTAGACAACCTCTTCGGTGTAGCCCACCAGAGGGCTGGCATCGCTCGCCAGGAAATGCTCGCCCCGGCCGATGCCGACGACCAGCGGGCTTCCCAGGCGGGCCGCAATCATCAGGCCGGGAGCATCGCGAAAGAGGACCCCCAGTCCGTAGGTCCCTTTCAATTGGCGCAGACTGGCTTCGACGGCTTTCACGCAGGTGTCTGTGGACGTCGGATCGGCACCCAGCTTGATTTCTTCCTCAAGCTGGTAGGCGACGAGGTGCGCGATGACTTCGGTATCGGTCCCGGTCCGGAAGACATAGCCCAGTTCGCGGAGATGATTCCGCAGCGTATTGTAGTTTTCGATCACCCCGTTATGGACGAGCACCACTTCGCCGTTGCCACCGATGTGCGGGTGCGAATTCGTATCGCTCGGCTCACCATGCGTGGCCCAGCGGGTGTGACCGATCCCGACAGAACCAGCCACGGGTTGCTCGCGACAGAGTTCCGCCAGCTGACCGACGCGGCCGGTCTTCTTGCGGATGGTGATCGCGTCATTCTGCTGGATCGCGATCCCGGCAGAGTCATATCCCCGATATTCGAGGCGGAAAAGCCCTTCCAGCAGAAACTGAAGAGCGGATTTCGGACCGACGTATCCCACGATTCCGCACATGTGGTCTGCACCCCCCGGAGTCACTGGCTGAGATCGCAACTTTGCGACGTTCTCTGCATGCACAATCTTAGCGCGGGATGTAGCAGCAACTGCCGATCAGGGTCAATCCGAGTTCAGGGAGACGGACCCGGTCGCCTGGACACTGCGGCAGGCAGGAAAACCCAATGTCGATAGCGAAGGGCAGTTTGTTGGAGGGGGCAAGAATCATCAGGGCAATTCGAGGCTGCAGTTCGCACTCGATTCGCGTGTACAGATCGAGACATCCTTGCTTCTGGCGCACAGACTGCCATACTTCCAGCTAGCGCAGGGTCGCCCCGGGACTCTGCCTGTCACCTGTCCAAATCCTGTAAGGACTTGTCATGAAACGTGTTGCCGCTGTCACTCTCAAAGGGAATCCGGTCGATCTCAAGGGGCCGGAGCTGAAAGTCGGCGCTGCCGCTCCCGATTTCAACCTCCAGGACAATGGACTGGGTGACGTGAATCTGGCCGCCTCGGCCGGGAAGACGCGGATCATCGCCACAATTCCGTCGCTGGACACGTCTGTCTGTCACGCGGAAACGAAGAAGTTCAACGATGCTGCCAAGACGCTGGCGAATGTTGAAGTCCTGGTCGTCAGCATGGACCTGCCGTTCGGTGCCAAGCGCTGGTGCGGAGCCGAAGGGGTCGAGACCGTCAAGACGTTGAGTGCTCACCGCTGCAACGAGTTCGGATATGACTACGGCGTCTTGATCGCCGGCGGCCCGCTCGATCGCTGCCTGACGCGGGCGGTCTTCGTCGTCGATGCGAACGGGATCGTGAAGTACGCGGAATACTGTAAGGAAATCGCCGAGCATCCGAATTACGACGCAGTCCTCGCCGCGGCGCAGGGCTGATCGCAACACGCCTCTGGACGCCCAGGGATTCCGATCCCTGGGTCTCTTCATTTCGCGCGGTCACACCATTCTGCGGCGGTTCAAAACAGCGTCTTCGGACCTTGCGAGCCGCTGGACCCGCTTCCCCCTTGCCCGAGATGTTCCAGCGCTGCGGGGGTCATGATCCGGCCGCGGGGGGTCCGCTGGATGAAGCCGAGCCGCAATAAAAATGGCTCAACTTCATCTTCCAGCGTATCCGGTGGGACGTTCATCGTGTGGCCGAGTGCCGCGATGCCCGCCGGTCCGCCAGCGAAGACTTTCAGTAGTGTTTCCAGATAGCGGCGATCCTGCTGATCGAGTCCCAGGGCATCGACCTCCAGCATCGCCAGCGCCCGTTCGATCATCTCATGCGTGATCGATCCCGTTTGTTCATGCACTGTGGCGAAGTCACGCGCCCAGCGCAAGAGATTGTTCGCCTTCCGTGGCGTCCCGCGACTGCGGATCGCAATCTGCTGCGTGGCCTGCGGATCAATCATCGTCCGCAGTTTGGTTGCATTCCGGCGGACGATCTCCGCGAGTTCGTCCGCATCGTAAAACTCAAGATGCTCGCGGAAGGTGAAGCGGTCGCGTAAAGGGGCCGTAAGCATCCCGCTGCGGGTGGTTGCCCCGATGATCGTGAAGGGCTTCAACTTCATGTTGATCGTGCGGGCACTCAGACCTTCACCCAGCACGATGTCGACCCTGAAGTCTTCCATCACCGGATAGATGAACTCTTCGACGTTGGGGCGCAGCCGGTGGATTTCGTCGATGAACAGCACCGAGCCGTAGCTGGCATTGGTCAGGTACGACAGCAGGTCTTTTGGCGCTTCAATCGCCGGTCCGGAAGTGATCTGGCACTCGACCCCCATCTCGCGGGCAAGGGTCATGGCGAGGGTCGTTTTTCCCAGCCCCGGCGGACCATCGAGCAGCAAATGTCCGAGCGGTTCTTTGCGCTTCAGGGTTGCATCGAGCAGAATCTGCAGGCGGCCGAGGACCTTCTTCTGGCCGACGACCTCACTCAGCCGTTGCGGCCGGAGTTCGTCATCGAGCTGGGGGGCATCGGGATCGAAGATCGACTCGGGAGATGGAGTGCTCCCCACCTGCCGCGACGGCTTCCGCGGCTCGTCCCCGTCGTCCCGAATGACTTTCTCGCGTGCCATCCCTGCCCCGCTCTGTTTCGATCCGTGTGATCGCTGGCTGCTCAATCAATCGCTCTTCCACTGGCCGGTCATTTTAACGTAACTGACCGCGAACAATAACGTCATGAAAGGCTGGGTGAACAGCCCGAGCAGACCGCAGAACGAACTGATCGCCATGTGCAGCAGAAAGCCGACGAAACCGATCAGAATGATCGAGCCGTAGTTTCCCTGCATCAGTTCTGCAGCCCGCGAGAAGCATCCGAGCCCCGGCGGGTCTTCATCGACGATCACGTAAGTGAAGGCCCAATATCGTAACGAGACCAAGGCCGCCAGGCAGCACGTCACCAGGGCCAGCAGGACGGCCGCTCCCAACGCGGCTTCTTCCTGCAATTGCAGGGCAACACCCAGCAAGACACCCAGGAGGACCGGGAGTCCGAACGCAACAATCCAGAGCAGCCCAAAGACCAAGCCCGCGAGGAACAACTTGAAGACATACCGACCACCCGAGAAGAGTGTCTGAAAGCCGACATCGTGATCTTTCCGGGCGACTTTCAGAAACACGAGCTGGAGCCCTGCGGATAAATACAGCGTCGCAGCGAGTGGCAATAACAGCGTGAAGGCGGCGGCAATCAGCAGCGCGATCCCGGTCTCCTCTTCGTGCTGATCGAGCAGCGAAATTCCGATGAATCCCAGAGCGAAGGTCGGTATGGCAGAGACCATCGTCAAGATGGTGACGAGGAGCGGGCCGACAACCACGAGCGCCAATTGCTTCCCATAGAGATTCCAGGATGCATTAAAGACGTCGCCGAATTCCAGTGGTACCGGTTGACCAGCGACACCGTCCGTCGTAATTGGCTCGCCACAATGCTCGCAAACGCGGCTGGAAGCCCGCACCGCGTCCCCACACATCGGGCATGTCGTGCGCTCGGTCTCAATGAACGGGGCCGATTCGACAGCGGATGATGAAGCTACCGCTGCGGTGTCGATCTGTGGGCTTGGCACCAGGACCGCCTCACCGCAGCCGGGGCATTTCGCCTTCATCCCCGCGCGCTCATCAGAAGTCGACAGCGGTTTTCCGCAGTGATGACAGGCAAAGTCGATCGTCATTTCAGCAACCTTTCAATCGGTCGGATCAGGCGATCGTCCGCTGTCCCGTCATGCGGCAGTAAGCCACCGTGCAAATCACCCAGGTCAGCGGGTAGGCAAAAATGACCCCGACGCATGCGGCCATGAAACCCAGAATGGTGATCCCCATGCAAGCCAGAGCGACGACGAAGTACGACAGACGATTGCCTTCGGTCAGCTTTTGTGCCCGCCACAGGCAGTCAATCCCCGGGAGATCTTCATCGATCAGGACGAACGTGAATGGCCAGAACATCAGCGCCACAATGATTCCAGGGACAATACACAGGAGTGTGCCGGCACCCACCATCAACCCGAAGAGGATCGCCGCCCCCAGGTTTCGCCAGAAGAACCGGCCACCGCCGAAGATGTCGCCGACCGACGCATTTTCGCCGCGAACCAGTTTTAACAAAGCATGAGACTGCCCGATGCTGATAAAGATTTGTCCGGCCATTGTGATCGGCAGACACAGCACCGAGCCCAGCTGAAACAACAGGGCGGCTTCCTGATTACGCTGCCCCTCCATCACGCTCCCCATGACGTTGAGCATCTGCTGCGGGATCGAGGCCGCCTGCATCACGAGGTAGGCGACAATCACGATGCCGATCGACAGGCCCATTTCCGCTTTGAAGACCGCCCAGCCGGTGTTCAACACGTCGCCGATGTCGATCTTCTGCGGCTCACCGGTACTGCGCTGCTGTTGCAACGGCTCGCCACAAAATTCGCATTGCTTGGCAGAGGTGGAGACCTTTTCGCCACACATCGGGCAGGTCATCTTTGCGCTACTGCTGCGTTTAGCCGTCGGTGCGAGCGGCAGATCACCGTCGTCGTCATGCAGCGATTCGTCTGCGGATGCTTCCGCACCCGTGCCAACTTCCTCGTCGGTCGCGGGGACGACAATGAACTCCCCACAACCGGGGCACTTCGCCTTGCGTCCCGCCTTGTCGTCAGAAGTGCTGAGTGTCTTGCCGCAATGATCGCAACTGAAATTGATGGTCATGAATGACTGGCTCCGCGAAGAAGACTGCGGCGCGGAACGGTCCTCCGCCGCAACGACTGGAGCACGGTAACATGCGTCCTACAAGGCGCAAAGCGCACCACTTCTGTCGGCTGTCACCAGGAACCGCGAACGATCCCCATTGTTGTCGGAAAGGCCGTATTCACCGTCAGGTGCTGATTGCGGATGTCCATGTCGCTGGCGACAGCCCCTCCGCTCCCGTGCAGTACAGAATCAGCCCGTGGGGGGCAACGCTTCGTTCAAGTCCAGGGGGCGAGCCGAGGGCGCGGATTCAATTGAGCGTAGGCCGCGGTCAGCAGCAGTTGTGTGAAGGGGAGCGTGAAAGCGAGACCGATGCAGAGGAGTCCGACACCGAGCAGGTTGAACCCGATCACGAGCAGCCAGAGGGCTGCCGAGAGAAACCGATGCCCGGCTGTGAGTTCCATCGCCCGGCGAACCGACGTCAGCCGCGGGGCGTTTTCTTCGACGAGAACCCACCAGTACGGCCAGATCACACTGAGAATGACGATCAGAAAGAGACTGCCCGCCGCGGAAGCGATCCCGAACGGCCACATCGAAGGCGGGGCATTCAAGGCTTCCTTGAAGAACTGGCTGGCGACGATGATCACCCCCAGCCACACCAGATACGCGACCAGCAGCATCAGAAACTGCACCACAAAGGTTCGGAGCAGTTGGCGCGTCCCGCTGAAGAGTGCTGCGTAGGGAGTGGTCCGGTTGCGGACCATCTGCAGGCAGAATGCCGTCTGGCCCAGTGCGAACCACTGGTCGCCCAGCAGAAAGATGGTGACTCCGACCACCATGGTCGACAAGGAAACCAACAAGATCATGAAGGCATTGAGTTCGCGTTCGGAGTCAAAGCCCCCGGCAATCGCAAAGCCGGTCATGAAGAACACTGCCACGAACAGGTAGCTGATCATGAAGTACAGGCTACGGATCACGGCCACCGCGAGATTCGCGCCGACCGCTGCGACAGGCTCGGCACGCATCAAACTCCAGGCTGTAGCCATCGCCCGGACAAAGTGAATCGTCCCCGCTTCCGGTCGGCTGTCGAGTGTCTCGCCACAGGCGGGACATGCCAAAACGGTCGCGACGACAGAGGCCCCGCACATCGGACAACGGGTGAAAGCAGCTTCGAGGCTCTCGGATGCGTCCTGTGACATGCTTCTCCCCTGCCTCGGACTTTGAGCCCGATCGACGTGGACTCACGTCCGACAGGATGGACGATGGCGAGCCAGATCGCACCGTGGACTCAACCCGCGGCGAGTTCTGCCATCAGCGCTTCGCTCATGCTGAAGTTGGCGGTGACGTTCTGCACGTCGTCGTGATCTTCCAACGCTTCGAGCAGCTTGAGCATCGTGCGGGCGGAATCGCCGGTCAGTTCGACTGTGTTCGCGGGCACACGGGTCAGTTCGGCCGATTCGGTCGGAAGCTGTGCGGCTTCCAGGGCCGCCGTGACATCCTGATACGCTTCTGGTGCGCAGGAGACCTCGAAGTTGTTGCCGATCTGCTGGACGTCGGTGGCCCCCGCTTCCAGGGCGACTTCCATCACACGGTCTTCATCGGCTTTATCGGCAGGAATCAGGAAAATCCCTTTGCGTTCGAACATCCAGGCAACGCAACCCGTGGTGCCGAGATTGCCGCCATGCACTTCGAACACTTTGCGGATTTCGCCCGCGGTCCGGTTGCGGTTATCGGTGAGAATTTCGCAGAGGACGGCGACCCCATCCGGGCCGTAGCCTTCATACAGGACTTCGTCGTACGACTCGCTGGCGAGTTCCCCGGTCCCCTTCTTCACCGCCTTTTCGATGGTGTCGGCCGGCATCGACGCCTTTTTTGCACGATCGATGGCGTAGCGGAGCGCGAGGTTCGCCGCCGGGTCGCCACCGCGCTTGGCGGCGACGATGATCAGGCGGGCGAGCTTCCCGAAGAGCTTGCCCCGCTTCTTGTCGATAATCCCCTTCTTGATGGAGATGTTTGCCCAGTGGGAATGTCCAGCCATAGGGTCAGTGCTCGAAGATCACGGTGAAAAAGGGAGAATGCGTTACTGGCCGGGCTTTGTCGGCGCGTGTTCTTTCAGCTTCGTCTTGATCCGCTCGACGAGCTTCTCGTCGGGATGCTTTTCGTGTTCGGCTTGTTCGAGGGCCTTCTTCCAGGCGTCGGCCGCAGCCGGGAGTTTGCCGAGTTTGTGGTAGGCATCGCCGAGGTGATCCCAGATCGTGCCATCGCCCCCTTTGCGCATCTTGGCCGCCTTTTCCAGCGGCTCGATGGCTTCGGCGACTTTGCCGTTCTTGAAGAGGACCCAGCCAAAGCTGTCGAGGTAGGCTGCATTCTCCGGCTCGGCAGCGATCGCCTTGCGGATCATCTTTTCGGCCTGCTCCAGGTTTTTGCCCTGGTCGGCGTAGAGATAGCCCAGATCGTTGTTCACTGCGGGATCATCTGGTTCCTCTTCCAGAACCGCTTCGAGAATCTCTTCCCCTTTGCGGAGTTCACCCCGGAGTACATGGATATTCGACAGGCTGTACTGACAGCGGCGAACGAGTTCCGTCTGATCGGGATGGTCCTTGATGAACTGCTCCAAGCGGCTGATTGCTTCATCGTGCTTGCGGGCATGGTAGTAAATCCACGCTTCCTGGAATTCGAACAGCGGGATGGGAAACTGTCGCTTCGCGTCGGCGACCGCTTCCAGTGCGCCGGGTGTATCACCAGACAACTCGAGGGATTGAATGAGGCCAAGCAGGAACCGGCCTTTGAATTCACCCGGCAGGCGACCCTTCAAGGCTTCCTTGTAGGCCGCGGCCGCATCGGCGTAACGATCGTTGTCGATCAGGATTTCGCAGAGTTCGCGATACGCGAGCGGAGCCCGTTCTTTCCCGCGGGCAATCGCGAGGCGATAGAATTCGACCGCCTGATCGACCCGCTCCAGTTCACTGGCGAGCTTGGCAAGCAGGTACGCTTCCTCGAAGGTCAGGGTTGACGGTTCCGCGGCGGCCTGTGTCTTCCCACTGGCAATGAGGGCGTCGACGAGCACGGCGTCGGAGACGATCGCTTTGAGTTCGTCGTCGAGTTGTTCGAGTGCATCTGGGCCAACCTTTTCCAGGCCGCGACCGAGGACATCCAGCAGCTCATCCGGACGATTCATCCGGCGGAGGACTGCTGCCAGACCGAGATAACCGCTGGCGTCGTTACTGTTCTTGAGAGCCGCTTCATAGACGGCTTTCGCCCGTTCCAGATCGCCTGCCTTCATCAGCGCTTCGGCATAGAAGTATTGCAGTGGGTTGTTCTTTGAATCGGCTTCGGCCAGTGCCTGCAACCGCCCCACTAACTCGTCCGATCGGTTCAGCTTCTTCAGGATGTCGGCGAGGAGCTCGTATGCCTCACGTCCCTTTGATTGCCGCTGCGCTTCGAAGTACTTCTGCAATTCTTCGAGGGCCTGTTCCGCTTTGTCCGAGAGGAGCAGGATCTTTGCGCGGTGATAAGTCAGGTTGCCGACCGAGGCCCGATTCGTTTTGGCGGCCAGTTCGAATGCTTCGGAAGCGAGTTCAAGTCGCCCCCCGTCAAGCATCACTTGACCGATCCGTTCGTAGTTGGTGCGGGCATCAGCCAGGAGACCATTGCGGGCGCGGAAGTCGAGTTCGTACTTCTCAGGATTCTTGATCGCATCGAAGACGATCACGTAGCAGTCCGCAGCTTCTTTGGGTTGCTTGGTCGCCTGGTAGAGATTGCCCAGTTCGACCTGCAGCGCGACCGAAATCGGTGACTCTTTTTTCAACCGCGTGGAACCGGCCGCCTGTTTGAGGAACTTGATCCCGGTCGCGAAGTCGCGCTGTCGGGCGAATTCCAAGCCCACGCGGAAGCAAAGCTCATAGTCCTGGGGATCGAGTTCCACACCCTTGAGTGCGAACTTGATCGCTTCACCGGGCTGGTCGAGTTGCATCGTCAGCGGGACGAGTGAGCGGTAAATCTCGACCGCCGCCGGGTTGAGTTCGAGGGCCTTGCGATACTCGTCCACTGCTTTGCGTAACTGGTTCCGCGATTCGTGGACTCGACCGGCAGCGTAATGGGCCGCTGCATCGAGACGCTTCTGCTCGGCTTCCGTCCGCGGGGTTTTCGGAACGAACGGGGCGGGAACGTCGTCCGTTTCCTGCAGGGCCGGAACCTTGATCGGTTCATCCCCCCAGACCAGAGTCGGCAGCAGGGCCAGGAGGCCGAATCGAACCCATTGCAGGCCGCTGCGCATGCCAGTTCTCCTTCCAGACGATCGACGCGGGATCCTTACCAACGCATCTATTGATTCTAGCGCAGATTGATGGTTTGCACCAACCCATCCATGGGGGGCCAAACCAGAAAAACCGCAGCGAACTTGCGGGACAGGGATCGAACCCGTTCCCTGCAGTCTACGGTCAGGCAGCCGATCGGCTGCCTGTCAGGTTCCAAGGTGATTGCGTTCGCCCGGGTTGAGTCTGTCCGAACGATCCTGACCGGGTCAGGATTTCTTGGCAGACTTCTTCGCCGTGGCGGCCTTCGGTGCGGGTTTCGCCTTCGCTGCCGCTTTTTTGGGAGCCGCCGCTTTCTTGGGTTCAGCCGCGGCCTTTTTGGTGGCTTTCGCAGCGGCAGGCTTTGTTGCGGCTTTCGCCGTCGATTTCGTGGCGGCGGACTTTGCCGCTGACGACTTTGTTGCGGGGGCTGCTGCAGCGACGGGTTTCGCTTTGGGCTTCACAGCGGCGGGGCCATGCTTGATCAGCTCGGTGAGACGATCGATCGCCGTGCCGGGATCGTGGCCCGCTTCGTCGGCAGGTGAATGGGCCGGGTCGAAAGCGGCCTTCAACTTCGGGTCAACAGCGAGGCAGCGAATCGCGAACAGGAACGGCAGGGCTTCCGCTTTGCGCACGGTCGCCTTGAGCGTTTCGCCCGCTTCTTCGGTCGATTGGCCTGGGGAAATCAATCCGAGCCAGACGAGCAGACGTGCTGAAGTGTCATCGAGTGGGAGCAGATGCGCGCCGATTGCCTGCTGCAGCGTCAACAACCGAATGAATGAGGAGAGATGCCGAATCTTGGCGAGCTGCTTCGTCGCCAGTTCCAGCGTTTTCTTCTTCAGCCCTTCCAGCTCAAAGTTGAAGGACTTCTCGAAGACATACTGCAGGATGCTGCGGATCCGGAACGCACGCCAGTCGCGGTCTTCCATCCCGTCGAAGACCGGTTCCAATTCGGTGATCGAGCTGACGCGGGCTTCGTTCAAGTCGGGATAGAGTTGAAACAGTCGGGCGTAGGCCCGTTCCGCCTCTTCGACCGAGGCGTTCTCCAGGCACGTGGCGTAGAGCATCGTCTCCATCACGGGACGATCGAGTTTCGGCACGACGATCTTGTAGTGCTTCTTGAGAAGCGGCAGCAGCTTTTTCAGCACCGCTTGCCGATCCGCCGTTTTTGCACGGGCCGTCGCAGCCATAAATCACTCGCCAGCAGGATGCTTATCGGGAAACGTCTCGCGACGTGGTCAGGTGGCAGGGAACGGGCTATTCGATCGCCGGGGGCGCATCGTCAGCCTGCTCTGCTTCGCCGGTGACAGCGTCGTCGAGGCCGTCGTCTTCAACAAACGAATCTTCAGTTTCATCGTCGTCAGCGGAATGCTCAGCGTCGGCTGCCTGTTCCGGTTCGATCACCGCGTTCAGCAGGCGGGAAGTTTCCCTGCTGAGATGAACCCCCGGATCCATGACAAAACGCAGGACGGGAGTGTACCGGGTTTGCAGTCGATCGGCGAGTTTGGCCTGAATAAAGCCACGGGCCGACTCAAGTCCATGCAGGCAGAGCGACTGTTTTTTCGCATCACCCATCACGGAAATGTACACCTTGGCGGTTCGCATGTCTGGCGCGGCTTCCGCGCGAATCACCGTCACGTTTTTGACGCGCGGATCCTTCAGCTCGAACAGAATCGTCGTGCTGACGCTTTCGCGAATGGCTTCAGACGCCTTGGCAATCCGCCGGGTCGTCATCTCTGGCTTTGGCTCCAGTCAGTGGTTCATCGGACGTGATGAGCAGCGATATGCTCCTCACACGGGTTTATTCGAGCGTCCGACGAATCTCTTCGATCTTGAAGGCTTCCAGCAGGTCCCCTTCTTTAATGTCGTTGAAGCCTTCCAGCCGGATCCCGCATTCCATCCCTTCGCGGACTTCCTTCGCGTCATCCTTCTCACGCCGCAGCGATCCAATCGCATAGTTGTTGAGGATCTTCTGCTCGCGAATCAGGTGGATCCGGTTCGACCGTTCGATCGTCCCGTTCAGGATGCGGCAACCAGCGATGTTGGCCCGGCCGATCGAGAAGACCCGCAAGACGATCGCACGGCCCGTGGTGACTTCCTTCTTCTCCGGCCGCAACATCCCTTCCAGGGTCTGACGGATTTCGTCGATCACCTCGTAGATGATGTTGTACCGGCGGATTTCCACCTTTTCAGCCTGGGCGAGTTGCTCGGCCCGATCTTCCGCAATGACGTGGAAGGCAATGATGACGGCGTTTGAGGCGGACGCGAGATACACGTCGCTCTCGTTCACCCCGCCAATCCCTTCGTGCAGAATCTTCACCCGGACTTCCGGATGTTCGAACTTGAGGATCTCGTGCCGCAGGGCTTCGAGTGAACCGGGTGTATCCGCTTTGACGATGAGGAAGAGGTCCTGCACCGCCCCGTCGCGGGCGGCGTTGAGGATGTCTTCCAGCGTGCGCTTCGACGACGTATTGGCGAGTTGCATCGCCCGGCCGTGTTGCCGACGTTCTTCGGCGATCTGTCGAACGAGGTCGATATCGTCGACCGCGAGGAACCGGTCGCCCGCTTTGGGCACGATGTCGAGACCGGCCACCTTCACCGGAGTCGAAGGATCGACCGACTGGAGTTCTTCATCACGGTCATTGTAGAGGGCGCGGATGCGACCATAGGCTTCACCACAGATCACCACATCGCCAACGGAGAGGGTCCCCTTCTGATTGATGAGCCAGGCGATCGGGCCGCGGCCTTCGTCCCGGAAGGCTTCCAGGCAGACGCCACAGGCCGGACGTGAGGGATTGGCCTGGTACTCATGGAGTTCAGCGGTCAGCAGGATCGTGTCGAGCAGTTCGGGGACGCCGATGCCGGTCAGACCCGAGGTCCGCACGACTTCGACTTCGCCGCCCCACTCGGAGGCGAGCACGTTATGCGCGGCCAGATCCTGCAGGACCCGTTGTTCGTTGCGGTCGGGCAGATCGACTTTGTTCATCGCGACGATCAGCGGGACGCCAGCTGCCCGGGCGTGCGCGATACACTCCACAGTTTGCGGCATCACGCCGTCATTGGCAGCGACCACCAGCACGATGACATCGGTGACGTTGGCCCCGCGGGCCCGCATTTCACCGAACGCCGCGTGACCGGGCGTATCGACGAAGGTGATCCGCTGACCGTTGTGTTCGACCTGGTACGCGGCAATGTGCTGCGTAATCCCGCCATGTTCCGAGGCCGCGACGTTCGCCGACCGGATCTTGTCGACCAGGGTCGTTTTCCCATGGTCGACGTGTCCGAGGATCGTCACGATCGGTGCGCGGGGAACCAGCGTTTCGGGCGGATCGGCTTCTTCGAAGATGTCCTTGAGTTCGTCTTCGAGATCTTTCTCTTTCTTGATCTGGAGGTCGACCCCCAGTTCCATCGAGATTTCGATCGCTTCGTCTTCGGTGAGCGTGGTGTTGATCGTCACCATTTCGCCGCGGGCGAAGAGAATGCCGAGGATCGCCTTCGCCGGACGGCCGAGCGATTCCGAAAGCGTCCGCACGGTGATCGGCGGTTCGATCTCGGCAGAGGTCTTCAGTTCACTCTTGCCGCGCTGCGGCGGGCGACGCTTCGTGAAGCGCGTCCGCTGACGTTCGGCTTCTTCTTCTTCAGCCGGGGTGATCCGGCGTTGCTTATCGCGACGCTGCAGACGACTTTCTTCGAGTCCGGCACCGGCACCGGCTCCCTTGCCCCCCTTGCGGTTGGCTTCGCCTTCGTCGTCGCTCAGTTTCTTCTTGATTTCCGCGCTTTTGCGGAGATGCCCCGCCAGCGGACTTTGTGCCTTGGCAGCATCGGCTGAACGGAACGAAATGTCCGGCTTCTGAGCCTTCTGTTCTTCCGGCTTGACCGGTTTCACGACCGGCGACTTGAATTCGGGGATGGCCGCAATCTGCGGCATCGACGGGCCTTTGGGCCGTTTCAGGTTCTGGATCTGACGTGTGCCAGACGTGTCTGACGTCCCGCGCGGTTCCATCGACATGCGACGGATCTGGCGACCCTGGCCTGCACCGGGGGCGACGTAGTCGGCCCGGGTCATCGGGGCCGGCCGTGTCGGGGACTTGCGACCGGGATCGGCAGGCGGGGGCGTTTCTGGAGCCGCCGGCTCGGTGCCGGGCGGGGTCTCAGACGGAGACACTTCCGCGACCGTTGCCGGTGTCACTGGTGACTCGGGAGCCTCCACCTCCGGCTCGGGTGTTGCGGGCGCAACGGGCTCAGGGGCAGCGGCGGTCTCGGCGGGGAGTTCTTCTTCGTCGGGAGTGGGCGGTTCGTCGACCGGAGCTGCCGGCTCCGGCTCGTTCCGGACGGTGCGTCCTGGAGTCGGTCGGGCGGGCATCCCCATGTTCCGGATCGGGCGAGCCTTCCCCGCCACTTCGATGGGGGTTTCCCGTGCGATTGGCGCGGATTGCTCCTGAGCGGCGGGGGCGGACCCTCCGCCTCGCTGACTCGCCAGATAGCCGACGAGCGTGTCGCGCTCTTCCGGAGTGATGCTGGCCAGCACGTTCTTGACGGCAATCCCTGCTTTCACGCAGTGATCAATCAAGACCTTGCTGTCGATGTCGAGCTCTTTGGCCAGAGCGAAAATGCGAATCTTCAAACGCGAATCCTTGGTGCCGGGACGCGGTCAAGGCGATGTCAGACGGTCTCTTCTCTGCAACAACTGTGGGCAGGACACATCGTCCCACCCGGGGCAGCGATCTGAATCAGGACGTCTTGAGAGCTTGTGGGAAGGTCATCTCCAACCGGAACGGATTACACAACTCTCCTGAGCTCCTGCCCGAGCCTGTCAACCGCACGTCATGGCGCACGGTCCACAGACTCTGCGACAGTTCTCCTGATTCTCTGTCCGCTGCCGGCGGTTCAACCGTCGACCACGAACCCTGCACACATACTTCTGGCGATCGCGTCCCCGATCGCGGTAATCAATAACTGACAGTCCATCAGGCTCCCGGTGTCGTGGGGGCACTTTCTTCCGTCGCGGGACGCGGCGGTGGGGGAGAAAGGGCTTCGGCGGCTTCGACCGCCGCTGAGGCGGCAGCCTGCTGTTTTTCCAATGCCCGGCGTTGCTTCTGTTCGGTTTCGAGCCGTTCGCTTTCGGCTTCGGCATAGGCCACGATAGCGTCGCAGTCCTGCGGCGTCAGCCCACCCATTTCTGCGAGTTGATCGGGTTCGATGACCGACAGATCGTCGAAGCTGAGGAAGCCTTGCGAGACGAGGTTTTCCGCGAGTTCCGCCGTCACCTGCGGAATCGCCGAGAAAGCCTGGACCGTGCGGTCGAGCTGCTCATCGAGCTCCTCCCGCGTCATGACTTCGATATCCCAGCCCACCAGCTTCGAGGCGAGCCGGACGTTCTGTCCGCGTTTCCCGATCGCCAGTGAAAGCTGATCTTCACGGACCAGCACGATCACCCGTCCCAGCATGGGACAGAGGATCACGTCTTCGACTTCGGCCGGTTGCAGGGCATTGGGGACGAGAACCTGCAGCGAATCATTCCAGCGGATAATGTCGATCCGCTCGTCGCCGCCGAGTTCGCCCGTCACGTTCTTAATGCGGGCTCCACGAATTCCCACGCAGGCCCCGACCGCGTCGATATTGCTGTCGATGCACGAGACGGCGACTTTGGTGCGGTAACCGGCTTCCCGCGCCAGCGAACGGACTTCAATGATCCGCTCGGAGACTTCCGGGATTTCGATTTCGAAGAGCCGGCGGACAAAATCGGGATGGGTCCGTGAAAGAATGATCTTCACGCGACTTCCGGCTTTGCGGACTTCGAGAACAACCGCCCGAACGCGTTCCCCTACGCGAAAGCCTTCGCCGGGGATTTGTTCGCCACGCGGGAGCAGAGCTTCGATTTTGCCGAGGTTGACGAGGGATGTTCCCCCCTCAAGGCGGCTGACCGACCCGGTCACGATTTGTCCGCGGAGGTCGTTATATTCATCGAAGACCGTGTCGCGTTCGGCTTCACGGATCTTCTGGATCATCACCTGCTTGGCGGTTTGGGCCGAGATGCGCCCGAGGAGGTCGCCGAGTTCCTCGCCATCGATCTCTTTGCCGGAGTTTTTGACCGAGGGGTTGCCGTTGGTCCGGTCGATATGGACTTCGATTTCGGCTTCTTCGCCGAAGTGCTTGCGCGCAGCCGACAGAATCGCCTGTTCGATCCCCTCGAACACGATTTCCTTGTCGATGCTTTTATCGCGGTGGATGGCATCGACCGTCCGCAGGATCTCGCTGCCATTCATCTCCACTGCTCCTTCGTACCTGCAGTATTGCGAGTGGACGGGTGCGTGAATCAGATTCACCCACCGCGACTGCTCACCCTCGTAAAACAAAAAAAGCGGGCGCGAGTCCCACTTTCTACGGGAAACCTGCCGGACGCAGGCTCCCCAACGGGCATCGCGGTTGGGGTGACGACCTCGCCCCGTTCGCTGCCCAATACGGTCTGGGACCACTATGGAGAGGCGGTCATGCCCAACTCCCTATGCTGAACCAAGACCCCCGGCGGCCGAACTCCCCCATGGAGAGACTCCCCGCCCCTGCAGCACTTTGTCCGGACCGAAGTCCACGGGACTCCGATCCGACCTGACGTCACTTCCAACGTTCATGACGATACTGCCGCCGGGTCAGAGTGTCAAGGAGTGGATTGGCCAAGAACCGGTTGTGCACAAGGATTTGCCACGCCTGCCGAGGAAAGTTTGGACGTGCTTTCCGACTGGCGTGATTTCCAATCCGCGCGAGACGCAGACTGCCAGCTTCGGGGGCGGTACAGTCCCGTATTGGGGGCGGAGATCCTCGATGCGCTACGCCCCCTACCAGAGTCGGTTGAGGGGCGGGTGATGTGTTTCTCCCCCGACTCGGGATGATTCCACCCGGAACCAAATTGACCACCGCCTCAATTCCGGCTTCAATGGGTCTGCGGAAGGAACCGCGTTCCTGTCTGGAACGTCTGGATCCGCAGGAGGAGTTGTCGGATGAAATGGCTTGGATTGGTCGCGTTCGCCGTTGGTCTGTCCTTTTCTTCCGGGTGGGTTTCTGCCCAGCCGACGCCTCCCAGCCCCCTGCCGGGCAATCCGGCTCCGATTGCGGAGCATGAAAAGCTCAAGACCGATGCCGAAAATGCCTACCAGGCAGGCGAGTACCAGAAGGCCATCGAACTGACCACGCGGGTCCTGACTCAGAACCCGAAAGATCATGTGGCCTATTATCTGCGGGCCAGTTCGCGGGTAGAACTGGGCCAGGCCCAGCGCGACGTGAAGCAGGTTCGGGGGGGCGTGGAAGATGCCCGCGAGGCGCTCCGTTACGGAGGGACCGAACAACTCAACTATTACCTCCCCTATTTCTACGGGATGACGACGCTTTCGCAGCTAGAAAACCGCAAGGAGCACGCCGAGGTCGTGGTGAACTTCTCCGCCCAGGTGCTTGCCCGTCCGACATTAAAGCCCGAGGAGAAAGCGAACATCCTATATCAGCGGGCAAATGCCTACGGCTTTTTGCGGAATGCGGCCGGGGCCATTGCAGATTATGAAGGGGCCATCAAACTGTTGCCCGGTCATGTCGGTGCACGACTGGGGCTGGCCGACATCTATGTCCAGAACGGGAAGCCGACAGAAGCCGAAGCGGCATTCACCGGCGCGGTGACAGCCGTTCCGAATAACCCGCTGGTCTACAACAACCGCGGGATGTTCTATCAGCAGCAGGGGAAGACACAGCAGGCGATCGCCGATTTCACGCGGGCCATCGAGCTCGATGCCAATTTCGCCGTGGCCTTTACGAATCGCGGTTTCTCCACGATGGCGGAAGGAAACCCGCAAGCCGCTGAGAACGATTTCACGGCGGCGATCAAAATCGATCAGAATCAGCCGCTGGTCTACAGCCTCCGCGGGACGGCCCGGCTGTCGCAGGGGAATACCAAGGGGGCGATCGAAGACTATCAGCGAGTCGTCCAGGCGGATGGGAAGAATCCTGTCGCACAAGCGGACCTGGGATTTGCCAAGTATTTCGCTGGTGACTTTACCGGGGCCGTGGCCTCTTTCGAAGCGGCCCTGGGGATCGATGCGAATCTCCGCTACCTGAATCCGTGGCGGTATTGGGCATTGGTCCGAGCGGGGCAGGCTGGCGTCGCAGCGACGAAAGTCGGTGACTCATTGACGAAAGAAGCTGAGAAACGCGACTGGGTTGACCATCTCGTCCTGTTTCTGGCGGATAAGTCGACTGAGCAGGATGTCGTCAACGCCGCCGATCACAAAGAAGAGACGATGAAGCAGGCCCAATTGTGCGAGGCGTTCTACTTCTGTGCCGAGAAGCGCGCGGTCGCGAATGATCCGGGGGGAGCCGCCCAATATTATCAGCAGTCGCTGGCCACCAAGCAGTCGCACCTCTCAGCGTATCGCGGTTCGCAATTCGCGCTGAAGAAATTCACCACAAAGTAGCGCGACGCATCCGTGCCACATCGTACGTCTTGAGAGGCCCCGCCATTCCGATGGCGGGGTCCCTCTTCCGTGCATCAACCAAGCAGGCTCGATCAGGCCGCTTCAACCAGTGCGGCACTCGCCTGGGCCATGCGGGTCACATTGATGTTGAGCACCAGCTTGTTGGATGTGCCCCGTGGCTCGCGGGTGACGACATTCAGCGGGCAGGATGGGTCGGGGCGGTCGTAATTGAGCGTCGCCGGGATCGCTCCATGCTTGAGGGCGACCAGCGAAGCGGCCAGCTCAAGCGTTCCCGATCCGGCCCCGGAATTTCCCAGGAAGCTCTTTGGTGCTGTGACAGGGATCTTGCGTCCCCACTCGTCACCGAAGACGTCCAGAATCGCGGCCGCTTCCGCGGTATCGACGGTCTGCATGCCGACGCCATGGGCGTTGATGTGGCCGACTTCTTCTGGTTCCACACCTGCCGATTGCAGGGCGACTCGCATCGCCCGGACGAGTGATTCGCGGAAGAGAGGCTCGCCGGTCCGCGTGGTGACCACGCCGGCACCGGTCCCCAGGACCCGTCCCCAGATGGGGGCATTTCTGGCTTCCGCGTGCTGGCGTGTTTCCAGGAGAAACGTGCAGGCCCCCTCAGCAGCGACCCGTCCGCCGCGATCGAGATCGAACGGGCGTGCTCGTCGTGCGGGTTCCACCGGGCTGGTCGCCAGTTCGTGTGCGAGTGCCAGGTGCAGCGTTTTAATCGGGTGCAACGTTGTTCCGGTTGCTCCGGTGATCATCATGTCGGCTGCGCCGCGCTGCAGAATGCGGAGCGCTTCTCCCAGGACCGTATTCCCGGCAGCATCATCCAGCGTCAGTGAATTGCTCGGACCCCGGGCATCCGCCGCAATGCTGATATGGCAGGCGGGCATGTTGGGGAGATAACGCAAGAGCCACAGCGGTTCCATCGCCGGCAACCCCTGCTGTCCCCAACGGTCAAATTGCAGCACGGGGTCTTTGGTTGGATCGCTGCACACCTTGACGGCGTTATTGAGAACCTCGGGGGCACTCAACATCAGGTTCGCCCCGAACTCGACCCCCAGCCGCTCATGGTTGATGGTCTTGAGGTCGAGGTTCGCCTGCTGCAGTGCCTGCATGGCGGAAGCGACACCGAGTTGAATCTCGCGGCACATCGCCTTGAGGTTCTTGCGGTGTTCTTTCAGATAGATTTTGCGGGCGGCGTCGTCGGTAAACTCCATGACCTGGCCACCCGCCTGATCAGGGGCTGCGCAGCCGGGGAATAACGTCGTGTGCGTGATGCCGGAGCGACCACTGGCGATATTGTTCCAGAAGGTTTCCAGGTCAACGCCAATTGGACTCATCAAACCGATGCCGGTGATGACGACGTCCATCGAACTGACCGCGCGCGACACGTCCTGCGACTCCGCCTGAACTCATTCCTGGGGGCGTGATCCGCAAGGATCGCGCTCACCGCTCCTGCTTTCCCGTTGTCAGCCTGATCGACCGTCGCGGAAGCATCGCGTTAGAAGAGTCGAACGGGAGTGAATTTGCAACCCCTACGCCCTGAGGCACGGTTGTGAAGAATTGCTCGTCTGTCGCCTGAGGGACGTCCAGCCGGACGACTCCGCAACGAACTTCAGCAGGGCTCGCGCGGCACTTGAGCATGCTGACCCTGCCTCGTCGCCGACGTGACGCCGATTACTTCTTGTAAGTCCCCTATATGAAAGAGATTGCGGATCAGTGGCTGCGAGATTTCCAGTCTGGCGCAGCGATTGCTAGGAGATTGTACGGCGGGAGTCGGCGTCAGAAGCCGCACCCGTCACGGATCACTATTCTACCGCTTATCCAAGCGTAGAGCGGCTGGGAGTGCAGCCGGACTTGGTCGTAGGGCCCTGTTCGGGCGAGCGCCTGCACTCTCAGTCGTCTACGCTTTGATCTGCCGCCCGACTCCAGGGGATGTTACCCTGCAGCCGGGCTTTTTCTTTTTGAACCGCCGTTTACGCCGGTTTCGCGGTACTGTGCAACACAGCCGACTTCAGCCCCGTTGATAAGACTTTTCGGGAGAAGCCCCATAAACGGGGCTGAAGATGGCACGGTGAACGCTGGTCTTTACCCGTTGGAAACGCCGGGCCTAAAAAAAGCGATTTGACCATTTCGGAAAGAATCTCAATCGAGCCTGCATGATGAACCTCCCGACAGCGCCCTGGAAAATCTGCAGTTTTGAGAGTCGCCGCGGACCCGAAATGCGGTCGCTGCTGGAGCGTCACGGGTTCGTGCCGACAATTGCTCCCTCCATGCGCGAGGTACCCCTCGGAGCGCACGAAGCCGTCTGGACGTTTCTCGATCAACTGCAATCAGGCTCGCTGAACGTTGTCGTGTTCATGACAGGTGTCGGGGCACGTGCCCTGCGTGAGGCGCTGCTGACGCGGATCACCGTGGAAGAGTTCAACGCCGCGCTGGAACAGACGACGGTGGTCGTTCGCGGTCCCAAGCCGACAGCCGTGTTGCGCGAATGGGGTGTCCGGATCGATCATCGAGCTCCCGAGCCGAACACCTGGCGGGAACTGCTGACGACGCTGGTCGAGTTCGTCCCACTGGTTGGTCAGACGGTAGCCGTGCAGGAATATGGCGTGCCGAACGCCGCGTTCTACGCAGCTCTTGAGCAGGCCGGAGCGAAGGTTCTCTCGGTTCCGGTCTATCGCTGGGAATTTCCGGAAGACGTGGAACCGTTGCGGGCCGCGATCCGCGCGACCCTGGCGGGCGAGTTCGATGGGTTGATGTTCACGAGTGCGAACCAGTTGCATAACGTCGTGAAGATGGCCGAACAACTGGGCGTGCGGGACGCCTGGCTCTCAGCCGCCCGCCGGTGTGTGATCGCGTCGATCGGCCCGACCGCCAGTGAAACGATCGTGAGTTACGATCTCCCCGTCGATCTGGAACCGACGCACGGCAAAATGGGGACTCTCGTCCGTGAAACCGCGGAACGCTTCACGGATTTGAAGCAGGCGAAGATCGGATAGCCCCGCTCGCGGCAGGGGGCGGACTGGGCTACAATCTCCCGGACCTGCCCCGGAGCTGACATGCTGACCCCCGCCTTGCAGAATTCCCGTTTGATGAAGGCTTGCCGACGCGAGCCCGTCGATTGTACGCCCGTCTGGATCATGCGCCAGGCGGGGCGGTATCTCCCCGAATACATGGCGATCCGCAATCAGGTCACGTTCATCGAACTCTGCAAGCGGCCGGAACTGGCAGCCCAGGTTACGCTCGATGCCCAGCGCTTACTCGATGTCGATGCGGCGATCCTCTTCGCCGATCTGCTCCCCATGCTCGAACCGATGGGGATTGACCTCGAATATCAGAAGGGGGAAGGACCGGTCATCCACAACCCGCTGGTCGACGCGACTCATGTCGACCGATTCCATGAGCTGGAAGACCTCGGTTCACTGCAGTTCGTCTTTGACGCGGTGAAGCTGATTCGCCGCGATCTGCCAGGCCACATCCCACTGCTCGGTTTTGCAGGAGCCCCGTTCACACTGGCCTCGTACGCCATCGAAGGGGGCGGCTCGCGGAACTATCTACGGACGAAGGCCCTGATGTACCGCGATGAAGGGGCGTGGCGGACGGTCATGGAACGACTGGCACGCAGTCTGATTCGCTATCTCAATGCTCAGATCGACGCCGGTTGCCAGGCTGTGCAGCTCTTCGATAGTTGGGCCGGCTGTCTCAGTCCGGCAGACTACCAGCGGTACGTGCTCCCCTATACGAAGCAGGTGATCGACGGCGTTCAACCGGGAACGCCGGTCATCAACTTTCTCACGGGGAACCCCGCACTGCTGCCGTTGCTGCGACAGGCGGGGGGCTCGGTGATGGGGATCGACTGGCGTGTCGACCTCGGCGAAGCCTGGCGGACGGTGGGCTACGATGTGGGCGTGCAGGGGAACCTCGATCCGGTGTCCTTGCTCGCCGACTTACCGACGTTGAAGGCTCGCGCGAAAGCCGTGCTCGATCAGGCCGGCGGCCGTCCGGGCCACATTTTCAATCTGGGACATGGCGTCTTCCCGGAAGTTCCGCCGGATCACGTCAAGGCGTTGGTGAAGATGGTCCGCGAACTGTCGGCCCGGTGATGCTGCATCATGTCTGACTCCCCTGCTCTACCCCGGCGGATTGCGGTCATCGGTGGTGGGTTGACCGGCTTGGCCGCAGCCCATCGCCTGTGCGAACTGGCCCCGGCCGACACGCTGCAGATCGAGTTGTTCGAGGCGAGCGCACGTCTTGGCGGAATCGTCGGGACCATCGAACGCGCTGGGTATCTCATCGATACCGGGGCCGACTCGTTCATCACCAACAAACCCGGTGCCATCGGGCTCTGTCAGCGGCTGGGACTCGAATCCCGACTGCAGGCGACGGAAGCGAAGTATCGCGGGGCCCTGGTGCTGGCCGATGGACGTCCTGTCCCCGTGCCTGAAGGATTTCAACTTCTCAGTCCGACAGCGATGTGGCCGGTGCTGTGTTCTTCCATTCTCTCGCCCTGGGGGAAAGTGCGACTCGCGTGGGAACGCTTCGTTCCCCGCAGCCAATCGAACGGTGATGAAACGCTGGCGAGTTTCGTGCGGCGACGCTTCGGAACGGAAACACTCGAACGGATCGTGCAGCCCCTGGTTGGCGGAATCTACACGTCTGATCCGGAACAGTTGAGTCTCGCGGCGACGATGCCTCGCTTTCTAGAGATGGAACAGCAACACGGGAGCCTCATCAAAGCCCTCTGTTCCGGTGGACGTAAGGAAGACCCGACGAGCAGCGGTGCGCGATACGGACTATTCGCCGGCCTGCGCGGCGGGATGCAGGACCTTGTCGACGCGCTGGTTGCCGCGATCACACCACGGGTGACCGTGCATGACTGCACGCCGGTATCCAGTTGGCGACCGGTGGTTGAGGACGGCGTGCCGCGCTCCGTGGTGGTGTTCGCGGACGGTCGTTGTCAGACGTTTGACGCGGTCATCGTGACGTTGCCCGCCTATCGGACGGCCGAGTTGATCGCGACCGCCGATGCGGCCCTCGCATCAGTCTTGAACACGATCGAGTATGCCTCGAGCGCGATCGTGGTCTCGGGGCACAAACTGATGGACATTGCCGACCCGCTCCAGGCGTTCGGGCTGGTGATCCCGCATCGCGAACGGCGGCGGATTCTCGCGGTTTCATTCAGCAGCCGGAAGTTCCCCAATCGGGCACCGGCTGGTCACGTCTTGCTGCGAACGTTTGTCGGCGGTGCGATGCAACCCGAATTCGCGCAGCTCGACGATCAGGCAACGTTGCAACTCGTGCAGGAAGAACTCGCCGCCACACTCGGTGTGCGGGGCGCGCCCGAATTCACAACGATCGTCCGTTATCCCCGCGCGATGCCGCAGTTCACGTTTGGGCATCTCGACCGGGTGGCGGAAATCGAGCGGCTGACGGCGGCCCACCCCGGTCTCGCGATAGCCGGAAACGCTTACCGCGGTGTCGGCGTCCCCGATGCAATTTTCAGCGGCGAACAAGCCGCCGAACGGGTTTTCAACGTCCAGAAATAAATTTGTCCCACCAGTTTCCAACCGCTCCCACCATCCCCCTGCCCCGCTTGCGTCTTCGCACCTCGCGTACCCATCCGATTTCGTTGATGTCTTGCCCTGATCCCGGCCGACAGGACATAATCGGGTGTGCGCGCTCAGAAGCAGACTGCGGCCCAGCCGCGCGGGGAGGGTTTTTGATGGAACGACGGTCGACAGCCTCTGCAGCCCGGATCGACGCACTCCGCAGCATCGTCACACGCCGCGATGTCCTGAAGGTCGGCCCGCTGGCGCTCTCTGCAGCCGTCTGGCCCGGTCTGCTCCACGCGAATGATGCCCCGTTCGTTCCCGATCCCAAGGCGAAAGCCAAATCGATCATTTATCTGTGGATGGGGGGCGGTGTGACCCACATCGACTCGCTCGATCCCAAGCCCGAGGCTCCCGTCGAAATCCGCGGGCAGCTCGATGCGATCTCGACCAGTCTCCCCGGTGTGCAATTCAGCGAAACGTGTCCCGATCTCGCCCGCATCGCGAACGACCTGGCGGTTGTCCGTTCGTTTTCGCATGACAGCGACGATCACCTGCTCAGCCAGGTCTATACGCTCTCCGGACGCAAGGTGACACCGAACCAGCTCTTCAGTGAGCCGAACATCGGTGCGATGGTGCAGCACCTGTATGGTCCGCGGAACGGGATGCCGGGCTACATCGCGGTGCCGGGGATCACCCGCCCCGGTCCACCGCCGCATAATCTCTTCGTCGGCGGCTGGCTCGGCGGTCATCGCGCCCCGTTCTGCGTTGGCGGGAACCCGGCTCAACCCGACTTCACAGTGGGGGAAAAATCGGAGAATCCGTCACCACTCGCCGAGGAAGACCTGGTTCCCCCCGAATTGCGCTTCCCGGAAGGGTTGACCATCGGTCGGCTCGAACGACGCAGTTCGTTGCGACACAGCCTGGAAGCGTCACTTCAGCAGGGGAAGCTGGTCGAAGACCTGGCAGCGATGGATGGTCATTACAGTGGGGCGATGCAGCTCCTCGCATCGCCGCAGGTTCGGCGGGCGTTTGACCTCGGGAGTGAATCGGCCGCGACTCGTGATTCGTACGGTCGGACCAAAATTGGGGGGCGATGTCTGCTGGCCCGCCGACTCGTGGAAGCCGGCGCGCGGTTCGTGCTGGTCGACTACGGATATGATGGCGATTACGGCAACTTGTGGGATATTCACAACGTCCCCGCACAGAAGTTCCCGCATGTCTCCGAGATGTGCAAACGGGGCTATAACGTCGCCGGAATGCAGAAGGCATTTGCGGGACTCATCAGCGATCTCAAGCAACGTGGAATGCTGGACTCGACGCTGGTTGTGTATCTCACCGAGTTCGGTCGCACGCCGAAGATCAACACCCTCGGCGGCCGCGATCACTGGGGCCGCTGCGGCTCAATGTTCTTTGCCGGTGCGGGGATTCAGGCTGGTCAGGTCGTCGGAACGACTGACAAACATGCTGCGTTTCCCACCACACGTCCGATCGGTCCGGCTGACATCGCCGCGACGATGTACCACTCGCTCGGGATCGACCCCGACCACCGCGTCCGCGATCTGCAGAATCGCCCGGTCCCGGTCCTGGATCATGGCCAGGTCATTACCGAGGTGCTGGCGTAATCGGAGAAGACGCTCAGGACGCACGGCCTCCACGGACGGTAACTCTTCGCGCAGACCCCTCGTCAGTCGCCTTGTGTCGCTCAAAAGGCAGAAGCCCGGCATTGAAGACATTGCCGGGCTTCGATGCACGAGGTGTGTTGGGCAGGCTGGATGCTGCTCGACCGAGTTGGAGGACGCGACCGGCTCAGACGGCGCGGCCGACGACGAGGCAGGCGTTGTGGCCGCCGAAGCCAAAGCTGTTCGTCAGTACATGACCGATCTGTAACGGACGGGCCTGATTCGGCACGTAGTCGAGATCGCACTCGGGGTCCTGGTTCTCGATGTTGATCGTCGGCGGGGCGACCTGATGCATCAGCGCCAGCACCGAAACGACAAACTCGACTCCACCCGATGCGCCCAGGAGATGTCCCAACTGGCTCTTGGTGCTCGACACACAGAATTTCTTCGCGTGGGATTCGAATACGCGTTTCATCGCCACCGTCTCGGCCTTGTCGCCGAGGGGCGTACTCGTCCCGTGAGCGTTGACATAATCGATCTGACCGGGATTGAGCTTGGCATCTTTGATGGCGGCGGCCATGGCCCGGGCAGCGCCCGAGCCCTGCGGGTCCGGAGCCGTCATGTGGCTACCGTCCGATGACATTCCGTAACCCAGGATCTCGCCGAGAATCGTGGCTCCGCGACGGCGGGCATGTTCGTACTCTTCGAGCACGATGACCCCCGCCCCTTCCGAGAGGACGAAGCCATCGCGATCGCGGTCGAACGGACGACTCGCAGTCTCGGGAGAATCGTTGCGGGTCGACAGGGCACTCATCCGGGCAAAGCCCGACAGGCCCATTGGAGTGATCGCCGCTTCGCTGCCGCCGGTCAGCATGACGTCCGCCATGTCCGTCTGGATCATGCGGAATGCGTCGCCGATGGCGTTGTTGCCTGAGGCACACGCTGTCGCGACGGCGCTGCTCGGGCCGCGTAGTCCGAAGTGGACGGAGACGTTCCCGCTCGCGGCATTCACAATCAGTTTCGGGATCATGAAGGGCGAAACGCGGTTCGGTCCGCGATCGAAGAGCGTGGCATGCTGGGTCTCAATCTCGTTGAGCCCACCGATGCCGCTGCCGATCACGACGCCACAGCGATAAGGGTCGGGATGGGAGCGGAAGTCGATCCCTGACTGCGCAACCGCCTTCTTCGCCGCCGCGAGGGCGAACTGGCAAAAGCGGTCGAGTCGCTTGCACTCTTTGGGATCGATGTGGTCTTCGGCCCGGAAGTCTTTCACTTCCCCGCCGAAGTGGACTTTGAAGTCCATGCTCTCGAACCGTTCGATCTTTGCAACGCCGCTTTTACCGGCGCACAAACGGTCCCAGAACTCTCCGAGATCGAGCCCGAGAGCGGTAACGACCGACATCCCTGTCACGACGACACGCCGGGTCATGCTGCGGCCTGCTTCTCCGTGATGTATTTCACCGCATCACCGACGGTTCGAATCTTCTCGTAATCTTCGTCCGGAATCGTGACGTCGAATTCGTCCTCGAATTCCATCACCAGCTCGACGACGTCCAGCGAATCCGCCTTCAGATCGTCGACGAACTTGCTTTCCGTTTTGATATCTTCTTTCGGGACGTTGAGCTGTTCGCTGACAATCCCGATCACTTTCTCTTCGACAGACGACACGCTGGCGCTCCTCATGATGCCGCGATGCGACACTCGCAGCCGCCGCTTGCGGCACAACTTACGACGAACCGGGCAGGTTGGTCGAAGGTATAACGCGCCTCGAAAACCATGTAAACGCCAAGCCCGCATTCATCGCCAGAATTTGCGTGACCTGCCTGGACTCGCGCCGGGAGCGGCAGAAATGCCCACAGGTCAGCCTTGCACGGTTATGCTTCCCCGACCGACGTGCATTCGAGTTTCCGATCGATGCGTTTCAGCAGGCCCTTCAGGACTTTCCCCGGCCCGATTTCATAGAACGATCCCGCTCCTTGATCGATCAGCCAGCGGACGGAATCTTCCCACAAGACCGGCCGGACAACCTGCTGCACCAGCAGCTGCCGAAGTTCCTCCGGGTCCTGGTGAGGCTGGGCATCGACGTTCGAGACCACCGGGAATTGCGGAGGCTGCATCGGCACCGCCTGGAGAGCAGCCGCCAGCGGCGCGCAAGCGGATTCCATCAATGGCGTGTGAAAGGCCCCGGCGACCGACAACGGAATCGGCTTCCCCCCCGCTTGTTCGATCAGGCCGACGGCAGCGGTGCACGCGGGCTTTTCACCTGAAAGGACAGTGTTGCCGGGGCAAAGGTAATTGGCGACCCACAAACGTCCCGCGGACTGGGCGGCTGCACAGACCTGCTCGACCTGCTCGCGATTTAGCATCAGCGCACTAACCATTCCCGACGGATTGGCCTCGGCAGCCGCCTGCATCGCCGCACCGCGCGCCCGCACCACCGCGAGTCCATCCTCAAACCGAAAGACGCCCGCCAACGTGAGAGCCGTGTATTCACCCAGGCTCAAGCCAGCCGCCAACCGGCAACCATCGACAACCGCAGGACTCTGTTCTTTCAGCAGTTCGAGGGCCGCCAGGCTGCTCACGTACAGGGCCGGCTGGCTGATCGCCGTGGTGTCCAGCTTCTCGGCCGGTCCGTTCACACAAACGTCGAGCAGGTCGTATCCCAGGACCTCCCGCGCGACATCGAACAGCCGGCGCGCGGCGGCACTCTGCTCGACCACACTCTTCGCCATGCCGACAAATTGTGCGCCCTGGCCGGGGAAAAAGAAGGCGGTCGCAGACATCGTGATTGATCCTGATGAACACACCCCGCATGACAATGCAGGCGGGGATTATGAATGCTCACGGCTCGACCAGGTCACCCGGATCGAGCCGTCGTTATGCAAACTCCGCAACTGACGTCAGCCTGTCGGGGTTCATCCCCCGACGTGATTCTGGGTGGAATGCCGAATCAAAACTTACACCGCTACCGGGTGCTCTTCACGTTCAAGTTCGGCAATGATCTGGTCGTTGATGCGACGTTCATGCTGCGTGGATGCCACCCGGAGAGCATTGAAGATCGAGCGGTGTGTGCTCGACCCGTGACAGATCATGCAGATACCGTCGACTCCCAGCAGCGGCGCGCCACCCGATTCATGGTACTCGTAGCGTTTTTTGAGCTTACCAAAAGCCTGCTCAGCGAGATGCTTCTCGGTCTGCAACGATGAAAAGACCTCGTGGGCGACGGTCTTCATCATCATGTCGGCCATCCCTTCGGCGGCTTTCAGCAGCACGTTGCCGACGAAGCCTTCGCAGATGACGACGTCACTCGTTCCCTGATAGAGGTCGCGGCCTTCGACGTTGCCGACAAACCGTTCGCGGAGCTGCGACTTCGTCAGCAGGTCGAGGGCTTCCCGGACCAGATCGTTGCCCTTACCGTCCTCGCTGCCGATATTCATCAGGCCGACTCGCGGCTCCGGGACGCCCAGAATTTCGCGGGCGTAAATCGAGCCCATCACCCCGTATTGCAGCAGGTGTTCGGGACGGGCAGCGGGATTCGCCCCCACATCCATTAGGACGGCGCGACCCGTCAACGTCGGCATCGTGACGGCGATTCCGGGACGTTTGACATGCTTGAGGAACAAGCGAGTCCGCAATCCAGCCGCGACCACGGCCCCGGTATGCCCGGCACTCACGACCGCATCTACGTCTTTGGCCGCCATCAGCTGCCAGCAGACGACGATCGAGCAGTTCGGCTTCTTACGCAGGGCTTCGGTCGGCTTTTCTTCCATCCCGACGAAACCATCGGCGGGCTGGACGCGCAACCGCTCTCCACTGTAACCACTCGCAGACAGGAGTGGTTCCAGTGCACGTTCATCGCCGACCAGAACGACTTCCAGCTGCGGAAATTCTTTCAGCGCAGCAATCGCTCCCTCGACGTTGGGGGCCGGACCGAAGTCGCCCCCCATCGCATCCAGTGCGATCCGCATACGATGTTATTCCTCAGTCTCAACCAGCGTCCGACCCTGATAATACCCGCAGACCGGGCAGACTAGGTGGGTCGGAACGCGAGTTTGACACTGCGGGCAGTTCGCTAACTGCAAAGGCTTCAAGGCGTTGTGGCTGCGGCGCTTTGCCGAGCGAGCCTTGGACTGTCGACGCTTGGGAACGGCCATGATTCACTCACCAACCGGGCAGGAAGAGACACCAAGAGCGGCTACGGACCCGACTAAAACGTCCGTATACCATTCCATCCAGAATCCACAGAGTCTACGGCAGACCCCGATGGTGCGTCAAGGAACTGTGACAGTCCCCACAAATCGTTCGCCTTTTTCCGGAGGGAGATTCCTGGAGTCAGGATCGACTGGCGAGAACCCTGACGTTGATTGACAGTCTGATCGGGGTGTTCCAACATTGGCTCAGCGGAGACTGCCTGATGAAGGAACCTCAACGGCTGGAATTGACCGACTTCGAGGAACCGGTCTCGATTGATGGGGGGGCCAGTTCACCCGCTGCGAAATCGCTCGCCGAAAAACTCGATCCGTTCGTGCGACCGCAACGCGGGTTTCATGCCCAGGTGATCGGGGCCACCCTGGCGGTGTTCGGAGTCCTGTATGCGCTGGCCGTCCCGCCTTGGGGGGTACTTGTTCTGGCAATCGTCGGGAGCCTGTTGGGGCTCGCGCTGACGCTGGTGTCGATGGCGTGGGGGACCGCCGTCGCCTTCACCGAAGGGGCGTGGCAAGGCTCGTGGTTCGCTCTGTGCCCGCCGTACATGGCCTGGTATGCCGCCCGACGCTGGCGCTGGATGGCACAACCGACAACCGTCTTTTTGTGTGGCGTCAGTCTGGCGGCGGCATCGCTGTGGGTCAGCATGCTGCTGTTGCAACCGCCGTCATAGCGTGTGCCTGGCGCGGAGTGCATGCGCCGGAAGACCACACATTGACTTGCTTAATCCTGCCCCGAAAGAGAGTCGCAGAATAAGAGACGCGAAGAAAGACCTGCCGGAGCTTGCGCTCCGGGCTATGCCTGCTGATTACGCAAGAATCGCGCGGATGGGTTCGCCGCGACTGATGGGCAGCGGACGATTCAGTGGATCGCGTAACTCCGTATCCGGTTCGTAACCGAGTTGATGATAAATCGTCGCCGTGACATCGGCTGCGGAGACTTTCCCGTCGGCCGGGAAGGCTCCCTGGGGATCGGAACTGCCGTAGATCGTCCCACCGCGGATCCCGCCGCCTGCCATTGCCAGTGAAAAGACGTGTCCCCAATGATCGCGACCTGCCCGACCATTGATCCGCGGCGTGCGACCGAATTCGGCCATCACCACGACCAGCGTTTCATCAAGCCGCCCCGTTTGCTTCAGATCCGTCAATAAGGCCGACAGGGCCTGATCGAGCGGCGGAACGAGGACCGTTTTGAGGCGTTTCGATTCCTGAGTGTGACTGTCCCAGCAGGGGGCGTCTGAAGGCTCGTCAGCCCCGCGGAACCAGTTGACCTGCACGAACTGCACATCGGCTTCCACGAGTCGCCGCGCAAGGAGCACGCTCTGACCGAACTGGCCGCGGCCGTATCGGTCACGTACGGCATCCTCCTCACGCTTCAGATCGCAGGCTTGTCGGGCAATCGGTGTTCCGAGCAGTGACAGCGCTTGCGTCCGCTGCAGATTGTAGGTGTCCGACGTCGGCTGCCGCTCGGCGACACGAAGCTGTCCTTCGAGTTGTTCTAGCAATGAGCGTCGTTGATCGAGTCGACCCAGCGGCACATCCGCCTGCAGGCGGAATTGAGGCACATCGAACGTGGGCGAGGCAGGTTCACAGTTGAAGAGCCACGGATCGGCCCGATGTCCCAGCCAGCCGGAGTCCTGTCCCGGCCAGACCGACAGGTCGGTATTGAAGATATTGTGCGGCAACCGAACCGCGGGAGGGAGATACGCCGTGCCGCGATGCAGATGTTGCACCACCGCCCCCATGGTCGGAAAATTGTTCGGTGCACCGGGATTGACGTTTTCGGCGTTGAGCGGAATATGCGGCACCCCGGTCAGCATCTGGTAACCGCTCGACGAGTGGGCATTGTCATCGGTTGCGACAGCCCGCAGCAGGGCCATCTCAGGCATCCAGTTCGCCGTCAGCGGCAGCAGTTCCGAAATCTGCACACCAGGGACCGGAGTCGCAATCGGGCCGAATTCACCGCGGATTTCATTCGGGGCGAACGGCTTGGGGTCCCACGTCGAATGCTGCGGGGCACCACCTAGTAGGAACAGGACGATACACGACTTCGCCCGGGCCGGATGGGACTGGGCTCCGCGTGCCAGCGACGGTCGTAAACCGGCACCAAGCGTGGCGATGGAAGACAGCGCACCCGCCTGCAGCAACGTCCGGCGGGAAAGCCGATCACAAAGCGATCCACAAGTATCGGAAATCGACAACACCGTTCCGGACTCCGTGGCGCGCGGGAGGATCGGGTCTTCGCGGGTGGATGGCTTAGAACAGCTCTTGAATCACCGCCCCCGGTTCGAGGGCCGGGACCGGTCGTCCGGCGTGATTCAGGAAGCTGATGTGCGGGTCGACCCCCAGCACCTGGAAGATCGTGTGATGGACATCGGCCGGGGTAATCGGGCGATCCTGCGGGGCCTCGCCGAGACGGTTCGTCGAGCCAACAATCCGGCCCCCCTGGACACCACCACCGGCGAACAGGCAGGCCATCGCGTTGCCCCAGTGATCACGGCCGGGAGTACCCATGCTCATCGGGGCACCGCCATTGCCGCCGTCGTTCATCCGCGGGGTGCGGCTGAACTCACCACACAGCATCACCATCGTTTTTTCGAGCAAACCGCGTTGCGACAGGTCTTCGAGCAGCCCGGACACGAGTGTGTCGACGATCGGCAGAACGCGTTCATAACCGGCTTTGAGATCCCAGTGATGGTCCCAACCGCCGAGGTGAACCGAGACGACCGTCGATCCGGCTTCGACCAATCGCCGGGCGAGCAGCGTGCTTTGTCCCCAGCTATGACGGCCGTAACGTTCACGGGTCCGCGGGTCTTCGGTCCCAATATCGAAGGCTTTCCGCGCCGCAGACCCGGCGACCATGTCGAACGCCTGCTGATCGAAGCGGTCCATCGAATCGAGCATGCCGGACTGATCGACGTCCCGTCGCAACCGATCGAAATGTTTTGCGAGAGACGCCCGGTCTTCGAGCCGCTGAAGCGTCAGCCCGCCCGGTAGATTGATGTTTTTGACTTGGAAATTCGCTGCGTTCGGGTCCCCTTCGGTCTCGAACGGATTCGCCGAGACGCCCAGATAATTCCCGCCGAAATACCCCGGACGCAGACCGATGCTGCTCGCATAGGGAACGGCCGCATGCGCGGGCATCCCGGGTTTCCGTGGCCCGGTCATTTTCGAGGCGATCGCCCCGACGAACGGATATTTCCCCTGCGTATCGGCCCCACTCGCTCCACCGCGGCCTGTCAGCATGTAATGCCCGGCGGTGAAGTGGTCCCCTTGATTGTGATGCAGCGAGCGAACGATCGAGAACTTGTCGGCACATTTCGCCTGCAGCGGGAAGAGTTCGGTGATCTCCATCCCGTTGACGTTCGTGCGGATTGGATTCCACAGCCCGCGATACTCCACCGGGGCGAGCGGCTTCATATCGTAGGTATCCATATGCCCTGGCCCGCCATCGAGCCAGATCAGGATCAGCGAGGTGTCTTTGGCGGCAGTCCCCAGTGCCTGCGACTGCTCTTTCGCCCGCAGCACCTGCCCAAGGCCGACGGTCGCCATCCCGGCGAGTCCCAATTGGACAAAGCTACGCCGCGATACGCCGTCGCAATACTGCTGGGTGGACCCCATCTCGACACGCAACATCGTCGCACTCCCCAGCCTTGACTCTCGCACTGATGGTCGATTCGGAAGACCGACCCACATGCAGTCGCATCAACACTCTTCGATTCTATCGGCAGAATCAAGAGTGGTCAAACAGAGTCAACTCGGATTCGGGGGCTCCCGGCGGATTCGTTACGGATCGGTCGAGTGGCGCAAAAGACTATCCTGTAAAGGATTACGCGAGAGCATCGCGGCGGCGGCACCCAAGGGGTGGGGAAGGCAGCGGTTTGTCCCGCGCGGATTACCGACCGACGGCACGTTCTTCATCAGGCTTCAGCACCGTGCAAGCTCGACCGGCTCATGCCGGAATGCGGGGGAACACTCGTGAAATTTCTCACAGCAGCAGGTCCGTCGCCTGATCTCGCCGACTTGGTTATCTTGATCGTGATGTGCTTGACCGACTCCCTCGGCCTTTTGTGAGACCAAATTCGCCGTGAATCAACCTCCCGTTCCTGATCTCACCAAGGTCACCGAGATTTTTCTCGTGCCGAGCAGCTTTCTCGTTGCGGCGCTCGGCACTGCGGACACGAATCCGCACCGCGCGCTGGTCTCGCTCCTGGGGTTCATTGTCAGCGTCTTCTGGTGGATCTGCAGCCGGGAAGCCCTCGCCGAGCATGGGCCGGAAACAGTCCGGATGCGGCGCACACAGATTCTGGCGTGGCTGTCGCTGGTCTTTGTCGCTGGCTGGCTCGCCTCGACTGTCGGCCACGTTGTCCTCTGGTCGCAACCGCTCGGGCACTAAGCTTCAGCGGTTCGCAGCTGGGTGCATCCTCGCACGGCTTGGTCGTTGGTCGTGCGGAACTCGTTCGATTCTTGCGATTCGATTCCCTGCTTGGCACGATGAAAGCGTCTGTTCAGTCGGCCGGGTGAGGTTCCTCGGCGGCGGGATGACATCCAATTCCTGCGGGTCAGAGGGCTTCCATGGTCTGTCGTTTGGCTGGCTGCATCTGTGTCGTCCTGTTACTCGGTTGCTCGGGGCCGACCCCCTCGGCACCCACTCCTGCGGCTCCCGTCGCTCAATCGCCGACCGCGCCCTCGCCGTCGACTCCCGTTGTGATGCCGGAAGGAACCCCAGTCGCTACGGGAACGTCGCCGACGCCCACAGGCGCACCGTCACCCTCCAAAGACGGCGTGACGGTGATTTCGCCGCAGATCGTGGAACAGCACTTTCTGACTCTACAGGACCAGTATCCCGGACAGACACTGGAAGTCCGCGGGGAAATCGACAACATCACCAGTGCTGACGATGGCCGCAGCGTGATCTTTCTGAAGACCGGGAAGGAATATTCGACCGCGGCGTGCCTGGTGGATGAAAAGGAAGTCTGGTCTCGCTGTGCTCCCAATCAAACCGTGACGATGCGCGGAAGCGTCGGCAAGCTGGATGCCTTCACCTCGCGAGTTCTCTGGAAACTGGTCCAGGCAGAAGAGAATCCTTCTCCCGTCCTCACCACGGCAGCAATCGCGAAAGAATTCACCGAAGACGATTCACTGGCCAACTCCCGCTATGCGGACCAGCAGTTCTATCTCCAAGGGGAGATCGCCTCGATCGAAGCCGAAGTCTGCCATCTCAAGACCAACAGCTCCATTGTCATCCGGGTTGCGTTACCGGCCGATGCTCCGTTAAGTCCCAACCCCTTTCTGAAGTCGGCTGCCTACCGTGTGGGCCAACCGCTCACGGTGTTCGCCAAGTATTCGACGCTGTACCACGAACCGGGATTGATTGTGGTCGATGGGCTGCAAATCACGGTTCCGTTCCCCGTCCCCGGTGTCCGTTACGCGGCTGCGATCCCGACCGCCCAGGAACGGCTGGCCAAAATCGCCAAGGCGATGCAGGAAAAGCAGCCGACTCTGGTCGCGACGACCGAGCAGTTCTACACCGACTGGACGACCAACAAAGCGGCTGCTCAGGAGAAGTACAACAATTCCATCATCGAGCTGACCGGCCCCATCGAGAGCTTCTTCTCGAATGCCGAGCGGGGAACCGATTCGCTCACGCTCAAGCTCGCGGACAAGTACGCGGGTCTGACCTGTCAGCTGGCCACACTCGCGCCCTGGAAAGACCATCAACGCGGGCAAACGGTCACCGTTCGCGGTCATTTTGACTGCTCGTTCCTGCCGCAAGTGGAAGAGGCCATTCTCATCAAGAGCGAACCCGCTGCGATTCCACGTCTGAAGCTCATGGTCGAGGAGTTGCTTCAGAAAGCCGCTGCGGCAGGCGAGTTCTCACGGGAGATGTGGGCCGGAAACGAGTTCGTGATCACCGGATCGATCCTGAAATATGATCCGGATGATATCCTCGCCCCACTCAAACTCGACGGCGGCCCCGCGGGTGAAATCCACGTTTCTTTCTCTTCCGACGATCATGTCAAAGTGAGCGGCCTCGAGAAACGCAAACCGGGCGACAAGCTGACCGTCGTGGGCGAGGTCTTCAACTGGTCCCCCGACGAAAAAGTCCTCGAAATCAACCGCGTGTGGGTCTTGCCGTAAGGCACTGACACCAGCATGACCTGTCGCACCAACTGCTGATTGTGTCGGAGTGTCCTGCACTTCGATTTCAAACACTGGGGTCCCTGAAATCATGCTGGCACCCAGGTCTTTGCGATTCGTTCGCGACATAGAACGCGGGCAGAAGGGTCCCTCGCCATGAAAAAATCCCGGAAACTTTGATCCGCGGACTGCCTGGGACGTTGTGTACTCCGCCATCGGGGTTGTCGTAAGAACATCGTTCGAATCTTTCGAAATCCTGTTCACGGGTCATCTCGGAATACGCTCCAGGAATGAGGTCTCGCTCTCTGCGAATCCGCGCAATGCGCATCTGCAGGTCCCGCGGCGATGCCTCATCTGGACGCTTGGAACAATCGGACACCCGCTGACCATTCCGCCAAGGAGCAGTCCCTTGCAGTGCCATGATGTTGATTACAAAGTGTACGGCGACGATTTGCAGATCGTGGAGATCGAACTCGATCCTGGGGAAACGGTGGTCGCCGAAGCCGGGATGATGAACTACATGGAGGACGAAATCGAGTTCACCACCAAGATGGGTGATGGCTCGGAACCCCAGCAGGGATTCATGAAGACACTCTTTGCGGCTGCAGGGCGGAAACTCGCGGGCGAATCGTTGTTCATGACGCATTTCACGAACCAGGGCCAGCAGATGCGGCGGGTTGCCTTCGCCGCACCCTACCCGGGCAAGATCATCGCCCTCGACATGGCCAAGATTGGCGGGACGTTAACGTGTCAGAAGGACGCGTTCCTCTGCGCGGCATTGGGGACCAAAATCTCGATCGCCTTCCAACGGCGATTAGGTGCCGGCTTCTTCGGGGGCGAAGGCTTCATCCTGCAGAAATTGACGGGGGATGGCAAAGCCTTCATCCATGCCGGGGGAACGGTCATCAAGAAGACGCTTCAGGGCGAGTCGTTGCGGGTAGATACCGGTTGCATCGTCGCCTTCACCGAGGGGATTGACTACAACATTGAGAGGGCAGGAAGCTTGAAATCGATGTTCTTCGGCGGTGAGGGTCTCTTCCTGGCCACCTTGCGGGGGCATGGCACTGTGCTGCTTCAGAGTCTTCCCTTTTCACGCCTCGCGGATCGCATCATTCAGCACGCTCCCCGCGTCGGGGGCACGAGCAAGGGCGAAGGGTCCGTCATCGGCGGACTGGGGAATCTGTTCGGCGATTGAGCCACCGACACAAAATCCGATGAACACTCTTCTTGACCGATTACAAGAGGGCACTGGATGAATAAAAATCCCCTGACATCACTGATTTTCGGGCTCTTGTTTGCCGTCGTGGGGTATTTCGTCGCCTTTCACTTCGGGAAGCCAATCCTGGACAACGCCCGAGCGAGTACAGCGTGGCCGAGCGTCGAGGGAGTCATCGAGCAGAGCTCGGTCTCGACGACCCACCGGAGTGGTAAGGACAAGAAGACGATGTATGCCGCGGAGATCACTTACCGCTACACCGTGGAGGCCCTGGAATACCACTGCAGTACGGTTGCCTTCGGCGGGAATGGGTCTTCCAGCTCGAGTCAGGCGGCATATGCCGTGACTAAGCGATACCCCGTCGGTCAGGCGGTTCCGGTCTATTACGAACCCCAGAAGCCGGAGAATGCGGTCTTGGAGCCGGGGGTCACGTGGGCCAGCTATGCGGTTTATGGAATCGGTCTGGTCTTTCTCGTCGTGGGCGGCCTCATGACCACGGTATCGGCTGGTTATCTGGCCATCGGGGCGACCGTGGTCGCGGGGGCCGTCACGAACACTCTCGGAAGTGGCCGAGCTACACGCGAAAGCGAGCAGGCGTCCTGGGCAGGCGAATCGCCTGCATCCCGCCGTACCGCCCCGCGATCCCAGTCAGATCGAACCGACGACGGCATCGAGATCAGCTGAGGGCCTCCGTCCTGCTCTGGTCCCGCTGTAAAATGAGCTGTCTGCCCGTTGAACGGCTGATTTTCATCGACGCAGGGCGTATTCTTCCGGGATGAACGAACTGATCCTGCTCGGGACAGGGACCAGCCACGGGATTCCCGTGATCGGGTGCCATTGCCCCGTCTGTCTGTCGACCGATCCACGAAATCACCGGACGCGCTCGGGTGTCGCGATCCGGCTGGAGGCCGGGACGATCCTGATTGATACCTCGCCCGAGTTGCGGATCCAGTTGCTTCGCGAGCGTATCGATCTGGTGCACGCGGTCCTCTACACGCATGCCCATGCGGATCACATCTTCGGGATGGATGATCTGCGGTTATTCGGCTACCACCTCAAGCGGGCGGTCCCCCTGTACTGCGAAGAGCCGGTCGAACGCCATCTGCGGGCCGCGTTCTCGTATGCGTTCCAGCCCCCTTCGCCGGAACAGCATGTGGGAGCCGTCCCGAGACTCGAGTTTCAGCGGATCGGCGAAGATGCGTTCGAGGTCCTGGGGGAAACGATTCGCCCCATCCGGATGATGCACGGGAAGTTGCCGGTGCTTGGTTTCCGGATTCGCGATGTCGCCTTCTGCACCGACGTCAGCTTCATGCCCGAAGCGAGCTATCCCCTGCTGGAAGGACTGGATGTCCTGGTGATCGATGCGTTGCGGGATGTCCCGCACGCCACGCACTTTGGCATTCCCCAGGCGTTGGAAGTTGCAGCCCGGGTCCGACCGCGGAAGACGTATCTCACGCACGTCTCGCATCACCTCGAATATGTGGCGACGAATGCGCGGCTGCCGGAGGGAGTTGAAATGAGCTACGACGGGTTGCGGATCCCGTTGTGACCGCGTGTCGGTTGTCGCGATCTCGATCCACTCAGCGGATGACGTTACCATCGCGCGGTGGGGTCACCGAGAGTCGCTTGCCTGAAGTGGATCGGGCATCGGTTCCCGATTCGGAGGGGCTGAGCGGCGAGCGACGATACGGCTCGAACAACTTCGATCCCGAACGTGGCGAACTCTCTGCGGGGGGCGTACCGGTCGGGGCATCAGGCCGAGTTGCCATCCGGGGAGCGGGTGTCCCGGTGTTGTCATTCGGGCGACTCGCGAGCTTTTCCGCAGGGATCCGCAATTCCATGCCGGGTTGCACGTCGTTTGGGTTCCGCAGTTTGTCGGCGTTCGCCTGATAGATTTCTTCGAAGCGATTCGCACTGCCGAGATACTTCGCGGCCAGCGATGAGAGGGTTTCGCCCCGTTGGACGGTGTGCCGCTTTTCGGCACCGGCACCGGGGCCTGCGTCGGTGGTCGTCCCGGCCGAGAACTGCGGCTCGTCGAGTCCGGCAATCGGTTCCGGGACGAGTCCAGCTCCATCGGGTGGGAGCGTTTCATCGGCAGTGATCGGCCGTGGTGGAGGAGCGGATGGCTCTTCGGGAAGCAGGTAGGGCGCACGTTGCTGCGAGGCGATCTGGCGATCGAGTTCGGCCGCACTCTTCAGTACGGGGAGTGGATCGATGCGGGCTTCTTCGTGACGGAAGAAGAACGCCCCGACCGCGCCCATCAGCAAAATGCCGAGGGCCAGACCAATTTTCTGATCGCGGGGCATGGCGGCGATACTCCGACGCAACGAGGAACTGGTTCAGAACGACTCGAACCCGTCTCGAAGCATCGGCAGTTTCTGCCGATCTCTGCAGGATGGACGCAGAACTTCAGTCGAAATCGATGGGTTTGCTCAAGTTTGTTGGGATTGTAGCGAAGGGACCTGTCGTGTGGGCGCGAAGACGCATGCGAGGACCGCTGCCGTGGTCACGGTTTGATCCCGTCAGTACATTATTTTGGAGCGCGGCCGACGGTGACTGCTTTGAGAATCAGCATGCCCAGCGGCGGCAACGTCAGATTCAGCGATTGCGGATGTCCGTGGGCGGCGATGGGCTCGGAATAGACGCCACCGGCATTGCCCACATTGCTGCCGCCGTAGACACCGGAGTCGGTGTTCAGGATTTCGGTGTAGAACCCGGCCTTCGGCACGCCGACTCGATAGTTGTTCCGGGGCTGCGGCGTGAAATTGAGCAGAACGAGGACCTGCTCGTCCTGGTTCGTCGTCTGCCGGACAAAGACGTAGACGCTGTTCTGCCAGTCGTCACAGGAGATCCAGCGGAAGCCATCGGACGACATATCGCCCTGATGCAGCGCCGGTTCGCGGCGGTAGACGAGGTTGAGATCCTGCACGAGGCGGCGAATTCCTTCGTGGTGCTCGTGCCCGAGCAGCGCCCAGTCGATTTCGCCCCGATGGTCCCACTCGTGCCACTGTCCGATTTCGCAGCCCATGAACAGCAGCTTCTTCCCGGGTGATGTGTACTGGTACCCGTAGAGGAGCCGCAGATTCGCGAATTGCTGCCAATAGTCGCCAGGCATCTGCGAGAGCAGCGAGCGTTTGCCATGGACGACTTCGTCATGCGACAAAGGGAGCACGAAGTTTTCAGTAAACGCGTAGACCATGCGGAACGAGAGTTCGTTCTGATGGTATGAGCGGTGGATCGGCTCGTGACGGAGATACCGCAACGTGTCGTTCATCCAGCCCATGTCCCACTTCATCCCGAAGCCGAGCCCACCGGTGTAAACCGGCCGGGAGACTCCGCCCCAGGCGGTCGATTCCTCGGCGATCATCAGCACGCCGGGAAATTCCTGGTAGAGGTGGGAGTTCAGGTCTTTCAGGAACTGAATCGCTTCGAGGTTTTCACGACCACCGAAGGCGTTCGGCACCCACTCACCCGCCTTGCGGGAGTAGTCGAGATAGAGCATCGACGCGACAGCATCGACCCGCAAACCGTCGATGTGGTACTGCTCGATCCAGAAGCGGGCGCTCGAGAGCAGGAAGTCGCTGACTTCCGCCCGGCCGTAATTGAAGATCAGCGTACCCCAGTCGGGATGGAAGCCCTGACGCGGGTCGGCGTGCTCATAGCAGCAGGTCCCGTCGAAGGCCGCCAGCGAATGACCGTCGGTCGGGAAGTGGGCCGGAACCCAGTCGAGAATCACCCCGATGCCCGCCTGATGGCAGTAGTCGACGAAGAACATGAAATCGTCGGGGGTGCCGAAGCGGCTTGTCGGGGCGAAGTAACCGGTCGCCTGGTACCCCCAAGAACCATCGAAGGGATGCTCGTTAATCGGCATCAATTCGATGTGCGAGTAGCCAAGTTCCTGGACGTACTCGACGATCAACGGGGCCATTTCGCGGTAGTTGTAGTACTGCCGTCCGTCTTTCGGGCGTTTCCACGAACCGAGATGCAGCTCATAGATTGAGACGGGCTTCTCGTACCAGTTCGCCGTGTCTCGACGGGTCAGCCAGCTACTGTCCTGCCACGGGTAATCACCCAGATCATAGACAACGGACGCGCTTTTGGGTGGGACTTCGGCGTAAAAGGCGTACGGGTCAGCCTTCTGGACAAGATGTCCCGCTTTAGTTCGGATGCTGTATTTGTAGGCTTGTCCAGGTCCCAGTCCCGAGACGAATCCCCACCAGACCCCGTTGTCGCTCGATCGGAGCGCATGACGACCGTGCGTCCAGCTGTTGAGGTCACAGACGACGGAGACTTCGTCGGCGTTCGGTGCCCAGACGGCGAACCGTGTGCCCGCAACGCCATCAATGGTTTCCGGATGCGCCCCCAAGTGCCGGTACTGCGTGGAATTCATTCCCGGTCGTACTCCCTGTCCTGCGGTTCGCACTCCTGAATGGACGAACCGATGACGCCTGTCACTGATCCAGCCACTCGGAGACAGCTGATCCCGCTGTCCCGTCTACTCAGTCTCATTGGCCCGATCCAAGTGATTCTGATCGCCGGTGACCCCGGATTCCCAGTGAAAGAGCCGGTGCTCTGTCGTGTCTGCGATCCAGTCGACCGAAGGGAGACACGAACTGCCGAGTAGCAGGTCCATTTCGGACCCACACCCCTGCATCTCCCATCATTCACCTGACAACGTCCGATGACTTTTCCGATCGGATCGTATCAGCAGCCTCCTTAAGGGACAATCGAGGGGAAACAGTCACCGGGGAGAACTTTTTCTTCAGGCACTCGGTCCTCCGTAAACTACACTCAAATAGAGAGGTTGAGTGGTCAGCGCACCTGCGCAGTCTCACTGATCGATTTATTTTCACCATCCCTCAGCGGGAATTCCCGTTCTTGAGATTGCAGTGAGGGGCTGGCCGCCCACAGGGTGTCGACCATGTTTTTCCGTTCCTGGATCCTGATGGGAGGGCCGATCGGTTTGATCGGGCTCTGCTATGCCATCGCCGGTCCGACTGGAACAGAACCGTTGCGGTCGACGGCACGGCTGGCACCGATACCGGTTGACAGCCCGCTGGAAGAAGCCTGCGGGCACCTGATGCACGAGTATGCGGGTCTCCTGCCGGACGGCTGGAATGTGATCTCCCGGCCACCGTTCGTGTTGGCCAGTGATCTCACCGTCGACGAACTGCGTCGGCTGGATGCCGAGATAATCATTCCGACCGCACGGGCGTTGCAGATCGATTATTTCGATGTCGTGCCGTCGGTTCCGATCACCGTCGTGCTCGCGTCCTCCGAAGCAGAATTCGAAGAGTGTGCCACCCGGTTCGGGCATCGCGGCCATGCGGAGTATGCCGGACTGTATTCGCGTGATGACCGCCGTCTGCTGCTGAATCTGGCAACGGGTGAAGGGACGATTGCCCACGAACTCACCCATGCGCTCGCCCATCTCGATTTTCCGGAGATGCCGGAATGGTTTGACGAGGGGTTGGCCTCACTCCATGAAGACAGCGAGTTCTCCGCGGATGGATTGACGCTGATTGGCCGGGCAAACTGGAGGACGCAGCTTCTGCATCAGGAAGCGATCCAGGGACGTCTGCCCGCGTTGGAAGAGTTCGTGCAGACCCCGTTTAATGGTCCGCATGCTGCGCAGCATTATGCGATCGCCCGCGGTCTCTGCCTGTATCTGCAAGAGCGGGGACGCCTGGGGGCGTTCTATCGCAAATGCCGGAGCAACTTTGCCGTTGATCCAACCGGCGGCTGGTCACTGGCGGCCGTCCTGGGACAAACCGATTTGCAGAAAGTCGATACCGATTTTCAGCACTGGGCGCAACGTGTCGTAATCCCCGCAGCGTCCGATCGTGCAAATTAGCTACGGGCCTGTTTCCGGCGCAGCATCGTGAAGAGCCGGCGGTAATTCCGAGGCTCGTTCCCCGGGTGGGAAGTTTCGACCGTCTGCTCGGTTCGCGGAGTCTCGCTGCCGAACTCGAAGACCGTGGGCAACGGTTCGCTCGTCGGCGTGTGCGTGTGAGTCACAATCGGCTGGGGATCGCTCGCTGTGGCAACCGCTGTCGGCCTGCTGAACGGTGCGGCCAGTGGCTCGGTCGCGACCGCGTCCAGCACGTGTTGAACGGCAGCCAGACGGCTGGCCGCATCCCCCGATGCCTGCAACCGGGCCACAGCCGAATTCCACGTGATCCCCGTTTCCTCGAAGAGGAATTCCGCTGGCTCTTCCGTCGTCGGCTCCGTGGCATCGGCTTCCAGCGGCGGTTCCAGCCCGGCATCCAGGGCCGCATAACGATCAATCACTTCTTCTTCGATGACTCGTTCCGGTGTGTCCAACTCATCCTCGATGTCCTGGTTGTCACTGGTCCGCGACTCTTCCAGCGCTGCTGCGTCACTCCCCGTTGCAGACGGTTCCTGTTGGACACAATCCGCTTCAGTCGACGGGACGACGTCTGCGGAGGCCCTGGGATCAATCGTCCAGACATCCGGCGTGGCATCGTCGAAGACCGTGGCCGGTTTCAGTGTGCGGGCTTCATCGAGCAGTTCGGAGCTTAATCGGTAGACTTCCAGTTCATCACGGTCGGAGTCAACCGTTGGCAGGTCAACGTCAGACTCGTCTTCGTTGTGGCTGTCGATGTGAGCCAGTTCTTCAACCTCTGCCGGCTCGAACGCAGAAGCGCTGGCGGGAACGGTGGCGGATTCTGCCGGGCTTCCCCACTCGATGACCCCTTCCGCGCTGATCGAAATCGAGGGCGTCGCCGTTCGTTCAACCGGTGGCTGGGGGAGATTCCAGCGGAGCGGCAGGTGCTTCAGATCATCGAGAGCTTCCAGCACCAGGGCTTTCGTGACGGGCCGTTGCTCTGCGACATAGGCCAGCAGCAACGTGTGGTCGCACAGTTGACTGAGACACCGCGGCGATCCATCGGCGATCTGAATCAACGTCGTCAAAGCGTCTTCGTCGAAGACTTCCGTCGTGCGCGCACCGGCCCATGTCAGTCGAAAATCGATGTAGTCGAGCGATTCCGCCGCCGTGAGTGCGGGCAGCACCACCTGGGCCCGTACCCGCTGATTGAGGGCCTGCAAGCCAGGGTGTACGAGCTTCTCTTCCAGCCCCGCCTGGCCGGCGAGAATCAACCGGACCAGCGGATGGCCGTGCTCGGCCTGGTCAGCGAGAATGCGTAACTCTTCCAGCAGCGGCTCCGGGAGTTCGTGCGCTTCGTCGACGACCAGCACGACCGATCGTCCCTGCGCCCGCACTTGTCGCAGTGCCGGTCCGAGCTCCAGCCGCAATTCCTGATCGGTCGCCTTTTGAATCGGCAGATTCAGCGCGGAGAGGATGGTCTGCAGGAGTGCCCTGCGGTTCACGAAGGTCGCATGATGCAAGCCGATGACTTCGAACCGACCCCGCAAGTCCTCCATCAACCGTTCACAAAGGGCCGATTTTCCCGAACCGGCCGGACCGACGAGAATGCCAATCCCCTGCCCTTGCTCTGCGCAAATCAGCAGTTCGTCCAGAGCGGGTTGAAACGGACCGGCAGAAAACCAGCACCCGGCGTCAGGCGTGGCTGAGAATGGTCGGCGGGCACACTCAAAAAACGCTTCGTACATCGCCTGATCCTCTGAACCGCGGTCGCACCGTTCGGCTGGCTGTCACCGGAGCCGGGACTGAAAACTGAGTCCTGGCGACAACGACGGGAAGCCCGGCGCGAGCTTCCCTCTTGGTGGCGAGGATGTGATCGAACCGACAAGTTCGGTGACTTGAACACAACCGCTACCGTCATTACGACCGCTACACGTGGCGCTTACAGCGAAACGGTTAGACAAACTTTACGGGTTGAAGCGGTCGTAGGAGACGGAGCGCGCGAACCTGCAGGACTCGCGGTGCGTCGATGCAGGCAGCTTCAGAAACGCCATCCCCTGATCGAATCGGCCGGACCGATGTTGTTCGCAATCCTCTGAAATGAGCGCCCGGCAGGTCTTCATTCAGGCACTGCGCTGACGTTGGGGCCAGACCGGGCCTCAAAACCATGCCAGATGCCGAAATCGTCGAGAAAGCGTGAGTTCATCCCGCTTAGGTCGGCAAACTCTCCCGTGTCTACCCGAATCGCCAACTTCCATCGAATTCCACCGATTCGAGAGGTGACCGGCGGTTCCCCCAAGATTTTCCCCAAGGTAGAATTCCCCGAGGTCGCTGGTTCGCTCCGCAGGGTTGCGGTCGACTGGTGCCCTCCCTGTGCAGGGACCCCGCCATGTCCAATGGCACTGTTCGCTTCAAGAATCTCAACGATGTCCGCAGCCTCTTCGGGACGCGGGATCGGAATCTTCGTCGACTACGCGACCGCTTGAAAATTGACGTCGTCCTTCGGGGTGACGAACTGCAACTGCGGGGCGAAGCGGCTCAAGTCGAGCGCGGCACTGAAATCATCACCGAACTGCGGGGGTTGATCGAACGTCGCGGAACCCTCGCTGACGATGAGTTCGACCGCGTGCTCGATAACTCGACCGACTTCAGCGATCCGGATGTCGCTCCGATCGACGTCTTTCATAAAGCCCGCAAGATCTCCGCGCGGACCCCCGGGCAGCGCCGTTATATCGAAGCGGTGCGAGGGCATGATCTGGTCTTCTGTGCCGGACCGGCCGGGACTGGTAAGACCTATCTGGCAGTCGCCATGGCGGTGAACGCACTGCGGCTGGAACGGGTCCGCAAGATCGTTCTGGTTCGACCGGCGGTGGAAGCGGGCGAAAAACTCGGGTTTCTTCCCGGCGATATGCAGGCCAAGGTGAATCCCTATCTCCGGCCGCTGCTCGATGCCCTCGGTGATATCCTCGATTATGAACAGGTTCAACGGTACCTGGATCGGGACGTGATCGAGATCGCGCCGCTCGCCTTCATGCGCGGTCGCACGCTGAACAATACATTCATCATTCTCGATGAGGCGCAGAATACGACCATCACCCAGATGAAGATGTTTCTGACCCGGATGGGTCACGATTCGAAGATCGTGGTGACGGGCGATGCGACGCAGACCGACCTGCCCGAACATGTCGAAAGCGGGCTGCACGATGCGTTAGAGCGGTTACGTGGCGTGCCGGGAATCGGCATGGTGACGCTGACCGGCGAAGACATTGTGCGGCACCCATTGGTACGGCGGATCGTCGCCGCGTATGATCTGGATCGTCCGTCGCCCCCGGTTTCACCGGAGGCGACGGGCGAACATTTCCCCGCTCCCGAAGCTGCACCTCCGACGGATGTGCCGGGCGCTGACTCCGGCCCATAGGCCTCCATGCGACTGTTTCATCAACGCCGGTCGCGTTCAGCGAAAGCTGCAACGCTCACAGCCGCCACGAAGTGGTCCGGGCGGCTGGCTGAGCAGTTGCGCAACGTCGATCTGCTGTTGCGGCTGGCAATTTGCGGAGCGTTTCTGCTGTTGCTGGTTGGCGTGCTGGGGAGCTGGCGAGCGCCCTTTCGCTTCCGGCTGGGTGAATTCGTTGTCGATGGCGTGCTGGCCCGCATGGACTTCGAACGGGTGAATGTTCGCCGGACCGAGTTGGCACAACTCGACAGCGAGCGACAGGTCGCACCCATCTTCCGAAACGATGCGACCCCGCTGCGGGAACTCCGTAATCAGTTGCGGAACGATCTCTTCGAGGTCTCCGCCGTCCATTCTCCAAACGACCTGGCCGAAGTCGTTCGTTCTGCGTTCGGTTTTCCGCCCGATCCGAGCGGTAATACCCCCCTTCCCGAGCCGCTGCAGCGTGACTGGGACAATTTGCAGGCGGTGATCGGGCCGATGGAGTCGAAGGAACGGACGATTGATGAAATCGTCGACCAGTTCACGACCTTGACCTCGCCGTTACGCGAGACCGGATTACTCGACCCCGGTGAGATGAGTCGTCGCGACGTGGCGCTCGACCGCCCCATCAGCGTTGTCACCGCCGATGTCCCTCTGACGATCGAGACCGAACTCCAGACGATCCCCGCATCGCAGACGTTGCTGGATGAGTCGCTGAAAGCCGGTGGTCGCATCGCGCAGCAATGGAACCAGTTTCCGACGCTGCTGAAAATTCAACCGGTGCTGGAACGCTGGCTCCGCCATCACGCTGCTCCGACGCTGACGTACGATGCAGTGGCCACCCAGGAACGTCTGCAGCTGATCCGCAGCACGACGCCCCCGGCCCGGGACAAATATCAGCGGGGGCAGGTCCTCGTTGCACCCGGGTCCTGGATCGATGAAGAAGCGCTGGCGGTGCTCCGCTCCCAATACGACGCCATCGAAGCGGTCACGCCGTGGTCAGAGCGGCTGATCCGCGTGTCGGTCGCTCTGTCGCTGCTGTTCGTGCTCGGCGTGATGAACGCCTATTATCTGCTGCACAACGAACCCAGGATCGTGCGGCATGCGGGGCGGCTGACGGTCTATCTGACCGTGGTCACACTGTCTGTGGGCCTGGGGCGGTTTCTGGGGATGCAGGGCTGGCGTGGTGAGCTCGTTCCACTGCTGTCGACCGTGATGATTCTCGCCATCGCCTATAACCAGGTGCTGGCCGCGTTGACCGGCTTCACCCTCGTGCTGATGCACACGCTTTCGACCGGGGGAAGTGTCGGCGACTTTGTCGTGCAGATGAGCTCGGTCGCCGCGGCTGTGGTCCCGCTCAATAGTGTGTCGTCCCGATCGAAGGTCGTCTCCGTAGGCTTTTTGACAGCCGTGATTTACTTCGCCGTCGACTGGGGGATGGCCGTCGTGCGGTTTCAGCAGCTCGATCGCGTCTGGTCGGATTGGTATCTTCTCTCCGACAGTCTGTCCGGGGCCATCGCCTGTTTCGTTACCGGATTGCTGGTCTCGGGCACCCTGCCCTTCATCGAACAGCTCTTCGGTGTGGTGACCGACCTCAGCCTGCTGGAACTCAGCGATGTGTCGCATCCGTTGTTGCAGGAACTCGTGCGGCGGGCACCGGGGACGTACAACCATTCGATTGGTGTGGCGACAATTGCTGAAACGGCCGCCGATGCGATTGGCGCGAATGGCCTGCTCTGCCGGGTCGGTGCCTATTTTCATGACATCGGCAAGATGCTCAAACCACAGTATTTCGTGGAGAATATGGTCGCCGGTCAGGCCAGCCGCCATCTGTCGCTGAACCCGGCGATGAGCACCCTGGTGATTATCGGTCACGTGAAGGATGGCTCCGATCTGGCCCATCAGCACAATCTGCCTCTGCCGCTGGTCGACTTTATCGAGCAGCATCACGGGACGACGCTGGTGGAATACTTCTTCCATGCGGCGAACAAGCAGGCCGAGGCCCAGCCGGAGGAGTTCCGGACCGTGGTGGAAGAATCGTCCTTCCGGTATCCCGGTCCCAAGCCGCAAAGTCGCGAAGCGGCCGTCCTGATGATTTCCGATGCCGTGGAAGGGGCCAGCCGGACGCTGGCCGAGCCGACCCCGAAGCGGATCGAAACGCTGGTGCACGACATCGCGATGAAGCGGCTCCTCGATGGCCAGTTCGATGAAAGTACGCTGACCTTGAGCGAACTGGCGATCGTCGAGGAATCCCTGACGAAGTCCCTGATCGGCATTTATCACGGCCGGATCAAGTATCCCGAGCAGAAGACAGCGTGACGACTTGCACGGTCACTCTGGACAATCGCCAAACGGCAGTTCCAGTCGATCTTGAACGACTGGAACTGCGGTTGCGGGTCTCTCTGGCTGCGGAACAGGTCGCCGGGGCCGAATTGACGGTGGTCATTGTCGATGACGCGATGATCCGTCGATGGAATCGCGACTTTCTCGGTCACGACTGGGCAACGGATGTCATCGGCTTTCCCGAAGAAGCGACTGATCCGAACATTCCATGGGAACCTGCTCAACTTCGGGGGAAGGGGCGGTTCATCGCCGGGGAACTGATGGTCAGTGCGGAAACGGCACTTCGGGAAGCAACACTCCGAACGGCGAGCGTTAACGATGAACTGCTGTTATACTGCGTTCACGGGTGGCTCCACCTGTGCGGGTATGACGATCTGACCGACGCTGAACGTCCACGGATGCGGGCACGCGAGCGGGAAGTTCTGACCCTGTTTGGACTGATACCGACCGATCTGGAAACCTAATGGTTCAGGCGTGGGATAACGGGCGACCCGGTCACAATCCGGCTCGAGCGTTGATCGAGCGCACACTCTCAGTCGGGAGTCCCCGCGAATGAGCGGACTTCTGATTGTTCTGGTGGTCCTCATCGGTCTGGTTGGCTGGACAGCTTTCAGCTGCTTCGCTTTACGCGAATTTACTTACAGCCGTCTGGAAGAACTTTGTGATCGCCGCGGTCTTCCCGCGCGGTTTCGTTCGATTCTGTTGGAACAGGATCGGGCGCTGTTCTCGATGCGCGTGTTGTTGACGGTCGCGAACCTGAGTTGCGCGGGCGTCTTCATGCTCTATTTCGGCTCGCCCAATCCTTCCGATGCTCGCAGCCTGGCATTCTTCGGGCTGGTCTGTCTGATCGGCATGCTGGTCGTCGTCCTGGTTGGCAATGTGATTCCCTGGATCCTCTCCCGGGTTGCCAGTGAACGTTTTCTGTTCCGGTGCTGGCCCCTGATGAGTGTCTGGTCGCTGATGTTAACCCCACTGTGGTCCATCGTGACGGCGGGGGATCGTTTCGCGCATCGGATCACCGGGCTCGAAGAACCCGATAAAGATGATGCAGCCGTCATCGGTGAAGAGATCCGCACCGTTGTTGACGAGGGGACGCGCGAAGGCGTGCTCGAGCAGGACGCGGGCGAAATGATCGAACGCGTGATGGAATTCCAGGACGAAGACGTCGGGGCGGTGATGACTCCGCGGACCGACATGCTCTGCGTGCGGGCCGATGCGACCATCGACGAAGCCCGCCGCGAACTCGTCGCTTCGGGACACTCGCGGATGCCCGTGATCGGAGAATCAACCGATGACATTCTCGGGATTCTCTACGCGAAGGATCTCCTCAAGGCGCTCGAATCGCGGCGTCAACCCGGCGATCCGATTCCGGTGCTGCGCGATATCCTGCGGGAGCCGGTGTATGTCCCGATCACAACCGCCATTCCCGCCCTGCTCAACCTGATGCGTCGGCAGCACGTGCATATCGCGATGGTGAATGATGAATACGGCGGCGTGGCCGGACTCGTGACGATGGAAGACATTCTCGAAGAAATCGTCGGCGAAATTCAGGACGAGTACGATGACGAACTGCGTCCCGAATCGATTGCGATGCAAGCCGACGGTGCGATCGAAGTCGATGGCCGGGTCCACCTCGATGAACTCAATGAACGCTTCGAGTTCGAGTTCCCGGAGGATCAGGGATACGACACGATTGGCGGGTTTGTGTTTTCCCTGCTCGGCCGGATGCCGACTGATGGAGCGACCACCCAGTGGGAACGCTGGGTGTTTCAGGTTCTCAAGGCCGACAAACGGCAGATCAAGCGACTCCGGATTGAGCCGAGTAAACCGGCGAACGAGAACACGGAAGTCAGCCCCGCCTGAGAGGTGTCTTCAAGGCCGGGTCGTGCAGGCCGATTCGGCACGACCAGCCGTCTCGACGGCCTCCATCAACTTGTCTTTCGTCCACACACAGATCCGGGTTGGAGTCCAGACTTCACCCTGTCCAGTCGCAAGGCGGGATTCCAACTTTCGCTGGCGAGTTACCGTTTCGCCCAGTAATCGAAGACCAGGACCTTGTCGACGCGCGGGCCGACGAGTTTCACGAACTCCTGGTGGGCCGGATGCGGGAGGTAAATGTCGCGGCCCTTCTCGTCGGCGAACGTCACGAAGAAGCAGTGCGTGAAACCCGCGGCCTTCCCTTCCGGACTGTTGTCGGTCCCCCACTCGAAGTCCTTGATGACTGCGATCTTTTTCGGCAGGGCTGCGAACGCCGCGGAAACTTCATCGACCTGTGCTGGTGTCACTTCGTCTTTGAACTTGAAGATCACCACGTGCCGTAACTGTTTTGTTGCCTCATCGCCGTTCACTGTCAGCCCCTGCATCGAAAGTGTTGTGACCACCACTGCCAGCAACAATCCGCCCACCATCCAACGCATGTGATCTGCTTTCTGAAAGTGTCTCTAGATGATCGCGCTGCACGCTACGTCAGCGGTTCACGTGACGCAAGTCTGCCAACAACTGGCGAGAATTCCCTGGAGATCCGGCTGACTCGGCTGGGTTGTGGCAGAGCCGATCAATTGTCTTCACGAGTGACGACGTCCAGGAATTCCTGCGCCAGCGGGGTGAGCTTCTCACCTTTTCGCTTCCACACGGCGAGCGTGCGCGGCCGGATTTTTGCATCGAGTTCGAATTGCAGCAGGACATCTTTGGGGATTCCCATGTCGAGCACCAACCCGACCGCAGCACCGCTGTGCACCACCGAAACCACGGAGGCGTAATTGTCGACGACGATCCGCGAGTAGCCTTCCGCCGGTTTCGGGAGATGCGCGAGTGCCCCCGCCAGATCAGAGCGGATCACGCAGACATGGGCCCGGGCGAGTTCATCCCAGGAGACCACTTCTTTACGGGCTTCGCGGGCTTTGTTGAAGCCTTCGTACCCTTTCTTCCCGGCGATCAGCACCGTGGCGATGTTTCCCCCGATCCCGACTTTATCGAGGTCCGACGGAGGGCCCTGCGAGGGGATACCACCGATCGCGAGATCAATTTGTTCTTGTCGCAGGGCTTCCAGAATCTCATCGATGGTCGACTCCTGCAGTTCGAGATCGACATCGACCGTTCGCGCATCAGCAGCGCGGCGGCGCAGCGTGAGGTACTCCTGCAACTTAGGGCCGAGAAACGCGGTCATCACGCGATTCGTGGTTCCGATGCGGAGTTTTTCGCGTCGCTTGCCGAACGGTCCCGTCGCGTGGGTGTCGAGCACTTTGCAGGCATACTGATAGGCTTTCAGGCCATCTTCGGTGACTTCCATGCGCGTAAAGTTGATGAGTCGCCGGTTCCAGCGTCCATCACCTTTGAGACGTTCCAGCGTGGCTTTGCAGTACGATGGAGCGTAATCGAGTTTCTTGAAGAGGGCATTGGCGGAGCGATGCGGACCCGCCTGCATCGTTTCGACGATGGCGCGAAAACACTGCAGTTCCCGCAGTGTCGGGATGAGAGTTTCGGCGCGTTTTTTCCGGGCGGCTTTGCGCTTTTTGGCCTGATCACCCTGCTGCAGTTCGTTCAATGGCATGCCATGATCCCCGGGGGTGGTGTCTGTTTTAGTGGCGAACACGTCACAAAATGATGACGAAATAGTTGCTTTTTTTCCAACCCTTCGAAACAGTTCTTTCGCATTGCGTGGAAATCGATAAGATTTCGTTCAATGGAATTCACACGCGGCTGTGGTCAGCAGCTGCGACCTTCGGTCTGTAGGCGGTGACACGCTGTCCGGCAGTGCGTAATTCGTACTGCAGGCTCGCCGAGGGAGAATGATTCTTGCTCCGTCGTGTTGTCACCAGACGATGTGGAGCAGGCAGCAGGATGCTGCGGGAAGACTGCGGAGTGGAAGTTCCGCGGTGATGATGGCAGGGTTTGGTCCGCTGAATCGTTCGGGTGCTCCGGTCGGTTTGGCGCGTGCGGTGCGGGTCGGAGACCCTCCGACTTGCGGGCCCCGTGCGTTGTCGATTCTTTCCTCCCCCCTTGGTGGTGCGTCTCCGGTCGCGCTTGGTTGCGCTCCCGGTGCGGACCAGGCCCGAGATCCCCGCACAGACTCGGGTCAGGGATCAACGTGCGCAATCTGGAGTCGCTTCCATGATTTCTCGTTCCCCTTCTCCCGGTGATGGTGCTGATCGCAATCCCAACGAACTGGAACTCGGCTGGTGGCAAGCGAACGAGCTCCCGTTCGGCTTCGCGGCCCAGCACCAGCAGACCCACCCCCCTTCGGATGACCCGCTGAACTATGCCGGCGACGGGCATCTGCTCACCGTGGCACCGACTGGCTGCGGGAAAGGTCGCGATGTGCTCATCCCGACCTTGCTGACCAGCCTGCGCTCCATGATTTGTCTGGATGTGAAGGGCGAACTCTACTCCGTCACGGCTCGGCGGCGGCGCGAACTCGGTCATCATGTCATCGGAATCGATCCGTTCAACCTCGTCCTCAAACAGAGCGACGGGCTGAACCCGCTGGACTTGATGCACCTGCCGGGTGCTGATCCCGATACGGAGGCCGCGATGCTGGCCTCCATGCTGGCGACGGGGAATACGTCGACTCGTGAAAGATTTTGGGACCTGCATGGAACTGGCTTCCTCAGCGGTCTCATCGCGCACTACGGTTCGCATGCCGATCCGAAGAAGCGGAATCTGCTCGAAGCGCGGGACCTGCTGCTCTGCGATGATCCGATGTATCAGACGGCAGTCGTCGCCGACTCGAAGCCCAAGTCGAAGCTGGCGTATCGGGAGATCTGCGGTTTTTTAAATCAAGCGGAGCGAGACACGCGTCCCTCTGTGCTGGCCACAACCACTTCGTATCTCAAGCCGCTCAGCAGTGATCTGATCCGTCCGGCGATTGCGAACTCGACGTTCTCGCTCGAACAGGTCATCAACGGTGAGCCGCTGACGATCTATCTCATCTTCCCGGTGGAGAAACTGGTTTCGCATGCCGGGCTGTTGAGGATTCTGTTGGGAACGCTGCTGGCGGCGATCCTCAAACGCCGGTTCCGTCCCGAGTCGCGGACTCTCTTCCTGATTGATGAATGCGCCCAGTTGGGGCATTTCGATCTGCTGAAGCCGACCATCACCCTGATGCGCGGCTTCGGGTTGCAGTGCTGGCTCTTCTTTCAGTCGTTGCATCAGCTGAAGGCCGAATATGAAAAGGACTGGCGGACGATCCTCGACAACATCGCCGTCACGCAGACGTTCGGACTCAGCAACCGGCTGATGGCCGAAGACTGGGGAACGTACTTCGGGATGGAACCCGAAGAACTGATGACGCTCGAAGAAAATGAGCAGTGGTTGCATCTCCCCGGACACAAGGTCGTGAAAGCCCGCCGGTTCAACTACCTGACCGATCATCGCTTCCGGGGGATGTACGATCCGAATCCTCTCTGTCAGGTACGACGAAACTCGTCGGCCGGCGGCGAGAACATTCACTTCGACACGAACCGCGGTGAGCTGTCGTATAGTGACACGCGCTCGTTGGACTCAAGGAAGATGGAGCCGCCGAAAGTTGATCCGTCGCATCTCGATGCGCAGAAGGTTGAGCCGCCGCCGGTCGAGCCGCCTCAGTCCGATCCCAAGATGAGTGAATCGAAGCCGTCGAAGCCGAAGAAGGCGAAGCCGACCAAGAGCAAGCCGCGGAAGACTCAGCCGAAGCCGGAAGACCCGACGATGAATGATCCGGAAGCGGCTCAGCCACCGAAGGAGAAGCGTCGGCGGAAGGACCCGCCGCCGAACTGCTGATCGTTGTGAACCGACGGGCCGGTCGAGGAATTGTTCCTGGACCGGCCCGGTTTTCATTTCAAAGCCTGTACGATCGCAGCGGGGTCGGTGGATTCCAGCAGCGTGAAAGTGGACGGCATCGCGTATATCGCAGCACGCTGTCTGGCGGGAGCATACGCTTCCCGCAGCGTCTCACCCGTGAGGACCATCCCGGACCCGTTGACCCCACCGGCGATCACCACCCGCGTCGGCAGCGCCAGGGCCGCGAGATGCCCGACGTCGCCCACATCCCGCAAAATCCCGGGGGCGAGTGTTCCCAGGCGTTGCCCCTGATACGGCACATCAGTGACATAGCTGGCCAGCGTGTTCACCGCTGCGACGCCACTCACTTGCTCGCCAGCCAGTGCTCCGACCGATAGTGCCACCAGCCCGGCAGGACCTTCACCGATCACGATCGGCAGCGGACCATCGCCCGTTCCGGATTCCCCGCGGAGCACATCGAGTGTGCGGAGCACATCATAAGTCCACTGCCCCAGCAACGGTCGCCCCACCCATAGCGACCATTCAGCCGAGTTGTGATCGGGAGCCCGACCGATGAGATCCCCCTTCAGCGCTGCGGCTCCCGTAGCCCGCAGTTCGACCGTGACCAGATTCCAGCCCCCTTCACGGAGTGCTGAAGCCAGCGGACTCTTTTGTGCCGCTGCGAGTCCCTCCAGATTGAGCAGGATCGCCGTTTTGGCAGACGCCTGCACTGCGGGTTGTCGCTGGGCGACCAGTGTCAGGCCCGGTTCCGGCGAGAAGGTCACAGTCCACGCATCACCACGAGCCATCGCTGAAGCCGTCGAGACAGCCGCCCCTGCGGGAAAGCCCCCGAAGACTTTCTCACGCAAGACGTTTTTCAATTCCTTCGCACGGACTTCCCACGCAGCCCGATCGGCAGGTGTTGACCACTTCGCGAGTGCGGCCCGGCTTTCCGCCGCGGCGAACTGTGGCAGTGTCACCCAGTCATCGGGACGGCTGATCCCTGGAAAGCAACGGACGCCATCGGGATCCTCGGTCTTGTGGGCCGGTTCCGCGATCGGTGATCCGTCCCCAGCCCCTTTGAGTTGCTGCGTCATGAAGCCGTACATCGCTTCACGGATCGGCTGGTGATAATCGTGATGCCAGCGGAACGTCGAATGGTACAACTGATCGGGCTGGCCGAGCACGTCGTACACCGATTGTGCACCCACAACCGACTTGCGGGCTTCCCGTATCGAAAACTGCCGGCCGTCTTTGGTGACATTCACGACCATCAACCCCCGTGGTGCGGTCAGGCCGAGGAGTTCTCCTTCTTCCGTGAAGCGAAGCGCACCCGGCACGACTTCGCACATGCAGCAGGCGGCTCCGAGATACGCCTGATAATTCCCGACCGAACAGACCGGGACTGCTGCTGCGAAGCGTTCTTCATAGGCCCCGGCGTACATCGTCTGGTTGCCGCCGCCGCTTGCGCCCGTCACGCCGATCTTCTTCGGGTCGACTTCCGGTCGTGACTGGAGATAGTCGACCGCCCGCATATTTTCATAGAGCTGAACCCCGGCCAGCGTTCGTCCTGATGGAAAGAGTGTGGCCCCGGACATCTCACCGTGGTATTCGCCCAGTGCTTTCCCCGTCGCCCGTTCCCCGGCACCAAAGGCATCAACTGCCAGAACGAAGAAACCAAGTTTCGCTGCTCCGATGCAACGCGACTGGATCGTCGGCTCCTGCTTGGCGTGCTTCCAGTGGCCATGCACCGAAAGGATGGCGGGATGCGGACCGGGGCCATCGGGGACATAGGCGTGGGCCGTCATCCAGACACCGGGAAAGGTCTGGAACAGGACTTTCTCGAGTCGGTAGCCGTCTCGTTTCCAGGTGTCGAGCAGCCGTGGTTCGAGCGGGCATCGCTCTGCAGGGAAACCACCGAGCGCCGCTTCGAGCTGCTGGCGAATCAGGAGTCGTCGGGCTTCCCATTCCGCGGCTGTTTGTGGCGGGCGATCAGACGCCCGCAGTTTGACTGCTTCCCCGCGGATGAACTGGAGAAACTCGGTCGAACGATCGGGCTCAGCCGCGATCCCGGAGACTGGCCACTCCCCGAGACAGAGCGTGAGCACCAGGCTGCAGGTCGCCCATCGGACCGGAGAGCATGAACGGAAGGGTGAGAACGTCATAAGGGACAACACTCCGCCAGGGGACTGACCGGGCTGGGCAGCTTTCGCGAAAAATGTATCAAGTTCGGCTGATTGGTTGTAGCGGCCGGGGGAGTTCGTTACGAAGGGATGTCGTAACCCGGATGGAATCCTCCGATCGACGCCGATTGGTTCAACGCGCTGTCGCTGATTCAAGGAATGGCAGATGAAACGCTGGCTGGTGAGTGTGGCAACGCTGGGAATCGTTGGTCTTGTCGGCAGCTTCGCGCTGCAGGCACCCACGAAGGCGCCCGCAGAAGATCTCCTGGCATCAACCGGCCAGCTGCAATGGTACCGCGGGAATCTGCATACGCATTCCTTCTGGAGCGACGGCGACGACTACCTCGAAAACATCGCTCTCTGGTATCGCGAGCAGAAGTACGACTTTCTGGCCTTCACCGATCACAACACGCTAGCCCTTAGCGAAAAGTGGATCGATGTCGACAAAGCGAAATCGGGTCGCAAAGCGTATGAGCGGCTCCGGAAGAACTGGCCCGATCAGATCGTGGAACGCAGGCGTGAGGAGAAGACGGAAGTCCGCCTGAAGACCTTTGCGGAAGTGGTCGATCTCGTCGGTCAACCTGATCGCTTCCTGTTGATTCAGGGCGAAGAGATCACTGACAAATTCGGGAAACTGCCGCTGCATCTCTGTGCTGCGAACCTCCAGGACGTCGTGCCGCCGCTGGGTGGTGAGTCGGTCGTCGACGTGCTGCAGAACAATGTCAACGCCGTCATCGCTCAGCGTGAACGGACGAAGCAGCCGATGATGGTCCACGTGAACCATCCGAATTTCGGCTGGGCCATCACCGCGGAAGAGCTGGCGCAGGTTCGAGGGGAAAAATTCTTCGAGGTCTACAACGGTCACCCCGGGGTGAAGAACTCCGGCGACGACCGGCATGCCTCGACCGAACGGATGTGGGACATCATCCTCACGCTGCGGTTGTCTGAGGGCGATGGGGAAATCCTGTGGGGGCTGGCGACCGATGACGGGCACAGCTATCACAACATTCCCAGCCGGGCGAGTGAACCTGGCCGCGGGTGGGTGATGGTCCTCGCGCCGCGACTGACTCCGGACGCACTGATCGGCGCGCTCGAAGCCGGCCGGTTTTACTCCTCATCGGGCGTGACTCTCACGGCCGTGACGACAACATCTGACCGGATGTCACTCCAGATTCAGGGCTCCGCTGGAGTGACATACAAGACGGAATTCATCGGGACGCGGAAGAGTTACGACCGTACCAAAACGCCGGTGCTCGATGCCGACGGGAAGGCATTACCGGTCACACAGCGGTATTCCGATGATGTGGGGACTGTGCTGGCAACGGTCGAGGGGCTGACACCGAGCTATCAGTTTCAGGGGGACGAACTTTACGTGCGCGCCCGTGTCACGTCGTCGAAACCGCACCCGAATCCCTCGGAACTGGGCGACCCGGAACGAGCCTGGGTGCAGCCGCACCGACCGGAACCAAAGCGGCAGTAGGTCTGATCGGGGCTGCATCAGCCGATGCAGGACGAAGGTAGCAACACAATCAAAGCCCGGCGTCGCTTTGGACGCCGGGCTTTGGCTTTTCGAATGGTGCCGAACTGGTGTGGAGACACCGCGGATCATTCGAATGGCAGAAGCCCGGCATGGAAGACCAGACCGGGCTTCGACGCGCGGTCGAGCCGCTTCTGGAACGATTGAAGGTGGGGCTGTTCGCGCCCAGTTGCACAGTGGAGAGGCACACTGGAGAGCGGGCCCGATCAACGGCCGCCCTCTCAGATTCCTCAGTTTCAATCAGACGCTGCCCCTCCGGCATTCCCTGACCGAGAGGCGGCTGGTTTGTCATCGGCAGGCGGTGGCGTGGGCAAGTGATAGAGCCGAATTCCATAGCCAATGCGAGCGTCTGGTTCCTGTTCACGGAACCAGCGGTATCGGTCGTAGTCACGATCCGGCGGGTCATGCATCCGGCTCACACTGACGGCGACCCAGCCACCCGGCCATTTGCCTTCAGCAATCTGTTTGCATTCATCAGCGGTCAGTAAACCGTGGGTCACCCCTTCATCCCACCAGGGGAGGTCGCGACTGTCGTAGCCATGGCTGATCGAGATCCGCAGCGGACGTGCTTCCGGATGCGCCTTCGCCCATTTGGCCAGTCCCAGAAGATCCTTTCCCCAGTCGATATTGCTGCTGTGCAGATGCTTCGGGCCATTGATTGGTCCGCCGACTGCCAGATTGAAGAACGACATCGAATGTGGATAGACGCTGAGGCTTTCCCCAGCGGCCATCACTGTCAACACGATCGCAATGCGTGGCCACCAATTCCCACGCGGACCAATTCCTGGAAGCGTCGCCCCCGCAGCGAACAAAAACACAAACGGATACGCTGGCAGGATATAGCGCAGATGGTGATTGAACCCGATCTGCGAACTGACGAACGCTAGAAAGCCGAGCGCCGGCAGGAGTGCCCAGCAACCTAGAAACGTCCGTTGGGCACGCGGCAAGAACGGAAACCGCACCAGTGCCAGCGCCAGCAAGGCCAGCATGCCGAGCGGTTCTTTCACCAGGATCCCGTAGAGGTAGTAATGATACCAGCCGCCGCGCTGCCATTCGCCGCGGAGGTAGGACATCATCTTCATCTCGAAGTCGCGCTTCTGCACATCGATGCCGTTGAGATAGTTCTCCGGTAAGGGGATCGGAACCGCCCCCAGAAGCGTTCCCGCAAAGCGATTCCCGTATGGCTTGGTACGGCCGACTTCCTCCTCACCGCGAAAAAATCGGCTGATGAAACGATACTCACCCAACCTCGTGCCGAACCGTTCGAACCCATAACCCAGGTTGACAACGTAGGCCGAGAGCACGGCAATCGCCGCAAAACGGAGACACCACCCGCGGCGAGTCATCGAGGTTTCGATGGTCGTTTGCGGTCTGTACAGCCGATAGGCGAGTACGCCGATGACGGCGAGGACCAGCAGAATATTCGTAAATTTGGTCAACAACGCCAGACCCAAACCGGCACCCGCCAGGACGGTTCGTCCCCAACTTGGAGCAACCGACCAGGCGGCGATCGCCATGATGGCCAGGAGCGCCGTGGTCGCCGAACCGACATCTGGAGTAATCAGAGATCCATGGCCGAGGACGAGTGGCGACGTACACCACAGGACCATGGCGATTCCGGCCGGCGCGATTCCCAGAGCATTCCGGGAAAACCGGTAGATCAACCATCCGCAGGCGACGGAAAATAAACTCGCAACCGCCCGGGCGAGTTGCAGGGCGTAATAAAACTCCGCCCCATCCGCACGAATCCACGCACTGCCACTAACGAATTCGCCCCGTCGCCACGGTGGACAAGCGGGACTCGCCCCTTCGACTTCCAGCCGCATTCCCATCACGTAGGGGAGCAACGTGGCCGTCGTCCGGACAAGCGGTGGATTGACGCGATAGAGATCGAAGATCCCCGATTGCCAATGAGCAATTCCCGCCGGGAGATGACCAATCTCATCCCAGCACGGAGAGTGGATCACTGCACTGATCCATAACAACACCGCATGCAGGACGAGGACGACCGTCACTGCGGACCGTTCACGATTGGTCCATGGCAGGGGATTCACAACGGTGGAAACGGCTGCCTCAGGTTGCAAGGTCGCTGGCTGAGGTGACACGGGGTCAGCCGGTGATCCGGGATCAACCATGGGCGATCACCTTCCGCTCTCAAGCTGTTGATCGATTCACGAGACAATGCATCACGGGGGATCGTACCGCCGATCTGTTCTTGCGTCCAGAATTCGGTCCTCTTTTGTGAACGAAAGGGACTCTTGTGAACCAGGGATAACGCTCCAGTGTTTTCTAGCGGTGTGCAGAAGGACTCTTGTTGGATGATTCAGACGCTCACTCGTCTTCAGCCGCGTGCTGTTGAAGTTCTTCCAGTGAGACGAACTCCAGGGTGGAGATGTGCGTGGCGGCGAGCACCACCGGAGCGGCGAAGCCGGCTTCCATCGCTTCTTTCCAGCGTTCCACACACACGCACCATTGATCGCCCGGTTGTAAGCCGGGGAAGTCCCACTCCGGCCGCGGGGTGCTCAGGTCATTGCCATGAGCGGCGGAGAACTGCAGGAATTCTTCGGTCACGCGAGTACACACGAGGTGCAGGCCGACATCGCCGGGACCGTTCCGACAACAGCCATCGCGAAAGAAGCCCGTCATGGGGCTCATGCTGCAGGTTTCGAGCTCGGTCCCCAACACATTCCGCGGCGTCCGCATCGATCATCCTTCCAGGAAGAGTGAACGGCGAGCTTAACAAGCCGAACCGCGAGTGGACAGTCGACACCCATCCAACCTGAGGGATACGGGACCGCATACGGTCCACATTCCCGGTCCCATCCGTTACAGTCGACTGGTTCGAAGAGGAGTGTGTGGTCGTGGATGTGCCGAAGCGGATCGTTCCGCCCTGGTTTTTCGTCGTGGTGTTAGCGCTCACGGGCGTCCCCGTGGTCATGTCGTTTCTCGGACGATTTGGCTGGCTGCAGGCCTCCCCGAACACGATCGCGCCGGAAGCACTCGACGGGACGGTGAGGGCACTCCACGGATTGCTCATTCACACCGTGCTGCAATGGACAGGCGTCTGCATTGCGCTCTTCACCGCGGTGTGTGCCTTCGCCCAGTTCACCCTGCGACGTGATTTGGCGATGACGATCATCGGGGCCGCTCTTCTGCTGGCAGGATGCATGGATGCCTTTCAGACTCTCGCAGCGACGCGGTTGCTCGGAACGGTGGCGGACGATGTCCAGTTCATCCCGTTTACCTGGTCGCTGTCACGCATGTTTCATGCTGGTGTGGTGGCTTTCGGAGCGGCTGCTTTTGCTTTCGGTGCTCCGGTCGGCCCGCGGCTGGGACGGATGAAGTCGAGCGTGCTGCTGGGGGGGGCATTCATTTGTGTCGGTGGAGCGTATCTCCTGATTCGGCTGTGCCGCGAATGGGATCCGCTGCCAGTGGCGCTGGCACCGGACAGCCCGGTGGTGCGCCCGTGGGATGGTGTCGCGCTGATGATCTATCTGCTCGCGGGGGGGATTGTTCTGCCGCGGTTTTTTCGCCGCCATCCCAGCTTGTTCGCTTACGGACTGTTGCTGAGTCTCATTCCGCATATTCTCGGGCAGACCTACGCAGCATTTGTCGCTCGGAATGAATTTGGTGTCGCGTTTCTGACGGCCCAGGGATTAAAGCTGGTCGGCTATAGCGTCCCGTTGACCGGATTGTTGATCGACTATCTCCGGGCTCAGCAGGCCGCCGCAGAACTGAGTGAAACACGCGCGGGCTTAAGAGTCGCGCGTGAGTTGCAGGTCGGGCTGCTGCCGACGGAAGCTCCGAAGGTTTCCGGCCTCGCAATTGAGAGCATTTCGACCAGTGCCGAGACGGTCGGAGGTGACTGGTTCGATTATCTCAAGCTGGCCGACGGCTCGTGGGGTGTCGTGATTGGTGACGTCAGTGGCCACGAAGTCGGGGCCGCGCTCGTCATGACTCAGACGCGGGCTTACCTCCGCGCGGCTGCGGGAGCAGCTGTCGACCCTGGTGTGCTCCTGACACGGGTCAACGAGTTCCTCATCAAGGATGTCCGCGATCGACGCTTCGTCGGTCTCTTTGTCGCGGTCCTGAAGCACGACGGGTTGATCGAGTACGCGGCGGCGGGGCTGACGGCGGTGGTCTTCAACGCGGACGGCGTGATTCGCGAACTCCCCGCCACGGGGCCGGTACTCGGTGTCGATGCGACACCGATTCCCTGCGGTGGAGCGTTCACGCTGAACAGCCAGGAAGCCTTGCTCCTCGCCACCGATGGTTGGGAAGAAGCGCGGAATCTGAACGGCGAGTTCTTCGGCCAGTTACGGATGATCGAAACGTTACGCAGTCAAATGACGGAACCCTCCGCGCACCGGCTCCAGCAGATGCATGCCGCAGTGAAGCAGTTCTGTCTCCCACGCCCGCCGCAGGATGATCTGACGGCGGTGCTGATTCAACGGATGTAATTGAGCCTGTGAAGATCCAGCCCAGACAGGGACTGGATCTCTGCAGCGTCTCAATCGCGCGACCAGAGGTTGGAAACTTTCGACCAGACCCGCACGGCGTTGTGTTTCCAGCGGTCGGTTGTGATTGACTGTCCGTAGGGAGTGGGGCGCAGGCCGTATTTTCGCAGCTGATGGTTCACCTGGTACACCGCCCGGCGGCGATCGAGATCCGGCGTGCGGAAGGTGATGCTGAACGAGATTGAGACGTCATCGCCATTTTCGACCCAATGCGGGAACGTCACCGGGAAGTGAAGTCCCTGCCCCGGTCGCAGATTGTAGGTCCAGCACCGATCACGGTTTTCTTCTTTCAGCGTCATATTTCGCTGACGCAGCCCGTAAAACGCTTCGAGCTCTTCGTGCGACAGGATCGTCGGATCGAGTCCGTCGAACTGACGAATGATTTTGTTCCCGCGAATCTGCAGCAGAAAGTTATGCTCAGGATCGATGTGATAGGGGGTGACGGAGCGTGGCGACGTCAGGAAGATGTAAGCGTGCGGTTGGCACATTCCCGGCACGATCGGTTCCGAGAACGGGCGAACTTCCTGCAGGCATTCTTCCAGCAGGGCCTTGTACGCCGGATCATTCTCGACTTGCTTCAACACCATCCACGACTTGCACTCGCGGATCCGGTCAATTGTCTCTTCCACCGAGAGACCGTTCCGCGGGGTTTTCGACTGGTCCTGATTGACCGGAATCGTCCCGGCGTTGTACTCGATCAGCCGTTCCGGCAGTTCGCGGGCCAACTGCAGCAACCGTTCCAGGTCGAAGAGCGGATGGTCGCACAGCCGATGGTCGATGAGGAACGGCCGCCGATCAAAGCACCGGGAGAATTCGGTCGGATCGATGCCCAGCAAGAGGGATTCGCTGTCGTGGTGTGGTGTGTCGAAAGCAGAAGGCGCGAGGGCTGAGACGCTCATTTCGATTCTCCTGATGTGGTCGCCGACGGACGACTCGCGGAACGTGAACGGACAAGACGGCGGCAGGCTTTCAGCGCTGGCAGACAGCCGACAATCAGGTCACCCCAGCGGCGGCCGGTCGACAGCCAGACACGTTGAATAGTCCGCCGCTGTCCCCACAGACGGCCGATCATGAAGTGCCCTGGCTTGGCGCAGGAGTCCATCCAACGGACCCCACGCTGGCGATGCACCCAGTCAATGTTTTCCAGTTCGAGCTGCACGCCTGGCGAGAATTTCGCAAAGGCTTCATCGAAGGCGATCTTGAAGGCAAAGCTCCCTTCGCCACTGAGGAAGTTGACCTTCAGGGCGACCGGGCGATCATCGAGGTACAGTCCTAGAAAGCCGACGTGCCGCCGCTCACCGGAGGAACGCACGATCTGACGGAAGTACGTCGCATCGGCTTCGGCAGCCGCCAGAGCCGATTGCTCGCGTCCCTTCCAGCCAGCCGCTTCCAGGGCGAGAAACTGTTCGATCCACGGAGTCAGGTCGTCGTCCGGCTGCGATTCGCGCACGGTCACGGTTCCCCGGTCTCCGAGGCGCCGCCGTTGTCGGCGTAGCTCCTGCCGATTGTGGCAGGTCATCGTGGATGCACAATACGCCTCAGCAGTCTCGGCCGGGCGAAGTAAGGCCCGATTGTATTGATGGGCCACGTGCGTCAGTGTCTGCCGCTCGAGTGTCACGTCGATCAGGGCTTGTTGAAACAACCCATCGGCTGTGACATGCGGTAACTGCCAGACCGCCGGTCCCTGCCGATCCTGTTCGAGCCATTCACACAGCGTGCGTAACGTTTCGACGGCGACACCTTGTCGCACGAGCGGCGTACACAGGAAGCAATAGATGTGTTTCCAGAGCGTCCGGAGTTGGATCGGCCCATGACGTTCCCGCGCAAACGGGAAGAAGCCACACAGTTCCGGCGGATCCTGCGGACGGACGCCATTGCGATAAACCAGGGCGATCTCCGTCGGACCTTCTGCTGCGAAGCGGTCCCATGCCGGCAGAAACATGATTGCTTCGTAGAATGGATTCGGCTCGAGCGCATGCCAGGCGAGATCGTCCCAGGCAGTGACACGATCTGCGAGTTCTGTTCGTGTGGTGACGGTTTCCACCCACCACTGCGCAGCCCGTTTCACTGGGGCCGCTGTGGATGTGCCGTCGCCTAACGTTAATGAAACCATGCAGATCGCCCTGAGTCGTTCTCGATGTCGTCTTCCCAAAGCTAGGTTGCAAACCTCAACTTCGGCGAAAAAAAGCGACGCAGGGCGGGTGCTCGGGTGTTGCCGAAACGCAACAGACCCTTAGAGTCGGTGAACGACCGCGATCACCGTCCATTTCGAGCGATTCTGTCGACTGTAACAGCGGCGATTCTCGCCGAAGCTCAGTCGATTTGCACAAGTCTTAAGGTCCTGCGAAGCAGATTCGGCGTCGACTGAATTGACGGTTTCCGACAATTCAGCGAACGTCCTCGGGCAGCGTCTCAGATCAAGCTGAGGAACTATGGCTCGTCGACTGCCTTGTCTCACGGCTGCTCTGGCGTGGTATTTCTGGTGCGGTGCCGGCGTCACCTCGGCTGCCGAGCCAGTTCGTCGGCTGCATTGGCTGACACAAACGCAACCGCTGGTCGTACTGGTCGATGCCGCGGCGGACGAACTCCTCGCCGACCAGGGAGAACCGGTCGAACCCCTGCCTCCGCCACCCGCTCCAGTTGACACAGGAAAGTCCGTCCTGCTGGAAGGGAACGGTTCACGGCAGGACGAACAAGCTTCAAAAGACGACGACAGGAGCCATGCTCCGACGAATGCCTTCGTGATGTCGTATCTTCCGGGGAGTGGCGACGGTCTCGGACTGTTCGGTTTCGACTTTCGCTCGTCGCACGGCCCACGTTACCCCGAGGTCGCGACTCTCGCGATGACCACCGGTTGGGGGATCACGTGGTTGACCGGACCGCAGTCGAGCGACCTGCCGCCACAACTCTATCACGTGGTCATCGACATCGGCGGGATCGCGAACAAGTCTGTACCTGAAGACGAATGGATCGTCGACTTGGCGATTTCACCCGGATGGTATACCGACTGGGAGAACCGTCGCCCCGAGTCGTTTCGCCTCGCGGGTCGCGCTTCGGCTTACTATCGCCTTGATGAAGAAACGGCACTTGGCGGGGGCTTCGTCTACCTCCGTCGTGATGACATTCCGGCGTTACCAATTGTCGGCGTGATCCTGGGAAACGAACGTCTCGGCTATCGCCATGAACTCGTGTTTCCACGTCCGCGGATGTCGTGGCGGGTTCGGGAACGGAGCGATTCGAGTCGCTGGTTGTATGTGCTGGGGGAACTTGGCGGCGGGTCGTGGGCGATCAAGCGGACCGATCGCACGCCCGATGTGGTCACCCTGCGTGACCTGCATGTGATGGGGGGCATCGAGTTCCGCCGCAAGAACGGCGGTCGTGCCATGTGGGAAGCAGGCTGGGTCTTCGATCGCTCGATCACCAGCCGCACCGGCCGTGGCGATTACAATCCGTCCGACGCCTTCCAGATCCGCTGTTGGTTCGAGTATTGACTCTTCCCGGAAGCCCACGGACTGCCGTCCGTGGGTCTCGCTTACCACCAGCGAAACAACCGCGCCCAGAACAGCGTCCAACCCGCCCGATTACGGGCCTTCGAGGCATACTCATCCAGTGCCATCCCCGCGACGGCGGCATCCGCGGTGCCCACATCCACACCGCATTTGGCACAGTAGCTGACATTCTCAGCGAGCTGTGTCTTGCAGCTCGGACAGGTTGCCCGCTTGGACTTCTTCTTGCCATCACCCGACGCCGATTTCGGCTTTCGTTTCGGTGTTCCACACGCGGGGCAACTCCCGCTGAGTTCCCGATCGCCGATCGAAAACTTCTTTCCGCAGTCATCGCAGCGAACGCTGGTGGGCATCGGCACGTCTCCCCGGACGCCCACGGAATGCTTTCCGTGGGCGTCTTGGTTCCCATTTCACAATTGGCAATCGATGTCGACCCATTTGCCAGTGGCCGACGACTCCAGCACGGCATCGGCGACTGCTTGAGCACTCGCCCCGTGATCAAAGCCCGGCACCGCATCGCGGCCTTCGACGATCGCGGAGACGAACTCCCACACCAGGTCGTAACGGAAGACCGTACTTGGCTTACCGTCGGCCGGGTTCCTTGGGCTGTCCTTCGGCTTGAGAAACTCTTTGGGGACTTCGACCTTCTCCATCGACCCGCCGTGCTTGCCGACGAGGATGTGGTTCGGATCGACGAGTTGATAGACCGCGGAGCCTTCGCTCCCGTTGATTTCGGCCCATTCGAAACCGACGCCGTTGTTGTGATGGCCTTTCATGAGGGTGCTCCCCTCCCACACCCCGACCGCGCCGCATTGGAAGCGGCCGATCATCGCCGACCAGTCGTCGACGTCGGACGGTTCGCACGGCTTGCCATCGGGAGTCTGCGTTCGCGGAACGAACGTCTGCACTGCTCCGCAGACCGATTGAATCGGCCCGAGCAGGTCCTGAGCGAAGTCGATCCGGTGAATCGTCATGTCGTAAAGATCGCCCGCCCCGGCCAGCTTCTTGTACTGTCGCCAGCCCCAACTCGTTTCCGGGAGATCGAGGAACCGCTGGCTGCGGAAGTGCCGCGGCGTGCCAAGGGCCCCCGTCCGCAGCAGATGCTTGAGGTACAGCATCGACGGCGCAAAACGGTACGTGAAGGCCGTCATATGGCGGACGTTGTTCTTGACTGCCGCCTGGTACATCTCGCGGGCTTCGCCGAAGGTCACCCCCAGCGGCTTTTCCGCCATGATGTGCTTGCCGCCGTTGGCGCAGGCGAGCGTGATCGGCAGGTGCGTGAAGTTCGGCGTCGCGATGATCACCGCGTCGATGTCGGGATCGGCGGCGATCTCTTCGTACTTGGTCGTGTACTTCGCCGGACCCCATTCCCCCTTACGCTGGTTGAGAAGTGCCTCGTTCGGATCACAGACCGCGACGAGTTCCGCGCGCGGATCGAGCTTGATCCCCGGCACGTGATGAAAATCCGAAACCAGTCCCGCCCCGATAATCGCAATCCGTACCTTGCCCGCCATGATGTCTTTCGTCAGTGGTCAGTGGTCAGCCTGAATCGCTTGCGTCTTCGCGCTTCCCTCAAGATGTACCCGCCCCCGCCCCGTCCTGCAATCGACGAGCCAGCGCGAGCGCATCTTCCGCCGTTGCAATTTCACCGTTCAACTGGGCATCACGAACCTGCTCCAGCAGCACCTTGAACTGCGGACCCGGTTTCAGACCCTGGCGGATGAGATCGTTCCCGCTCATCAACACCGGCGGATCAAGCTCCGCCTGCGGCGTCTTCGCCAGGAACTCCTCGCAAAACAGGACGGGATGCAAGTCGGCTTCTTCAGCGAGCAGATGCACCCGGAACAGCGCCAGCAATTCGTTCCGCAGCGGATGAGCGAGCAGCCGCTTCAGTTGCGCGAGGGATTGCGACGGCGCATCACGGAGTCGGTCTTGATGCTGGACGAGCCACGTCGTCCGGTCGGTTTCGTCGTTCGATAACCGCAACCGTCGACAGATTCCCTGAACCAGTTCCGAAGGCAATCCATGCAGCAGCGCCGCGAAGGCCAGCGGGTACGACGGCCCCTCCAGCAGACACAGCATCCGCAAGGAATTGTCGAACGCCGTCGCAGGAACGGAACTCGGTGCAATTTCCGGAAGAAAGACACTCAGCAATCCCACCTCCTGACAGAGTTCCACCGCCCTTCGCCGATGCCGGTCGACGAGCATCTTATGGAGTTCCTGGGCGATCCGTTCGGCGCTGACCACCGACAGTTCGTCCGCCATACTGCGGATCGCGTCGGCCGTGATCGGATCGAGTTGAAAGTCGAGCGTCGCGGTGAAACGGACCGCGCGGAGCATCCGCAGTTTGTCTTCGGTCATGCGGGCATGGGGATCGCCGATCGCGCGGATCACCCCGGCTGCGAGGTCGCGTTCTCCGCCGACGAAATCGAGCACGCGGCTGTCGACCGGGTCGTAGAACATCCCGTTGATTGTGAAGTCCCGCCGCTGAGCGTCCATCTCCGGCGTGCAGAACTCGACATGCGTTGGTCGGCGACCGTCAGCGTATTCCCCGTCAGTCCGAAACGTCGCGACCTCGACCTGCCCTGCCCCTTTCGGCCCGAGGACGATGATCACCCCGAAGCTCTCGCCAACCGCGAGCGTTCGCTTGCGTCCGAAGAGTTCGCGGACCTGTTCGGGGCGGGCACTGGTGGCGACGTCGTAGTCCTTCGCCGCTCGCCCCAGCAGCAGATCGCGCACGCACCCCCCGGCAAAGTACGCCACGTACCCCGCCTCCCGCAGCCGCCGCACTACGTCCGTCGCAAACTCGCGTTGCATCATCCCTCAACCCAAACTCACAATCCCCAACCAGATTCCCCAACCCCGCTGGCGTCTTCGCGGGCAATTGACCCGGCGATCGCCTCTCGGGTTATTGAAGATTCATTTGTGATTCGCTCGCGATTTGTGCCCGGGCGGCCCACAGTGATTCCAGGACTGCGTCGATTGAGGCTTCTTCGTGCTGGACGATCTGGAAAATGCGGCGGTTGTAGTCGTTATGGACCCGCAGCTGTTCGACAAAGCTCGGATCGTGTTGCTCGCGGTCGAGGATGCTGAAGGTGTCGACCCCGTCGGGGTAGACACGGAAGAGTGTCACCGGGCCGAAATTGCCGCGGTTGACGACGGTCGTCGCTTCATGCCCTTCCAGATGTTCCCGCAGCGTTTCCGCCATGGTGACGACGTGCCCTAAGAGCGACCGGAAGCCGTGCTTGCCGAACAGCCGCAGGTTCGCGAGAGCCGCCATCGCTCCGGCCCCGCTGCGGGTCGTCTCCAGCGTGTAACGGCCGGGGTGGTAGTGCCCGTCGTGAAACAGGTACGGCGTTTCACTCTGCTTGCGGCTGATCAGTTCCAGATCGTGCGCATTCTTGGCCAGAAACAGGCTCGATGTGTAAGGTGTGAAGCCTGTTTTGTGGAAGTCGATCCCGATGGAGTCGGCCAGTCCGAGATGCTGAATTCGTCGCTTGGTCCCCGCCAGCGCGCGGACCGTGCGGTGCCGAAAGCCGAGCGGATTGGCGCTGAAGTCGTAATCGTTGAAGACACTCCAGGCCCAGCCGATCACCGCGTCAGCATGCAGATGCGGAACGTATTCGAGGTGGAACTCGTCGACCAGATTGTCGCGGATCGCGTGCAGCGCGTGGAGATCGTCGAGGCCGAAATGGTCGGTGGTTCCCATCGTCGCCACGATGGCCGCGATCGGTCGGCCTTCCTTCAGGACATCTCTCGCGACAGTTTCCAACAGACACGGCCGGATCTCGTTCTCCGGTCCGCACGGAATCTGGATGACGTTTTCCTGGCCGAGTCCCAGCCAGTTCGCGACGGCCAGACAGGCGTAGTGGGCCCGCTCAGAGCACAGGATGACCGCTGGCTGACGGACCCCGTTTTGCCGTGTGCCGGGACAGGCTTTTTCGAGTCCCAGTTTCACGCCGTAGAGGATCGTCGCCGTGCCACCGAACGTGAACAACCCCGCCGCTTGCGCGGGGTCGTAACCGACGAGCGCCGCCGTCATTGCCGAGACTTCGACCTCAGCCACAGCGACTTGACGCGAGGATTCCTCGCTGACGAGGTTCGGATTGTAGATCGACGGGAGTAACCCGCCGATCACGCTGGGAATCGTCGGCGGGGGTATGACGTTGATCTGCGATTTGGGATGTCCCCAGATGAACATCCCTGCGAGATGCTGGACGAGGGTCGCCGTCACCGCTTCGAGCGACTGCGGTTCATCAGCGATCCGCTGCGCTTTGGCCGCGTCATAATCGAGCGTGACCGGCCCGCCGAGGAGCGGCGTTTCCGACTTCATCGCATCGAGTTGGTCGAGCGCCCGCAAGAATGAGAAGACAAAGTACGAGTCGTGCACGCGGTCCGAAACCGGCTGCGGAAATGCCTGCCGTAACTGCTGCATCAACGCCTGATAGGAAGCCGTCATCGCATGTCCGTCGGAAGAAGTCGGGCACGGGTTGTCCCAGATTCTATCACGCGATGCGCGAACAGACCTCCGTCATAGCCCGGAGCGCGAGCGACGGGTTCCGGATTGAACGTGTTCACGTCAATTCAAGAAGAACCCCGCGCTGGCGCTTGGGGCTGGGATGGCGACGACATCAGAACTGGCGCAGGAAGCGCACGTCGTTCTGATAGAAGAGGCGGATGTCGTCGATGCCGTGGCGGAGCATGCAGAAGCGGGCGATGCCGAGACCAAACGCGAAGCCGCCGACCTGTTCGGGATCGTAACCGACTTCCCGCAGCACGTTCGGATCGACCATCCCCGCGCCGCCGAGTTCCAGCCAGCCATCCTTCCACCGCACGTCGACTTCGACCGACGGCTCCGTGAACGGGAAGAACGACGGCCGGAAGCGGACTTCCGTGTTGCCGCCGAGATACGCCTCCGCGAACATCTGCAGCACGCTCTTCAGCGAGGCCATCGTCACGTCGGCCCCGATCATCAAGCCTTCCATCTGGTGGAACATGACGTGATGCGTGGCGTCGATGTCGTCAGGACGATAGACGCGGCCGATGGAGATCACGCGGACGGGGGCCGGACGGCGTTCCATCACGCGGATTTGTACGGTGCTTGTCTGACTGCGGAGCAGCATCGGTCCGCCGGCACCCTTCGCCGCGGTCGCGAGGTAGAAGTTATCGAGTGGGTCGCGGGCGGGGTGATCGAGCGGGATGTTCAGCGCGTCGAAGTTGTGGCGTTCATCTTCGATTTCGGGGCCGTCGACGACCTCGAAGCCGAAGCGGGCCATGATCTGCTGAAACTCGCGGACGGTCTGCGTGAGGGGATGCAGCCGACCAGATTCCTGCGGAACACCCGGGAGCGTGAGATCGATGGCAGTGGCGAGCCGCTGCGGTGTTTGCAGTTCGGCCTTGCGGGCATCCCACGCCGCGGTCACACGATCTTTGGCTTCGTTGAACCGTTTGCCGAGAACCGGTCGTTGATCGGGAGCAGCCTGCCCCAACAGACCCTGCAGATCCTTCAGACGCCCCTGTTTTTTCCCAAGAAACTCGATGCGGACCTGTTCGAGTGCGTCGGCCGAGGTCGCAGCGGCGACGGCGGCAAGGCCCTGTTGTTCGAACTCGGCGAGTGCGGCCAAGGGGTCCATCGAGCTTCTCGCAACGGGGACGATCCGTGGCCGCAGGGCTTCTGGCCGAGCGAATTCATCCCGTGAAAAAGGAACAGCCGCACCGGGTGAGGATGCGGCTGAGATTCAACAGACGTCCGGACGAGAGATCAAGCGGCGAGAGCCGTTTTGACCGCTGCAGCGATTTCTGCGAAGACCGCCGGCTCGTGAATCGCGAGCTCGCTGAGAGTCTTGCGATTGAGCGTAATGTTCGCGAGGGCCATGCCGTGAATGAACTCGGAGTACCGCAGGCCGTGCATGTTCGCAGCAGCCGTCAGCCGAGTGATCCAGAGGGCGCGGAATTCACGCTTCCGGTTCCGGCGGTCGCGGTAGGCGACACACCGAGCTCGGACGATCGTTTCCTTCACCGTCCGCAACAGATTGCGGCGACCGCCGAAGCGTCCCTTGGCTTCCCGGAAAAGACGCTTGTGAGCCTTGTGACGGGCAACGCTGTAGTGAATCCGCATGACAAAAACCGCTCTGAAAACGTAGTCAGGTCAGTGAGGAAAGTCCGCCGACGAGTCGGATCCCATCCGGCTCCAGCAGCGGGATTTACAGGCTGGGCGCGAGTGCTTCGCGGACAAGCCGGGCGTTCGCCCCGATGAGAACGGTATCGGCTCGCAACTGCCGCTTCCGCTTCCCGGACTTGCTGCTCAGGATGTGACCGCGGAAGGCACTCTTGCACTTGGCTTTGCCATTGGCAGTGACCTTGAACCGCTTCTTCATCCCTTTATGGGTCTTCAACTTCGGCATAACACACCATCCTGATGAAACGCTGCCTTCGGTGGCGGACGCGCAACGGACCGCCTGGAAGGATCGGGGATTGTACTCGGCGACCACCCACGTTTTCCAGCGTGCAGAAGCCGATTTTCTCTGGTTCACTGAAGGTTCCCCTGGATCGCGGGGAGACCGGCAGATTGGACGACTGGACAAAAGGGCATTCCGGCCGGGATTCTCCGGCGGACTCCCCTCTGCTCATCAATCGCTTACGCCTTCGGGGAGAGGACCGCCGTCATATTGCGGCCCCCCTCCAGTGACGGATGCTTTTCCACCTTCGCGACATCCGCCAGCTGGACAATGATCGCGGCGAGAATTTCTCGCCCGCGATCGTGGTGGGCGTTCTCCCGACCCCGGAAAATGATGTTCAGCTTCACCTTGTCTTTGTGGGTCAGGAACTCGCGCGCCTGCTTGACCTTAAACTCGATGTCGTGATCACCGGTCTTGGGACGCAGCCGAATCTCCTTCAGCTGCACCTGGTGCTGCTTGGTGGAGTTCGTATGTTTTTTCTTTTGTTCGTACTTGAACTTCCCGTAGTCCATGATCCGGCACACGGGAGGTCGCTCGTTCGGGGCGACTTCTACGAGATCGAGACCGGCTTCGATAGCCAGCCTTTGTGCTTCCGAGGTCGGAATCACCCCCAACATTTGCCCGGCCTGATCTACCACACGGACCGGGGAAAGACGAATTTGTTCATTGATCCGATGCGTTGTGTCGATTGCTGCGTTCTCCCTCGAGTGAGTTTCCCATGGCTGCCCACAGGCCAGACGAGACCCATCGTCTCCCCGCGACAACTGTCAAGTCTGTACAATAAGCCCGGAAGTGCCGATAAGTCAAGAACTTGAACCACGCCGGCCGGATCGGTTTTTTCCGTCGGGAGTCAGGGTGACCCCCAATTCGGCCATCCGGCGGGCGATCAATTCCTTCGGTTTGGTCAGTCGCGATCCCATCGTGATCGCTTTGTGGCCCTTCAATGTCCCCGGCAAAGCCTTGAACAACGGCGTTCCCGCGACCAGCACTTCCGCCCCGTGCTGTTGTTCGGTCTCGGTCAGAATCACATCGCCGACAGCCAGCGATGCCAGGTCACGCGCCGAGAGTGTCCCTTTCGCCAGATGCACCACGAGTTGGACACTCGCCCGCTGCACGCCGGTTTCCAGGTTGAGTTGCTGCTGCGGATCGACCGCCTTCTTCGTGTAAGCCGACCACGAATCGGAGGAGAGCTTGCCGGTCAGCGGTTCGATCGTGTTGTACGGGATGCAGAGATTCATGATCCCGCGGACTTCACCCATCGAGACTTCAAAGCTGATGAGCACGATGACTTCGTTGGGAGGCACGATCTGTACGAGCTGAGGATTGCTTTCGACCTGCTGCACCCGCAGCTTTAACTGTGTGATGTTCGACCAGGCGCTTTCGAGGCCGCGCATTGCCAGCGCAGTAATCCGCGAGACGAGTTGCAGTTCGATCTCCGTCAGTGGCCGACTGGGAAAATCCAGACCAGCTTCTTTCCCGCCCCCAAGCAACCGGTCGACGATCGGATAAATGATCGAAGGGTTCAGGTCGAGAATGATGTGCCCTTCCAGCCCTTCCGAAGCAAGCAGGTTGAAGCACGTCGGGTTTTCGAGACTGAAGACGAACTCGCTGTAGGTGAGCTGGTCAACGCTGATCAGTTTGACTTCAACAATCGCGCGCAGCATCCCGCTGAGTGATGCCCCGAATTCGCGCCCGAAGCCTTCATGCAGTGCCTGAAAGGCCCGCATCTGCTCCTTGCTCACACGTTCCGGGCGTTTGAAGTCGTAAACACTGATCTGGGAATGATACTCTTCGCGGCGTGCGTTCGAGACTGTGTGCTGCGGCTGCAGACCGGGATCGAGCGCTGCCAGCAGCGATTCAACTTCTGATTGACTGAGGACGTCGCCCATCCGTGGGTCTCCCGAGAGAAGGGACTAGCGAACAGGGACCAGGGAATCGGAGATCGCCGGAATGTGTTACTGAAGTCTTCTCTGGCTAATCCCTGTCCACTGCCCACTGTCCCCTATTCCCTCACCTGTCCATTGCCGCGGACAATCCATTTGTAACTGGTCAGTTCCTGCAGACCACAGGGGCCGCGGGCGTGGAATTTGTCGGTGCTGATCCCGATTTCCGCGCCGAGTCCCAGTTCGCCGCCATCGTTGAATCGCGTACTCGCATTGACCATCACCGCGGAAGCATCAACGCGGGCGATGAACGTCTCCGCTGCCTGGTAGTCTGCCGTCACGATCGTCTCGGTATGTTGCGACCCGTATTGTTCGATGTGCGCCAGCGCGGTGTCGAAGTTGTCGACCACGCGGGCCGAGATGATGCGGTCGAGGTACTCCGTGTGATAGTCGGCGTCGGTCGCTGGCTTCGCACTGGCGATCGCAGCACAGGTCTGCGGACAGCCGCGGATTTCGACGGTTTCGGCCGCGAACATTGTGGCCATCTTCGGCAGGAAAGCTGGCGCGACTGCGGCATGAATCAGCACGCATTCGGCTGCGTTGCAGACGCCGGTTCGCTGGCACTTCGAGTTTCGCAGGAGGTTGAGCGCCATGTCGAGATTCGCGGCGGCATCAACATAGACGTGACAGATGCCGTCGTAATGCTTGATGACGGGCATCGTCGCTTCAGCCGTGACGCGCTCGATCAGCGACTTGCCGCCGCGGGGGATTGTGACGTCGATCAAGGTTCGTTGTCGCAACAGTTCGCCCACGATTTCGCGATCCGGGTTTGCGACCAGTTGGACCGCGTGTTCCGGGAGGCCGACCTCCTGCAGCGACTCTTTGAGGACCCGATAGAGGGCGACGTTACTGTGCAGGGCTTCCTTCCCGCCGCGGAGGATCACCGCGTTTCCGCTCTTCACACAGAGCGCGGCCGCATCGACCGTGACATTCGGTCGTGACTCGTAAATAAAGAACACGACTCCCAGTGGAACCCGAACCTTCTGCACCCGTAATCCATTCGGGCGGGTGTATCCGGTGATCAGTTCTCCGACCGGGTCAGAGAGCGTGGCAACTTCGTGGAGTGCTTTCGCGATCGTTGCGATCCGGGCCGGATCGAGTCGCAGGCGATCGATGGCCGCGGCTGTCAGCCCCATTTCGGGAGCGAGCGCGACATCTTGTGCATTGCGTTGCAGAATCTCGTCCTGTCGTTCGACCAGCCGCGCGGCCGCAAGGCGCAGCCAGTCATTCTTCGCAGCACCGTGAGCGGTCGCGAGTTGCCGTGAAGCGGAACGGGCGCGCTCGGCGAGTTGCCGGGCGTAATCGGCCTGAGGCGTCATTCGAACAGGGTCTCCCGCGCGCACTATCGCTGGACATGCCGTTTCCGTCAATCCCGGACAAGCTGGTGGACTGGCGGGTTCGGTGCGACAGCGGGAGATGGGGGGGCGTAGCGGTTCGCCTGCAGCTGCCGCGTGAGACGTCCGACCCACGAAAGGTTGGCGTAGGGTTGGCGGAGAAAAATCTGCAGGAACTCTGCCGGAAGTCGATTCAACACCGCTTCCGACTGTTCGTGTTCCTCTTCCGCTGTGAATTGAAACACACCCTGATTCACGTTTTTTGCCCGGTCGGACTGGGGGAGTCTGAGTTCCGCCCGACGCTGCTTCAGGCCGAGAAACTCGAACAACGCTCTGATTCGGTCCGGATCATTTAGATCTTTCGTCGAATGCAGAAAGAAGCAGTCGTTGTGCAGCTGGAATCGGTCGAGACACTGCATGGCGCGGTTCTCAATTTCGATCCACTGGATGAGATACTGCTGGAACAGCGTTAAGGCGTGGAAGTTGAACGACCGGTAAATCGGTTCGAGTCCGGTGAGTGCCCAGCGGGGATAGCGTTTCCCGTCCGGAGCCCAGTAATGCATGATGAACGGGATGCGCGTGCGTTCCCCATGCAGGAACCGCTGGACCTCGCTCCGGGCGACCTTCATCGGATCACGGACGACGTGAATTAAACGCAGATCCGGGAAATACTCGGGTGCCAGGTGCCAGTAAGATTTCAGGAACGCATGGCTCGTTTCGACATACGTCTTGGGAGACTTACGGGCGATGTACCTCTGCTTGCGTTCGAGCAGCCGGCGAATCGGGGCGTCATCGCCCTTGGCGTACGCATGAATCGGATTGCCGAACATGCCTGGATTGTAGAACCAGGGCTCGTGCACACAGAAACAATTGGTCGCATTCGCCTGAATGACGGAAGCCAGATAGTGTGTGCCGGAGCGGCCGCTGCTCAGAGTAAAGACCGTACGCACGCCAATCGTCTCTCTATCCCTGACGATCCTCGACGCTCGCCCCGATGCGCTTCGGGTTGAGCGTGTCTCCCATCAAACAGCTTGCCAGAGGCCCATCCAGTTGCACAAGCAGAAATTGGGCCAGACAGCTGTTTTCACCAGGATCGAGCGATGCAATCTGAACAAGAGACGCAGGCCCATGGTCAGGCGTCGTCGATCGTTATCACTTCATACTTCTGAATCCCGCGGGGAGCCTGGAATTCGACCACATCGCCGACTTTTTTGCCCATCATGGCCTGGGCGAGGGGACTGGTGGTGAGGATTTTCATGACTTCGCTGGTGTAGTCCTCTTCCCCCGGACCGACAAATTCGTACTGTTCGATGTCATCGTAATTGAGGTCTTTGACGGTCACCCGCGTCCCAAACGTCACGACCCCTTTCGGCAGAGCCGACTTGTCGACGATGTAGCAGCTCGAGAGCTTGGCCCGCATCGAGTTGATTTTTGCCTGCAACATCCCCTGCCGTTCCCGCTGGCCATGGTACTCGGCATTCTCGCGGAGGTCCCCTTCCGAGCGTGCGTCAGCAATCGCCTGACTGACCGCCGGCATCTCGACTTCTTCCAGCTGACGCAGTTCTTCACGCAGCTTGTCGTAACCTTCTCGGGTGATGGGTTGCTGATCCATGCCCGTCGTTCCTTGATCGCGAGGCTCGCCTCCAGCAGTCGCGCAAACACGACTGCTCTTGGCGCGGGGCTAAAAAAAATGGGACGGGCGACAGGAGTGTCGTCCGTTCCCACGGGTGAACCGTTGCATCGGATTATACCCGCCGGTCCCGTGCAAATCTATCGGTTTGTCCCAATCCTCAGCCGGTTGAGGCCAATTGTCAGTCCCCGTCGCAGCCGAATCAGTTTCCAGGCTTTGATGCGACGGGCGAACCGGCTAGCTTACGCGCTGTCCATGTGGACGACGAGATCGACCCGGCTAGCACCATTCTTCTCAGCACAGTCAGGATTGATGATGGAGAGCGTTCCCTTACCTGTTGGATTTTCCGCCGGTGCGGTTCAATGCGGTGTCAAACCGGGGACCAGCCGACTTGACCTGGCGGTCTTTGTGTCGGACCGGCCTTGTGCCGCTGCAGGTGTCTTCACAACGAATCTGGTGTGTGGTGCGCCCGTCAAAGTTTCCCGGGAACGACTGCCGCGAGGCACAGCTCGGGCGCTGGTCATCAATGCTGGCAATGCGAATGCCTGCACGGGAGAGCAAGGGATTGCCGATGCGACAGCGATGACGGCCGCACTGGCTGCGGCAATCGGTTGTCCTGCGAATGACGCGCTGGTCGCCTCGACAGGCGTGATCGGCCGATTCCTCCCCATGGATCGGATTGAACCGGCGATTCGTCGGGCCGTTGCTGCTGCCCGACCTGACGGCTTGATGGAAGCGGCCCGATCGATCATGACGACCGACACGGTCCCGAAACTCGCGACGCGGAACTGGGAGTGGAATGGGAAACCGGTCCGCATCACCGGGGTCTGCAAGGGGGCGGCGATGATCGCCCCGAACATGGCGACGATGCTTGGCTGCATCATGACCGATGCCGTCCTGACCCCCGAACAAGCCCGCCAGGGACTGAGTGCCGCCGTTGCCGACAGTTTCAACTGCATCAGCGTCGACGGTCACGAAAGTACCAGTGACTCGGTCTTTTTCTTCGCCAACGGAGCGTCAGGTCAGGCCCCGCAGAATCATGCGGACTGGGAATTGTTCCAGGGGGCGCTGGATGGTGTCGCCCAGGATCTTGCGATGCAGATCATCCGCGATGCGGAAGGGGCCAGTCACTTCGTGCAACTCGATGTGACCGGGTGTCGCACTCGTGAGGAAGCCTTCCGGATCGCCAAGACGGTGGCTGACAGCCCGCTGGTGAAGACGGCGATTTGCGGTGCCGATCCGAACTGGGGCCGCATTGTTTCAGCGGCCGGCTACGCTGGTGTGGCGCTGAAGGAAGAGCAGATTTCGCTCGTAGTGAACGGGTTCCCGCTCTACGAAGCGGGGCGGCCGCTCCCCTTTGACGCAGCGGTCGTCTCACAGAATCTGCGTGAGAACCGGGACGTCCACATCGAGTTGAAACTGACGCTCGGAACCGAACAGGTCCGGTATTGGACGAGCGACCTGACAAAGGAATACGTCGAGTTGAACGCCGACTACACGACTTGATCACGTGGTCTCGGAGTGATGATCGCGAAGACGCAAGCGAGTGACGCTTGCGTCTTCGCGATTGATCCTCGTGTTAATAGTTCGGGATCACCTCACCCCCCTGAATCGTGACCAGTGCTTCGAGCGTTTTGGGATCGATGCTCTCGGAGATGAACCGCACTGATCCGTCGCCCAACAGGAAGTGGCCCCCGCCAGTGTGTGCTCCGCCGAAGCCATCCGGCGCTTTGTTGGGCCCCGCCCCGGTGATGTAGGGCTGCTTGGTGAAGGGGCGGATGGTGCTCGGTCCCCCTTGCGTCCAGCGACCGCGGTCTCCGCTCACGCCGCCGACCATCAGGGTGTTGCTGGTGCCGTCTGTGATGTCACGGAACCGCCTGGGGATGTCATAGGCGAATACCCCGGCTCCCTTCTCGTTGGGCTTCTTGTTAGGACCATCGACACCGAGCCCGGCGATCCCGACGTAATCGGTGTAGCCGGCCTGATCGAAATCTGCCGGTGGGGGTAACGAGGGGTTGATAAAAATCGGCAAGCGGGGACGGAGCAACGGGTCCCGCTGGGCTTTCCAGCCCTGTTTCAGGTCAAATTGTTGATACAACGCCGCCTGATCCAGGTACGGAGTGACGGCGACCAGCCAACTCAGCCGATCCTCCGGCTTCGTGGCAGAGTCCACGATTGTTCCCGCAGGGAAGTGGTTGTGAACATCGTGGAAGTTGTGCAGCGACAGTCCAATCTGTTTGAGGTTGTTCATCGACTGCGTGCGCCGCGCGGCTTCCCGCCCCTGTTGCACGGCCGGGAGCAACAACGCCATCAAAACGGCGGAACTTCCCATCGACGGGCCATTGAAGCTGCCGATGCCGGGGATCGTCGGCAGGGCATCACGGCTCGACCAGACGATCTGTCCATCCGCGAGCGAACAGACCGCGACATTCGGGAACAGGGGCTTCGTCACCAGGTCGACCGGAGGAAGATCCAGAAGCGGGGCCTTCGGAGCGACGGTTTGTAAGATCGAAGCGTACTGATTCATCCCGACGAGCATTGGCCGGGGATCGGAGACTGTCAGGGACAGCATCGAAGGGGGCAAGGCTTTCAACGCCACCGTGGTTGACTCATCAGGCTTCCAACTGGGCAGCTTCCCATCGACCCGCAGCAGGAACGATTCGACCATTTGCGGGGTGAGGGCCACGATCATCCAGTCTTTGTCGATGCAGAGTGTCGGCCAGATCGGCACTCCCTGCTGACCAAACGAGATTAACTCGCGTCCGTACTTCTTCGAGCGGACGATCCGCGGTGTACCCGGGCCTTGCGGAAACTGACGGAGCAGTTCCTCGATCGTCCGTTGCAGTGTGGCAGCATCGCGAACCTGGAAGACCAGTCCCGCACCGATCCCCGCGAACGCATTCGAAGAGTCGCTATACAGGGAGTGCCACGGGCCGAGCGTATCGAGGAGGTCTTCTTTAATCCGGAATCCGAGTCGGTCCTCGAATTTGGCCCGGTCCCGGATAAGACCCGCGCGGGCATCGGGCGGACCGAACTTGTCCGAGAGTTGCAGCACACTGTCCCAGACAGCCTCGTGAAACTGGGACCAATCGACCGACCCGACATAGAACGAAGCGGTACTTTCCGGGAGCGGAGGGAGATCCTTCAGCGTGAAGGGCGCGCCGTTCCACAACGTCAGCATCCCGCGCCGCGGACCGTGATGAGTGAGCTGGCTCTGGCTCCAGCAGCGGGTGTCGTCGAAGCCGGCTTGCGCGACATACGACTGCATCCCGTCGAGCCCCAGGATTTGCAGAACTTCAGCGATCGTGAAAGTCCGCTCGTCATCGGGCGTGGCCTGTATCGGGAACCGCTTCTCCGAGAACTGGCCGTAAAAGCCTTTCAGGTCAATCGAGACCGACGCCACGGGTTGCCCCGGTCCCAGGGTCTTCGTCTGCAGCGGATCGTCGAGTGCACCCGCTGCTGTCCGTGCGCCGATCTGAATCGCCAGGTGTGAACCGCGGCGAAGGAATTGAATGACCGGAGCATCGGGATCGACGGGACCGCGAAAACGGATCGTGCTGATCCGGTCAGCACCGTCGAGTTTCTGTTCGCTGATAGTGGCTCCACCCGATTTGAGCAGTTGCTCGAGATCGGCTTGCAGGTTCGCGCTGTTCACGAGCACCAGGGTGCCGTGTGGGGCAATTTTGCCGGCATCATTCACAGTCGATCCGAAACCGAAGCGTGCCCCCTGCTGCAGAAGCTGTTCAGCGATTTTGAGCGCCGTGACGGCGTGCGCATCATTCTGGGTGGCTTTCAGCGTCCAGCCCTTCAGTTCGTCGTACAGTCCGCTGGTGACGAGGGACTCGTAAGCCGCGGTTTTCTGCCAGGCATCGCGGTGGGCCGCGGTTCCGTCAAAGCGAAACCGCACGGGTGCAGGATTGGGCAGCAGCGACTCGGGTGAGTCCTGCGCGATCCCCTGCGAAAGCGGTATCAAACTGCCGAGCAACGTCAAGATCCATGCGTGCTTGAGCATGATGTCGGGGCTCCGTGAGAAGGCAGCGAGTCGTGAGAATCACGGCAGACTGGTGGGGAGACCAGTTGAGAACACCCTTTTGTTTACGTTTTTCGCGGCAGAGAAACAAGAACGCAGCAGAAATTGGTGTGGCTGAGGCGGCAGGATTGAGTTGGCAAACGGTCGTCCGCAGGTTCACCTAGGCGGCCGCAAGGCGGGGTGATAGAGTAATTTCCGAACTGGCATGGGGCCGGTTCGAGTTTGAGCAGTGGTGGAGGAGTCCATGATGGCGGGGCACAGCACAGATCGGCGCACGTTGTGGTTGTTGGCGGGTCTGGTGGCCGGGATGATCCTGAGCGCCTGGTGGCCGGTCGAACCGGTCCACGCTGTCGCGACAGACCGAGAAGAACGCTTTGCGATCGCCACCACCGACACCGGTTTGGGGCAGCCGGAATCGGTCTTTGTGCTCGACTTTCTCACGGGGCGGCTGGTGGGAGCCACGTTGAACTCACAAACCGCGACCTTCACCAGCTTCTATGCCCGCGTGATTGCGGGAGACTTTATCGTCGATCCGAATACCAAGCCGAAATTCGTGATGATCCCCGGTCGGGCCGATCTCAACAGCGGTCGCGGCACGACGAGTTCCGCGGGTGTCCTCTATGTCGGGGAACTGACTTCGGGCAAAGTGGTCGCGTATCGCTTCCCGGTCCGTGTTTCGCGGACCCCGTCGCCGGTGCAGCCACTCGAAGCCTTTGCGTTCTTCCCATTCCGCGAAGCGACGATGGAATAGATTGAGGATCGCGAAGACGCCAGCGAATTCAGAGGACGCCGCCTGGGTAATTACCGGGCGGCGTTTTCGTTGGAAGAGATGACGCGCTCGGCCAGCACGACGCGTGTCTTGCCGTTGAGTCGCGCGAAAATCACCACCCCCGGTTGTGTCCCCTCTTTGGGGAGCTTGCGCTGCACCGCGTCGGCAGCGATGGGGACGTGTCGGCACTTGATCTCAATCGTCCCCCAGGCCCGCGTGCGGACCGCCTGACGCAACGCCCGTTCGTTGTTCGGCAGTTCTTCCAGCACGCGAAACCCGCGGACAAACGGGGAATCGACCAGCGTGTCACCCGTAAGATACTCTTCCGCAGGATCGAGCCGGCGCAACCCGAGTTGCACCGCGACCAGATCGACCAGTCCCGCCCGGACCACCGCCGGGTCGGGATCATACAGATAGGGACCCACGCCGCTGATCTCGGCCGTCGCATCGAGCGGATGCCCGGCGATGGTGATCCCCGCAGGAAGCACGGTGGCACGGAACGGAGCGGTCCCGGCCAGTTCCCCGAACCACAGCGTGGCTTCTTTGCATTCACCGTTCAGGCTGATGAGTTCAACTTCGACGTCTTCAAATTTCCCGCCGAAGTTGCTCGCCGGACCCAACTTGATGGCTCCACCCCGATACTGCGGCAGCATCGCGCGGAGAGCCTCCAGCGACGGGACATAGTCTTCGACACGGGAGACGCGGCCGCTGGCGCCCGGTCGCCGATCAGGATCGATGTGCAACCAATCGCCAGCGACTGGCTCGACCGCAGCCACATCCTGACAGCTCCAGGTGATACGGTCGCCGACGCCGTAGATGGCCGCGTTCCAACTTGCCCGCAGCAGCGTCGCGGGATCGAGATCGACCGCCACAACTTCCGCCTGCGTGGCGACGGCGAGCGCGTCGCCACCGATCCCGCAGCAGAGGTCCCACACGCGACCGTCAAACCGCTGGGCTTTGTGCCGCGCGACGGCTTCGGCGGTCGCCTGCTCGACGTTGACACGATCGAACCACATCGCTGCGGCGTGAGTGAATTTTCCTGCTGCCCGTTTCCGCGCGTCTCGCAAAATGAGGGCTGTCCGGACGACATCATCGGGATAGCGAGTCCGCAGGCGCTTCTGCAGTCCCATCTCCGGTTCGTCGGCTGCCAGCACTTCCGCGAGCAGTTCCGGCGAGTCGTACAACTCCCGCCAGACGCGGCAGGCGTCGTCATTCGCCCAGACAGGCAAGCCCTCCACCGTCAGCATCCCTCTACCCCGAGCCTCAGCCTTGGACAGGCTCAAGCGTTCCTCTCAAGTTCTTCACAGTTCCCAATAGGACGCGGATCGTCCGGGATCAGCCCCCAGTTTGCAAACCAGCGCACCCGCCCGGTACTGTAGCGGGGAAGAATTCCGTCAGGACTCAAGCTACATGCTCGCCTTGGCCTGCGGACCATTGGCAACGGACCACGGACAACTGACCACGGACACTCAATGCATCTACGTGACGGAATCCTGACGCCGGAAATCTGTCTGATTGGAGGGACCGCTGCGGTCGCTGCGGTCGGGTACAGCCTGCGCCGGGTGAAAGCCGAACTGTCGGACCGGGCCGCTCCGCTGACGGGGATGGTGGCGGCTTTCATCTTCGCCGGGCAGATGGTCAATTTCCCACTGTTCGGGTTGCCTGTCTCGGGGCATTTGCTGGGTGGGGTCCTCGCAGCGACGATTGTCGGCCCGTGGGCCGGATGTCTGGCTCTGACACTGGTCCTCATCGTGCAGGCCCTGCTCTTTGCCGATGGTGGCTTGCTCTGCCTCGGGATCAACGTCTGGAACATGGCCGTCGTCGGCTGTTGGTGTGGCGGTGGTCTCTACGCAGTCTTGCGACGTGTTCTGGGAACGGGGCCGCGCGGAAGTTTGTTTGCAGCGACGTTGGCCGCGTATCTTTCGGTGTTATTGTCGGCCGCCTGTTTTAGCGCGGAATTCGCCCTGGCCCATGGGCGCTCGGGATTTGATCTGCGGCAGATCACGGTCTGGATGCTGGCGTATCACGCCTTGATCGGCATCGGTGAAGCCGCGCTGACCGGTTCACTCGTCGCCTTCCTGCTGGCTCGTCGTCCAGAAGTGATTCTGACTCCCGCCAGAGTTCCCGAGCGACAATTCAGCTGGCGACCAGTGATCGTTGGCGGTGCCATCGCAGCTTTTCTGATCGCCGCATTCGCCGCTCCGTGGGCTTCGGAGTATGCCGATGGCCTGGAAGCGGTGGCGGAGCGCTTTGGGTTCGGTGAACTCGGTGTGGATCGACCGCTGGTGCTGTCGGACTATGCGGTACCGCTGCCGACCGGTTGGGACGTCGCTTCGGTCTCTCTCGCGGGGGTGTTGGGCACGCTGGTTGTACTGGTGATCGGCTGGGGCTTATCCCGCTGGCTCGCGCCGTCGATCGAAGTTCCGCAGCCCTCGGTCGAAGCGTAACGGAGTCGACGCGTGCGGAACTGGGCGGGTTCGTTCAAGCTGCTGCTGGTGCTGGCGTTGCTCGTCACCGTGGGCCTGTTGCCCGCCGAGTCGTGGCCAGCGATCGGGTTGGTCGGGGTGGTGGCCTACTTGCTGCATGCCGCCGCGGGAACACCGGGACGGACGATGTGGCGACGTGCATGGCCTTTCCTGTTGACGGGCTTTGCGCTCGCTGGGGCTGCGTTGTTCTCGCAGCCGGGACCCCTGGCAGCGACCGCAGCCATCGCGCTGATTTTGCGGATGACCACCGCCTTTCTTGCCGGCTTGTGGCTGAGTGAAGTGATGTCCGCCGCCGAACTGATGCAGACCTTGCGACGCTGGCGCTGCCCTGCCCTGTTCGTCACGCTGATCGGGTTTCTGTTGCGGTATCTCGTCGTCTTGTGGGAAGAACACGGTCGGCTGGAACGGGCGCAGCAGGCTCGTGGTGGTGGTCCGGCGGATGGTTGGCCTGCCTGGAAAGCAGCGATCGATCGGACCGGCATGTTGGTCCTGCGGGCACTTGATCGAGCCGAGCGGACGCATCGGGCGATGCTCGCCCGCGGGTGGACGGGGAGCGAACCGTGACGGGTCCGGTGCTCGGGGCTTCGGTTGCGCTCCGCAGTTTGTCCTTCGCGTATCCCGGTCAGCCCCAGGTACTGGAAGCCCTCACCACAGAGTGGCCTTCCGGGAGTCGCGTGGCGATTGTTGGCCCCAGTGGTGCGGGGAAAAGTACGCTGCTGCTCCACCTGAACGGGTTACTTCCGGCGAGATTGCCGACGCAATCATACCAGGCCAACGTCTGGATTGATGGGACACCACTGATCGCTGGCTGTGAACGGACCGTGCGGCAGCAGGTCGGCTTTGTCTTTCAGGACCCTGACGATCAACTCTTCGGGGCGACGGTCGCGGAAGATCTCGCCTTCGGTCCGCGACAACTTGGTTGTGATCGAGTTGAACAGCAGCGCCGAATCACCGCGGCCCTGGCAGCGGTCGGATTGACCGGAGTCGAACAACGGAATCCGGCTCAGCTCAGTTTTGGCGAACGGAAGCGGGTCTGCCTCGCGGGTGTGCTGGCCTGCGAGCCGCGCGTGCTGGTGCTCGACGAGCCATCGAGTAATCTCGATCCGCGGGCCCGGCGGCAGTTGATGACGGTGCTCCGGGGGTTGTCACAAACGGTGATCGCCGCGACGCACGATCTCGATCTGGTTCTCGATGAATTCGATCGGCTGGTGCTGCTCGATGGCGGCCGTATCCAGGCCGAAGGCCCCCCCGAACGCCTGCTGAGCGATGCCCGCCTGATGGACCGCCACGGTCTGGAAGTCCCCTGGCGGCTTCGATAATTGACTCCACGATGACTGTTAATCATGCATCTTCGCGATCATGATCAGTTCAAGATGAGTTTTTCGTAGTCGCTCTCTCCGATCCGGGAGTTGTTCATGGCGCATCGATTTCAGGAACCAGTCGAACGGGCATTGCAACGGTTCACTGATTGGTTGGTGTCGTCAAAATGGATCGGTAAGGAACGCGATTGCGTGAATCTGTTTGCACTTCGCTACTTACTCGAACAGGTGAAATCCAGCTCTGTATTGTTTGATCCCGCACAACTGAGGATCGAGTGCCCTGTGCCTCAACCAGATGGCTATCCGCGGCCGTCCGCACCAAAAGATTTGGTGATTTGGCGAAAACCACTCCAAGTCACATGGGATTTGTATTGGCGTCCCGCGAAAACCCCAGCGGTTGTTATGGAATGGAAAACGAGACGTCGTGGCCCGCGATCCACGGAAGTCGATCCTCACGACCATCAATGGCTGTCCAAAATGACCGCCTGCCGATCGTCTCTTTTAGGGTATGCAGTGACCGTTAACTTGCATCCAGAACATCGTCAAGTCTCTGTCGTACGATATCGGCATGGAAGTGCAGTACCGTGTTCAATCGAGTAACCTATGTCGATTGTTAGTTCCCCAGAGAAAGCATCAGCTATGTCATCGATCACAATCACCCCCTATCTCTTCTTCGCCGGCCGATGTGCGGAAGCCCTGGAGTTCTACCGGACGGCACTGGGGGGCGAGATCGGCATGGTGATGCGGTTCGATCAAAGCCCGGAACCTCCGCCGCCGGGGATGCTGCCGCCCGGGTTCGAGACCAAGATTATGCATGCGGAGTTGAAATTCGGCGGTGTGTCGATCTTCATGTCCGACGGCTGTGATCCAACTCCCGGCATCCGCGGCGTTTCGATCGCCTTGACCATTCCGTCTGCGGCCGATCTCGACCGAATGTTCGCCGGGCTGTCAGCGGGCGGCAAGGTTACAATGCCACCGACGCAGACCTTCTGGTCCCCCCGCTACGGCATGCTGACCGACCAATTCGGCGTCGACTGGATGCTGATGGTCCCTGGCCAACCGGCGTAAATTGAACGCTTGCGTCTTCGCGATTCGCGAAGACGCAAGCGAGGTGGGATCAGTTGATCGCGCGCAGGTGGCTGATGGCCGCGTGGATTCGTTCCATGAGAGGTGTTTGTTCGCTTGGGGTCAGGGTGAACGGGACCACGCGCAACCTCGGCTGTAGGAAGACGAGCGCGGCCTGTTCCAGCGGTTGGCCGCACCAGTTGGTGAACGCTGCAGAGTAGAGGGCGAGTTGCACCCGGTACGGGGCCAGCAGGTCGGAATCAGTTGCGTGCGCGGGGACGGTTCCTGTCTTGAAGTCGATCAGTCGCCAGTCCCCTGCCGAGGTGCGATAGACACAGTCGCAGATCCCGCGGATCACGTCGTGTGGCGACCACGGATGCACGAATTCCAACTCGCGATAGACCGCCGCTGCCGTGGTCAATTCCGTTAGCAACGACGATCCGCGTAACGATTGCAGCACAGTCCACGCGGCGGTCACCAGGTCTTCCGTCACTTCGACATGCGCCCGGCGAGCGGCGGGAACGATCTCTTCCTGCCAGGTCTCCGGTTGAGTGAAATCGCAGCGTTCCAGGACCGCGTGGACAAGAATGCCAAGTTGTTCTGCGTCTTGTGCTGTGACCAACCCGTCCCGGTCCCCTTCACGCTTCACGGGTGAGGATGACCACGTCGGATCGAGTTCGGCGACGGTCTGTTCCAGTTGACTGACACTCCACCAGCGGCGGGCCGTCCCATCGCGCGGGATCACCGAGGCACTCATCGGCAAGGGTTCTTCCGCGCTCTCGGCCACTGTCGCGATGATCTCCGCGACTCCGACTGGCTGACGGTCGGACTGCACAGGCACCGCTTCCGGAGCGACGCGCACCACCCCCACATGCGGGATGTCCGCCGGACTCGCTGCACCACCGAACGCACCAAGCAGGGCATCATGCCGCGGCAGTCCCGTCAGCAGGTCGAATTGTTCGGCGAGCAACTGCATCCACGGCGATTTGGGCGTCACATCAGCATCTGTCCCGGCGGAGAGGATCAGCAGGTCGGCCGCGCGCGTCGTGGCCACATAGAACAGCCGGATCGTCTCCTCCTGTTCCGCCGCCGTTTCCTCGGCATGCAACATCTCCAGGCCGGGGTGAGTGTGTTCTTCGCCAAACTCATCCGGGATACGAACCAGCGCGCCCCATTCGGGATGGAGATACGTCCCCGGACCACCACCCTGTTTCTTCCGGTTGATATCGGCCAGCACCACAACCGGGAACTCCAGCCCTTTCGATTGATGGACCGACATCAGCCGGATGACGTCGCCCGATTCGGGGAGCGTCGTTGCGAATTCTTCATCGGTCTGTTCGAGGACCGAGGTCTGCAGCCGCTGCACGAAGTCCTTCAAAGTGAAGGCTTCTCCCCGGTCGAACGCTGCGGCCTGATCGAGCAGCTTGCGGAGGTTCGCGACCTTGCGCGAGCCCAGGAACTCGGTCAGGAGCGCTGCGTCATAGCCTGTCCGGGTGAGAGCCTCTTCGAGCAGCGTGACGATCGGGACTTCATCTTTGCGCCCTCGTAATGTGGCCAGTGTGTGACCGGCGAATCGCCAGCGCTCGGCCTGGCTTTCCGTCAGTTGAGTGGGGGCCGGTCCTGCAAGTGCGGCCCACCAGTCGTTGTCAGGTGGGTGCCCGAGTTGCAGCGTGTCGTCACTGAACCCGAAGAACGGTGACCGCAATACGCCGATCAGGGCGACCGTATCTTCCGGTTCATCCAGACAGCGGCAAAGATTCAGCAGATCGAAGACTTCCTGCTGGGCGTAAAACGTTTTTCCCCCCACGAGGTAATAATCGAGCCCATACCGCCGCAGGGCTGTCTCATAGAGGCCAACGTTGGTGAGCGCCCGGAACAAGAGCACGATGTCGCCCGCTTCGACCCGACGCAGACTGATCTTCCCGGAAGGATCGCGGTGACGAATTTTCGGCGTCGGATCGTTGAGCAGCGCTGACAGATGTCTGGCGATCCAGTCAGCTTCACGGGCTCGCAGTTGGGCCACGCCGGGTTCGTCGTCGTCCGCTTCGTCCGCGTCGACCAGTGGCGTGGCATCGTAAGTCGCGAACAGAAACTGAATCGTGGGCGGCGGGGTGAGCTGCTCGGGCGCGAAGGGTTGCAGAGGTTCGTAAATGTCTTTGAGTCGACGACCGAACAGAAAATTGACGAACCGCAAAATCTCGGGCTGACTGCGGAAGTTCGTCGTCAGCGAGAGTTGACCCGCTTCCGGAATCTCCTTCCGCAGCTTGACGAAGACCTCGGGATCGGCCCGGCGGAAGCGGTAGATCGACTGCTTGATATCGCCAACGAGGAACAGCTTTCCTTCGGTGAGCGCGGCCCCGCAGAGTGCGCGGACGATCTCGGTCTGCACGGGATCGGTGTCCTGGAACTCGTCGACCATCAGGAGATCGATGCCGTGGGCGAACCGCTGGCAGACCTGCGGATGATCGCGAAGCAGGTCACGCGCCCGGAGCAGCAGATCATCAAAGTCGAGTGCTGCGGACTGCCGTTTGCGGGCCTCGTATTCGATGACCGCAGCGTGCGTCAGGCGGAGTCCCTGACAGGCCAGTTCAGCCGACAGGTGGAGATCACTTACATCGAGCGCGCTCTTTTTGAGAATCTTATCGATGACGCCACGGATCGTGCTGAGCGTCTCTTTGACGGTTTCGAACAGCGCTTCGTCGTTGTTCCAGGCTTTTTTTCCACCGCCCCCCTGCACCATCGTGGCTTCACGCAAGGCGGGAAGAAACTCACCGAATTGTGACGGTGCGGGTGGTCCATTCAAGACTGTGCCGCGTAACACGCCCCAGCGTTCCTGCATCACAGCGTGTTCGGGTTCGTGAGCGGTGACCAGTTTGGCTAGAGTGTTCCACGCAGCCGACGTGCTGACCTGTTCCCACAACCGCGGGAGATGTTCTTGATGCCAGGCGGTTAACCAGCGCTCACTCAAGCTGGCGGGGGTGAGTGCACCCAATCCTGCCCATTCCATGCGGAAACGCTGGGCCACCAGTGAGCTGAGGATTTGCCGGGTCTTTTCCAGTCCGAACCGCAACACGTACGCTTCGACATCGGGGTCTTCGTCGATGATCAGCCGCTCGATCGTCGCGTTGACGGCTTCTTCGCGAAGCGTTTCCGCCAGGGGTGGTTCCAGCAGCACGAACCGCGGGTCGAGTCCCGCTTCAATCGCATGACTCCGCAGCATCCCCGTGCAGAACGAGTGGATGGTACTGATACGGGCGGCATCGAGTCCGCGGAGAATCCGCTGCCAGTGTGCAACGTCTCCATCGTCGCAGTCGTCGAGTCGCTTCTGACAGGCCGAGCGGATGCGGTCGCGCATCTCACGGGCGGCGCGATCCGTGAAGGTGATCGCCACCAGATTCCGCAACTCGGCAGCCGCGTCACCAGGTTCCAGCTGCGCGAGAAACCGCTGAGTCAGGACGAATGTTTTCCCACAACCGGCACCGGCCGAGAGTCCCACCGAGACCTGCCGGGTGAAGATCGCCAGTCTCTGCTGATCGGTATAACGTGGTCCGCTCATGAACGTCCGTGTGATTGAATCCAGGAGAGTGGTTCACACCCTTCTTGTATCACACGGACCCCTCAATCGACACCAACGCCCCCTGCCCCGCTGGCGTCTTCGCGATCCTACTGAGCGGCCGCCACCACCGGCTTGAACCCCGGTGCTGCCAGAAAGTTCAAGACCGATTTTCCATCGTCGAAGTTCCACACGCGGACTTCCCCGTCGTGACTCCCGCTGACGACGCGCTTGGTTGCAGCGTTATAGTCGACCGCGTAGACCCATTCGTTGTGTCCTGCGAACGCGCGGACCTGTTGTGCGTTGGCGAGGTTGTGCAGCCGAATCTGCTTGTCGGCACTGGTGGTCAGCGAGTGGCCATCGGGCAGGACCTTCAAGCGGAAGACTTCCCCGCCGAAGCCGCCGACTTCGCGGGCCTGCTTGGCATCGGCAACGTTCCAGACGCGGAGCCGGTTATCGCGGCCCCCGGAAACGACGGTGTTTCCATCGGGCAGAAAGCCGACACTGAAGACCGGCTGGGCATGTCCATTGAAGGTGGCGACCGCTTCACCACTGACGGCGTCGAAGACCTTGGCGGTCTTGTCACGACTGGCGGTAGCGAGTCGTTTCCCATCGGGAGACCACGCCCCATCCATCACCCAGTCGGCATGGTCTTCAATGAACAGCAACCGCTTCCCCGAAGGCCATTCGTGCACACGCACGCTGCGGTCGGCACAAGTCGCAGCGATCTTCGTTCCGTCCGGGCTGAGCGCGACGCTGAAGACTTCGTCGTCGGTGGTGAAGAGGTCGGCCTTGAGAGATCCGTCCGCAGTGGCGAAGACTTTCACTTCACCCAGTTGCCCCGGAGTCCCCGCGGCAACGACGAGGTGCTGACCATCGGCGGTGAACTCAATGTCGTGTGGACGTTCGGCGAGATTGGTAATGCGACGGACAAGTTGGCCGTCGGCCGTGTTCCAGAGGACAATTTCCCGATAGCCGCCAGAGGCGATGAGCGCACCATCCGGACTGATCGCGACCGCGAGGACCGGCACGGGGACACGGTAGGTTTCCGGCGGATTCGGTTGCGTGAGCTTGGGGATGATCGAAATCAACGGAGCAGTCGGTGAGACGCCGGCGTCGAGCGGTGCCCCGAGGTCGATCCACTTCTTCACCAACGCGATCTGTTCGGCTGTCAGCGGGTCAGCATCCTTCGGCATCGATCCCGATTCGATTTCAACATGCAGATTCGAGTCGGCCCCTTTGTTCGCGACGATCGAAGGACCCGATTCGCCCCCCTTCATCAGGTTCGCAAAGGTTTCCAGGTTGAAGCGGCCCTTCGCCGTGCGGGCGTTGTGGCAGGCGACACAGCGTTGCGAGAAGATCGGCGCGACTTGTTTGGCGAAGGAGACCCGTTTGCCGACCGCGACTTCGGCCGTCTCGAACGCGACCTGATGCTCGATCGCCACTCGGGTCAGTTCGGCATACGCGGCTTCAGCAGCGGTCAACATCGGTGCAAAATCGGCGATCGCTTTTTCTGCAGCCTGAATCTTCGCGGGGTTGTCGGCGACGGTGGCTTTCGCGGCGGCGAGAGATTGTTCGGCAGTGGTGACAGCGGCCTTCGCTTCGTCGTCGGCTTTCACAGCCGCAGCGAGCTTGTCAGCCGCGGCCTTGGCAGCATCCGCGGTCGCCTTTTCATTGTCCTTGCCCTTGGCTTCTTCCGCGGCTTTGGCTGCGGTATCGGACTCACCCTGCAGTTTGGCCCGTTCGTCGGCAGCTTTTTTGGCCGCTTCCTGCAGCTTGGGGAGTTTGCCCTCGACGTCTTTCACCGTCGCTTCGGCTTTGGACAGGCCGAGCTTCAGAGCTGCCAGAGCTTCTGCGAGTTCACGGGCCTGCTTGCGGGCCCCCTGCACTGCCGGTTCTCCCGCTGTCTGTGCAGCCTTCGCGGTGTCGGCGGTTTGCTTGAGAGCCGCGATCTGGGCGTCATCCTGAGCCAGCACCGGGACTGAGGCAACGAGCAGAGCGAAAAGGGAGAGCGTGCGGAGCATCGTGTCTTCCTTGAGAACGTCGAGCGGAGGGATCAGGCAGGGCGAATCAGTGTTCGCACAAATCCAGGCGGGACATTCATGAGAATCGCCTGATGCGACGGCAGTGTCAAGCACACACGATAGAAACTCGTCCGGAAGCCCAGTCATTCCGATGGCTGGGACTCTGTGCGTTGAACGTCACAAAACGCTTGCGAATGCTCGACGCAGACGACGCCCGGCATCGTCCGTGTCGATTCACGGGTTCAAAATGACCGTAGCGAACCGGAAAACTGGTTCGCTACGCGATGACGACCGGAGTGTGGGCGTCTGTGCAGTTGTTGGGTCGCTGGGGGAACACATCCGAGCCGCGCAGGGCGGACGGTGACCCGCGCGAGACGGTTTAGCCCTTGCGATGCCGGATCTTGCTCCGCATCTTGCGCTTCTTCCGCCCGATCTTTCGCCGACCCTTACCCGTCTTCTTGACACCCATTACCGACGCACTCCTCTGACTCCTGACGCACGCTGTACAATCTCGGCCACAACGCGAGAACCGAACAGGTTAGCGAGAGGGCGAAGATGAATCAAGGGGACGGAGAAGATTGTCCGCGGGGAGTGTGGTTGCCAAATCCCGGGTCCGTGTGATGCCGCCGCGAAGTCGCAAGCGTCGACCGGACAGCGTGGTGCTGGTTAGAAGCTGCCGCCGAATCGGAGGGTGGCGGCTGAGGAGAGGTCGGTGTCGCCGAGTCCGGTCTTGTAGGCGAGGCTGCGATTAAACGTCCAGCCCGCTTCGATCCAGGGAGAAAAGCCCTTGGCGCGTTTGTGCTCGTAGCCGATCAGCATCCGCAGCGCGCTGTAAGTCACGACATCGTGAAAGCTTGTGCCAGGGACGATGCCGGAACGTTCGATCCCCCAGGAACCGCCGCCGAACTCGCCCCCGATGTACAGCCAGCGGGTCGAATCGTCGTCACTGGACAGCTTCCGCATCACCCGTGGTCGGGGGAAGAGGACCTCGATTTTGTAATCGTCGTTCGGCGTCCAGATGGCCCCGACCGCCGGGAGGGCTTTGACATCCTCGCGGCCGAGGTAGATCGCACCGAACGCCCATTGCAGTTCGGGCGAAGCGGTATACAACGCCAGCGCCCGTCCCTGCATCCGGAACGCACCACTCGAAGTATTCTCGTAGTCGGTATACAGCGAAGGGGTCACTGCCAGGTCCATCGCCCAGCGTTCGTTGAACTTTTTCAGCCAGCGAAATTCGATCCAGTGATCGTAAACTGCAGCCGGAAGATCGGTCGTCACCGGGCCATTGAACAGGTGGGCCGCGTAGCCGATGGTCGCCATGAAGCCGGGCCGCTTCGGCATGACAAGTGTCACTCGGCCGTCGAGGTCGAGCATGCCGACCTGATCGCCGCTTCCCGAGGTCCAGGTGGTCGAGAACTGCGGGGCAATCGGGACGATCCACGGCGGTTCGGGGGTGTTCAGCGGCGACTCTGCTGGTGGAGAAGTCGGGGTCGTTTGCGGATCGAAGACCGCATCGAGCGACGGCGGAAGATCGCCTGAAAGGGGTTCGTTCTGCGGTTCGTAGCTGAGATAGTTCGCGCGGGTGAGTTCAGCCGGGGCGGATTCCTCAGCGAACGGGTTTGGCGTGGGATCGGCCTGAACGAGGGTGATGCCCCCCGGTGGATAGCTGGATCGTGCCGAGAGAGTGGATCCAGACGATTGCGCAGCAGCCACGAGGGGTGTTGCGAGCAGCGCAAACAGGCAGAGCGCACGGGGAGCGAGCATGGCGAGCACTCAGCGAACAAGGGGAGAAGATTCGGGTTTTTCGTGATTCCCCGACCGAGGGTCAACCCCGCGCGGGACTGGTCTAGGCGTGGTCTGACGCATCTGTTAGAAGCCGGTCGCGAACCGGCAATTGTTGCCGATCGAACTGCCTTGAAGAACGATCGCCTGCCGATGATGACCGCACCCGCCTTGCGTCTGGTGACTGATGCTCCTCCGCCGATCTCGGTGGGCGATCTCCTGGATTTTCCTGCTGATCCCATCGCGCTGATGCGCAAGCTGCAGCGGGAACATGGTGATGTCGCGGCGTTTGCCGATCACCTCGGGACGAAAATCTACTTCGTCTTCAGTCCCGAATTGAACCATCAGGTCCTGAGTGATACGCAGACGTTTCACTCGCGCTTCTTTGCGTTACGCGGGCCGCGCAACTCGCCCCAGCGGCGATTGTCTTCCGGGCTGCTGAGCATGAATGGGGACCAGCACAAGCGGCAACGCCGGTTGATGATGGAAGCTTTCATGAAACGGGCGATCCAGGGCTATCTCCCGACGATCCGCACGCACATCGAAGAGTGCCTCGTCAATTGGCGGCCCGGAGAGGAACGCGACATCTCCCGGGAGATGACCGAATTCATGCTCCGTCTGACCAGTTCCATGCTGTTCGGGATGGAGAGCGACGGGGCGGTTGCCTATCGCATCGGGCGGATGATTGATCACTGGGTCAATCTGAACCATGAACTCGGCATGGGGATGTTTGTTTCCTCTCCGGAGATCACGGGGCGGTATGACGAACTCCTCGGATTCGCAGGGGAATTGGAACAGGAAATCGCGGGCCTGATTCGCGCTCGGCGGAACGTGGGCGGTGCGGGACATGATGTCCTCTCGATGATTCTGCAGGCACACGACGAACAGGGCGTGATCTCGGACGATGAGCTCGTTGGTCAGGCCGCGCTTGTCTTCGCGGCGGCGCACCTCACGACGGCCCATTCCCTCACCTGGACGCTGATGCTGCTCGCGCAACACCCGGACGTCATGCAGTCGCTGCATGCGGAACTGCGTCAGCAACTTTCCGGAGGCTTTCCCACGCTGGAAGCGACTGAACAACTCCCCGTTCTGGATCGCGTGCTCAAAGAAAGCATGCGGGTGCTGCCCGCTTCGTCCTATTCGCAGCGGATGACGACGCAGCCGGTGCAACTGGGCCCGTTTCAGCTCCCCTGCTCGGCCGGGGTGATCTTCAGCCAGTTCATGACGCATCACAACGCGGAACTCTATCCCGAACCGGAAGCGTTTCGTCCCGAGCGGTGGATCGACTTCAACCCGTCACCCTACGCCTATCTCCCGTTTGGTGCTGGTCCGCGGATGTGTATCGGCGGTCCGTTGGCGATGACGATTCTGAAGACCGTGGTCCCGACCATTCTGCAGCGGTTCAAACTGACCTCGGTGCCGTTCTCCGAAGTCAGCGGCAAGGTCATCTCGACGATGCTCTCGCCGACGACGCCCGTCCTGATGCAGGTGGCCGTGCAGGATGGCCAGTTCGAGGCACAGCCGGTCGTCGGCAACATTCATTCGCTGGTCAACCTGCCCCAGGCCCGCGCCGCGGGAGTGCGTCGCGCCGCCTGAACTCGCATGATTGAGCGGGGCAATCCTGGGACTCTTGGTTCTTTCTGACGATTCCCTATTCGCTGTTCCCTATTCCCTGACCACTTTCCACGAGTCACACGATGGATCATCTACTCACGGGGATGCATCAGTTTCACAGCCAGGTCTTCGGACAGGAACGTGAGTTCTTTGAACAACTGGCCCACGGGCAAAGCCCCAGTACGTTGTTTGTCACCTGTTCCGATTCCCGGGTCGATCCGAACCTGATTCTCCAGGCCGATCCGGGGGAATTGTTCGCGTTACGGAATGCGGGGAACATCGTCCCTCCGTATGGGGCGTCGAACGGTGGCGAAGCGGCGACGATTGAATATGCGGTCGCAGCGCTCGGCGTGCGTGACCTGGTGGTGTGTGGGCATTCCCAGTGCGGGGCCCTCAAGGCGTTGCTCGATCCGACTTCGGCCGAGAAGCTGCCGCTCGTTCGCTCGTGGCTCGGTCATGCGGAAGCGACGCGACGGATTGTCAGCGAGAATTATTCGCAGATGACGGGGGCGGCGCTCCTGTCCGTGGCGATTCAGGAGCATGTCCTCGTTCAGGTGGAGAATCTGCAAACGCATCCCGCGGTCGCCGTGAAGCTGCAGCGCGGCGAACTGGCACTGCATGCGTGGGTCTACGAACTGGAAACGGGCGAGATTCTTGCGTATTCGAGCGAAAGTGAAACCTTCGAGCCCCTCCGCAAGCAGACCAAAGTCGCCGAACAGAAGAAAAACACGAACCCCCGGTCCCGTCCGCAAACCACGGAAGTAAGGACACATCTTCAGCGGTCCCTTGTCAGCGGATGGGCGCGACCCCCGGTGCTACATTCAACGTCGTCACCACCTTGCCAACTCAATCAGCCGGAACTTCTGGTGTGTTGATTCGACCCTATACACCATCCGATGCCACATCGCTGTTGAGCTTATTCCGCGACACCATCCGCCGTGTGAATGCGCGTGACTACACGCCCGAGCAGATTCGCGCCTGGGCCTCCGACGAAATCGATCCGGGTCACTGGGCGATGCGCTTCGAAGGCCGGTTCGTGGTCGTCGCGATCCTCGATGGACAACCGGCGGGGTTTGCAGAACTGGAATCAAGCGGTCACATCGATCGCTTCTATGTCGCTGCCGATCATCAGCGTCAGGGGATCGGTGCTGCGCTCTGGTCAGCAATCGAAAAAGAAGCCCGTCTGCACGGTTACTCGCGACTCTTTCTGGAAGCGAGTCTCACCGCGCGACCCTTCTTCGAATCGCGCGGCTGCCGCGTCATCGCGCCACAAGTGGTCACCTGCCGCGGCGAGAAATTCCTGAACTTCCGCATGGAACGTCCGTTGATTGAGAGCGACGCCGCGTTAGCATGAACCGTCCCGGCAGCTCTCTGCGTTCGAAGCCGGGCATGGTACTCCTTGCCCGGCTTCTGCCTTTCGATTGGTGCGTAAGCTCCCGATGTCTGTTCCGCAGAGTGCCATGAGGCAAGGGGCGGTAATATCTAGGTGTTCTCCGCGTTGGAATCAGGCGATCGTGAGAAGAAAGATGGATCGGGCCTTCAGCCCTTTGCCGGTGTTGTTGATTTGTTCCTGGGGCGTTGCCCCAGGCTGGTATGGACTGGGCCGTTGGCCCGCAGGACGGATCACACGCGGTACTCTTCGAAAGACAAAAGTCCGGCATCCAGGGCGATGCCGGACTTTGAATGGCAGAAGCCCGGCGTAGAGGTCACGCCGGGCTTCTGAAATGAAACGTCGATGGGTTGTAACTCAGCTTTCGGCGGTGCCGAGCGATTCCGGTTCTTCGATGTGGACCGCCTTGTAGCCGCCGCGGGCCTTGAAGTAGAGCATCAGCAGCAGGTACAGCACGGCCATCGTCGCGGGGACGTATGCCGTAAGTTTCAGGGCCATCTTTCCGCCGTGAATGCCGGCATCTTGCACGGGCTTCTTGTCGGTCTCAGCGGACGCCTTAGCGGTTTCCCACCAGGCGGCAAGCTTGGCCTGGTTTTCGTCGGTCTTGTTTTCCTTGGCGAGCAGTTCTCCCGCGCGCTGGAGTTCTTTGCCGCCGTCTTCGAGCACCCCGACCTTGGCACCATCCAGACCGACGGTCTTGAAGCCGAAGAAGGAGCTTTCAGCACCCGCCTTGTAACGGTCGTAGGTTTCTGCAGCCGAGGTCTGCAATTGCTTGGACGCGTGGAAATCCTGCTTGAATCCAATCGCCGGTCCACCGAGCAGACCAGCCGAGAGCATCCCTACGCCCCCCAGCATCCCGATGGCGACCGCGCCCCCCTTCGGGAACTGTTCGGAGGCGACCCCGAGCATCGTCGGCCAGAGGAAGGTCTTGCCGCAGGCGTAAACCGTCGCGGCGATGACGCACATCGTCCATTCAGTGGCAGAGCCCAGCAGCGTCAATCCGGCGGCACCCATCACACCGCTGGCGAACAGCAGCCCCAGCGGAGAAATCCGGTGGACGATCGGACCGGCGACAAACCGCAGGACGAACATCAGCGACGAGGTGTAGGCAAAGAGAGCGAGACCCTTGGCCGGGCTGGCCATGATCGCCCCGGTAATCTTCCCGATCCAAGAATCGGTCCCGAGTTCGACGTAACCGACCATCGCATGAATGACGAGCAGCACGAGCATCAGCGGAGCGAACAGGGTCCCCACCATCTGACCAAGTGTGACCCCGGCCGATTCCGCTTCCGACTTGGGGAACTTCTGTCCGAGCAGCATCACCCCGTACAGAATGACGGGAATCAGGAAGAGCGACATCTGGATCTTCCAGTCGACAGGCGGGGCGATTACGTCGCCAGCGTCATTCGTCTTGGCGGCCATCATGAATGAGGCGAGGCTGCCAAAGACCAGCCCGGCCGGCCAACCAGCATGCAGGATGTTGAGGTAGTGTGTCTTGTTCTTGGGGAAGAGGGTGGCCGTCAGCGGGTTGACGACCGCTTCGCAGAGGCCGTTGCCAATCGCGAAAATGAACATCCCCCAGAAGAGGGCATTGAACGCCATCGGTTTGCCACCGCTGGCATAAGCGATCGGAGCGGCGAGGGTCAGTCCAGCGGAAATCAGGTGCAGAATGAACGCGGCGACCATCAGTTTGCCATAGCCGACCTTGTCGGCGACAAGTGACGTCAGAATGATCACGACGCCAAACCCGGTCAGTCCACCCCCGGTGATGGTCCCGAGTTCGGTCATGGTGAACCCGAACTGCGTGGCCCATTGACCGAGAATCCCCCCGCGTACGGAGTACCCCACGCCGGCGGCGAGGATCGCCATGAAGCCGGCCCACAGGAGGCGATGCGCGTTTGGCGCGATCGCGTCAGACGATGTCGGTGCATTCATACCGGAGGCTCTCCCCAACTTCAGTGGCGTCAACTCAATGGAATACGGATCGGGTCGATCGTGACAGGTGAACAAGTCGGGCCATGGTAGCGTTGGCATCCACCGTTTGCCATGTACCGACCTGCGCCACTGCAGAAAATCAGCCGGGCGTCTCCGCATCGCCCGCCAGAATCCCCCCGCCCCGCACGAGCACACGGTCGCGCTCGCGGCGGATTTCTCCCCCACCCGGGCAATGCGTCGCCCGCAAAGTCCCCCGGATCACGCACGCCGCCTGCTCCCAGCTCTCCGCGGTCATCCCCTGCCGGGGCCAGTTCTGCCGCGTCCACAAGCGGATGAGTGCTGTGCGTAACAGAAAATCAGGGCACTCGTTGAGGACCTGCGGATCGAGCAGCACCCGCTCGTCGGATGTCTCGAGAATCGCCCGCTTGAGCCAGTCATCGGCCAGGAAATCGAGGGTTTCGGTCGCAGCTTCCGCATGTTGACTGAGTCGCCAGATCGCCGCTGGGGCTTCGGGATACGCCGTGCGGATCAACGGGAGCAGTTGATGACGCAGCCAGTTGCGGCGGAATTGCGGATCGGTGTTGGTCTCGTCGACGCAGTACGATTGACCGGCAGACGTCAGGTACGCCTCGATCTCGGCCCGCCAGACGGTCGCCAGGGGACGCATCAACCGGACTCGTTCACCCAGCGGGCGCACCTTCGGAATCCCTGCCACCCCCCCCAGTCCGGTCCCGCGAAAGAGGTGATGGAGCACGGTTTCCACCTGATCGTCGGCCATGTGGGCGGTCATCACGATCGGGCAGGCATGCTGCTCTGCAGTCGTTTGGAGAAACCGGTAGCGGACGTTCCGCGCCCAGGCTTCAATCCCGGTGAGCGGGATTGCGGCCGCGTCTGCCCGTCCCAGGACGACGGGAATGTGCAGGACTTCAGCCAACGACTGCACGAACTTCGCATCGGCTTCCGCGGTGGCCCGCAGTCCATGCTGATAGTGGGCGATTATCAGTTGCAGATCGAGCGGACGGGCCAACTCGTGCAGTCCCCGGAGGAGCGCGACGCTGTCCGCTCCCCCGGATACCGCGACCAACAGTCGTGCAGACGCGACTTTCAGCGCCTTCAGTGCCGAGTGTAACGCCTCGACAAACGGTTCCCGTCCCATCACTCCCGAACCTCGCTTGCGTCTTCGCGACCCTGTTTCTCTCTCAAGATTTCAGGATGAGACCGTAGTCCCTGACCGAATTGTCAGCCGGTTAGTTGATCCTTGGTCGGCATATGGTAGCATCTGGCTGCTGGTCGGCCTGTCTCTCCAGAGAGGGTGGCCGGCAAACATTCCCGCAACTACCAGGCGGGAACGTTCGGATTGTTCACGATCCGGAACGGTGTGCGGTCCGCAGTCTGGCTGGGCGGTTGAGGTCCTCTCAACCGATGGCAGGATGTGCGGTTGTTACGTGGGTCAAGGCGGTTGTTATGGATTCCCTTCTCGTCGGAGTGTTGACCGTGGTGTGCGGCTGGGGCCGGACATGGCGGTTGGCCTGCGACCGGATCATCCGGCAGCAGTGGGGCGAACCCTCCACTGTCGGTGGCTGGTGGCAGCTCCGCGTCCATTCCGCACCGGTCGCATTCGCGGTCGGACGGCGGCGCAGAACGCACGGGCGTTGCGCCGGCATTGCACCTCCCGTTCGGCCCGCGCCGGACGTCTGTTGATTCCTCGTCACGTACAGCGCTCCATGATCGACTGCGATCGCCGACTCGACCGTCATTTTCACGGTCGAACGCGGTTTTCGTATGGTCCGGCGTTCCCACCGCTGAATGAATCGCAGGTGGGCCCATGGAAATGGTGTATGGACTGGTTGGAGTCGTTCTGGGTTGTGTCGCCGGCTATTTTGCCGAACGGCTCATCCGCGGCAAAGCCTATCAAACTCGTGACGAACTCATCGCTCAGGCCCAGCGCGAAGCCGAAACGGTTCGAAAGTCGGCTGAACTGACCGCGAAGGAAGAAGGCTTCCGCCGCCGCGAAGAAATCGAGAAGGAACTCAACGCCACCCGCGAGGAACTCCGCCAGCACGAACGCCATCTCGACAAACGCGAATCGGGTCTGGAAGAACTGCAGGAAGACATCTCCAAGAAAGAGCGGATGCTGGAAACGACCCAGCAGAAACTCGCCGACAAGCAGAAGTCGGTCGAAAATCGCGAGCGTGAACTCGACAAGCTCTACAAGCAGGAACAGGAACAGCTCTACAAGATCAGCGGGCTGGATCCAAAGACCGCGACTGACATGCTCCTCGAGCGCCTCGAACGCGACCTGCAGGCCGAGACCGGTGCGCTGGTGCTCAAACGCGAGCTGGAGCTCAAGCAGAATTCGGAACGTCTGGCCCGCGAAATCCTCGGGATGGCGATCCAGCGGTATGCCTCAGCGCACACGTCTGAGTCGACAGTCTCGACAATCGATATTCCCAACGACGAGTTGAAAGGCCGCATCATCGGCCGCGAAGGCCGGAACATCCGCGCCTTCGAAAAGGCAACCGGTGTCGATGTCATCGTTGACGATACCCCCGGCGTGGTCGTGGTCTCGGCGTTCGATAGCGTCCGCCGTGAAACCGCCAAGCAGGCGCTCAATAAGCTCATTCAGGATGGCCGTATTCATCCGACGCGGATCGACGAGATCGTCGCCGAGACACAGAAGGAAATGGACTCGTTCATTCGCCGTGCCGGGATTGAAGCCGCCCAGGAAGCGGGTGTTCCCAATCTGCACGAGAAACTGCTCGATCTGATGGGGCGGTTGCACTTCCGTACGAGCTACAGCCAGAACGTGCTGCGGCACTCGATTGAAGTGGCCCACCTCACGGGACTGCTGGCCGAGCAACTCGGTCTCAACGGTACGCTCGCCCGGCGCTGCGGTTTTCTGCACGACATCGGCAAAGCGGCTGACCACGAAATGGAAGGGGGCCACCCGGCGGTCGGGGCGGAACTCCTCAAGCGGTACGGAGAAAAGGGGGAAGTTGTCCACGCAGCCCGCGGTCATCACGACGATATTCGCGTCGATTATATCTACACGGTGCTCGTGGCAGCGGCCGATGCCTGTTCCGCGTCGCGACCTGGTGCCCGGCGCGAGACCCTCGAGAAGTACGTCCGCCGGTTGGAAGACCTGGAAGCCCTCGCTTGCGGATTCCCTGGCGTCGAGCAGGCGTTTGCGGTGCAGGCCGGACGCGAAATTCGCGTGGTGGTCGACCCGACCGAGATCAACGACCGGGAAGCGGCGAAGCTCTGCCGCGATCTCGCCGCCGCGATCGAATCTTCGCTGACCTACCCCGGCGAAGTGAAAGTCACCGTGTTGCGCGAAACCCGCGTGGTCGATTACGCCCGGTAACGTTCCGCTTCCCGAAACGTACTCGTCTTTACCAGCGACATATTTCGCATGCTTGCGTCTTCGCGCACCCACAACCAGCGGGCCGTCACCCCTCAGAGTTGACGTTTCCAATAGAGCGCCGTGGCCTTACTGCCGACAGAGACCAGAGAACGGTTGTCAGGACTGACGACCACTCGACGGAGATCGCCAGGATGCGGTGCCAGCGATTGGATCGGGGATGAGGTCTCCAGGCTCCAGACCTTGACGATCTGGTCATTTCCACCTGAAACGACAAAACGGCCGTCGCGAGTGAAGACGGCGTCTGTCACGACCTGGGCATCTTCCAGAAGCAGGAGTTGCTGGCCATCCGTCACGCGCCACAACCGAATGGTTTTGTCAGCACTCGCTGAGACGAGTGTGGTCCCGTCAGGACTGAAGGCGACCGAATAGACCCCGTTCTGATGACCGGTGATGGTCAGTCGTTCCTTGCCTGTGGCGACATCATACAGATGAATCAACCAGTCCCAGCCCCCGATGGCGATCGTCTGGCCATCGGGACTGAAGACCAGGCGGTTCATTCCGGCGCAGGGAAACTCCCGCAATTTCTTGCCGGTCTGGGCTTCCCAGAGAATGATCCGTTTATCCCAGGAGCCCGTTGCGAGAACGGACCCGTCCGGACTGTAGGCCAGACCATCCACACGCTTTTCATGGCCTTTCAAGGTGAAGACTTCGACCCCTTTGGTCACATCCCACACTTTCACCGTCTTGTCTTGCGAGGCACTCGCTAAACGCTGGCTGTCGGGACTAAACGCCAGCGCCATGATGACACCGGAATGCCCCTGAATCGTGCGGCGTAAAGTCCCGTCACTGGTTGACCAGAGGCACACAGCCTGATCGTCACCCCCCGTCGCGATCCATTTTCCATCGGGGCTGAAGGCTGCGCAGTTGACGGGTTTCTTATGCCACTTCAGCGTGATCAGCAATGGCTGAGTGACATATCCCCACGCATACCAGCCCCCCGCCAGGCACATCACCACCAGGAACCCGAGACCGAGTTTGGGGACCAGTGAGGATTTCTGCCGTGCAGGTGGAAACCGCATCGGGATCGGAGCCGGAGGAGCCCCGCTGACCGCTCGTGCGGGGGGACTGACTGGCGGGACGGCTGTGGATGGAGTTGTGGGGGGGGATGTGGCAGCGGTGGGTGCGGGCTGGGGCGGCGCTGTCGCTGCAGGCATCGGCGGGGGCGCTACTATCGGTGGAGGTGTTTCCACAGCGACGGCCCCCGTGGTACCAGTCGCCTGTTGCGGTTCATCCTGGCTGGGGCAGAACTTCTGGAGTTCTGCAACTGCGGAGACCTGCTGCCAGCGCTTCGTACCGATGCGATTCACCTCATCGCTCGGCCCCAGTGTCCCTCCAGCGACTAATTCATAGAGGGTTGCAGAATCGACCGGTCCGAATTCTTCACCCAGCGTCCGACACATCCACTCGCTCATAGTGCTCTCATTTTATGAGGCTCCGTCATCACTCACCCAGAAAGGTGAACGGCCTCAATCATCGAAGTGTGCTGGAGAATGCCGCAGCAGCATTAGAATTCCCCCGTCAGATCCTGGTTCCGGCTGGTGAATAGCGCATTCAAGGTTCCCTGATCGATGGAGTCCCCCATGAATCGAGCCGACCCATCGCCAAATAACAGATGCGCGCCGCCGGTATGGCGGCTGCGGGGGCCCGCGTTACTATCGGCAGCATTTTGAAACGTGCAACTCAGACCGTTGGGGATCGCATCACAAAACGGGATCCAGTCTGAAGCGGAGGGGCCATTGATTCCACGGCAGAGGGTATCACAATCGAGTCCCAGGCTGGACGATCCGGGGGCCGGAAACGCCCAGACACCGCGGTTGTCTGCTGCGGAAGGCTGGATCCGGAGTTCTCCGACCAGGACAGTGTGGCTCGATCCGTCGGTAATGTCGGCGTGTCGGACAGCGGTATTCTGCCCCATCACACCGCGATAGAGCTTATCGTCCCAATCATCCGTCCCCCAACTGCCGGCCCCGAAGTTTGCACCATAGTTCCCACGACGGTAGGTGATCCCCAGTCGCGGCTCGAACAGCATCATTTCGCCGGTATCGCTGGGGCAGAGATACCCCGGAATCACTGCGTCCCGCAGGGGCTGGTGAGCAGGGTCGTCTGTACTCAAGGCTGAGTTGTAGGAGTTGAACAGCGGCGCCGCATCCAGATACGGCAGGATCGCGATCGTCCAGGTGCTGCGTGGGTCGTCTCGGCCGTTATTCACGTAGGCCGGAGCCCGAATCGAGGCGGGGGGGAAGACGCCATGCGTACTCTGGTAGTTTTCCAGGGCCAGGCCGAGTTGTTTGAGGTGATTCCGGCATTGTGTGCGCCGGGCAGCTTCCCGCGCCATCTGGACTGCGGGGAGCAGCAAGGCGATCAACACGCCGATGATAGCGATGACGACCAGCAGTTCAATCAGGGTAAATCCGGAACGAAACCGCAGACGGCCCGGGTCCGTACTCCGACCTGAGTCTGCTTGTTTCATCCGGGCACCCTTCTGAGTGGCACAAGGTTTTGTTTCAGGCTCGTGCCTGGGGCTGAGAGTGGTTTGATCGAGCGTTTGGATCAATCGAGTAATGACCAAGTTGATTAGCTTGAACAACACGTCTTCTCAGCAGAATGATTTGAAGTGGATCATCAGGATCGACTGACGATTATCAGGCTCAGAGGGGAAATGGGCAATAGGCCATCTGGAAAAATGTGCGCAGGTGATACCTCGCATACGAGCTCCGCTGGTGATCGATGACGTGCTGGTTCCCAGTGATTTCCGTCATCACCAGAGCGTGACGATGTGAACGGGATCACGGGAGAGAGTGTGGGGACGGTGGTGCAGTCACAATGGTTTCCGAAGATTACCGGACACAGGATTTTTTTCCGCCTTTAGTTGTGGATCACGTCGCAAGGATTAGAATCTGCCGATGGGTTGGCTCCGCGACGTCCTGTCTTGTCGCGCATCCAGAGCTATTCCCATTGGCGTCTGGCCCTGTGATCAATCGTGACCTGCAGCGAAGGAGAGCCGCTCCGATGTCCCACGATGCGCCGACCCGTTCCGGGCCGGGCTTTCACCGTCGCGAATTTCTCAAAGGGAGTGGAGCCGCGATCGCTGCGACCGCTCTTGTCAACGCGCCGGATGAGTCCCAGGCTCAAGAGGCTCCGCAGAAGATTGCCTCTGCGGCTCCTCAGAAGATCACCTTGAACATCAACGGCCAGGCTCGGCAGGTCACTGTCGAACCCCGTGTCACGTTGATGGAAGCCCTGCGGCAGGATCTCAAGCTGACCGCCTGCAAAGACGTCTGCGACCGCACGGTCTGCGGGGCATGCACGGTTCTCATTGATGGCAAGCCGGTCTATTCGTGTTCGCGGCTGGCGATCGAATGCGTCGGTCAGAAGATCGTCACATCCGAATCGCTGATGACGGCGGCCGGGACCGATCCGGTGATCACGGCGTTCGTCAAGCACGATGGCATGCAGTGCGGCTTCTGCACGCCGGGCTTCGTGGCCGCCGTGCGTGGTTTCTGCAATACGCATCCCGGCGCGACAGTCGAAGACTGCCAGAAGGGACTCGGCGGGAACATCTGTCGCTGCGGCACCTACGACGGCGTGCTCCGCGCTGCGTATGAAGTCGCCCAGGCGCAGAGGGGAGGGGCCTGACCATGGCAGAACGCAAATTCTCGTGGCCCAAACAAAGCGAGCGACAGATTCTGGGGACCGAAGTCCCCCGCATCTATGACGGCGCATCAAAGGCGAGCGGACAGGCCAAGTACACGAACGACATGGCCGTGGAAGGGACGCTCGTCGCGAAGCTCCTCACTTGCCCGCATGCGCATGCGAAGATCGCCAAGCTCAGTATCGAGAAGGCGAAGACCGTCCCGGGTGTGAAGGTGGTCCACGTCCTGCGTGACGTGGGAACCGAAATCCGCTGGGAAGGGGAACTGATCGTCGCCGTCGCCGCCGAGCGCCCGGAACAGGCGGAAGACGGACTCCGTGCGATCGAGATCACTTACGAAGTCCTCGAACACTTCGTCGACGAACGGGACATCGAAACCGCGAAGGCGAAGGAACTTACCAAGTCGCTTGGGACACAGAACACCGGCGATGTCGATCAGGCTCTGAAGGACGCGAAAGCCGTTCACAAGGGCTTCTACGGCGTGCCGACGATCACCCATATGTGTCTGGAGCCGCATGGCTCGCATTGCCAGTGGGAATCGCCTGACAAGCTGAACGTCCACCTCTCGACGCAGAACGTCTCCGGGACAGCGGGGCAGTTTGCTGGTCCGCTGCAACTCGAAGAAGCGAACGTGACGATCAACTGCGAATACATCGGCGGGGGCTTCGGCTCCAAGTTCGCAGCCGATGAATGGGGCCTCGCCTGTGCGAAGATGGCGAAGGAAGCCGGTCGGCCGGTGAAGCTGATGCTCGACCGGGCGACCGAGTTGAAGGTCGCTGGGACACGTCCTTCGGCCTTCGCGGAAGTCACCATCGCGTGTGATGCCGAGGGAAAACTCACCGCGTGGGACAGTCACCACTGGGGAACCAGCGGGACGAACGGTTCGACGGTGGCGCTCACTGTCACGCCTTACGTCTTCGATCCCCCCAATCGACGCCGCACCGCGACGGGTCTGGTCTGCAATACCGGTCCGAATCGCGCGTGGCGGGCACCGAATCATCCGCAGGCTTGTGCCTACACCGACACGGCGATGGACGATCTGGCTGCGAAGATGGGGATGGACAGTCTCACCTTCTTCCAACGCAATCTGGAACTGACCAAGCTGCCGCACATTTACGCTCCCGAACTGGAGATCGCGGCCAAGCTGATGGACTGGAAGGCCAAGTGGCATCCGCGCGGTCAGGGGGCGGGACCCGTCAAACGGGGCGTCGGTCTCGCACTGCATACCTGGGGCGGCAAGGCCCATGCGGCCAACTGTTCCTTGAAGGTCCATCCGGATGGGACTGCGGAAGCCTTCCTCGGTACGCAGGACATCGGCACCGGGACGCGGACCTGCATCGCCATCGTCGTGGCGGAAACCTTCGGGATTCCGCTCACCGGCGTGAAAGTCCATCTCGGGTCGAACAAGTATCCGAAAGCGGGACCATCCGGCGGCAGTACCACGATTGGCGGAGTCACGGGACCGGTCCGGCGGGCTGCCCAAACGGCTCTCTGGAAGATCTACGATCTCGTCGCGGCGAAGTACAACGTCTCTGCGGATGGGCTCACTGTGAAAGAGGCCCAGGTTTGGTCCGATGGCAAAGCGGTCTGCACCTGGAAACAGGCGGCGGGCTTGATCGGACCGATGGCGCTGGAAGTCGCCGGGGAAGGTCCCAAAGACGACGGACTGACCAGCGATCAGGTCGGCGGCGTGCAGATGGCGGAAGTCGCTGTCGACGTCGAGACCGGCGTGGTGCGGATGGTGAAGATGGTCGCTGTGCAGGACATCGGGTTGATCGTCGATCGACTCACGTCCCGCAGTCAGGTCACCGGGGCCATGATCATGGGGATTGCTTCGGCCCTCACGGAAGAGCGGATCATGGACAACAAGACCGGGCGGTTCATCAATGCCGACCTGGCCAACTACAAGCTGCCGCGGATCGGCGACATCGGCGAACTGGTCGTCGAGTTCTACGAGCCGGAAAGCGAGTATCAACGAGGCGTCATCGGTCTCGGTGAACCGCCGGCGATTTCACCGATGGCCGCCATCTCGAACGCGGTGGCGAACGCGATCGGTGTCCGTGTCCCCGTGCTGCCTCTCACACCGCAACGGGTGCTCGAAGCCTTGAAAGGAGCCCGCGCATGAAGTCATTCGAGTATGCCCGGCCGGAGACGGAAGCCGAGGCGATCGAGTTCCTCGCCGCGCATGACGGTCAGACGGCCGTGCTCGCCGGTGGGACCGATCTGCTGAACCTGTTGAAAGCCGATCTGATCGCACCGGAACGGGTCGTCGATCTGAAAGGGATCGACTCGTTGCGAACGGTCGTCCCGGCACCAGGGGGCGTGACGATCGGGGCGTTGGCGACACTAGCTGAGGTCCACGAGCATCCGCTGATGGCCGAGTATCGTGCGGTGCTCGACGTCGTCGAGAACATCCGCGCGATCCAGTTACAGCACTCGGGGACGGTGGCGGGCGACCTGTGCCATCACCCGAACTGCTGGTATTACCGCAACGGGTACGGTCTGCTCGCGCTGCAGAATGGAGCGTCGCTGGTGGCTGAGGGTGATAATCGCTATCACGCGATCCTCGGCAATCAGGGACCGGCGAAGTTCGTCAGCGCAAGTCGCTTTGCACCAGGACTCATCGCCTGGGGTGCCAAGGTGCGGGTCCTCGGACCGGGACCGGAGGACGAAGAATGGGTGCCGCTGGAGCACTTCTACATCGTCCCCCGGGCACCGCAGCAGGGGACGAACGTGCTGCGGTCCGGACAAATCATTGCCCAGATCTGGATTCCGGAAACGGGTCGGCGGACCAGTGCCACCTATGAAGTGCTGCAACTCGAAGGTCTCGATTGGCCGCTCGCGTCGGCGGCTGCCTGCCTCGAAATTGAAGGGGGCACGGTCCGAAGCGCGAAGCTGGTCATGGGGCATGTCGCTCCCGTCCCGTGGGTGGCTGCTCAGGCGGCGCAAGCGTTGATTGGTGCCGTCGTGTCGGATGATTCCGCTGGTCACGCAGCCGATCTGGCCGTGGCGAATGCCACCCCGTTGTCGATGAACGAGTACAAAGTCCAACTGGCCCGGACCGCGGTGAAACGCGCGATCCTGAAGGCGGCCGGTCAATGGGAAGGAGTCTAAGCCATGGCGAACGACCTGCC
>JBGATC010000070.1:0-24826 GCA_044229335.1 Planctomycetaceae bacterium | reverse complement strand
GCCGCTCTGCGGAACGCCGCCCTCGGATGTCTCCGCGCTGATGCCACCGGCAATCTCGCCGCCACCTTACGCAGCCACTACCGGAAACCCCAACGCCTCTTCACCAAACTCGGCCTCTTGTAAAAGGCGCTCGCCCTGTCAATCACCCCGCATGGAACTAAAATCACGGTTTTGGCAGACTACATCGATCTTCCGCTAAACTCAATCCGTATCTGCAGATTTGACACTTCGCCAGAGACGAGACAGTCCAGATGAGTCCAGATTCTCCGGCACGTTCGGCACCATCCCCTTCAACGGTGCGTCACGTTTGCGAGCTGGCTGTCCTCAACGAAGTGGGGGCGATTTGCGCAGCGGCCCAGAACTTCCAGGACATCCTGGCAGCGACCACACGCGCGCTGGCCAAGTCCCTGTATCCCGATCACTGTGGGTTCCTGCTTCTGGACTCTGCGCGCAACAGACTGGTACGTCATGAATCGTACGTGTTGTCAAACCCGGAGATCGTTCTCGAAGCGGCTGCGCTCTCAACCGGGCTGACAGGGAAAGTGCTTCGGACCGGACATCCCAGGCGTGTTGGTCATGTTCAGCTGGATCCAGAGGAGCACGCGACGGATCCCGGCTCACGATCGGTGTTGTGTCTGCCGCTGCGCGACTGCGACGTTGTACTGGGTGTGCTGAACATCGAGAGTCCTCAACCCGAGGCCTTCTCCGAAACAGACGAACGGCTGCTGATCACCGTGCTCGACCTGGTGAGTGCCGCTCATCAACGACTGCGGAAACTGGAGCAGATCCAGGTCAGTGAAACGCGATATCAGAGCATGTTGGGCTGCCTCCCGCTGGGGGTTTACATTCACGATGGCCAGCAACTGTTCTACGCAAATCCGATGGCTCTCCGAATCTTTGGGGCCGACAGTGTCGACCAACTGAAGGTGATCGCACCCTTGGATAACGTGGTGCCAGCCTTTCGCCACACGGTGGCACAACGCATTCAGACGGTCCTGGAAACGAAAGGGCAACTCCCGGCAGTGGAACTCCAGATCTATCGACTGGACAAGCAGGTCGTCGATATCGAGGTCCACTCCTGCTGGGCAGAGTATGCAGGGCACGAATGTGTGCAGGTCCAATTCACCGACATCACCGCGCGAAAACAGGCTGAAGAGGCACTGCGTCAAAGTCAGCAGTCCTTGAAATCGATTGCTGAAGCGACCCCGCACTGGATTTATGTCTTTGACCTCGACGCGATGGGAACCACCTACGCGAACCGTTCTCTGCTGCTGGACCTTGGTCATCCTCCTGGTTCCGAACAGGCCGAACGGTCCATTGAGTCGTTCGCCAACTTTATGCCGCCCAGCGAATGGCCGCATCTTGCCCGATTGCCGCAGGAATGGGCGGCGATGACGGATGGTCAGTTTCGGAGTGATGAATACCATGTCAACCACGCAGATGGCAGCGTGAGTTCGTTTCTCAGCCGGGAAGTCATCTACGCCCGTCGCGCTGACGGCACCGTCAAGCAGATCCTGGGAACACTCACCGATATCACCCGTCGCAAGCAGGCGGAACAAGCCCTGGTGCAAAGCGAACAGCGTTTTCGTGAACTGGCCGACGCGATCCCGCAAATCATCTGGATTGCGGGCGCTGATGGCGGGTTAACCCATCTGAACGCCAAGGCCACCGAGTACACGGGCATTGGAACCGACCAGCTCACCGGTTGGTCCTGGGACAAAGTCATTTATCCCGATGATCTGGCTCAGACGGTTGCTGATTGGAAGGACTGCCTGGAGGCAGGACAGCCTCGCGACATGGCCTTCCGAATTCGAAGGGCCGATCACACCTATCGCTGGCACATCACGCGCCAGGTTCCCGTCCGGAACTCAGCGGGAGTGATCACGACCTGGTACGGCACCTGTACCGACATCGAAGACCTCAAGCAGGCTCAAGCCTCGTCACAAGAAAGCGAACTTCGATTTCGGCTGCTCTTCGAGGGAGCCGCAGACGCCATTTTCTGGGCCGATGCCGACTCGGGACGGATTACGAATTGTAATCGTGCTGCGGAGATGCTGCTGGGCTGGAACCGCAGCGAAATGATTGGTCGGCCACAGTCATTCCTGCATCCGTCGGAAGAGGCCGATCACTATCGACGGCTGTTCCGGGAACATACCAGCAGAGATTTCACTACACCCGTGGAAGTCCAGGTGATCCGCAAGGATGGCCAACGGGTCGATGTCGCCATTACAGCTTCCGTCACGGTCATTAACGGCCAGCAGGTCATTCAGGGCATTTTCCGGAACATCTCCCAGCGTAAGCGGGACGAGCAGACGATCCAGAAGCTGAGTGCCTTTCGAGAAACGATCATCCAGACGGCCGCAGAAGGGATTTGCGTTTGTCGCCCGGTTGACGTGTATCCCTTTGTTTTCTTCACCGTCTGGAATGACCGAATGACGGAAATCACCGGTTATTCGATCGAGGAGATCAATCGACTGGGATGGTACCAATCGCTGTACCCAGACCCTGAGAGACAACAGCAGGCGATCCTCCGGATGGACCGCATGCGCGTGGGAGACAATCTCCGCGCCGAAGAGTGGGAAATTGTTCGGAAGGATGGTGCCCGTCGAATCATGTCGATTTCGACCTCCGGCATCGAAATCGAGGGCAACATTCCCGCCGTAGCAGCGTTGATTCAGGATGTGACCACCCAGCACCAGGCTGTGCAATCGCTTCGGGAGAGCGAGCGAGCCCTGCAACTCTTTCGCGAGCTCATCAGCTGGACGAACGACACGTTTCACGTGATTGAACCTGCGACTGGACGGTTCCTGGACGTGAACGAACGCGCCTGTGAGCGGTTGGGGTACTCCCGCGCGGAATTGCTGCAACTCGGTGTGACCGACATTGAGGTGATGCTTCCCGATCAGATCGCCTGGGAACAGCATCTCCAGCGAATGCAATCTGCTCGCAGCATGCTGATCGAAGGGATTCATCGCCGGAAAGACGGGTCCACGTTTCCTGTGGAAGTCAACGTCCGCTACGTCACTGTGGACCAGCAGGAATACATGGTCGCGGTGGTGCGTGATATTACAGAGCGCCGGCTTGGCGATGCTGCCCGACAGTTAGCACTGGACAATTTGCGCCGTTCGGAGGAGCGCTTTTCTAAACTCTTCCATGCCAGCCCGTTTTCCATCAACGTGGCCTCCTACCCGGAGGGGAAGATTGTCGAAGCCAACAGTGCCTTCCTGAGGCTGTTCGAGTTCGAGCTCGAAGAGGTGATTGGCAAGACGACTGGCGAACTCAACATCTGGGTGCACCCTGGCGATCGTCAACAGATGCTCGACCGCCTGCGAACCCATGGCTCGGCACGGGATCGGGAATATCGCTTCCGGACGAAATCTGGCAAACGTCTGACGCTGGTGATGTCGGTCGAGATCATCCAGCTGGACGGTCAGGATTATTCGCTGGTGATGTCGGTCGATATCACCGACCGCAAAGCGGCTGAAGCGGAACTGCACAAGACAGATGAACTCTTGCGAGCAGTCGTCGAGAGCACCACAGACGCGGTGTTCGTGAAAGACCGGCAAGGAAAATATCTGCTCTTTAATGAAGCCGCCGGGCGCTTCGTCGGTGTCCCCGCCGCCGATGTGATCGGACGCGATGATTCTACGCTCTTCGACAGCACCACGGTCAAAGTCGTTCAAGATCATGACCGCCGGGTCATGGAAACTGGCTTGGTGAGTACACAGGAAGAGACTCTGACAGCCGCGGGTGTCTCACGGACCTATCTGTCGACCAAAGCGCCATATCGCGACGAAGCAGGGAATGTGATCGGACTCATCGGGATTTCACACGACATCAGCGAACGCAGACGGGCCGAGCAGCTCATCCGGGAGAATGAAGAACGGATGCGGCTGCTGATGGACTCGGTTCCCGCCTTCATCTCGTACGTCGACACGGAAGAGCGTTATCGCTGGGTCAACCAGGTCTATGAAGAGTGGTATCAACGTCCGCGCGAGCAGATTCTCGGGAGGACCGTGCGGGAATTGCAGGGTGAGCAGTCTTATGCCAGCATGCAGGCACATATTCAGCAGGCGCTGCGTGGCAAAACGGTGCATTATGAACATGAACTCTTCTCCGCCGATCAAGTTCGCAGGACCTTCGACACGCACTATATTCCGCATCGGAGCGATGATGAGCGTGTGCTGGGCTTCTTCGTGATGGTCTTTGATTTGACCGTCGAACGATCGGCGCAGCATGCCCTCCGGGAAAGTGAAGAGCGTTACCGCAAACTGTTCGAGACCTGCGGCGACGCCATTTTCATCCTGGATCTTCAAGGTCAGATCCGTTCGGCGAATCCTGCTGCGGCCACCATGCACGGCTATACCCTGGACGAACTGATCGGGAAAAGTATCCGGGATCTGGATGTCCCAGCCGATGCGGATCAGGTGTCCGATCGAATGCAGCGCTTACAGTCCGGGGAAACCTTGCATTTCGAAGTGATGCATCATCGTCGGGACGGGACGGAGTTTCCGTTGGATGTGGTCGCGACGATGCTGCAGCTCGGCGACGAACCGCTGGTCCTGTCATTTGATCGCGACATGACCGAGCGGAAGCGGACAGAATCCGCGCTGGCCGCGAGCGAACGGCGGTTCCGGACGCTGATTGAAGCGACGAATGCGGTGACGTGGTCTTGTCCCGCTTCAGGATTGCAAATCGAACCACAACCGGGGTGGATGAAACTGACCGGGCAGACTGCGGAAGAAATGCTCGGCACAGGGTGGATCAACGCGATTCATCCCGAAGACCTCCCTGTCGTGAAAGCGCGCTGGGAACACGCAGTCGCTTCCGGCGAGTCCTACAGCATCGTTTATCGCATTCGTCGTTATGACAACGAATGGCGTTGGATGAATGTGTATGCAGTCCCTTACCGGGACGTTGGCGGGCGCTTCATCGAATGGGTTGGCATCTGCTTCGATTTGACTTCTCAAAAGCGCATGGAAGACACCCTGCGCCACATTCTGGAAGCGATTGCGCCCACATCGGGTGGAGACTATTTCCACGCCCTCGTGAATCACCTCACTCGTGCCTGCCAGATGGACTACGCGTTTGTCGCTGCGTTCGAGCAGGAGAATACGCTCGTTCGGACACTCGCCGTATCCCATCAGGGTGAGTCGGTTCCAAACTTTACCTATGCTCTCGATCACACGCCTTGTGAGAATTTGCAGAGCCAGAGCATCTGCAGCTATCCCAAGGGGATTCAGCAGCTTTATCCCGAGGACCATCTCCTGATGACGATGGGGATCGAATGCTATCTGGGGATCCCGCTGAAGTCGATGTCCGGTCGTGTTATTGGCCTCCTCGTGATGCTTCATCGAACTGAAGCCCAGGATCTCCAGCAGGCGGAGACGCTGATCCAAGTCGTCGCTCGTCAGGCAGCGGCCGAACTTGAACGGGATCTCGCCGAGGCTGCTCGCCATGCAGCCCTGCAATCGCTCCAGGAGAGTGAAACATTCCTCCGGATGGCTCAGGAAGCGGCCCGTGTGGGCAGCTGGGAATGGGATCTCCAGGCAGAACACCTCAAGTGGTCGGCTGAACTGGCACAGATTTACGGCACGAGTCTGGAAGAGTTCGATGGATCACTGGAAGCCGCCATGTCTTACTGTGATCCGGAGTCGAGTGCGCGTTTCCGCAAGTTCCTGATGGAACTTTGCGCCGGCCAGGTCGTGGATGGAGTGGAGTGTCGAATTAGTCGTCGGGATGGAACGATCTGTGATCTCTGGTTCGTGGGCCAGGTCCGCCATGACAGCACTCAGAATTCTGACAAAGTCCTGGGTGTCGCGATCGACATCACCGACCGTAAGAAAGAAGAGGATCAACGTCGGATGCTCGCCAGCCAGTTGGCTCAAGCCCAGAAACTGGAAGCAATCGGACAATTAGCGGGTGGGGTGGCGCACGACTTCAATAACATCCTCACCGTGATCAACGGTTACAGCAAACTGCTCCAGAATTCGACACCCGCCGATGATCCGCGGTCGGAGATGCTGAGCGAAATCTCTGACGCCGGCGCACGGGCTGCAACGCTGACGCAGCAGCTGTTGAATTACAGCCGCAAGCAGGTCGTTGACCCGCGTGTCTTCGACATGAATGAAGCCGCTGGAGAAATGGAGAATCTGCTCCGCAAGCTCATCGGCGAGAATATCCAGCTGACCTTGGTTTATTCGTCACAGGCAGCCATGGTCGCCGCTGATCCAGGACAAGTTGGCCAGGTGTTGATGAATCTGGTTGTGAATGCGCGGGACGCCATGCCCCGTGGCGGAGTCCTGACGATCGCCATCGACATCGTCAGGCCAGATTCTTTGTTGCGACAGGCACACGCTTGCGCCCATGCCAACAATTTCGTCCAGCTCTCGGTATCCGATACTGGCAGTGGCATCCCCGAAGAGTTACTGGAACGGATCTTTGAACCATTCTTCACGACGAAGCGCGTCGGGATGGGGACCGGCCTGGGACTCGCGTCTGTGCGCTCGATTGCTAAGGAAGCCGGCGGATTTGTGTTTGCTCGGAACAACCCAGTTCAGGGGAGCACCTTTCATTTTCTGCTTCCTGCGATGGACGACGAACCTTCCAAGATGATGGTCCTCGCTCCCAAGACTTCGCATGGTCGAGAAAAGATCCTGCTCGTCGAAGACGAAAACGCGGTGCGTGTGGTGTTGCGACGTTTCCTGGAGAAGTACGGTTACACGGTGCTGGATGCCGCGGGAGCGACGGAGGCACTCGAGATTGCCAGCCAGCAAGCTGGGGCAATCGACCTTCTGATCACCGACGTCGTTATGCCCGAAATCAGCGGGCGTGAACTGGTGGAGAAGATGAAATCCTTATGGCCCGAAATGAAGTCGCTCTACGTGAGTGGGTATTCAACCGACGACGTTGTGCGCCACGGGGTCTTGCAGTCACAAGTCGCGTTGCTTCAGAAACCGTTTACTCCCGACGCGCTGGCGACGAAAGTCCGTGAAATCCTGGATCACTCAGCGAGATCACATCCGTAGAATCAAATTCGTGGAATTGGCCTGCCCCATTTTCTGTGCCTGGGGCGCTTCAGCACACCGGGGACCTCCCTCAGACCGCTGCGTACTCCGGGGCTGCTCCAACACCGCGCACGCCTGACCGGCACAGTCCTGGGGAGTGGGCGCTGCCTGGTCCTGGCGGGTGGCAAGCCGAACGATCCCTACCTGTTGCAGCATGGTCACGATCAGCGATTTCTATCCCGCCATCCCAAGCCCGAAGCAGAGACACCGAATGTCTTCGTTTCTCTAGGTTCGCGGATGCTGTGGGAGTTGGGTGAACGCCAAGCCTTGGCCTCGGTGTTGGACGAACTCTTTGAGTTGGCGGTCTGGAAGTTGCTCGAAGTCCGGATCAACCGTGGTGATCTCGCCGCAGACCTGCTGCTTGCCGAAGGACTGACGGACGCGCGCTTGCGAAATCATTCCGTGACACGGAGTCATCAGGCGGGGATCTACATCGACCGCGATGCAATGCAGACCTACGACGTGGGAGCATCACAGTCGGGCAGCAGACCGGTGAGCGGCTCTCGAAAGATCGCGTCAGTCGAGTCATCGCGAAAATCGGTGAAGCGGCGGAAATGATCGTCAGCCAGGAAGACGACCGGCGGGGCCATCGGATCAAGTACGCCTCGGCGCACGATCTCCGCCGGGGCTGTGCCGTCCGGCTAATCGAGTCGGGCGTCTCGGTGGTATCCGTGATGCTCGTCATGCGGCATAAGGACTACGCCACGACGAAACGGCTCGACGGTGCCAAACGCTCTGCACAATCCGCGACGGCGACCCGGTTCGATGAGACCGGACAGCAGAAGTGAACCGCCAGCGACTCCCCCACGTTTGTGGGGGATTAGTGGGGGTAAGTGACCCGTCTCCCCGCCTGACTGAGGCCGAAGCCCACAAGTTAAAGGCGTTCCTGGCTTCGCTCGATTAACGTGCACCCGGAGGGATTCGAACCCCCAACCCTCGGTTCCGAAGTTTGAGCCGAAACCGAGCCGAAAAACTTCCAAGGTCTTGTGACGGCGGAAGTTTATGTCGAAGGGGGACGACTATCAAGGCCTCTCAAACTGCATCAAAAAGCCTTGGATATGTGTGGTCTGATTCGCTGAGAGTGGTACCGAGTCTGCGCATCGCTCAAGCGCTCGAACAAACGATTGCGACTCGAATCGATGGATGTCGTAAAGAGGTCCTTACTTGGTTCGGGTGCATCTGCCCCCTGGCCGCTCGACGGCTTGCCCTGCGCTCATCGGGAGTATGCGTGGCGAATGGCTTCGAGGCGTTGACGGTTAGCCTCGATGTCGGAGTAGCCGACGCGGGAAGCGGAGCGGCAGTGGATGACAGAAGCGTCCGGATCGACGACGAACTCCACGTCGTCCCGAAAGCGAAAGAGCGGGCTGGTCGCGACGGCGTGCAGGTACGTTTCCTTCGTCGTGACGAGTTGAATGCCGGGCATGGTCACCAGCAGTTCCCGGAGCTTTCGCAGGGCCTCGTGCGGATCCCCCTCATATTTGATCGGTGAGATCGTGTGGCGGGGATCGGTGCTTTGGGACAATACGCAATTCGGCGAGTCGGGACAGTCCGCCAATTGGCCATTCGTCACGCCGAGATTCTTCGGCGGCGGCGTCAACGCGCTGAGCACGGCCAGTAGCAAGACTGGCGCCAGTACGGTCAGCACCATCAGCAGGAATGCAATCCGTCGTTTGGAGAACCTGGATGAGCTCAACAAGACTCTTTCTCCCTCTCGAATCGGCCTGATCGAGTCACTGAGCGAACCAGAGTCAAAGGGGGCGTCCGCCCCGCGCAACTCACACCACAGTGATGCTCGTGTGTGCGTCACCATTTTCATCCGCGTCAATCCCTCTCCCCGCGATCACTTTCAACCGCAGTCAACACACGTTGCAGAAGCCCCAGATGCTGGCCGTTGGCACCGTCTCCTCTGCAGCAGAAGCGGCCAACCATGGACACCGATTCTGCGCCGTGTCCGCTTCACTCAGCAACAGATCCTGCAGATGATCATCCAACGAAGAAGCTCGATCTGCTTGCGACCGGATCAAGGGTCGAATCGCTCTGTCACCCTCACTTTCAGCGAGTCAGCTGCCGTACTTGAATGACCGAGGGCTTGAACAGAGTGGCCTTAGCCAGTTCGGTCCGGTGACTGCAGAGGTACTCCTCGCGAACTCGTCGTAGCTTCTCGATTGGGAAGCCGTGCTCACGACGAGACTGGCAAGGGCTGTCAGTTCTCCGGCAGGAGTTCTTCCAGGCGACTGGCGCGGACGTAAGTATGCAGCCGCTCCACGTAAGGGCGAAGTTCCTCGGGAGAACGCATGCGGTTCTGTAGACGCGTCCAACCCAGGCACCAGCGTCCGTCGCGGAGAAACAGCCCCCCCTGTGGTGACCAGACCGCTTCATCGCCATATCCCGACTGGGGCTGTTTCTGATACGGATGCATCATGGCACTGCGATGTTGATAGCCCCGTTTGGCATTCTCCACATCACGGTACAGGAGAGCGACTGGAGGGGGCTGGTAGGGCAGTCGGAACTGGGGATCGATCGGGATTTTGACACCATAGCCGACCGGGGCGGTGAGCCGTTGCTTTTCGTGATCCCAATCACCGACTTCCCAGCGTCCACGGAAGACGGGACCAATATCGAGATGGCCGGAACCCTTGTAGTTCTTCCAGTCGATGGACCCGGTAAGCCGAGCCATCCACGGCTTGTCAGGATTGATGCCGGTTCTTTGAATCAGGGCTGCGCGACGCGCCTTGGATGGAAAGTTATAGTGATTGAAGGTCGGACCGTTGCGGGGTCCAGACCATGTATGCACGCGATGTTCATCCTTCACGCGGCATGCGATGGGATCGATGGAAATCTCTCCGGTCGCGGGGTTGTACCGGCCGATCCCCTGGCCCTCTAACCAGAAGAGCCAGGTCTCCTTCTCTTCGTCGCTGACAGGAATTTCGAAGCTGCGATGGGTGTTGATGGAGACTTCCAGGCCGTCGCCCAGCGGATCAAAGTTCAAGATCAGCGTTTCATCACGGCGATATTTCTCTGGAAGCTGCGGCACGTCTTCGTGGAACCACGCCGCGGAGACGACCAGCCAGGGACGTGCTTCGCCCGCGGCAACTGGCGGTGTGACGGGGCGGTCCGGAGCTGTCACTGTCACGGTGGTCCGGGCTTCTCCCAGATCAGCGGAAACCGTTTCCGTCTGCTCGAAGATACGGACATTGGCGGCGTATGTCCCCGCTTGTCGATAGTTGTGCGGCGTCTCTGGCCGTTTGGTCGCAACGGTCTGTTCATCGCCGAACTGCCAGACATACGTTAATGCTGTCTCCGGCGAAACATTCTCGACATCGACCCGCAGAGTGACGGCCAAGCTCTCGACTGACGCGACGCGCAACTTGAACGAGGGAGGGCGGTGCGGGCAGAGTTGGTCGAGACCATCGAGAAGTTCGCCGCCTCGGTCGAGTTCCCGACCGAAACCGAGAAACAGCGCTTCGAGCGACGCGAGTCGTTCGGTCAACGGCTCGTCAACGCGTCGTGGTTGCTCCGGCGCGGGGATCGTCGGAAGTTCCATGCGGCCGAACAAGCCAATCTCCGCAGCGGCGCGACGGAATTCGCGTTGCAGCGATGCCGCCTCGGCGGACCACGTAGGGTCGATCTGTTCGCGCCTTTGAGCATCGACAATGTCTTCCCAATCGTTGACGAAGCGGGGAGTCGTCGCCATCGGCGCGAATTGGGCGTGCAATGCCAGGATTCGCTCACGAACAAGTTCCAGATTGGACCGGAGCGTCGTGATTTGTCGCGCGACGGTCGGGAGCGCCTCGGCCGCTTGATCGAGGGTTTGCGCAGACTCACGCGCCCACGCGAGCGACTCCTGTAGTCGGAGCTGTTGACGCCACGCATCGGCCGCTGGGGTCGCACCGAGGAGTTGTGTCTGCCAGGTCTGAAGTTGCTGGGCCAGACGCGCGTGCTGTTCAAGCAACTCGGTACGCGCCTGGTGCAGTTGCGGGTCGGCGGTGCGGATCACCGAGCAATCGATTCGCCCCCCTTGCAGCTCACGTTCGAGTTGTCGACAACGATTGGCGAGCGCAACGTTATCTCGCCAGCCCGCTTCCAGATCCTGCTGGGCCGCGTTCAATTCTTCTCCGGCCGGGAGCAACGGCGTGGGGATCGCGGTCCCGGAGGGCAATTGGGCCAGCAAAGATTCGATGAGTGTGCGGTCGGCGACGAATTGCTCGCGCACCGCCCCGGCTTGCGCTTCCAACGCGGCCAGCGAGCGTTGCATCGCCGTGAGTGATTGGCGTTGTTCCTCCGCCGCAGCGACGAGCGCCCGCATCGTTCCCAACAAGGCCCGCGCTTTGATGGCGGCCCGGCGTTCGTTAACGATCTGCCGTTTCTCGTTCTCCGCGAGAATCTGCTCGCTCTTCCAGGTGTCGTACAACACCCCGATCGATGATTCCGACACCCGATACAAATTCTCCGGGGCGGCGACGAGATCGCCGAGCAACGGGATGCCCTTCAATCCCTGATAGGTACTCAGCGTCACTTGTCGGACGGTCGCCTTTAGCGTAATCGAGATCGCGGCACCCGTGGGCAGTTCGTTGTACCCGATGCGGGTGTAGCGGTCCGTCTCGGCATCGATGTAGTCTTGGGTGCCTTTGACCCACTCGTATTTGGCCGTCTCGCCCGCGATCCAGGCCCCCTCGATCCCGGTCAACGTCAGAATGCCGCGTCCCGTCATTCGGGTATAAGAAATGTTCCGCAGGACATCCCGGTTTGTGGGGACGGTCGAGCCGCCGCTTTCGCGAATCATTCGCTCTTTCGTCTGGCGAAACTCTTCGCTGAAAATCTCGTAGATCGCGACACCTTGCCCCAGCCAGTTCACCGTCTGTTGCACACCAGGACGAGCCAGGAATCCCGGTCGGTCTCCGGGGGGTGGAGGCTTGGGGGCATCGGTTGGATGCGGAGCCGGGCCGAGCGGCAGAAACCGCGACTTGGGCGGACGTTTCAAGTCTTCCATGACCGCCGTCCCCGAGACCGCGCGACGGCGCTGGACTTGCAGATCGAGATCGCGCACCTGCTCGCCGGGCGTCCCCGTCGCGGCCTTGCGTCGAGCGGCATCGGCCTCTTGTTGGATGGCGCGGCGTCGTTCTTCGGTCACTGCCGCGATGGCACGCTGCGACGCCTCATCCGCCGCCTTCTCCGCAGCAGTTCGTGCGGCGGCCCGTTCTGATTCGCGCACGCGCATCTCGGTGTCGAGGACTTCTTCCCGCAACAGTCGGGCTTCGCGCCGAGCGTCCGGATCGCCGGAGGCTTCCAACGTGGCGATCCGGTCCCGATGCGCATCGAGTTCCGCCGTCGCCTGAGTCCGCGTCACGGTCAGCGAGGTATCGACCGCGTCACGGCACAACGCCTGAAACTTCCCAATCGTCTCCGGTGTCAGCCCCACCATATCAGGGGTAATTGCCGCTCCCCCTTTCAGCAGATTCATGACGTTGCGCAGCTTGGTCGGCGATCCGCCGATGCCATGCTTGGCGATGAGCGACGCCAGTTGTGCATCGCTCAGATTCGCCGCTTCCATCGCCTTCAGCGTTCCCTTCGCCATCCCTTGCAACTTCGCGGCCGCGTCGAGATCGATTCCTTGATCGGTCCCCGGTAGAAGGGCTGTGGCGGGGACCTCGAAGCCCTTCGTTGCCTTCGATTGATGATCAAGCACCTCGACATATTTTACGCCGGGCGGCGGCGAGTTTCCCGGTCGCCGACTTTGCATGCCGACGGAGAGGTACGTCTCTGGCTGCCGGGCATCGACCTGAATCTGCACGGCCCAGGCTTCACTGCCGACGCGATCCAACCGACCAGATTTGTGGGCCGTCACCAACAGATCGTTGTCAATCGTGGTGTAACCGGGTCGGCGCTCGAAGAGGGTGGCCCGCTCGCGCGCGGAGAGTCCCATCTCGATCGCCACACGTTCCATCTGATCAACCGTCCGCGACCCGGCGGCGGCATCTGTATCGGCGAAACCGGCGCGATAGTTCTTCTGTCCCTGTTGCGTACCCAGGCTTTGCTTGATCGGCGTCGAGGGCGAGACGACTCCTGGTCGTTCGGGACCGGTCCCCGTTGTCGTACCGGTCTTCCCGACGCGTTCGTTGGTGACTTCCAGAAGTTTCTGCGTCACGGGCTGCTTATAGCGCGCATCGAGCGCCAGACTTTGCTTCATGAACCGCTCATGAGCTTGCTGCAACTCACCGGGCGTCGCTTCACGAGCGCGCAGCGCCTGCACTTCCCGGCCGTAACTCTCGACCAGCGCCCCATGCTCGTTAGCGAACGTCCGATAGAGTTCGCCATAAGTACGCAGGTCCTCGCCGGTTTGAGCACCAACCGACTGACCGCTCAGCGCGACACTAACTATCGCCCATAGAGAAACGAACACTCGCGAGAGATGCCTCATGGTGCTGTGGCCTCCAGTAATCGTCTCGCCGCGGCCGCGTACGGTGAAGCCTGATCGACCCGCTTCAACACGGCCTCGGCCACGGAGCGCGCGGCTGGCTCCTGACGGGCTTCACGGAGCAGAGCCGCCCGCAATAGCTCGATGCCGTGGTGATTCTCGGCAAGTTTCGCCAACGTTTCGAGTTCGGCGATCCCGCGTGACAGGTCGCCCGTGTCGGCCGCTAGATCAGCGATTTGCAATGCCGCCGGAAAGGGTTCGGTGACTTCCGCCGCCCCGCGGGCTGCCGCTACTGCAAAGGCCGCGTCGGTGTTGCCCAAGCGATGATAAGCCTCGGCGAGCCGCCCGTAGAGTCCCGTCTGACTCGGCCGACGACGCAGCACTTGCTCATACAGTTCGATGGCGTAGGTCAGCGTCAATTCATGATCGAGCAGAAGATAAGCGTCGGCCAGATCGAGTTGAATCCGTTCGTTATCCGGGTCGGCCCGCAACGCTGCTTCCAGCAGCGCGACCGCTTGGCGCTGTCGTGCCGGATCGTGTCGTGCGGTCGGAAAGAGTTCCCGCCCCAGGGTGTGTAACGACTCCGCCAATCGCGATTCGACACCCGCGGGATGGTCTGTCGTTGCTACACTTTCCTTCTCCGTCGATGGTGGTTCGACCTGCGCTATTCGTGCGGTGTGGAAGGCTGCCAGCCCGGATTCTGTGATCGCCGTCTCGGCATGGAGGACATCGGTCAATCCCGCGAGGCCGACGAGTTGCTTCAGTCCGGCATCGGTGACGCGCGTCCCGTGGAGCGACAGGTGTTCGAGTTGTTTGAGGCTCTGGAGATGCCGTAATCCCTGGTCGGTAACCTTCGTGTCGGAGAGGGAGAGATCCCGCAGGGTGGTCAACTGTCCGATCCGGGCGAGATGCCCGTCTTGCAAACCGGTCGCGTGCAATTGCAGCACTTCCAGTTTGGGGAAGGCCAGGAGCAGCGCGAGCGTGGGTTCCGTAACCGGGACATCCGACAGATCGACCATCCAGACCGGCTGATCGGGGGCTTCGCCATCGATGCCGACGTGACCGCCGAGGCGTTCGATCTGTGCAATCGCATCGTCACGCGAAGGGACCAGCGGGTTCTCCGCCCGCAGCGCGGTCCGCCAACCGATCACCCCAATAAGCAGACAACCCAATAAACCAAGCATGCAGTGCAGCACGCGGCGATCAACGAGTCGTGGCATCTTGGACCTTCACCCATCGGTACGGATCAGACGGTGGAGCGGCAACTCGTGATTAAGGGCGCTTGTCGGGTGTCGTCGGTTTGGTGTTCGGATCGTTCCATCTCGCGCGGGCGACGACCGCATCGATCGCCTGTTCCAGGACCCACAGTTTCACCGGCCCGTAACCCCCGTAGTGATGAATCACCTTCCGCTTGCCGTTGATGACTGCCGTCGTGTAGGTCGATGGGAGATCGCTGACCGGCAAAGGGTATTCGGTTTCCAGCGAATCATATCCCGACTCGACGAGATACTCCGCCAGTTGATGGAAGTCCTCGGGGTTGATTTCGCCGACGTGCGTCCCACGGCGGGTGACATGCTCAGTCCCAACGTAACGGACGCTTCCATCAGGCTTGAGCGTGACGGAGTAGACCGGACACTCGCCGTAGCAGACGGTCCGTTCCAAACCGACTTCCGTGACGCCGTGCTTGGGGTCTTCCCCTTGCAGACGCTCGAACCGAGCCTGCTGCGGACCAATGTTCATGTTCTTGGGGCGGACCCACTTTTTATAGAGTTCCTCCACCTCGCCTGCCGCGAGCGGTAACGCGATCACGCCCAGAAGCAGTCCGCCCCAGACAATCGAACGGGTCGAATCAGATTTGGTCGTGCGATTGTGCTTCATCACATGCGCTCCAGCTGAGGAATGACGATCCACCGGTCGGATCCAGGGGACGACGACGCTCACTCGTCCCCTGACCCCAAAATCGCACCCGAACAGGCAGCTGACAATCCCTGTTCAGCGTGGAAAGCGCAGGAGACGGGAAAACACTCCAAGATGCAGCCTTGTGGCTGCGAGTCGCGAGCAAACACAGTCCCCCGATTCGTCCCAAGAACATGGTGACCGTGTTCGCCTCTTGAATTCACACAATCAGCTGGATGAGCGTCCGTCGAGCAACGGACAGCGATCGCCAAGGAGTTTTGGAGACCGGCGGGGGTGGGCAGGATGTTCCCCGAAGGAGATTCGGGAGAGGGGTACGACGAAAGACGATGAGCGGCGCAAGCGGCGGGGCTTTCCCGACGAGTTCAAGCAGGACACGGGCCGCCTGATGACCACCGGTGGGTACACGTTCAATTGCGCGCGACTTCTCAGTTTGTCAGATTTGGCATCGGCTGCGCATGGCAAGGGAATTCATCGATCACTATGCTGTGTCATGGTCATCTAAGATAACGAATCCGCCAGGCACTCGGAATGCAGTCCATTAACGCCCCGGTCACGAAGTGGTTGAGGGAATTGGAGGCTGGGCACGATCACGCGGCGCAGCAATTGTGGGACGTATTTTTCGAGCGCCTTGTCCGTTTGGTTCAGGAGCGACTCCGCCGCACCCATCGTCTGGGAACGGATGCTGAGGATGTGGCACTGAGCGCTTTCGCCAGTTTTTGCCGAGGCGTGGAAAACCAGCGATTTTCGGAGCTGACCGACCGCCAGAGCCTGTGGAGGCTTCTTGTCAGCATTACAGTCCATAAGGTGCTGCATGTTCAGCGCGACCACAATCGACTTAAGCGTGGAGGAACACTCCGCCAGGTGGAGTTGACGGCAGACTCTGCTGATGGATTGTCGCCTGTGGAACAAATTGTCGGTCGTGAGCCCACTCCTGAATTCGCAGTGGAGGTGGCCGAGCAATATGACCGCTGGATGCAAGCCCTGAAGAGTGAGGAGCTTGCACGCCTGGCGGAATGGAAGCTTGAAGGCTTCACCAACGAAGAGATCGCTTCGAGGTGGGGACGGTCAACGCGGACCGTCGAACGCAAGTTGAATCTGATCCGCAAGATTCTGATTCATGAGTTGCCTGAGAACGATCGACCTACCGTGGCTCGGCACGGAGAGACGCAGCGTCCCCAGTGACGGCCGATACGAATTACCAATCGAGTTAGATTCTCTTCCGCTTGCTTGTTAGAGCGCCCTGCGCCTACCACTGGCGCGATCTGGGATGCTTGAGTAGACCGCCCAACATCCTGAAGGGAGTTGGGCATGTCGAAGACGCACTCGTTGGTGGCGCGGATGAAGCCGAGTCGTAAGTAGATCCTTGCGCTGGATCGCAATTCGCAGTCCTTAAACCGTCGAGACTCGAGTCACCCTATTTTTGTTCCTATCCGCATTGGTTCGCGAAGTCTGGGTTCGAGCGGCGGCGCCAGATGAAGCCGTCCAGAACATAGTGGGCAATCTGCGGGACGGCGAGCAGCGGTACCAGGAACTGGTCGAACTCGCCGATGTTCCATGCCGGGCCGAACAGCCAAGGCCGTTCATGCCAGACGCCGCAGTCCCAGAGCAGTTCTTCGAAATAGGCAGCCATCCAAAGCACGCCCACGAACGACATCAACGGCCACCACGTACGACGGTCCGTCGTACCGGCCGACGGTGTGGCGTGCGGACGATGCACGCGATACCAATACACCAGAACCATGTACGGCAAGCCGTGGATGATGACATTGGTCACGGTAAAGGCATAGTCGGAATTGAAGCTGACAATGCCGATGTACCAGCAGACGCCCGTAGTGAGTACCACGATGTCTTTACCGGGATTCCATCGACCGCAACAGACTCCCTGATAGGCAGTTCGCACGGCGTATGCGCCCAGCGTCGTCCAGTACAATGGTGCCAGAATTCTCTCAGCCAACATTGGCAGATTGACAAAATCTGCCGCCACGAACCACGAGAACCGACGCGGATGGCAATGCCAATAGACCAGGGGATAGATCGTAGCCAGATAGATCGCGGCACTGTCGATGATGCGACCTGGCAGCGCATGGTCATGAGCGCGCGCTCGATACAGCGCGACCCAGCCATACTGCTGCCGGACAAAGTGAAACACCGCCAGATAAGCCAGCGTCCGCCAGAACAGCGGTGCCCCCTCCGAATAGAGCGCCGCGCCAACGACATATGCAAGCACCGGCACCAGCCCGTACAGCCACGGACGTCGGAGTAGTTCCGTCCGGTCCAAATAGACACGAAATGCCGTCGCATAGACGTGCGCCACATCGATCATCAATACCGCGGCAATCCACACCCAATCGGGTGAGTCCTGGTCTAACCAGCCACGCCAGCCTCCGATTGCCAGCAGCGCGAGCGCTATCGCAGCGCTTCCCAGGAACGTCGCCAAATCGATGGCTGGCGAAAATAGCCACGGCAGCGAACAGACGCGGGAAGGAACGACTGCCGGCATGTCATAATCGTAGCGGTCGCTGACAAGTTCACTCATGATCCGACCCCGAGCTCAAGTCGTGGACAGCCGTTCGAGAACTTCATTGGCCACCCGGCATCCGTGATCGAAGGCTTCCTCGAAGAGCGCGATGCCGCTCAGGTCGGTGTTGGCAAAGTGGATCCGCCCGTCGGGCCGCCAGGCGGCGGCCCGTTGGGGGCTGGTGTGGAATCCGGGCCACGGCTGAATCATCGCGTGGCCCCAGCGAAACACGTCGAGTCGCGTCGTCAGGCTGCGGATATCGGGATGAGCCTGTTCAAGATCGGTCAGTACGACATGCGCTAGCTCCGCCCAAGTGGCCTTCAGCAGCCGTTCGCGCGCCTCATGAGCCAGGGCGTGGCTGTACGGGTAATACCACGTCAACACCGTTGGGCCATGGTCGCGACCGGACTGGTGCGTCGACACAACGTACCCCAGCGAGCGGCTGTCATAGAGGACGTTGTCCCAGCTCAGGGGAAAACCGGTCTCGCGTGGTCGGCTATGCAGATGCAAATTGGCCACGAGCCAGGTGCCATAGCGAAAATGGTCCACTTGCCGACTGGTGCGTGCTGCGAATCCGTCGATCAATCGAGGCGCGAGAAACTGCGGGGCGGCATAGATGACATGCCGGGCCTTGTATCCGAAAATGTCCTGAGTGGCGGTGTGGATACCGACCACCTCAATCGGGCCGTCATCAGCGGTAGCCGAGGGGCGAATCAGCGCGACGGCCGTTCCTGTCTTGAGTCGCGAACCCGCCCGATCCGCCAGATGCGCGATGAGCCGGCCGTTCCCTTCCGGCCAGGTGATGAGCGGCTGATGCTCGCTGCCGGGGGCCTTCAAGCGGGCAACAAAGTACAGCAACCCGGCCCAGGCGCTGGTGTTTTCCGCTGTCAAGCCGTAATCGTCTCGGCAACTATAGTCGACCAGCCAGTGCAGCCGTTCCGATGTCCAGCCCTGTTGTCGCAACCATTCGGCCATCGAGAGTTGGTCAAGAGCGACGACTTCCGGCGCGTCGGAGCACAGCCTTGTCGGAATGGCAAAGGCCCGGCGACCGTTGGTGTCGCGCCAGCGGACCCAGCGATCAACCGCCTGCCGAAACGCCGCGAGTTGTCTAAGATCATCCGCAGAGGCGTCTGTCGCGGGATACAGCCCCTCAATCCATTCACCTTGATAAAACAACCGCTCTTCGGGTTCGCGGCAAAGGAATTGTTCCGCGATGACCGGTGTGCCGTCCACTGCCAGCGACTCGACGACGCCCAACTCTTGCAGCAGCGCGATGAGCGGCGGGTTGTCCGGCAGCGGGACCGGGATGTAATGCGCGGCCCACGGAAAAGCCGTCACAGCGGACTGCCCCCATCGGGATGTTCCGCCGGACTCCGGTTCGAGTTCCAGCACAACGAAGTCTTCGCAGCCGGCCTGACGGAGTCTGTGGGCAGCGGACAACCCGGCAGCGCCACCGCCAACAATAACAACAGAGGCATCTCGCCATTGGTCTGCTCGTGGCCTGGGACGGAATCCGTCGCGCAACCGATGCCCGACGTCGACGGACTGTCCATACAGCGCACCTTCCGGCGGCATGGGCGGAGACGTCTGGCATCCCGCCAAGAGCGCGGGAGCGCCCAGCAGCGTTGCCATCAATTCCCGTCGATTCATAGGCACGGAAGGCCTCGACTGTCGTTACAAGTCGTCATTTCCATCCACCCCATTCTAAGTCGTAATAGCGAACCAGGGCCTGGTTATTGAGTTGGTTGATCTCCGTATCGACCCGCTGCAGATCGGGCGGGAGATGAAACAAGCTGTTGAGGATTTCGTCAGTCAGGAATCGCAAATTGCCCGCCAGTGCCGGCGACAGTTGGAGGCGATCTGGGAGGGGCTGAAGCGACGCCAGCACAAAGCCCCATTCGCCAAAAGAAGGCACGGCCGCGTGATAAGGCCGCACTACAAAACCGGAGGCTTCGAGCGTCCCCACGATGCACCAGTACGATTGCGGCGCTACCAGCGGCGAGGTGCATTGCACACTGACCAGCGCGTCCGGCGCCAGTCGTTCGCGAAGCAAGCGATAAAAGCGAGTGGAGTAGAGCTTGCCGATCGCGAATGTACCGGGGTCAGGAAAATCAATAACGGCGGCGTCAAATGGAGCATCAGTTTCTCGACCAATCCACACGAAGGCGTCTTCGTTCACAATGGTCACCCGGGGATCTTTGAGGGCGGACTGGCTGAGTGTTGCCAGCGGTGGAAAGCGATCAGCGAGCGACGTCATGCCGGGGTCCAGATCCACCACCGTGATCGCGTCGACGGATGGATAGCGCAGGATTTCACGCACCGCCAAACCATCGCCTCCGCCCAGCACAAGCACGCGCCGCGGCGCCGCCAGTGATGACACCACTGGATGCACAAGGGCTTCGTGATAGCGGTACTCGTCCACCGAATTGAACTGCAAATGCCCGTTGAGATGGAGCTGAAACCCCTTCTCAGTCTGGGTGAGCACAATGCGCTGATAGGGAGTTGTTTCGGCATGCAGGATGGAATGACCCAGCGCGCCCTCCTCGGCGAGCGTCGTCAGGCTGTCGGCTTTGATCAAGGCGGCGACGAGCAAGCCCATCAACAGACAGGCGCGACCCCGCAGACCGCCGAGTCCGCGCTGGCTCAGCAGTGGTCGTAATAGCACCGTCCCCCACAGCCCCACCGCGGCATTCAATAGACCACATAAGAGCGATGTCCGCACGAGTCCCAGCCGCGGGACGAGCAGCATGGGGAAGAGCAACGAAGCGAACAACGCCCCGATGTAGTCGAATGTCAGCACTCGCGACACCAAGTCTTCGAAATCCAGGTGTTCCTTGAGCAGCCGCATGAGCAGGGGGAGTTCCAGGCCGACGAGCAGACCGATGGCGAAAACCGTCCCGTACAGCACGACTCCGAACGTTTCGACACGGCTGAAAGCAAGAAACAACATGGGGGCAGAGAGGCCGCCCAGCAGGGCGACACCTAGTTCGACTTCGATAAAACAACGGGCCAGGTAGCGATCACGGATAAATTGCGACAGCCATGCACCGCCCCCCATGGCCGACAGATACAGTCCGATGATCAGCGAAAACTGCGTGACGGAATCGCCGAGCAGGTAACTGGCCAAGGTGCCCGCCAGCAATTCGTACACCAGCCCGCAGGTCGCAATCACCAGCACATTGAGATAGAGCAACAATAGCGGTGCGCGATTCATTGAGTCAGAGGACATGATGGTCTCACTGCGAGCGGACCGGGCGGTGCAGGAAACGATGCTCAACCTTGAATGGCCGCCGCGATGATGTTCGACAGGCCGAGGATCACCGCGCCGATAATGATGGCCAGCGCGATATTTTGATCTTCCTCGATTTCCTTGGAAACTGAGAATGGCAGAATCCGCTTGATGCCCCAGAAGCAGGCGCCGAGGACGACGATGCCTAATAGAGAGAACGCGATCGCCGCCAGGAGATGTGCGCCGAGGAGTTCTAAACTGCTGACTCCGCCACTGGCCTCTGCCAGCAAGCCGGGAATTGTCACGAGCGAACCGAAAGCCATCACTATTTCCCTCCTCCCCAGGAACCGCCAGAACTGCGGCCGTACGACGAGCCGCCGGAATGCGCGCCATCACTTTCGGGCATGACGGGTGCCGGCCAGCGGCCCACTGCCGCTGCCAGGAAGTACCCGCTGACAAGCAGTCCATACACGAGGTAACAGCAGCCATGCGTTGAAATGAACTTCATGATCACTCATTCTGTGCATAGGGACTGAAGTCGCTATCTTTCCAACGCTGCTGCTCACTGCCGCTGTGGGCAATCAGCATCAGCACAGGCCAGACAGTCACGCCGACCAAGGACCACAACAGATAGTAGTTTCGTCCGTCTAACTGCGGTGATTCGGGCTTGAGCGGCAGGCAGCGAAGGAACAAGAGCAGCCCGACCAGTCCTAGCCAGATCAACCACACGTCGCCTCGTTTGGGGATGGGTTGAATCGTTCCTAGACCCCACGGCCGGGGTAGGTCCTTCACCTTAAAGGCCGCTTCGAGCATCTCTACTTCGATGTATGTACCGCGGGAGACGTTCAGCTCCTCGTCTTTCTTAGACTTGCTGCGCTCGAACGAGAGCATGTAGGGAGGCGCGATGTAGTCCGCCGTCTCGACGACTTCGCCCGCCGTCACCCGCCAGTAAAACTCGCCGACGACGTAACGCACGTAGGCTTTGCCGCGGTCGTATAAGCGGTAGGTTGTACTGTCGTAGCTCGTTTCATTACCGCTTGGCAGCGAGGTTAGCCCGACGGGCTCCACGAAGCTCCAATGCCGTTCGTTGCACACCAGCCAGCGAAATCCCTCTGCTCCACCATACAGCAGGTATTCCGTCCACGGGTACTTCTTCTCTTCGTACACCGCGTAACGCTCCATGAAGCCGATCACCGTGTACTTGATGCCCTCGAGCGTACCGACGCTCCCGAGAGGAATCAGCGGCTGTTCGTCATTCTGGACCTTCAGCGTCTGGAAATACACCAGATTTCCCTGCTGGCAGTCGAGCAGCGCATGACAATTCGGACAGCAGACGCGCAGCGACTGATCGGGCACAGTCAGCGTCAGCGGGCCGGCGCATTGGGGACAGTTGACCTGCAGCGCGGAAGTGTTTGCCGAGGGGGGCGCGACCGGGACGCCACCCTCGTCGGTCAGCTGCAACTCGTCGGGGGAGACTTCGCGGCCCAGGAAGAAACGCTGCCCATCGTCGGCGTACTCAATAGTGGCGAAGATGCGCTTCGGGCCGTGCAGATCGACGAAACGGTGCTCGGCGCCGGGGCGGAACTCCCAAGGGATGTTTCCCTCAGCTGATGCGGCTGTGGCGACCCCCTTCTCCGCGACGACGAGCGTCTCTCCGCCGAGGATCGGGATCTGATGACCAGGCGAGATGGAATCGAAGTCCGGCAACCGCCTCATATGGTTGAGCGGCTTGGCTTTCGTCAGGTAGAGTTTGCCCTGCGCTTCGGCCAACCATTCGACGCGATTGGCGGGGAACTCCAGATACCATTCGTTCCAAACGCCGCCGGCCGGATGCTGATACTGCACGCGGCCGAGCACTTTGAACGGAACTCTTCTGAGATGTCCCCGGGTGCGAAGCGAAAGTCGCGAGCCCGTGTCGACGAGGTCAGCGGCTTTGCCCACGTCTTCGATGCGCTTATCCTTGCGCGCGACGACCGTGTGGCAGAAGTCGCACACGGTGACCACGGCCGCGTTCAGCTTGAACTCAACAGGGCCGCCGCAGGCGGGACAGTTAGCAATACGTTGCTTCATGCCGCAAGACTCCGCGCGCCTGCTGGAGTGTGGATGATCTCGATAACCATCAAACCCGGTCGTTTCGATTCGATCTGCATCGGGTCATTCCTGTCCGGGAGCCTTCACGACAGGCAGACCGTGTGTCCCGAGAGATACAATCTCGCCGACCGGTTCCCGCTCCGCGATTCTCACATGTGCCCATCGTCTCGCCATTCGAGGTTCGTTGCTACTCAATCGGACTGGAAATAGAAACCCAGAGCAAAAATCCCGTAAACGCCGATCAGCATCGCGCACTCGAACCCGTTAGACTCTCCGCAGCGCGGATTCGCCAAGGGATAAATTGTCGCGGGACGGACCGCCTCGCAAGAGTTAAACACGTCGCTGCCATCCAGTGGGATCACCCTGCATAGAATTCGAAGCTCCCGGTGCCGGACAGGCCAAGCTTGTGACGAAAGCCGTGTGTTCTTGCACAACGCTCTGTCAATCGCGTGTTGCTTGCATGAGGTGAATTTGCCAGCGGAGGTCCGACCAGCCGGGAGGCTTTTGGTCACCGACGCGCGTTCCTGGGTCAGCGTCCAACATCCGGGCGACTTCTTTCATGCGTTCCAGTTCCCCGTGATCAAGCCAAAAGCCGTCGCACTTCGGGCAGCGGTCGACAATGACGTCGGGCAGGTCGGGAGGGGATATGGGTGACAGCGTGATCGCGCACTTCGGACAACTCGCGAACTTGTGATCGCTCTCGACTTCGTGAAAGCGATGCTCCTCGACGTTGGCCCAGGGGCTGCCGTCCAGCCGATCAAGTTCACCTTTCTCCATCCACACACCGTGACAGCGCGGACAAATGTCGAGGATCACGCTGCCGAAGTCGCCCAGCCGCGATTCGCGCAGGTGAACCCCCCGGCAAGCGGGGCAATTGAATTGAGTCAACCCTGCAGACTCGTCGGTCTTCATGAGGTCCATGAGTGTACGCAGCCATCCCATAAAGCAGCCTTTCTCGAAAGTTGAAGTTGTGCCCTGCGCCGTACCAGTTCCGTTCAGCTCAGCTCCTTATCCGCCTGGAAGGAGTCGTCGATCGTCTGTGTCATCCAATAAGCAACTTCGATCGAGCGCTTCATCCACTCTGTTTCTTGGCCATCATCGACGCGTCCCACAGCGACATAAGCCGCATAGACCGTTGCCGCCGCAGTCACTAAGGTTTGTTCGCTGGGCTGCAGGGTGATGTAGCGGGGTTTCGATATTCTGTACACCTTGTGGTGGGGATGAAGACTTGTGGAGTGATCACGGTTGATCGGCGTCATCCACGCGATAGGAATTGCGGCATTATTCCAAATCCGGAGACGCCCAAATCCCGGTAAAAAAGCGCTAGTCGTTCCGCGGCGCTGTGGAACCACCCACAAAACCAGTCGTGGTAGTAGGCAGCCGCTTCGTCCGCGGGCATCAGTCCTCGCTGAACACCGCAAGCCAATTTTCCGGCGGTGATGCCCGACAGTAGAGCCAGTTTCATAACGGGGAAAGCCTGTGTAACAGTCGGTGAACGCAGGCGAGGATGACGAAGGCGAGGAAGTGGTTGGGGTTGCGGTCGTAGCGGGTGACGAGGCGTCGATAATTCCCCAGCCAGGCGAACGTCC
>JBGATC010000015.1:0-118859 GCA_044229335.1 Planctomycetaceae bacterium | reverse complement strand
CCACCGGGTCCAACGGCTCAGCGTCCATGCCAATCTGACTCCTCATTCAGGTGTCAGAGTCCCGGCGCAAATAGCGTGCCAAAAAAGCTCGCTCTACGAGAATTCTAAAGTAAGTACCATTGGGCTAGCGCCGTGCCGCTGAAGAGATGACTCCCGTTTGCTCTCCCCGGTTCGGCATGCGACAATCGCCGGAGACACCAACCTGGGAGTTGACATGCAGCGGACCGCTTGGATTTTGACTGTTCTGTGGGGAGCCACGACCTTTGCAGCGGACGCCCCGGCGTACCGTGATCCGCAGGCAAAACGCTACGACCTGACCGCCCGTGCCAGCGCGATCGACCCGAAAGCGAAGGCGCATCCCGAAATCGGCTTTGTCTTCGAGAAAGACGGCAAGCCCGCCGACGTGGAACACGCGGTGGTCGATACCCGGGTCGCTCCGCGGGGGAAACTCGTCATCTGGCTGATGGGTCACAATCAGCCCCTGTTCGAGCGGATCAGCGGATACGGGATGCACGGCATTCAGGTCCACTACGCGAATGGCTGGTTCGGCAAGCTGAACAAGGAACCGCCGCCGGATGACCAGTACCTCGGCCGTATCCGGCTGGAAGCGGCGACCGGAACAAATATCAGCGACGCGATCGACATCCCGAAGCCCGACGGAATCGCCGAGCGGTCGGTGCAGTTCGTGAAGTGGCTCAATAAGGCGCATCCGGTTGGTCAGTGGAAGCAGTTCCTCACCGCGGATGGTAAAGACCTGCAGTGGGACAAGGTGACACTCGCGGGGATTTCTCACGGCTCGACAACGGCGGCCCGATTCGCGCTGCATCAGAAGGTCGATCGGGTGGTGATGTTCTCCGGCCCGCGCGATCAGCTCGAAAACTGGTACACGCTCCCCTCGAAGACGCCGAAGAACCGGTTCTTCGGCTTCACGCACGTCCTCGATACCGGCTGGGTCGGCGATCATTACTGCCGGTCGTGGGAACTGCTGGGGCTGAATGAGTTTGGACCGGTGGTGAATGTCGACGAGACCGCCGCTCCGTTCGGCAACACCCGCCGCCTGATCACGGCAGCCGATGTGAAGAACGACGCCAACCGCGCCCATTCGGGTTCGGTGCCAGGTGGTGCGGCTGTCAAGAACGACAAGGGTGAGTTCATCCACGAAGCGGTCTGGAAGTACGTCTTCACGCATCCGGTCGACCAGACGGGCGACCCCGTTCCGCTGGACGCTGATTGCCGCAAGGATTTGCGGAAGAAGTAAGGATCAGTGGACAGGGAAAAGTGGACAGAGGACAGCCGGAAACAGGTCTCAGGCGACAAGGGGCCAAGGTGGCAAAGTGATGGAACAGCCCCGGAGGGGCGGCAGACCTTAGCCCCGGTCGTGAGACCGGGGACTGCGTCGCTGCAGACCGCAAAGCCCCAGCGGGGCGACACAAATGAGAAACGCTGAATCACGTCCAGAACGCAACGCTGACGAAATGGCTCCATGATGCCCCGACTGGTTGACTCTGCATCGCTTGTCCCATGGATCTCTGTCGCCCCTCCGGGGCTGGCTCAGAAGCACCCGTTTGAGCGCAACCGGTCATCCACAAGTGTCATGGGTGTCTGGACCGCAGTCTCGTTGGTGCTCTTCTCTCTCAGCCTGTTGACGACGGATGTCGCGGCCGCGGAATCGTATCCAGAACGGGAGACACGCACGGTTTCCGGATGGACCGTGCACATCGATCGCCGTCTGCTGGACGAGGAACGGGAGAAGACCGACGCTGCACTGAAGATGCTGGAAACGATGCTCGACGAAATCGTCCGTGTCGTCCCGGAAAAGCCTGTCGCTAAGTTGAAAGAGGTCCCGCTGTGGTTCACCGCCCGGTATCCCGGCGTCGGCGAACGGGCTGAGTATCATCCCGGTGCGGGTTGGCTGAAAGAGAACGGCCGCGACCCGACGATGGTCAAAGGGGTCGAGTTCACGAACATCCGCAATTTTGCTGCGGATGTCCGGCGGATGCCGAATTTCGCACTGCACGAGTTAGCTCACGCTTACCACGATCGCGTGCTGGGGTTCGATGAAGCCCGCGTCGTCGCTGCCTATCAGGCGGCGAAAGAGGGGAAGCGTTACGAACAGGTCGAACGACAGGATTCCGAAGGCCGCAAGTCGACCGGCAAGCACTACGGGCTGACCGATCAAAAGGAGTATTTCGCGGAAGGGACTGAATCGTTCTTTGCACGGAACGACTTCTACCCCTATGACAATGCCGAACTCCGCGAACACGACCCGCTGCTGCACAAGTTGCTGGGTGAAATCTGGGGCGAGCCGCGGAAGTAAGACTGAGGAGTGGCAAGCACTCGTTCCCATGTTCCGCCTGGGTACAAACAACGAATACCGAAACTCGAATCCCGAAGAGAAACCCAGCGGACAGCGACAGTTGGTTTTGGATTTGGTGCTTCGGATTTCGAGCTTCGGATTTGATCTTTCTTCATGACCACACCCGCTTCCGATCGCCGTGCGTTTTTGTCCGGAGAAGCCTGGCGCGCGGCTGCGGAACAGGCGGGTGACGCGCTGCTTGATCGACAGGGAGAGTCCACGCAACCGCCGCAGCGGGGGCCGACCTTGTTGCTCCGCACGACGGCAATGGCGACCGACTTCGATGTGCTGCTGAATCCCGATGGTCCCACCGATCAGGTCGCACAGGCTTCCGCAGCGCTCGATGAGGTCCATCGGCTCGAACAGCGGTATTCGTCCTATCGGGACGACAGCGACCTCATGCAGCTCAACCGCGCGGCTCCTTTCGGTCCGGTTCCGCTCGATGCCGAGTTGTTCAGCCTGTTGCAGCGTGGTCGGACTTTGCACGAGCGGACGGACGGTGCATTCGATCTTACGACCGGAGCGCTCATCCGGTTGTGGCGGACATGTCGGCAACAGGCACGGCTGCCGACGCCCGAAGAACTCGCCTCAGCCCGAGCGTGCGCGGGAGTAGAACACGTCACCTGGGATGACCTTGCACAAACAGTGGCCTTCGATCGTCCGGGTGTCGAGTTCCATCTTGGGGCGATCGGCAAAGGGGCCGCCGTCGATGCCGCCGTAACGATCCTGGAGGCAGGGGGCGTGACCGAGGCCCTGGTCCACGGCGGCAAAAGCAGTGTCCGGGCGCTGGGGACACACGCCGGGCATCCCGGCTGGCCGATCAGTCTTCAAAACCCGCTGTTGCCGGATCGTCCGTTTGTGACGATTTTCCTGCAGGACGCTGCACTCGGAACCAGCGGCACTGCGGTCCAATGGTTCCGGGCTGAAGGGAAGCGTTACGGGCACATTCTGGACCCGCGGACGGGCTGGCCTGCGGAGGGGATGCTGTCGGTCAGTGTGATCGCGCCGGATGCGGCCCTGGCCGACGCCCTTTCCACGGCATTTTTCGTGCTGGGGGTCGAAAAGGCCCTGCAGGCTTGCGATAATTTTGAGGGCGTGGGGGCGATCTTGTTTCCATGGCCCGTCGATGGTCGCACTGTGGAACCGGTCGTCCACCGGATCGCGCCGGAGTGTCTTGTCTGGCCGTGAATGGGAATCTCCCGATCTCGAACCGGCAGGATGAAGCGGTGGGTGGAACGACGCGGTTGTTCCACATTTTTGGATTTCGATTCTCGGATTTTGGATTTTCGCACCTCGATTCGCTTCCCCTGAAAGGCTGCTTCCTGTGCCTGGAGACGACCGCAAGATTTCGACGCTGGCGTGCGTGCTGCTTGTCACGTTCCGCATAGCGATCGGCTGGCACCTCCTCTACGAGGGCTGGTGGAAGATCGACACGCAATCGACCTCGACCCCCTGGTCGGCCGAGGGCTATCTCAAGAACTCAACCGGACCGATGCGGGAAACTTTCCGCAAGATGACCGGCGATCCCGATGATCTCGCCTGGCTCAACTACGACCAGATGGTCGAAAAATGGGATGATTACTATGCCCGCTTCGTCACCCATTACCCCGGTGCGGAAGAAGTCCCGGAAAAGGGCCGCTCGGTTGCTCAAAAACTGGCCCTGATGATGGATGGTCCGGACGACTTTCGCGTGGCCCTCGCCTCCCTCCCGGAGGGAGTCGACCTGGCCAAGTGGAAGAACGCCATCCGGTTTGATGCGACTGCGGGGCGATTAATCGTCGACGGCAAGCAGCATCTCCTCCCCGGCGAGCGCGACGACATCCTCTCATTGGCGCAGCCGATTGAGAACCCGACCGATGAACAAAAAGTTCAGGCTGACCTGATCCTCAAGTTCCGCAAGGCCGTCGAGGACGTGTACGCGTTGCAGTCGAACCTGTCCTACAAGGAACAGTTGGCGGCGATGCTGAAAGGGGATCCCGAACGAGTCGGTGTCATCCAGAAGGCGAAAGACGGCGGCATCATCGAACAGCGAATGGGCGAGATTGATCTCTACAAGGCCCAGATCAAGCGCTACGAAGCGAATCTCGCCAAGACAAAGCAGTCGTTCCAGTGGGATCATCTCCAGCGGCAGTGGGGCGAGTTGCAGGCCCTCCGGCGGAAACTGGTCGGACCGGTCCAGGCGCTGGAAGCGGAAATGAAGACGAAAGCGTTGCAGCTGCTGGACGAACACCAATTGGCAGCGGGTCCAGTCCCCGAGCGGATGACGCCGATGCGTCGCATCAACCTGCAGACGATGTGGGGGCTGGCGATCATCGGGACCCTGCTGATTGCGGGGTTGTTTACGCGGCTGTCGGCGCTGGCTGGTGCCGGCCTGCTCATGATGTTCTACATGGCAGCTCCCCCGTGGCCGGGCACGCCTCCGGAAGTCGGGGTCGAACACAACTTGATTATCAACAAGGTCTTCGTCGAAGCCCTCGGCTGCCTCGCAATCGCCGCGTTACCGACCGGCCGCTGGTTCGGTCTCGATGCGCTGCTGGGGGTCTTGTTCTGGCGGAAACGGTCCTGAAGAGTCGCCCCGTCAACTGGAGTCGCCGATGACTGTGACCGTGCCGATCGATGTCGACGCCCTCTTCGAATCGCTGCTGCGTATCGAAGGGAAGGCGGAGATCGTGCACGGGGAGATCACTCTGATGTCACCGACTGGACCGTGGCCGGGATATGCCGCCGATCTGATTTTCGTTTCCCTGATGACTTACGTTCGCCAGACGAAGTACGGACATGCCGTCGCGGACAACAAGATTTTTCGTGTCGACCTGCCACAACGAAAGTCATTCAGCCCCGATACCGCCTATTTCATTGGTGGGATGCAGCCAATGAAATATTACGAAGGGGCCCCGCAGCTTGCAGTCGAAGTCCGCAGCGCCGGCGACTACGGACCGCGGGCCGAACGATTGATAGCCGAGAAACGCGCGGACTACTTCGCCGCCGGAACGCTCGTCGTGTGGGACGTCGATCTCCTCTCGAACGATGTCGTTCGGGTGTACCGGACCACGTCTCCCGAGCAACCGACGATTTATCGACCCGGCGAAACCGCAGAAGCCGAACCCGCCGTTCCCGGCTGGACCATGCCCGTCAACGACCTGCTCCCGGATGGCTGGTCGCCTCCGATAATCACAACGAACTAACGACAGCGATCAACAACAGTACCAACTGACCACTGACCACGAACAACGGACATCCCGATGCAACTCACTCCCGAACAACAACGCCTCGGTAAAGACAACTTCCACGAAGCCGTCAGTTTTACGCGGCGGTCGTTCCTCGTCGGCGCAGCGGCCGCCGTGCCGACGCTGGGGGCGGCGTACTTCCAATATGGCAGCCTCAACGGTAATCCGGTGAAGACCGCGTTCATCGGGACCGGCGATGAAGGGAGTGTGCTCCTTACCCAGCATCCGCCCGCGTACATGGACATCGTGGCGATCGCCGATCTGCGTGATACCAACCGCGTGCGTGCACTCCACGGCGATGGCAACGACGACCGGGTCGGCCTCATTCGCAAGCTCGGCCGCGAAAAGGCGATGAGCATTCCGCTCTATCGCGATCATCGCGAACTGTTGAAAGCACATCCGGAAGTCGAAGCGGTCGTGATCGCGGTCCCGCTCTGTCAGCACGCCCGCGTTGCGATTGACTGCCTGAAAGCGGGCAAGCACGTCCTCACCGAAAAACTGATGGCCCACACCGTGGCCCAGTGCAAGGAAATGATTCAGGTCGCCCGCAAGGAGAAGAAGCTCCTCGCGGTCGGCCATCAGCGGCACTACAACGTCCTCTACGAGAACGCCAACGATCTCATCCAGAAGGGCTTGCTGGGCGACATCAAGTTCATCCGCGCCCAGTGGCACCGCAACAACAGCTTCCCCGGCCGCGATAGCTGGCGGAAGAAGGTCGATGGTCGCGATGCGCAGGGATTCGCTGGTCTGGCGAAAGATCTCAACTTCCCGAGTGTCGACGAGCTGATGGCCAAAGACCTGGGCTATCCCTCAGCCGAGAAGCTCATCAACTGGCGACTCTACCAGGCGACCGGTGGCGGTCTGATGGCTGAACTCGGCAGCCATCAACTCGATGCGGCGAGCATCTTCCTCGGCAAGGTGCAACCAATCGCGTGCTACGGCTACGGCGGGAAGAACTTCTACGGCGTGAAAGGGATTGGCTCGCCCGATCAGCAGGAAGACGACCGCGAGATCGAAGACCATGTCTACATGACCTTCGAGTTCCCCGGCCCGCATTACGGGGAAGACAAAAACGACGTCGTCATTGTCACCTACTCTTCGATCAGCACGAACCGCATGGAGCCGTACGGGGAAACCGTCTTCGGCAGCCGCGGCACGCTGATCATGAAGCAGGAATTGGAAGCGATGCTCTACAAGGAGTCGAGCCCGCTCACCGGCGGCGGTGGGGCCGATCAGCGGCTGTATGTTCTCAACGGGAACGACGGTCAGCCCGCGCTCAACGCCAGTGACAGCACGGGCCCGTCGAAAGCGGCCTCGGTCGCGGATGTCGGCAAGGTCAGCCGGGGCTACACCGAAGAGATGGAGCACTTCTGCTACTGCATCCGCGAGAACAATTTTGCGAAGCCGGGCGAAGGGGGCCTCCGCTGCCCCGGCGAACAAGGGATGAAGGACGCCATCATGGCGCTGACCTCGAACCTCGCGATGAAGCACAAGAAGCGGATCGTCTACAAGCCGGAATGGTTCGATGCCGACAGCCCTGCCGTTCCGGAAACCGATCCGGAAATCATCGGCTGAGTGATTCGCAACAACAACGCACCCGGACGCCCAGCCATCGCGATGGCTGGGCTTCTTTTTCTTTGGACAACGAACCACGCCATGGCCCGCTGGCCCGATACGCCCCGCGCAAACCTCATCGGCCTCGCGCTGATCTTCGGCCTGTTCCCGCTCCTCGCGTGGCTCGCCTGGCTCTGGATGAAAAGCCCGTAGCCTGGAGCTCAATGGTCTCAACGCTGCTCAGGATTCGTCCACGGGTCGCGTTGCTCCATCCAGGAGTCGAGCTGGTCGAGTGTCGGTTCTTCGTGGATCTTGACGGACTTGAGCGGTCCCCCGCTCCCCGTCGGCTCGCCTTCGAGAGGTGGCCCCGCGGTCGGGCTCATGTCTTTGCCATCGAAATACTGCACGCAGGCGAGAAACTGCTGCTGCAAGTCTGCATCGCTGGGACGGGCGAGGGGTTGGCCGGTTTGGGATTCCCAGCGCGGTCCGCCCATCCAGACAGCCGCGTACATCAGTTTGGCTTTCGCCGGGGCGGCACCGCCCGCAATCAGGGCCTCGAAGAACATCCGATGGACTTCGCGCCAGGGACGGGTCTGATAGGAAACCTGTCCTTGATTCCGCCGATCGCAATAAGCATCATGCACCACCGCGGCGTTGAGGTACTCCCGTTCGAACCGATCCCCCGCCAGCGACAGAAAAATGGTTGGAATCGAGGCCCCGTCGGTTTTCGTTCCCACCGGTGCGACCCATTGCTTCCCTGCGGGATCGACAAACACCAGCGATTCTTTTGCCAGGCGAAAATCACGAGTCTCAGGATCAGTTTCGAGCGTGATCAACTGTGGTCGAAACGGCGGCAGATCACCCGCTGGCACCGGTGTCGGCGGTCGGATCAGCCAAAAGATGCCGGCGATGACTGCCAGCACAGCTGCGACGCCGAACCACAACCGCATGTCGCTCATCGGGGTCGCTCCTTCCAACCGATGTCGTCTGCACGCACTTCACCGCAACAGAAAGACCTGCGGGCCCGCATCACACCTGGCCGGAATACAACACCACCGGCTCTGCCTGTCCGGGTCGGTACAAGACCAGTCCACCTGCGGGGTCATTCACACGGACCACGCAATCGGGTTCCCCCGCTGCGTGCCTTTCGAGGATCGCTTCCAGCGCCTGGACGGTCGCGACTGTCTGCCGGTCGGCAGCGAGGTCGTTGTAACCGAGTGACTGCATCTCGGCGAGCCGCTTGCCGCGTTCGCTCGCCGGACCAGTATGCTCGACGTACGCGACTTCCCGCGCAAAGCGTTCGAGCACTTCAATCCCGTAACCTCGTTGGGCACGCTCGCCCCACGGCTCAACGAACGTCCCGTTGTAGTGGTTGTTCATCGTCGTTTTCAGCGTGAACGGCGTGCGGCCTTCCACGGTGCATTCCACACCCCGCTTGCGGCTGTGACCATTCCACACGCCGTTGTCGAACCGGAACTGCACTTCCTGTTCGACGTACCCGGGGAAGTTGTCGGGAGTGACCCACGACGTATGAATGTCGAACGCCGCCTCACGGCCGTCGGCATACTCATAGATCATCCGCAGCTGATTGCTGTCCCAGGTTGGTCCGTCCGCCTTGCCGACGAGTCCCCGCTGACCGGTCGCCATCACGGTCTTCAATTTGCCGCCGAAGGTGAAGTCGATCAGCTTGATGTAATGGACGGCGACGTACGTCCCCGGATTGCGACCCACGATCCACTCGGCGAACTGCCCCCCCGAGATCGACTTCGGTTCGAGCAGCGAACAGTAGCCGTTGTTGATGTGCTGCAGCACGTTGTCATGCACCAGCGTCCGCAGTTTCTTGTGATCGGGATCGAGTAACTTGTGATAGACGACTTTTGCCAGTTTCTGTTTCGCCTGCGCGAGTGCGACCAGTTCATCGAGTTCCTGCATCGTCAGGACCGAGGGCTTCTCGACGAGGAGATGCGCCCCCGCCTCCAGCACCTGGCGGCATGCATCAAAATGCCGGTTATCGGGAGTCGCGACACAGGCGAAGTCGACACCCTGCGCGAGCATCTGCCCGACCGAATCATTCCCCGCAAAATTCTGGAAGGCGTGAATCGCAGACCCGGCATTCGCCTGGTATTGCGCGGCCCGCTTGCCGGTTTTCGAGGCGATCGCCACCAGCGGGACCGAGACATCGCCGAAGCGGCGATCGTAGAGCCCTTCCCGGTGCGTCCGCTCGAAGAACGGCCGGTAGGTTTCGTCGAAGATCATGCCGACGCCGACCATGCCGGCGCGTAACGCGGGAGTAGGAGTGGGGGTGCTCATAACGCACCGTTATACATCAAGCCCCGCGGCGACAACAGCGGCAGACGGGACAACGATTGAGACCCGACCAGGAGACCGTTACCGTGAAGTGCACGTGTTCGTGATTCTCTTTTTTCAGGAGCCACTCGATGTCTGCCACGACCGATCTGATCGCCCTCCATCTGGGCTGGAATCTCGAAATCGCCCAAATGACGCTGGCTGATATGAGTGACGCTGAACTGGTCCAACGACCGTCCCCCACCGCGAATCACGCACTGTGGCAATTGGGTCACGTCGTTGTCTCGGAAGCCAAAGAACTCGCGGCCCTGGTCCCGGGAGTGACGGCCTCTCCCGAGTCCTTCGCAAGCCGCTTCACCCGGGAAACTCAGGGACTGAATGCGACTGCCGACTTTCCGTCGAAGGATGAGATCCTCGCCGAACTGACCCGGGTCCGAACCGCCGTCATTGCGGGTGTGAAGCAACTAACAGACGAGCAGTTGAATCAACCCTCACCGGTCCCCTGGGCCAAGAGCGTCGGACAACTGCTGCTCGCCTTGTCCGAACATCTGACGATGCACATCGGTCAGATCCAGGTTCTGCGCCGCAAACTCGGGAAGCCGATTCTCTTCTGAATCCTTGGGATTCAAAAGTTCAGAGCATCAAGCCCTCAGCACCACGGACATTCGCGGAATGCTCGCTCACGCCCCGCGCACGGCAAGTGTCGGCCGGAATAATCTGCCGATCCATTAAAATACGCATAACCATGATAAACGAAAGATTCTTCATCTTCGACAAAACCGCCACATTCACCCCAGACTAACAACCGATACTCCCCCAACTGGCCGCTGTTAGGGATCCGCGAAGTGGCTCGCGCAGCGTCCCTGACTTTCAGCGATGTTTGGGGATGATTTGCTCATGCTGGCAAGTTTTCGATGCTCCGTTTGTCCGCTGCTGGGCGCGCTGTGCCTGATGTCGGCCTTCGGCTGGTCTCAGGAGATCACGCAGGAATCTGAGATTCCGCCGTCCCCGTTGCCCACCGCATCCGCAGAAGAAATCTCATCCGTTCTGTTCGAGGACGGGGCTGACGGCGATGAAACCCGCATCCGCCGCATCGTTCATGAGTACATGAACGAACTGGATGCGCAGCGCCAGGCCGCGGAAGCTTCACGACGCGCGCAGGCCAGTTCGACTGATGATCCGCTGGCGATGAAAGCCAGTTGGAAGAACGGCCTCTCGCTGAGCAATAAGGACGGTGACTTCAAGGTTCACATCGGCGGTCGGACGCAGTTCGATACGGCGTGGTTTGGCGTCCCCCAGGATGTGCAGAACGACCCGACCATCGCAAACCGCTGGGGTGATGGCGTCGATTTCCGTCGCGTCCGCCTCAAAGTCGACGGGACCATGTATGACTTCATCGAGTGGGCCGCACAGGTCGACTTTGTGAATGCAGTTCGTGCCGGTGGCGTGAACGAGAACGTCCCAGCGGCAACGGATCTCTGGTGGACCTTCACCAAGATGCCCGTCGTCGGCAATATCCGCGTCGGGAATCAAAAAGAGCCGATCGGTTTCGAGCACCTGGTCAGCAGTCGCTTCCTCCCGTTCATGGAGCGGTCGTTCAATCAGGATGCCTTCAACGGGGGCTTCAATAACGGCTTTACGCCGGGGGTCAGCGCCTTCGATACGGCGTTGGATGAGCAGATGACCTGGGCCATCGGAGTTTACAAGCCGACGAACAATGGCTTCATTTTCAGCACCAACACCGGGGATTATGCCACGACTGGCCGGTTGACCTTTCTCCCCTGGTACGAAGATCACGGGAAAGAATTGTTGCATCTCGGTTTCTCTGCCCGGCAGGCGTCGACCTTTAACGACTCGATGCGGTTCCGCACGCGGGGACCGGTCCGCAGCGGAACCAGCGCGGTCTGGGCGCTCCCGGCCGATACCGGGAATATCAGCGGTGATAATCAGCAATGGTTGAACACCGAACTCGTCGCGGTAAACGGTTCATGGACCTTTCAAGCCGAATATCTGACGAGTTGGGTGCAAAGTGCTTCCAGCCCCACGGGAGTTCCGGTCGGGACCGCCTTCTTTCACGGGGGGTATGCTCAGGTCTTCTATTACCTGACGGGCGAGCACGACGAATACAGCCGCAAATCGGCGGTCTTCGAACGCGTAGTGCCGAAGCAGAACGCCCAGCCGGGACGTGGACTGTGGCCCATGTGTGGTGGGGCCTGGCAAGTCGGTGTGCGTTACAACTATCTCGACCTGAACGACGATGCGATTCGTGGCGGTGTCCTGCATGACATGACCGCCGGTCTCAACTGGTTCCTCAATCCGAACATGAAGCTCCAGTGGAACTATTCGGCGACGCATCGCGAATCCGGTTCAGGGATCGGCGACGGCTGGATCCACGGCTTCGGCATGCGGTTGGCGCACGATTTCTAAGCGAACAGAGTCTCTTCATCGCACCAAGATCATTCCGCCTGTGCGCTCCCGCCGGGTGAGCTGATCTGTCATAATCTCGACTGAGGCATGACAGATCGCGGCGGTTGAGATCGAGGGACCGATGAAGTTTGCGCTGGTGATTCCGGACGGGTGTGCTGACGAACCGCAACCTTCGCTCGGGGGCAAGACTCCGCTGCAAGCAGCGCGCGTCCCGCACATGGATGCCATCGCCCGAAAAGGGATTGTCGGGCGGGCTGATCACGTCCCCGCTTCGATGCCCTCTGGCAGCGATGTCGGCACGATGAGCCTCTTCGGGTACGACCCGCTCCAGTATCACACCGGCCGCGCTCCGCTCGAAGCGGCCGCCCAGGGGATCACGCTCGGTCCAAATGACTGGGCGGTCCGCTGCAACTTCGTCACGGTCATCGACGAAGTGATGAAGAGCTTCACCGCGAGCCAGATCCCGAACGATGTCGGCCAGGCGCTCATTGAAGTGCTGCAGCGTGCGGCCTGCGGCGACGAGCACTGGAAGTATTACGCCGGGGTGAGCTACCGCAACCTGCTCCTCTACCGGGCGCGGGAAGGGTCCGCTCCGTTCTCGACCGAGACACAGAGCACGCCGCCCCACGATATCACCGACCAGCCAATCGCCCCGCATCTGCCGACTGGACCAGGCAGCGACGTGCTGCGGACGCTGATGGAACAGAGCCGCGAATTGTTCAAGACGTGTGCTGCGAACACCGCCCGCGGTGATCAAGCCGCGACGCAGACCTGGCTATGGGGACTGGGGAAACGGCCGGCCCTCACACCGTTTATCGATCGCTTCGGTGTCCGCGGTGCCGTCATCACCGCGGTCGACCTGCTCCGCGGCATCGGTCGCCTGCTGGGCTGGGATGTGATCGAAGTCCCCGGTGCGACGGGATACCTCGACACCGATTACGCCGCCAAAGGCCGGTACGCGATTGAAGCCTTGAAAACCGGCCTCGACTTTATCGTGGTCCACGTCGAAGCGACCGATGAAGCGTCGCATGAAGGACACGCGAATGAGAAGGTGAAAGCCCTGGAACAGATCGACGAACACATCGTCGGCCCGCTGCATGCTGCGCTCGAGTCCTACGGCGATTATCGAATCGTCGTCTGCCCAGATCACCCGACGTTTCTACGGACGAAGACTCACAGCCACGGCTACGTCCCGTTCACGATGTGCGGGACGGGGATCACTCCGGATGGACTGCAGACCTACGACGAGATCACGGCAGCGCAGACCGCCATCACGCTCAACCGCGGCTGCGAACTAATGCCCCTCTTCTTCCGGCGATGACTTCATCGCCCGGAGCGCAAGCTCCGGAAGACTCCGCCTTGGCGAAGGCGGGGCTTCATCGGGTCCGCATCATCCTTCCAGCGTGAGCACGATCTTCCCGAGCAGCGAGCCTTGCTTCTGCAGGGTGTTCGCTTCCTGCAGAGCGTGGGCATCCGTCGCCTGTGACAGCGGGAAACGTTGCCCGATCAGCGGCTTCCAGCGACCTTCCGCCGCCCAGCGGTTCAACTCGGTGGCTGCTGTCCGTTGCTCGTCGGGCGTGGCGTTGAACATGGCAAAGCCGACCAGTCGCAGGTCTTTCACGTAGAACGGCCCGACCGGAAACTCGGGCCGCGCCTGACGTCCGGCCATCAATACAATCCGCCCGCGCGGGGCCATCAGCGACACCGTACGATCAAACGTTGGTTCGCGTTGCGTCTCGAACCAGACCTGAATGCCACCATGCGGCAGGGCAAAGGCACGAATCTGATCATCGAGTTTCGGTGACCGGTAATCAACGACGAGGTCCGCTCCGAGTTGCCGCGCTCGATCGATCGTTTCCGGTCGGCCGGCCGTGGCGATGACCTGTGCTCCCGCCGCCTTCGCAAGTTGGATGACGGCGGAACCGACTCCTCCCGCGCCACCATTCACAAAGACAACTTCGCCCGCTTTGAGACCGCTGTGCAGAAACAGGCCGAGATGCGCCGTCAGACCGACCAGCGCACCCGCTGCCGCTTCGGCATCGGTCTGGGTCGCCGGTGTCGGGTAGAGCCATTTTTCATCGACAGCCGCGAATTCGGAAAACGTCCCCTGGCGACCGAAGAGACTCTGATTGCTCCCCCAGACTCGCTCGCCGACTTGAAACCGCGTCACCTGGTCGCCAACCGCGACTACCGTTCCTGCGAGATCACAGCCGAGGACATACGGGAACTGATTGGCCATGGCCACCAGCCCCTGACGTATGTACGTATCAATCGGATTGACGGCGACGGCTCCCACTTGAACGACCACCTCGGTCGGTTGGGCAACCGGGTCGGGCAAGTCCCCATACTCGATCACACTCGGCGGACCAACCTGGCGAATGAACGCAGCCTTCATACCATCAATCCTTCAGTCGATCCCGCGGATCGCAAACTCCGCACCGACCAGCCCAGTAAAATCAGGGCTGACAGCAGGCTGACCACGGCTCCCCAATATACGGAACGGGGTCGATACGTCCAAACGATTCGTTCCGAAGATTGGTCGACCGACACCGCCCGGAACATCCCGGCCACTTCCACAGGCACCGACTGCCCATTCACTGCGACCGTCCAACCCGGATCGGCCAGATCGGTCAGAATGAGACGATCGGGTCCTTTGGCTTCAACCGCGATTTCGACCCGGTTCGCCGTCAATTGCGTCACCCTGGCGGTCCCGCTGCCACCATTCTCCCACCGCAATCGGCCGGGAGCCTCGCGTAACGCATATAAATAGACTGGTTCCTGAAACCGAGCCCAGGCTGGATTCAACATGGGATCGAATCCTGTCCAGAGCAATCGGACGGGCCAGCCACGCCGTTCCAGCGTCTCAAAGCTCAGGATGTGCGTGACGCCTGCCTGCTTTAACCACTGCTCCCGCGCGGGGGTATACGCATGAAAGTCGGGCGGGTCGGTCTCCGGCAGCGTGAACTGCGGATCAAAATACTCGCGGGGTCCGAGTCCCAGATAGACCGGTGTGGACGCCACCCCGAGCAGATTGGGGAGGTTCGCTCCTGGCGCATACAATCGCACCGGTTGCTCTTCCGCGAGCAGCAGTCGACGGACTGGGCTTGCGTCCCGTTGGGTGATCGGAGGCCGCGCAACGACAACGGCGTAACTCACAGACCACGGCAGCAGCGCCAGATCCACCGCGGCCACAAACAACGCCAGACCTCCCCAAGCCGGTGCCAGGCGTGCCGAACGGCTCAACAAGCCATCGAGTACGCGGCCACTCATCAGGGCCAGGGCGAGCGTGGTCAGAATCGTCGCGCGCCCGGGGCCGCGAAAGAAGCCAAAGCCGGGCAACGTCTGGACCACCGGCATCAACCAGCCGGTGGCATAGACGGCGGAGACGACGATTACTCCGCCCCAGAACCACGGACCAGAGGATGAGTTTTCTGAAGATCGCTGGTGAGTCGCAGGATCGCGAAGACGCAAGCGGAAGAGTCCGGCGACGAGGAACATGGCCCATGGAAGGAGACCAATGTAACAGTGGGCTTCCACCCGGTTCGTGCCCGCAGAGACCTGGCCCAATGGCCATTCACGCAGCGCCCGATCGAGGTCGAGCCCGCGGTCATACCAGAACCAGGGCGTGACCAGCTGCGAGAAATACACCGGCGGGACATGGCCATACGCCGGGTCATGATCGACCCCGATCGCCGCTCGCTGGCTGTGTCCTTTCAACTCCCATGTCGGCAGCAACTGGACCGCCGCCAGACTCACCCCGCAGACCCCGGCACAAGCCAATCTCGTGAAATGCCGCCAGCGATGCGGGTGGCTCGAGCGCGCGACGTGCCACACCGTGCGGGCCGCGACGAGACACCAAGTGAGGAACGCCAGTTGATAATGTCCGCCGAGCAACTGCAGGCCGAGGGACACCGCAAACCCGATTGCATACCGGGATCGACCGGACTGCCAGTAGCGCTCGCTGCTCCCCAAAATCAACGGGAGATAGAGTCCTCCGAGGATCGCCCAGTCGAGAAAGCCACGGACCGGAAACCAACCATAGACATAGAGCACGGCAGTGAGCAGCGCCCCCCAGGTCTGCAGTCCCAGAACCCGAGCACACCAGACCGTTGCACAGAACGCTGCGATGTAGTGCCCCAGCAGCAGGATGTTCTGACCGGTCCCAGGAGAAGCCCACGAGAAAACGAACAGATGTGGCGGGTACAGGACTCCCGTCTGACTTTCGCCGAGGGCTGGATAGCCATGCCCTGTCAGATGGTTCCACAACGGCAGTCGTCCCGCCTGCAGTTCATCGGCGAGGAATGCCTTCTGTGGAAGTGCATAGCTGTAGGTGTCGCCTCCCACCAATCCGCCACCGGTCCATAACGGTCCCCAGAACAAGCCGGTGAGCGCGACCGCGAGCGCGAGAGTGATCCACGACTCCCGTCCGGTCCGTCGCTGCACGCTGGAATATCCCTGCCGACTCATGGGACCGAGCATGGCATTTCAGCGATCAGCGTGCAATCAGAGAGACCTCGCGTCCTGCCCGCGGAAAACACACGCCGGATCGAACGGGGCACTTCTGCCGATCAGCGCGATGCTACCAGCGGTACAGTCCGGTGCCCCAGGTGAGACCGGCACCGAAGCCGCTCATCAGGACGGTGTCACCGCGATGGATGAGACCACGCTGGTAGGCTTCATCGAGGGCGAGGGGAATCGACGCGCCCGAGGTGTTGCCGTACTGCTGGAGGTTGTTGAACACCTTGCGGGAATCGATCCCGAGTTGTTCGAGCGCGTAGTTGATGATCCGGATGTTCGCCTGATGGAGGACATACAGCGAAACATCATTCACACCCAGGCCGCTCTTCCGCAGCACAAGTTCAATCGTCTCGGTCACGGCGCGGACAGCCCACTTGAAGACGTTGCGACCGTCCATCTGCAGGAACTGCTCACCGGCATCGAGAGCGGCATGCGAGAGGGGATACTTGCTGCCGCCGCTGCGGCGATCAAGCATCGCGCCACCGGAACCGTCGGACCCCATCTGGTAACAGACGAGTCCCTGGTGGGCATCCCCCTTGGCGAGCAGCACGGCCCCTGCCCCATCACCGAAGAGAGGCGCGACTTTCTGATCGGCCGGGTTCACGATGCGGCTGTTGCAGTCGCCGCCGATGACCAGCGCGAGTTTGCTGTTGTTCGTGGCGACATACTGGGCCGCCGTGGTGAGGGCGTACATGAAGCCCGAGCACGCGGCATGCACATCGAAGGCAGGGGCGTCGATCCCGAGGGCATCCTGCACGAGGTTGGCCGTCGTGGGGCATTGATAATCGGGCGTGAAGGTCCCGACGACCACGAGATCGATCTGCCGCGGATCGATATTGCCCGCCCGGCAGGCGCGTCGGGCCGCTTCGATACACAGATCGCTGGTGGCTTGCTCGGGAGCTGCATACCGCCGCGACAGGATGCCCGTGCGTTGTTCAATCCAACTGGAATCGCAGCCGTAACGGTCCTGCAGATCGGCGTTGGTGACGATCGTCTCGGGAACGTAGGAGCCCGTGGCAATGATCTGCACACCCAGTAGTGAGCGGGTTCGTTGTGACCAGCCTTTTGCCGGCGGCGCTTCAATCGGAGCGGCGGCAGACCGGCTCAACGACGAACGCGGCGGGGAATCGACAACCAGCGCTTCCATGGGTGAAACCCGGGCGTTCGGCGAGCTATCGTACATGGAGGCCGCTTCCTTGCCGGGGCGACCAGTCAGGCGGGATGTCCGCTGGTAAAAACCAAACGGGTAGTCAACGCATAACTGGAGCCTGCTCCTCATGTGTCGAAAGGGGAATGGATGACCCCGGAAGTATACCCAGAACCACAAAACCCCTCCAGCGCAACGACCTTGCGATTCCCGGTTTCCTGCAAGCCCCGCCAGTGCTGACGCCTGAAAAAACTTTTCATCACAAGCATTCTGCGGGATTATGGCAATTCGCGAAGATCTGACAAGATAGAATCATCAAATCGGAATCTTCGATTTTGCCAGTTCTTCATGGATACACTGGATGGCTCCCCATCGCATTCACCTTCGTGGCCCGTGGGAAGTCTCGGGACCCTGGCCCGATGCTGAAGCCGCATCGTTGCGGACCGTCACGCTGCCGATGCCCTGGCGGGCACTCTTCGGTACCCAAGCTGGGACCGCGACGTTTCGCCGCTGGTTCCATCGCCCGACAAATCTTGCCTCGGGTGATCGCCTGGCGATCATCCTGACCGGCGTCCGTGGAACCGGTTCATTCCGATTGAACGACGATCCGTGGGAAACGCTCCACCTGGACGGAACGCAGGCCCACGTCTCCATCACTCTGGCCCAACTGCGGCAGCGGAACCGGTTGGAAGTGGAGCTGACTTTCGATCCCACGCTGACTACGGAAGCCGGCGGGCTGTTTGATGCCGTGGCACTGGAAATCAACAGCCAGAACGACGCAACTCATTCACTGCATAAATGATACAGCAAAGCACTTACTCCCCGAAATCAGGCAGCCTGTCGTTGTGACCAGGGTGCCGACGCATGGTAGGCCAGCCGTCGGTCGCAGGCGTCTCGTTCCAGACGATCACGACGCACCCGCACCCGTACACCGTACGGGAAGACGGCTTCGACTTTGATCTCCCAGTCGTCCCCTTCCACGGGTTCCAACTCGATCGCAGGCGTGACGGCGAACGGCGGGGCAAAGGTCAAATGAACCGTCGCATCCCGCTGACCGGCGGGAAAGGAGACTCGCACGGTCCCCTCGATGACATCGGTATCGTCTTCGTGTCGCCGGACCATCGCATGCGTCATGCGTGGATCGTCTTCGTCTGTCGCGGCCGCTTGATCGATCTCGATCGCTGAATGTGGCTCAGTTGTCCGCCCCTCACTGACTGACGCGTCTCGGTCGAACACCGGAATTGGAGCATCGGCAGTCGCTCTCGCTGTGGTCTCTACTGAATCAGTTCGCTGGGCTGAGGACGGGAACGCCGGTTCCTGAAGACGGATCAGCCAGTCGGAGAGATCGAGCGACATCACGCATCCCACGACGATCGACCCCAGCGTCACCGCCAGGAGCGCTCCAATTTGTGGCGTGGTCGGCCCCGCTGCCGCCGTCCAGGCGAAGAGCAGCGTCAGAAGCGCAGCCAGCAGGCCCGAACGTCGGCGAGCTTCCGCTGGATTCCAACAGAGAGCCGCCGCTCCGACCGCACCCGCGGCAAAGATCGCGATGGCCAGCAAGAGCGCCGGCGACGGGAGCGGGCCATGGTAGGCCCCGCTCGCCCGGCGGGCTGCGAGGAGGGCGAGCACCAGTCCCTGAGTCGTCCAGATTCCCACCGCGAACGAAGTCGCGGGCGTCGTATGGCGTTCCATCCTTGTGTTCTCCCTCACGCGCGGGTTGTAACCGATGGTCTCGGTCGCGCACAGAGAAAGAAAAGAAGCCCCCCCAATGCCTTGGGGGGGCTTCTGGTGATGACATTCAACCAATCACAGGTCTTACAGCCCCGCAGCGGCCTTCAAGGCGGCGGCCTTGTCGGTCGCTTCCCAGGTGAAATCGGCTTCGCTGCGACCGAAGTGACCACCGGCCGCGGTCTTGCGATAAATCGGCCGCCGCAGTTTCAGCGACTCGATGATCCCTCGTGGTGTCATCTGGAAGTGCTCGCGCACCAGGTTCGCGATCTTCTCTTCGCAAATCTTTGCCGTGCCCTGCGTATCAACGCGGACGCTGACCGGATCGGCGACGCCAATCGCATAAGCGAGCTGCACTTCACACGCATCGGCCAAGCCTGCTGCGACGATGTTCTTGGCAACGTAACGGGCCATGTAAGCCGCAGAGCGGTCGACCTTGGTCGGATCCTTGCCAGAGAACGCCCCGCCACCATGGCGACCCCAGCCGCCGTAGGTGTCGACAATGATCTTCCGGCCGGTCAGACCGGTATCACCATGGGGACCGCCGACGATGAACTGCCCCGTCGGGTTGATGTGATACTGCGTGTTCTTGCTGAGCAGGTGCGTCGGGACCGACTTCTGGATGACTTCGGTCTTCACGTATTCGTGGATCAGGTCCTGCGTCGCTTTTTCGGCATGTTGCGTCGAAACGACGATCGCCGAGATCCCGACCGCTTCGTTCTTGTCGTTGTACTCGACCGTCACCTGGCTCTTGCTGTCGGGACGCAGCCAGTCGACTTCGCCCTTGAGGCGGACATCGGTCAGGCGGTTGATGATCCGGTGTGACAAGGCGATCGGGAGCGGCATCAGTTCCGGGGTCTGATTGCAGGCATAGCCGAACATCAACCCCTGGTCGCCCGCGCCGTCGCGATCGACACCCATGGCGATGTCCGGGCTCTGGCTGTGAACCTTGAGCAGAACTTCGCAGGTGTCGGCGTTGAAGCCGATGTCGGTGTTGACGTAACCGATTTCCCGGATGACCTGCCGGGCGACCTTTTCGTAATCGACGGTGCATGTCGAGGTGATTTCCCCGGCGATGCAGACGAAATCGGTGGTGCACAGCGTTTCACAGGCGACGCGGGACTTGGGGTCCCCTGCGAGGTGAGCGTCGAGAACTCCGTCGGAAATCTGGTCGGACACCTTGTCGGGATGCCCCATGCTCACCGATTCGCTGGTGAAGAAATAGTTCGCCATCATCCATCCTGCTGTGCAAGTGCGGTCTGTCCCGACAATTGTGGCCGATCCGTTGGGCCTGAGCGTGTCGGTTGCGGAAAAACTGGTGGGATTGTAGGGCTTTACCCCCGATCCCACAACATACCGCCCGGCAGGTTCTGACAGTCGGTTTAATCTTTCGTACCGCACACAAGGAGCCGCTATCGCCCTCCGGTCGCCTCTGCATCGGGATGCTGCCAGGCGAGGACCGCCATCCAGAGTGCGGCGACGAGGGCGATCGTGCTGGAAGTCCAGAACATCGCCGGGAAACCGGCAGCGACAATGATCCGCCCCAGAATCGGCGACACCACGAGCGAGCCGAAATCCGTAAAACCCAGGATGATCGCCGTCCCCGAACCACGGGCTTCGGGCGGAAATGCTCCCGAACCGAGCGAGACGACCGCCGGGAACAGCAGGGCATGACCAAAGCCGCAGAGGATCGAGGGAACGATCAATTCCACCCCATGATCGGCAAACGAGAGGGCAAAATGCCCGGCCGCATGGCCGAGTAATCCCCGGACCAGCATCCAGTGGCGACCAATCGTCCGGCTCCACTGGGCCGCGAGCATTCGAAACGCGAAGGCCGATAATGCATAGCCCGTAAAGAAATACCCGATGCCGTCGATGTGCTGATGCGTGGCGAACCGCGTCAGAAAGACGGTGGTGACCGTCACTCCCAATCCCATGATCATCGCCACCAGCACGACCGCACCGGGCCAGTGTCTCCACAAGAGTCGAAAAGCAGGCGGCGACGGTGCAGCGGGCGTCGTCGTCAGTCCCCCATCCCGAGTGAGCAACAGGACCACTACGAGATACACCACGCCGATCGCCAGCGCCCCGCCAAACAGGACAAGGAATTGCATGCGACCAGGCGTGACGACATGGACGATCCAGTCCCCCAGAAACGTACCGACAATCATCCCGATGAAGCCGCTGCTCCCAAGATTTCCGATGACTTCGGTCCGGCGATGCGGCGGGACAACCTTCTGAATGTGCGTCATTGAACAGGCGAACATCCCCGTCAACCCGATGACGAACGCGGTGCGGGCGGCGTAGATCGTCCACGAAAGATCATCACAGACCAGAAACAACGCCGATCCGCCGATGAAGAGCAACGAACACAACGGCCACATCCGGCGCGTGCCGTAATCATCCAGGACATGCGACCCGCTGAGCCGAACGAGCACCGCCATCGCCAGACCGAACGCAACGATATCGCCAGCAACGCGCTCGCTTCCCCCCAGAAACGCTACCAGTTCCGCAAAACGAAACGTCAATGAATTGGCCAGCACCAGGATCGTATTGGCGAGATACGCCAGCCAGAAGGTGCGGCCGTAAACCACACTTTCGGTCACCGCATCGGGCGAATCGAGCGCCTCGACTGTCATCCCTGCCTGTTCCAGAATCGTCTTGAATCAGCCGCCGAAGGCGCTGTAGCGATGTAAGCCACGGGCAAGAGCCCACTTGTTGAGCGCCCAGAGCACAAGCACCCACCCGGCTCCCAGTGCCAGTTCACCGAACAGCGCATCCTGCGGATACCGCTGCAGAATGATCGCCGCGGGAACATACGCCAGGTACTTGAATGGGAGCCACAGGATCAACCCGCGATACGGGGCGGGCAACCAGTCGAGCGGCAGCATATGACCCGACAGAAAATAGTTGAGCAGCATGTAAACGAAAATCAGCGAGCTGACTTCAAGGTACCAGAAGGCGAAGAGCCCCATCAGGCTTTCAATGTAGAAGCCGATCAGAAACGCCAGCACCAGGGAGACCAGCGCCGCCGCCAGCGTGGCCAGATCGGGCCAGCCGGGGAAGTAGCCCCGACAGATCCAGAAGACGAGCGCAAACGGTCCGGTGGCAATCGCATAGTAGACGAGCTTATGGGCCACCCGCTGCCAGAAGAGAAACTGCAGCAGGTCGATCGGCTGCGTCAGAAACTTCTTGAGGCCCCCGTCGCGGATGTCACGAGCAATCCCCGTCGTCAGCCCAGGCATGCTCGAAAAGGCCCGACCGAGCATCACCAGCAGCGAGTAGGCCACCATGTCGCCATACGCGTAACCGTACAACTGGCCGCGCGGCTTTGCCGTGAACTCGCCGTAGATCGCGCCCCACAGGAAGATCTGCGTGATGATCGGCAGAAACCGCACCAGTGTCGCAAAGGCAAAATCGCCCCGGTACGCCAGGCGTTCAGCGATCCCGGTCTTCAACAGTCGCATGTCCGTGCGCCAGGTTTCGACGGAGATCACGCCGCCCCCCCCTGCCCCGGCTTCACTGTGGTATCGGTCCCGCTCGTGAAGAATTCCGCGATCACTTCCTCCAGCGGACGTTCCTGGACGCCGACATCTTCGATGGGAAACTTTGCCAGCACGGCCGCCAGAATCTCGGGAATTCGTGTCCGTTCGACCTCCAGCTTCACGCGTGGTCCCGCCTGTTCGCTGATCCGGCCGTATTGTGCCAAGGCTTGCAGGTCGGCACCTTCCCCCAGTTGCAGTTGGATCACCTTGTGCCGGGAGAAGCGATCCAGAATGTCCGCGAGCGGCCCGTCATGTTTGATTTCGCCTTCGTTGATGATGACCGCCCGCTGGCAGAGGGCTTCGACATCTTTCATGTAGTGACTGGTCAGCAGCACGGTGATCTGCCGCTCGGCCTGATAGTGCTTGAGGAAGCCCTGCACCTTGCGTTGAGACACCACATCGAGCCCGATCGTCGGTTCATCGAGCAGCAGCACATCGGGATCGTGCAGCAGGGCCGCGATCAGTTCCATCCGCATCCGCTCGCCGAGCGAAAGTTCCCGCACCGCCTGCCGGACGAGTTTGCGGACTTCGAGTAGATCGGTCAGTTCATCCAGCCGCCGGTCGAACCGGGTTTTTTCAATCTGGTAGATATCACGATGCAGCAGGAACGATTCCTGTGCCGGGAGATCCCACCAGAGCTGATTCTTCTGCCCCATGACGAGCGAAAACCGGCGACGATACGCCAGGTCGCGTTTCCACGGGACATAACCGAGCACCGTCGCTGTCCCCGATGAGGGATAAATCAGCCCGGACAACAGCTTCAGGGTGGTCGTCTTGCCGGCTCCATTGGGGCCGAGGAAGGCGACCATCTCTCCCTGCTCGATTTGAAAGCTCACGCCACGGACCGCGCGAACCTCGACGGTTTCGCGATGCAATAAACTCCGCCACGCTCCGGCCCAGCCGGGCTGCTTCCGCGCGACGCGATACGTTTTCACAAGAGAATCGGCAACGATGGCAGGCATCGCAGCATCTTATCGGAGAGAAGCGCCGTGCTCCATCATAGCCCGGAGCGCGCGCTCCGGGTTTCTGCATTTTCGACTGCGACACACCGCCTCAAGAGATGCACCCGTCACTGGCGCTCTGGGCTGGGACAGACGCTGATGAGCACTTCGCCCGCATCACCGCGTCGGAATACTCCGATAGAGCCGCACCAGTCCCAGCAGCAGCACGAGCGCCCCGGTTGCGATCGCCAGAATCATCCCCAACGCGACCAGATCGCCGAAGAGAACCCGCGTCGCTTCCCACAACGGGCTCCAACTCGCCAGCACCACGATCGCCGCCAGACTCAGACAGGGTCCATACGGCAAATACGGACGGTTGAAAGTCATTTTCCCAATCAGGGCGATCACGAGCCCCGTGAGCGGTGCCAGGGCAAACGTCAGCACCACCGCCTGCCAGCCGATCACACTGCCGATCATCGCCATCCACGTCACATCACCGAACCCCATCGACTCCTGCCCGAGCACTGCCCGACTGATGCTCCGGACGCCCGCTGTCAGTAATCCGCCTGTCAGAAAACCCGCTCCGCTCCATGCCGCCGCATGCAGCATCCGCCACTGGTCATACCACTCGGGAATCATCGGTCCGCGCAACTGCGGTATCGCGACGCTCCAGTCGACCCACAAGTGAACCACCTGCAGATCGGCCCACAGGATCGCTCCCCCCAGTCCCCACAGCATGCCCGGCACGGTAATGACATCCGGGAGCAGGTAGCAGTCGAGATCGATCGTCGATCCGAGCACGAGCAGCAGCACCAGACCACCGTGATAAATCGCCCGGGCCAACCGGCTCGACTCATCGGGCTGCACCTCGGGAGTCGCCAGACAGCCTCCAACGAGCTCGGCCCACGCCAGTCCGAGTATCAATGTCGTCGCGCCGATCGTGACGGCAACCGGTCGCCAACGGCAGACTGCGGAGCGCGTCGGGGGCATCGCGAGCGCCCTTCGTTCCCGCGCGATGATGCGTTCGAGCCAGACCGCGGCAACCGCCGAGATCAGCAGCGTCACGACACTCGCGACTCCCCACAGCATCACATCCCCTTCAAGTGACGGACAGCGGCGGGACTGCATCGTTCGCGGGAGTTTCGACGGTCGGGGAAGAATCCTCGTCCGCCACGATCGTTGCCTGATCGAGCGAACCCATGTTCGGCTGACACGTCATCGGCTGGAAGGAGACAGTCGCCGCCGAGCGCAATGCATCGCGACGACTCGCCCGCCACAGCAACCAGACCGCGGCCACGCGAACAATCGTCGACGCCGTGAACGTGCAGTTATAGGCGATCGGCGCAACGTCCCCCCATTTCAGGATCAGCGCCCCACCCATCGAACCGAGCACGAGGGCCGCGGAATTCGCGAAGTTGTAAAGCGTTAACACGCTCGTCCGTTCTTCTTCCGGAATCGTCTCAAAGAACAACAGCACCAGCGCCAGTTCGTAGGCTCCCCACGCAGTCCCCGCCAGCAATTGCAGCACGGTCAGCCAATAGAAGTTGGAACTCAGATTCCAGCCCATCGCCAGCGGAATGATCCCGATCGCTCCCGCCCACAACAGCTTTTGTGCCCCGAACCGATGGGCAAACTGGCCCCACAGCGGCAGACACAGAAACTTCGCGACAAACGAGGCCCCGAGCAGCATCGCGTATTCGCTGTAGGTGAACTGCAATACTTTCAGAATGTAAGGATTGAAATAGGGCCCCGAAATATACACGCCCGCCTGCATCGCTACGGCGAAGAGGAGCAGCCGCCCGATAGACCCGCTGGTAAAGCGACCCATCTGCTCACGGAGTGAGAGCCAGCGAATGTCTTTGGGGATCGGGATCGGTTCCGATTGCATTGCCAGGCAGAAGGTCGAAAACCCCCGACAGACCCCCGCGATGATGAACATCGCAGCGAAGACCCCCATCAGAAAACGGACATCTTGCGAGCGTCGCCCGGCATCCAGCGAGAAGCCCCCGATCAGAAAACCGGCCAGCGTCGCGATCTGCTGCCAGCGGCTGCGACGTGCAAAAAAATTTGTGCGAATCGCGCGGGGAATAATTGTCCCCTGCCACGTATTCCACGCTGGCCCCGTGGCGAGTCCCGCCCCCCAATAGACCGAAGCCACCGTCATCGCCCACCACGGTGCAATCGATCCCTGCCAGGCAGCAATCAGCAGCGGGACAAAACAGAATCCCTGCAACCCCGCCGAGTAGACCACCCACCGGCGATGCGAGCCCAGTCGCTGAATGGCCCACGGCGAGAGCATCTGCAGGGCGCTTCCCGCCAGCAGGGGCACACTGGAGACCAACCCGGTGAAGACTTCACCCAGGCTGACAGCGAGCATGAAGGCGGCGACATACGTTTCGCCGATCCCAACCATCACGCCATAGGCGACACCATCGCCGACACTGGCGGACAGATCACGCGCCAATCGGGGTGGGTTCGTCGCTTCGGCAAGGGGTGTACTCCCCTCGGCTGACTCCGCCGTCCCGGTCACGCTCACCACTCCCTCGTCGACACCCAACCGTCGCTTCCCTGACGCCCGGTTCGATGCGACCGCGGAAGTGTATCACAAGGGGGACAGACGATGAAACCCGCACGATCCGGAAGGGGTTCTCGGGGCAATCCCTGCGAGTTCCGGTGCTCTTCCCCGCAGGTTCGGCCCCATTACTCCTGGGCAGTAAGCACAAACCGGACGAAGCCTTCGGTCGCCAGTTGCTGTCGGAGCATTTCGGTCCGCTCGATGGGCGTCAGCCCGTGCATGACGCCATAGAGGACACAGCCCATGACGATCGCCGAAACCTGGGCCACGCTGTCCGGCAGATGATACGGCGACAGGTCAGCAAACAACTCTTCCCGGCTGCAATACTCGCCGAATTTCGATCCGTTATACAGCATCGTCATGCCGCAGAAATCCTGGCTCCATTCATAATCGAACGGACCATACGGCTTCCGCCGATGGATGATCCAGAATTGTGTTCCGTCCAGCCGGACGGCATGTGCGGGAGTCACAGCAATCACTCCGGCGACGTGCACCGGCCGGATCGCCAGTCGCTCACATCGCGGCGGGATTGTGCGCCGGGATGCCGATCCCGACAAGACCGGTCCCAGAACGTTCGGCCGCAACAATAGAACGCGATGTAGACAAATCGAGGGCGAAGCTTCAACCCCGGCGGCTGTCTGCCACGACAGGTGCGACCTGCAATTGGCTCGCAGTCGGCAGTCTCCACACGACCGACAGCCCAATCGCACCACAGGCGACCAGCACCCATTTGAAGGTGACCGTCCCCTGATTGAGCATCAGAAAACTGCCGATCGTTAACACGATCATCGCCACGGCCAGCAACTTCACCGAACGGCGGACGGCCCGGTGCGTCTCCCATTCGCGCAGCGATGGTCCAAACACTCGGTGATTCAGCAGCCATTGCTGCATCCGCGGAGATGACCGGACGAAACAATAGCTCGCCAGAAGGAGAAAGGGAGTCGTGGGCAACAACGGCAACACCACCCCCGCCACCGCGAGACTCAACGCCGCAAGCCCTCCCAGCCAGTAGCAGTTCCGGAGCATGCTCGTCATCCTACGCTTTTCGATCGGATCTGTGGCGGCGATTACTCACAACCAGCGGTGTTGAACGTTTCCTATCCAACCGACTATCGTCGCTGGGAATCCTGAGATGGAGTCCGATTCGCCTCGCCTGAGCACAGAGAATCTTCCGACTCTTCCTCAGAAACTGACGAACACGCTCTCCTGAATTTCTCCCTCGCGGATCCCGATCGACGACGATCACCTCCACGGGAGGTTTGCTATGCAGGCCAACTTGCTACTTTGACGGCTCAGCGCGATGACAGCGACTGTACCAATTCTACCGATTGTCCGCTCACAGCGCCCCCGTCCCCCCTGGGGGGCGACACTTTTATTGGGAACGATGCTGCTCGGTGGATGGCTGTTGCAAGTCCCTAATCCGGAACAGGTCTCCCTGAGTGGGATCGCCCTCCCCGAACTCTGCCTCTCGCGGCGGATATTACGTTGGAATTGCCCCCTGTGCGGGGGAACCCGCAGTGTCATCTACCTGATGCACGGCCGCTGGCAGGAATCGCTGGCCGTTCATCCGCTGGGCTGGTTTGTGCTGCTGGTTGCGGTCGTCACAGCGGCGATCGCCTGGAGCGGATACCTCTGGCAACGACCGCGCTCCGCCACTGCCAGTCGCTTCAATGAAACCGTCTGGATGGGATGTTTGGGGCTGCTGATTCTGGTCCATTTCGGACGCTGGGCATTCCGTTAGGAATCAGTCGCTGATTCCATTTGTCCCTCATGCCCTGACGACGGGAAATCCGATAGGGAACACGCGCCCGACAGTCGACAGGAAAAGAATTTACGGACCGTTCATCGACGCTGCTTGACAAGCCGGGGAAACTTGACTATCCCATCACGCGGTGGGCAATGAGTTGACCGGTTGCGTAGTTTCTGAAACCAGTCGATGTTCCTTGCCAGTCGATGGTCCGAAGTCGCCGGTTGGCCGCTTCGAATTGCGTCATCGAGACGGTGATTTACCAGGTTGCGTTCGAGGTTGTTTTGCCATGAGCATTGCGTTGCGAGTCGAAGAAGAAGCCTTCGCCGCGAATCTTTTTTCGCCCACAACGGCGCGAACGCTTTTCGCCCCGCGGATGGCCGAAGACGAAGACGACGGTGGCCTCGGCGGTGATGAAGACGAGGATTTCGAGGACGAAGAGTTCGGCGACGACGAACTCGATGATCTCGACGAAGACGAAGAAGATCTCGAAGACTTTGATGAAGAAGACTTCGACGACGAAGACGATCTCGACGACGATGATGATTTCGACGACGACGATGATGACGACTTCGATGACTCCGACGACGATGAAGATTATTAATCAACGAAATCGTCGTTCGATCAGCCACAACACGGCCTGCCCCGTTCTCGGGGCAGGCCGTTTCTCTTCGAACACTGGTCCGCACGCCTTGTGAAGTCCGTTCCCTCGCGAGACAATCGAACGCCAGTTCTAAAGCGTGCGAATCAAAACTCGACGAGCGGAAAGTCACGAGCTATGCAGGGCATCTGGGAGCAGGTCGCAGAGGCACAAGCGGCGATCAAGGCCCGTGTGAAGATCACCCCACGGGCGGGACTGATTCTGGGGACCGGACTCGGCGGACTCGCCGAGCAGATCGAATCACCCATCGCCATTCCTTATGGCGAAATTCCGCATTTCCCCGCTTCCACAGCTCCGGGTCACGCCGGACGACTGGTCTGCGGAACGCTCCGCGGTACGCCGATCGTCGCGATGGAAGGCCGCTTTCATTACTACGAAGGCTATTCCCTGCAGCAGGTCACCTTCCCCGTCCGCGTGATGAAGGCCCTCGGTGCGGAACTCCTCATCGCCACGAATGCCGCCGGGGGCATCAACCCGCAGCTCGATCTCGCGGATCTGGTCCTGATTGAAGATCACATCAACCTGCTCCCCGACAATCCGCTCCGTGGGGTGAATGACGACCGCCTCGGACCACGGTGGCCTGATCTGTGTGCCCCGTATACTCCGGCAGTCCTGCAGATCGCCCGCAAAGCGGCGCTCGAACTGGGGATCCACATCCACAAAGGGGTCTTCGTCGCGGTCTCCGGTCCGAATCTGGAAACGCGGGCAGAATACCGCATGCTGAAGCAGTTCGGAGCGGATGTCGTCGGAATGTCGACCGTCCCCGAAGTGCTGGTGGCCGTGCATGCCGGCCTGCAAGTTCTGGCCTTCTCGGTCGTTACCGATCTCTGTCTTCCCGATCACCTGGAACCGGTCGAGGTCCCGAAGATTCTGGCGAACGCGGCGATCGGCGGCGAAAAGCTCGCGCGGCTCATTCCGGAGGTGCTCCAACGATGGTCCGATCACTAGCCCGCAGCCTGGGATTGGGACTGCTGCTGTGGATCAGCGGGTGTGCCCCCTCGACGGTCACTCGCGAGAATTTTGACCGGATTGAACCGGGGATGACGCGAGCCGAGGTCGAAAAAATCCTCGGTCCGGCACATTCGTCCTACCAGGGGATCCTCAGCTGGCGGACCGATCACGAGCAGAAAATCATTACCGTGGTGCTGGATAACCGCGGCCAAGTCTCGGAAAAGAATGCCGACGGCTTGTAAGCTCAGCCGTCGATCGAGAGAAGATTCATGCGGAAAATTGCCGTCGTTGGTCTGGGTCGTTTTGGAATGGCGCTGGTCAAGCAACTGGCCTCTTCCGGGGCGCAGCTCATCGCGATTGATACCGACCACGAACTCGTCGACGAAGTCAAAGACCAGGTCGCGATCGCCGTCGTGCTCGATTCAACGGAAGAGACGGCGCTGCGCAGCCAGGACGTGCATAAGGTCGATGTCCTGGTGGTTGCCATCGGAGAGAACTTCGAAGCAGCGCTGCTGACTGCGGTGCTCGGCAAACGGCTGGGGATTCCGCAAGTGATCTGTCGGGCCAGCACGTCGGTCCATGCCGAAATCTTCCGGCAGATCGGGGCCGACGAAGTGATTCAGCCCGAAATGGAAGCCGGCGTGCAACTCGCCCGACGGCTCGCGAATCCGCAACTGGAAGACTTCATCGATCTCGGTGAAGGGTTCACGCTCATCGAGTTGCATGCTCCCACCAGTTTTCGCAGCAAGACGCTCCGCGACCTCAATCTGCGGGCGCGCTATAACGTCAATCTGGTTGGGATCCGCCGGGCTCAGGCGATTCAACTTCGCAACGGCGAGACCGAAATGCAGCAGCGGCTCATCGTGCCGCTGCCGGACGAAGTCATCCAGCCCGACGACACACTGGTCCTGATCGGCAACACCGACGACATCGCGCGGCTCCCCAAAGAGTAACCGCCGATTCCACACAGACCCCGGGAAGCACAGCCATTCCGATGGCTGGGACCCTGCTCCCCAACTCGTGAGCGATCTCATCCCCGGCGTCAGTTCAACCCCACCCCGGTGATCTCGACGTTCGGAAGAGTTCGCTTCAAGGCTTGTGCTCCGGTGATCGAACACCGCGTTCCGCCGAGATCGAGTTTTTCCAGGTTCTCGCATTTCTGCAAATGCCGCAGGCCAGAATCGTCGATGCCGCCACACCCCGAGGCATTGATGTGACGGATTGTCTTGCTGGCAGCAAAAGCGGAAAACGCTCCGCCAGACAGCCCTTCACAGTTCGACAGGTTGACGGTTTCCAGATTCTTCAGGGGTTTGACCATCGGCACGAAGTGTTGATCCTGCATGCTGCGCAGACTTCCCAACCCGAGATGCGTCAGTTGCAACATGGTGCGAATCCCTGCGGCTCCCCGTTCATCCAGCGGGGTTGTATCCATGCCCAGCGTCCGCAGCCCTTTCATGGCATTGGCCTTCATCAGCACACCAAAGGCGTGACCGCGAACTTGCGTCCCCCCTAAGTTGAGAGATTCGAGTGCATCGAGATCTTTCAGGTGAGCGATCCCGACGTCACTCACCGCACAGTTGTTGATCCACATCCGCTTGAGGGATGTCATCTGATTGATGATGGCCATGGTATTATCATCAATGTTGCTCGACGTAATCGTGAGGTCTTCGAGCTGCTTGTGCTTCGCGAGTTGCGCCCAGCCATCCGGACTGAGGCGGACATTGCTGATTTCCAGGACTTTCAGCGCCGGAATTGCAGACATCCCGGCCATCGCTTCATCCGTCATTTCACCGCCGTCGAGGCGGAGTTCTTCCAGACTCGTCAACGCCCCCATCGCCTTCGCACCGTGTTGATCGACCGGCGAGTTTCGCACGTCGAGCTTTTTCAGGTTCGGCAGCTTGGCAAGATGCTCCAGCCCACCGTTCGTCACCCGACTCCCATTCAGGTTCAATTCCTCGATGGCTTCCAAACCACCGGGCAGACTCGACACATTCAGCAGGGCTGTATCATCCAGTTCGTAGGGCTTCATCGCCTGGAACTTCGCCACCTGTTCTTCCGGAGTCGGAGGCGGCGGCAGCGGCGGCGTGACCACCGTCGGCTGAACGACCGGCATCGGCGGGTTCGGATTGATCTCCGGCACTTCTTCCTTCTTCGAGCCGATCAATTCACTCCACGTCGGCAATCCACAACCTGCCATCGCCAGCAAACCGCAACTGAACACCCCGAGAAGCACTCGAGTGAGGGTCGGTTCCCGCATGACTTGTTCCCTTCAGCTTCTTGAACAATCGAAAAACGAACGAAGAGACCCCGAATAAATAAGCCGGGCACACTAACAAGCGTGCATCATAAACCACCCGATCCCGCTTCGGGAAGACACCTCAAATCGATTTCACGCGGATTTCACTTGCTGGAAAGGGACGCACAACTTCTCTCGCCAGTTCCCGGATTTCCTTGGCACTGTTCGGTTTGCACCCCGTACCGGGTCCCGTAGAATCACCGGTTTTGACGCAGTGCGGCACGGCGGAGTTCCGGGCCATCAGGAAGGTTGGGACATGGCGTTCGAGAAGGTTGGTGACGCGGAGTTTGTACGCGGCGAGCATCAGATGCTGCGGTTCTGGCAGGATCAGAACGTCTTCGCACGACTGCGGGCCAAATACACCGGGAAACCGGCGTGGAGCTTCCTCGACGGTCCCATCACCGCGAACAACCCGATGGGGGTCCATCACGCCTGGGGCCGCACCTACAAAGATGCCTTCCAGCGCTACTGGGCCATGAACGGCCGCGAACTCCGCTATCAGAACGGGTTCGACTGTCAGGGGCTGTGGGTCGAAGTCGAAGTCGAAAAGCAACTCGGCCTCGGGGCGAAGTCCGAGATCGAGAAGTACGGCGTCGATAAGTTCGTCTGGGAGTGCAAGAAGCGGGTGCTGAAGTACGCCGCCGTGCAGACCGAGCAGTCGATCCGCCTCGGTTACTGGATGGAATGGGACGACCCCGCCACGCTCCGCAAACTCGCCAGCGCCATCGGCACCAACGAGGTCGTCGAGTTTTCGCCCCCCAAGAAGCCCACGGATCGCATCCGTGGGTCTGCCGAGAGCATCGTCGAGCGCCTCGGCAACCCCGACTGGGGCGGCAGCTACTTCACCTTCTCGACCGAGAACAACGAAACGATCTGGACCTTTCTGAAGAAGTGCTTCGAACGCGGTAAGGTCTACCGCGGTCACGACGTGATGCCCTGGTCCGGCCGCGGCGGCAGTGCGTACTCGCAAATGGAAGTCGCCGACGGCCGCAAGCTGACGGTCCACCGCGCGCTCTTCGTGCGTCTGCCGATCACATCGAAAGACGCCCAGGGATCGCCATCCCTGGGCTTCACGTCCCACACCAACGAATATCTGTTGATCTGGACCACCACGCCGTGGACGCTCACCAGCAACGTCGCGGCGATGGTCAATCCGGACCTCGAATACGTCCAACTCAAAGCGAAGCGCGACGGGGCGATCTACTACTTCGCGAAGGACAACCTCGAATTCCAACGGCTCGCGAAGGAGTTCAAGGAAGGCTTCGGCCGCCCCGAATGGCAATGGCCCAAAGACTGCCCCAAGCTCAAATCGCTCGCCCAGATCTTCAAGGAACAGGGGGGCTACGAAGTCATCGGCACCGTCTTCGGCCGCGACATGCTCGGATGGTCGTACGCGGGGCCGTTTGATGATCTCCCGGCACAACAACAACCCGGTGGATATCCCCATTTAGCCCCCGGCGAGTCGCCGGGGGGAAACACGAACCGCACGAAGACCCCCGGCGACTCGCCGGGGGCTAAATGTGGCGTCACGTGTCACCGTGTGATCGACGGCGGACGCGACTTCAAGGGGTCGCCGAACGTCGTCGCGGGTGAAGGGACCGGGATCGTCCACAGCGCGCCGGGCTGCGGCGATATCGACCATCAAATCGGCCTCGCGAACGGCCTCGTCACCATCGCCCCGCTCGGTGAAGACGGCACATTCATGGACGGCTTCGGTCCGTTCACCGGACGCAGCGCAACCGCGATTGAGACCGTCGATCTCGTCATCGAGGAACTCAAGCGGAAGGAACTCCTCGTCGCGGTCGAGAAATATCCGCACATCTATCCGTTCTGCTGGCGGACGGGGGACGAACTCGTCTTCCGTCTCGTTGATGAGTGGTTCATCAACATGGACTGGCGGAACGAGATCATGGATGTCACCAAGCAGATCGAGTGGCTCCCCGAGAGTGTGCAAGGCCAGGAGCGCGAGCTCGAATGGCTCGGCAACATGCGCGACTGGATGATCTCCAAAAAACGCTTCTGGGGCCTCGCGCTCCCGATCTGGATCAACCCGAACGATCCGAGCGATTTCGAGGTGATGGGTTCGCTCGCCGAGTTGAAAGAGCGGGCGGTCGAGGGTTGGGATGCCTTCGAGGGACACACGCCGCATAAGCCGTGGATCGATGCGGTGAAGATCCGGAGCGCGCGGACTGGTGTGGTCCTGTCACGCATCCCTGATGTCGGCAACCCGTGGCTCGATGCGGGGATCGTCCCCTTCTCCACGCTCGGCTTCAACACGCATCCCGATTACTGGAAACGCTGGTATCCGGCCGACCTCGTGACGGAATGCTTCCCCGGCCAGTTCCGCAACTGGTTCTATTCGATGCTGTCGCTGTCGACGATGATGCAGTACGGCCGGACCGATGATCCGGTCGAGAAGCGACCGTTCAAGACGCTGCTCGGACATCGCCTCGTGATGAACGAAGCGGGCAAGCCGATGCACAAGTCGGACGGGACCGCGATCTGGTTCGAGGAAGCAGCGGAACAACTCGGCGTCGACACGATGCGCTGGATGTACCTCCAGCAGAACCCCGCGCAAGACCTCCGCTTTGGCACGCGGCACCCCGAACAGAAGGTGACGCTGGAAACGGTCAACGGCCCGACCGATCGAACGATCGATGGCGTGCCGACATGCAAGGTCGAAAGCGGTCCCGCCGATGAAGTCCGCCGACAGGTGCTGTTGCCGCTGTGGAACTCGTACTCGTTCTTCGTGAACTACGCCCGGCTCGACGGCTTCGACCCGAATTCGGAACCGGTCCCGTTCGCCGAGCGTCCGCAGATTGACCGCTGGATTTTGTCGAACCTGCAGGCCCTCATCACCACGATGCGGGAGTCGATCGAACGCTTCGACACGCCGAGCGCCTGTGCCGCAGCCGCCCGGTTCATCGATGATCTGACGAACTGGTACATCCGCAGAAACCGCAAACGCTTCTGGCGTTCCAAGGACGCCAGCGACCGTGACAAGCTCGCAGCGTATCAGACGCTGTATACGGTGCTCGTCACGCTGACGAAGCTGCTCGCGCCGTTCGTGCCGTTTTTGAGCGAGCGGATGTACCGGAATCTGGTGGGATCGCAAGAAGCCCATGGAAAGCATTCCATGGGCGTCCCGGACTCCGTGCATTTGTGCGAGTACCCGGTGGCCGATGCCGCGTGGCAGGATGCGGCCCTGTTGGAACCGATGCAGACCGCACAGCGGGTCGTCGCGCTCGCACACCGTCTGCGTGAAGAAGCCAACCAGCGCGTGCGGCAGCCGTTGAGTGAACTCCGCGTCTCATCGGCCTCAGCGACCCGGCTCGCTCAGGTCGCCGACCTGCAGGACGTGATCTGCGATGAACTCAACGTCAAGTGGGTCATCCCCTGCGAGAGCCTGCGTGATATCGTCGCCTACAAATACCGGGCGAACCCAGCCAGCCTTGGCAAGAAGTACGGCAAACTGCTCGGCAAACTCCGCGATCTGATTCCGACGCTCCCGGCGACGACACTTGCCCCGCTCCGTGATGGGCAGCCGGTCACAATCAGCGTCGAAGGCGAGACGCTGGAACTCATCTCCGATGACGTAAGCCTGTCGGTTGAGAACGCCGCCGGTTGGGCGAGCGGGGCCGATGGCGATCTGGAAGTCGCCCTGTCGACGGTCATCACACCCGACCTGCTCCGCGAAGGGATGGCCCGCGACTTCGTGCGGCACATCCAGCAATTACGCAAAGACGCGGACCTCGAAATCGAACAGCGAATCCGCGTGACGTACGCCACGACCGACGCGACCGCAGAAGCCGCCATCAACGAATGGCGGACCTACATCCAGGGCGAAACGCTCGCGGACACGCTCACAACCGGCACGGTCGTCGACGGCAAGACCGTCAGCATCGGCGACGCAGAGTTGAGCGTCGCGATTCAGGTCTTGAAATAGCCCGGAGCGCAAGCTCCGGGTTCTTCGTTAGCGTGTTGAATGAAGCGAATTCCAAGAACCCGGCGCTCGCGCTTCGGGCTGGGAGGCGTTGTGATGAATGCCCCGCTCGCGTATCACCTCACGTGGACCACGTATGGATCGTGGTTGCCCGGCGATGAGCGCGGGTGGGTGGGAAGAGCGGGCGATGGGATTCAAGCTCCCGAAGGGCTATGGCATGAGCAAGCTGAGCACGAGTTGAAATCTTCGCCGGTGCTATTGAACGAAGCGGAACGCGCGATCGTGCGGGAAACGATCACTGCTCATTGTGTCATCCGGCGATGGTCATTGAATGCTATTAACGTACGGACCAACCACGTCCATCTGGTGGTGACGGCTGCATTGCCGCCGGAACAGGTGATGACACAATTCAAGGCATGGTCGTCACGGCGGCTGAACGAGCGCTCGGTTCGTCGCGAGCGTTGGTGGACACAGCATGGATCGACGAAATGGATCTTCGACGAGGCGTACCTCGCGAACGCGATTCGTTACGTGAAAGAGGGTCAATAATTCTCCCAGCCCGAAGCGCCAGCGCCGGGTTCTTTCATGGCAATCTCGATCCACGAAAACAAAGAACCCGGCGCTGGCGCATCGGGCTGAGTTGGGCGTAATTTACACATCCAGCGCCGCGTGGAGCGCACGAAGAACCTCGCCGTCGCTGGGGGCGGTGGTTTCGAGGGACGGGCGGAGGGGGATCGGGACATCGTCCATGCGGTAGGCGGTGCCGGGACGATGGATGCCGTAGATGGCGGTGGTGATCCGGACCGTCGGCTCCCAGATCGGCTTCGCGAGGCTGTTGTCGAGGAGGATCGTCGGGATCGATTTCAGATGCGCGAGCGCTGCGGGCGAGAAATGGTCGACCCGCTCGGAGCCGACGAGGAGCATCACGTCAGGTTCTCCGCGGGCGAGCATGTCACTCGCGGAGAACTCGCCGGGGTTGTAGCGCGGGAAGCCGTGGCTGAAGTTCACTGCGAACGGATATCCGGTCTGCCAGCAGAGGACGTTATCGGCTCCGGAGACATCGCCCAGCACCCGCATGCGGCGGACGTGGAACCGCGTGAACTGGTTGAGATCGATCACCAGTCGCAAGAGCGCTTCGACGATACGGTGTCCCAAATCCTGCCAGGCGAGGCCGTAACCGAAGAAGATCACACCGCAGCGGCACGTTTTCATCCGCTCGGCAAGATCCTGCAACTGCGCGAGTGGCAGCCCGGTGTCGGCACTCGGCGGTGGCGTGTGGCCCTTCAAGAGGGCGCGCAGCGTCCAGAGGGCTTCCGCATCACGACCTTTGGGGATTTGGAGGAAGTGAGCATCCTTGATCTCGGCGGTTTTCGTTTTCTTTGTATCGATGACGACCAGCGTCCGGTCAGCCTTTCCATTCGGAGTCTGCTCGCCCCGTGGTTCGTACGAGTAGCGTTCGAGATGCCGCGGGTGCGATTCGACCGGGTTCGAGCCCCAGAAGATCACGAGGTCGGCCCGATGGCGAACTTCGCCGAGTGAACAGGTCGACTCACCCGATTGCTGCAAGGCGAGCAACGACGGTGCGTGCCCTTCCGAGGCGGTGGTGTCGATCGTGGCCTGTAACCGGTCAGCGAGCGCAACGGCGGCCCGCTGGCCGTCGGTGCTGCTCTTCGAGAGACCGTAGATCAGCGGATTACGGGCCGACTTCAGGATCGCCGCCGCCTCGGTGATTGCCGCGGAAAGTTCGATCGGCGTGCCGTTTTTCCACGCGGGAACGACGGGGACGCTGTTCTGGTCAGCGAACCATTCTTCTGCGAGTTTGCAGGCCCCGCGGGCCGTCGTGATGCGGTTGTCCGTCACCGTCAACTGCAGATCGTCGCAAACGCACGCACAGACCGTGCAGGCGACGTTGTCAATGTGGGTGGTGGCGGTGGTCATCGGGCGTAAGGATTCAAAGAGACCCCGCACTGGCGCTTGGGGCTAGGTGAGTTACCAATGTTCTACGGGTCCAGCAGGGACGGGAATGTGAAGTTCGGGGAGTAGCCCTGAACGGTCGCCACGTGTCGGACCGGCTGCTTCCACGGCAGCCAGCGCAATTTCGAATGTGTCGAGATCGTGTGCCTGCTGGACCTGATTCCGCAGGGTCGCGTTGACGCACATCGCCTTCAGGTACCAGTGAGCCATTTTGCGAAACTGCGAGACCGCCCGTTCGGCTCCGTGCCGCTCGACGAGATAACCGAACTGCAGCCGCAGCAGACCGAGGCGGTCATCGAACGTCCCTGGTGGATCATACCCGCCGGTCGTTTCCCATTGGACAAACTGCCGGAAAATCCAGGGATTGGCGAGCGCCCCGCGGCCCATCGAGATGCCGTGACAGCCGGTCTCCGCAAACATCCGGATGCCGTCCGCCACGCTGCGGATGTCGCCATTGCCGATGACCGGAATCCGCTCCACCGCCTCGACGACCTGGCGAATGCCGTCGCGACTGACCTGTCCCGAGAAGCCCTGCGCCCGGGTCCGACCATGAATCGCGACCGCGGCGACACCAAGTTGCTCGAACTCGCGGGCGAAACGGGGAGCGGTGAGTTGGGAATCGTCCCAGCCGAGCCGCATTTTGACCGTGACGGGGAGTGGGACGGCTTCGACCACGGTTTGCACGAGATGCAGCGTCGCGTCAATCTGACACATCAGACTCGCCCCGGCGCCAACTTTTGTCACACGCTGGACCGGGCAGCCCATATTGATGTCGATCGAATCGATCCCGCGGGCGGCGAGGAACTGGGCACAGTCGCGCATGATGACCGGGTCGCCGCCAAAAATCTGGACGGCGAACGGGCGATCTTCCGGGGACGATTCGATGAGCTGCAGCGATTTGGCACTGCCGTCGAGCAGACCACGGGCGTTGACGAGATCGGTTGTGGTGAGGCCGACACCGCCAATTCCACGAACGACGCGGCGAAACGGCAGATTCGTATACCCCGCGAGCGGCGAGAGGAGATACCGCGATCCAAGCGTGAGTGCCCCATACCGCAGCGGCGGCAACGACTGCAATCTCGATCGAACGTTGGCATCCGTCATCACGCGGCGGCGGTCCTGCTGGAGGAACCTCAAGTGTAGACGAGACTTGGGGTTGCTTGAAAGGGGATGATGTCGATTCACGAACAGAAAAGAGACCCAGCCCTCAGAAGGGCTGGGCTTCCGGGGAGGTCGGCTTTTCGCCGGTCGGGCGGGATGGTATGGTTCTCGCTCACGGACGCGGTGACGATCGCGTCCTCCCGAGTCACCTGGCCAGGATTGCGAGCATCATGCCTCTGACGAAGAAACAGAAGATCAACCGGCGGTGGAAAGCCAAGCGGCGAAAAATCCGCAAGCTGAAACGCGGGTTGTAACGAAACACAAGACGCCCATGGAAGGCCTTCCATGGGCGTCTTCGTTTTGAAAGGAGACCCACGGCAGGCATGCCGTGGGCGACGATCCGATTACGACAACAGCATCTGCAGGTCTTCCGTTGTCAGATTCGACAACACGCTGCCGTCCTGTTCGAGGATCGCGTCGGCGAGTTCGCGCTTCTGTTGCTGCAACTCGGCGATCTTCTCCTCGACGGTGTCCTTACAGATCAGTCGATAGGCGAAGACTGGCCGGGTTTGCCCCACGCGGTGAGCCCGGTCGATGGCCTGCGTTTCGACCGCCGGATTCCACCACGGATCGAGAATGAAGACGTAGTCAGCAGCTGTCAGATTGAGACCGAGTCCCCCCGCCTTCAAGCTGATGAGGAACACACCGCAATTGGGATCGGACTGGAAGTGTTCGACCCGTTCCTTCCGGTCGCGGGTCTGGCCATCGAGGTACTCGTAGACGATCCCCTGCTTGTCGAGATGCTGACGGACAATCGCCAGCATGCTCGTGAATTGGGAGAAGACGAGCGCCTTGTGGCCTTCGTCGATCAGTTCCTGCAGTTGCGGACAGAGCGAGTCGAGCTTGGCGGATGGGTCTTCCGCCAGTCCCTTATGCAGCAGTGCGGGATGGCACGCGGCCTGCCGCAGTCGGAGCAGCGCTTCCAGGACGTGCATCTTGGCCTTGGCCATCCCCTGCTCGTCGATCATTCCCAGCAGCGAATCGCGGTAGTGATCGCGTAACTCTTCGTAGAGCTTCTTCTGCTCGGTTCCCATCTCGCAGTAGATCGTCTGCTCGAGCTTTTCGGGAAGCTCGCTGGCCACACTCTGCTTCGTCCGGCGGAGAATCAGCGGCTTCAGGCCCTCGGCCATCACCCGCCGGGCTTCCTTGTCTTCCGGATCTGATGCGTGCAGACGGAACGCAGAACTGCGGCCAAGCATCCCCGGATTGAGGAACTCGAAGATCGAGCACAAATCACCGAGGTGATTCTCGATCGGAGTCCCGCTGAGCGCGATCCGATGCTGTGACTTCAGCAGTCGGACCGCCTTCGCCACTTGCGAGCCGGAGTTTTTGATCGCCTGAGCTTCATCGAGCACAATGTAATCGAACTCAACGTCTTTCATCGTCAGCACGTCGCGCCGCAGAGTCCCATAGGTCGTGAGAATCAGGTCCTGCTTCGCGAACGTATCGCGCAGCTTGGCCCGTTCCAGTCCGTGATATTCCAGGACTTTGATATCGGGCGTGAACTTCTCGCACTCCTGCTTCCAGTTGAACATCAGCGACTTTGGCACCACGACGAGCGTGGGCAGTTTCTTCGGGCGGCGTTTCTTTCGCTGATCGAGGAACGCCAGCATCTGGATCGTCTTGCCGAGACCCATGTCGTCCGCGAGACAGCCGCCGAACTGGAAGTCTTCCAGGAACTGCAGCCAGCCGAGACCTTCCTGCTGGTATCCGCGGAGGTGCCCATGGAACGTCGCACTTTCAGGAACAGGCTTGATCCCGGCGAAGTTCGCGAGCCGCTCGCGCATCTGCGCAAACTTCTCGTCGTAGTCGACGGAAGTCTGCGTGGAAAGAAGTGCGTCCAACAATCCGGCCTGCACGGCGGAGAACCGCAGGTGGTCCCCCTCGGTCACGCCGAGTCCCGAGAGCATGCCGAACTTGCGGAGCCATTCTTCGGGAAGAATCCCGAGCGAGCCGTCATCGAGCATCACGGTGCTATCGCCGCGTGCCAGGGCAGCGAGCAGTTCCGGGAAAGCGACGCGGCCGCCTTCGAAATCGATGTCGGCATGCAGTTCGAACCAGTCGATCCCGGAGCGGATCTGAAAACGGAGATCGATCGGTTGCCGGACGCGCTTATCATCGGCCCGGACCTGCCAGCCCTGCCCGATCAACTGGCGAACAGCGGGCCCCAGATCGCGCGAGAGGACTTCGACATCATGCTGGCCGCGACGCTGATCGAGCAACTTGCGGAAGCCGACATCCTGCAATTGCGACCAGTAACTCGCTTCGAGGCCGCGATGCCGCACGAGGCACCGATTCTCGGCTCGTTGCACGATCGCCCAGCGACCGCTGGTCCCCCGAATCGACATCCCGTCGTAATCGAAGAGGACTTCCCCTTTGAGGCGGTCCTGCTGCCAGCGGGCTTTCGTCGGCGGATGGACGACCAGGACCGGCTTTGGTTCGAGCGCGACTTCTTCGAGTTGAAGGGCCGCAGGAAGATCGAGTCGCGGGAGGGCCGGCATGTCGAGCAAGCGGTCGACGAGGTTGTGCTCCTCCCCCTGCCCGACTTCAATCGGCTCACCCCGGCGCAACAGGCCGACCCAGGGAAACGCGTCATAATCGTTGAACGGCGCAATCGCGGTCTCGGTGACGAACAACCCGCCCGGGACCAGCAACAGCGGTTGTTTCAGCGCGATCCGCTCTTCGTTACGGACGAGCCAGCCATCGAGTTTCCACGTCGCTTCCTCGGGATTCGCGGGATTGGTACCCGTGACGATGCTGAGACAGAGATCCCACTGACCGCCGTCGTCCCACGTCAGAATGTCGGAGAGGCGTTCGTCATCCCCCGCCAGCCGCATGCGACCGGTTGCGCAGATCGCCGGGAGCAGTAATTGGCACAGATCGAAGGGGACGCGGTACCGATGGACCGCCGCCCAGGTTTCGCCCGCTTGAGCCGACCAGTTGCTGCGATCGGGAGTTCCACCGATGAGGTGCGCGAGAATGCGACGGTCTTCGTCGTCGTCGATTTCCTCGAAGCGACCGGGCTTCAACCGCAATGGCTTCAGCTTGCCCCAGTCGCCATTCGCCCGGCGTTGCCGCTGGGACGTCTGCACAATCAGGATGCCCGCTTCTTCACTGGCAGCCGCATCGATCTCGTAGATGACCTGGCGTTCGCGACCGGCAGCCGACGAGATCCCTTCGTCGTCCTGCATCGACTTACGGAATTCAGAGAGGCGGCTTTCCCACGCCTTCAACGGTGCCGCGGCCGGGGCTGGTGAACCGGCGTCATCGTCGTCACGGTTGGGACGCATGCGAGCGGGGCTGGCGCGACGGAAGACTTCGTCGCCCGGCTCTTCGTCATCCCAGTCATCGTCGAGGTCGAAGTCGAGCGGCTCATCGGCGGAAGCAAACGGGGGGACATTGCCCGGCTTTACCGTCCCCGTGAGATAGTTCCCCGCATCGACCGCGAGCACAGTTCCCCAGACATGCTTGCAGTGAATCCCCCCCGTGGCCGGGTGGGGTGACGCACCGCAACTGCAGGCCAGTTTGAGGCCCGATTCATGTCGGCTGAGCTGAGTTTGATACTCGACGCCGTCGCGAACCACACCGAAAACGTGCTCTGGGGTCACGCGGGTAATTGAGACCCGCTCGGCTTCCAAATAGGCCGCCCCTCGAAACCGCACATCTCCGCGAAACTTGCTCTCCAGCAACTCCGCCAACGTCATGGACGAATCCCTGTCCCGGCAGCCGTCTGCCGCGATCGAGTGCACTTTGTTCAGTTCTTCAGGCTGCACCACTCAAGTGCGGCGCAGCGTTCCAAGGTACTCGATTTCTGCCCGGATTGACTACTCTTCCTGACCGGATTTCTGAGACGAGTCGGAATTGCTGAGCATTCGAAGTCAGTCATGCTGGTGCGTCACGTCAAAGGCAGATGCCGGGCGACGCGGAGGACGCCCGGCATCCTCGTGGCGGACTCCCGCACACTGTCAGCTCAACCATGCCACCGCTACAATCGCCACCGCTTGGATTCTCCCGCGAATGAGGTAGACCCGAAGTATGGCCGAAGACCTGCCGCCGTTGTCGGATGCTGCGGTCCGTTCATGGTTCGAAACGTCGCTCCCGCCCGATGACTTCGTCGGCCAGCGGGTCCTCGTGATCGTGCCGGATGCGACCCGCACGGCCCCGTTGCCGCTCCTCTTCGATGCATTGCATCGTCGGTTGCGGCCGGTGGTGGCACAACTCGATGTGATGATCGCCCTTGGCACGCATCCGCCGATGTCGGAGCAGCAGATTTGCAAGCTCCTCGGCATCAGCGAGAAAGAACGCCACCGGCTCTTCTTCCAGACGAAGTTTTACAATCACGAATGGGATCGCCCTGAGCGACTGACAACGCTCGGCACATTAACCAAGGCCGAAACGGAAGAACTCTCGAACGGGCTCCTCTCGATGGAGGTCCCGGTCGCGATCAATTCCCGCATCGCCGAATATGACCGGCTGCTGGTGCTGGGACCGGTCTTCCCGCATGAAGTGGTCGGTTTCTCGGGGGGGAACAAGTATTTCTTCCCCGGGATCGCCGGACCAGAGATTCTCAACTTCTTCCACTGGCTCGGCGCACTCATCACCAACGTCGGCATCATCGGTGTGCCCGATACACCGGTGCGACGGGTCGTCGACCGGGCCGCACAGATGATCCCTGTCGAGCGCCGGGCGATCACGTTTGTTGTGAACAAGCATGCTCAACCCTATGGCCTGTTCTACGGCACACCCGAAGTGGCGTGGCGACAGGCGACCGAATTGAGCGGCCGGGTCCATATCACCCGCTGTCCCAAGCCATTCAAACAGGTCCTGTCGTGTGCCCCGCCGATGTACGACGACTTGTGGGTCGCCGGGAAGTGCATGTACAAGCTGGAACCCGTCGTGGCTGATGGGGGCGAACTCATTATCTACGCCCCGCATGTGACCGAGATTTCGGTCACGCACGGTAAGCTGATCGAAGAAGTTGGCTACCACGTCCGCGACTACTTCACGAAACAATGGGACAAGTTCCGCGACAAACCATGGGGCGTGCTGGCCCACTCAACGCACGTCCGCGGCTCGGGAACTTACGAGAATGGCGTCGAACGACCGCGGGTGCAGGTGACGCTCGCGACGCAGATTCCGCCCGAACTCTGTGCGAAGATCAACATGGGGTATCGCGACCCGGCGACGATCGATATCGAATCGTTCGCCAACCGCGAAGACGAAGGCATCCTCCTCGTCCGCAAAGCGGGCGAAATGTTGTACCGTCTGAACGATTCCAATTAACCCTTACCAATTTCACCCACACCATTTAGCCCCCCGTCAATGACGGGGGGACTCCTCTTCTCCGATCACGACCAATCAAAGAATGTCAACGCACATGGATGGGACGCCGGCGGAATTGCAGGCTCGCCTCGACTTTGCCCTGTCAGCAGCGCGCGAAGCGCAAACGCTGATCCTGAGTTACTACCAGCACGCCGAACTCGCGGTCGAAAAGAAAGGGGACCTGACCCCGGTGACCGCGGCCGATCGGGGTGCGGAAGAACTCATTCGATTGCGTCTGGCAGAAGCCTTTCCGGCCGATGGCGTCCTCGGCGAAGAATTCCCGGAGAAGCCCGGCACCAGCGGTTATCGCTGGATTCTCGATCCGGTCGATGGCACGAAATCGTTCGTGCACGGCGTGCCCCTGTTCGGCACGTTGATCGGGATCGAACGGGGAACTGAATGTGTTGCCGGGGTCTGTCGATTTCCGGCCCTTGATGAAGTCGTCTACGCCGCGCGTGGTTCAGGCGCCTGGTGGCAGATTGGCGACGCGGCCCCCACACGGGCCAAGGTCGCTGACACCACGAGTCTCGCCGACGCCACGTTCTGTCAGACGAACATGTTGCGTTGGGAAGCCCATGGGCGCTGGCCAGCGCTCATGAAATTGTTAAGGTCGGTCGGTCTGGCCCGTGGCTGGGGCGATTGCTTCGGGCATGTCCTGGTCGCAACCGGTCGGGCGCAAGTCATGGTCGATCCGGCACTGAACCCGTGGGACTGTGCCGCTCTCGTCCCGATTCTGGAAGAAGCCGGCGGCTGCTTCGTCGACTGGAGCGGTCGCACCACAATCTACGGCGGTAGTGGGATCTCCGTCGTTCCTGGTCTCAAGGATGAGATCTTACGCATCCTCAATGAAACCTCGGCCTGACGGTGTGATGGGAGCCATCGCGTTTCGCTTGCGATCTGCGTCGCTCCACCACGCAACAGACGAAGTTTCATGACCAACGACCAGAGGCCGGATCATGAAGATCGCCGCCGTGCAGATGGACATTCGCCTGGGTGATGTCCCCGGAAACCTGGAACGGATGTTCGACCGGATGCAGGAGGCCCGCCGCAACGGTGCGGAACTGGTCGTCTTTCCGGAATGTGCCCTCACGGGTTATTGCTTCGACAGTCGGGCCGAAGCCGTGCCGTTTGCGGAGACACTCCCCGGCCCTGCCACCGAAGCGTTCACCGCCGCGTGTCGCGATGCGGACATCCATGCTGTCTTTGGTCTGCTGGAGAAGTCGGGCGACCGCCTCTTCAACGCAGCGGCACTGGTCGGTCCTGGCGGCTTGCTGGCTTCGTACCGGAAGGTCCATCTCCCGTGGCTGGGCATCGATCGCTACGCAGACTATGGCGATCAATCGTTCGCGGTTCACTCGATGGGTGATCTGCGGATCGGCCTCAACATCTGTTATGACGCGGGCTTTCCCGAACCAGCCCGCTGTCTCACGCTGCTCGGTGCCGATCTGATCGTCCTGCCGACGAACTGGCCACCGGGTGCGGAGTGTGCTGCCGAGTACGCGATCAACACGCGGGCGATGGAAAACACGGTGTACTATCTCGCCGTGAATCGCGTCGGTGTCGAACGGGGTGTGAAGTTCATTGGCCACAGCCGGATTTGTGATCCGTTGGGACGCACGCTCGCTCAGGCGGCACATTCCGAGGAAGCGATTCTGTATGCTGAGGTCGACGTCTCACTATCCCGCCGGAAGCATCTGATTCGTGTCCCCGGCACCAATGAAGTGAACCGGCTCGCCGATCGCCGCCCGGAGATGTACGCCCCGATCGTCGCCCCGCATCAGCTGACTCGTCCAGGTCAGCGCTGAATCATCAAGAGAACGATGTAGGGTGTGCCACCAATTCACAGAAGCCCAACCATTCCGATGGTTGGGTCTCTTACAGTTCATGGTCAATGTGGCGGCGGTCTCGTGAGAGACACCCAATTCCGCTAACATCAGCAGGTGGTTGTTCCCGCTCTCAGATGAACCGAGAGCCGCGTTCGCGGACAGACGGGCTGGCATGTCGTTACTGCATCCCGCATTGCTGATTGGACTCGTGCTCGCGATCATTCCGATCGTGTTGCACCTGTTGATGCGGGCACGCCCCAAGCGACTGATCTTCCCCGCATTGCGGTTGCTGCAACAGCGGAAGAATCAGAACTCCCGAAGGATGCGGTTACGGCACTTCTGGCTGTTGCTGCTGCGGATGCTCGTCATCGCCGGATTTGTGATCGCACTCTCCCGGCCGACCTTACCCCCGGCGAATTATGCACTCCGCTGGTTCGAATGGATGTGGCTCATCGGGATTGGCATCGCAGCGATCGTGCTCGATCAGGTACTGCAGCGCCAACTGGCTCAACGCATCGTCGCCATCGATCAACGCCAGGTTCAACAAGCCCGCTGGCGGAGCGGCTTGATCATCGCGGCCTTGTTACTCGCAGCCTTGCTCGTGGCGTGGCCGTATCAGCGTCGTCTCGCTGCTGAGATCAAAGCCCCGGCGCAAACGATCCTCGAAGATCTCCCCGTAGCGGCTCTCTTTCTGTGTGATACCAGCGGCAGCCTGCAGTATCTGCAGGACGGGAAATCGCGGCTCGCCGTGGCCCAAGCGATGGCTCGCACGCATCTCGAACGGATGCCGACCGGGAGCAAAGCCGCTGTGATCACCGGGAGTGGCGAGTTACCGGCGTTGATGACCCCCGACCTCTCGGCGGTACAGAACCGGCTCGAGGCGCTCGTGGCGGAACCGGTTACCGCTCCCTTGAACGAACGCCTGCGTTCTGCGCTGCGGTTGCATCTCGATGATCGCGAACGGGTCACCGCCGAGCGCGGAGCGGCGGGAGATCGCTTTCTTCGGGAAATCTATGTGCTGACGGACTTGGCCGCATCGGCCTGGCAACCCGATGCAGCCCATGGTTTGCGTGACGAATTGGCAGCCACTCCCGATATCGGGTTGTATTTCCTCGATGTCGGGGCCGAACAGCCGACCAATGTCGGCTTTGTCCAGGCACGTCCTTTGCAACCCGCGATCTCACAAGGAGGCCTGCTCGAAATTGAGGCGAGCGTGCGGGCCACGGGGGCCGTTCGCAGCGAGCAGACTGTCGAACTGTGGGTCCGCGTCGATGACCAGCCGCTCACGAAACGCGATCAACAGACCATCACCATCGACCATGATCGTGAAACGGGTCTACGGTTCCGGCTGGAAGGACTCACCGGACAGCTCATTCAGGGAGAACTCCGGCTGGTCACGACTGACCCGCTGGAGTACGACAACACGATCCCGTTTACGGTACGGGTTCTTCCGCCTCTGAACGTGCTGGCCGTCGTCGATCAGCGGGCGTACGCCAGTTTCTGGACCGCAGCCATCGACGGAATCAACGATGGAGGGGCCGCGTACAAATCGACGGTGATCACGCCCGCTCAATGGGACTCGACGGCGCTCGACAAGTACGACGTCGTCTGCTGGCTGCACGTCACCCGTCCCACGGAAGCGATGTGGACGCGGTTGAAAGCCTTCGTCGAGACCGGAGGCGGCCTCTTCGTCGCGCTGGGGGCCTCGTCGACCGCTGTTCAACCGGCGAATGGTCTCGACCCGCTGGCTTACAACGCAGAAGCCGCTCAGGCCCTCCTCCCCGCAAAGCTCAAGGCGTCGCTGAACTTCACTCCAGCACAATCACTCGTTTTCCGTGAAGCGACACATCCCCTGACCACGCGGCTGGAACAAACCGGGACGCTCTCCGAACTCAATGAAGTCGATTTCTATCGCCACTGGCGCGTGGAACCGGTCGAATCGAGCCAGGTCCTGGCGAGTTGGCCGGTGGAGATTCCGGACCCGGCGCTGGTCGAACGCCACGTCGGTCGCGGACGGACCTTGCTGTTTGCGTCCTCGGTCGACTCCCTCGCGTGGAGTGAACTCCCACGGCGCTGGCCGTTCGTGATTCTGGTCGATCAGTGGCTGCAGGGCCTTGCGCGGCAAGCAACCACGCCCTTGACGTTTCTTGCCGGCGATCGGGTCACGGTCCCGCTGCCAGCTGAGACAATCGGTGGTGCCGCCCTGCTCCGCGCGCCCGATCTCACGCAGCGACGGGTCGAACTCGTCACCAACTCTCGCGAACTTACCGTCCCCAACACCTCGGTGCTGGGGAACTATCAGATCATCCGTGCCGGGAAAACACCCGCAGAAATTGTCGCTGCGTTCAGCCTCCAGGCGATTCCGGAGGAAGCCGATCTGAAACGGCTGCGGCCCTCGGAATTAGACGAACTCCTCGGTGAGAAACGCTACGGACTGGCGCGCGACCCCGAACAGCTCGAACGCTCGGTCAACACGGGACGTCTCGGCCAGGAAGTGTATGGCCTCTTGATGGGCTTGCTCATCTTTGTCTTCGTGACCGAGCAAACCACGGCGACCTGGTTCTATCGAACGGACGAAGCATGAGTGCGCCGCACCCCGTCCGTCATCCTCTTGTCATGCGTCACGCCAGGAGACAGCGTTCTGACCGTTCGCAGTACGGGGGGCGACAATGACCCTCACGTGGGAACCAGTCTGGGCGTGGTGGTGGATTGCACTGACCGCCGTAGGATTGTTTGCCTTCGTCGTGGTGCTCGATCGGGCGCAGTTGCGTCACTTGATCCCTGCACGCCGCTGGCCGATCCGAGCGCTGAAAATCGCGGCGGTGCTGGTGATTCTCTTTGCGCTCATTCGCCCGGCCTTGCAGTCGTCCGAGATCGACAAAACTCCCGTCCAGATTCTCCTCGCGGTCGATGTCAGCCGCAGCATGAACACGGGCGATGGTCCCGGTGGAGCGACGCGCTGGCAGACCTTGAAAGACGATCTCGCCCGCTCGTCGACACTCTGGGAGAAGCTCAAAGATAAAGTAGAGATTCGCTCCTTCGAATTCGACAAAACCGTTCGATCACTCGATCCCGCGCGAACCAACGGGACCGGCGACATGACCGCGCTGGGGAGTACGCTCGCCGAACTCGCGCGGACGGCTCGTGAAAAGCGGACGGCCGCCGTATTGCTCTTCACCGATGGTGCCCAGCGAGCGGTTGCACCCGTCGATCTCGATCCGCTCGCCGGGGCGGCCCAGTTACGTGATGCCCAGACGCCAATTTACCCCGTGGGCTATGGAGCCACCTCGCTTTCGAACACCACGTTCGATCTCGCCGTGCAGGACCTTTCGATCGATTCCGTCGTCTTCGAGAAGAAGCTCGTCCCGCTCAAGGTCCAGTTGAAAAGCCGTGGCGCACGGCAACGCAAAGTGACGGTGCGAGTCCTCGTGGAAGATCGTTCAACCGTCGCCGCTGCGAATGGCAACGCGGCCATGAAGCCTGCAATCGCGACGGTGGGGGCCCATCCTCAGCGTGAAATCGACATTCGCAGCGATGCCGAGACCATCCCGCTCGAATTGTCCTTTCAACCAACCATGTCAGGCGAGCAGAAAGTCGCGGTCGAAGTCGTCGCGATCGATGGCGAACTGCAGACCCGGAACAACCGCATTGAAACGGTCATTACTGTCCGTCAGGGTGGCCTGCGTGTGGCGTACATCGACAAACGCCGGACCGAACAACTCATGCTGCGGATGGTCAATGGAGCCGAGCAGATTCAGCTCGATCTGTACGAAGTCCTCGGCGGCAAGTTCCGCGCGCGGACGATCATTCCCCCGGCGATCTATGATCGGGGTGCGTATGACGTCTTCATCCTCGGCGATGTCTCCGCTGACGTGATCGGCCCGGCGAACCTCACTGCGCTCGCGCAGCGGGTGCGCGAAGGGGCCGGTCTGTTGATGACCGGGGGCGTACAGAACTTTGGTGCGGGGGGCTTCGCGACGACTCCCCTCGCCGATCTGCTTCCGGTCACGATGAACCCTGGCACTCTACGCGAAGGCGAAGCCGATCTCGCGAATCAATGGACCGGTCCGCAGGCGATGGTCCCCACCGACCTCGGTCTGCGCCGCTCGGTGATGCAGCTCACATCGTCCGGCGGAAACCAGGAACGCTGGGCACAACTCGCCCCCCTCACGGGAGCCACCAAGCTCGTACCGAAAAGTGATCTGGTGGAAATCTGGGCGACCAACTCAGAAGGACAACCGTTGCTGGTGGCCAGTGAAGTCGGCCGCGCACGGGTCGCTGCGTTCGGTGGTGATACGACGTACGTCTGGCCGCTCCACGGTCAGGCCACCGAGCATCAACGTTTCTGGCGGCAGATGATCCTCTGGCTGGCTCGGAAAGAAGACGATTCATCCCAGGCCGTCTGGGTCCGGCTCGAACCGCGGAATTTTGCTCCCGGAGCGCTGGTCCCCCTGGAATTTGGTGCCCGGGGGAGTGATGGCAAACCGCTGACGGATGCCAAGTTCAAGGTAGAAGTCACCGGTCCCGATGGGACTGTCGTCCCGGTCGCAGTTCGTGCGCAGGACGACAAATTCTCCGGCGACTTCCCGCAGACGGACCAGGCCGGAGACTACCAGGTCCGGGTGACAGCTGAGTGGGGGGGGCAATCGCTCGGGCTGGGAGCGACAGCCCGCTTCCTGGTCGATCCGAAAGATCTGGAACTCGATGAGCCGAACGCCGACTATGAACTGCTGCGGAAACTGGCCGACGCCACCGGCGGGCAATTGCTGCGGTCCGAAGATCTGGATGCGTTTCTGAAGCGATTTGAAGCGATGAACCTCGAAAATCTCACCCGCGTGCAGGTAACGCCGCTTTATGATAACTGGTGGGTCTTGTTAACGTTCGTAACGATTTTGACTGCCGAATGGGTTCTGCGGAAACGGGCCGGCCTGGCGTGAACCGCCGGGAGCCAGCTTACGTTGACCTGAAACATTCCGCAGAAACCCCGCCGGTCGGGAACAACTTCGCCTGTCCAAGCGTCGATTTTTGATAAATTGAAGAGACGATGACGAGTCTCGACTGAGTCTGCACAGTCTCTGGAAGCCCATCCATTCCGATGGGTGGGTCTCTTCGATCGGGAGTCCTGCATGTCGGCCACTATTGAACCCTCCGGCGGCAAGTACGTCGACTTTGCGGAATATGTCGAGTATCAGCTCGGCAAAGCCCGCCAGCAGATTCGCACGACTGACGTCCTCTACGCGTCCACAATCGCCCTCGCGGCCATCGTTGCGTACATCCTGGTCTTCGTGATCTTCGACCAGTGGATCGTGACCGGCGGCCTCCCGGCAATCGTCCGCTGGGTCGGATTGGCAGCCCTCATCGGCGGTCTCGGGGCGTGGTTCTCCCGACGGATTCTCGTCCCCCTCATGCGGCAGGTCGGCAGTCTCTTTGCCGCGAAGGAAGTGGAAGCGTCTGAACCGGGACTACGGAGCAATCTGCTCAACTGGGTCGATCTGCAAGCCGCGGGACGACCGGTCGACCCGGCGGTCCTGCTGGCGATTGAACGTCAGGCGGCGGTGCAACTGCAGAAGATCAACGTGGCCGATGCCATCGATCATCGACCGCTGGTCAAGTCGGGTTATGCACTGCTGGCAATCGTGGTGCTGTTCTGCATCTACCTAGTCAGTTCACCGAAGCGGATCGGTCCGTCGTTGTGGCGTGTCTTTCCACTGGTCGATGCCGCCCCGGCGACGCGCACGGAGATTCTCTCGGTCACGCCGGGCGATACCCAGGTCCTCGCCGGTCAGCCGCTCGAAGTCCGCGTCGAACTCGGCGGCAAGATTCCGCAGCAAGTCCGTCTGCGGTTCAGCACCGCCGACAAGAAGTACCGCGACGAACCCGTGTTGATGCAGCCCGATGGCGAAGCGGGCACCCGGTTCCGCGGCGTCCTGACGGGTGAGAGCGGCAAGGGTCTGCTTCAGGAACTCGAATACCGCATCGAAGCCGGCGATGCCCTCTCCTCGCGCTATCACGTCACAATCGATCAACCACCCTCGGCGAAGATCACGCAGGTTGTCCTCACTCCCCCGGCCTACACCAAGCTCCCCGCCGAGACCGTCACCAGCGGGAACTTCAGCGGGCTGGAGGGGAGTCGCGTCGAACTGTCCGCAACCGTCAACATGCCGGTGAAGCTCGCGAAGATCCAATTCCTGGAAGAAGCCAACGGGCAGCCGACCGGCGAAGAAATCCCCGTCAGCGTGGCCCAGGGAACGAATCTGACCGCCATGTGGAACCTGGCGTTCCGTGAGGACGGGACGTATCCACAGTTCTACCGGATGCATGTGACCACGGAAGCCGGCCGGACCGATCCGGCACCGAGCGTGCATCAACTCACGATCCGCCGCGATCAACCACCGGAAGTCGTGCTGCTTTCCCCCGAGCGTGATCTGGAAGCGCCGACGAACGGCATCATTCCGCTGCTGGTGCAGGCACGTGATCCCGACTTTGAACTCGGACCGATCACGCTCGTGGTCGATCGCGATGGCAAGGTCCTGCTGCGGGAAGTTCTCTCGGAAGGGAAGCGCCCTGCTGTCGAGTTGCAGCACGAATGGAAGCTGGAGCCGCTGAAGCTGGAGCCCGGTGCGGAAGTCACCTTCTGGATCGATGCGCAAGACAACCGTCAGCCGCGCCGCAATCGCAAGCAGACTCCGCCGCTACGTCTGAAGATCATCGCCCCGGCCGATCCGCAGGCTGTTCAGGAACAACTGGAGGAAGAAAAAGCCCGGCAACAACAACAGTTGGCCGAAGCCGCCGCCCAACGGAACGCCGAACAACCGGCTCCGATGATGGATGACGAGCGTCCCGAGCCGATGCGCGAACCGCGGCCGGATCAACCCAAGCCTGAAGAGCCAATGCCCGCCGACGGGGCGAACCCACCGAACGAGCCAATGCCCAACGATGGCGGCGATCAGAAACAACCAGGGAAGCCGGGCGAGAACGGCCGGGAAGGCGCGGAGGGTCCGAAAGGCACCCAGAACAAACCGGGGAAGCCAGGTGAGACACCATCAGAAACAGGGAAACCGGAGCAAGATTCGCCCCCCGGAGAACAGCGGAAGCCCCTGAGCGCTGAAGGGGAAGACGACGACCGTGCCCTGAAGCGGCTCGTCGATAAACTGCGCGAACGCAACCAGAAGAAGCCGGGCGATCAACCGGAGCAACAATCCCCGGAGAATCCCCAACCGAATCAACCAGGTGAACAGCAGGAACCCGGTGGCAAGGAACCCGGTGGCAAGGAACCCGGTGGCAAAGAACCCGGTGGCAAAGAACCCGGTGGCAAGGAACCCGGTGGCAAAGAACCCGGCGGCAAAGAACCTGGCGGCAAGGAACCCGGTGGCAAAGAACCCGGCGGCAACGAGCCCGGCGGGAAAGAACCTGGTGGTAAAGAACCCGGCGGGAAAGAACCTGGCGGGAAAGAACCCGGTGGCAAAGAACCCGGTGGCAAAGAACCCGGTGGCAAAGAGCCCGGTGGCAAAGAGCCCGGTGGCAAAGAACCGGGCGGCAAAGAACCCGGCGGCAACGAGCCCGGCGGCAACGAGCCCGGCGGGAAAGAACCTGGTGGGAAAGAACCTGGTGGGAAAGAACCCGGTGGCAAAGAACCCGGTGGCAAAGAACCCGGTGGCAAAGAACCCGGTGGCAAAGAACCCATTGGCAAAGAACCCGGTGGCAAAGAACCCGGTGGTAAAGAACCTGGTGGCAAAGAACCCGGTGGCAAAAGACCCGGTGGCAAGGAACCCGGTGGTAAAGAACCTGGCGGCAAGGAACCCGGTGGCAAGGAACCCGGTGGCAAGGAACCCGGTGGCAAGGAACCCGGTGGCAAGGGAACCCGGTGGCAAAGAACCCGGTGGCAAAGAACCCGGTGGCAAAGAACCCGGTGGCAAAGAACCCGGTGGCAAAGAACCCGGCGGGAAGAACCCGGCGGCAAGGAACCCGGTGGCAAGGAACCCGGTGGCAAGGAACCCGGTGGCAAAGAACCCCGGTGGCAAAGAACCCGGTGGCAAAGAACCCGGTGGCAAAGAACCCGGTGGCAAAGAACCCGGCGGGAAAGAACCCGGCGGCAAGGAACCCGGTGGCAAAGAACCTGTGGCAAGGAACCCGGTGGCAAAGAACCCGGTGGCAAAGAACCCGGTGGCAAAGAACCCGGTGGCAAAGAACCCGGTGGCAAAGAACCCGGTGGCAAAGAACCCGGTGGCAAGGAACCGGGCGGCAAGGAACCCGGCGGCAAAGAACCCGGTGGCAAAGAACCCGGTGGCAAGGAACCGGGCGGCAAGGAACCCGGCGGCAAAGAACCTGGCGGCAAGGAACCCGGTGGCAAGGAACCCGGTGGCAAGGAACCCGGTGGCAAAGAACCCGGTGGCAAGGAACCGGGTGGTAAGGAACCGGGCGGGAAGGAACCGGGCGGGAAAGAACCCGGCGGTAACGAGCCTGGCGGTCAGGAGCCAGGTGGCAACGAACCTGGCGGCAACCAGCCCGGTGGTCAGAAACCGGGCCAACCTCAGCCCGGAAGCGGCAATCCCAAGGGTGAGCCGATGGCCGGTGGTCAACCGGGGGGGCAAAACAACGCGAAAGGAGGGAACGATCCCACCTCGGCGGTCGGGGACGAAGCGAACCTCGAGTACAACCGGCAGGCAGCCGAACTGGTTCTCCAGCAACTGCAGAAAGACCTGGAACGGGGCGAAGTCTCTCCCGAGTTGCTCGACGAACTCGGCTGGACTCCCGAGCAACTCCAACGGTTCACTGACCGATTAGCCCAAGAACTGAATCGTTCGAACGAAACAACGCCGGAAAGTGATGCCCGTCGACTGCAGTTCGAGGAGATGCTCCGGAATCTCAATTTGCGTTCGACAGGCACCAAGCGGACCGGCGAACAAGGAACGAATCGCGAAGTCGACCAGATCGACAGCCGTCGCTCCACGGTCCCGGCCGAATATCGAAAAGCCTGGGAGCGTTACACCGAACGCTTCGGGAAAGCGAAACCGGCTGTGAAGCCGTAACGTCTGATCCGAGTGGGCAAAATCAAAGCCCGGCATCGTGTTCGATGCCGGGCTATTTTGTTTGATCGAGATCTGCAGGTGCAGAGTCCCAGCCATTGCGATGGCTGGGCGTCACGGTCTGTGGTGCGAACGCCGGTGTTCGTTCAGAACCCGGTCGCGGGTTGAGCGGGAGCGGGGGTTCCACCACCAGCCGCCTTCGCGCCAGCGCCCGCTCGCGGCGGTTTCTTCGCCGCGACCTTCAGTCGCTCCAGCATCAGCGGAACGCGCTCGATGAGCTTGGCCTGCGTGTCGATCCCCACGGGGAGAAACAACAGCAGATCGAACTGAATGTCTTTCACCGAGTGCGTGTAAACATCGATCGTGTAGGGCACACCGTCGACCACCAGTTGATCCGACTTGAAGCGATAGACCTCAAAGTTGTTCGGCACGGTGTACGCATCGGTCTTCGCCCGGGGATGCGTTTCTCGCTCCCCCTTCCCCAGTTCCACCGGTGGCAGCGACAGCCGATCCGAAATCGTCCCTAACAGCGAACGCGTGTATTCGGGAGCCTGCGTTGCCAGGTCGGAACTGAACATCGAGTAATTCGAGACCGCGTAGATGTAACCCTTCCGCTGTTGCTTCTGCCCGTCGACCACAACATCCAGCGGCGTCTCCCAGGTCGCCAGCAACCCCGGCAGTTCCAGGCCCAGGTAATTCGGCTGACGCGGATCAACTTCCGCTTCCACGGTCTCTCCCTGCTCGTTCTTCGTCGGCGGGGGTTTGCGGATGTTCTTGAACTGCAGCGGAACGCGGAGTTCCTCGACCGGGCCTTCTTTCCACGACGGAGCCAGATTCGCGTCGAGTTTTTCCAGGTACGCGTAGTATTTCCGGGTCTCACCGAGACGCTGTTCGTACGTGTCGATCCCGCATCCGGCCAGCGCCAGACTTCCAGCCATCAAGAGACAAACTCGGCGATCGACCAACATGGGGGCATCCCTCGGAAGCGAATCAGTTGACAAGTTTGATTGTCAGTCAGACGCCCCGCCATTGCAAGGCGGGGTTGCGGGGACCGATCACGATGGGCGCTTCCGCTGTCGTGGATCGTCGAGAAACGCATCGCGGGCACCGGGATCGGTGAGCAGCCGATCGAGATCGGCAAGATGCTTTCCCCAGGGATCGGCCTGCACGGCATCCGCGTCGACATCGACCTCGGCGGCGAGGGCTTCGATCGAAATTGGTCCGAACTCAGCGAGCCATGCGGCCGTCTCGTTGTCGCGCGGCTGTGGACGTTTGGGTGGTTCCGGCGGTGGCTCGAAGGCGAGCGGACGACGTTCCAGCTGTTCCCAATAGGGATCACTGTCAATCGGTGTCGCTCCGCGGCGTTTGGCGGCCTTGTGTAAGCGATGATCGCTGGAGACCACCACCAGATTTCCCGGTGCCGGATGTGTGGCGATCAGCGATTCGATTTCCGTGTCGGCGTCGGTCCCGGCCGGTGCAAACAGGATTCGCACATCATGCAACCGACTTTCGCGCGGCAGATTGAGCGGCGCGTCCTGAGCATCAAAAACCACGGTACATCGCTGCCGCTGCGCTGCAGGCATCCGCTCACACAGGATCGCCAGAAACCGATGCCGCACCCGTTCGAGGTCCCCCGGCGCATACCGCACCCGCGCCAACCCCGCCGCATGCAGCAGGTTGTAACCATCGACGATGAGGAACGGGATCGCCATGAATGCACTCGCGTAAACCAAGTCCAGACATGGTAACAGGCTGCCCGACACAGATGATATCGCAATCCGCGGGACGTCCGCCCTAGCCCTGTGCGCAAGCACCGGATGAGACCTGACTCAGCAATCATCCACGCGGATTGTCCCTCCCCTCATCACACGGAGCGTGATGGCGACTCTGACGCGACGGCAGGGCATGGCCTCAGAGCAATGACATGATCGTTACCCCGAAAGAAATCCAGCCGGAGCTTGCGCTCCGGGCTAGGTGGGGCGTTCGTAACGGAGTTCGCCGTCGATGAGGACGGCGTCGGCGCGGCCGCGGACCGGGCGGTTGGCGAAGGGGGTGTTACGGGACTTCGAGCGGAACTGCTTGGGATCGATCGTCCACCGCACATCGGGGTCAATCACCGTCACATCGGCCGGCGCTCCACTGGCCAGCGATCCCCGTTCGGTCCAGCCGAGAATCCGTGCTGGTCCCGCGGTGAAGAGGGCGATCAGTTGCGCCCACGTGAGATGCCCCGGTTCAACGAGCGCCTCAATCGCCAGTGGCAAGGCGGTCTCTAAGCCGACAATTCCGAACGGGACGTGATCGAGTTCGCGGTCCTTCTTCTCTGCGGCCCAAGGCTGATGATCTGACGCCAGCGCATCGAGCGTGCCGTCCTGCAGACCGGCAATCAACGCCTGGACATGATCGCGACTGCGGAGCGGAGGATCGACTTTGTAATTCGCGTCGTATTCCTGCAGCCGTTCATCGGTCAGGACGAGATGATGCACAGCGACGTCAGCCGTCACCGCGACCTGATTCTGCTTGGCGCGACGGATGCGATCAACCGCATTCCGCGTGGAGACGCACATCAGGTGAACGCGGCTGCGGGTCAACTCGGCGAGGGCGATATCGCGGCTGACCATCACGTCTTCGGCCGCTGCGGGCATCCCCGTCAGGCCGAGCAACGTCGAATAGAAACCCTCATGCATCACGCCCCCCGCGTTCAGCGAGGCGTCCTGCGGATGGGTGAAGATCGGGAGCTTGAACATGCGGGCATATTCGAGTGCCCGCCGCAGAATTTCGGCACTTTGGATCGGACGTTTGGCATCGGTGAAGGCGACCGCCCCGCCCGAGGCCAACTGTCCGAGATCAGCGAGTTCCTGGCCGCCATGTTCCCGCGTGACAGCACCGAGTGGAAAGACATGGCAATGCTGGGCGCGGGCGGCCTGCAGAATCACGTATTCCGCAGCAGCGCGGTTATCGACCACCGGCTGGGTATCGGGCAACGCGGCGATCGAGGAGAAGCCTCCGGCGAGTGCTGCGGCGGTGGCTGTCGCGGTCGTCTCGTCTTCTTCGAAGCCGGGATCGCGAATGCCGACGTGCAGATCGATCAGACCGGGACAGACGATCTTCCGCGTGCAATCGAGGACCTGGTCGGCCGTTTCGCGGATGCTGCCGACTTCGGCGATCTTCCCATCGCGAATCAGGACATCGGCAACAGCGTCGAGTTTGCGGGCGGGATCGATCACCCGGCCATTGCGTAATAACAACGTCATGGGGTGGTCCTCCCGGCCAGTTGCGCCTGCCAGCAGAGATGCAGGCACGCCATGCGGACGAACAACCCGTTCGTCACCTGGTCGAGAATCACGCTCCGGTCACCATCAGCGACATCGGGCGTCAGCTCCACCCCACGGTTGATCGGGCCGGGAGCGAGGATCAGCACGTCGTCTTTGGCGCGGCGGACACGGGCCCCGTTCATCGCGAAGAAGTGAGCGTACTCGTAGATCGACGGGAAAAACGCACTCCGCTGCCGCTCGGCCTGAATTCGCAGCAGGTTGACGCAGTCCGCTTCCGGCAGGACATCATCCAGTTTGTAGCTGACTTCCACCCCGAGTTGTTCCACCGCGGGGGGAATGAGCGTGGATGGCCCGCAGACGATCACGCGGGCACCGAGCTTCTTCAGCCCCCAGATGTTCGAGCGGGCGACGCGGCTGTGCAGGATATCGCCGACGAGAACGACTGTCAGTCCCGCGATCGAACCGCGATGCTCGCGGATCGTGAGAATATCGAGCAAGCCTTGCGTCGGATGCTCGTGCGTGCCGTCGCCCGCATTGACCACCGAAGCTTTGAGGTGTTTCGCAAGGTGATGCGGCGCACCGGAGGTACTGTGCCGCACGACCATCAGTTCGACGCCCATCGCTTCGATGTTACGGGCGGTATCGACGAAGGTTTCGCCTTTGCTCAGGCTGCTCCCGGCGGCGGTGAAGTCGACCGTGTCCGCACTCAACCGCTTGGCCGCGAGACTGAAACTCGTCTTCGTGCGAGTCGACGGCTCGAAGAAGAGGTTGCCGACCGTGACCCCTTTGAGGAAGGTCTGCTTCGTCTCACCGGCGAGATGCTGCCGCTTGAACTCCACCGCCGTATCGAGAATCTGCGTGATTTCGTCGGCGGAAAGGGCTTGCAAACCCAGCAGATGCTGGCGAGTCCAAACAGGGGCAAGCGGGGCAGCGTGATCCATGCGCGTCGGTCCGACCTTCGGTGACGGCAGATGCTACCGTGCCGAGCGGGTCGTCGCAATGATCGGGAGAGCGCCTGGCTTCCTGGGGGAACGGATCGGGGAGGAATCGCGAAGACGCAAGCGAGCGACGATTGCGTCTTCGCGGTCTGGCTACTTTTTCTGCCAGCGGTCGGCGGTTTCCATTACGGACTTCGGTCCGTCCCCATCGAGCCATTGTTTGGCGGCCGCGTCCTGCTTGAGGTACGCATCCCAGAACGCGGTGCTGAGAGCCAGAATCACGCGGTGATGGTTCGGGTTCCGCTTGCCGTTTTCCCCCGGCAGATTCCGATCGCCAAACGCCGAGTGCTCCGCATCGTGCAGCACGAGTTCGTATTTCTGGCCTGCGGGGAGCGCGGGAAAGACTTCCAGCCGCGATTCGGGAGTGATCTCGCCAATCGGCGAACCATCACGCGTGCCGGTCATCAGCAGCCAGGGAATCGTCACCCCAGCGAACGCTTGCTTCGGATCGCCCAGACGCGGGGCACTGGGACTCATCGGCAGGGCAGCTTTAATCCGTTTCTCCAGAAAGGGCGATTCTCCCCGCGGAGTCCGCTGGCCACTCACCCCCTGCGTGGTGACGGCCCCGAAGGAGTGGCCCGTCATGCCGACTTTGTCGAGATCGAGCCGTCCTTTCAGCGGACTCCCTTCGGTCTTCTGCCAGGCCGTGAGTTGATCGAGCACGACCTTCACATCCTGAAACCGGAGCAGCGTATTCTGCAGATTCGCCGCTTGTTTCAAGGCTGCCATGCGTTGCAGAACCGGTTCATCCCGCCAGACGGTTTCATCACTCCCATGGTGCTGGATGAAGACGACAACATAGCCCCGCGCCGACCAGTGATTCCCCAAGTACGGATTATTGTTCCGCGAGCCCCCCAGGCCATGGCTGAAAATCACAACGGGAGCCGCCTTGGAGTCTGCCGGTAAGTAGACCCGCACCGGAATCTCGCGGGACCGGGCCTCGTCTTTCACGTCCAGATTATGCGTCACCGGCTTCCAGGCCGCATCCACCCGTAATGGGTCGTAGCTTTTCTCCTGCGCGACGATGGGTTCAGGCTCGATCGTCCCGAAACTTGCTCCAATGAGAGCACAGAGGATCCAGAACAGACTGCATCGATGGATTGCCATGTGATCCGCACTTCGATCGGAGACGAAAACGCAACGAACAGAAACTCACTGTGGTGTAAATAACCCCGAGATTGACATCCAGGTTTCGAGAACCATGACATGTCGGGTACCATTTTCTGCAAGCTTGAAGACTATCGCCCCTTTCATCCCGAAGCATCCCGATTACTGGACCAGCATCCATGCCGATTCTCACTCGACGTCCGGACATCTTCCTCTCCGGACGTACGCTGTCCAGGATTACCGCAGCCTGGTTGTTGGTCGCAATGACAGTCAATGCCGCGGACGAACCGGCAGCGATTACGATCGCGCTGATCGGGGACTCGACGGTTGCCACTTATGACCCGCGACCGAAAGACAAGCCAGAGTTGACGGGGTGGGGGCAGGTCCTGGGTGAACGGATGACTGATCGGGTCACGGTCAAGAACCATGCGGTTTCTGGACGCAGTACCAAGAGCTTCCGGGCCGAAAAACGTTGGGAACCCGTTCTCGCTCTCAAGCCGCAGTATGTGCTGATTCAATTTGGTCACAACGATCAGAAAGCAGGCCCCCGGTACGCTGATCCGGAAATGTCGTTCCGCGAGGAACTGCGACGGTACATCAGCGAAGCCCGCGTCGCTGGGGCGACCCCGATCCTGATCACACCGGTCGCTCGCCGCACTTTTGCGGAGGGCAAGCCGACGACGATTCTCGGGCCGTATGCGGAAGCGATGCTAATCGTCGGCCGGGAAGAGAAAGTCGCGGTCCTTGACCTGCACAAAGTGAGCGTGGAACTCTACGGCAAGCTGGGGGACGAGGGGAGTGCCGACATGACCATGGGCCCGAACGACCGGACGCACTTCACGAAAAAAGGAGCCCGCGTGATGGCCGGTCTCGTCGCGGAATTTCTGCGACAAGAAGTCCCAGAGTTGCGTCCGTATCTCCGTCCAATCGAGTAATCCGGCTCACCTGGCCCGGAGCGCAAGCTCCGGCCGAACGTTCCGATGCAGTTTGGGATCAGGGTACAGCCTCGGGCCTTGAGCTGTGTCTACGAGCTTAGTGAAACGAACGGCCAGCGAACATCGATCTGTGTCGGGATCTTGTGAACCGCTTCAGTGAGGGTTAGTTTAGATAGACATCCTGTCCAATCTTGCTTCGTTGATTGAGAAACCGAATGTCGCGAACGTCTAAAACAGAGCGGCTCCGTCACCTGCTATCCGTGCTCGGGATGGCGGTTCTTCTGATGGGATGTCAGACCGCAAATCGAAAGGTACTTCCCCGCGCAGAAGTTAGCCAACTGACTCCGGTCGAGAATACGCCCATCATTCGCGAAACCGCGAAGCCCGTACTGCCAGACCCTGCTCCGGCACCGTTGGTTGTGGAACAGCCACAAGCGCGAGTCGTCACCACCCCCGACGGTGAATCGAAGCTGCAGCCAGCGATTCCGGTGATGGAAGCCCTCGGGGCGCTCTCCGCGTGTGCTCAAAGCGAGAGCAACGTCGCACGTGCATTGCGGCAGATGAAACCGGAGAACATCGATCGGGCCGCACCGAACTTCGCACGGATCGTCGCCGCCCATGCGAAGTTTCTGCAGACGGCGGCCAGCAAGATCGAATCCGTCCGGAACGATCCCGTGCTGCTGGCTCAATGGACGCAGATTCAAGCACCATCGGAAGCGGACGCACCGCGGGTGGCTGCTCTCCTGGAACAATCGCGGCTCAGCACAGAGCCGCTCGTCTCGGAGTCGCTGCTCGCTGCCGTGCAGAAAGTGCTCGAATCGCCTCAGGCAACCGCTGTGCGGCCCGCAATTCAACAGTTGCGTGAGGCTTATCTGGCAGCTCCCGCGTCCGTGGTGACTGCGGAGCGCCGGCAAGCGTTGATCGAGGCGCTGGGTGACTCCGGTACGGAGTTGCCGGTCGCCATGCCGTAAAGCCCGATCGACCCAGCCAAGGCTTTGGCTGGGCGTCAGGCGACTTTGCGCGTCGTTGTCGCCAGGGGTTTGCGGGCGATCGAGATCGTGTCGACGACCTTGGTCAGTCCGTTCGACGGCAACCGCCCCCGCAATGCCCGCAGACCAATCCGCACGAGTCGCCAAGCCCTGAAGCTGAGCGGTTCGAGCGACTCGAACACGCTCAGTTCGGTCTCCAGACCCGCTTCTTCGTGCAGCGCCTTCATCCCTTCCGGATAGATTCGCCAGCAGTCGATCGGCGCTTCGTGATAGCCCCAGCTAACGGGATTGATCGTGATGATCAGCCCGCCCGGCTTGCAAACCCGGGTCAACTCTTTCATCCAGACCCACGTCTTGCGGACGTGTTCCACGACCTGGGCCGAGAGCACGATGTCGTACGTCGCATCAGCGACCGGGAAGCCGTATTCCCCCTGTGTGCGGAAGGTCAGCCGCGGATCTTCGAAGATGTCGATCGTGTCCCAGTGGAACGATCGGTCACCCAGCATCTTGCGAAACGTCGAGGGATGTGCATCGGGCCCGATTTCGAGCACGCGCTGCCCGTCCTGAAATTTCGGAAGGGCGTACTTCTTGAAGAGGAGTTGACTGTTAAGGTGCATCCCTGCCCATCCCCCGGAAACGACGGCTCCACCGTCAAACTGTGAAAACTCGCACACGTTATATCGCGGCCCCCATAGATGCGTGAAGAGCAGTTTCGGCACCACGTCACCAAAGCCCGGAGCGCAAGCTCCGGCTGTGTCTTCTCTTTGACTGGTAGCTTGCCCACGTCGTGACAGCATTCATCTCATTTGCACACCGCAGTTCCAGTTGAGGCGTCCTGGAGACTTTGGACTTCGGAGCTTGCGCTCCGAGCTAGGACGGAACGATACATGCGGACCGCTGCAAGTTGCTTCCTACGCTGTCGATTCCTGTCCGCCGTGCCTACAATGACCCGCTTTGATTTTCACCCGGCAGGAAAGTGCAGACGACATGACGCGGCGGTTTCTGGGCGAACTGAAAGACGGCGATCTCGTCGAAGAGATTTACTTCATTGCGGATCGTCAACTCCGGGCGAATCGAAATGCTGCGCTCTATCTCTCGGCCGATCTCCGTGACCGCAGCGGGACGATCAACGCCCGGTTGTGGAATGTGACGGAATCGAGCTGCGAAGGGATCCAGCCAGGGATGTATGCGCGGGTGCGCGGCAAGGTGCAGGTCTACCAGGGAGCCCTGCAGTTGATCCTGTCGCATATCACACCCGTCGCTGCGGAGGGCCTCGACCCGGCGGACTTTGAACAAGGCCCCGCACAGAATATCGAAGCCCTGTTCACCGAACTCAAAGCCGCGGTCGACACCGTGGAGTCGACCTGGATCGCCGCCCTGCTACGAGCATTTCTGACCGACCCCGCGATCATCGCCGGGTTACAGGAACTGCCAGCCGGGGTAAAGGCCCATCACGCTTATCGGGGCGGACTGCTCGAACACATCGTTTCCCTGATGCGGGTCACGCTGCGGGTCTGTGAGGTCTATCCGCATCTCCGTCGTGACGAGATGCTCGCGACCGTCGTGCTGCACGACATCGGCAAACTCCGGGAACTGCAGAGTGACGCCGGGTTCACCTACACCGATGAAGGCCAGTTGCTCGGGCATCTCGTGATTGGCGTCGAAATGCTCTCCGACAAAATCCGCGTGGTCGAAGCCGAGGCGGGAACCCCCTTCCCGACCGAGTTGCAATGGCGGTTGAAGCATCTGATTGTGAGTCATCACGGGACCTACGAGTTCGGCAGTCCGCGGCTGCCGATGACACCGGAAGCGATGGCGTTTCACCTGCTCGATAACCTCGATGCGAAAGTCCACGAGTTCACGCAGACGATCGCCGCCGACCCGAACGCCGGCGCCCACTGGACGCTCTTTCAACCACGACTCGAACGCAAACTGTTCAAGGGCGCCCCAGCGGAACAACCCCCGACATCCTAGCCCCAAGCGCGAGCGCGGGGTTCCGGATCGGATCCTGGGCTCACCTCGGTTACCTGCGAATGGAAAACAGACCAGAGATGTGCTGAGGAATTCATATCGATCCGGGAACCCCGCGCTCGCGCTTGGGGCAATTGAGGAGTCTTGATGACCGACTTTCTGCCGTCGATTCGGGCGTATTTTGCTCAACCCGATGCGCGGGGCATTCAGCCGAAGGAACTCGCGCGGCTGTTGCGCATTCGCGGAGCGAACACCGCCCCCTTCTTCGCGGCGATCACGCACCTCGTCGAAGCAGGAGAACTGCGGCGGGCCGCCAATGGGAAACTCATTCGTGGGAAACATGCGGAAGCCCAGGAGGTGCTCACCGGGAAGTATCGACGAACAACCAGTGGCTCCGGTTACTTCATGCCCGAAGGGTCTGCTCCCGAAGATGAAGCGATCTTCATCGCCCCTGCTGATCAAGCCGGGGCACTGAATGGGGATGTCGTCACGGTGTCGTTGTTGCGGCATCGTCGCACCGGCGGGCAACGTTGTGGTCGTGTCGTCGAGATTCTTTCCCGCCGTAAGACGACGTTCGTGGGTGTCTACCATGAAAAGCGGAATCGAGGATACGTCACGCTCGATGGCGGCCTGATCGATGCGCCGGTCTTCGTTGGCGATCCCGGTGCGAAAGGGGCTCGGCCCGATGACAAGGTCGTCATCGAGATATTGCACTTCCCAACCGCGACCGAACCTGCGGAAGGGGTCATCACACAGGTGCTCGGTGCGCGGGGGGCACCCGGTGTCGACTGTCTGGCGGTGATTCATGAGTTCGACCTGCCCGATGCGTTTCCCGAGCGGGTGCTGGAAAATGCCCGCGAACAGGCCCGCCGTTATTCTGAACATGACCTGCAGGACCGCCTCGACCTGACGAACGAGACGATCGTCACGATCGATCCGATTGACGCCCGCGATTTCGATGATGCGATCTCGCTCGAACGCCGGGCAGATGGAAGCTGGCGGCTTGGCGTGCACATCGCCGATGTCGCCTTCTTTGTGCAGCCTGGTTCCCCCCTGGATCATGAGGCCCAGAAACGGGGCAACAGCGTCTATCTCCCCGACCGCGTGCTGCCGATGCTGCCGGAGATACTCTCGAATGCATTGTCGAGTCTGCAGCAGGACCACGTCCGTTACACCAAAACGGCGTTCATCGAGTTCACGCCCGACGGGATCCCCACGCACAGCGAACTGGCCAACAGTGCGATCCGCGTGAAGCGGCGGTTCGCCTATGAACAAGTCATGCCGATCCTGCACGACCCGGAAGCTCATCGCGACGAGTTGGGAGACGAAGTGCTGTCGCTGCTGCAGCGGATGCACACGCTGGCGATGATGCTGCGGAAGCGACGGTTCGCCCAGGGGGCACTCGATCTGCAACTTCCGGAAGTGAAGGTCGACTTTCACCCCGATGGAGCAGTCGCAGGAGCCCATTACACCGTCCACGATGAAAGCCACCAGCTCATCGAGGAGTTCATGCTCGCGGCGAACATTGCGGTGGCCCAGCAACTCGCGAAGAAGGGGTGGCCGTATCTCAGCCGAACGCACGCGGCCCCCGACGAGAAAAAGCTCAAGGCGCTCGGCGAGTTCGTCAAATCGCTGGGTTTCGAGGTGAAACCGTGGGCGGGTCGCAAAGAAATCCAGCGGCTACTCGAAGCGGTTCGCGGTCAACCGGCAGAATACGCGATCAGTTACGCCACCCTGCGAAGTCTCAAGCAGGCGGAATACAGTCCGGCGGAAATCGGCCATTTCGCGCTGAACGAGCAGCATTACTGCCACTTCACCAGCCCGATCCGCCGCTATCCCGATCTGACAATTCACCGGCTGATTGATGAACTTGTCCGCGAGGCCGATCCCCCACATGTCCCCTCTGTCGGCGAGCTCGTCCAACTCGGCGAACAATGCTCATCGACCGAGCGGAGGGCCGAGCAGGCCGAGCGGGAACTGATCAAAATCAAATTGCTGACATTCCTGAAAGACCGCATCGGCTGGGAACAGGAAGCGACGATCACCGGGATCGAACGCTTCGGCATTTTCTGCCAGGGTCTGGAACTCCCTGCCGAAGGACTCGCGCCAGTCCGCACGTTGCCGATTGACCATTACGAATACGACAACCGCGCGCACACCCTGACCGGTCGTCGCCGCGGAAACATGTATCGGCTCGGTGATCGGGTGATGGTTCGCGTCGCCGCGGTCGATCTGCACAAACGGTTGCTCGAATACAAGATTGTGCCGCGAAACAGCCACAAGCGGACAGTGGACAGCAGAAAGCCAGACAAACCGGAACAGAGGGCGTGATCGTTCCCGAGTTCAGGAAACTGCGCTGACCCGCAGGTCGACTGCGGCAGTTCACCGAGAGTTCATGGATTCCAGTTGGCTGTGCACCTCCCGCCAGCGTTGCAGCGGCAGGACAGCCTTCTATAATCCGGAAAGAGCCACAAATTCGCCCAGCCCGTCACGAGACACCTGCTCTCACCACCGGGCATGAAACATTGCGGAGCCGCTGACGTTATGGAAAGCTCGTCCGTCGAACCGAAGCCCTCGGTCGTCGAGAAGCTGAATCTGAAGTGGACGCTGCGGCTGCTGAACTCCTCTGTCGGTCGCAAGTTCGTGATGGGGATCACCGGCCTCGGGTTGTGCGGCTTTCTGGTTGCCCACCTCGCGGGGAACCTGCTGCTGTACGCCGGTGGCGACAAATTCGACCATTACGCCCACACGCTCCATTCGCAGGAATGGCTGCCGCTGGCCGAAGCCGGTCTGTTCGTCCTCTTCATCCTGCACATCTACCTCGCGTTCGTCACCACGATGGAAAACCGTCGGGCACGTCAGCAGGGGTATTTCGTCAAGGAATCCAAGATCGCCGGGCGGGTGCTCAATCCCCCGCCGAGTAACTGGATGTTCATCTCCGGGGCGCTGATCCTGGGCTTTCTCGTGTTGCACATCATCGACATGAAGCTCGGTCTGCGCCCTGATGTGAAATACGGCGAAGAACACGAAGCCTACCGGAATACGATTGCGGTGCTGTCCAATCCAATCAGCCGTGTCGTCTATGCCCTGGGAACGCTGATCCTCGGCCTGCATCTTTCCCACGGGTTTTCGAGTGCGTTTCAGTCACTCGGGTTGAATCACCCCAAATACACGCCGCTCATCAAGTCGGTGGGGGTGCTCTTTGCCATTGTGATTTCCGCAGGCTTTTTCAGCCTGCCGGTTGTGATTCCGAATCTGACGACGGTGTCCGCGAAGGCGACCGCTGAGTCCCATCCCGACACCACGCATCCGGTCGAAAACGCAGTGAAGTAGGCGCGTTCTGACAGGGGGCTGGTTCTACCTGGACGCGCGGAGGCTCTGATGACGACAGTCGAAACGGCAGCGAATCTTCTCGATGGGAAGTGTCCCTCAGGACCGATCGCATCGCGCTGGGAACAGCGGAAACGCGATCTCAAGCTCGTCAACCCGACCAACAAGCGTAAGTTCACGATCATCGTGGTCGGGACGGGTCTCGCGGGCGGGTCCGCAGCGGCTTCGCTGGCGGAGTTAGGTTACAACGTCCTCTCGTTCTGCGTGCAGGACACCCCGCGACGGGCACACAGCATCGCTGCTCAAGGGGGCATCAACGCCGCCAAGAACTACCAGAACGACGGCGACTCGGTCTGGCGGCTGTTCTACGATACGGTCAAAGGGGGCGACTTCCGCAGCCGCGAGTCGAACGTCTACCGGCTGGCCGATCTCAGCCGCAACATTATCGATCAATGCGTGGCCCAGGGGGTCCCGTTTGCCCGCGAATATGCGGGGCTGCTGGCGAACCGCTCGTTCGGTGGAGCCCAGGTCTCCCGCACGTTCTACTGCCGTGGCCAAACCGGTCAGCAACTGCTGCTCGGGGCCTACCAGGCGATGATGCGGCAGGTCGCTGCCGGGAAGATCAAGCTCTTCCCCCGGAAGGAAATGCTCGACCTCGTCGTCGTCGACGGGAATGCCCGCGGGATCGTCACCCGTGACTTGACCACCGGGGCGTTCGAGACCTTCGCAGCCGATGCGGTCGTGCTCTGCACTGGCGGGTATGGCAACGTCTATTACCTTTCGACGAACGCAAAGAGTTGCAACGTTACTGCTGCGTGGCGGGCTCACAAACGCGGTGCACTCTTCGCGAATCCGTGCTACACGCAGATTCACCCGACCTGCATTCCGGTCAGCGGCGATCATCAATCCAAGCTCACCCTGATGAGCGAGAGCCTTCGCAACGACGGGCGCGTGTGGGTCCCCCTGAAAGCCGACGACAACCGCTCGCCCGACCAGATTCCCGACAACGAACGTGATTACTATCTCGAGCGGCGATATCCGTCCTTCGGGAACCTTGCCCCGCGCGATATCTCCTCCCGGGCGGCCAAGGAACGGTGCGATGCCGGTTTCGGCGTCGGTTCCTCGAAAATGTCGGTCTACCTCGATTTCGCCGATGCGATCCGTCGCGATGGCGAAGCGGCCATCCGGGCCCGCTACGGCAACCTGTTCCACATGTACGAGCGGATCACCGCCGAGAACCCGTACAAGGTCCCGATGCGGATCTATCCCGCGGTCCATTACACGATGGGGGGCCTCTGGGTCGACTACAACCTGCAGAGCAATCTCCCCGGTCTGTACGTCCTCGGCGAAGCGAACTTCTCCGACCACGGTGCGAACCGCCTTGGGGCCAGCGCATTGATGCAGGGCCTCGCTGACGGATACTTCGTGATCCCCTACACCATCGGCGATCACCTCGCGACGACCAAGCTGTCCAAGGTCTCCGCCGATTCAGCCCCGTTCCAGGCCACGCTGCTCGAAAGCAAGCAGCGGGTCGGCAAGCTCCTCAACGTCAACGGCCGCCGGAGCGTCGATCAGTTCCATCGGGCCCTTGGCAAGATCATGTGGGACAAGGTCGGCATGGCCCGCAATGCCGCTGGTCTGCAGACTGCGATTGAACAGATTCGCGGCCTGCGGGACGAGTTCTGGAAAGATGTCCGCGTCATGGGGACCGGCGACGCCTTCAACCAGAACCTGGAACACGCCGGCCGAGTCGCGGACTTCATGGAATTTGCCGAGTTGCTTGCGACCGATGCCCTCTACCGCGATGAATCGTGCGGAGGCCATTTCCGCGAAGAACACCAGTCGGACGAAGGCGAGTGCGTCCGCAACGACAACGACTTCTGCCATGTTGCCGCGTGGGGGTACACGGGCGACGGTACCGCACCGGTGCTGCACAAGGAACCGCTGACGTTCGAAGAAGTCCACCTCGCGACCCGCAGCTACAAATAACTTCGTCTCCACGGACGAATGGGGCCCACGACCTGCCCCGCACAGGAGTCTGGCAGCATGACCGCTTCCGCAGCCCACGGCTTGAACCTCACGCTGAAAGTCTGGCGTCAGGCCAGCCCGCAGGTCCGCGGCGAATTCAAGACCTATCAACTTCAGCAGGTCTCGCCCGACGTCTCCTTCCTCGAAATGCTCGACCAGCTCAATGAGCAACTGGTCGCCCGCGGAGAGGAACCCGTTGCCTTCGATCACGATTGTCGCGAAGGGATCTGCGGGACCTGCGGCGTGATGATTAACGGCCAGGCCCATGGTCCCGACACCGGGACCACTACCTGCCAGCTCCATATGCGGCGGTTCAAGAACGGCGACACCATCGTCATCGAACCGTGGCGGGCGAATGCCTTCCCCGTGGTCCGTGACCTCGTTGTCAATCGGTCTGCGTTCGACCGGATCATCCAGTCGGGTGGCTTCGTCTCGGTGAACACGGGCGGGACCCCCGACGGCAACACCATCCCGGTTCCCCAGCACAAGCAGGAACTGGCGATGACCGCCGCGGCGTGCATCGGCTGCGGGGCCTGTGTCGCCAGTTGCAAGAACGCATCCGCGATGCTGTTCGTCTCGGCGAAAGTCTCGCATCTGGCTCATCTCCCGCAAGGGACAGCCGAGCGCTCCCACCGCGTCCTGTCGATGGTCGCCACGATGGACGAGGAAGGCTTCGGCGGCTGTACCAACACCGGGGAATGCGAAGCCGCCTGCCCGGCGGGAATCACGCTGGATAACATCGCCCACCTGAATCGTGAGTATCTGCGGGCAGTCCTCTGCAGCCGCGAATAAGTCCAGGCGCAAGGAGGCCCAATGCCTGCATTACTACGGACGGAACTGTTCGACTGGCACGCTTCTCATGGCGGCCGCATGGTCGAATTCGGCGGCTGGGAGATGCCGGTTCAATACGCCGGGATCGTCGAAGAGCATCAAGCCGTCCGTCAGGCTGTCGGGTTGTTCGACATCAGCCACATGGGGCGGCTGACCTTCAGCGGGGTTGATGCCCGCAGTTTTGTTGATCGCCTTGTCACCTGTCGCGTCGACAACCTGGCTGTCGGTCAGATTCGGTATGGACTGGTCTGTCGCGAAGATGGGGGCATCCTCGATGACATCCTGGTCTACGGCCTCGAGCACGATGCGATCTGCCTCGTCGTGAATGCGAGCAATCGCCCCAAGATTCTCGACTGGATCGCGCGGCAGCCCCAACCTGCCGATTGCCAGCTGATCGATCAGACCACGACCAGCAGCATGTTCGCGTTGCAGGGACCGAAGGCGCTGTCGCTGCTGCAGCCGTTCACACCCACACCGCTCGCGGCGATGAAGTATTACTCGGGTCAGCCCGCGGAGATTGACGGCGTCGAAGTCTACCTCAGCCGGACGGGCTACACCGGCGAAGACGGTTTCGAGATCATCGCCAGCGATGCCTCCGTCGCGTTGTGGGAACGGCTGGTCACTGCGGGTGCAAAGCCCTGCGGTCTTGGAGCGCGGGATACACTGCGGCTGGAAGCGGCGATGCCGCTGTATGGTCACGAACTCAATGAGACCATCGATCCCCTCACCGCCGGTCTCGCTTTCGCGGTGAAATTCGAGAAGCCCGATTTCGTCGGGAAAGCCGCCCTGCAGGCGATTGCAGAGAAGACCGATCGCCCGATCCGGATCGGTGTCCAACTGGCAGGCCGCCGCATCGCGAGGGAAGGAGCCACGGTCATTAAGGATGGACGCACCGTCGGCCACATCACCTCGGGGACCTTCTCCCCGACGCTGCAGGCTGCGATCGGCATGGCCTACGTTGAACCGACACTCGCCGTCGGCACCGCGGTCGAAGTCGACATCCGAGGCAAAAGCGAAGCAGCGACCCTCGTCCCGTTGCCGTTCTACCGCCGCCCGAAATCCACTTGAACCCGTTTTTTCCGTCTCTTGACCCTCGACTCTAGACCCTAGACCTCCCCATGGCCGATCGCGAATACACCCGTTACCAGCAAAAGGCGATCTCGCGGTACTACGACAATCGCGATCAACTCGATAGCCAGCGGCTCAGCGAACTGGTCGCCGATCTCTACCTCGCCGAGGGGAAGAAGCGCGCCAAGTTGTGGGTCACCGCACAGGAACTCATGGTTCGGTTGAACGTCCCACCGAGCCGGATCGAGCACGTCGTGAAGTCAGCCGATCCGACGATTCTCGCTGAGGTCGTGAAAGACCTCGCTGCGGGCAAGATCGCTCCTGCCCCGAAGAAGCCCCCGGCTAAACCACCGACACAAGAGTAACCATCACGCTGCGCACATCAACGCCGGGCATGGTCTTCCATGCCCGGCGTTTGCACTTTGATGTCTCCCCCTCGCATGGAGGAGATCACAACGCCGTTTGCTAAATTCCAAAAGCAGATGCCGGGCGACGAAGACGACGCCCGGCATCGTGGCCTGGGCATGATGGCCAGAGATCGTCAGGCGGCGACACCGGCTGAATGAATCGGCGCCGTTGGTGAGATCGCCGCGAAGACGGCCAGCGTGCGCTCGAGCGCCCCCTGTTGTTGCGCGACGAAGAGTTGCGCTGCGGCTCCCATCGTGGCCCGCTTATTCGGATCGCGGAGCAACGCCTGCACGGCTGCTGTCAGGTCCGCGGGTGTCGGGACCACTTCGGCTCCACCACACTCCAGCAGTGCGGTCACAATATCACGGAAGTTCCACGTGTTCGGCCCGAAGAGCACTGCCGCCCCGTACGCAGCCGGTTCCAGCATGTTCTGTCCGCCGCGTTTCGTCAGGCTTCCCCCCACGAACGCCACATCCGCTAACCCCCAGCAAGCGCGGAGTTCCCCCAGCGTATCCAGCAAGCAGACGGGGAGAGGAGGGTCTAGTGCCAAAGGTCTAGTGTCCAGGAACGGAGAAGAGGGACTGGAGGCATCTTTGCTCTTCTCTGGCTCTCGACTCTGGACACTCGACTCTGGACTCCCCTGGCTGCGTCGCCGCAGTTTCAGTCCACGGTCGGTGACAAGTTGCGTGACATCCTCGAAGCGTTCTTTGTGCCGGGGAACGAGGATCAACCGCAGATGGGGGAATTCGACTCGGAGGGCTTGCCACGCATCGAGGGCTGCAGCTTCTTCGGTCTCCTGGGTGCTTCCCGCGATGAAGACGAGTTCGTCCGCTGCAAGGCCGAAATGCCTGCGGAGTTCTGCGGTTTGTGGATTGCTGCGGTCGACTTCGACCTGGTCGTACTTGATGTTCCCCGTCACCGTCACCCGTGCCGCGGGGACACCGAGCGCGATCAACCGTCGGGCGTACTCCTCGGTCTGTACTGCACAATGGGTGAGTGCGGGGAGCACCTGTCGCCACAGCCAGGCCAGCCGCTGGTAACCGCGGGCACTCTTCGCCCCGATGCGACCGTTGATCAGCAGCACCGGGACATTCGCGGCCTGTGCAGCCAGCAGGAAGTTCGGCCAGAGCTCCAGTTCGATGAGGCAGACCGCTTCGGGACGCACCGTACGGAGTGCCCGTTCCACCGCCCAACTGAAGTCGAGCGGCCAGTAAGCGATCGTCGCCTCCGGGAGCTTCTGCTTCGCAACCTCATAGCCCGTGCCGGTCGTCGTGGTGACCAGAAACTCATGAGCCGGATGCCGTAGTCGCAGCCGCGCTAAGAGCACGGGCAACTGCAGCACTTCTCCGACGCTGACTGCATGAAACCAGAAACACGGCCGCTCGGGGTGCTCGCGTTCGATCTGCCCGGTGAATTTCTTCCAGAACCCGGCGACCGGCTTCTTCTGGACCAGCCGGCGATAGACGAGCCACGGCACCGCCGCCGTGAGCAACGCCAGATACGCCAGATTCAATCCCCACCGCAACATGGGAGTCCCTTCCCGGTGCGTCGAACAACCAGCGGGAAAGCATACTCGCGATCATTGTTGGCGCGAATTCATCTTCGAGGAGAACACTTATGCCACGAAAATGCTTCCGAAATTCCGCAGACCCCATGATCTACGCAACATGGTTTCCACGCAGAAGTTCCGCCAGAAAGCAATGACTCATGCTCGAGTCTTGATGATCTTTCCGAAATCGGCCGCGTTGTCCCATTCCAAGGTTTGTGCAGTTCTGGCCGTTTCGGTCGGTACGCAGACCATGGAGTGTTCATCATGTGGAAGTTCAAGACGGCGGCGGTGTTGTCGGTGGCGGTGGTGGCGTACGGATCGCTGGCGTATTTCGCGCCACACGATGCGCTGCGACAGACTCAACTGGCGATCGAAGAGTTCCGCCATCCGGAAGCGGTCGTCGCCACGCGACAGGCGGCCTTCTGGCTGAGTGCCCGAGCCTGGTTCGTCGGGGCTGGCGTGGCCATGTTCGCGTTGCTGATCTTCGCGGAAGACCTGCAACGGTTGTGGGTGCGAACCGTTCGTCCGCGTCAACTGGTGCAGCGGAGCGGTTGGATCATGCTGCTCGGCCTGCCGTTCCTCAGCGGCTGTGTCCGTCCGTTCGAACCGGTCACACTGGAAGTGATCAAGCCGAACGAAACCGCGTTTCTGCTGCCGCTGCTGGGCGATCCGAGGCAACAGGCGGCGATCAACAGCGAAGAGTACCTGCGGTCCAATCTCGTGCAGATGCAGCAGGTCCGCATACCGCAGCAGTGGGTACCGAAAGGATACGAATGGGCGGGCGCGAATGGTGCCTGGCGGAATGCAGCCGTCCTGATTCGCGTCGATCGCGCCCCGGTGACTCGCGTCTGGACGGCGGATGCAAAAACGGGAACGTCGACCAAAGACGAAGCGATCTGGGTGATGACGAGCGATCAGGTCGAGTTCTCGACCGGCTGGACCTGCACTGCATACATCCCCAACCACGAACAGGCGGTCAAGTTCCTCTACTACTACCCGAACGGGACGCTTGCAGAGGCGATGGACCGCGAAGTCCGCGCGAAACTGCAAAGTACGTTCGGTCTGGCGGTCACCGACCGGCCGATGGACGAACTCCGCAAACAGGCGACACCGGTCATTCAGCAAGTCGTCGAGGAAGTGACCGAGTTCTTCGGCGAACGGGGGATTGTCATCACCAACCTGGGGATCGAAGGGGGCTTCATCTATCGCGATCCGAGCATCATGAAAACGATGGTCGAAGTCTTTAACGCCGAGCAGCAGCGCTCGAAGGAGCAGGCGTTGCTGGCGGCCCAGGAAATCTCGAACAAGCGGCTGCTCAGCGAACGGCAGGCGGAAGCGGACGGGATCAAGCTCGTCGCCGACGCCAAGCAGTACGAAGCGGAGCAGGCGAAGGAGAACCTCGAGCTCTACGTCAAGCTGAAGCAGCTCGAAATCGACAAGGAACGAGCCGCCAAGTGGGACGGCAAGTACCCGGTCTACTTCTTCGGCGGCGGCCAGGGAACAGCCCCCGACCTGTTGATGACCATGCCGCTGCCGACGACCGCTGCGAAGTAACGCCCTGCGAAATCCGAGCCGCGACTGTGAGGGAGCGCGTTCCGCTGGTTGATCGCCCGTGTTCGAACTCGCTCCCTGACGGTCGCGGCTCGGACATCGTTCAAAGAAAGCCGATGCCGGGCGACGCGGACGACGCCCGGCATCGAGGGTACCCAGACCCTAGGTTCGCGGCGATCGAAACTCGATTCAGCGGGCCAACGGCCCAGTCCATACCAGCCTGGGGCAACGCCCCAGGTGGATGCCCAACGTTTCCGGTCGAGAGCTGAAGGCCCGATCCATCATGTCGCATCCAACCACGGCATCGATAACCATCACGACGATGAATCGGGCCGTTGGCCCTGTGGTTGTGACTGATCTTCGAGTCCTGGGGCGATGCCCCAGGCTGGTATCGTGTCGGGCCGTTGGCCCTTCAGACTGGGCCGAGCATGCAGCGGGAGGGTTCGAACCATCGAGCAAGAGAATCGAAGATCCTGATTTTGGAGCGACGACGATGGTCGTTATCGAGAGGCAGATGCCGGGCGACGCGGACGACGCCCGGTTTGGAAGTGTTACCCCTGCCACTCGACTGACTTGTCTGCCAACTCGTCAACTACGGCATATTTGTTGGCAGTTGGCCATTCCTTACCAACGCCTCTGCTGTAGCCCGGTCGATTAGGACTGAAACATCGGCTAGTGCGCTGTTGACCAACACCCCATCGCACTCTGGGTTGGCGAGAGCCGTGTGTAACAATTCTGAACCTATCATGCCCCCGTTGAAGGGCTGACCAAAACGCCGAACATACGCGACCGGATCAGCGTACGACAGTATCACCAGAAGTCCATCGGAAAGCTTGGTGATTCCGACAGACAAAGGCTGATCGTCAGTCGAAACATGCTTTCCGACTACTCCAGAAGGAACGCCGACCACATGCACGCCGAGTTCCGCAACCTGAAATGCGTCGAGAAACCACATCCAAGTCTCTACAGAATTGCCCGCTAAATACGCAGCGATTAAGTCCGACAGTCGTGTTTCGCTATTCTTCTTTAGATAACTCACTCGGGTCACCTCTCAACACGAGTGTCCGGGGGGACAATCGAGAGTTCATGGCTGAGTAAGCAACGAACTCGCCTTTACTGAAGTGTCAGTTCCCGGACGACGCGAACAACGAAGAACGGGGCCAGCTTACCCCTGCCGCAATCGCGAGAAATTCGCGTCGATCGCGTCTTTCAGCATCGAGGCGTCGTTCGAGAAGACGACGAGTCGGGCTCCCTGTTTGATCGTGCGGAGCATCTGTTCGGGCTTGGCGAACCAGCAGCCGGCGGCGACGTGGTACTTTGCGCCGATGTCGATCGTCTTCTGGATCGCAGCGATCAGGTCGGGATGGTCGTATTCATTCGGGATCCCCATGTTCGTCGTCAGGTCATTCGGACCGATGAACAGGGCATGCACGCCGGGAATCGCACAGATCGCGTCGAGATTCGCGAGCGCCGGGACCGATTCGATCATCGGGATGAAAACCGTGTCCTTGCAGCGGTCGTTCTGCACGTAGTCAGCCGTCTTCTGGCTGGGCCAGGTGCCGTCTTTCAGGAGCTTGTCGAGGACGGCCCCTTTGAGTGGGCGATAGACAGCCGCAGCGGCGAGTCGCTTGCAATGCTCGACGTCTTCCACGTACGGGACGACGACGCCGTCGAACGAGTCGCAGACCTTGGCGACGTCGTCCGGTTCGCGGCTGTGTGTCCGCGCGAGGCAGGCAATCCCCTTGGCGGCGAGGGCGTAGCGCAGGGGGAGAAAGTCGGCGATGTCGAGGGCATTGTGCTCGGCGGTGACGATTACGAAGTCGAGCATCCCGTCTGGCAGGAAGTCGACCATTGCCGGGTTGACCGCATGCTGGATCAAGGTCCCATAGACCCGTTCTCCACGGACGAGCTTTTCTTTCAAGCGGCGGGCGTTCATGCTGGCACTCTCCAGTCCCAAGGGTCGATCGCATCTCCCGGCGAGTGTTACGTACTGCCGCCAGAGTTCCAAGTGCACCGACCAGAAAAACCCCATTGCTGAGAATGTCTGATGATCCCAATCCGGGTGGTCTGCAGGGCCTGCATGATGCTCAGCCCCAGAGAGATCGCGGCGCAAATTCTCGATCTCGACCGCTGGACCGAGTTCCGGGGCTACGGGCCATTGCCGGGGATTCGAGCCGCCGCGTTCGAGAGATCCACCCCAGAGGTAGTCGGCACGCGGATTCGGGTCCTGAATACTGATGGCTCGCGGCATCTCGAGGAAATCCGCATCTGGGAGCCGGAGACCCGGTTACAACTTCGGCTGCAGGAGTTTTCGCCGCCGCTGTCACGTCTCGCCCTGCACATGGACGAAGATTGGATGTTCTCCCTGACCGACGCAGGAACGGAGATTGTCCGCAGCATCGAGATTGTGCCCCGTGCGATCTGGGCCTGGCCGTTCCTCTGGTGCATCTCCTGGTTGTTGCGGGGAGCGCTGCGCCGACATCTGCAGCAATTGGCTCAATTCGAGAGGCCAAACCCGCTTCAGACGGACTGAGGCACCTGGCAGTTTCGGCCGAAACTGCAGAACTCGTCATCCCCGGGGAATTTCCACAAAAGCGCTCTAGGTCCGTCCCGGTGAAACTGCTACATCTCCCGACTGGACTTGAACTTCGACGGGGATCGGAGCGTGTGATGACCGCAGCCGACGAGTACCTCGCGGCCCATTATGCCAGCCTTGGTTCGCTGGATAACGACTTCCGCAACGCGAATCTGGTGCGCCTGGTGGCGGATTCGGTCCGCGGTACGCGCGTGCTCGATATCGGGTGTGGCAGTGGCGGCTTACTGAAGCTGCTGCATGCCCGCGGGAAAACCGTTGCCGGGCTCGAACCGAACAGCGACCTCGTGCAACTGGCGAATCGACTGCATCCCGAACTGCAGATTCGTCATGGTGAAGGAGGGGCGGTCCGCTCGTTCGCGGAGCCCTTCGAGACGATCACCATTATCGATGTGCTCGAACATATCGACGACGATGTCGCCCAGATCAACGCGATGTACGAGCGACTGGTCCCCGGCGGACAACTGGTCGTCATCGTGCCGTGCAGTCCCCTGCTGTATGGCGAACGGGATCGGGCCCAGGGACATTTCCGCCGCTACACACGGACCGAACTGCTCACCAAGCTGCGCGATGGCGGGTTCATCATCGATCGCACCCGGTATTGGAACGCCCTCGGTTATTTCCCGTATCTGTTCGCAGAACGGCTGATGGGGCGACCGTTGCAGGTAGAACTCCGGACGAGCAAGCCGAAGTCGTGGTTCCAGAAGCTGGCCATTCGAGCGTTGCACACCTGGTTCCAGACGGTTGAGCGTTCTGTGAACTTCGGCTTTGGACTCAGCCTGCTGTGTGTCGCCCATAAGCCGGCCGACGCACCGGCGGTGCTCACGCCGTTGCGACGGGCTGCATAATTGAAAAGACCCAGCGATCGGAATGGCTGGGCTTCTGAAGAGCCTGCCTTTGGGGACGCGGTGACACTCACGCGACGGTGACGGTGCTGCCCCAGAGCTGGCTGATCGGTTCTGCGTTGAACCAGCGTTGCCCCGGGAAGACTGGGCAATCGAGTTGCGTGCCGTCGATGTCGAACCACGCGAGGAAGGTCGCCGCGATCTGATCGGGCGTGTAAGCGACATCGAGAGGCGCGCCGGCTTCGGCGTCGCTGGTTCCGAGGATCGCTCCCCCCGTCACACCGCCACCGGCCACCAGGGCTGACCAGCAGCCGGTCCAGTGGTCGCGTCCACCACGCTCGTTAAGCCGTGGGGTGCGCCCCATTTCGCCGGTTGCCACGACGAGCGTGTCTTCCAGCGTCCCGTGCTGTTCCAGGTCATCGAGAAATGCACTCAGCGCGCGGTCGAATGCCGGACAAAGCTGGTCACGATAGTCGCAGACCGTGGCCGGGCTGAGCGTGTCGCCGTGACAATCCCATGTCTTCGTGCCCACAAGTTCGGGACACAGGTTCACGGTCACAAAGCGACTGCCGGCTTCCAGCTGCCGGGCAGTCCGCCAGAGTTCGCGACCGAAGTCGGAATCGCCATAGGTCCGTTGAGCCCCATCGGGCCAGGCGTAATCGAGGGGCGACCACAACATCGGTGCCCAGTCACCACCGAGAAAGCCGCTGGTCTGACCACATTCGCGATGCACGCCGGTGGCAGCGAGCAGACCGGGCATCACGCCATGCCGTTCGCTCGCAGTCCGCCAACCCGCTTCGTGAGCGATGATCGAGCCGACATGCGGGAAGCGTTGACCTCGTTCCACAAGCCGCCCGGTCTGCAGGAGTTGCAGCCCGGTTTCATGAATCGGAGCCGCATCGTGTTGCAGCGTGCGGATCAACGCACAGCGGTCCATCCGCTGGGCGAGGAAGGGGAGTGATTCACTGAATTGGACACCAGGGACGCTGGTCGAGATCGCCCGCATCGGGCCACGGACGGCAGCGGTCGCCGTCGGCTTGGGGTCAAACGTGTCGAGCTGGCTGGGACCGCCGTTCATTAGAACAAGCACGGCCCGCCGCGCACGCTGCGAACTCGACGGAGCGGCATCGAGTCCGCGGGCCAGTTGAGCGACACCCAGGCCACCCAAACCGAGACCGCCGACGCGCAAAAACCCACGCCGCGAGACTTCCAGCCCGCTTGCCGGACCCTCACCCTGATCGACATCGGCCGGGGACATCCCCTGCCCTTTCCCCCAAACCCAATCCCACCAACCCTGTTTCATAGCGTACCAGTCTCAAAGTGCGGCGCAAAGCGGGTACTGGCATGATCGGCCGAAACTGGGCACTGTCGACGCTCTCCCCCGGCTGGGTGACACGGGATTTCCGCGGACTGTCTCGGAGTGGCGGTTCTGCGTATCCTGCTGAAGGCAACGAGCCTACGGAACACGCCTGCTGCAGCGGAAACTACGGATGATTCTGGACTTGTTTCGACTGGATGGACGTGTCGCGCTGGTGACCGGCGCGAGTCGAGGATTAGGGCAAGCCTTAGCGATTGCACTCGCGGAAGCGGGAGCGGAGATCGCCACGGTCTCGCGACAGGCGGCCGACGCCGAGACCATTCGTGCCGTCGAAGCAATCGGGCGGAAGTGCTGGTCGTTTCAGGCCGATCTGGGAAACCCCGCCGATCGCGCCGGCCTCATCGGTCGTATCGAACAGACGACCGGACGAATCGACATCCTCGTGAACAATGCTGGCATCACGCATCGACACCCGCCGGAAGTCTATCCTCTGGCGGACTGGGCCAATCTGCTGGAGATCCACGTGACGGCGGCGTTCGATCTGTCTCAACAGGTTGCGCCCGGCATGCTGGCTCGTGGACGAGGGAAGATCATCAACATCGGCTCGGTCATGTCCTTCCAGGGAGGCCACTTCATTCCAGCGTATGCGGCCGCGAAGCACGCGCTCGCCGGGCTGACGAAGTCATTGGCGAATGCCTGGAGCAGCCGCGGCATCAACGTGAACGCCCTCTGTCCCGGTTACTTCGAGACGCAACTCTCCGACTCACTGCAGGACGATCCGGTCCGCGGACCACAGATTCTCGATCGCATCCCTGCCGGCCGCTGGGGCCAGCCGGAAGAACTCGGGGGGACGATCGTGTACCTTGCTTCGGACGCTTCCAACTACGTTCATGGCACGCTGCTGTCGGTCGATGGCGGATGGCTAGGGCGGTGAGTGAGGGCCATTGGCTAAGGGCTGATGGCTCAGGGACGAACGGAGACGGAATCAGTGCCAACGTCGCTGTCCCTCAGCCGTCGACCATCAGCCATCAGCCAACAAAAAAATCCCGCAGGGTCTCTCTACCCCGCGGGACTCTGTTCCATGTGGTCGGGAGGGAACGGACGGGATAATGACAAAAGGGCTCCGTGACACCACATGGGATAACGAGCAGAGACCGGCCTGGCTCTGCTGACGATGACGCAAAGAAACTTTCGTTCCACATCCTCGAAAAATCGAAACCACCGGAAAACTCCCTTGTTTAGCCGGTACTCCGCCGGTGCCCGCTCGCGATCCCACAACCAGCGTTCAATTTCGCGTCAATGGATTTCCGCAGAATCGCACACCCGAAAGCCGCTAACGATGCTTACTACACGCTTTGAATCCGCCCTGCAGTACGCCTGCATCGTGCATGCTGGGCAGGTCCGCAAAGGGACAACCGTCCCCTACGTCTCGCATCTGCTTGCGGTTGCCGGGCTGGTGCTCGAATACGGGGGGGACGAAGAGACCGCGATCGCTGGTTTGCTCCATGATGCGGTGGAAGACGCTGGAGGAGCCGGTCGTGGGGCCGACATTGCCCGCCGTTTTGGTGAACGGGTCGCTCGACTCGTTGCTGACTGTACCGATACCGACGTCTGCCCGAAACCGCCGTGGCGCGCCCGCAAAGAAGCGTACATCGCCCACCTGCAGCACGCCCTCCGCGAAGGCCGTCTGATCTCTGCCTGCGACAAGTTGCACAACTCCCGCACAATCGTCGCCGACCTGCATCAACACGGACTCGCGACCTTCGACAAGTTCACCGGCGGCCGCGACGGCACTCTCTGGTACTACGCCACCCTCGCCCAGGAATTTCGCCGCCTCGCAGTCCCCACCCCACTCGTCGACGAACTCGACCGCACGGTCCAGGAAATGCACCGCCTCGCGACGGCGTGACACAACCGATCCCAGCCCGGAGCGCCAGCTCCGGCCGCTTCTCCGGCATCCCTCTCGCCCCAAGGTTCATGACATGCCCGCCATCCTCAAGCATCCGCTCACGGTGATTCTTGGACTGTCTTGTGCCGGGCTCTTGGTGCTTTGCGGCATGATGTTCTGGGAGTTGGCCGAGCTCAAGATTCGGATGATCATGGCTCGCGAACAGGCTGGATACTCTGAAGACATGCGGTTGATGGCGTTCAAGGGCGATCCCTACAAAGCAACCGACTATCTGAATGGTGCCGTCCAGTACTATCCATCCGGCACGAAACAAATCACGGGGTCCCATCTCGATTTCCTTGTCGAGCAGATCCGAGCGAATGCCGTGCGGGAGATCATCGCCGACCTGAAGACCAAAACCGGTGAGGACCTCGGTGAAGAACCTGATGCGTGGATACGGAAGTATGGAACCCACCCTCAGTGAGAGACGAGCGTGATGAGAAATTACGCAGAGATTTGTCGAGGACTTCCGGAGCAGGCGCTCCGGGCTATGAGAGCGCTCAATCGCGGCCGACGCCCAAGCCGTCGGCCATGCGGTTGATGTAGTTGAACCAGGCGGCGATTTGAGTCATTTGCAGGATGGCGACGTCGTCGAAGCCGACGCTGCGGAGTCGGTCGATATCACTCCGCTGGATTTGGGTCGCGTCGCGGGTGAGTTGTTCCGCGTGGACACACATCAGCCGGTCGGCGTCACTTAACGGGGCCGTGCGGTAGTCTTGTTCGATCGCGGCGACGAGGGCATCGTCGCCCGTCGCCCGCCGCAGGAACTCACGGTGTGACACGCTGCAGTACCGCGTGCAGTTCGCCTGCGAGACGACCGTCGCGATCAGTTCATGTTGACGGCGGGTCAATGGCAACTGGGGATCCATCAGCGCACCGAACGTGGCAAAAGCGTGATGTAAGGCCGAGGGGATCAAGCTGTGACTGGCGACGATCCCGTCCCCATCGTTCTCCGGCAAGCCCTCAACCTGGGTGGCATATTCGGCCGGATACCAGGCATGCTGTGCCTCGAGTGCCTGCCGATAGGCTTCGTCCGCCTGCGATTTGGGTACCGTGCGAATCCAGGTCATGTTGGTCATCCACAGGAGAATCTGACTTCATGGCCAATCCGAGCTCAGCCTCGGTCAGGACACGGTGATGGGTTACAGATCGGACAAGCCGAGGCGTTCGAGGAGGCGGTAGAGTTTGCGGCGGTGGATGCCGAGGGCGCGGGCGGCTTGGGATTTGTTGCCGTCGCAGGCGGTCAGGATTTGTACGACGTGGTTGCGTTCCAGCGTGGTGATCGTCTGGTCGGAGGCGGTCGCATCACTTCCCAAGCCAGTTGGCGAAATGATCTCCGTCCCCCCGGAGAGTTCTGGCGGCAGATCATCGAGCGTGATGAAACGATCCTCGGCAAGCACGGTGGCTCGATCGAGGACGTTGCGAAGCTGGCGCACGTTGCCCGGCCAGGAGTAAGTCGCCAGCGCATGCGCCGCTGCGGGCTCGACCTGCCAGCCAGCGGGGAGAAAGTGTCGCGTGAGGAGTTCCACGTCGCCGGCTCGTTGCCGGAGGGGCGGCAGGGTGATCGGAAAGAGATTGATCCGAAACCACAAGTCTTCCCGAAACCGCTGGGCACGGACTTCGGCTTCCAGGTCGCGATGTGTCGCTGCGATCAATCGGAGATCGACTCGGCGTTCTTTCGTTGAACCGACTCGCCGGAACGAGCCGTCTTCCAGAACGCGGAGCAGTTTCGGCTGGAGGGCCAGCGGCAATTCTCCAATTTCGTCGATGAATAGCGTTCCGCCATCCGCGACCTCGAACAACCCAGCCTTGGTTTCGGTTGCGCCGGTGAAGGAGCCCTTCTCGTGTCCGAAGAGCTCGCTTTCGATCAGTTGATCAGGGAGCGCTGCACAATTCACGATGACGAACGGACGCTCCGCACGGGAACTGCAGCGCTGGACGGCGCGGGCTGCGAGTTCCTTCCCGACACCCGTTTCCCCCAGAATGAGTACGGGCTTATCAGTCGGTGCGACACGTTCAATCAGTCGCAGAGACTCCCGCAGCCCGGCTGACTCGCCGATGATCTGGTCACTGGCCAGTTGCCGCCGGGCGATTGTCTTCCATTGTTCGGCTTCCTTCCGCAAGCGGCCATGTTCGGCGGCCTTGCGGCAGCGTTCTTCGAGGGCTGCCAGCGGGAACGGCTTGGTGAGATAGTCAGCAGCACCGCGTTTCATCGCCTCGACCGCGGTCTCGACGGTCGCAGATCCCGTGAGCATGATGATTTCAGTCTCCGGGGCGTGCTCGCGAATCTGTCCGATCAGTTCCAGACCAGAGAGATCGGGCAGCATGAGATCGATAATCGCCACGTCGAACCGCCGCAGACTGATCGACCGGAGTGCTTCCTGTCCCCGTGAAGCCTCAACGATCTCGTGGCCATGCCGAGTCATCCACTGGCACACCAGATCACGGAACTCGCGGTCGTCCTCAACAATCAAAATGTCCATCGGCCGCGGTTCTCAATGGGGAGCCTGCCATCTGCCCCGATTGTGACAAATCCGCACAGTGCCCGCACCCCTTGTGACACCACCGCACACAGTCCGTGAGATCGAACGCCCACTCCGAATGCCTGCCGGGCCGAGATGGACCATCTTCTGGCCACGCAGAGGCCGTGTTGATCCTGCGGGTTTTGCCAGTGATTCCAGACTTTCAGGCTCTTCCGACATCGACCTGCCGCGGTGCCGGACGAATCGCTCTTCAGGGATGGATACAAGTTCCTGCGGGGTTGGCATTGCGGTTGCTAAGGAGTTCCCCAACTGTGCAGAGACCAACTCTGTGCACAGTGCATCGGGTATCCGTAGGGAGTTTGCGCGTGCATTGCCGACCGTTGTCCTGTCTGCCGGGGATGATTGCCTGTGTGCTGGCCCTCGCGGGATGTCATCGCGCTGAACCACCCCAGTTCGTCACCATCGCCAAGCTCGGTGAATTGCCAGAAGAGCTGAGCACGGCAGTGAAAAAAGAACTCGTGGAATACACGGGCTCCTTCGCCCATCCCAAACTGCTGGCGGAAGCCGATGCTCCTAAAGCAGATCTGGTCCACGGGCAGGTGGTGTATCAGGATCGCTGCGTGCAGTGTCACGGCGTCACGGGCGATGGAGCAGGACCGGCAGCCAAGTACATGTATCCCAAGCCACGCGACTATCGCCGCGGGTTGTTCAAGTTCACCTCAACTCCTTACGGCTCGCGACCATTGCGGGACGATCTGGTCCGCACGGTTCGTCAGGGGATTCGCGGCACTTCGATGCCGAACTTCAACCTGCTTCCCGAGCGCGACATTCAAGCCGTCGTCGACTACGTGCTCATGCTCTCACGACGTGGCGAGCTGGAACAGATCCTGATCGACACCGCCGACTCGGAAGAAGAAGTCGATCCCGAGATGGTGAAGGACGATCTGGTCCCGACGGTGGTCCGGCGCTGGACGGATGCCGAGACCCAGGAAGTCCGGCCGCTATCGTTACCGCCGAAGTTCACGATGGAACACGTTCAGCGCGGTAAGCAGGCATTTCTCACCAAGGGCTGCTCGAAGTGTCACGGGGAAGACGGCCGCGGACAAACGGCCGAGAACCGGGGGAATGACGCCTGGGGTCAACCGACTCGTGCTGCTGACCTGACCTCGGGCATGCTGCGCGGCGGCACCCGCCCAGTCGATATCTACCGGCGGATTTACTCAGGGATCAATGGGACTCCGATGCCCGGCTTTGCGGCCGCGTTACAGTCCGAGCCCGAAACGATCTGGGACCTGGTGGCCTATGTCCTCAGCGTCTCGAACCACCGTCGGGAAGGACAGATCCCGCCCCCGGGCCTGATCAAGCCCTACTTGACGGCTACCGAGGCTGAAGCTCCCGCCCCGACTGAGTGAGCTGATCGCCCCGTGATCGTGTGAACCGTGCGCCGCGTGATCCGCACGACTGCAGACTCTCGAGTGACTTCCAGGGAATCCTTCGCGATGACCGTCGATGAGCAGAAACAGCAGGAACTCGCCGCACTGCGGGAACGCGTCCAGCAACTGGAAGGCGAGCTCACGGCGACGGAGACTGAGGGGCAATGGCCCCCCCAGAAGTTTTATCTGGAATATTACGCCACCAGCGGGTTTCTGCTCGGCATCTTCGGGGCGATGACCAGCCTGCTGATCAACGTCATCGGTGCCCCGATCGCTGGACGCAGCCCGCTGGAACTCATCCGCGTCTACCTCACGTTTCCTCTGGGTGAGAAGGCGCTGCAGCTCGCGTCGCAACAGACCGATGTCTATATCATCGGCGATGGGGTGATGCTGGCGATCGGCTGCTGTCTCTACCTGGGAACCGGGATGATCCTGGGGGTTCCGTTCTTCATCACGCTGGTCCGGTTGACGGAAAAATCTTCGATTGGCGTCCGACTGCTGGTCGCCACGGGGCTGTCGCTGGTCCTGTGGATGATCAACTTCTACGGCATTCTGTCGTGGCTGCAGCCAGCCCTCTTCGGTGGCCACTGGATTACCGATCCGGCGGTGTTACCGACGTGGGTCGCGGTCGTCACGCATCTCGTTTTCGGCTGGACACTGGCCCTTGCCTACCCGTTAGGACGGTTCCAGGTTTATCAGCAACCGACACGTGCCGAGTGATGTTCACTTGGTTGCGTTGAGACTTCAGCGGACTTTGTCCCACTCTCGCCTGTGCATGGAACGACAATGACTTCGTCGCCGACTGTTTCCGAAGCCACGCTTCCGCGTCATGAAGAACTGGTCCAGGAACGTCTCGTCCTCTGGTACTTCGTGGCCGCGTTGACGTTCATGGTCGTCTCGATGATCGCCGGGATCATCATGGGCCTGCAGCTCATTCGCCATAACCCGTTCCCCGCGATCGAACTGTTTTCACCCGGCCGCTGGCGGATGGTGCATACGAACGCCATCGCCTACGGCTTCATCGCGAACGCCTTCCTGGGCTTAATGCACTGGATCGTGCCGCGACTGACATTGCGGCCGGTCTTTAACCCGGTGTTGTCGTACCTGATCTTCGGGGCGTGGCAGTTTGTGGTCCTGGCGACCGCGGTGGGGCTACTCCTGGGTGAAGCCCAGGGGTTGGAATGGGGCGAAACACCCGTCTGGATCGATCCGGTCGCCCAATTGGGACTGCTGCTGGTGGCGATCAACTTCGGGGCTCCGATCATTCAAGTTCGCGGGCCGATGTATGTGACGCTGTGGTACTACCTCGCGGCTCTCGTCTGGACATTCCTGACGTACGCCATGGGCAACTTCGTCCCGGAATACTTCGTGTGCGGATCGAGTGCCGGTGCCGTGGGCGGACTGTTCATTCATGACCTGGTGGGGCTGTTCGTCACGCCGCTGGGCTGGGGGATGATGTACTACTTCGTGCCGATTCTGCTCAAGCGGCCGATGTGGAGTCACGGTCTCTCGCTGGTCGGCTTCTGGGGACTCGCGTTCTTCTATCCGCTGCAGGGGATTCACCACTTCCTCTACACACCGATCCCGATGTTCCTGCAGTATGGGGCGGTCCTCTCGACCATTGCCCTGGAACTGGTGGTCGTGACGGTCATCATCAACTTCGTGGGAACGTTGCGCGGAACGGGTGGTGAGGTCATCCGCAACCTGCCACTCCGCTACTTCTACACGGGAATCGCGTTCTACTTCCTGACCTGCCTGCAATGTGCCCTGCAGACGACGATGACTTTCCAAGCCCTGATTCACTTCACCGATTGGGTGGTGGGTCATGCCCACATGGTGATGTTCGGGGTCTTCAGTCTCTGGCAACTCGGAGCGATGACCTACCTGATCCCGAGGATCCTGAAGACCGACTGGTACAGCAATGAATGGTGTGAGTGGCACTACTGGGCCTCAGCCGGTGGCTTGATGGTGATGGCGGGCGACCTGATTCTCGGAGGACTCTTTCAGGGCTGGTCCTGGGCGGCTCTGCAACCCTGGGAATCGTCGATCACGGTTTCGATTCCGTTCTGGTCGGTCCGCATCGTGGCCGGTCTGGTGATGTTTGCCGCTCAATTGCTGTTCGTCGCCAACTTCTACCTGACGTGGCAGAAGTCGCGCCAGGCCGCCGCACTCGCTCCACAAGCCTGAACACGACCAGCGTCCTGAAAGACAAGTCCATCGGCTGGGGAGAAGTGCTCCCTAAGACCCTTCCGGAGATCGCCGTCCATGTTTGAAAAGAAGTCCGGTATCTTGTTGATCGCCGGTGTCGGGTTCTTCGCCTTCGCCTTCCTCTCGAACGCCGTCGTACCGATCCTGATGTATCGCCACCTCCCCGAGAAATCGGTGCGGGAGGTGGTGAATGGACAGGTTCGGTACCAGTTCGAGGACCTCGCACAGCGATTCCCTGCCGCCTTCGAGAAAGCCTACGGACAACCCCCGGCTGATCCAGAACAGGCCGCAACCTGGTACGACGAGAAGTGCGCAGAAGCACTCGAAGCGGGTCGCAAGGTCTACATTGGCGAAGGCTGCTGGCACTGTCACAGCCAGTTCGTGCGGCCGGTGTCGAACGAAGACCGCCGCTGGGGGGCCGTCTCGCAATCGTGGGAATATCAGAATCGTCTGCAGCGTCCGGTGATGTTCGGGACGCGGCGAGTCGGTCCCGATCTCAGCCGTGAAGGGGGCCGCCGCTCGAACGACTGGCACGCCGTCCATTTCTATCAACCGGACATGTTGTCGATCGATTCGCCGATGCCGAAGTATCCCTGGCTGTTTGATGGTGCTCCGGATCAACCGAACAAGCGCGGCTTGGCGTTGATGACCTACGTGCAATGGCTGGGATCGTGGTTGGAAAGTTACCCGTACTACGAAGATTACGCGGCCACACCGATTAAGCCGGCTCCTGCGGCGGAATGATGATCGAGAACAGAAGCTCAGCCATCGCTATGGCTGGGCGTCCAAAGAGAGTGAAATCTAATGACTCCGCACAAAACGCACTGGTTGACCTGGTTGTTTGCTGCCATTGTGCTGATTCCGACCATCCTCGGTTTCAGCAACAAGTTCCTCGACCTGATCCTGGTCATGCAGGGGGATGAAGAAGGGGCCTTTGCAGCGACGCCTATCGTGAATTACCTCTTCGCGACCGCGGGCTTTTTCTGCCTGCTCCTCTGGAGTGCGGCTCAAGGGGCGTTTCACGATCTGAATGAACCGAGCCGTACCATGTTCGAGAACGAACAACGTCTCGACCGACAATCCCCGGCAACACCCACGGCCTGAGGCGATCGCGTGCCGCTCGCGCCCGTTCGCTGAATTCAAGGATTTCTGCATGACGACACCCCCTGCCTCGCCCGATAAAGAATTGACGTATCACACGTATGTCAGCAGTACGATCCCCTGGTATGTGCGGTTGATCTGGGTTGTGTTCTGGGTCTTCGCGGCCTTCTATGTGATTCGGAATTTCCTGCCTGCTATCCAAACGGAACTGCTGACGCCCCCGTGAACGAGCCTACGCTGCCGCCGACTGCGACCGACTCGACGGCGTGCAGTTATTGCAGTCTGCCGGTGAGCGGGCTCTCTGCGACTCCATGCGAGGCGGTCTATTGTTGCCTGGGCTGTCGCTTCGCTGCCGCGGTCACCGGTGAGACCGGCGATCGTGGCGAGATGCGGTGGATGGCGACCGCCCTCGGCTTGTCCGTCTTCTGCACGATGAATGTCGTGATGATGACGATGGCCTTGTGGAGCTACGCGGCGAATCCCCAATCCGCATTTGAGGCTCGTCTCGCCGATTTCCTGCGCTGGGGGGGCCTGCTCTTCACCGCCCCGGTGCTGCTGCTCCTCGGCCGTCTGCTGGCCTTGAATGCCTGGGAACAACTCCGCCGCTGGGCACTCTCGACCGACCTGCTGTTGCTAACGGGCGTGGTTGCTGCGTTCGCGTTCTCTGTCGTCTCGACGGTCCGTGGCTCGGGACATGTCTACTACGAAGTCGCCTGTGTGATCCTGGTGCTGGTCACGCTGGGCCGCTGGCTGGAAGCGACAGGACGATTGCAGGCGTCGGCCGCCCTCGATGACCTGGAACAGTTGCTGCCGGATGAAGTGCGCTGTCTCGATTCAACCGGAGAAATGACGGTCATCCCCCGCACGTCCGTCACGGTCGGACAACGATTGCGGGTCCTGCCAGGCGAACGCATCCCGGTGGATGGCCGGGTGATTCAAGGCCGTGGCGTTGTCGATGAGCAATTCTTCACCGGCGAAAGTCTCCCGGTGGAAAAACAGCCAGGCGATCCGTTGCTCGGTGGCAGCCTGAATCTCGAAGGGGATTTGTGCTTCGAGGTCACGACCACAGCGCAAGAGGGAGCTCTCGGACGGCTGGTGGAGGCCGTCCGGACCGCACGGATGCGCAAGGGACACTTCCAAGTTCTTGCGGATCGCTGGTCGAGTCGTTTCTTCCCGATCATCGCCGTTGTCTCGTTGGTGACGCTCGTGGTCCATGGCTGGCGCACCGATTGGGAAACCGGGGTACTGACGGCCCTGTCGGTCGTCCTGATTGCGTGTCCGTGTGCCCTCGCGCTGGCCACGCCGTTGGCGATCTGGACGGCGCTCGGCTCTGCGGCACGTCGTGGGGTCGTCTTCCGCAGTGGAGAAGCGCTCGAACGCCTCGCGGAGGTCCGCGCGATCTGCTGGGATAAGACGGGTACGCTCACCACGGGAACCCCGCAGCTGCGCGGCGTGATCTGCGCCCAGCACGCAGATCGCGAAACCATCGAATCAGCAGCCCTCACTCTGACCTCCGGTTCCACGCATATCTACTCCAGCGTGATTCACCGCGATCTCGCCGAGACACCGCATCACACCGAGTACTGTGAAGTCGAAACGATCCCCGGACGTGGCTTGCGGGGAACTCTTCCTCAACTGGGAACCGTGTTGCTGGGATCGCCAGCCTTTTTGGAGCAAGCTGGGTTCCACACCGAGACGGCACTCGCACAGGAACTTGCGCGGCTCGGTCAGGAAGGACTGACATGGGTCCTGATCGGCTGGCAGGGCCGCGTTCAAGGGGCCTTCCTGCTGGAAGAGTCGCTCCGTCTGGAAGCCCGCGCAGCGCTGGCAGAGTGCCGTCAGATGCAGCTCCACCAGGCGATTCTGACCGGGGACCGGCGCGAGCGCGCGGTCCGCTGGGAATCGCTGCTTTCGATTCCCGTCATCGCCGAATTGCTCCCCGAACAAAAGCTGGCCCGCATCCAAGAGCAGCACCAACTCTACGGCCGGGTCGCCATGGTGGGCGATGGTCTGAATGATGCCCCGGCCCTGGCGACGGCCGATCTGGGGATCGCGCTGGGATGCGGGGCTGACGTCACTCGTGACTCGGCCGATCTCTGCCTGTTGCCGAATGATCTCAGGCTGGTCCCCTGGTCGTTCGATCTCGCGCGGCGGACGGTTCATACGATCCGGCAAAACCTCGCATGGTCTTTCGGATACAATAGCCTGGGTGTAGTCATCGCCGCGTTTGGCTGGCTGCATCCGGCGGTCGCAGCCGTGCTGATGGTCGTCAGCAGCTTGATGGTCCTGGGAAACTCTCTCCGATTGCGTGGAGATTCCGAGTTCCACGATGCGGCCTCCCGGTCACTGCCGGAGTTGCCCGTAAGTCCCAGCCGGGAGGTCCTCTCCTGATGCTGACGTGGTGGTTGATCGCCGGTGGGGGATTGCTCGGCTCGTCGCACTGCGTCGGCATGTGCGGCGGGTTCGCGATGATGGTCGGCCTGCATCGTCCCACCCTGCGACAGAATCTCCTCGGGCAACTGGTCTTCAGCGCCGGACGGATCGCCAGTTACGCCACGCTCGGCGGAGTCGCAGGCTATGCCGGGGGATCGCTCGCAGCCCGTGTGCCAGCCTTTATCCCCGTCCCTGCCATCCTGAGTCTCGTGGCCGGATTGTTCCTCGTCTGGCAGGGAGCCCAGGCCGCCGGACTGTTGGGTCGGAAAACGGGAACGACTCTGGGAGCAGGCTGCCTGTTCGGTTCGCTGTTCTCGACCCTGCTGAAGCACCCGGCTTTACGGAATGCCTTTTCGGCCGGGGTCATGACGGGGTTGCTCCCCTGTGGGCTGGTCTACGCATTTCTGTCGTTGGCAGCGAGCCAGGGAGACCTGCTGCGTGGCGCGTTCACGATGATCGTCTTCGGCGCGGGGACGGTTCCGCTGATGGTGCTCACCGGTCTGGGGGCGATGTTGCTCAACGTGACGACGCGGCAGCGTGTCTGGCGGTTAGCGGCGTGGTCGGTCATGCTCACTGGAGCGTTGACGATGGGTCGTGGGATCAGTTTTTTGCAGGCGTCCGATGCGCCGCCTGCCGCCCGATGTCCGCTGTGCCAGCCAGCGACCGCGTCTGCCAGTCCGTATTTCGTACCGGTCCTTCCACCGCGATCAGTTGAGACAAAATGACACCCGACACGACCGGACTCCTTCCGGCCCCGACGACCGAACGTGATGACCCGGAGCAGAACGCCTCCGACACGCTCGCGCGGAAATCCTCTGCGCCCGCGTGGTCATCCTTCTGGTCACGCTACAAGACACTGATCAATTTCTGGCTCGATGCCGTGCTGCTGGTCTTGTTTGTGGTCCTCGCGGGCATGCTGGGGGTCCTTGCGCTCGTCTACCCGCCCGGCGTGTTACACGCCACCATCTGGGGGATGACCGCTGCCGACTGGTTGAATGGTCTGTTTGTCGTGTTCTGCACGTTTGCTGTCGGGATTGTGCTCCACGTGATGCTGCATTGGGGATGGATTTGCGGCACCGTGGCCACCAAACTGTTCGGACGCAAAGCAGGCAAGGACGATGGCTCGCAGACCCTGATTGGTGTCGGCTTCCTGATTTTCCTGCTGCATCTGCTCGGCGCATTTGTGTTGGCAGCCCGTGTCGCGCTAATGAATCCTTCGTGAGGAAGCTGACTCAGAGTTTCAACAGGGTACGCACGAAATCAGTCATCGGTGTGATGAAGATGGTGGGCACAGCCCACCCTACGAGCGGAAACGGATCGCGACGTATTGGGATTCGATTGTCTCTGTGCTGTTGAATGAGCTGCAATGAATCCAGGAAACACTCAGACCCATGATCCTTTCGAACAGCGGTTTCAGCTGTTGCTGGAAGCGTCGCCAGCCGGGGTAATTCTTGTTGATGGCAATGCCCGTATTCTGCTGGTGAATCGCTGCATTGAAGCGTGGTTTGGATATTCACGGGACGAACTCGTGGGGGAGATGATTGAAGTTCTCGTTCCCGATTCGATTCGCCCCCATCACGTTTCCCTGCGCGACGGATACCTCCGCGCTCCGACTGTTCGACCGATTGCCGAGAATCGCGATCTGCATGCCCGACGGAAGGACGGCAGCGAGTTTCCCTGCGATATCAGCCTGCATCCTCTCCCGGGTGATCAGGACCTGCAGATTATGGTGCACATTGTCGACACCACGGAGCGACGACGCATCGAAGCGGAACGTCGCCAGGAAGATTCACATCGCCGTCTGCGGTTCATTGTGGAACATCTCCCAGCCGGGGCGGTGTATGTCTCGGGACAGACGATCGCTGTGAATCGGGCGACCGAAGCGATCACGGGCTATTCGCGTGACGAATTGCAGTCGACCGACCAATGGTTCGTGCAGTTGTTTCCCGAGCGGGCCGGTGAAATCGAGGCAAAGTATCTCGCGGACCGTGCACGTGGATTTCCCGAGTCTCGAACGTTGGAGATCGTGCGGCGCGACGGGCATCCCCGCTGGATTGAACTGGCGGCCTATCGGGACGAGCAGCACGAAGTTTGGCTCTTGAACGATGTGACGGATCGTCGGCGTGCCCAGGAACAGGTTGTGCAAGGGGAACGGCTGGCGGCCATTGGTCAGATGATGACGGCCCTCGCGCACGAAAGCCGCAATGCCTTGCAGCGCGCCCAGGCCTGCCTGGAAATGCTGTCCCTCGACCTGGAAAATCAACCCTCCCTGCTCGATCTGACACGTCGGACACAGAGTGCCGTCGATGAATTGCAGCGGTTGTACGAAGAAGTCCGCGGCTACGCGGCACCGATTCGACTGGAACTGCAACCGACGAATTTGAAGACCTTATGGGAAGATGTCTGGCGGAACCTCACCAGCGGCGAGGGACGCACGCAGACGGTGGAGTTTCACTGCGACTGCCCGCTGACGCCCGTGGCGAGTGTCGACCCCCATCGCCTCGCCCAGGTCTTGCGGAATATTCTGGAGAACTCCCTCGCCGTTCTGCCGCAACAAGGCGGGATCATCACGGTGACGTGTACCCCGACTACGCTCCGTGAGCACCCGGCACTCCGCATCGCCCTGCATGACAATGGTCCGGGGCTGAATGCAGAACAACGCGCTCGGATTTTCCAGCCGTTTTTTACGACGAAAGCCCGCGGCACCGGACTGGGCATGGCGATCGCCCAGCGCACGATGGAGGCCCATCACGGCACGATCGAAGTCGGCCCGACGACCTCCGGAACCGAGATCATCCTGTTGTTGCCGGTCGCCGATCGATGAGTCCGCCGATCACCCCACCGTCAGCAGAAGTGACTGCCATGACGCACATGACCCGACGCATCGCGATTGCAGACGACGAAGTCGATATGCGCGACTTCCTCAGCAAAGTGCTGATCCGGATGGGACACGATGTCGTCGCTTCCGCAGCAGATGGCAACCAGTTGGTGGCCGAGTGCCGCCGGACCAATCCAGAGCTGATTATTACCGATTTCAAGATGCCCCATCGGGACGGTCTCTCAGCGATCGAAGAACTGTGGCGCGATCATCCAGTCCCGGTGATCTTCATTTCGGCTTACCCCGACGAATTGGCACGGAGTGTCATCATGCAGTCGCCGCTGACAACGGTGCTCGTCAAGCCGATCAAGAAAGCCGATCTGGAACCGGCCATCGACCGGGTCTTCGGTCAGCCCTGATCGCCTTGTCATTCGTTACACACTGAAGAATGCTCTCCGAACGCGGTCGATCTCTTTCGGGAAATCCCTACCGGCGAAATGCCTGCGTTTCCCTCAGATGACGGTTCTCTGCGTCTCTCGATGACGGATTTTCCGTAGAATCCAGGGAGACGTTTTCCTTATACAGAAGGGACACCCATGGCGACGGCACCGCGATTTATCCGCTGGTTTCAGGACATCACCATCGCCGATGTGCCGCTCGTCGGCGGGAAGAATGCGTCCCTCGGGGAGATGGTCCGCGAGCTGGCCACCGCGGGCGTCCGGGTCCCCAACGGGTTTGCCGTCACGGCGGATGCGTATCGACATTTCCTCGCGGCGAGCGGAACCGACACTGCCGTCCTCAAGCTGCTGAGTGCACTCGACCCGACCGACGTGCAGAGTCTGCAGTCATGCGGTCAACGCGTCCGGCAGACAATTCTCGCAGCAACGATCCCGAACGACCTCGCTGAGGAAATTGCACAAGCTTACGACGCGCTGTGTGGCGGACCTGGCCGGACACGCGATGTGGCCGTCCGCAGCAGCGCCACCGCGGAAGATCTCCCCGATGCGAGCTTCGCCGGTCAGCAGGAGACCTACCTCAACGTGCAGGGACATACGCAACTGCTCGAAACCTGCAAACGCTGCTTCGCGTCTCTCTTCACCGATCGGGCGATTTCCTATCGCCATGATCAGGGCTTCAATGACCTGCAGATCGCCCTCTCGATCGGTGTGCAGTTGATGGTCCGCTCCGATCTCGCGTGTTCGGGAGTGATGTTCTCGATTGATACCGAAACCGGCTTCCGTGAAGCCGTGCTGATCAACGGGGCGTATGGTCTTGGTGAGAACGTGGTGCAGGGTGCGGTCAACCCGGATGAGTTTCTGGTCTACAAGCCAACGCTGTTGCAGGGCTTCCGTCCGATCCTGCAGAAGCGGTTGGGAAGCAAGGAACTCAAGATGGTCTACGACGTCGGCGGCAGCCGGATGACGCGAAACATCCCGACCCGCCCCGAGGAACGGAACCGCTTCTGCCTGACTGAAGACGAGATCCTGCAACTGGCCCGCTGGAGTTGCATCATCGAAGACCACTACTCGCAGCGGCGCGGACAGCCGACGCCGATGGATATGGAATGGGCGAAGGACGGCCTGACCGGCGAACTCTGGATCGTGCAGGCCCGCCCCGAAACGGTCCAGTCGCGCAAGTCGGCAACCGTGCAGGAGAGCTATCGGCTCAGCGAACGGGGGCCGGTGATCGTCCGTGGCCGCAGCGTCGGGGAAAAGATCGGCCAGGGTGCCGTGCGGATCATCGCGGACGTGCATCATCTCGCCAGCTTTCAGGACGGAGAAGTGCTCGTCGCGGACAAGACCGACCCCGACTGGGAACCCGCTATGAAGCGGGCCTCGGCGATCGTGACCAATCGTGGCGGACGAACGTGCCACGCCGCGATCGTCAGTCGCGAATTGGGACTCCCAGCCGTCGTCGGTTGTGAATCCGCAACGGAGAAGCTGGCCAACGGCCAGGTGGTGACTGTCTCGTGTGCTGAAGGAGACGAAGGCCACGTCTACGATGGTCAGCTCGCTTTCACGGTCGATCAGGTCGACCTGACGAATGTGGCCCGCCCGAAGACCAAAGTGATGCTGAACGTCGGCAACCCCGAAGAAGCGTTACGGCTGTCGTTTCTCCCGAGTGATGGTGTTGGACTGGCGCGGGAAGAGTTCATCATCTCGACGACGATCAAGGTTCACCCGAAAGCGCTGCTCGATTACCACGAGTTGATCGATGCGGCGGTCAAACTGCAGATCGACCACCTGACCGTTGGTTATACCGACAAGCGGCAGTTCTTCGTGGACAAGCTCGCGCAAGGGGTCGCGACCATCGCCGCAGCATTCGCGCCCCGCGATGTGATCGTGCGGCTCAGCGACTTCAAGACCAACGAATACGCCAACCTCATCGGAGGGCTGGCGTACGAACCAACGGAAGAAAACCCGATGATCGGCTTCCGGGGTGCTTCCCGGTATTACGACGAACGCTATCGCGACGCGTTTGCACTCGAGTGCCGGGCGATGCACAAAGTCCGTAGCGAGATGGGCCTCAAGAATCTCAAGATCATGATCCCGTTCTGCAGAACCGTGGCGGAAGGCCGCCAGGTCCTTGCGGTGATGGAACAGCACGGTTTGAAACGGGGGGTCGATGGACTCGAAGTCTACGTGATGTGCGAGATCCCCAGCAACGTGATCCTCGCAGAACAATATGCCGAGATCTTCGATGGCTTCTCGATCGGCTCGAATGATCTGACGCAACTGACGCTGGGCGTCGATCGCGATTCCGAGATCGTCGCGCACGTCTTTGATGAACGGAACGACGCGGTCAAGTCGTTGATTGCTTCGGCGATCCAGCGAGTGAAAGCCTGCGGACGGAAAATCGGCATCTGCGGACAGGCCCCCAGTGATTATCCCGAGTTCGCCGAGTTCCTGGTGGAACACGGCATCGACAGCATCTCACTAACCCCGGATTCGCTGTTACGCACCCTGCCGAGGATTCTGGAAGCCGAGCAGCGCGTCGGCCGCTGAGATGGATGCAGGCTGCTCCGTTTTCGCCAGCGGTCACATTTCCGTGAGCGGACGAGGCGCGAGCTCCGTCCGCTGACAGAGGAATACGTTCTGGTATCGGTTCCGGCTTAGCAGATCCGCGGCAATGGACTGCCGGCGGGTTCGTCGAGCGGGACTTCACGACCGGTGCCACGCAACACGCGAACCGGTGTGCTGCGCGGGGGTGTGACGATGCCGATCACGCAGGCATGCGCAGTCTGTGGATGAGCGCGCAAGACGGCGAGCACCGCTTCGACAGCCGCTGGGGCGACGGCCAGCACACACGTCCCCTCACACGCAAGAAACAGCGGATCGAGGCCCATCAACTCGCAGACCGCCCGCACGACAGGCGTGACGGGAAGGTCACACTCACGGACCGTCATCCCCTGCCCCGTCGCCAGCGACCATTCGTGTAATACAGCCGCCACACCGCCGCGGGTTGCATCGCGCGCGGACCGCACCGGCAATCCGGTCTCCCACACAGGGAGTAATGGACCGACCAGCGATGCACAGTCACTGATCGGCAGTGGATCGAAGCCGAAACCTTCCCGCGCACAGAGAATCGCGGCCCCGTGTTGCCCGATCGGTCCCGTGACGATCAAGACGTCCCCTGGCATGAGCGTCTCGATCCCGGTCGGGCCCGTCGCACAGACTTCGCCGAGTCCGGTCGTATTGATGAAGAGTCCGTCGACTTCTCCCCGCGGGACAACTTTCGTATCACCTGCAACGATTTGCACCTGGGCACGTGCTGCCGCCGCCTGCAGACTATCGAGCAACCTGTCGAGTTCTCCCCAGAGGAAGCCTTCTTCGATGATCAGCGCGAGTGTAAGCCACCGTGGTCGGGCGCCACTGACTACGAGATCGTTCACGGTCCCGTAAACCGCCAGCGACCCCAGATCACCGCCGGGGAAGAACCGCGGGGAAACCGTGTAACTGTCGGTCGTGACTGCGATGCGTCCGGTCACCGGATCGAGGAGCGCGGAATCGGCCATGCGCCGCAGAAGGGGATTGCCAAAGCGACGGAGAATCCGCTCCTGCAGAAAGCGGCGCGTCAGCCAGCCCCCTTCCCCGTAAGCGAGGGTGATGCACTCCGCATCGGCGGCTTGCGGCAGGGGACAATCGGGACGCCCTGGTGCTTCAGACATGCTCGGTCTCCGCGTGGTGACCGTAGCGGAAGTACGCTGCGCAGGCCCCTTCCGATGAGACCATCGGTGCGCCGAGCGGGGTCATCGGTGTGCAGGTCGTGCCGAACAGCGGACATTCGGGCGGCTTGATCTGTCCTGACAACACCGCTCCGCTCTGACACTGGTCCGAGATATCAAGCACGGGTGCAACCGTCTGTGCAAAACGATGACGAGCATTGTACGCCTGAAACTCGGGCCGCAATTGCATCCCCCCGTCAGGAATGGCTCCCATGCCGCGCCAGGGGATCGTGGCGACAGTGAAGACCTCGTCGATGATCCGCCGGGCTTCGGGGTTCCCGTCTGGACGAGCACACCGGTCGTACGGATTGACGACCGCAACAGTCCCCGCTTCCAGCAAGGCCACGCATTCGGACAGTCCGTAGATCAGGTCGAGCGGTTCAAAACCAGTGATGGCGATCGGCATCCCACACTGTTCCGCGAGAGCCGAGTAACTGGCGTAACCCGTCACCGTGCAGACATGACCCGCTGCCAGAAAGCCCTGCACTCGACAGTCGGAACTTTGAGCGATCGCCCGCATGGCCGGTTCAACCCGCACGTGATGCGCGAGCACACAGAAATTCCGCAGGCCCAGTTCCCGCGCCTGCAGGACTGCGAGAGCCGTCGCCGGTGCCGTCGTCTCGAAGCCGACGGCGAAGAGCACGACCGTTCGATCAGGAAACTTCCCAGCCCAGGCAACGGCATCGAGCGGGGAGAGCATTGTCCGCACGTCAGCCCCGCGCGCTCGCGCCTGCAACAGACTCCCCCGTGGGCCGGGAACGCGGAGCATGTCGCCAAACGAGGCCACGATCACCTCGGGGCGCTCCGCCATCTGCATCGCGACATCAATCACCTCGGCTGGTGTGACACAGACTGGACAGCCGGGCCCGTGGATCAGTTCGAGGACATCCTCGACTGCTAACTCGATCCCGTATCGCAACAGGCCATGCGTCTGCCCCCCGCAGACATCCATGATGACCCACCGCCGGGTGCAGCGACGGCGTAACGCGGCAAGTGTGGGCTGCAGCCGCGCGGGGTCACGGTACTCGTCGAGATACTTCATGACGCCGCCTCATCCGGTGCAGACGTCGCGGCTTCACCAGTGGTGATCGCCCGCTCGATGAGGGCCAGCGTCTCCGCAGCGGCCTGGGGATCGATCACCGTAATTGCCACCCCCGCATGCACGAGGACGTAATCTCCCGACTGGGCGGTCGGGACACACGCCATCTGACAACACTTGGTGACACCGCCGAACTCGATCTCGGCGCTCGCCAGGAACGGCGAACGATCGACCCAGCGGACAACACGTCCCGGAATGCCGAGGCACATGGAGATCACCTATTCCTGGCCAGCGTCGCCGCAGCGATCACGAGTTGACCTGCCGCCAGTCCGCCATCATTGGGCGGGATCCGTCCTGGCAATCCGAGTGGAGGACCATTACTCGGCCACATAGTCTGGAGCAGTTCCCCCAACCGGCGATTCTGAAAGACACCCCCGCCGAGTACAACCGGGAGGTCAGGAAATTTCCGGCTGATGGTGAGAATCATCTGCGCCAGACTGCAATGAAAGCGACCGGCAATCACCGGGACTGCAGTCCCGCGGCGTAGATCGGCCAACACAGCCGCCACCAGCGGACGCCAGTCAAATTCCAGTGGGTCGCCAGGAGTCAGTTCCCACGGGTAACCGTCAACGATCTCGGGAGCAGATAGTGCTTCGAGACGCAGCGCAGCCTCGCCTTCAGCATGCACGTGAGCCAAGCGGAGTACGAGCGCTGCAATCCCGTCGAAGAGGCGGCCGACGCTCGATGTCTGCGGAGCGGCTGAGGACCGCGCCACGACAGCCCACTGTTGCACCTCGCGCACATCGAGCCGCAGCCATTCCGCGATCTCGGCGAGCGCGGTCGGTTCGACTTGCGTCAGCAAGCTGACCGCCGACCGTGCGATCTGCGTAACTGCCCGATCGCCGCCGATCAGGGCGAACGGCCGTAACCGGGCGACCCGTTGAAAGCTGTGCGTGGTCGCCCACAGAAACTCGCCTCCCCAGAGGGTTCCATCAGTTCCCCAGCCGCTCCCATCCCAGGCGACTCCGAGCACCGTCCGGTCGAGCCACTGATGTTCCAGCATTCCCGCAGCGATGTGGGCGTGATGATGCCAGGCCGTCACGTGTTGACCCGGTTGTTCCCTTCCGTAGCGTGAAGCGGCATATTCCGGATGCGCATCGACCACCCAGACCGGCTGCTCGACCTGATAGAGCGCTTGCTGAGTCTGCAGACGCTCCCGCCAGCGCGCACGAGTGGCCACGGTCGCCAGCGTCCCCACGTGCGGCAACAGGACGGCCTGTGCCCCGTTGGCGAGGGCGATCGCCGCCTTCTGATGACCACCGAGCGCCACCAGCGACGGCTCGATTGATAGTGGCAACGGCAGGGGAGCCAGTCCCCGGGCACACCGCAGCGTGACGACACGTCTGCCCATACTGCGCACGACGCTGTCATCAATCGGCTGGGCGATCGGACGATCATGGTGCACGAAGAGGTCCGCCATCGCCTCGAGCTCGCGTTCGGCCTCTTCCACGGTGACGGTAAGGGGCTCCCCTTCCCGATTGCCACTGGTACAGACGAGCGGACCGCCGAACAATTCGAGCAACCGGTGATGCAGAGCCGTCGTCGGGGCCATCAGTCCCAGATCACCCTGGGGCAGAGCGATCTCTTCGGCAAGCGCCGCAGTCACCCGCCGGGGAACCAGCACGATCGGGTTCGCCGGGGAGAGAAACGCGGCCTTGCTCACCACATCAAAGTCGCCGAGTTGTTCGGCTTGTGCGAGGGAACATAAGACTGCCAACGGTTTCGTGGGACGTTGTTTGGTTTGACGTAACTGTGTCACGGCGGCTGTCGAACGGGCATCGACCAGCAGTTGATAACCGCCGATGCCACGGAGCGCCACACAACCGGCGTCACGCAAGACTCGGGCCGCGGCCTGCAGAGCGGCTTCCTGATGTTCGAAACGCTGACCGTTCGCCCCCGTGGCCCACACCACGGGTCCGCATTGCGGACAGCCGATCGTCTGCGCATGACTGCGTCGGTTTGAGAGATCACCTGATTCAGCCAGACAAGCCGGGCACAGCGGGAAGGTCGCCAGTGTGGTCCGTGCGCGGTCATACGGCATGCGGGTGATGAGGCTGTAGCGTGGCCCACACGTGACGCAACTGATGAGACCATCATGCCGCCTCCGACCGGAGGAGTGGTCGAATTCGTCCAGACACTCCGCACATGTCGCAACATCGACCGGAATGACCGCGGCCAGCCGATCATCATCCCGAGAAGGTTCGATCTGGAATCCCTCAGCAAGGGTCGCCTCACAGGCTTCACCCTGCACGTGACCAGCCTGGAACAATGGGTCGGACCGAACGGTCGCCAGAATGTCAGCAAGGTCCGCCGCGCCTCGGGCCAGGGTCAGTTCGACTCCGTGTGCCGTGTTGCGGACATGGCCCTCCCAGTGCTCTCGCTGGGCCAATCGCGCCAGCGCCGGACGAACGCCGCGGCCCTGCACCGCCCCGGAAATCACGATCCGCCAGGCCCGAGTCACGACGAGGCATCCCGGGGTTGGTCGCGTGCGGCCAGCATCTGCTCCCGCTGGGTGACGAGAAACTCACACCACGCCTCGATCCCCGCCCCAGTCGTCGCCGAGGTCGGGAACAGCGGCAGCCCCGGCTGCACCTGCCGGGCATCGTGTGTGACGGCTTCCATCGAGAACGGAACATACGGCAACAGGTCCGTCTTGTTGATCACGCCAGCCTGACTGGTACGGAACGCCTTCGGATACTTCCCCGGCTTGTCATCCCCCTCGGTCACGCTGAGAACCACCACGCGCAGATGCTCGCCCAGTTCATGCGATGCCGGGCAGACGAGATTGCCGACGTTTTCGATGATCAGGAACTGCAGCTCTGCATTGTCCAGTTCCTGCCAACCCCGCTGGACCAGCGGAAGCTCCAGATGACACGCACCGCCGGTCGTTAATTGACGCACGGGGAGATACGGCGCCAGTCGCTGGGCATCACGATCGGTGGCAATGTCGCCGGTGAGCACGGCGGCCCGGTAACGTCCCTCCCAGAATTGAGCAGTCGCCTGCAACAGTGAGGTCTTCCCTGCTCCAGGCGACGAGATGAGATTGACGCACAGGATGCCGCGGTCCGTCAGTTCCTGACGAAACGCTGCGGCTGCCGCCCGGCGTTCGGCCAGCAGATCGCGTTGAACCGTCACAGTTGTCATCACAGCTCCTCGGAAGTGGCGATGACCGCTGCAGCCGGTGCAGATTCCAGTGTCACACTCGCCAGGACCAGTTCTTCGCCCGCGATCACCGTCACCGTGTCGCCTCCACACACGGGACACAGAAAACGAAACCGGTCGACAGCGAAATCGTGTTCACAGGCGGAACAGCGGGCCCGTAATGGGATGAGATCGAATTCCAGTCGGCAGTCAGGATGCAGGACCACGGGAGCGAGTTCCGCGAATGCCCAGCGCAGGAGTTCCGGTTCAACTCCCGCGAACTCGCCGATGGTGAGCTGCACCCCGCGCACGCAGCGTGGATCACGTGGCCAGACCACGTCACCGATCTGCGTCAACAGGCCCTGCACGAGGCTCCGCTCATGCATGGTACTCTCCCTCCACCAGGGATTCCGCCAGCGCCTCCGCGGCGGCGGCGACCGCGGCAGCGGGTGTCGACTCCGGTGAGAAGCATTCGCCTTCAATCGTCCAAACGGTCACAGTGTCGGGACAGAGTTGCAGAGTGCACCCCAACCGCAGCGCTTCATCAAGAGGAAAATGATGCGAGTTCCGCGGGCCGTTGCCGGGGAGCATCCTCTGCGGCCAGACATGCTTCCGCAGCGTCCCGACTGGCCCCGTGCCGATGCAGGCATCGATGAGCAGCAGGTTCGTTTCCTGCACAACCCAGTTCCAGAGATCGGTCGGATCACTCACACGGCGGGCCATCGAGAGAGAGACGCCGCGACGATGCAGCGCATCAATGGTCAACCAGCCGGCCTGATCGTCGCCGTGCGGGCTGCCGAGACCGAGGATCAGTCGTGGTCGCGCGGTCTCCGGCATTACACGTCTTCCCAGTGGATGCGCAGGAAATGCGTGCTGCAACTGATGCACGGGTCATAGGTCCGCACGAGTTGTTCACTCAAGCGGCCGAGTGCCTCGCGCGGCGTCTGTTGTGCCAGCTGCGCCCGCAGAAAGACGCGGAGATCGGCTTCAATCTGCTGCTGATTCTGCGAGGTCGGCGCGACGATCGTCGCCTTGACGATCTTTCCGTGATCGTCGATCTCATAACGATGATAGAGCGAGCCACGCGGAGCTTCGGTCGCAGCACTGCCGATGCCTGCGCGGGCCTGATAACTCATCTTCGCCGGGCCGATCGGTTGATAGTCGCGCAGAATCGACAACGCCTCTTCGTACGCATGCACCACTTCCAGCCCACGGGCGATGATCCCCCGATGCGGATTGCTGCACAGCGACTCGAACCCGAGTTCCTCTGCCACCTGGCGAGCCCGCGGGAATAACCGCTCCCGCTGCAGATTGATACGGGCGAGTGGCCCAAGGAAGTACGGCGAACGCTGCGGCAACTGCACCGCCTGTAACGCGGTCGAATGCGGGACGTGAACTTCCTCGAAATATGCAGGCCAGTCGTCCAGCCGAACTGGTCCGTGGCGCGAGGTCAGCAGATCGCCCTCATTCAACGGATATTCGTCAGGCTGGGCGACCGAGACGAACTCGTAGTCGCCGGTGAACTCGGGAAACGGAAAGCTGGCGACCCAGCGGGTGGCTTCGATCGCCGCCTGCAATCCCCATTCGAAGTCTGGGATCAAGGCAGTCAATTCCTCTCGACGTGGAAGGCGGTGGAAGCCGCCGACCGAGACGTTGATCGGATGAATCGCCCGTCCGCCGAGGACTTCCAGCAAGCGATTGCCAAACTTCTTCAACTGCAAGCCGCGTTTGACTTCTTCCGGAAACTGCTGGGCGAGTTCCATCCCGCTGTGGACACCGAAGAAGTCTGGCGCGTGCAGCAGATGCATGTGCAGCGTATGGCTCTCGATCCATTCGCCACAGTAGAGCAGACGGCGGAGCTTCCGGATGACGGGCGTCACGGTCACACCGAGCGCACGCTCCAGCGAGTGAACGCTGCTCATCTGATAGGCGACCGGACAGATGCCGCAGATGCGGGCCGTGATGTCCGGCACGTCTTCCAGCGGACGGCCGCGCAACAGCGATTCGAACAATCGCGGCGGCTCATAGATGTTGAGCTGCACATCCTCCAGCACGTCATCACGCAGCCGGATCGTCAGTCCCCCTTCGCCTTCTACGCGCGTGAGAATCGGGACCTGAATCAGTTCCGGATCACTCATTCCGCTGCCTCCAGAGCGAGTGTTCCCGCTTCCAACTGGTTGGAGGCCGTTTGAAACGCAGGCGCTGCGGCATTGAAGTTCCGTAGCAGCGGCACCAGTTCCTGTGCGGCATGCCCCAGGCCGATGAACTGCCGCGTGAGCGCATCGACGTTCGCCGGTGATGACGGTCCATAACACCCGTAGCACCCACGATCGTACGTCGGACAGAGTGCACCGCAACCGCTGTGTGTCACGGGACCCAGGCAGGGCTGACCACGGGCGACCACCACGCAGACATTTCCCCGCCGCTTGCAGTCGAGGCAGACGCTCTGGTTCGGCACCCGAGGCGGACGGCCTTCGGTGAGTGCGAGCAGGACTTCAACGAGTTGATGCTGATTGATTGGACAGCCGCGTAATTCAAAGTCGACAGCGACGTGGGCCGCAATCGGAGTCGACGTTGCCAGCGTGGCGATGTAGTCGGGCCGGGCGTAAACCGCACTTACCCATTCATCAATCCGTCCCCACTGCCGCAAGGCCTGGATTCCCCCCGCGGTCGCACACGCCCCGATTGTCATCAGAAACCGGCTTTGACGGCGAATCTCCTGAATTCGCTCCGCATCGTGAGCCGTCGTGATCGAGCCCTCGACGAGCGCCACATCGTATGGACCGTCCTGCAGAGCACTGCTCGCTTCCGCGAAATGGGCGACTTCCACCCGGTCGCACAGCGCGAGGAGTTCATCTTCCGCATCCAGCAACGACAGCTGACAGCCATCGCAGGAGGCGAACTTGAACACGGCGAGACGCGGTTTGCGACCCATCACAGTCCTTCCACACGCAGGAACGGCCGCATGCGATCGTACCGGAAGACCGGCCCATCTTTGCAGACAAACGCCGGACCGAGCTGGCAATGTCCGCACAGGGCCACAGCACACTGCATGTTCCGTTCGAGCGAGACCCAGAGGCGGTCGTCCGTAATTCCCCGTCGAGCCGCACTCACGGCCACGTAGTGCATCATCACTTCCGGCCCACACGTGATGACACACGTACGGCCTGGATCGGGAAGCGACAGCCGATCGAGCAACAGGGGCACAACTCCGACAGGCCCGTTCCAGTCCTCCGTGGCCCGGTCGACCGTCAACTCAATGTCCAATCCCTGCGCGGACCACGACTCGTATTCGCGCGTGTAGAGCAGGCCCTCAGCGGTCCGGGCACCGTTCAACAGCCAGAGATGACCATAATCCAAACGGTGCTGCAAGAGGTGATAAATCAGCGGTCGCAGTGGAGCCAGCCCGAGTCCACCTGTCGTCAGAACCACATCGTTGCCTCGCAACGCGTCCAGTGGCCAGCCCGTGCCGAAGGGTCCCCGCATGCCGAGTTGATCACCGACTTTCAATTTCGCGAGAGCCGTGGTCACGTTCCCGACAACCCGCACGGTATGGACCCAGCAGTCGGTCTGCACCGGGTCGCCGCTCATCGAGATCGCGGCTTCTCCCACCCCGGGCAGATAGAGCATGTTGAACTGACCGGGAACGAAGTGACAACCCCCCGTCACTCGTTCCACGGGACGCAGGCAGTACGTAGCGACCCCCGCGACTTCGGTCTCGATCGACACGATCTCCACCGCGTGTGTGTGCCACGGGGGCGCTGCGTGGGTCGCGGTCATGCGGGCTTCCCTCCCGCGATGATCGCCGTTTCTTCAGTCAGGTCGATGCCGACGGGGCACCACGTGATGCAGCGTCCGCACCCGACGCAACCCGACGTGTCGAACTGGTCATGCCAGGAAGCAAGCTTGTGTGTCAGCCATTGCCGATATCGGGCGGCGGTCGTGTTCCGCACTGGTCCACCGCTCATGTGACTGAAGTCGGGCGTGAAACAGGAGTCCCAGCGCCGTTCACGATCGACGCGGTCCAGGTTCAGATCGCGGACTTCGACCACGCTGTGACAGAAGCACGTCGGGCAGACCATCGTACAATTCGTGCACGAGAGACACCGCTCGCCAAGCTCTTCCCAGCGCGGATGCTGCAGGTTCGCAAAGAAGCGGTCCCGTAACTCGGTCATTTCCAGCGTGCGGGTGATCTGATCGACGGCCTGCTGCCGGCGTGTCTGTGCGCTTTCGAGGTCAGCCGATGTGGCCAGACGCGTCTCGACGGCAGCGAGGATCTCAGCCCCGCGCTCGGTACCGATCTCGACGACGAACCCATCGTCTAACTCGGTCAACGCCAGATCGAAGCCCGCAGTACACCGCGGTCCCGTGTCCATCGATGTGCAGAAACAGGTTGCAGCCGCCTGCGTGCAGTTCACGGCGATCAGCAACGCATGGGACCGTACGGCCTGATAGTACGGGTCCTGATACGCCTGCCCTGCAAAGACCCGATCCTGGACTCGCAACGCCGCCAGTTCACAGGCCCGGACACCCAGAAAGGCATACCGGGTCGTCGGCAATTCCGGCGTCTGAAACGTCCAGTTCCCCGCGCTGTGCTCGGCCGACGAGACAACCAGACTGGGCGGAAAGAGATACCGCTTCCACGAATGCGGCCCGACGGCATACCCGAACCACGCCTGATCGTCACGCGGTCGGAGACGGTAATGCCCGGGAGCCTGCTCGTCGGTCCATCCAATCGGGAGTTGCGTGATGTCGTGCAACTCCTGGTAAACGATCGCCTCCTGATCGACTGTCGGACCAATGACCGTGTGACCCGTCGTGCGGAGGGTCTCGATCACGGTCTGCAGCGCAGCTTTCGGCAGAAACTGCGGATCGGCACTCGCTGTCGACATCACGTGCTCCATCCGGCGGGAGCCGGTCGATGGAACAGATCGAGGAGTTGCAGTCGTGTGGCGACCAGCCGCCGGGCGAGGGTTTCCGCGAGGGCACTCATCACGGCATAACCGAGTTCATGATCGGTCGTACAGAGTTGTCGCAACTGTGGACCATCGAAACTCAGCGCTTCGCCGGCAACTTCCGCCACCGCGGAGGCAGTCATCACCCCCGCACCGATGAGCGCCGAAAACGCCAGCAAATCTCCCGTTCCCAGCGTGAGTATGGGTGTGCGACCACGGCCGGGAACCTGCATCTCCAGCCGCACACGGCCACTCGTCAGCAGTGAGACGCGATCCTGTCGCGTCCCTTCCTGAAGTAGCGTCTCTCCGGTCACGAAGGACCGCCGTTCGACCAGCGACTGCAAGCGGTTCAACTGGGCTTCAGTCAATCCACGCAGCAGATCGAGTTGTCGCTCTGTCGCCAGGAACTCCATGCACCGCTCTCCAACACCTGCACGCTGAGAACTGCTGACGGGATCCATTGTAGCCAACACAGTCGCAGACCGAACCGCTTACTTGAAGGGGAATCTCCGCTCCACGGGCAATTCTCGCAGATTGGAAATCGTCGAGGCCCGATTGACCCGCGTTGTCATGGTGGTCTACAAGTTCGCCGCCGGGGGGCCCATGGGAGCAGTCACACATGCAGCCCCGACTCTGGACAGTGTTTCTGGCTTACGGATTCCTCGGCGTGGCGACACTCACCGCCGTGCTGCTGACCGGCATGTTCAGCGCATGGTGGCAGATCGGCAACGCTGCGCCGACTGAACTCCTCGATGCGGCGGTCTCGTTCGAACAGACCCCGATCGGCTTCGTACTCTGTCGCAGTCCCGCGCACCTCGTCTTGCTGGGAGTGACATGGTTCCTCGGTCGCCATCAACCAGGCGGTCGGGCACAGCGGCTAGGGATGGTCCGCAGTCGCTGGTCGAGCGGACAAATCCTGGCGGTGACGTTTGCCTCCTTCGCTCCCTTCCTGCTCTCGCTGACTCTCGCGAGCGGTTTTGCACCGGTGTGGGAACCGGATGCCTTCTATGACCAGTTCAACTGGTCAACCGCGGCGCTGTATCTCGGGTACATGACGATCGCACCGGCCTTCACTGAAGAACTATTCTTTCGCGGATACATGCAGCGCCGGCTCTTGCAGCACTGGTCACCGCCTGCGGCGATCCTGATGACGGCCATCCTGTTTACAGTGGCCCATGGAATCACCCCGGCACTGCTGGTCAAGGTCTTCCCGGTTGCCCTGTGGCTGGGAGTGATTGCGTGGAAGTCGGGCTCGATCTGGCCGGGTTGTTGTTGTCACGCCTGGATCAACGGCTGGGGCTGCGGCTGGCCGATCCTCAACCGCCTCGTCGACACACCGCCCCTCCCCGAATTCCCCGTGACCGCCAGTCTCAGTCTTCTGGTCGGTCTCTGTCTCTGGTCCACACTCGAATGGCTGACTGAATCGACTCATCGCCTGCCTGGGAGTTCTGGCGGAGGAACGCACCCTGCCAGAGTGCTGACGAAGCAGCGGGGTTGATGACCGATTGCGCTTCTGGTAGAAACTGCAAGTCGCAATCGTTGATAGGATTGCGGCTTGGGTTGTGTGGGTGGCTTGTCACGTCAAGCTCAGCACTCGAACTTGCACAACCGGGATCAAATCTGTCCTCTCGGGGGCAGATCGTAGAACGATCCCTGAGTGATCTTTTTGATCGGGCTTGAGCCTGCGGGTCTGCCTGATCGCGATCAACTTCAGGCGATTGTGTCGGACACTCGATGGCAAACGTTGATTGTCTCCCGCCAGCGACTCTCCTGGCGAATCACTTTGCTCTGTCAGTTCTCCGTCTCCTGATCAACATCGGCAGTGCTCAGCACTCGCTGTGGAAACTGGTCAATGACTCCGCGCCTGTTTCCCCACAGGGCGCTTGGAAGGAATCCTGGGATGTCTCTCCCTTCGAATGGACAAAGTCGGGTCGTCATCGAGCATGTCCGGCCACAAATTGACGGCGGTCGATTCCCGATCAAACGGACCGTGGGCCAGACCGTCGTTGTCGAGGCGGATATTTTTTGCGATGGCCACGATCACATGGCAGCCGTCGTGCAGTATGCCCATGTCGGGTCGTCCAAAGCAGGCACAACGAATCCGGCGCTGCCTTGGACTGAAGTTCCAATGACACCGCTGGTCAACGATGCCTGGCGGGCTGAGTTTAAGACCGACCAGCTCGGAACATATCACTATACGGTGACCGCCTGGATCGATCGTTTCGATACGTGGCGGCACGATCTGCAGAAGCGATTGCAGGCGGCCGTGGTGACTGCGGTCGACATCGCGATCGGCGCGGACCTGATCGCTGCGGCCTCGCGGAACGCACGCCGTGAAGACCGTGCCGCGCTGGATCACTGGTTCCGCCGGATGCAGGCCGACGATGTGCAGCGCGTGGCGGAAGAAGTCTGTGCTGACACCGAACTCGGTCAACTGATGCACCGCAACGCAGGGCGTCCGTTTGCCACATCCGCTGACCGTGTCCTGGAGGTCACTGTCGACACCAGACAAGCCGGCTTCAGCGCCTGGTACGAAATGTTCCCCCGGTCGGCCGCAGAGGAGCCCGGTCGGCATGGCACGCTGAAGGATGTGGAAGCTCGATTACCCTACGTGGCGTCGATGGGATTCGACGTCCTGTATCTCCCCCCGATCCATCCGATCGGTGTGGCTTTCCGCAAAGGAAAGAATAACGCGACCGTCGCCGCCGCAGACGATGTCGGCAGTCCCTGGGCCATTGGTGCCAAAGAGGGGGGACACAAGGCCATTCATCCGGCCCTAGGAACACTGGCCGATTTCCGCTCGCTGGTGAGTGCAGCACGCCAGCTCGGCATCGAGGTCGCCTTAGACATCGCGTTTCAATGCTCACCGGATCATCCGTATGTTGCGGCACATCCGCAGTGGTTCCGTCAACGACCGGATGGCACCATCCAGTACGCCGAGAATCCACCCAAGAAATACCAGGATATCTACCCCTTCGATTTCGAGACGGATGACTGGCGCGCCCTGTGGGCCGAGTTGAAGAGCATCTTTGATTACTGGATCGACCAGGGGGTGTCGATCTTTCGCGTCGACAACCCGCACACCAAACCGTTTCCGTTCTGGGAATGGTGCATCGGTGAGATCCACCAGCGCCGTCCGGATGTTCAATTTCTCGCGGAAGCGTTTACACGCCCGAAGATCATGTATCGACTGGCGAAGCTCGGGTTCACGCAGTCCTACACATACTTCGCGTGGCGGAACGGAAAACACGAACTCCGCGAGTACCTTGAAGAGCTGACGCAGACAGAAGCCCGCGAGTTCTTCCGCCCGAACTTCTGGCCGAACACCCCCGACATCCTCACCGAAGCTCTGCAAACCGGCGGGCCCGCTGCGTTCAAGGCACGACTGGTGCTGGCCGCGACGCTCAGCGCGAACTACGGCATCTATGGCCCCCCCTTCGAACATGGCTGGTCGGCTCCCCGCCACACGGGAAGTGAAGAGTACCTCGATTCCGAGAAGTATCAGCTGCAACATCATGATCTGAAACGTCACGACAGCCTGAAACCACTCATCAGCCAGGTCAACCGGATTCGCCGCGAATATCCGGTCCTGCAGCACAACGACACTCTGCAGTTTCATGACGTCAGCAATGATCGACTGATCTGCTTCAGCCGATCATCGGTCGAGTCGGCTGACATCCTGGTCATGGTCGTCAATCTGGATCCCCACCAGGTGCAGTCCGGTTTTGTCGAACTTCCGCTGTCCAGCTGGCGTGCGGACACGAACGCGGCTTACGAAGTCCACGACCTGTTGACCGATGCCCGCTATGTCTGGTCGGGCCCCCGAAACTACGTGGAACTCCACCCGGAACGGCTCCCCGCGCACATTCTGCACCTCCGTCGCACCCGCTGACACGAATCCGCAATCACCGTCGGCGTCGTCATCACTTTGACCAGGCCAGCAATCCGACCAACGCAACATCATTGTCACCGAGGCTTCACGCATGACCATCCAGAAAGGAAGTTCGATGGCCCCGAGCAAGCCAGCCACGGAACTGTGCACGGGCGATTTGCCGGTGGTGCGGAATCCACAATGGTACAAAGATGCCGTGATCTACCAGATTCACGTGCGGGCCTATCACGATGCCAACGGCGATGGCATCGGCGATTTTCAGGGGCTGACCGAGAAGCTGGACTATATTCAGAGCCTGGGTGTGACAGCGATCTGGCTGCTCCCTTTTTTTCGCTCTCCGTTGCGGGATGATGGCTACGACATCGCGGACTATTCTCAAATCAACCCGGCCTATGGGACCCTGGCCGATTTTGAGAAGTTCCTGCACGAAGCCCATCGCCGTGATCTGCGGGTGATCACCGAAATGGTGATGAACCATACGTCCGACCAGCACGAATGGTTTCAGCTGTCGCGCCGCGCCAAGCCGGGTGAGAAATGGCGCGACTTCTATGTCTGGAGCGACACCGAAGACCGCTATACCGAAGCCCGCATCATCTTTCAGGACTTTGAACGTTCGAACTGGACCTGGGATGCCGTCGCCAATGCGTACTTCTGGCATCGCTTCTACAGCCATCAGCCCGACCTTAACTTTGACAATCCCGAGGTCCACGAGGCGATGTTCCAGGCCATCGACTTCTGGCTCGATAAGGGAGTCGACGGCGTGCGGCTGGACGCGGTCCCCTATCTGTATGAACGCGAAGGAACCAACTGCGAGAACCTGCCCGAGACGCATGCCTTTCTGAAAAAGCTCCGCAAGCATGTGGACGAGAAGTACACAGACAAAATGCTGCTCGCCGAGGCCAATCAATGGCCGGAAGATGCCGCCGCCTATTTTGGTGACGGCGATGAGAGCCACATGAACTTTCATTTCCCGCTGATGCCGCGGCTCTTCATGGCCGTCGAGCGGGAAGACCGGTTTCCCATCATCGACATTCTGGAGCAAACCCCGCAGATCCCGGAGAACTGCCAGTGGGGCGTCTTCCTGCGAAACCATGACGAGCTGACACTCGAAATGGTGACCGACGAGGAACGCGATTACATGTACCGCGTCTATGCAGACGATCCGCGGGCGCGCGTGAATCTGGGGATTCGCCGACGGCTGGCTCCGCTGATGCGCGACAATCGCCGCAAAGTCGAGTTGATGAATGGACTGCTGTTGTCGATGCCAGGTTCGCCGGTGATCTACTACGGCGACGAAATCAGCATGGGGGACAACATCTACCTGGGAGATCGCGATGGTGTCCGGACACCGATGCAGTGGAACGACGATCGGAATGCCGGCTTCTCACGGGCCAATCCGCAACGGCTGTTTCTCCCGGTGATCATCGACACGCTGTACCACTATGCGTCACGCAACGTCGAAGTCGAACAGAGTCGACCCTCTTCCATGTTGTGGTGGATGCGCCGCATGATCGGCCTGCGCAAGCAACACCCGGCCTTTGGACGGGGCAAGATCGAGTTCTTGACACCGGACAACGGGAAGGTGCTCGTCTACCTGCGGGAATCGGCCGATGAGACACTGCTCGTCGTCGCCAATCTTTCCCGTTCCGTGCAGTGTGCCGAACTCGATCTGTCGCGGTATCGCAGCCGGATTCCGGTCGAGTTGTTCGCTGAGACGCGCTTTCCCCCGATCGGTGAATTGCCCTACTTTCTGACGCTCGGTCCCTACGGTTTCTACTGGTTCCGTCTGGAAGAGACTCAGAGCGTTTCCCCCACCCACCTGGTGACACTCCCCAGTTCGACCGTGGCCACGAACTGGGACGAGCTGTTCGAGGGCAAGGCGGCGCGTCACCTCGAAGCGGCGCTGCCCGACTACTTGAAACGGCATCGCTGGTTCGCGGGAAAGGCCCGTTCAATTCAGCGTGCCCAGTTGCTCGATGTCCTCACCGTGCGGGATGTCCCGGAGCTCACGGCGGAAGTGAAACGACCGAGCAGTTCTTTCCCGGGAACTCTGGCCGAAACGCGGATGCTGCTCGTTCGAGTCGAGTTTGCGGAAGGCGACCCGGACACGTACGTGTTGCCCGTGATCTTCGCGCAGGGCCATCAGCGGGAGAATATCCTCGCGGACAGGGCGACTGCCGGGATCCTGTCGGTCACTCGGTCGGTCGATGGCGAAACCGCCACGCTGTGCGATACCACACACGAGTGCGAATTCTGGCTGCTGCTGTTCGATGCGATCGCGCGCAGTCAGGCGATCCCCGGGCGTCGGGGTGCTGTGGAATCGATCCAGACCCAGGCGTTCTGCCGCATCGGGACCGACGTGTCGCTGGAAGCCACGCTCCACGGCGGCGAACAGAGCAACAGCTCAGCGATCCTTGGCAAACAACTGATCCTCAAGCTGTTCCGACGCCTCAGCGTGGGTGAGAACCCGGATCTGGAAATTGGCCGCTTCCTGACCGAACGGACGGAACTGGCATGCGTCCCGCAGGTGGCGGGTGCGCTAGTCTACCGCGATCAGAACGATCAGCGCCTGACGCTCGCCGTGCTGCATCAATACATCCCGAACCAGGGCGATGCCTGGGTCTACACGCTGGACGAGTTGAACCGTTACCTGGAACAGGTCGAGACCGAATTGACGGGTCCCCCGCCGATCGAAGCGTTACCCGAGGGGGCATCACCGATGAGTCTGGCGGAACTGGATCCGCCACCCTCGGTTCAGGAAGCCATCGGCCCCTACCTGCAATCGGCAAAGCTGCTCGGCCAACGGACGGCTGAAATGCATCTGGCGTTAGCGAGCGGAACCGACAAGGGATTCGCGCCGGAACCCTTCTCGAAGCTGTACCAACGCAGCCTGTATCAATCGATGCGGGCCGAGGCGCGGAAGGTCTTCACGCTCCTACGTCAGCATGCCAAGACCTTCACTCCCGCCACGACAGAGTTGGTGGCCCGTCTGGTCCCGCTGGAGGAGGCGCTCTTCGGACGCTACGCCAGACTGGCCAAACATCGCGTGACAGCGATGCGGACCCGGTGTCATGGCGATTACCACCTGGGCCAGGTGCTGTTCACGGGGAAAGACTTCATCATCATCGACTTTGAAGGGGAACCGTCGCGGACCATCAGCGAACGGCGCATCAAGCGTTCGCCGTTGCGGGATGTCGCGGGCATGATGCGTTCGTTTCACTATGCGACGCACGCCGCCGTCCGCAACCTGTCGATCGAGACCTCGCTGCCGGAAGCCCGTGTCAAAGACGTCCAGGCGTGGGCTACGGTCTGGTACAACTGGTGCGCGGCCGCCTTCCTGAAGGCGTATCTGGCCGAAGCTGCTCACGGGAACTACCTCCCCCTGCAGCGTGACGAATTGCAGGTCCTGCTGAATGCGTATCTCCTCGAGAAGGCGGTCTACGAACTCGCCTACGAACTGAACAACCGTCCGGACTGGGTGCCGATCCCACTGGAAGGCATGCTGCAACTGCTGCAACCCTGACCGTGGACCATTCACCATCGAACATCCCATTCGCTGGCCCGCCAGCAGCGCACGATGAATCCGGGGACGCGGTATCAGTTTCAAGCAGGCTCTGGTACCGACGACATCCCAAATGCTGTCACAGCATTCGCGGCTGATCATCCCTGATAGTCGCTCAACAAGGGCACGACATGGTTCTGCATCCGACGTATCCTCCCACACTGGGCGTGACCGATCTGGGGCATGGCCGATGCCGTTTCCTCGTGTGGGCTCCACACGCCAAACAGCTCGAACTCAAAATTGTTGCCCCAGAACAACGGCTGCTGCCGATGCAGCGACTCGATCGGGACTATTACGAACTGACAGTCGACAACCTCCCGGACCACGCGGAGTACTTCTACCGAATTGACGGGAAACATGACCGTCCCGATCCCGCATCGCGATTTCAGCCCCACGGAGTCCACCGGGCGTCCGCAGTCGTCAGTCTGGACTTTGCCTGGACCGACCAGCACTGGCGTGGCATCCCGCAACATCAGTACGTCATCTATGAACTCCACATCGGGACCTTCACGAATGAAGGTACCTTCGATGCGGCCATTGCACAGCTCGACGACCTGCGTGACCTGGGAATTACCGCGATCGAACTGCTCCCCGTCTCCCAGTTTCCCGGTCATCGGAACTGGGGATACGACGGTGTCCAGCCGTTTGCCGTTCAGAATACCTATGGCGGCCCGACAGCCATGAAGCGCTTCGTCAATGCCGCGCATGAGCGCGGTCTGGCCGTCATCCTCGATGTCGTCTACAACCATCTGGGACCGGAAGGGAACTATCTCCAGGAATTCGCTCCCTATTTCACGGGCCGCTATCACACCCCCTGGGGTCAGGCTCTGAATTTCGATGACCGCGACAGCGACGAAGTCCGCCGCTATTTCATCGAAAATGCCCTCTACTGGATTGATGCCTGCCACATCGATGCCCTGCGACTCGATGCTGTTCACGTCATCTTTGATGTTTCACCACGACCCTTCCTGCAGGAACTGGCCGACGCCGTGCGGACAGAGGGCGAACGACTCAACCGCAGGGTTTACACCATCGCCGAAAGTGGTGCGAATGACCCGAAGCTCCTGACATCCAAAGAACTCGGTGGCTATGGACTCGATGCGCAATGGTCAGATGACCTGCATCATGCCTTAAGGACAGAACTCGTTGATGAACGATCCGGATACTATGCCGACTACTCCGGCTTTCCCGATCTTCTCAAGGCATTCAGCGATGGCTTCGTACTGGATGGTGGCCGTTCCCCCTTCCTGGGACGGCGACACGGAGCTCCCGGTCGACAGATTGATCCGCTTCGGCTGGTGGTCTGTTCCCAGAATCACGATCAGGTGGGGAACCGGCTGTTCGGCGAACGCCTGACGCAACTGGCGACCTTCGAGCAACTGAAACTGGCCGCAGCCACGGTCATCCTGTCTCCCTATCAGCCCATGCTGTTCATGGGTGAAGAGTACGGAGAAACCGCTCCCTTCCAGTTCTTCATCAGTCACATCGACCCGCAACTCATCGAGGCGGTTCGGCGTGGTCGCCAGCAGGAGTTTGCCAGCTTCCAGTGGAAGGTCGAACCTCCCGACCCACAGGCCGAAGAGACTTTTCTCCGGTGCAAACTGAATCACCAGTTGAAACAGTCCGGACAGCATCGTGTCCTGCGTGAGTTCTACAAACGACTGTTGCAGTTACGGGCCACCGATTCGCCGCTCGCCTTCCCCAGCCGCGAACGGATGGAGGTCGCGGCGTTGGGCGATCAGCACACGATGCTTGTACATTACTGGTCCGCTTCGCGCGCGCTCCTGGTGATCTTCCATTACGGGACAGCCGAGACCACCGTGACACTTCCAGATGTTCCCGGTCCCTGGACACTGCAGCTCAGCTCTGCCGATGCTCACTGGCAGGGACCCGGCTGCCCACTTCCCCGGAAACTCCAATCTGCCGGCGGCGCGGCACTCACCCTCGCTCCTGCTTCCGTCTCCGTTTACATCCAGTAACCTTCGAAGCGACGTCAGCAGGTCACACAAGCCCTCCCGGAGATGGGCTCGAACCGAGAACCTATCGGTTAACAGCTCACAACGCGAAGAAGGTATGATGACCGCTCGCCGATGCGAGCCACGCCAATACCTTGTTCCTATTTGTCGGCAGGTCGACAACAGCAACAGACTGCCCCGCAAGCACTTTTGGGTTATTGTGATTCAACCCGCGGCCAGTAGAAAAGCTCGTATTCCCGCGATGTCACCTCCTGCGAAGCGCATCAACACCGTGTCCGGCACAAACTTACCCTGTCCGGGAGATGGCGATTCGCGCGTCCTGCAGTCGATGGATTTGTTCTTACCTGAATGGGATCGGGCATCTACAGCGAGGATGGCACCGAACCCCCGAACCATTCACAGTATCTACTTGACCCTCATCCGCCGCAGCGCCGCGACTTCTTACCCACCATACAGCGACAAGTCTCTTCCTTCGTGTTTGAATCGCGTTGGCTACAGTCGTAGTCGCCAAGCACCGACGGCCGCGGCGCGTTCCAAGACCCGACGCACGTCTCGTTCTGGAACTCGAACTCGTTCTGGTACTACACCCGCGCCGACCAGAACCGCTTCATCGACTGTCCCGTCCAGTTCCAGGCGAATCGCCTGAAGAATTTCTTCCCCAGCGAATGGCACCGCGAGCACCAGATCGTCTATGTGAAGGCCGATCTGCTGAAAGTGGCGGGGCGCGTTCCGGGTGGCGTGGCGATTTGAGTCTCGTCCGCGATTGGTGCCGAAGCGTTCCTCTAAAAATCGGCCAACGCGCCAATTTTCCGCGAACATTTGCCAGCGTTCTCGCATCTATACGTTAACGGCGATGGCGTTCATCGTTGCTGCCCAGTTTCAGGAAGAACGAACAGGTCTTGCGGATCATGATGCTTTCCCAGCTGATGTCCGATTGCAAACAGAGCGATACGAGAGAGTTCGCCGCCGGTTGGTCAAAGACCGGGGCGAATCGGCTCGCAGCGCAACCCGTGCGGCCCGATTTTCAGCATCCATTTGCTGGCAATTCGGGGAGTACAGGTTTGCGTAGCGGACTGTGTTCGCTCGAATGCGGTCCGTATCCCCTGCGCACGTGACATCGGCCTTAAGCCTTCCGCGAGCTTTCAAGAAGCCCGGTGTCACGCAAAGGACACCGGGCTTTTTCGTTGCGCTGAGCGCGTGCAACACACACAGATGGGCTGGTAGCTGAGACGGTTTAGCGCCTGGCTGAAGACCAGGAGAGAAGGATTCGAGCGCCTTCCAGCCCACCTCCAAATCGATCCGGTTCGCCGGAAGACAGAGAAGGTACGTCCACACACACGGCCCGTTCGACTTCTGGTGAGGTTGCCAGTCTTTCAAGCTGGCTAGGTTGGGTTCGAATCCCACACGGGTCATTAGATGGCGGCAGAGCGTAGCGAAGCCTGGTATCGCGCCTGGCTGGGGGCCAGGAGATCGTTGGTTCAAATCCAACCGTTCTGACTGAGAGACGGGATGTAGGGGAGCGGCACCCCACGTGGCCTGGGACCACGGAATCGTCGGTTC
>JBGATC010000069.1:0-26138 GCA_044229335.1 Planctomycetaceae bacterium | reverse complement strand
AACTTGCGCCAATCGGCTCAGCAAATTCCCGCCGCAGGCCATCGACATTTCTTCCCCTCCGTGAATCCCAGACTCCAGACCGTAAACTCCCTCCCACCTCCACCGCATTTCCCAGACCAATTAAAACGATGGCCCTGGGGAAACCAGCATTCACCATTGACACTCTTGCTGGAAACCCGTATCGACAAGGGTTACGTGCGGTGCATCAGGATTTGCGTCGCAGTCGCTCTCACGGAAGGCAGGAGTTCGCCGCGTGTCGGTGCATGGACGTACAACCCTCGCGCCCGAGTCGACCCGGACTTCCGCTCCCCCGGCGAAAGTCCGGCAGTACCGGTCGAAACAGGGCGTCTTCTGCGTCTGGCAGGGACTGAACCGGAAACGCTGGAACGAGGTCAGTTCCGAGCTTCCCGGCGATCCGCGCGGATATTTTCTCCGTCGGGCCTCGGTCGCCGGTCTCAGTTTCCTGAACAGTTGGCACGAGTGGTGGGAATCGGTCCTGTTCGGTCGCCAGGTGGCAGCCACCGAACTGACCGAACCGCCGATCTTCATCCTCGGGCACTGGCGGAGTGGGACCACGCTCCTGCATAACCTGCTCACGCTCGATCCGCAGTTGGCAACGCCCAATCTCTATCAGGTGATGTTCTCGGGTCATTTTCTGCTGACGGAGCGGATCGCCACTGCGCTGACCGGGTGGATGATGCCCGCCACCCGACCGATGGATAACGTGCCTGCGGGATGGCAGTACTCACAGGAAGACGAAGTCGCGATTCTGCTGCGGACGGGATTGTCTCCCTACCGGATGGTCCAGCATCAGGGCAATCCGGCTCAGTACGAGCGGTTCCTGGAACTGGTCGACATCACTCCCGAGGAACGGCAGCGGTGGATTGCTGACTTCCGTCTCTTCCTGAAAAAGCTGACGTACAAAACCGGCAAGCCGATCGTTCTAAAAAGTCCGACGCACACGTACCGCATCCCTCTGTTGCTCGAACTGTTTCCGAACGCCCGGTTCCTCTCGATCATGCGGGACCCGTACACGGTTTACAGCTCGACGGTTCATTTGCGGAAGACAATGTTTATCGAGAATGGCCTCAGTCAGCCCAACTTCACGGGTCTGGAAGCCGAAATTCTCGACACCTACGACAAGTGCCTTCAGCGGTACGAAGCAACGAAGTCGCTGATTCCCGCCGGACAACTGCACGAGTTGCGGTTCAGAAGATCTCGAAGCCGACCCGCTGACCGAGATGGAGCAGGTCTACCAACGGCTGTCACTTCCCGGTTGGGCTGCGATGGTGCCAAAGTTGAAAGCGTTCTTACCAGCTCATCGAGCCTACAAGAAGAACTCGTTCCAACTCGATCCGGCAACCCAAGCCCTGATTGCCGATCGCTGCCGCTGGGTCTTCGAACGTTACGGCTACCCCATCACCACCCCGGAAACCGCGGAAGCCGCCGCGTAACCCCGCCTGCGGTTCTTCGTGACTCGTCTGCCAGCAACCGGAGAGGGCAGCCTGCGGCGCGACGATATGGATCAAAAACGCACTCCGTCGCCGAATCGCCGCTGGGCCTGGATCGCCTCTGGAATTGGTCTCGGATTGTTGCTGATCCTCGGCGCACGACCGCTCTGGATTTCGTACCAGCAACGCAGTCAAGCAGAATGGCGCGAACGGACGGCGACCGCCGCTGAAACGGCGCTCGCGCAATCCGACCTGAGTGAAGCCGATCGTCTGGCAAACGAGCTTCTGAAGCGGGATCCGAAGAACGCTGCGGCGCTGTTGGTTGTTGCCCGTGTCGCCGCTGAACGGTTCGAGTGGTCAGCGGCGTATGCCGCCTGCGATCGATTGTCTGACGCTGAGCAGCGCTCGGCAGCCCGCCAGTTGTATCGGACTGGTGAAGCCGCGGTCCGTGGCGGGCGTGCCCGGCAGGCGGAAGCGTGTCTGCAGTTAGCGTTGCACCTCAATCCGCGTGATCTGGAGTCCATGCATATCCTGGCGTTCGTGCTGGGAGCGGAAGCGCGGGCCTGGGAAGCATTGCCGCTGGTGCGCATTCTGGTCGAGCAACATCGTTACGGACCACCACAACTGTTGCTCACTGGGGCCACCGACCAGTTCTACATCAATCATCGTCAGTTCGTCGAGCAGTCATTGACCACTCTTCCGGAGGATCCCCTGCCCCGGTTGGCATTGGCCCGAACGGCGCTGATTAATGAGGATCTCCTGACCGCAGAAGCCGAATTGAAGCGTGTTCTCGCGCGCGACCCGGTCCCCATCGAGGCGCACGCACGCTGGGGCCGATTACTCTTCGACCAGCAGCGGTTGAGTGAGCTCCGAGCCTGGCAGCAGGCACTTCCTGTTGAAGCCGATGCGCACCCGGAAATCTGGATCACCCGTGGTCTGTACGCTTTGCAGCAGCGGCAAGAATCGGCTGCGATACGCTGTTTCGGTACTGCGGCTCTGCTCGATCCCAACCACCTCACGGCTCATCTGTATCTGGGGCGTTTGCTTCCGGGGGCCGGTCAACCTGAATTGGCCCGTGAGTTTCAGCAACGGGCCGAGTTGCTCTCGGAACTGCTGACCCCTCTGACCACGTTTCGCAACAACGTCGACCCGCTGCTGGTCCGGCGAGTTGCTGATCTTTGTGAACGCCTCGGCAGACCGAGAGAATCACTCGCCTGGGCTGAATGGATGCTCCGCACCAACGCGGAGGCAGGATGGGCTGCTGAGTTGGTGACGCGGTTCCATCAACAATTCCCCGAAGGGCCGGTCTGGATCCTGGATGAATCGCGGTTGGCGCGACGACTGGAACTTGAGACGCTCCCCCTGCCTGACTGGAAGCCGTCACACACCGAGTCGAACTCGGAAGACCGCCTGGAGCAAGGGTTGACTCGGCTCCAATGGACGAATGAGGCTGCTGCGCTGGGCATACACTTTCAGTATCACAACGATGCCGCCTCAACCGAGAACACGCTCCGCATGCCGGAGTTCACGGGAGGCGGACTGGCGGTGCTCGACTTTGACGTCGATGGCTGGCCCGATCTGTACGCCGCGCAGGGAGCATCGCTATCAACTGCGTCCCGGGCACCGGTCCTGCTCGATCGCCTCTTTCGACAGCAAGCCGAGGGCCGCTTCATTGATGCCACCGGATCAAGCGGAATCCGGGAAACCGGTTACAGCCAGGGCGTTACCGTCGGCGACTTTGATCAGGATGGCTTCCCGGACCTTTACGTCGCCAACTTTGGACCAAACCGTCTTTACCGCAACAACGGCGACGGGACCTTCACCGATGTCACCGAGACCGCCGGGCTGAACGACCGTGACTGGACCACCAGTTGCGTCATGGCGGATCTCAACAACGATGGCTGGCCCGAGATCGTCGCGGTGAACTACCTCACCGGAGCGGACATCGCGACGCGAGTCTGTGGAACCGCGAGCCATCCCAAAGCCTGTCTGCCGACACAGTTCGAGCCGCAACAGGATCGGGTCTGGGTGAATCTGGGCAATGGTCGCTTCGCCGAACAAACGGGAGGCGGCCTCGTTGAGGAACGCGATGCCGGCCGCGGATTAGGCGTCGTCATTGCAGCGCTGGACGATCCGGGCCGTCCCGCGCTGTTCATCGCCAACGATACCGATCCAAATTTCTGGTACGTCAACGAGTCGGCACCCGGCGGGCCGTTGCGGTGGCGCGAAGAAGGGCTCTACTCGGGGTTGGCACTCGACTCCGAAGGACATGCACAGGCCTGCATGGGGATTGCGACCGGGGACGTCGATCGCGACGGGTTGCTCGATATCTTCGTGACGAATTTCTATCGCGAATCGAATGTGCTGTATCGCCAACAGGCTGCGGGAACCTTCCAGGATGAGACGCGGGCATCTGGCTTGCGCGACCCCAGTCTGCTGATGCTGGGGTTTGGTGCCCAGTTTCTGGATGCCGATGCGGATGGCTGGCTCGATCTGCTGGTGACCAACGGGCACGTTTATAACAATGAACATTTAGGCGAACCATGGCGGATGCGCCCCCAAGTCTTCCGGAATTCAGGTGCTGGTCGCTTCCAGGAAGCTCCCGCGAGCGAAACCGGCGAATATTTTGCCGGGACTTATCTCGGTCGAGCGCTGGTCCGCTGGGACTGGAACCGTGATGGTCTGCCGGATGTCGCGGTCTCGCATCTAGATGCCCCGCTCGCCGTGTTGACGAACCGCACGTCGACACCGCATCACACCCTGGTGCTGAGTCTGACCGGGACAGCCTCCAACCGCGAAGCGATCGGGGCGATCGTCAATTTGAAGGCCGGAAACGATCAGTGGCAGGCGACCATCACCGCTGGAGATGGCTATCTGGCCAGTAACGAGCGTCGTTTGTGCATTGGATTAGGCCGAGTGGAAAAATTGGACATGGTCGAGGTCCGCTGGCCGTCTGGCCGGGTTCAATCATTCGCCGATGTTTCAGTCGATCAAGAATGGCTGGCGGTTGAGGGGCGAAGTCTGCATTCCTTGCGGCCCTTGCAGAGGACAACCCCTCGGTCGAACAACCCCTGAGGTTTCGCTGGCGGGTTTCCCCCCTTCCGGGATCACCTCACGATCGATGAACGGACCATGTTCTGCATAGTTTCTAAAAATCGACTCTGTTTTTCATTTTTTCTCGAAAGCTCTCGAAATCGTTTAACGAGATGTGTTGACCGATCTGTTGATGTCGATACGATGGAGTGCGTCACCAGGTCGGTTCCGGCCATTCGATTCCTTGCTGTTCTCATCCATTTCTGAAGGAGGCTTCTATGCTGCCCTGTGTGCGTTCACGGACCCCGCGCGGGTTCACCCTGATTGAACTGCTGGTGGTGATCGCGATCATCGCGATTCTCATCGCACTCCTGCTGCCCGCTGTCCAACAGGCACGCGAAGCGGCCCGCCGCACCCAGTGCAAGAACAACCTCAAGCAACTCGGTCTCGCGGTTCACAACTACCACGACACCTTCAACGGCTTCCAGTTGGGTTGCAATGCGACCATTGTCAACGGTTGGGGGAACTCATTGTGGGTGGGCCTGCTTCCGTACTTCGATCAGGCTCCAATGTACAATGCCTGGGACATGACTAGTGTAGTGCCTCACGCAGATGGGATCTTATTCAGGGCATTTCTGGCGCGGGTGACTTTCTGCAAAATATCTTCGGCTTTCTTGGTCCACACGAACGATCTTGGATTGGCGGTGTGATGGTCGATGTAATCGCGAATCGCCTGCTGCAACTCGGCCACGCTGCGGAAGACGCCGTTGCGAATGCGGTTCTGCGTCAGGTCGCGAAACCAGCGTTCGATCACGTTCAGCCACGAACTGCTGGTCGGCGTGAAGTGCTGATGAAACCGCGGATGCCGTTTCAGCCAAGACAACACCTTGGGATGCTTGTGCGTGGAGTAGTTGTCGACGATCAAGTGCAGGTCCAACTCCGGCGGCGTCTCGGCGTCGATCTTCTTCAAGAACTTGATCCACTCCTGATGCCGGTGCCGCGGCAGGCAATCCGAAATGATCTTGCCTTCCACCAATTCGATGGCGGCGAACAGCGTCGTGGTCCCGTTCCGTTTGTAGTCGTGCGTCATCGTCTTCAACCGGCCGGGGAACAGCGGCAGACTTTTCTGCGTGCGGTCCAAGGCCTGAATCTGACTCTTCTCGTCGCACGAAAAGACCAACGCGTGTTCCGGCGGATTGAGATACAGCCCGACAATGTCCACCAGTTTCTCGGCGAAGCGTGGATCGTTCGAGACCTTGAAGCCCTTCGTGCGATGTGGTTTCAAGTTGTTGTCGCGCCAGACGCGCTGCACCAGCGTGTCGTCGCAGCCGAGCGCCTTGGCCAGCGTTCTCGTCGACCACTGCGTGGCATTCGACGGCGTTTCTTGCGTGGTCTTACGAATGATCTCCGCTTCAAATCGCACTCGCTGCGTCGGTGTGCGGCCGCCGCGCGGAGCATCGTGTTCGATCCCCGGCAACCGGTCGGCGACAAAGCGATTCCGCCAGGTGCCGACCGTGCGGCGTGTGCAGCCGAGTTCCCGCGCGATGTCCTTGTTCTCGCGACCGTCCGCCGCCGCGAGAATGATGTTCGCCCGCTGCACCAGCCGCGCCGGCGTACTGCGTCCGCGCGACTTGGTCAGCGTGACTCGTTCTTCGTTCGTCAACGTGATGGCTTTCGCGACGCGCATGGCACTGATCCTCCAAATTCTGGAGTTCAGACGCCAGCCAATAAAATAAGTTCCCGTAATTACGCGGCACTACACTAGCGCCCATACGGGCTGGGTCGATCAGAACGCGAACAACGGTGCGTTGGTGAACGGAAAAGCGATTCCGGTCTTCAACTGTCCGTCGAGCCCCATGCCGCAATTCGGTGCTGCTCGCGGCAACGCGCCGCAAGGAGTCAACATCCCGAACTATGCCGGAAATGCCGGGACCATCAACACCACGTTCGGGAACTACACCGAAACACGAGGTTCAGGGACCGGCCAGGGCACTTTCGGCAAGGGTGGCTTCTATGTTCAAGGAAGCTTTGGTGGGGTTGGTGGCGGACCATTCTGGACGAAGATGAAGGACATGTCCGACGGGACTTCCAACATCGTTTGCATCGTCGAGCAAAGCGATTGGTGCCGAGACAGCTCTGCGGGCAACGCCAAGTGGGATTGCCGTTCCAGCGGCGGTGGTAACCCGGGTTACGGTTGGTCGATGGGCCAGGGAAATAACAGTTTTGCCAGCGACCGCCAGCATGGATTGACGACCACTCAATATCAGCCAGGATCGAAAATCTTTGCCGGTCGTCCTGCTGGATTGGGAGGTGACTTGGGCGCGAACTTCCCCATTCAATCGGCTCACGTCGGTGGTTCGCATGTCCTCATGGGTGACGGAACCGTCCGCTTTATCTCGGATAACATCAGCTTCCAGACGATGCTTTCGATTCTCTGTCGAGATGACGGCAATCCCGTGGGTGAGTTCTAATCGTTCGTCATGCTTTCGATTCGGCATCGCTTCTAGTCGATTGGAGGCGATGCCGGATTATTGATTTCCGCGCGAGCTTGTGACGCACTTCATTCCCGGCAACCCCATTCACCCATTTTGAGCTTCTCACTCTGGAGTTGATCATCTCTATGGTTGTTAACCGTCGTCTGGCACTGTTCACGCTTGGCGTAAGCGTCACTTGGTTCGCTGGCTGTGGCGGGGCATCCGGCCCGACACTCCCAGAAGGTCCCCGCGGTACGGCAACTGCGAAAGTCACGTATGACGGGAAGTTCATCACCGTCGGGACACTGGTCTTAGATTCCGGCCAAGGTTTCATCGCCTCGGGTACACCGAATGCCGAAGGGGTCTTTACACTTAAGGGACCAAAGGGGGAAGAAATTCCTGCAGGGACTTACACTGTGGGGATCTCCCCACCACCCGCACCAGAACCTGCGGCTGGTCAGATGCCTGAACCACCGAAAATCGAGGGGGTGCCTGCAAAGTTCTACGTCCCGTCGACAAGTAAAGTCACTGTCGAAGTGAAAGCCGGCAAGCAACAGCTCGACATCATGCTGCGGTAGGCAGCAACCGTACGATTCTTGACACGTCCACGGCTGGTTGGCACTGGGGAAAACCCAGCGTCAACCAGCCGTCTTCGTTTCCGTTGTCCGTAGAACACTCTGTTACGCCGGGAGCAGGCCGGTTTGCTTGAGGAGTGGTTCGACCTGTGGGTCGCGGCCGCGGAAGGCGCGGAAGACTTCCAGGGGATGACGACTGCCACCGAGCGACAGCACTGTCGCCCGGAATTTCCGGCCGAGTTCCTGCACTGCGGCGTCGTTCTCCAACCCCGCTTCCTGGAACGCACCAAAGGCGTCTGCACTCAGAATCTCGGCCCATTTGTAGCTGTAGTAGCCCGCGGCGTATCCGCCGGAGAAGATGTGCTGGAATGAGCACAGGAACCGGTCTTCCGGCAACAACGGCAGCACTGACGAGTCCTTGCCGATCCGCTGCTGGACCTCGAATGGAGTTTCGGTCCCCGCGGGATCGAACGTCGTGTGGAGTTCGAGGTCAGTCCGGCCGAAGAGCATCTGTCGCAGCAATTGAGAAGCGGCTCGGTAGTTGCGGGCGGCACACAGCTTTTGGAACAGCTCATCCGGGAGCGGCGCACCGGTCTGGAAATGGCTCGCCATCCCGAGCAGCGTTTCCCGGTGATAGCACCAGTTCTCCATGAACTGGCTCGGCAGTTCCACTGCGTCCCACTCCACGCCGTTGATCCCGGCTGCATCGGGCTCTTCGATCACCGTCAACATGTGCTGCAGGCCGTGTCCCATTTCGTGGAACAGCGTTTCGACTTCCCGGAAGGTCATCAGGGCGGGTTGATCGCCGACGGGCGGTGTCTGGTTGCAGACGAGGTGCGCGACCGGGAGCTGCAGCCGTCCGTTGATTCGCCGCCGACCGAGGCAGTCGTCCATCCACGCCCCACCCCGTTTATTCTCCGGACGGGAGTACGGATCCAGGAAGAACCCGGCCAGTGGTGTTCCATCGACATCACGGACTTCGTAGTACCGCACATCGGGATGCCAGACTGAGACTCCTTCGGAGACCGGATGAATCGTGATGCCGAACAATCGGGTCAGCAAGCGGAAGAGTCCATCGAGGACGCGCTCGAACGGAAAATACGGACGAATCTCTTCGTCGGTATAGGCGTAACGTGATTCCCGCAGACGCTCGGCCCAGAAGCCGACATCCCACAACTGCAGTGGCAACGGATTCCCAGCCGACTGCTTGAAGGCCAGCAACTCCTGCAGATCGCGTTGGGCTGCGGGCCAGCCGACGGCTTGCAACTGCTGATACATCGCCTGGATCGCTTCCACGCCCGGGGCCATCTTCCGCATCAGGCTGACGGCGGCGAAATGGGGATACCCTAAGAGTGCAGCCTTCTCCTTCCGCAGTTGCAGAATCTGCGTGAGCAGTGGCGTGTTGTCGAACGGCGGTTGCGCGGCTCGCGTGATGAACGCGCGGTACAACTGCTCGCGGAGGGTCGTGTTCCGGCAGTGCTCCATGAACGGCACGTACAACGACGTTTCCAGGGTAATCCGCCAGGGACCCGCTTCGGGGGTCGCCGTGGCATGATCGGGAAACGCCCGGTTGTACGACTGCGCAGCGAGTTGCCGCAGTGTCAGCGGCCAACCTTCGGCATCAAGTGGATTGTGGACTTCGAGGGCAAACGCCTTCGTGGCATCCAGCACATGGTTCGAATAGAGCGTACCGACCTGCGAGAGTTCCTGCTCAATCGCATTGAAGCGGGCCCGCTGCGATTCCGGCAGACCGATCCCGGCGAGTTGCGCGTCTTTGATGCGGTCGTCCACGATCCGCTGGCGGGTCGGTGTCAGTTGTGCAAACTCGGGTCCCTCGCGCAGGGCTTTCAGTGCTCGATACAACGGTTCGCTTTGACGGACCCGCAGGCTGAAGTCGACGATGAGCGGTTGGGCTTCATCGTAGGCGGTCCGCAGTGGTTCGGAATTGAGGACACCGAAGAGGTGTCCGACCGGCTTCCAGGCATATTCGAAGGGGCGTTCCAGGTCTTCGATGAGCCCCATGGTCCCTTCCCAGGTCGGGGTGAACTGCTGCTCGATTTCGGCGAGTCGGGCCAGTGCCCGATCGACGGTCTGCTTCACCGCGGGGACGATGTGTTCGGGGAGGATGGCAGCAAACTGCGGCAACCCGGTCTCTGCAAGCAAGGGGTTCGTTACGGACATTCACAGGGACTTTCAGAACGGACGAACAGAGCGATCCTCTTTGATGCGCGACCGCGTGGGGTGAGAATAGTGGATCGACTTCACGGGGAATAGTGAGGGTGATGCACGGAGCATTAAACTCGAAAACCGATGTCCGACCTCCGAAGTACGCAAAGAGAACGTGCGTTCCGTGATCAAATCGTTTTGAGCTTCGAGTTTCTGCTTTCCTTCGGATTTCGAGATTCGAATTTCGGATATGCTTCAAAGTGACCGCACCGGTCCGGGGTCGCGTCCTGCGATCCCGAACCGGTGCGCTCCAGCATTATCTGATTGAGAGCTGTGTGCCGTCTTCTCTGGCACTCGACTCTCTTCCGGCTATCGGAAGAAGACGAAGGTCACGACGATGAAGATCGGGACCAGGACCCCCATGGAGTACGCCATGTATCCGAAGAAGCCGGGCATCCGGACGTTGTTCTCTTCGGCGATCGCCTTCACCATGAAGTTCGGACCGTTACCAATGTAGGTGTTCGCGCCCATGAAGACCGCCCCGCACGAGATGGCTGCCAGCGTGGTGATGGCTTTCGCGCCTCCCTGGTTGAGGTATTCCAGCAGGTACCGGCCTTCATCGGGCACGCCACTGATCCCGCAGGCCGTCACCGCGAAGGCGAGGTAGGTCGGGGCATTATCCAGGAAACTCGAGAGGGCCCCGGTCGCCCAGAAGAATTGCCAGGTCTCCGTCAGACCCAGTTCCTTGCCGTGCACATTGAGCAGGGCGAGGGCAGGAATCATCGTGGTGAAGATCCCCGCGAAGAGGACCGCCACTTCGATGATCGGGCCGAACGTGAACCGGTTCAGTTCCCGCAACGCCCCGGATGTCATTGCATAACTGGCCAGCGTGACGGCGACCATCAGGATCTCAGCGAGCCCCCACGGCCACGGTTCACCCGGCTTGCCGAAGCCACCGACGTTCTGCCCCATACAGATCACGATTGCGATGATCGCCGCGAGGAAACCGAAGTTGTGCAGACCTTCGAGTCCGAACGGTTCCTTCGTTTCGGGCATCGGCGGAATCTCACCCTGCTCCGACTTGTAGATCAGCGAGTCCCACACGTAGAAGACCACCAGCAGCAGCAGATTGACCGTCGCCCATTGCGGAGCGAGACGCAGCGTCCAGTCGAACGGCACCCCCTTCAGGAAGCCGATGAACAGGGGGGGGTCGCCGAGCGGTGTCAGCAGTCCACCGCAGTTCGAGACCGTGAAGATGAAGAAGACGACGATGTGGGCGACACGCGACCGGCGGTTATTCGCCCGCAACAGCGGCCGGATGAGCAGCATCGAGGCCCCCGTCGTCCCGACGAAGCTGGCGATCGCGGTCCCGATCAACAGGAAAATGACATTCAACGTCGGGGTCCCGTTCAACGAACCCCGGACATAGATGCCGCCGCTGATGACGAACAGCGAGCCGAGCAGAATCAGGAAGGAGACGTATTCCATCCCGGCATGAGCGAGGGCATGCGTTCCCGATTCACCGAAATTGGCGAGATATAACGCGGTCGGGATCGCCAGGATCGCGGCGATGATGCCCTTGTTCGAGTTGTGCTCCCACCAGTGGGGATTGACGAGCGGAAAGACGGCGACACACAAGAGGAGCAAGGCAAACGGTGCGACCGTCCAGGTCGGCAGCAAGGTCCCCAGCTTCGGCCCATGGTCGCCATGCCCACCATGCCCGTCATTCCCATTCGGATGGGCTGCATCGCCATGTTTGTGGTCGTCTTTGCCATGCTCGTCCTTGGCGTGTTCATCCTTGCCGTGCTCGTCTTTCGCAGGTTCAGCCTGCGCCGGTTTCTCCCCGGCGGGCGCGCCTTCCACTGCTGGTTCCGTCGCGACCGCTGTGGCGGGAGGGGTCTCCTGACTCAGCAACGGCGTCGACATCACCGAGACATAAATCAACGCGGAGGTTGCCAGCAGTGTGAGCAGTCGCAACACGGAAAGACCCTTCCCCGAAAACGCCGGCCGCAAAGACGCTTTGCAGCCATCGCGCAAGCTTGTGTCAGAAAATCGACATGTGGCGGATCGGCATCATCTGTCCGGACAATGTGCGCGACTTCATTCCCACCACGCCGCTAGAATCGCTGCAATCGCTACAGAGGGAACTGTAACGAGATCAAGGGGATGTGGCCAGCACAGCGATGTGATGGGATCAATGGGGGCAGAGACCCAACCCCCGGCAGGGCTGGGCTTCTTGCGCCCTTTGGACATTGACCGAACACCTCAGCCTGTGCCCATGCCGCGATCGTAAGCTTCCAGATCGCGCATGTAGACGGCGAGCGTCGATTGCAGCGTCTCCCGACCGATTTGCCACCGTGGGCTTTCGTCGGTGTAGCGGTTGCAATGGTCGACGAGCAGCCGATGGCAGAATTTGAAGAGATGCCGCGGCACGCGCAGCCGGGCCAGAGTCGCGACCAGTTCCGGTTCGGAGATCGCATCCTCGAACCAGGCGCGCAGCGGAGCGGTGCCGATCGCGTTCTTCGCCGTCGCACGAATCCGATCGTTCGCCAGATCGAACAGAGATTCTCCGCTCCACTCCAGTGAACGGATCAGGTTCTGTTTGTCGAGCCGCGAACGCTCGTAAAACTCGCGGTCTTCTTTCATCAGGTAGAAACTGACTTCCATCGGCAATAGCAATTTGAAGCCGATCCCCGCGTGCTTCAGCAGCTTGTTGTCGAATAGCGGCCACAGAAAATCACGCATCCGCTGTGCCGAGCCGTTGATCAGGTGAGGCTCATCAACACGGTCGACCAGGATCGTGATCGAGGTGAAGCCAAGCGCCTTCAGCAGACTCTGGAGCTTGGTAATGAGTTCATAGCGATCATCACTGCGGTCGCGGCTTGGGTCAGGCTGGCTGATGAGGTCTTTCCGCTCGAAACGCGACAACGTCCCGCGGAGCGCATTCACCGGATGCTCAATGACTTTCACCTGCCGGGAGACACGCCAGGCGGTCCAGAGCAGCCGCAATTGCCGCCACAGCCACGGTGCCCAAAGCGCGGCACCCAACAGCCACGGCCAGGCCCGCCCAAACTGGTTGAGCGACTCTTGTTGAAACAGCAGGCCGAACAGTGAGATCGAGCCGCCGACACCGAGCGCGAGGTCCCAGTATGCCTTGAAATTCGTGAACCGCAGTTTCCGTCGCAGTTTGGTCCAGCGTTCGCCCGGTGAGAGCCCGAGGCTGTGATCGTAGTACGCTGCCAGCAGCAGCAGATCGCGTTTCTGTGGCCGACTGAGCGCGGCCAGCTTGTCTCCCTGGACTTCGAATGCCCCCCCATCACTCGCCGTGCGTTCGTCGAGCAGATCGCTGACGAGTTGCGTCACTGCGATCGAGAGGATCGCGTCCATGTGATCCCACAGCCGGAATCGTGCGAGCGTCCGCTCGGGAGAAGCACCGAAGGACGCCATCCGTTCGTGGAAGCAGTCCAGGAACGGGTTGAAGTCGTCGTACTCGACGACATACGCCCGGCGATCGGGATGCTGGCGGTTATGCTCGGCGATCTGCTCGACAATTTGGAGTCGCAGCGCGGTCTTACCGCTCCCTTTCTCGCCAAAGACAACCGCAGTCGCGGGTTCGTCGGCGGCCCCGAAAATCTTGTCCCATGCCGGGTGGAAGACATCCTTCGAGCAATGCTGCTTGAAGAGGGGGTCGGTCTGGGCATCCTCCTGGCTGAACGGATTCTGGCCGAGACCGTGATGCTCGAGAAACTGCTGAACTTTCATAGGTTCCGCATCGCAAAGGGCACGAAGCCTTGCGGGATCGACTGTGTGCCTCTCCCGCCGGTTCACTGAGGCTTGGATCAGGTTGGCGCTGTGTTGAGTGACAGAGACCGAACCACGAACGGCAAACTCGTTGTGAGCTGCGTAATCAGCGCAATCGCGCAGCAGCCTAACACTCTAGACTGCCGTCGTCGGTTCGTCCATCAAGCAGCGGCGATGCGAGGTGGAACCTGCCGCAGGGACGCTATTTATGAAGAATCAGTTTTCCATTCCGGGTGAGCGAGAGTCGGTATTCTTCCCCGGCGTGGAGGATAATGACCTCCCGCTGCCCCTGCAGAATCGCATCGGAGGAGATGACCCGCCGTGGCTGCGTTCCCGCTTCGCCCGGTGGGGCAGTCGGCCGCGGATCGTGATCATCAGGTGAGGACATCGGTGTGATTTCAGGTCGAAAAAACCAGTGGGGCAGGATTGCAATCCGCGAGCGGGAGTCTAATATATTGACATTGAGACTCAGTGTCAATCCACTGCGTCCGGCCAGCCAGCGTATTGCCAGCCAGCCGATTGCGACCGACGGACTGGCCGTCGGCCCTCTCGACTCCCCTTTCAGGAAACGCTGGTCATGCGACGCAGCTCTCCCCGCCGTGCATTCACCCTCATCGAGCTCCTGGTCGTGATCGCGATCATCGCGATCCTCATCGCCCTGCTCCTCCCAGCTGTCCAACAGGCTCGCGAAGCCGCCCGACGGACCCAGTGCCGGAACAACCTCAAGCAACTGGGGCTCGCCCTCCACAACTACCACGACACGTTCAGCGTCTTCCCCCCCGCGGGAACCTATCGAACCAACACCGCCGGGCAGGCGGGACACTGGTCGCCTCAGGCTCGGCTGCTCCCCTATCTCGATCAGGCCAACCTCACCAATCTGATCGACTTCTCCCTGGGATACAGCGTGCAGACTTCGGTCTCCGTTGTGAAAGTCCCGGTCTTTCTCTGCCCCAGTGACCCCAACGAACGGATGAACGGCAATCACTGGCCGATCACGTATGCTGCCAACGTCGGCGAGTGGTTTGTCTGGAACCCCGTTAACAACCAGTTCGGGACCGGCGCATTCGGTCCGAACAGTCGGACCGGGACCCGCGACTTCACCGATGGCACGAGCAACTCTCTCGTCTTTTCCGAAGTGAAAGCGTGGCAGGATTTCCGGCGGCCGCCCACCGCTTCCGCCCCGACCAATCCGACGCGGCCGACCAGCCCGGCCGATGTGGCGCTGCTGACCGGTGACCTGAAACTCACCGGACATACGGAATGGGTGGAAGGACGCTCGCCGCAATACTCCTTCACGACGACCTTCGTGCCGAATACCGATTGCCCCTACAACGACGCCGGCACGATTCGGGATATCGATTTTGTCTCTGTCGGCGAAGGGGCGAGTGATACGATCGCCACCTATGCAGCCATCACCTCGCGGAGCTGGCATGTCGGCATCGTGCAGGTGCTGCTGGCCGATGGCGCCGTCCGCGCCGTCAGCGAGAACATCGACCTCAACGTCTGGCGGGGACTCGGGACCCGCGCCGGGGGTGAAGTTCTCGGCGAATTCTAAGCGCTGGATGAAGAATTTCGTGGTTGCTCCAGACGCCCAGTCATGCCGCTGACTGGGCGTCTGTCGTCTGGTCCCCGGTTGTTCCGGCGGCTGTGCTGACCTATACTCTTGGATCGTCTGCCCCTCGCGATCGTGCGCCTGCCGGTCGCTCCCACCGACATACCGAGGAAGCCCCGCGATGACCCGCCTCTCATACCTCCCCCTGGTACTGGCGCTCGTCGCCGGTTCCGCCTGGAGCCTCGAACCGAGTCAGGACTGGCCACAATGGCGCGGTCCCGGTCGTGACAACAAGAGCCTGTTCAAGGGGATCAACGCCGACTGGGGGGCTCACCCCCCGGAATTGATTGCCAAGGTGGAAGGTCTCGGCGGCGGTTACGCCAGTGTCTCCATCAGCGGCAACCGGCTCTATACCACCGGCAATCATCCTGACGGTCAGTTCGTGTTCGCGATCGATCTCGAATCGAACAAGATCGTCTGGAAGCGGGCACTGACCGAAGGCGCGCCGAAGCACGGTTACGATGGCTCACGCTGCACCCCTACGATCGATGGTGACCGGATCTTCGCGATCGCCTCGAACGGCTCGATCGCGTGCCTGAATGCCGCCGACGGTGTGGTGATCTGGCAACGCGATTTCAAGGAATGGAAAGGCAAGATGATGTCGGGCTGGGGCTACTCCGAGTCCCCGCTCGTCGATGGCGACCACGTCCTGTGCACGCCGGGCGGTCCCGACGCGATGATCGTCTGCCTCGATAAAAAGAGCGGCCAGGAAGTCTGGAAGACGGCCTACAAAGACGCCGATGGTCCCGGCAAATCGGGCGCGGGGTATTCGTCGATCATCATCAGTGAAGCAGCGGGTGTGAAGCAGTATGTGACGCTGATTGGTCGCGGCGTGATCGGAGTGCGGGCGACTGACGGCAAGCTCTTGTGGGACTACAAGAAGGTTGCCAACGGGACGGCCAACATCCCCACCTGCATTGCCAGTGGCGATTACATCTTCACGTCCAGCGGTTATGGCGACGGCGGTTCCGCTCTGCTGAAAATCACCCGTGCTGGCGATGGCTTTCACGCTGAGGAAGTCTACTACAAGCGTGCTGGTGAACTACAGAACCATCACGGCGGGATGGTGCTGCTGGGCGATCACCTCTACTTCGGCCATGGCCACAACAAGGGTTTCCCGGTCTGTGTCGACATGGCGTCGGGCAACATCCTCTGGGATGGGACCAAGGAAAGCCGCGACATCGGCAACGGCTCAGCCGCCGTCACCTACGTCGATGGCCATGTGATTTTCCGTTATCAGAGCGGTCCGGTCGCCCTCATCGAAGCGACGCCGGACGGCTTCAAGCTGAAAGGCTCGTTCCGTCCGGCTGTGGTCGAACGCGAAGGCTGGGCTCATCCCGTCGCGGTCAATGGCAAGCTGTACCTGCGCGAGCAGAACACTCTGATGATCTACGACATCGCCGCCCATTAATCACAGCGACTCTCCGATGTCTCATCGAAGCCCGGCATGGTCACCCATGCCGGGCTTCTTCCATCTGGTGAGCGGCCGGGGCGCGAGCCCCCGGTCTGAAAGACCAGCGAGCGGTCAGGCAGAGCATCGACACTCACTCGTGATCCAGTCCCTTCCCTTGAGTCCGTCGTTGAGGATCTGGCACACGTTTACTCCTGCTCACTCAGAATCCGCACCTGGAATTGCGCTTCATTCTGATTCTGCCACTCCACGACGAACTTCACCTCGTAATGACCCGTGTCGGTATGCAGCAGGCAGACTCCCCGCCGGACGTCGGTCTGCGGGTCGTAGCTCAACTCGCGATGACTATCAAGTGACCTGGCAGCGGCACCTTCCGGCGTACTGCGGATGAGTTGTTCGAGAACACGAAGGACCTCGGGACTGTTGCAGCCTGGCAATATGGGAGTCGGGATCCGAATCTGAAATAAGCCAGCCTTTCGGTCCTGCCATTCGATGATGTACTTCCCGGGAATCTCGCCCACGGTCGAGTGGACGACGCAGGCACATTCGCGTTGCCCGGTCGCCGCATCAAAACGGACTTCGCGATGACCATCGATCGCGGTCAAGATCGGGCCCAGCGATGTGGTGCGGACGATCTGATCCAGGAGCTTCACCGATTCGGCAGCCGCACATCCTGGCAAGGAGCGTGGTAACACAAACGGAGCGAGCAGCGGCGCCCCCATGAAGAATGCCGCGGTTCCTAATGAATAGAATCCGAGTTGCGGGCCACCAAACTGCCTGCGACGAAAATAGGCGATCGGATAAATCACTACCCAGAATGCACACATCCCCAGGAACAACACCCATGGGCTTTCGCGGGTCATTCCCTTGAGATCAACATTCCCCAGGCGGTACGCATCGATCGCCACGCAGGCCGCAGAGAGGACGACCGCCGGGATACTGATGCTGTAAGCGACCGCGACCGTCGGGGCAAAGCAGAGTGCGACCCCCGCCACCACCGGGATGGCGAGCGCCAGCCACATCCAGCCTGTTTTCCAGGCATACGGGGATTCTGCAGATTCGAGGACCGGCAGCTCTTCGTCAGACATGGGGAATCTCCGTTTCTTGGCAGCAGCCATCGAGGATGGTAGCACACCGTGCAAATCGCAACACGAGCGACTCACGCGGGAAGAGAGAACACGAGCCCCTGCGTGATCGTCAGCGATTCTCGACAGCTGCCGGACAGATGGAGTGCCAACGAGGCAGGATTGGCCCTGCATTCGAGGGCTTGCCAGGTCTCACATCCGATACAACATCCTCGTCTGTTCCGTTCCCTGGGCGGATCGGATCACGGTCTGTGATGGGACGGGGGCAATCACCGGTTGAGTTGTCGCATCACTCCGCGAATGGATGCAATTGGCAGCTACTCAACACCCGGCCTGCACGTAGGCCCACGCAGTAACAGTTCCCTGCTCGGTGACTACGTCGACCTGGCGACGTTCGTATTCCGGACCGATCAACGTCCCCGGCACGAGTTCTTCCAGCTCATCGCAACCGGCCAGTGTGGCGTCATACCGAACGGGATCGAGCGTGTAGAGTTCGCCATCAACCCTCCCACCAACCGCCGGGGCAATCATCAGCGGATGCAACCGGGCAAACCCATGCAGCCACGCGGGCGTCACCGACGCATACCACCCATCCAGATAATGATGATTCACATGCCCGCGGCGTAGCGTCCCGAAGACAAACAATGGCAACGACATGCTCGATTCCCGCGCGTTCCCACACATCTGTTCGGGAAAGACATTCTAGCCCGGAGCGCAAGCTCCGGCTGAATACTCAAGAGTCAGCCGGAGCTTGCGCTCCGGGCTAGGAAAATGCTACATCACAGCGAGGCGAGGACAGCGCGGCCCATGCCGGCGGTGTCGATCCAGGGGTGGTCGGGGCCGGCGAGGTCTTTGGTGCGGAGACCTTGCTGCAGGACTTTCTGCACAGCCGCTTCAATTGTGGCGGCTTCCTGTTCCAGTTGCAGCGAGTGCCGCAGCAGCATTGCAGCGGCGAGGATCGTCGCCAGCGGGTTCGCGATCCCCTTCCCCGCGATGTCCGGAGCTGAGCCGTGGATCGGTTCATAGAGGCCGGGACCGGACGAGCCGATCGATGCGGAGGGAAGCATCCCCATCGAGCCAGGAAGCATCGAGCCTTCGTCGGTGAGAATGTCACCGAACATGTTCTCGGTCACGACGACGTCGAAGCTCCGCGGCTTCGAGATCAGGAACATCGCGGCCGAGTCGACGAGGACGTTGTCGTATTGGACGTCGGGGAACTCGGTCTGCATGACCCGCTCGAAGGTCCGTCGCCACAGACGCGAGACTTCGAGGACGTTCGCCTTGTCGACCGAGGTGACTTTGTTGCGGCGTTTGCGAGCGGCCTGAGCAGCAAGGCGGACGATCCGCTCGATCTCGCCAGTGCTGTAGATCATCGTGCTGTAGGACTCTTCGCCCGAACCGTCTTTGGCGGGGCGGGTCCCCGATTCGCCGAAGTAGAGGCCGCCGGTCAGTTCGCGGAAGAAGAGGATATCGACCCCGCTGACGATCTCGGGCTTCAAGGGGGACGCTGCGACGAGTTCCGGGAGCACGCTGATCGGCCGCAGGTTGGCGAACAGGCCGAGTTCCTTACGGATTTTCAGCAGGCCCTGTTCCGGCCGGACCTTGGCAGTCGGGTTGTCCCACTTCGGCCCACCGACCGCACCGAGGAGAATGGCATCGGACGCCTTCGCCGCAGCGAGCGTGTCATCCGGGAGAGCGGTGCCGAACTGGTCGATCGCCCCGCCGCCGATCGGATGCGACGAGAAGGTGAACCGATGGCCGAACTTCCCGGCGATTGCTTCGAGGACCTTGGCCCCCTCGGCGGTGACTTCCGGCCCGATTCCATCCCCCGGCAGCAAGACGATTTTCGCGTCCACGTGATGACCTTTAGCAAACGTGATTCGATCGGTGGGAAGACGCCCAGCCAAGGCGATGGCTGGGCGTCCGGGGGAGGTTGATGCTCAGCGGCAGACCGACCAGGGGAGCGGTGCGCCGGCGACTGGCAGATCGACGAGCTGCACGCTTTGGACGGCGTCGTTCTGCTTGATGTCGTCGAGGGCCGCTTCGCTCGGGGCATTGTCGAGGTTCAGCACCGCGATCGCGTCGCCGCCCGGTTCGTTCTTCAACCGGCCGACCGCCATATGGGCGATATTGACCGCATGCCGTCCGCAGGCCGTGCCGACGGAGCCGATGACCCCCGGCTTATCGATGTGACGGTAGAGCAGCAGCAGACCATCGAGGTAGGCATCGAGCTGGAACTGATCGAGCCGGACGAGCCGCAGGAACTGCTTGCCGAAAATCGTTCCGGCCGCGGTGACTTCGCCCGCTTCGGTGATGAGGGTCGCCGAGACGAGGGTCGAGAAATCGCCGACCTCGGTCGACGACGATTCGGTGATCTCGATGCCGCGTTCCTTGGCGAGCATCTCGGCATTCACGACGTTGACGTTTTCCGAGAGGGCCGCTGACATCAGCCCGGCTGCGAACGCCGAAGAGATCAGCTTGGTTTTCTTCGTAGCCGCTTCGCCGCGGTAATTGAGCTTGGCACCCTTCACACCCCCCTTGTGGAGTTGCGCGAGAAGCTTACCCAGTCGCAGGCCAAGGTCGAGATACGCCTGCATGTCGGCCATTTCCGCGGCGGAAATCGGGGCCATGTTGACCGCATGACGGACTTCGTTCCGCGTCAGGAAACCGGTGATGATCTCGGCCGCTTCGACCGCGACAAGTTCCTGAGCTTCATCGGTCGAGGCTCCCAGGTGCGGCGTGACGAGGACCTGCGGCAGACCGATCAGCGGGAGATCGGCCGGCGGCGGTTCCTTCGAGAAGACGTCGAGTGCCGCCCCGGCGACGTGTCCCGACTGAATCGCCTCCGCGAGGGCTGCTTCATCGACGATGCCGCCGCGGGCGCAGTTGACGATCCGCACCCCCTTGGGCATCGCTGCGAGCCGCTTCGCGTTGATGAGCCCCTGCGTTTCAGGGGTCATCGGGGTGTGGACCGTGAGGAAGTCGACTTTCGGGAGCAGTTCGTCGAGATCGCGATAGAGCTCGATGCCGTACTCTTTCGCGCGCTCGGCAGAGAGGAACGGATCGAAGCCGAGGACCTTCATCTCGAAGGCGACGGCTCGACGAGCAACCGTGAGGCCGATGCGGCCGAGCCCGACGACGCCGATCGTCTTCCCGGCAAGTTGTGTCCCCGTGTAGCTCTTGCGGTCCCACTTGCCTCCCTTCAGGGTGGCACACGCCGGAGCGATGTTCCGTGACAGGGCCATGATCATCGCGAACGTGTGTTCGGCAGTGCTGGTGGTGTTCCCCGCCGGGGTGTTCATCACCACGATCCCCTCGCGTGTGGCCGCGGGGAGATCGATGTTATCGACGCCGACACCGGCCCGGACAACCGCCTTGAGCCGCTTCTGGTCCTTGAGGATGTCGGGGGTCAGCTTGTAGCCGCTCCGGACGATGACACCATCGGCCTGCTTGAGGGCCTCGCGGAGTTCCTCCGCGGACATCTTTTGTTTGCCCCGATCGTCGATTTCGATGCCCGGAGTGTCCTGCAGAATCTTCAGACCGGCGGCGGACAACGAATCGGTAATCAGGACACGATACATCGGGGCTCTCGCAACAACTTACAGGGTCAGACATTACGGCGAATCGACCGCAAAATGGAGCGGCCGACTCGGGTCATCGAACCCTACAGGATACGCCCCCGGCGCAATGCGCCAAGTCCGAGCGCCTCACGCATCAAGAAGGGATGTTGTGAGGAGCCCTCGGCACCGATGCGATTCTCCGCAGCAGCAAGGAGCGGGACTGGCTGGACTCATCTGCAGACAAATGACGAACACGGGCCGTTATTCGCCGACCACCCGCTTGGGTTGGGCTGCAGCACTCCCCTTTTCGTGGTGTTCGCGTTCTTCGTCCTGAACCGCTTTCATGTGCTGTTCCTGTTCGTAGCTGGCTTCCGCGCCGACTTGGTACGGGCTCGAATTTTGCCCGCATCCACTGACGATGAGGGGGCAGGCCAGGAGGCAGAGAGAGCCCAGGAACCCGAAGGTTGAGGTGAGACGAGACATCATGGGAAACTTTCACGGGGAAGAACATCACGGGGATCGTCGCTGGTGACGATCCCCGTGTGGTTGGTCGCAGGTCTGCGACAGATCCGCCAGGACCCGAGGCCAGCGTCCGGGGAGAACCGAAGTCGGCGGGGTGCGAACGTTGGGGATGACGTTAGTTCTCGCCGATGGAGAGTCCGTCGTCCCGCACACAAATGCGGCGGAAGATTTCCGCGTCGATGTTGTAAGAGAACCCGCGGACCGATCCATCGGTCATCACGCCGTTGAAGGCATCGACGTGTGCAGAGCCGAAGCGCTGGCTCCAAAACGCCGGCGGTTCGACAGGGTGTGCAGTGTCGGGTCGGGGGGAGTTGGCGATCGCCCCATTGCGGATATGGTCCTCATCCCAGCCGGAGTTCACCCAGGGTTCGTTGTCTCCGCCACTGCCACCGAAGTTTTTCAGGTTGGTTTGCTTTTCTCCGATGAGCAGCGTGTTGGAGGTTCCGTCACGCACATCGGAAAAGTTGATCGCCAGTTTGCAGCTGCGACGAATGAGCGTCCCGTTGTAGGCCGACTGGCCATCGCCACCATTCCCGGCGTAGTCGGACTTTGCTGCTGAACCATAGATGGCAGGTGACCGGCGAGTCGGGCAGTAAAACGCCGCCACCGGGGTGTTGTAGATCACCGTATCGTTTGTTTCGTTGAACAGGTTGGCCTGATCGATCATCGGGAGAATCTGGTACATGTAGTTCCACTCACCGCGATTGTTCGAGTTGCAGCAGGCACCGCAAGGCCAGCCGGACCCCGTATCATTCCCCCCCGCGGGGAGCTTGTTGTAAGCCTCATGATAGTTGTGGAACGCCAGGCCGATCTGCTTGAGGTTGTTGCGGCATTGCGTCCGCCGAGCCGCTTCCCGAGCCTGCTGCACGGCCGGAAGCAACAGGGCAATCAGGATCGCAATGATGGCGATCACCACCAGTAACTCAATGAGCGTGAAACCGGTGGCACGTGCACGAGAACGCATGCGAGGCGGGACTTGAGGCATGGGACCGTTCCTGGTGGGATGAATACAAGAATCACAAGGTGACTTTGATCATCAGGACGGGCAGCGCCGGCAAAAGAACAGAGCCCGCAGTCGCCGTCGATGACCAGTTGTCAGGCCGGCCAAAGTAGCGTTGAAGTAGGAAGTTGCTATGTTCAACGTCAGAGGAATCGGAGAGGAATGCGTGAGGTTTTGATGAGTGGAGGCAAAACGCGGACGGCGGGCAGTGGACAGCTCCAGTGAGCGTGCGAGTTGTGCGTCGAGGACCGGGTTCGATGGCGGACAACTGCCAGCATGAACCCCAGATGGCGGAAGTGACAATGTGCGAGTCCGCAGAGGCAACCGGGCGTGGCGCGTTGACAGGATGACCGGCGGGAAGGTTGAAATCAGACCGGCCGGCGAACAGGCGCGTCCCTTGGCGACGGCTGGATCCCGCTGGCATACTGCACTTCGACTGGAACCTGATCCGTCATGCCAGCGGCAGTCCGCAACAGATCGTTTGAACAATCCACTGTGCCACGACCGACACCAAGTCCTCTTTCTGAGAGAAAGCCCCTTCGATGACACATCGCCTTCCTCGTCGCAGTGTTCTGCAAGCGGCTGTGGCCCTTGGAGCGGGGCTCTATCTCAATCCGGGAGCATCGGGTCAGGAGAGCAAATCCGCTTCGAACAAGCTGAACGTGGCCGTGATCGGTCTCGGTGGTCAGGGGAAAGCCAACCTGAATGGCGTCTCGAAAGAGAACATCGTCGCGTTGTGTGATGTCGACGATGTTCGTGCGGGGGATGCGTTCGAGCGGTTCCCCAAGGCCCGGAAGTTCGCCGATTTCCGCGTGATGCTCGATCAGATGGAAAAAGAGATCGATGCGGTCGTCATCAGCACGCCCGACCACACACACTTCCACCCCGCACACCGGGCGATGAGCCTCGGCAAGCATCTCTACCTCGAAAAGCCGATGGCCCACAACGTCTGGGAGATTCGTCAGCTGACCGAACTCGCTGCGGCGAAGAAGGTCGCGACGCAGCTCGGAGTCCAGCGGCACACCCTCAAGCCGATTCACGATGCGGTCGAGCTGATCCGTGCGGGAGCGATCGGCAACGTGACCGAAGTGCATGCATGGATCGGCGGGAGTCGCGGGATGCCCGCCATGCCAACATCGTTCCCCGCGGTCCCGAGAACCTTGAACTGGGACCTGTGGCTCGGACCGACCAAGGACCGTCCGTATTCACCTGATTACTGCCCGTACAATTGGCGGTTCTGGTGGGATTTCGGCACTGGCGAAGCGGGCAACTTCGGCTGCCACATCCTGGACATCCCCTTCTGGGCGCTCGGACTGAAGTATCCGACGCATGTCGAAGCCACCGGTCCCGAAGTCGATCCGCAGCGGACGATGAAGTCGATGCACGCCAAGTTCCTCTTCCCGGCTGAAGGGAAACGGGGCGCATTGACGCTGAACTGGTATCACGGGACGCCGCCGATTCTCGCGAAGATGGGGATCACGAAGACGAAGGCCAACAACATCTTCATCGGTGACAAGGGGACACTGTTGGCGGGCTTCGACAACGGTTCCGTCCAGCTCCTGCCGGAAGAGAATTTCAAGGACTACAAGGCCCCGACCCCGACGATTCCGAAGTCGCCCGGTTTCCACGCGGAATGGATCAATGCCTGCAAGGGTGGCGAACCGGCGACGTGCGACTTCAGTTACTCGGGCCCGCTGAGCGAAACGGTTCTGCTCGGTAATCTCGGCTATCGCGCGGGGGCGTTCGAGTGGGACGCAGTCAATCTGAAGGCCAGCACCTCCACGGCCCAGTCGATGGTCCGTGAAGAGTACCGCAAGGGCTGGGAGATCGCGTAAACCTCCATCCTAGCCCGGAGCGCAAGCTCCGGCTGGGAATTGGGACTACATTTTCGCATGGAATCGGGCAAGGTGACGCCGGAGCTTGCGCTCCGGGCTAGGATGGGAGCGCGTCCATCACCGCATTGGTCTATGGATCGCCCCGAAATTGCGTTTGCTCCCGTGGGGGTGTACCTTGACCGGGAAGCTGCAGCGAGGGGTGTTTTCCCCGCTGCGGACCCGATCATGCTGCTGTGAGGGCTGTCACGTGCGTCGATTTGCTGGCTGGGTGGTGTCTGCGGGAGTGCTCTGCTGTCTGACGGGTTGTCCGTCAGCTCCGCCGGCTACGGTCGCACCGGAAGAACCGGCCGTCGCCGCGACTCCCGATAACCCGGAACTCGTCAAGAAGATTCAGGGCGAGGGGGCCAAGATCCGCCTGAACGGTCAGCAGCAGGTCCTTGAGATCAACTGGAATCGCGTCAAGAGTTTCGACACCGCCGCCGATGCGAAAGCGTTCTTCGAAGAGATCAAGCCGTTTCAGCAGATCGAATCGATCCGCATGTCCGGCCCGGGAGTCGATGATGACTCCCTCTCCGCGTTGGCTGCGTTTCCCCGTTTGCGCGTGTTCGATGCTGAGAACAGCTCGATCACCGACGCCGGGATGGCGCACCTGGTCAAACTCCCGAAGCTGGAAGTCCTCTACCTTCGCCGGGCTAACCTGACGGATAAGGCGCTCGAACAACTCGTCGCACTCAAGACGTTGAAGCGGCTCGGCGTGCGATACACCAATGTGGGTGATGCGGGATTGAAGTTCATCGCTCAGATGCCGAACCTCGTGGAACTCCAGCTCCGCGGAGCTTCGGGGGTCACGGGAGATGGACTCGAATCGCTCCTTGGACTGAAGAATCTCGAAAGTCTGGAACTCTGGGGCGGCAGCTTCCAGGACGAACAACTCGCGAAACTCGGGGCGTTGACCAAACTCCGCAAACTGGAAGTCGAAGACACCCGTCTCAAAGATCCCGGCATGGCGGCCTGGAAGGACCTCGTCAATATCGAGGAACTCTCGCTCGATCGGACGCTCGTCGGGAATGAAGGGTTCGCTTCGGTCAAAGGGATGACGGGGCTGAAGAAGCTCCTGCTGCGTGACACGCTGGTCACCGATCCCGGACTGGAAAATCTGGTCGGACACCAGAAGCTGGTGGAACTCGACCTCAGCGAAGGGATCTTTGGGGACGACGGCGTCCAGCATCTCTCCGGGCTGACGAACCTCGAAGAACTCGGACTCTGGTCGACTTCGACCAGCGATACCGGTCTCGCAGCCCTCGTGAAACTGACCAAGATCAAGCGGCTGAACCTCGACAACACCCGCATCAGCGACGACGGCCTGAAGCATCTCGCCGGGATGACCGAACTCGAAGAACTGAACCTGTCGAATACACAGGTCACGAACACCGGCATCGAGCAACTCGCGAGCTTCAAGAAGTTGAAGAAGCTGCAGGTTAACCAGTGTCTGTCGGTCAGCGGCTCGGCCATTGACACCTTGAAGGCCGCGCTGCCGAATCTCGAAGTCACGGGACCATAGGGCATTCTCTAGCCCGAAGCGCAAGCGCCGGGTTCCTTTCTCTTCCAGGAAC
>JBGATC010000014.1:0-123124 GCA_044229335.1 Planctomycetaceae bacterium | reverse complement strand
CGAGTTCGCCCTCAACGATCCCAAACCACCGTCCCCTGAAACAGGATCCCAACCCCAAAGAAGCGGGATCATTCCCCCTCAAACCTGTTACCGATGTCTCCGAACAACTGTTACCATTGTCCCCGGTCTCTACACACAGCTCACCCTACGACTACGACAAACCGGAATGACTTGCGTCGTCCAAGCCGGTCGTGGGTTGATCCGGTTTATCGAAGAAGCAGTCCATCGCCAGCCACCAGGCGCGCGCGTAGCGGAAGAAGAGGAGCGGCCAGATGATGCAGTAGGCCATTAGCGGGGCGGCCAGTTGCTGGTTGCTCCAGCCCCAGCCGTAGTGCAAGGTCATGTAGAGGACCATCAGCGACAGGCAGGTCACGGCGTAATTCAGATAGGCCGAGCCGAGGAAGTAGCCCGGTGCCCGCTCGTAGACGAAGCCGCAATGGGCACAGGCGTGCGGCATCGCGAGGAACTTGCGGAACAGCGGCCCCACGCCGCAGCGGGGGCAACGCAGCCGGGCTGCCCGTCCGAGCAAGGTTCCGTAACTCGGGGATGACATAGTGTGTCGAGTGCTTAAGGTCTAGTGTCTAGTGTAAGAGAAAATCGTCGACACACGCTGGCGTCTTCGCGTTCCGCCCAACCGGAATCAGCTTTGCATGCCGTGGCATTTCTTGAACTTCTTGCCGCTGCCGCAGGGGCAGGGATCGTTGCGGCCGACTTTGTCCCCGAAGTTGCGGATCGGCTCGACGGCTTTCGCAGTTTGACCCGGTTCCAGGCCGTTGGTGGAGCCGTTCTCGCTGGATGAACCCGAAGTGATCCCTTCGTCTTCCGTCGGGGCCGCATGGGTCGCGGCACTGATCTGCCAGAGTGAGCCGACGTATTCGGGACTCTGCTGTTCGACGCGGAAGATCGCTCCGGTGACGGCGCGGGCGATGCTGTCCCACATCGTATCGAAGGCTTTCATCCCTTCCTTGCGGTATTCGACCTTCGGATCTTTCTGGGCATAACTGACCAGGCCGATCCCGGACCGCAACTGGTCCATGTAGTAGAGGTGTTCTTTCCACGCGCCATCGAGCACGTCGAGAATCAGCGATCGTTCCGTCTGATAGAGTTCCGGACGGTAACGCTTTTCGTAAGCGTGGAGCACTTCCAGTTCAGCGGTCGCGCGATCTTCCCGTTCGAGTGACTCGGTCGTCAGCCCGGCCGCGAACTCACGATTCGCCCAGTCGACGAGTTCGCCGAGTGCCCGCATGTTGTTCGGACGAGTGTGAGCGACCGGCTCGAGCGAGGCTCCATTCGACTTCATCCGCGGGTGGCTCTCGACTTCCGCCGTGCCGTAGGCAGCGTTCAGGAAGTCACCCAGCCGCTGGATTTCACGGCCGCGATCGAGGAACTGTTCGCTGGCAATCCGGAGGCGTTCGGCGAGGTTCTGCCGTGAGAAGCCTTCCAGTTCATGCGACCCCATCCGCGTCTGGAAGCGGCCGTTCGCCCATTGAGCGAGCCCTTCGCGGTTGCCGCCGTGCTCGCTCATGAAATTCGCGAGGCCCACGGTGACCGGGAATTCGATCTCTTTCGTGCGGTAGAACTCGCGAATCCGCTGCTCGATCTTTTCGGCTGCATCCGCGGGCGAGAGTCCTTCGAACTCGGCTTCGTTCGCGGGGACGGCGTATTGCTGCTGGACCCAGTCGGCCAGAGCGCGGCGGCCCCAGTTATCGGCCACGAAGATTTCCAGCGGCCGCAGGTCCCACCGACCGATGGCTTCTTTTGCCCGGTCGTAAAGGTACATGTGCAGATCGTTGCGTTCGATCTTCCGGAGTTCGCGATCGTTCGTGTTGAGATCGAAGCGGGCGTTGGCCCACTTGGCCATCGCGCCCCAGTTCCGTTCACGTTCGTCTTCGACGTTTTCCGGAAGATTCTCGTCAATCGCTTCGCGGATCAAAGCGTCGGCCTGGCGTTCCCCTTCCTCGGCCAGATGTTCCTGCACCTGGTCGAGCGTCATGCCACGGATGTCGCTGGCTTCAATTTCGATGCCCAGCGTCTGCCCGGCCCAGGCGACGACCGTCTCCCAGCGGTAATTGGGGGAGAGGAAATGGTTCGTCCAACGCGCGAGTTGCCGCTCGATCATGTCGAGGATCAGTTCGCGGCAGTTGGCCCCCATCAGCACCCGCTGGCGGTACGTGTAGACCCGCTTGCGTTGCTCGTCCATCACCTCGTCGTATTCGAGGAGATGCTTGCGGGCCTCGAAGTGCCGCTCTTCGACTTTCTTCTGGGCTCCTTCGATGCGGCTGGTCACCATCTTCGATTCGATGCGTTCGCCTTCTTCCATCCCCAGCCAGGCGAGGGCGTTCTTCACCCAGTCGCCGGCGAACTTGCGCATCAGGTCGTCTTCGAGTGACAGGAAGAACCGGCTCGAACCGGGATCACCCTGACGACCGGCGCGACCACGCAACTGCAGGTCGATGCGGCGGCTGTCGTGCCGTTCTGTCCCAACGACATGCAATCCACCAAGTTCCGCGACCTTCCGGCCTTCGGTCGCCATCCCTTCGCGGTCGGCGATTTTCTTCGTGGTCTCTTCCCACACGCTTTTCGAGACATCGAGCCGTGTTTCGTAGGTCTGTTTGAGTTCATCCCACGCGAGATGCTCGGGGTTGCCCCCGAGAATGATGTCGGTCCCGCGGCCGGCCATGTTCGTGGCAATCGTCACCATGTTGTGACGTCCTGCCTGGGCGATGATCTCGGCTTCACGTTCGTGCTGTTTGGCGTTGAGGACATCGTGCTTGATGCCCCACTTCGTCAGCTTGTGGCTGAGGAGTTCCGAGTTCTCGATCGAGACGGTCCCGACGAGGACCGGCCGCCCGGTGGCGTGGACTTCCTTCACCTCTTCGACAACGGCGTTCCACTTCTCGTTCTCGGTGCGGTAGATCGCGTCGGGGGCGTCTTTCCGCTGGTTCGGCCGGTTCGTGGGGACGTTCACGACATCGAGGTGATAGATCTTCCAGAACTCATTCGCTTCGGTCATTGCGGTGCCGGTCATCCCGGCGAGCTTCTTGTAGAGCTTGAAGAAGTTCTGGAGGGTCACTGTGGCGAGGGTTTGCGTCTCTTCTTTGACGCGGACCCCTTCTTTCGCCTCGACCGCCTGATGCAGTCCGTCGCTCCATTGGCGGCCGGTCATCTTGCGGCCGGTGTGCTCGTCGATGATAACGACTTCGCCGTGCGGTCCCGGCGGTTCGACGATGTAGTTCACATCGCGCTTGTAGAGGTGATGCGCCTTGAGGGCGTTATCGATCAGGTGCGGCCATTCCATGTTGCCGGCGGTGTAGAAGCTTTCGACCCCGGCGATTTCTTCGGCATAGCGGACACCCTCTTCGGTCAGATGGCAGGTGTGCTCTTTTTCTTTGACCTCGAAGTGAACGTCCCGCTTGAGCTGCAAGGCGATCTTGTTCGCCCGTGGGTATTTGGTGACATCGTCGCTTGCGGGGCCGCTGATGATCAGCGGCGTGCGGGCTTCGTCGATGAGGATGTTGTCGACTTCGTCGATGATCGCGAAGTCGAGCGGTCCCTGCACCTGCTGCTCGAGCGACCATTTCATATTGTCGCGGAGGTAATCAAACCCGAACTCGTTGTTGGTCCCGTAGGTGATGTCCTGTCCGTACGCCTGCTTCCGCTCGGGTTGCCCCATCTGCGACTGGATCGCGCCGACGGTGAGACCCAGTCCCATGTGGACGGGACCCATCCATTCCATATCGCGGCGGGCGAGATAGTCGTTCACGGTAATGACGTGGACGTGTCCGGCGAGCGCGTTGAGGTACGACGGCAGCGTTGCAACGAGCGTCTTCCCTTCACCGGTCGACATTTCGGCGATCATCCCCTGGTGCAGGATGTAACCGCCGACCATCTGCACGTCGTAATGCCGCATCTTCAGATAGCGTTTGCCCGCTTCACGAACAGCGGCGAATGCTTCCGGCAGCAGGCTGTCGAGCGTCGCCCCATCACGCAGGCGCGCGCGGAACTTCGCTGAGGTCTCGCGCAGTTCGGCATCGGAGAGCCGTTCCCACTCCGCTTCCATCTGGTTGATGCGGTCGAGCGCCGAACCGGGTGTGATCGTCGACGTCCCGGTTTTCTTGTCGCGGACGAAGCCGATCTGTCGCACGCGTCGTTCGTTGGACGAGCCGAACATCGAGGTGATAAGCCGTTCGGCTTTCGCGATCCCGGCGTTAAAGACGTCGCCGAGTTTGTCGAGCACTTCCATCAGACCGCCTCGTGTCGGGCGCACCGTGACCGCGAAGCGACTGCCCCCGGAATACGCACGCCGACTCGCGTGACCGCATCCCGGCGGTAGAGACTCCTGCGGAGCACGGCGGGCCATCTCGCCGTTCATCCGTTCCTCCGCACCGACGGTCAGCCGGTGCGGAACTGCCGTTTCGACAGGAACGCCACGGTCTCCAGTGTGACCGCGGCAGGCGTCAAAACGACCTAACTTCTCCAGGCTCAAGCGTATGGGGTTACGCGGTCAGGGTCAATCCCGGTCGAGTCCACCCGTGTTCCGGAGAGGTGCAACTTCAGTGCCTACCCTAGTTCGAATTGGCAAAACGACGCAAGATTCCACCGTAATGATCGGTGTGGAAGGCTCTCATCAATCCAAGAAGGTTTCTAATTTCGACAGTGCCTTCTCCAGAGAAACCAACGCGTGGTTTTTCCTCGCGCTGAATTTCACGATGAGGAAGCAACGCTTGTGGCAACACGAGGTTGACCAGCCCTGAGAACCTTGTACGCTCTGTTCTCTGTGGTATCGAAACCGAAGTGCTTCTAAAGTTCTAGTTCCTGTAAATCCTCGCCTGTGGAGGATTCGAGCGGTTCTCAGAATTCACGTCTTGATTAGACTCCACATATGCCAGCCGTCGACATCAATTCAATCAAGAGCCTTCTCCTCACGAACCTCACGGCTTTCAAGGACGCAGAACTGAAGTTCTGCAAGGGCCTCAACCTGATCGCTGGGGAAAACGGTACTGGCAAGACGCACATTCTGAAGGTTTGCTATGCGATCGTAGACTCGTGCACCTCTCTCAATCCGGCGTTGGCCGAAAAGCAGCCTTCCAAGCAGGAACTTGCCGGAGCAGTCGCCCGTAAACTTGTCGCCGTCTTCAAGCCTGATGAACTCGGTCGACTTGTTCGACGACAACCTGGTCGAAACCGTTGTGAAATCCGGTGTTTCTTCACCACGTTGCGAAAAATCCGTTTCGCGTTTAACACGTCCAGTAAGGACAAGGTCACGATTGAGGAATGTCCTCTCCGCTGGATCGAGAAGCGACCAGTCTATCTTCCGCCACGCGAATTGCTCACGATCGCTCCCGGATTCGTCTCGTTGTTCGACACTGTTCATCTCGAGTTCGAAGAGACGTATCGCGATACCTGCCTGTTGCTGGGAGCTCCGCTGGCAAAAGGTCCGAAAGAATCGCGGATCAATGAATTGCTGACACCTATCGAAGATGCCATGGGTGGCAAAGTCGAATCAGACTCAACCGGGCGATTCTACCTCCGGACCCCCACCGGCAGGATGGAAATGCACCTGGTGGCAGAAGGGCTGCGCAAGCTTGCGATGGTGGCAAGATTGATCGCCACCGGTTCGCTGATTGACAAGGGCTTTTTGTTCTGGGACGAACCCGAGGCCAACCTGAACCCGAAAGTGATCAAAAGCCTCGCGAAAACGATTCTCCACCTTTGCCAGAGCGGAATTCAGGTCTTTGTCGCAACGCACAGCCTCTTCTTGATGCGAGAACTGGATATTCTACGTCGATCGGAACCGTACAGTAACACTCCCGCACGTTTCTTCGGGCTGCATCCCGGCGAGGACGGTGTCTCGGTTCAACAAGGTGATACCATCGACGAGATCGGTGAGATTGCATCACTTCAGGAAGAATTGTGCCAGTCGGACCGGTACCTCGATGTCGAGGAGGATTGATGCCGACGATTACCGAAGGAACCCTGAGTTTCACGTTTCCAGACGGATGGCAATCATCGAAATACGATGCCTGGAGTTTCTATCGGAACCAGTTTCAGAGTGTTTGCGGTGCCGCCAAGGCAGTCGACATCCTGGCGATCGATCCGGGTACATGCCTCTGGATGATCGAAGCGAAGGATTATCGTCACAGTCGTCGAACCAAGGCAATTAAACTTCCAGATGAGGTCGCACTCAAGGTCCGCGATAGTCTTTCGGGGATCTTCGCCGCCAGAGTGAATGCCAATGATGCCGGCGAGAAAGAGCTGGCTGGCAAAGCCTTGAAGTGCCCTCGAATCCGGGTCGTGTTGCATCTGGAACAACCGCGCAAGCATTCAAAACTCTTTCCGCGAGCGATCGATCCGGCGGACGTTCAGCAGCGATTGAAACAATTGGTCAAAGCGATCGACCCCCATCCTCTCGTGCTTGAAATGACGAAGATGGGATCCGTCTCCTGGCAAATTCAAAGAGCGACATGACAACGCCTAACCAGGGCGAGCGCCTTTTACAAGAGGCCGAGTTTGGTGAAGAGGCGTTGGGGTTTCCGGTAGTGGCTGCGTAAGGTGGCGGCGAGATTGCCGGTGGCATCAGCGCGGAGACATCCGAGGGCGGCGTTCCGCAGAGCGGCGAAGTTTTGCGGCGCGTGTCCCGAGGTGATGGTGGACCGGTCTTCCCGAAACACGACATCGCGGACCCAATGCAGGCCGTTTTCGATGACGCCCCAGTGGCCGCGGATGATGGCCAGCAACCGGGCCGCATCGGCTTTCACGCGGGAGAGCGAGGTGATGAAGTACCGTGTCTCGCGTTCCACCAGACCAGGACTTCGTCGCTCGCAGACGACCTGCAACACCTGCTGGACTCCGGGCCAGCGGACGTAGTCATTGAGGCTGACCGTGCTGATCAGCGTGCGGACTTCGATCCGACCGTGACCTTTGTCATACGTGGTCACCGTCTGACGCTCTCGTCCGCGTTCACACCGGGCCCAGGGGGGAAAAGGCCGCGTCAGCGGCCTTGAATTCCTGCTGGATTTCTCGATTTAACGTGGGTTGATTGTCTTTCACCGCGAGAACGTAATCTCCCTCGGCGGCGAGAATCTGTTCGCACAGATCGCGCTGGCAGAATGCCGCATCGCCCACCACCACGGTCTCTTTCAACAGGATCTCCGACAGCAGCGTGAGCGCCCCTTTGTGCTCGTTCGTCTTCTCATCGACGCGGGCTTGGGCCACCACCACGCGCGACCCGTGTGCCACCAGCGCCAGCAGATGCAAGCCTTTCTCCGACGCCCGCGCCGAACCACAAAGCGTCTTCCCGTCGATGCTCAGCACGGCCAGGAGTTCCTCCCCGGCGTGCGGAAAGCACTCCTCAATCCACTCCCGCAGCACCCGATCAAGACCATCAGGATCCAGCTTGGAAAACAAGTCGCGAAAGCAGTCTCGCTTCGGCGGTCGCCGGGTGAATCCCAGACGGTGCCAGAAGTCAACAGGTAAATCTTGCAACCATTCGACCAATTCGTCGTACCCGGCCACGCCCGAAAGCAGACCACTGACGACCGCCGCCAGCATGGCGGACAAAGGATGGCGCCGTCCCTTACGCCCGCGTGGATCAGGAACTTGCGCCAATCGGCTCAGCAAATTCCCGCCGCAGGCCATCGACATTTCTTCCCCTCCGTGAATCCCAGACTCCAGACCGTAAACTCCCTCCCACCTCCACCGCATTTCCCAGACCAATTAAAACGATGGCCCTGTGCCGACGGACGATTCCTCTGGTGTGTTTGCGCCGCTGCGGTAAGATGAACTGAGTTGCAGTCTCCTGGCCCGATCACCGGAATCATTCAGCACACGCAATGGGAGTGAAACCGATGTCGATCCGATTTCATCTGTCGGCGGTGGTCGTGTTGTGCGGTCTGTCCACGGCTGAGGCCCAACCGGTGACAGTGCAGCAGCCGGTGGTGGGGCAGTTTTCGGCGACCACGACCGTGTCGGTGCCGGATCGGGGATCGATGCATCTTGGAAGCGTGAACTCCGCGCGCTCGGGGCGGGTGACGACCGGACCGTTTCGGAATGGCTCGTCGTTCGGGCAGGAATTGACGGGGTCGTCATTGTCAGTCGGCGTGTGGATCCATGATCTGCGGGCGATGGATGAAGCGATCCTGGCCGGGAGCGGCCCCGTTGCGGATGATGTCGCCCCGTGGGCACGCAAACTCGCGGCCCGTTATGGCGAACCTCGCCCAGATGAACGCGGCTCAGCGCTCGCGTCTGTTCCGGCCGAGACCATCGCCCCGGCAGCGAAAGCCGCGCGATTTGAACAACTCGCGGTGGCGGCCGAAGGCCGCGGGCAGGCAAATGTCGCAAAACTGCACTGGCAGATGGCGGCCAAGTATGGATCAACGCTGGCCGCGGAGCGGTTGAAGGCGCGCTGAGGGAAGCCGCGAAGACGCAAGCGTGGGTCAGTCGAGGTACGTGGTTTTGGAGGCGGCGCGGTCGTAGAGGCCGGCGATTTTTGCGGCCTGGTCGGCGGTGAGTGCTCCCGCTTCCACGCGGGCAGTCAGCTTCTTACGAAACGCTTCCACGAGCTGGTTCTGGTCGTACTTCGCGAAGGCCAGCATGTCGGTGATGCGGCTGCCATTCACCAGCTTCGTCACGTGGTAACGGCCCCCTTCGTCGATCACCACCTGGGCTTCATTCGGCAAGCCGAACAGGTTGTGGAAGCTCCCCATCACTTCCTGATACGCCCCGACGAGAAAGAGCGCCAGATAGTAGGGCTGTCCCGCGCGGAAGTGCGGGACTTCGAGTGTTTCCTTGTCGTCACGCAGATCAACGAAGTGATTGATCTTCCCATCGGAATCACACGTCACATCGACCAGCGTCGCGAAGTCGACCGCCGGTTCATCAAGCCGATGCAGTGGCACAATCGGGAAGAGCTGCTTGATCGCCCAGCTATCGGGAGCAGAGCGAAACAGCGAAAAATTCCCAAGGTACTTGGCCGCGAGAATCTTTTTCAGTTGAGCGAATTCTTCATCGGTCAGGCCATCGTCTTCTGCTTCGCGCAGGGCGCGGGCACACGTTTCCCAGAAGAGGACTTCCCCCTTCGCCCGGTCTTCGAGACTGATGAGGCCCAGGTTGAACTGGATGTGCAGCTCATCCTTGTGTTCGAGGGCGTCGTGATAGCACTCGACGTAATTCTTCCCGTTAACGGTATCGCAGAGCGCCTTGAGTTCGCTGATGACCTGTGGATCGTCCGCATCGATCGTGACCACGGGGGCTGCGTCAGCAAAGGTTTCGATTTCATCCCGTATCGAGACGACGAAGACCGAATGATACGCAGTCATCATGCGGCCGCTTTCGGTTACAAGGTGCGGATGCGGGACTCCTTCTTCCTCGCAGACGGTTTTGATGACGTAAACGACGTCGTTCGCGAACTCCTGCACGCCGTAGTTCATCGAAGACTCGGTGCGGGTCTTCGAGCCGTCGTAATCGACACCGAGACCGCCGCCGATGTCCATGTACTCGATGTTCACACCGAGCAGCCGGAGTTTGGAGTAAACGCGGGCCGCTTCTTTCATCGCGTTTTTGACGCGCTTGATGTCCGTGATCTGCGACCCGATGTGGAAGTGCATCAGGATCAGCCGCTGTTCGAGTTTCGCCTCCCGCAGCAGGCGGACGCATTCGAGAATCTCGGAAGTCGTCAGGCCGAACTTGGCCGCTTCGCCACCCGAAGCGGCCCACTTCCCCGAACCGCGGGAGTAGAGCTTGGCCCGCAACCCGATGAACGGAGCGATGCCCGTCTTCTCGTATTGGCGCAGGATCATTCGCAGCTCGTTGAGCTTTTCGACGACCACGACGACGCGTTTCCCGGCCTGGGTCCCGCAGGTCGCGAGTTCAATAAATGTCTCGTCTTTATAGCCGTTGCAGATGAGGAGTGACTCCGGCGTCTGGTCCTGGGCGAGGGCGGCGTAAAGCTCGGCCTTTGAACCGCATTCGAGACCGACGCGACAGCGGGCACTATCGCGCAGAAACTCCTCGACGACTTCGCGACGGGGGTTGACCTTCATCGGAAAAACAGGGAAATGTCTGCCCCCGAAATGGAACTGGTCGATCGCTGACTGGTAAGCCTGTGACAGTTTTCGGAGTTGTGCGGTGAGAATCTGGGGAAACCGTAACAGCAACGGCGGGGTACAGTTCCGTGTCTCGACGAGCGTCTGCACAACCTCGAAGAGATCGGCGTGGCGAGGATCGCCCGCAGCGGGATGCACTCGCAGATGGCCATTCGCGGCGATTTCGAAATATCCGGCAGACCAGTGTTCCACGCCATAATATTGCTGGGCACGCTGGTAGGTTTCGTCATGCATCGGAGTGGCTCGATTCGAGAGGGTTGCCCTCGGGACTAACATTCAGTGTGGCGTTCACACCGGGATTGACGCATGATACTCGCCAGTCACAGGCTCGTCGCCTGGAACTCTGGGGAACGGTGAAAGGGTCGAGACCGTGGCAGAAGCCGAGAGCGCGAAACGGGCGCCTTCCGGGGCGTTATCCGACCGCGTTCGCTCCTTGCGCCTGCCTCCACCCGCCGCTCCCAGCCGCGGGGCGTGGGTTCCGTGGGTGCTGCTGGTGCTCGTGCTGATCGGCTTCGGCTATACGGCGGTCGGGGGCGTCATCCCGTATGTCCCGCGTTGGCTCGCTGAAGAAGACCTGGAAGATGTGACTCTGCCAGCTCTCCCAGCTGCGGCTCCGACTTCCGAGACCATCGCCCCTGCCGGGAACTCGCCGGGACTCACTGCGTCTCAGGGAACCCCCGGCGCATCGCCGAAGATCGTGCTGGAATCGAAGGGCTACGTGATCCCCGAGCAGCAGATCCTCGTCAGTCCGCAGGTCGGGGGCCGGGTGATCGAGCTGAACTTCGAGGCGGGGCAACAGGTCACTAAAGGAGAAGTGCTCGCGGTCCTCGACAGCACCGAATATCGGGCCGAGTACCAGCGTGCCCTGGCCGATGTCGAAGCGTCCCGCGAGCGGATGATCGAAACTAAAGAGGGAAGCCGTCCCGACGAGTTACGTCAGGCCCGGGCGGAACTCGCGGAAACGACCGCCCAGTACGATCAGGCCAGGCGGACCTTCGAACGCCGCAAGGAACTCTTTGAACAGAAGATTGTCACGCAGGGGGACCTGGAAGACGCGGAGAGTCAATTCACCGCGCTGGCCCGGCGGATGGAACGTCAGCAGGCCGCGCTGCAGTTGATGGTGGACGGTCCACGGATCGAGAAGAAACGGGCGGCTGAAGCGGATGTCCGCCGTGCTGAAGCCGAGTTGTCCCGCGCAAAATGGCGGCTCGACAACACCACGATCATCGCGCCGATTACGGGAACGATCCTCAAGAAGAACGCGGAACTCGGGAACCTAGTGAATCCGGGAGCGTTCAACGGTTCCTTCAGCCTCTGCGATCTCGCCGACCTCGCCAAACTGGAAGTCGAGTTGTCGATCCAGGAACGGGATATCGCCAAGGTCTTCCAATATCAGAAGTGCCGGGTCCGTCCGGAAGCGTTTCCCGATCGGTTCTACGAAGGCTATGTCTCACGACTGATGCCGATCGCCGATCGGGCCAAAGGTGCGGTGCCGGTCCGGGTGCGGTTGACCGTGCCGGAAGATGAGCAGGGAGTCTACTTGAAGCCCGAAATGGGGGCGACGGTGACGTTCTTCTCGGAGAAAATTGAGCACGAGCGGTAAGCGCCGCGGGGGACCCAGCCATCGGAATGGCAGGGCTTCCCAGAAGACACCCCACCAAACCACAACCCATTCACTTTCCACTCCCCGAGGATTCTGTTGCATGGCTGCTGGTGCTGTTCGCGTGGAGCACGTTCACAAGTCGTTTCGCCGCGGTAGTGAGACGGTCGAGGTGTTGAACGATCTCAGCCTGACCGTGAATGAAGGGGAGTTCGTCGCGCTGATGGGGCCCAGCGGTTCCGGGAAGACGACGTTATTGAACCTGATTGCCGGACTGGATAATCCGACCGCCGGGGATGTCTGGGTGCACGACGACTGCATCTCGAAGTTCTCGGAAGGGCAGCTTGCTGCGTGGCGGACGCGGAACCTGGGCTTCATCTTCCAGTTCTATCACCTGCTGCCGGTCCTCACGGCGTACCGCAATGTGGAATTGCCACTGCTGCTGTTGCCCTTGTCGGCGGCTCAGCGGAAGGCGCAGGTCACGAATGCGCTCGAACTCGTCGGCTTGTCGGACCGGATGTCACATCGGCCGGGACAGTTGTCTGGGGGACAACAGCAACGGGTGGGGATCGCTCGAGCGATCGTGACGGATCCGAGCCTGATCGTCGCGGACGAACCGACCGGCGACCTCGATGCCAAGTCGGCCGATGAAATCCTCAACCTGCTGCACGAACTGCGAAGCTCGCTGGGGAAGACGATCATCATGGTGACACACGATCCCAAAGCCGCCTCACGGGCCGATCGACTGGTCCATCTCGAAAAAGGGCGACTGGTCGATGACCCGGTCGCGTCGTCGGCTTCCTGATTTCTGCTGAATCTCTTCGGGACGAGCTTGAGTATGCGAGCCTTGCTGCTGGTCTTCGATAACATCCGTCGCAATCCTGTGCGGACGATTCTCACGGGGATGGGGACCATGGTCCTCGTCCTCGTCGTCACGCTGGTCTTTACGATTCTGACGACGCTCGACCGGGCCACCACCGAGAAGGCGCAGAACATCAAGGGGATTGCGACCGAGCGGTGGCAGATTCCCAGCCAGATGCCGTGGGCCTACGCTGCTGGTTTGACCGAAGGTGGCGCGCGCGATCCCGGCGACCTGAAGCCGAATGATTCGATGACCTGGGGCTTTTACGCCGGTTCGACCGATCCCAAGAAGATGACGTTCGACACGCTCGTCTTCGGGTTCGTGATGGAGCCGCAGAAACTCCTCACGATGATGGACGACCTCGACAACCTGGAAGGCCCCGACCGGACGAAACTGGAAGCGGCCATCAAACGGATGGAAGAGAACCGTCAGGGAATCATCGTTGGTGAAGATCGCTTGAAAAAACTGGAGAAGCAGATCGGCGACCGGATCACGCTCTATGGGCGCAACTTCAAGGACATCAACCTGGAAGTCGAGATCGTCGGGACCTTCCCGCGCGGGCGCTACGATATGTCTGCGGTCTTCAATCGCGAATACTTCAATGCAGCGATGGATGCCTACCCCGGTGCGCATGCGGGGAAAGCGCACCCACTCGCCGACAAGACATTGAACCTGGTCTGGCTGAAACTCTCGGACAAGCCGACGTTCGACAAGGTGGCCCAGCAGATCGTCAACTCGCCGTCATTCACGCAGCCCTCGGTGAAGTTCGAGACCTCGTCATCGGGGATTGCGACCTTTCTGGAATCGTACCGCGACCTGATCTGGGGGATGAGGTGGCTCCTCGCCCCGGCGTGCATGGGGACACTGTCGCTGGTGATTGCCAATGCGATCAGCATCAGCGTGCGGGAGCGGCAGACCGAGTTCGCGGTGATGAAAGTCCTCGGGTTTCGGCCCATGCAGATCATGACGCTGGTGCTGCTGGAAGCATTGTTCGTCGGAACTTTGGCCGGGCTGCTGAGTGCCGGTTTGACCTACGGCCTCATCAACAACATGGGTGGTCTGCCGTTCCAGATCGCCTTCTTCCCGAAATTCCTGATCCCGCTCGATTGTTTATGGTGGGGCGCCGCGATGGGAGCGGGAACCGCCCTCGCCGGGAGTGTGCTCCCCGCGTTGTCCGCTCAATCGGTGAAGGTCGCGAATGTCTTCGCCAAGGTGACGTGATCCCGTAGGGTGGGCGGTGCCCACCACGTCGTTGCAAACGATCGAAATGAAAAGACGGTGGGCACAGCCCACCCTACAAGAGACGAGTTTTTCGCTCATGACGTCATTATTCGGCTGGCTGATTTGGGCCTATCAACACCCGGAGCAGACGTTGTACACGTTGCTGGGGGTGGCGCTCGCGTTTGTGCTGCTGTTGACGCTCATCAATCGCGTACCGCTCAGTTACAACGTCTTGAACCTGTTTGTCCGCTGGCGGAATACCGCGTTGACCGGGTTGGCGTTCATGCTGGTCATTGGACTGCTGACGATGATGCTCGGCTTCGTGAACGGGATGTACGCCCTCACGCAGAAGAGTGGCCAGCCGGGAAATGTTCTCGTTCTGGCGGAAGGTGCGACCGACGAGAGCTTCAGTAACCTCGGTTTCTCCGACCTCAGCGATCTCGAGAACCAACCGGGGGTCTACCGGGAAGCGGATGGACGTGCGCTGGCGAGTCGTGAAACGTTTCTGATCGCCAACCAGCCCATCACAAACCCGCAACCGGGTCGTCCGAAACGTCGCTTCCTGCAGGTCCGCGGAATCGATGATCCGGAACGGAGCGCCCGCGTGCATGGCCTGAAGTTGCTGGAGGGTGGCAACTGGTTCTCCGAAGCCGGTGTGCGGGACATCGAGGGGCAAACGGGCCCCTCGCTAGTGGAAGTCGTCGTCGGCTATGGCCTCGCGGGCGAACTGGGAGCCGATCGGTCTGCGGAAGCCCGTGCGCAGGCAAAGAACCAGGAACGCATCGAAGTTGGTGAGAGCTTCATCGTCGGTGAGCGAACCTGGCTGGTCGTGGGCGTTCTGGCGCAAAGCGGATCAACCTACGATTCCGAAGTCTGGGCCAAACAGTCGTTGATCGGACCGATGTTCGGCAAGAACACCGTCACGACCCTCGTCGTCCGCACGGTTCCCGATCGCGCACTCGTCGAGGAACTGCTCACCAAGCCAGCTGTCCCCGTGGCGGAGAAATCCCCCGAGCCGCCAGTTGAAAAACCGGCTGAGAACACGGCACAGAAACCGGTGAATGTTGTGCCGCCTCCACCACTCGTCCTCTCCAAAGCGGCCCGCAAACTGCTTCTGCAGCGGATTGCAGCGATCCCGGCCGATGCCCCGAATCAACCCGTCCCGCTCGATGGACTGACGCAGGCCGAACGGGAACAACTGGTGCAGGCCGCTGCCCGACGCTATGAGTCGTTCCTGAAAAACGACTATGAGAAGTCCGCTGTCGCCCCGCGTCTGGAGACCGAATACTTCCAGAGTCTGTCGTCGACGAATCTGCAGTTCCTGGTCGCGATCATCGTCGTGACTCTCATCATGTCGCTGGGCGGAATCTTCGGCGTGATGAACACGATGTTTGCCAGCGTGAGTCAGCGGACGAAGGACATCGGCGTGTTGCGACTGCTCGGTTACAAGCGATGGCAGATCCTCGTTTCGTTCCTGCTCGAATCGCTGGTCCTGGCGTTTCTCGGCGGGATGGCCGGTTGTGCCCTCGGTTGGCTGGCCGATGGCTGGACGGCGAACAGTATCGTTTCTTCGGGTGCAGGTGGCGGAGGGAAGTTCGTCGTCCTGCGGATTACGATTGATACACTGGTCACGCTGACCGGGATGCTCCTCGCCATCGGCATGGGCTTCCTTGGCGGGCTGATTCCGTCCCTCTCGGCGATGCGCTTAACCGCCCTGCAGGCCCTCCGCTGACCGTCCTTCAGAGATCCCGGGAACGAATCGCGAAGACGCAAGCGTCGTTCGCTTGCGTCTTCGCACTCATCCGATTGTCCAGCGATCGTCGAGACCTGCGTCCGCTCGACGAGACGGATACAATCCGCCTGTGACGTGCCGATCATCTAGACTGCAGAGACTACCGATGTCCGCCGAGTTTCGACAGACCCTGGAAACCTTCCCGAATCCGTTCCCGCAGCGGGACTACGTGATCGAGACCATCTGCCCCGAATTCACGTCGGTCTGTCCGAAGACCGGCCAACCCGATTTCGGCACGTTGACGATCACTTATGTCCCCGATCAGCACTGCTTCGAGCTTAAGTCGCTGAAGCTGTACCTGCAGCAGTACCGCAATCACGGGGCCTTCTACGAGAACGTGACGAATAAGATCCTCGATGATCTCGTCGCGGTGACCCAGCCTCGCTCAATGAAGCTCATCGGCGAGTTTACCCCGCGTGGCGGAATTCGCACGAATGTGATCGTCGAGTATGTGCGTCCGGCAACGGCGTAATTTCGTGTGGGACAGACATTCCTGCTGTCTTCCACACGCGGCTATCGGCCGGTGAGCGCGATCTTCAGCCATGCACAGGCTTCGTAGAACGTATCGTGATTCGTGCTGACCGCAGTCGCCCGTGGGGCAAGCCAGACACCACCACTGCTTAACTCATCCGTGTGGTAGTCGACACCGATCGGAATGACGGTGACGCCCGCTGCGCGGAGATGATACGCCGCCCGGGGGAGATGGGTCCCGTGCGTGACGAGAATCACCGGGCCGGTGAGACCCCGTTCGCGTAACAGCCGGGCCGTTTCCACCGCGTTTTCGGCCGTGTTGCGCGAGCGGTTTTCGATGATCAGGTCTACCGCGGGAACGCCACTCGTTCGAAGGACCGTGGCCATGGTCTCGGCGACGGGGGCTTCGGTCGCGTTCGGATCGGGCTTCCCGCCACTGACGAGCAGTGGGCAGGGTTCCCCTTCGCGATAGAGTTCCAGTCCGCGCAAGGTCCGGGCCAGTGTCCCGAGGTGAGGCAACGTCGGGTCACCCGGTCGCTGCGGGGAGATCACGCCCCCTCCGAATACCACGATCGCGATGGCGGCTTCCGGACGGGTGTTGACCCGTGGCTCGGCATTCTCCAGCCAGCTCGATGTCCACCACGCAAACGCCGGCATCGCGTCGAGGTACAGCAGACCATACAGCACCAGCGGCCAGCGGAGCCCCTTGCGGGATTCTGGTCGCCGCCAGTAAGTCCACAGCATGACGCCGCCCAGCGCAAGCATTACCAGTGGAAAAGGCTGTACCAGGAGTTTGATCCAGGCGGGCATGCGGACTCCGGCGTTATTCAGGACGTTGCTCAGCGACACGCGGCCAGTCGGCCAGCAGTGCCCGCAAGATCGAACGAGTCGCAGCACAGCGCTCCCGGTCGAGCATCACATTCGGAAAGGTCTCGGCCCCCGAGAGGTACGCATCCAGCCGCTGGTAAAGTGCCTGACGGATCGCTGCCGGTTGTTCCTGGACCATTCGCGACAACAGTAACGGACTGACCTGCCATTCGAACGTGCGGGTCTGCAGATTCAACTGACGCAATGAGCAACCGTCAGCAGTACGTGGTCCCTGATGTTCGAACCACGCGACATACGCTGACTCACGGGCCAACGGCCCCGGCAACGGTTGCTCATCGACCATCAGCAGATACCGCGGCAGAATCCGTTCGCCGACGGCTGGCTTCCCGAGTTGATGTTCCTGACTCCAGCGGTTCAAAAGATTCAGACCATATTTCCAGTGATCGCGAATCAGCAGCGCCACGGGATCACTCGTTCCGGTGAGATAGTGTCCAAGAGGTTGATCCGCTTTCGCAACGGGTGGCCAGACGACACTGGAGACCCCCGTTGGCTGCGTTCCGGAAATGTAGAGCCTCTCCCACCGCCGGGCGAAGGCCAGATGGTGTGTGCGAAAGACGGGGGCCGGTGAATCGGGCAAGGAGGTCAGTCCGGTCGCCACGTTATGGCCAATCACGTTGCTCCCGGTCGGTACATTGGAATGGCAGGCCAGACAATTCGTTTGCCGCATGAACCGGACCCCCGCACCGTCGGGGACCGCGACGTAGAACAACGTCCCCTTCAGGGGGTCCTGGGCGGTCAATTCTATCTGTGGGGTTTCCGGGAACCACGCGACGGTCACTTCATCGTTTGCATAGAGTGCACGCGGACGATACGGAGTGATCTCCCGCGCATGAATCGAGCCCGACGAGGGCAACAGAATCTGCGAGGCGACAGGGACATTCAGTGCCGTCAGTAACGCGGGTAACCGTCCGAACTCCGGATCATCGGCGAGCGTGAGTTGCCCGGAAGTGTACTGATCGATCAGCTGAGCCACACGATCGCGGGTCGCCGAACTGAAGTAATCAATCGGCTGCTGCCCAGCCGACAATTCGGGAAGCACAACGCTGCGCCGTGGTCGTGGTTCCTGGGCGATCAAGCTGCCGTTGAACACCAGCACCGTGAAGAAACACATCAACCCCGAGCGCAATCCCAGCCCGCAGCGCGAGCGCCGGGTCTTTCCGGCATTCCAGTTTTCCGGCAATGCTTGTCGCTGGGATGTCTTCTGACTTCGCATCAGCCTTCTCCGGAGCGATGGAGGGGTTGTAGCGCCGGATGCAGACAGGGTGGAAGGACCTGCCTGAACTTGGCGATCGCGTTGTTCCTCGGGTCTGCTTGTGCTTTCTGCCTGGTCGTTTTCACAATCGCGGTCAGGACTCGATGAATCACGCGACCGTGGCCAGTTGGCGTGGCCGAATGGGGTCGATTCCAGTAACATCATAGAGCGATGAGGGTTGCGCGCATAGTTGGGGATCGATTACGAAGATCCCCCACGATCGGAGCGCAAATTGCGTAAGAAGTCGACCGCAACGTGCCGCCGCGTCCGGCATCCAAGGATGGAGCACCCCGCGGCACTTCGCCGGGCCGTGTTGAGCAGGAGATGATTCATGATGATTCACCAGCGCCCTTTGATCGGGCTGTTCACAATGCTTCTCTGCGGGCTGCCGCTCTCAGCGCCAGCACAGGACGATTTCGGTCAACTCTTCGGTAAGAAGACCGCGAAGAAACCGCCGAAAGCGATCGTGACCGCGACAGTAGAACCGGCTGAGGTTGCTCTCGGTGCGACCGTGGTTGTTCAGGTCGCTGTGACGCCGCCTGAGGGTTACTACATCTATGGGACCGACGGCAAGTTCGGCGGCCGGACCCGCATCACGCTCAAGGGTGATCTGCAACCGCTAGGTGACGGGTTCCAACCCGATCAACCGGGAAAGACTGCGGTCGATCCCGATCTCAACGAGGAAGTCACGAAGCATCACGGGCCGGTCGTCTGGTCGCGGAAGTTTCGGCTCCCCGTCGCTGTCAGTGATGACGGGCCGCTCGCGATCACTGGCCAGATCGAAGGTCAATATTGCAGCGGTCCCGAGGACGGCGGACTGTGCATCACGCTCCGTGAACCGCTCAACCTGTCGGTCACTCTGGCATCCACCACGCCAGCCGCTGCGGATTCCTCATACGATGAGGCATTCCGGCCAATACGCGGTGGGAAGCCCGATCCGATCGAGTTCTTTGTTGACCTCGCACCGCGCGATGCGAAAGCGGGCGACACGGTCACGCTCTCGATCACGGCCACGCCCGATGCGGACTGGCACACCTATGCTCTCAAACAGACCGCGAAGAATGCTGCACCGACGGTGCTGAACATTGAGCGGATGATGAACCTGACGCCGATCGATGCGGAATTCACCCCGAATGTGCTCCCCGTGGAAGAGATTGGCCCCGAGCAGCAGCAGTTACTCGTCTACCACGGGCCAGTCACCTGGACTCGCAAATTTCGAGTGACCGAAGAGGCCGCTGCTGGTCAGTATGTCGCGGGAGGCACGATCGAATATCAGGTCTGCACGGGCAACCGTTGTCTTCCGATTAAGGTCGCGGAATTTGCAGTCGGCCAACCCGCACCTGCGATCGCAGCGGATCCCCCGTCGCCGTTCGGAGCGGTCGAGGTGGAGCCGGAACCGCCGAAGCCCGCCAAAGTCGCTGGACCGGCAGCTGATCCCGATCAGAAAGTCGCTGCAGCACCGGTCGCAGCCGCGAAGCCGCAGGATCGAGGATTGATTCCCTTTCTGTTGTTGTGCGTCGGTGGAGGCTTCCTCGCACTCCTCACGCCCTGTTCATTCCCGATGGTCCCGATCACGGTCAGCTTCTTCCTGAAGCAGGCGGAAAAGGAGCATCGGGCACCAGCGCTCCTGGCACTCGTCTACTGTGGCACAATTGTGTTGACGTTCACCGTCCTGGGAGTCGGGATCGCAGCTGTCTTCGGTGCTGCCCAGCTCAATGCGCTGGCCAATAACGGTCCGCTGAACGTTGTGATTGCCCTGGTTTTCATCGCGTTCGCACTGAATATGCTCGGTGTTTTCGAGATTCATGTTCCGAGTAATCTGCTCACCTGGACGGCGACACACAGTTCCGGGGGGAGTTATCTCGGTGCGATCTTCATGGCACTGACCTTCACGCTGACTTCGTTCACGTGCACGTTTGCGGTCGCCGGATCGCTGCTCGCAGCGGCCGCTCAAGGGGACATCACCTGGCCGGTTCTGGGAATGCTGGCCTTCGGGGTGGCGTTCGCCTCGCCGTTCTTCATTCTGGCGATGATCCCCAGCCTGCTGAAGAAGATCCCGAAGAGCGGCGGTTGGATGAACGCTGTGAAAGTGGTGATGGGGCTGATCGAAATCGGCGCGGCCGTCAAGTTCCTGAGCATTGCGGATATCACGATCAATCGTCAGCCGATCCTGTTCGACTACGCGACGGTGATGCTCGTCTGGCTGGTCTTGTCGATCACGATCGCTTTGTATCTGTTCGAGACCTTCCGCTTCGCACATGACACGCCAAGCAACGGGATCAGCGTTGGTCGTGGACTCTTCGCGATGGCGTTTCTCGGGCTGGCATCGATGCTGGGTTTCCTGCTGTTGCAGCCAGATCGGGCGCAGGGCTGGGTGATGGACTCGATCGTCTCGTTCGCCCCGCCGCGGTTCGATGATCATGGTGCGGGAGCTGTCGCGGTCGAGCATGCTCCGCCTGCAAATGAGGAACTCGGCCCGACGACGGTCCATCAGGGATTACGCTTCGCCCTCGACCTGGAGAAGGCGGTCGTTGTGGCCCGACGGGAAGGGAAGCCGCTGTTCCTCGACTTTACCGGGGTCAACTGCGTCAACTGCCGTCGCATGGAGAAGAAGATGGCTGAACCCGCCAACCGCGAGCGGTTGGGTCGGTTCGTCACCGTGCAGCTTTACGTCGACGTGATGACGCCCGAAATTCGCGACAACGCCGAAGCCGATCGGTTGTTGCAGATGAACCGCAAGCTCCAGGATGAACTGCTGAACGACGCTTCGATGCCGGGATATGCGATCGTCATGCCGGATGGAAAGACCGTCCTCGCATCATTCATCGGCTTCGATCAACGGAATGAATTCACCAGGTTCCTCGACGCGGGATGGGAGCGGTTCCAGGCACAGCGCGTGGCAGCGAAACCTTGAGCATCTCTTGAAGTGTTTTGGCCTGAGGTCTGGTTGAGTCAAAGCCCGGCGTCGCCTTGGACGCCGGTCTTTTGCCTTTCGAATCGCGCCGTGTGGGGATCGTTCGAACGGCATCGAACTGGCGTGGTAATCCTGTCGCCTCTTCGAAAGACAGAAGCCCGGCATGGAAGACCATGCCGGGCTTCCATGCACCGGTTCGACGCACGGAAGAGTCCCAGCCCTGGCAAGGGCTGGGCATCCGGGGAGGCGTGGTTAACGACCGAGCGATTCGTCGTGCTTTCCTGTCGCGGCGAGGTGGTGGGCGGCGTTGCCGCTGAAGTGGAAGAACAGACCGGGGTGGATCACGTACTCGCAAACGGTGGACGTCACCAATCCGCCGAGAATCACCGTCGCCACGGGGTACAGAATCTCTTTCCCCGGTTGATGGCCGCCCCAGATCAGCGGTAAGAGTCCGATCCCGGCCGTCAGCGCGGTCATCAATACCGGGGCGAGTCGCTCCAGGCTGCCGCGGAGCACCATCGCGGCGGAGAAGTCTTCCCCTTCTTCGCGCATCAGGTGGACGTAATGCGACACCAGCAGAATCCCGTTGCGGGCCGCGATCCCCCCTAGCGAGATAAAACCAACGAGGCTCGCGACCGTCAGCGTTTGTCCCGTCCACCACAAGGCGAACGCTCCGCCGATGAACGCGGTCGGCAAAGCGAACATGATCTGCAACACGATCCGGGCCGATGGGAACAAGGTGTAAAGCACAAGAAAGACACCAGCGAGGGAGACGAGACTCAGTAGCGCCATCTGGCGGGTCGCTTCCTGCTGGGCCTGAAATTGACCGCCGTATTCGACGAAATAGCCCTCGGGAAGTTTCACGCGGGTGTCGATCGCCTGGCGGATGTCGGCCACGACGCTGCCGAGGTCGCGATCGGTCGTGTTACAGCGGATGGTGATCCGGCGGCGGACATTTTCGCGGTTGATGGTATTCGGCCCGCCGGTCTCCATCAGCGTGGCGACAGCGGACAGGGGGATACGCCCGCCGTGCGGCAGATTGATCGAGAGGCGGCCGATCTGCTCGAAATCCCGGCGAACCTCATCCTTCAGCCGGACGACCAGATCGTAGGTGCGTTGCCCATCGAGGATCGTCGACACCACGCGGCCGTTGAGTGCGGTCTCGATGAAGTCGTTGACTTCGCCCGCTGTCAGTCCGTAGATCGCGAGTTGTTCGCGGTCGAGTTGAATGCGGAGTTGGGGAATCAACTGTTGCGGCTCGACAACCGGCGGGGCGAGTCCCTGCACTTCACTGATCGCGGTCTTGATCGCCTGGGCTTCGCGACGGAGGACATCGAGATCATCGCCGTACAGCTTGATCGCGATCTGAGCCGAGACACCCGAGAGCATGTGGCTCATCAGGTGGGCCAGCGGTTGTTCGGCTTCATACTCGATGCCGGGAATCGCTTCGAGTTCGGCCCGCAATGTGGCCAGCGTGTCCACACGCGAGACGCCGCTGTGGGGATTCAGCGTGACCACATACTCCGTCACGTTGACCCCTTCCGCGTGTTCATCGAGTTCGGCCCGCCCGCTGCGGCGGACCCAGTTGCGAATCAGGCCCTGCGGATGTTCTGCATCGACGTGATGCCGCCGGAAAGCCGCGTCGACCATCGCACTCACGCGATTGGACTGCTCCAGCGATGAACCGGGTGGCAGGACGACGTTCACCTGGGCCGCCCCTTCATCGAACGGTGGCAGAAAATCGGTCCCCAGCCGGGTGAGGAGCACCCCGGAGGCGAGGAACGCCAATCCCACGCTCAACAATCCAAGAGTGATGCCGACTGGATGCAGACTGAACCGCACGATCGGCGTCGCCAAACGCTTCAACAGCGCCAGCAGCGGGCTGTCCTTCGATCCGTGGGCCTGCGACGCTTTCCCGGAAAGGAGCAGGCTGGCCAGCACCGGCGTCACGGTCAGCGAGATCAGCAACGACGCGAGAATCGAGACGATATACGCCACTCCCAGCGGAGCGAACAATCGGCCTTCGACACCCGAGAGGGCGAAGAGCGGCACAAACACCAGAATCACGAGCATCGTTCCGAAGACGATCGCCCCGCGAACCTCCAGGCTCGCTTCATAGATGACCGCCAGTGCTGAACGCGGCTGAGGTAAACTCGCATTCTGTCCCAGTCGACGAAAGACATTCTCGATGTCGACGATGGCATCATCGACAAGTTCCCCCATCGCGACAGCGAGTCCACCGAGCGTCATCACGTTGATCGACATCCCGGTCACCCAGAAGAAGAGCCCCGTCAACACGATCGACAAGGGAATCGCCGTGAGGGTGATGAGCGTCGTCCGCAAGTTCAGCAGAAAGAGGAACAGAATGATCACGACCAGCAAGGCGCCGTCGCGCAGGGCTTCCAGCACGTTCTCGACACCGCGGTCGATGAACTCCCGCTGCTGATAGAGTTCGGTCTCGATCACGATGTCCTCTGGCAGGGCCCGGCGGACATCGTCGATCGCTGCAATGATGGCATCGGTCAACTGCCGCGTATCACCCTGCGGCTGCTTGGCGATCGTCAGCACGACTGCGGGATGCCCGTTGACGGACGAATCGCCGCGTTTGATCTGGGCCCCTTCACGCAGCGTGGCGACATCCCGCAACAGCACCGAACGTTGCTCGCCACGCTTCACGACCGATTCACCGAGCTCCGTCAGCGATGCCGTCCGGCCGATCCCACGGACAAGAAACTCCAACGGTCCCTGTTCGACGTATCCGCCGGTCGCATTCTGATTACTCGCCCGGAGTGCTGCCTCGACTTCGGCCAGCGAGACGTTGAACGACGTCAGTTTGTCGGGATCGACGAGGACTTGGTACTGCTTGCGGCCGCCCCCCATCGTGATGACCTGGGCGACACCGGGAATCGTCCGCAACCGTGGCCGCACGACCCAGTCAGCCTGCGTGCGGACTTCCATCGGTGACGTCGATCCATCGCGGCTGTACATCCCGACCATCACGATCTGACCCATGATGGAACTGATCGGTGCCAGCTCGGGTTTCACACCGTCCGGGAGCAATGCGAGGACCGGGGCCAGCCGTTCATTCACGGTCTGGCGTGCCTGGTAGATCTCGGTGTTCCAGCCGAATTCGACATACAGGACTGACAACCCAATCCCGGAAGAACTCCGGACGGTTTCGACCCCGTTGGCTCCATTGAGCGCGGTCTCCAGCGGCAGCGTGACCAGCGTTTCCACTTCTTCGGGCGACAAGCCGGGACATTCCGTCATCACGGTGACGCGCGGCCGCGTGAGGTTCGGAAAGATATCAATCGGCAACTGAAGCAGCGTCCGTGTCCCCAGCACCAGGGCGACAACCGCCAGCGCGACGATCAACAACCGATGCTGCAGCGAGAATCGAATCAAACCGTTCATGAAACCGCCATTCAACGATCGAGAGGCTGCGGAAGCCCAGGCATTCCGATGCCTGGGTCTCTTCCGTCTTCGACGCAGACATCACTAATGGTTGTGTCCGGCGTGCAGATCGGTACCGCCACCCTGTTGTTTCTTCAACGCGAGATTCAACTGGTAAGCCTGGTTCAGCGCGATGCGATCACCCAGATAGAGCCCGCGGTTCTTCGCGATCACGATCTGTCGCGGATCGCGCTGCAGCACCACCACCGCGACCCGATCGAGCCGGTCACCATTGGCGCGAAAGACGTAGGCATCTGGCCCTTCAAACACGACCGCTTCCGCCGGGAGTACCACCTGTTCTGTGAGCCGTTCCACCGGGACCAGCAGTCGCAGTTTCTGACCAGGCCGGAACCGCCAGGTGCGGTAGACGCGGCCGTTGTCAGCGATGGTGTCCCGCACGATTTCGTTCGTCAGGGGAATGAAGAAGCGAAACGTTCGGGTGTCGGCATCAATCGCGTTCTCGACGTAGCGAATCATCAGCCCCGTGCGTCCGTCCGGATCACCTTCAAAGAGGGCGGTAATCGGCGACTGGTCGCGCACTGCCCGATCGACCACGGCTGCATCCCGCTCGAACGCATGGCCTTCGAGATAGATTTCGATATGCCGACCAAGGTTGAGCAGTTCGTCTCCCGGCTTGGCGAGTTTACCTGGCGTGGTGGCCAGACTCTCCACCGACGAAACGTCATCAAAGTGGTCATCGTCCGGTTCGGTCTTCGAGACCGGGACGACTGCACCCGGCGTCACCGGTTTCAAATCGGAATGATGTCCCGGATGGGGTAACGGCTCGGGAACATACAGGGTGAAGTCCCGCAGCAATGTCTTCTTTGCGATCACTTCAGCGATCTGCTCGGCCGTAAATCCCCGCACCAGCAGTTCCTGGGTCTGGGCGTGTTGCAGCGACTGCAGGCGTTTTCGTTCGTACTCTTTTTCCAGCTTGGTTTTCGAGGCAATCGATCCCGATTCGGCGAGTGGTGACAGCCGTTGCAATTCGAGGTCGTTGAGCTCCATCAGTTGCACGATCTTCAGTAGTTCCGTCTGCGCGGTCGTGACCGCATCGTCCCGCAGCATGAGGTCGAGCAGAGGATCACCCGGCCGCACCGCCTGACCTGGAAGGGCATGCACTCGAGTGACAATCCCCGCGATCGGGGTGGTGATCCGCCGATCGCAGTGACCGGTCTGTTCGGTGACTTCACCGGGAAAAGTGACCGTGCGGACATAATCCGTGAGGGCGACTTCGCCGACTTGCAGCCCGAGGTTCTCACGGGCCGCAGCTGTCAGTACGACCCCCGTGGCCGAGCCCGCTCCATGGTCGTGCCCATGGTCATCCTGCCCGGCCATCGCGGCGTTCGCAGGCCGCTCAAGCACTGAAGTCAGCCACGGTTGCCACCGATCGGCCGTGGACCATCCAACCCCAACCAACACCAGCAGACAGAGTCCGCCCGCAATCCAACGCCACTTGTGCATGACGCACCGCCTATCAGAAATCGCGCGATCCCGGAGAGAGCAGATTCATCGTTCATCTTCAGTCCGCACAGACAGGGAAAGTCTGTGCCACCGGATGGCAGGCTGGCTTGCCCGTCTGTGCCAGGGGAGGGTGGCATGCCTGTCTGTCCCATGGGAGGGTGGGGCAGACATTCCTGTCTGCCTCTTCTGAAGATCCCGTCGAAATCTGCGCCAGTCAGCCGGAATTCCAAAGACATCCGCGCGCGAACGAGTGAGAAGTCCTGGTCGAATTCTGAGGACCCGACCACGAAGAGTCTGTCGAACGACAGAGTTGCAGCTGCTCAGCAGCCGCTTACAGCGTCCAGACACCCAGTGCGGCGCGACGGGCCAGCGCAGGTGGAGACCACGAGTGCTCGGTGATCGATCCACGGACTTGAGGTTCGATCAACTCGATGACTGCAAGCGGATCGAGTGGCAGCGCAGCTGTAAGAATCGGACCTGCCAGCGGATCGATCTCCGCAAGAACGACCCGCTCGATAAAGAACAGGTGCGTCGCCACACAAAGATGATGCGACGAAACTGGCTGCGCGGGCTGCTCAGGTGCGTGATGGTGGTGATGACAACACGTTTGGACCGGTGGAGCCTGTTCCGAAGTGGTCGTCACATCGCAGGCGCACGCCGCGGCACAGCAGACGAACTGCTGCATCACGAACCCCACCAGTGCGACAATCGACCAACACCCGCGCATGGACATCCCTTGAGAGCCACCTCGATTATCGCGGCTCGGGACCAGCGGTCAAGAGGAATCACTTCCTCGACCCGCTAGCGTCTTCGCATACTCCAGAATCTACACCAACCCGGGAATCGGCTCACCAAAGTAGACCGGATGAGGCCGTCCCAGATCATCCGCCCAGGTCACCGTAGACGGCAGCCCCAGTGCTGAATAAATCGTTGCGGCCAGATTTTCCGGCGTTTGCGGATTCTCTGCCGGGAAAGCGCCGATTTTATCGGACGAGCCGATCACCCGTCCCCCACGAATTCCGCCACCGGCAAGGAAGACCGACTGCACGGCCCCCCAATGGTCCCGGCCGGGGAGCTTATAGTGTTGCGGCAGACCCGAGATTTTCGGAGTCCGGCCGAACTCGCCCGCCATCACGATCAGCGTCGAATCGAGGCGGCCCGACTGGTCGAGATCGTCGAGCAGAGCGGAAAGACTCCGATCGAGCGGCGGGAAGAGAACGTCCCGCAGATGTGGGAAAGCATTTCCGTGCGTGTCCCACGTCTCATTGTTCCCCAGGTTGACCTGCACCAGACTGACGCCCGCTTCGACCAGACGATTCGCCATCAGCAGTGACCAGCCGAACGAATTGCGTCCATACCGGTCCTGGACCTCGGCGGAAGCGGCCTGCACATCGAAAGCCGATTGTGTCCGCGGGTCGGTCAGCAGGGCGATGGCATCCTGTCGGTACCGATCGAGTGCCGTGGTTGATGCAGCGTGATCCCACTGCCGCCGTTGTTCATCGATCGACTGCAGTAAATCCCACCGGGAGCGGACACGATCACGCGAAAGCGACTCGGGGAGCGACAGATTCGGTGCCTGGAACTTCAGACCTTTGACGTGTTCCGGACCGCGGGCATGATGAAATTCGTATTCGGGATAAGCCCCGTATGTTTCGCCATTGAAGGGGGCGGCACTGATGAACCAGGGATCGCGTCGCGCGCCCATTTCCCCCGCAAACTGGCCGGGAATCACCCGGCCGGTGCGGTGAATCAGCCGCTCCGGCAGCACCACCGCGGGAGGGAGATTATTCCGCGCGGGCTGCATTGCACCGGCGATCGCGGCGATACTCGGCCAGTCGCCCGGTCCCGGTTGATTCGGAGAGAACGTTGGCGGAAGGTTCGACCGACCAGTCAACATGATGTGATGGCCAGCTGAGTGATCGTTCGACGGATGCGTCAACGAACGGACGACTGACCAGAGATGGCTGCGGACCGCCAGTCGCGGCAGATGTTCGCAGATCGAGAAACCGGGCGTCTGCGTGGCGATTGGAGTGAACTCGCCGCGGATGTTGTCCGGTGCGTGCGGCTTCAGATCAAAACTGTCATGCTGCCCGAGACCACCCGAGAGAAAGATGTAGATGACGCTGCGGGGGACGGACGTCTTGGCCGCTTCCGCCTGCAGGGCAGCGACATGATTCATGCCGAGTCCGAGCAACCCGATGCTGCCGGCCTGCAAGGCTTCCCGCCGTGTTCCGGTCGGATGCGTCCATCCGCTCATGTTCATCCTTTCGCCAACGCATCAACAACCGTTCGCGCGTTCTTCAGAGTATCGGCGAACCCGGTCGACAACAAGAGGGAACCAACTTCTCGCTTGCGTCTTCGCGTCGGATGATTTCTCAAGACAGTTGACGAGGTCAAGATCCGCGAAGACGCAAGCGGGATTGGAGTTGACCTCTGACAGTCCGATCCATCAGCATGCATCTCCCGATTTTCTCCAAATCTTGATTGGGAGCGAGCACGATGTGGTCCCGTTTGTTTGTCGCAACGCTGAGTTTGATCACGCTCCACACATCGCTCTCGATTGCTGCCCCACCGCGAATTGCCGGAGTGAAAGCTGTTACGCGGAACATCCTGAAGCTGGAACAGGATTATGTGGTTCCGGTCGACTCGGTTCTCAAGAAAGGGGATATCGTTTCAGTACAGGTCCTGACCGGGAAACTCTACGAAGACCTCGAAATCAATGATGTTCAACCGGGCAAGACTCCCGCGACGTTTCGTGGCGTGACGTTTCGTCCTTCCAAGGGGACACCCTCGAAGCTCGCTCCGAACACAATGATGACCATCACCACGGCCGAAGATCACATCTACGATGTGGTGACCGATCCCGCAGCGAAAGCGTGGGTGCTTCTCGACCGGGAGAAACGCGATCAGATCGCCAGTGAACGGCTCGCGGCTAAGCGTCACCGCTTATGGCCCACGCCGACCGACGAGGAGAAGCAGGCCGCAATGAAGCACTGGGACGAACTCGCCGAGAAAGTGCGGGCGGCGTTTCCCACCCAGAACTTCGTCCGGCAGGAGACGCAATTCTTCGTTGTCTACACCGACATGCCCCCGGCACAGATCGCCGGGTACGTCGCCAATCTCGATGCCATGTATCACCAGCTTTGCACGCTGTTCAGCATCCCCAAAGATACGAACATCTGGGTCGGAAAATGCCCTGTTTTCTGCTTTCTGAACCGCGAGCACTTTGCTCAGTTCGAAGCCCAGTTCATGGGGACGCCCGATACGCAGGGGATTGCTGGACTCAACCATCAGTACGGCGATGGGAAAGTGGCGACCGCGGTCCATCGAGGGAATGATCCGGTCTTCTTCGCAGCGGTTCTGGTGCACGAGACGGCCCACGGCTTTCTGCACCGGATTCGATCGAGCGGTCGCATTCCGCCCTGGATGAACGAGGGGATTTCAGAATGGATTGCCCAGGTCGTTGTTCCACAAAGCGATCACGTCGCGAACCGCTTCGCGACTGCGTTGCCGCAGTTACGGGCGACCGGCAGCCTGGGAGGCGACTTCCTCGATGAAAGCGGCCGCCTGGAAAGCTGGCAGTATGGGGTGGCCGCGACGCTGACACAGTTCCTGTTGGCAACCGACACCAACGCCTATCGCGCGCTCATCACTGCGATCAAGGAAGGCTACACCTGGGAGGAAGCTCTCGATGTGACCTACGGCATCACCCCCGCGGAACTCGCCGTGGCGTATGGCCGCTCGATCGGCGTGCCGAACCTGCGACCGTAGTGCTTGTTGGATCGCGATCTTTGTAGGGTGGGCTGTGCCCACCGCTTCCTTCACCAGGGACCCGGCGCTTGCGCTTCGGGCTGAGAATGAGGTTACTCGCGCGGGACGTAGGTCATTGCCTTATCGGAGATGTCCTTGCGACACCAGGCACCGTCCCAGCGGATGCACTTCACGGCTTGATAGGCGTGCAACTTGGCCTCACTCACGGTGTCACCCACGGCCGTGACACCCAGCACGCGGCCGCCGTCGGTGACGACCTGCCCTTCGACGAGTTTCGTTCCCGCGTGGAAGACTTTGGCATCCGCGACCTGGGCGGCATCTTCCAGTCCACGGATCGGACTCCCTTTCGGGTAGTCGCCGGGATAACCTTCGGCCGCCATCACCACGCAGACGGACGGACGCGTGTCCCATTCGAGCGGTTCAAGGTCCTGCAGCTTCCCTTCTGCAGCGGCCATCAGCACGGTCGCGAGGTCCGACTTCAGCCGCATCAGCACGGCTTGTGTTTCAGGATCGCCGAAGCGGACGTTGTATTCGAGGACTTTCGGTCCCTGGTTGGTCAACATCAGACCGGCATACAGACAGCCCCGGAAGCTGCGGCCATCCTTACGCATTTCGTGAACCGTGGGGATCAGAATCTTCTCGACGACGAGATCGACCAGGTCCGACGAGATGACGGGCGTGGGGCTGTAGGCTCCCATGCCGCCGGTGTTCGGACCGGTGTCGCCATCGTGGGCGGCTTTGTGATCCTGCGCCGCTTCCAGCGGAATGATGGTATGCCCATCCACGATGGCCAGCAGGCTCGCTTCGTGACCTTCGAGCCGTTCCTCAATGACAATCCGCTCGCTGGCAGCCCCGAATTCTTTTTCGAGCAGCATTCGCTTGATGGCGTCGCGGGCTTCCTCTTTGGAACTGCAGACGACGACCCCCTTGCCAGCGGCCAGACCGTCGGCTTTGATGACCATCCGCTCAACTTCGCGCTCGTCGACAAAGCTGATCGCTTCCGCAGCATTCGTGAAAACGCGGAAGTCGGCCGTCGGCACCGCGGCCTTGCGCATCAGTTCCTTGGCGAACTTCTTGCTCCCTTCGAGTTCCGCGGCCTTCTTCGTCGGTCCGAAAATCTTCAGGCCCGCCTTGAGGAAGGCATCGACCACACCGGCGACCAGCGGGGCTTCAGGGCCGACGACGGTCAAGTCGATCTGTTCGGTCTGTGCAAACTTCAGCAGCCGCGGAATGTCGGTCGCGGCGATGTCGACGTTGATCCCGTCGAGCGCTGTTCCAGCATTTCCCGGTGCACAATAGACTTGCGTGACGCTGGGGGACTGCTTCAACTTCCAGACCATCGCATGTTCGCGACCGCCTTGACCGATGACCAGAATCTTCATGGAGCGAGTTCGGCTTCTCTGGACGATTCGCCCGGCATGTGGCCCGGCGTTCGTGATTTCGGGACCAACCCACAGGCTGTGGTTGGCGGCAGCCCTGCACTATACCGGCCGGAGCGAACCGTCTGTAGCGTTTGTGCGTCCGATTGCTGCAGGATTGCGGCTCTGGCGTGGTAACCTCGTTGCGAGTCTCGACTTCAGGCCGGTATAGTAACTCGAATTGAGGGCTGTCACGGGCCGGGCTCGGTCAGCAGTCCTCTTCCAGGCACACTCCGAGGAATGAACGCGTGTTCGGATCGATGGCGATTGTTGGGGCGACGGGGGCGGTGGGTCGGATTGCATTGCAACTCCTCGAGGGACGCCCCGACCTCGCGAAAACGTATCACTTCCTCGCTTCCGCCCGGTCAGTCGGCAGCACGATCACCTTTAAGGGCCGCGACTACAAAGTCGCACTCCTCGATCACAATGCCTTCCAGGGGATCGACCTGGTCCTCGCCAGCACGCCCGATGAAGTCGCAGCGGAGTTTCTTCCGTCGGCGGTGAAGGCGGGTTGCAAGGTGATCGACGAATCGGGCTACTTCCGCATGAAGCCCGACGTAGCGCTCGTCATCCCGGAAATTAATCCGCAGGATGCGCTGAATGCGAAAGGGATCATCGCCAGCCCGAACTGCAGCACCACGCAGATGGTGATGGCGCTCAAGCCGCTGCACGATGCTGCGAAGGTCAAGCGGGTCGTCGTCAGCACGTATCAAGCGGTCAGCGGAGCGGGATTGCAGGGGACCGAAGACCTCATCGAAGGGACCCGCGCCCATCTCGCTGGACAACCCTACGAGCAGAAGGCGTTCAAGTCACCAATTCCGTTCAACGCCATCCCGCAGATCGGGGGCTTCAAAGATGAGGGCTACACCAGCGAAGAACTGAAGATGGTCTACGAGACCCGCAAGATTCTCGGCGACCAGTCGATCCTCGTCTGTCCGACGTGCGTCCGCATCCCGGTCGCGAATTGCCATAGCGAAACGATCCTCGTCGAAACCGAACGCCCGGTCAGCGTGGAAGAAGCCCGCAAACTCTTCAGCGCATTCCCCGGCATCCAGGTGATCGACGACCAGACATTCGGCGGCTACCCGATGCCCCACACCAGCACCGGCAGCGACCTCGTCTACATCGGCCGCATCCGCAAAGACCTGTCAAACCCCAACGGCCTCACCTTCTGGTGTGTCAGCGACAACCTGCGCAAAGGGGCAGCCACGAACGCCGTGCAAATCGCCGAACTGCTGGCAAAACACGCGGGGTGATGCTCGCCTGAAGCGATCCAGAAAGGGTTCATCACATGGCATCGACGACCATCAGTACCTTGGAACGGTTTCGTCGTTTCGTCGACCAGCAACTGGAGTCGCCCGAAACTGCTGGCCTGAGCCCAGAGGAAGTCTTGGCACAATGGCGAGAACAGGAAGCGACCCGGCAAGCGATTCGGGAAGGGCTCGCAGACATCGAAGCCGGGCAGTCGAGACCGCTCGATGATGTCTTGCGGGATCTCCGGGTGGGTCATCCCACATGAGTCGTACCGTACAGATGACGCGTCGGGCAGAGCGTGATCTGCGCGAGATCTATGTCTGGATTTCTTCCCGATCGCCTGCAGGGGCACTCCAATGGTTAGAAGCGTTTGAGCGATCCTTGAAGTCGGCAGCCAAGAGCGACACACCAGGTTCGTTCGCACCAGAAGCCGACGAATTCGGCATCGACCTGCGTCAACTCCTGTTTCACACTCGCCGCGGGAGAACCTTTCGCATCTTGATCATGTTGCAAGCGGACATTCTTCACGTTTTGTCCATTCGTGGTTCCGGTCAGGATTTGTTGACCATTGATGAGCTGGAACTCCCGGAATAACCGACTCATTCCCTGGATCAATTTCTTACAGAAGCAGTGACAGACATGCCGTCATTTCATTTCCAATGTTCCGAACTCTACTGCGAAGACGTCCCCGTTTCCCGGCTGGCCGAGGAGTTTGGGACGCCGTTGTGGGTCTACTCGAAGTCGTTTCTGCTCGGGCAACTGCGGCAGATTCAGGAGGCTTTCGCGGCAGTCGAGCCGGTCGTCTGCTACTCGGTGAAGGCCAACTCGAACCTGTCGATCCTCAAGACGATGGCCGATGCCGGATCGAGCTTCGATGTCGTCAGCGGGGGCGAACTCTACCGCGTGAAGTCCGCAGGAGCGGACACGACGAAGGTCGTCTTCGCCGGGGTTGGTAAGACGGACGAAGAGATTCGCTTCGCGCTCGAGTCGCAGATTCTGATGTTCGACGTCGAGAGTGAAGCGGAACTCGACGCGATCGCCGCGATTGCGGGGGAGATGGGCGTCATCGCTCCGATCGCCTTGCGGTTGAATCCCGATGTCGATGCGAAGACGCATGCCAAGACGACGACGGGCAAGAAGGGGAACAAGTTCGGCATGGACATCGAGCGGTTCCAGGAACTCGCTGCGAAAGTGCTGCGCGATTCCCGCTTGAAGCTGCTCGGCATCCACATGCATCTCGGCTCGCCGATCCTGACCACCGATCCCTACGAACAGGCCGGCACGAAAGCGGTCGAGGTCGTGAAAGGGCTGCGGGCACAGGGACACGACATTCAATGGCTCAATCTCGGCGGCGGGTTCGGCATCAGCTACCGCGGAAACGAGGGACTTCCCGCTTCCGCGTATGCTGAGGTGATTGTCCCCAAGGTGAAAGAGGCGGGCTGTCGCCTCGCGCTCGAACCGGGGCGGTTTATCGTCGGCAACTCAGCGATTCTCTGCAGTCGTGTGATCTACACGAAACGCGAAGGAGGCAAGCTGTTCGTGATTCAGGATGGGGCGATGAACGACCTCATCCGCCCGGCGATGTACGATTCGTTCCATCGCGTCTGGCCGGTGAAGCCAGCCGTCGCGATGCCGGAACTCGTCGACGGAGAACTTCCGGGCTGCGAGAAGACCGATGTCGTCGGCCCGGTCTGTGAGTCGAGCGACTACTTTGCCAAGGACCGGTACCTGCCACCGATGCAGCGCGGCGATCTGCTTGCGGTCTTTTCGGCCGGAGCTTACGGCACCGCGATGAGCAGTAACTACAATTCGCGGCCGCGAGCGGCCGAAGTGCTGATCGACGGCGGCAAAGTGACCGAGATCCGCAGACGAGAAACCTACGCAGAACTCGTCGCCCAGGAACTGCCGGAATAACGGCGAAGTGAATTCACCGGGGGGCTGGCGCCCCGTCCGCTAACGGCAACGGGGCGTATTCAGCGCCAGGCAGCGGGTTGGATATCGAGTGTCGGTTGTGGCCCGTCGGTGCTGGCTCCGGATGCGATGGCGATCACCACCAGCACAGCGATCCACAGAATGCCGAGCGCGTGCCAGAACCAGGCACAGACCGTCACACCGAAATAGTATTCGTGGTCGTACCGATCGTAACCTGCGTTGACCACCACGTAGGCCAGGAACAGGATCGCGACCACGAAGTGCATCGCGTGTAAGGCCGCGGCGATCATCACGAAGGCGGCCGCTCCGGTCGCGACATCGTCGGGCGACTGCCGCTGAACCAGCCAGTTCAGCGAGGCCCCTTGCAGTGCGACGAAGATGGTGCCGGTTCCCAACGCCGTCCAAAGTGCCCGGCGAAACGCGGGCTGTTTTTCCCGTCGCACGAAGCCGATCGCTCGTGACAGGGCAGCACTCCCCAGCAGGAGTGCCAGCGTTCCCGGGGCGAACGTGGGCGGAAAGCGGATTCCGGGATAATCTGCCGGGGGCGTACACCAGATCGCCAATCGGCTCAGCAGTGCGGCAACTACAGCAACGGCTGCGGAAACGATCCCGAACCGAAGAGCCACGGCGCTGCGGGACGAGTGTCGGGGCACGGCGACCGTTTTCACTGGGGGAAGACGTCAGGAACGGGTCGACGCGGATTACGTCGACTCCACCCAGATTTGTTGTGCAGCCGTCAAGCCGATGGGAATCTCGCGGGAATCAATTTCAATCACGACCACGCCGGCATTCGGGTGATTCTGTCGGACGATCCCCTCCGCACCCAGCCCCATGCCGGTCTCGGTCAGAAACCGCAGAAACTCCGGGTCCTGATTGGTGACCCGGGCGATCCGGACGGTACTTCCAGGCGCGAGGCTTGCCAGTGATTGATGGGCCGCTTCATCGATCCGCATCGTCCCATCGGCTGCGGGAATTGGATCGCCATGCGGGTCCTGCGTCGGCCGTCCGAGGTATTCATCGATGCGATCAATCAGCACGTCGCTGACCGCGTGCTCCATGTGCTCCGCTTCTTCATGCACCTGGTCCCACGTGAGATTCAGCGTGCGGGCGAGAAACAGTTCAATCAATCGATGGCGGCGGAGCATCCGCAACGCGACCGCGCGTCCCTTCTCGGTGAGCAGCACCCCTTCATACGGTCGATATTCCGCATGGCCCGACTCGGCGAGTGACTTGAGCATGCTCGTCACAGTCCCCGGCGAAACCGAGAGCGCCGTCGCCAACTGCCCGGTCGCGACCCACGGCGATTCCTGTCGCAGTGTGATCTGCAACACCGCCTTCAGATAGTTTTCGACCGTGAGGCTGGTCATGGGCTTACTCAGGTCGATCCAAAGTCGGTAAGATTTGAGAACTCGTCGGCTGTCAGCCAGGCATCCGCAGCGAAGAGACCACCCTGCTGAGCCCGAGAGAGCATGCAGAACTGCCAGACTCTGCTCCCGCGGACAGCATGGTCAAGAGAGAGCTGCAACCGGTGCATTCGTGACCGGCACTTCTCCAAACTGGTGCCCCGGCTGGGGGCCATGCTGGGTGATGGTCAGAATCTCCGGACCGGTCTCGGTCATCAGGATCGTATGTTCAAATTGGGCCGACAACGACAAATCGAGTGTGCGGACCGTCCAGTTATCGCGGCTGTCGACGAATGTCCGCCACGTGCCGGCGTTGACCATCGGTTCAATCGTGAAGCACATCCCCGGTTCGAGGATTTCCTGCGACGCCCCGACTTTCGGGAGATAATGCGGGATGCCGGGATCCTGATGGAACTCGCGGCCGATCCCGTGTCCCTGATACTCACGAACGATCTCGAAGCCGTGCCGTTTGACGAACTTCTCGATCGCACGACCGATGTCACTCACCTTCCCGAAGGGCTGTGCAGCCGCGATGCCAACGTGCAGCGCTTCGAAGGTGACCTGCACCAGGCGCAGTGCTTCGGGCGATGTTTCGCCGATGATGAAGGTCTCGGACGAGTCGCCATACCAGCCATCGACAATCGTCGTGACGTCGATATTGACGATGTCCCCGTTCTGTAAGGGCGTACTGTCCGGGATGCCGTGGCAGACAACCTCATTAACGCTTGTGCAGATCGTGCGGGGGTAACCTTTGTAGCCCAGACAGGCCGGGGTATGACCGTGATCGGTCATGTATTCGTAGACCATCTGATCGATTTCGATCGTGGTCAGTCCCGGGCGGAGTTGCGTGCGGACGTAGTCGAGGATCTGCCCGTTAAACCGGCTGGCGGCGCGGAGCGCGTCCCGTTCTTCCGGTCCGTAGAGCGGGATTTTTCGTCGTACCTTCCGTCGCAATCCCACGATCACCGTCTCCCGGACAATTGTAAGGGCGGCGTCCGAAGACTCCGCACAGAGCGTTTTGAACACTTGAGTGTGCGATAGATGCGATTTTTTGGCAAGTCCGACGCGCCGTCGTCAGGTGGGAAGCATTACAGTAGGGCCTGTTCTCCTGACTTTGTGCATCGCATCGATCTCTCCTTATCAGTTGTGAAAGTCTGACGGTTGGCCCCGCGCGGATTTGAACGACATAACCAAGCCTGGCTGACGGGTCGTCACGCCGTGCTGGAGACGCTGCGCGCTGGCCGCTGGCGTCCGCTGGAGGTCGCGCTGGCTCCCCGTTGTCCCGAGGAGATCACGTCCGAAGTCCGGCGGTGGGTCCGCACGCACGCTGTCCCCCTGATCGAGGAATCTGACGCCGCCTTAGAACGCCGGTGCCGCACGGACGATCATCAGGGGTTGGCGGCCCGCATGCCGCCGTTCCCGTATGCGGACTGGGAGCAACTGCTGGAGCTAGAACCGCTTCCGACCTGCTGGATGATTCTCGACCGGATCCACGACAGCTACAACTTCGGAGCGATGATCCGCTCGGCTGTCGGACTGGGCGTGGAGGCGATCGTCGTCGGGACGACTCATCAGTCAGCGGTCAATCGTCTGGTGGTGACGAGTTCCGCCGGGTTGATCAATCACCTGCCGGTGGTCGAAGTCGACCATCTGCTGAGAGCGGTGGTTGCCCTGCAGCAGCGGGGCGTCCGCGTGATCGCCTGCTCCGAGAAGGCGACGCAACCACTCGCCAGGGCTGACTTATCCGGACCACTGGCGATTATCGTCGGAAATGAAGGTCACGGCCCCGATCCGGCGTTACTGGCCCGCGCCGATCAACAGGTCTCGATCCCGATGTCACCCCGCGTCGATTCCCTGAACGCTGCGGTCGCGGTCGGGATTGTCTGCTACGAGATTCAACGCCAGCGGACCGCCGCGGCGACGGAACCAGCATCATGACGTTACCGCTCCGCAACCCGCACAGCGTTCTCGCTGCGCTTGAACACCGCCCGCACGATGTGCTCGAAGTCCGCGTTCCGCCGCAGCGTCCCAGTGACAGCTGGTCGCGCGTGGTCGAGGTCGCGAAAGCCCACGGCGTGCCGGTTCGCACGGCACTGGGGGAAGAACGATCGGCAGCAGATCGCCGGGGACCGAAGTTCGAGCGGACGAGTGTGGCCTGTGCTGAGGTCCGTCCCCGTAGTGAACTCCCACTGGATGACGTACTGACCGGAGCGAACGAACAACCGTTCGGCCTGTGGCTGGCCCTCGATTGTCTGCAGGACCCGCACAACGTCGGCGCGATCCTGCGGACGGCGGCGTTCTTCGGCGTCCGCGGTGTCTTACTGACGAAAGATCGTTCCGCGCCGCTGACGGGCGTTGTCTACGATGTCGCATCGGGTGGGATGGAAACCGTCCGCTGGTGTACGGTCCCCAACCTCGCGGCGGCGATGAAGACCGCGAAAGATGCGGGGCTGTGGATCCTCGGGAGCAGTGAACATTCTGAGCGGGACGTGGCCGACGTGCCGCGCGACCGGTCGTGGCTGCTGGTCATTGGAAACGAGGAACAGGGACTGCGCCGGCTGACACTCGACCGCTGTGATGAAACCTGCGGGATTCAACCCCGTGGGTCGGTCACTTCGTTGAATGCGTCCGTCGCCGCCGCGGTGATGATTTCGACGCTGCTGCGTTGAGCGTGCCACTCCTCGTGGAATCTTCGGGCCTCTCGAATTAGTTCGGGAGTGCGAGGAACCGTTCATACGCGGCGTCCCAGGCCGTTCTGTCCTGGGGTTCATAGCGCTGCATGGTGGAAGATGCCCGCACAACCTGGCGCAGTTCACCGAGTGTCTTCAACGCGCCCGCGGTACGGGCCTGCAGCAGGACATTGCCTAAAGCAGTCGCTTCGACCGGTCCGGTGATCACTGGTCGGCCAGTTGCGTTCGCGGTGAACTGGTTGAGCAACTCGTTCTGGGTGCCGCCGCCGACGATGTGGATAACTTCGACCGGTGTTCCCGAGAGTTCTTCGAGCCAGCCCAGCACACGGCGATACTTCAACGCCAGACTTTCGAGGCACAGCCGAACCAGCCCCCCCGGCGTACTTGGTGCAGTCTGCCCCGTACGCTGACACCAGACGCGCAGGGCTGTCGGCATATCGTTCGGCGCGAGGAAGTCGCCCGCATCGGGATCGACCAGCGCTGCGAAGGGCGCCGCGGCCTGCGCGGCTTGCGTCATCGCGGCGTAATCGAGTGGTTGCCCGGAGCGTTCGAACGAACGGCGGCACTCCTGCACGAGCCACAAGCCCATGATGTTCTTCAGTAGCCGGTACGTGCCGTCCACGCCCCCTTCGTTTGTGACGTTGAGTTCCAACGCCCGCGGCGTGAGGATCGCCTGCGGTAATTCCAACCCCATCAGCGACCACGTGCCCGAGCTGATATACGCCCAGTTCGCCTGACCGGTATGTTCTGTCGGCACAGCGGCCACGGCGGCCCCGGTATCGTGTGTCGCGGGGGCGACAACATCTAACCGAGGAAGATTGGTCCGGCTCGCCACGCTCTCCCGCAAACGCCCCAGTTTCGTTCCCGGTGATACGACTTCCGGGAACATCGTCAGCGGCAGGTCGAACTTCCGCAGCAAGTCGCTCGCCCAGCGGCGCTGCACAGCATCGAAACATTGCGAGGTCGTCGCGTTGGTAAATTCCACGACCTGGCTGCCGCACAGCAGCCAATTCAGGAAGTCGGGCATCATCAGAAAGCGATCGGCCTGCTGCATCAGAGCCGGGTTTGTCTGTTGAAAGGCGATCAACTGGTAGAGCGTGTTGATCTCCATGAACTGGAGACCGGTCTGGGCAAAAATGTCGGCCCGGGGAACACGATGGAACGAAGCATCCATCAACCCGCGCGTGCGCGGATCGCGATAGCAGTAGGGCTGGCCGAGCATTTCGCCCGTTTTGGTCAGCAGAACGTAATCGACCCCCCAGGTGTCGACACCGACCGACACGATCGACGAGCCAAATTTCGCCGCGGCTTTGCCCAGGCCGGTCTGAATATCGGACCAGAGCTTGAGCACATCCCAGCGGAGAGAATCGGCGACATGCACAGGACCGTTGCTGAAACGGTGGAGTTCTTCCAGTCGGACCTGCTGGCCATCAAACAGGCCCGCCATCACGCGGCCGCTTTCCGCGCCCAGATCGACCGCCAAATAACACTGCTCGCTCATTCCCGTCGACTCCCGTGTTGTCTCAACCCTGTGGGGAGACATGATACGCGGCCCTCAGGGTGACCGCGACCCACGCTGGCGTCTTCGCGTTCCAGTCGGTGAGATCAGGCCGACAGCGCCCACTCCACGACGCGCCATTCCAGCCAGTGCACATCGGGATCGATACCGGGGCGGGCGCGATAGCCGACGTGACCGCCGTGCTTGACCGACTTCATCTTGAGGGTCGCCGGGAACTCGTCGAGATACGGCTCGAAGCTCTCGTAGGGAACGAGAGGATCGTCCTTCGCGGTGATGATTTGCGTCGGCAGGGCGATCCGCCGCAACAACGGTCCGGCGCTGCACTGGGCGTAGTAGTCGGCACCGCTGAGAAACCCGTTGCTCGGTGCGGTGAACCGGTCGTCAAACTCGGCGAGTGTCCGAGGGAGCGGTCCGGTGAATGCAGCCGGCATGTCGGGCCACTGGCCACGGTAGCGAATGGCCTGGTCGACCAGGATCCGGGCGAAGTACCGGTCGTACCAGCGATTCAGCGGTTTGCTCAGCGCTTCCACGCTGCGGGCCAGATCAATCGGCGGGTTGACCGCCAGTGCCCGATCGACCTGAGCCGGGATTGCGGCGGGATTCGTGCCCAGATACTTCAGCAGGATGTTTCCGCTCAACGACACTCCAAACAGGGCCAGCGGCGTCGGCTTCGTTTCACCACTCAGCGGCAGCACATCGGGACTGCCGATCCGGCACCAGCCCAGGACGGCATCGATCGCCGCAGCGAGATCGTCGCTACGACCAGCGTGATAGGGTTGTTTCGCGAGGGTGAAGCCGGCTCCACAGCCGCGTAAGTCCATCCGGAAGACCCGCGCACCGCGCTGAGTCAACTTCTGCGTGAGGCGAACCAGCAACGGACTGCGGTGACAGCCACACAACCCGTGCGAAAGGAGCACGGCGCGATCGCCCGGCTGCCAGCCTGGGGGACAATCGTCATGGACGACCAGCGTATCACCATCGGCCAGCGGAACGGTCCGGGCGACCGCACCATGTGCCGGAAGCCGATCGGGCCAAAAGGCAGAAATCACCGTTTGGACATGGGGGTTCCGCATCCACCACGGGGGGCGGAAGGCAGGCCACGCACTGGTTGCAGAAGCGGTAATTTTTCCGACTCGTCAACAGGTTCTGGCGGGGAGTGAATCCATCGGGCGCGGAAGCTTACGGATTCCTTCGCGGGAGAGCAATCCCGCTTCCGACCTGAATGAGACAAATCATATCATCGGCTGACGCCAGCAGCGGTCCCATCTCGATGGAGGAATCCTCTCGACGCGGAGTGACACTCCTCTTAAGATGCCAGATGCGCTGTTCCCTGGAGTCACCGAACGAACATGACTGCGCCGCTCGATTTCCCGCTTGATCCCGAGTTCTCCAAGCTGCTGGTGCATTCCTCAGCGGTCGACATGAAACTTGTCGCCCTCGAGATCGCGCGCGATGCGTATCCGCAGCTCGATTTTGCCCATTCCCTCGAATGGATCGCAAAACGCGGCCAGGAACTCGTCGCCCCGGCGGCGCGCAGTCGGAATGATCGAGAGTTGTTGATGGAACTCGGCCGCTGCCTGTCCGGGACCCATGGGCTGCATGGCGACCGTGAAGCGTATCTCAGCCCCGAAGGAAGCTATCTCCACCGCGTCATCGAGACCGGGGTTGGCATTCCGATCAGCCTGTCGCTCGTCTACGCCGCCGTCGGACATGAGGCGGGGATTCCACTGACCGGGGTCGCTGCTCCTCGTCATTTCCTGATTCGCTACGATGGGGCTGCGGAGACCTACTTCGTCGACGCCTTTCATCAGGGGCGTGTCTTGCGTTATGACCGCTGCCTGACGTGGCTGGAAGAGATCACGGAACTCAGTGCTGATGAACTGGAACCGCTCCTGGAACCGGCCAGTCCGCGCGAGATTGTGATCCGGATGCTCAATAATCTGAAAGCGATCCACGTCCAGCAGGACCGCTGGGCCGACGCCTGGCAGGTGCAACGCCGGCTGACTGCCTTACAGCCGACGGCTTACGATCAACGCCGCGATCTAGCGCTCGTCGCGCTCAAATCGAACCGGCCGGGACTCGCGGTTGACCTGCTGGAAGCCTGCCTGCGCGACTGTCCCGACGACAAAGAACGCCGGATTCTGCTTCAACATCGACAGTGGGCTGAAGCGCAACTGTCGACGTTGAACTGATTCGCTGGCGGTTGCCACGAGATTGATCGCCGTGCCGCTGATGAAATCTCTCAACCGCGGAGTTTGACGATCTCGTTGTAGAGGCCCCACACGCCGGTCACGAGCATCGCGAGTGACGAAATAATGAGGCAGACATCCCACCAGACGCTCGGCCGCAGTCGCGGATCAGTCCGCTGGTAACGGAAATACAAGGCTGCTCCGGCAAGCATCGGCAGCATGACGGCCTGGATCATCCCGGAAATCAGCACCAGTCGCACGGGACTGAAGCCTGCCAGGAAGAACATCAGGCAGATCAGCGGGAGAGCGAACGACCAGCCTTTCAGCGTCCGCCGGTGCGCTGCTTCGTCGTGACGGGGAACAATCCCGAAGAGCTTCAGTGCATCGACGATCGTCCGGGCGTGTCCGGCGTTCGCGACCAGATACGTCGAGTACAGCACGGCGAACGCACCGATGAGAAATAACCAGCGGGCATATTCGCCGAAGATAGGGACATACGCGGAGGAAAGCGTGCTCACCATCCGCATCCCTTCGGGATCACGCCCTTCCCGGCTGAGCACCGCGACACCCAACAGATAGAACGCCAGCGTGGCCAAAGTATAGACCACGAGGGACGCGAACGCATCGTAATGCATCACCCGCATCCAACCGCGGGCACGGACTGCCCAGCCTTCGCTCTCATCCCGCTGGCCAGCGAAACGGGCGTAACCTTTCTCGACACACCAGTAGGGGTACGCGATCAGTTCGCTCGCGCCGACACCGATGATCCCAAAGGTGGCCAGTGCCGTGTGCAGCGGATTCTTTCCCCCCGAAGCCGATGGTAAGCGGAAGCTCAATCCCGCCAGGAATTCGTCCAGGCTGATGCTCCAACGCTCGGTGAACTGCAAGCCGAGCACATTGACCAGCGTCACGAAGGTAAATCCGACAACGAAGACCGTCGTCACATTCTGAATGGTGTTGTAACGACCAAAGAAGAGGAGAAACGCCGTGATGATGCCGAAGGCAATCGCCCAGTACCGGTCGTCGCTCGTTTGGGGATCGATCAGCTTGCCCCCCTCACGGACCGTTTGGAGCGCGCTGGTGCCGCGTTCGCCCAGCCGCTCCAGCGTCGCGGTGAAGTCCTTCAGAAAGCGCTCTTCATGGAGTCGCTGTTCCGGAGTTAGCGCTGCGAGTTTAGGACCTCCCGCGAACGCATCCCGCTCTAGCGCGACATACCGCTGAAACTCACTGGTCGCCGGAACGGAGACCATCTGGGCATAGTCGCCCGTGATCGGGAAACAGAGCGCCAGGGACTGGCCGACACCGCCGACGATGCCGCCGAGTTGGCCCATCGAGGCGATCATCATGATCACCCAGTACCACACGATCCAGCGGACACCGAACTTGGGTCCAGGAATCTGGTCGAGAGCAGAAAGCGTCGTCTCACCATGTGTGAGCGCATACCGCCCCAGTTCGACCTGCACAAAGACCTTGATGATGCAGCCGAGGATGATCAGCCACAGCAACGACATCCCGGCCTGAGCCCCGGTCTTCGTCGTGGCGATCAGTTCGCCCGAGCCGACGATACTCCCGGCGATAATCAGCCCCGGTCCGAGACTCCCCAGGATCCCGAACAGCGACCGGGGCGGATCGACCGTGCCGCGGTTCGGCTCGGGGTCGAGCGACGGCGGCAACGTGTCGTGATCTTCGGGTGTGTCATACGACATGGAACGACCTTGGGTGCCGAATCAATTGGGTACCCAAGGTATACCCGTCCACACAACGCGCCTGCAACCACGCTTGCGTTTTCGCGATCAAATCCAGACCCGGCGCTCGCGCTTCGGGCTGGGATTTCGAATTACAACGAACGCTCAAAGAACTCCACGAAGTTCCGCCAGAGAATCCGTTCCACATCCGCACTGCTGAAGCGTTTCGAGAGGAGGTCGCCCATAATCTGCAGATCGGCAATCGTGTCGAGATCCCACGGACACTGTTCCTTCCCGAAGCCACCGTCGAGATCGGAGCCGATGCCGCAGTGGTTCGCATTCCCCGCGAGCTGACAGATGTGGTCGATGTGCGTGACGATGTCCGACATCATCACTGTCCGCGGATCGGAAACGCCGATTTTCCAGCCGGGCTTGATCATCCAGTTATCGAAGGCCGCCCCGATGACCGAGCCCCGTTCGATCAACGCCTGAATCTGCTTGTCTTCCAGTTGACGATCAGCGGGGACCAGGGCGCGACAGTTATGATGACTGGCGAGCATCGGCCCGTGGTAGATGTCGAGCGCGTCCCAGAACGATTCATCCGCGAGATGCGTCACATCGAGCAGCATGCCGACCCGTTCCATCTCCTGCAGCAGCCGTTTTCCTTCAGCGTTGAAACCACCGGTACTCCCTGTGCCGAAGCAATACGGACTGGGACCATAATGGGCGGGGCCGAGGATCCGCAGACCCGCTTCGTACCAGTGCTCGATCTGTTCCGGGGCGAGAATCGGCGGGCTCCCTTCCATGCTGAGGATGAAGCCGATCGGCTTGTCGGCCGTGCTCGGGCTGAGCCACAACGCCACCTGCTCCTTGAGGGCCTGGGCATCGGAGAGTTCCCGCAACACACCCGACCGGACCATCGCCCGGTAGTACGCCAGTTGGCCCATCGCCTGCCCATAGGCGGCTTCCCGTGACTGCGGGAACGTGAGGAGTTTGTCTTTGCGATGCAGTCGCGGCAGTAGCGTCGCAATCACGACGCCGATGTTCCCCCGTTTCAATTCCGTCCAGGTGACGGTCGGGTCCCCGGGAACGATCCCTTTGAACTGGCTCTCGAATTCCCGCAACTGCGGAATCGTGAGCATCAGGTCACGATTCCATTCGAGCGCGTTCCAGGCCATATCGAGATGGGCATCGAAAATCAGCGGAGACATGGGCGGGCTTTCGGTTGGGGAGGGATGAGAAGTCTGGATCGTGTCCGGGGTGGGTCGGTCAGGCAGGTGAAGTTCGACCCGAATCGATCGGGTCATTCCTAGGGGGTTGTCGCAGCACGGCGATCGCTAATGCGGTCCAGCCAACGAGGAAGCCGACGCCGCCGAGCGGGGTGATCGCGCCAAGCTTGGTGATGCCGGTCCAGGTCAGCAGATAGAGGCTGCCTGAGAAGAGCATAATTCCGAGCACGAACGACAGGCCGGCAATCGTCAGACTGACACTCTTGCGACGCAAGGCCATTAAACCAACAACGAGCAATCCGAGGGCATGCGTCATCTGGTATTCGGCCCCGGTCTTGAAGTCGTGGAGAAACTTTTCCGCGAGCGGGATTTCCCGACCTGCGACAATTCGCGTCTGTCCGGCGTAGCGTTCGACATAGATCTTGTCGAGACCGTGAGCCGCGAACGCGCCCGTCACGACCGACAAGCCCGCAAAGATCGCCCCGAGGAACAGCCAGACTCGCCCCATCCTGTCACCCTCTCGATGAAACTCGACGCCAGACCAGTTCACAGTGTGATGGTAGCTCCCAGCGCCTGGGCGAATGTCCGCAACCACGCCGGGTGGGCGGGCCATGCGGGTGCTGTGATCAGCAACCCATCCGCATAAGCCTGATCGAGCGGGACCGCGACGTATTGACCGCCAGCACTCGTGATCTCGGGGGCACACGCCGGATAGGCGGTGCAGCGTTTGCCGCGGACGACATCCGCCGCGGTGAGAATCTGCAGACCATGGCAGATCGCCGCAATCGGCTTGGTAGAAGCTGCAAAGGCTCGCACCAGATCAAGCACGGCGGGATTCAATCGCAGATACTCGGGGGCCCGTCCACCCGGTATCAGCAGGCCCGCATAATTCGCTGCATCGACCGTGCTGAAGTCGGCGTTCAACGTGAAGTTGTGGCCTCGCTTCTCGGAGTAGGTCTGATCCCCCTCGAAGTCATGGATCGCTGTCCGCACCTGCTGGCCGGTAGCCTTCCCCGGGCAGACGGCATCGACTTGATAGCCCAGCATCTGGAGTGCCTGGAATGGCACCATCAGTTCATAGTCTTCGACGTAATCACCGGCGAGCACCAGAATCCGGGGGGCAGACATCGGCAGGAGTCTCCTCAGGAAGACAACAGGCGGGAGTTGCATGCTAATCCCCCGACTGCGGGTTCGCCATGCTGGGGATCGTCGTGATTTTCGTGAACTACCGACTGCGTGACAGACGTTACGCTGTGTTCCAGTTGGCCAGCGTGCAACAATCTCGGGATCGACTCTCCCTCCCATTTCCACCCGGTCCGGCGATGGCCCTCACTGCTGTGATCCCCGCCTGAGGAGTGACTCCATGTTGCGACGCGTTTTTTGTGCCTGTCTGTTGACTGTGGTGACCGGAAACCGGGTCCTGGCGGGCGAACCGTACCCGCTCGGCCAGGGCGATTTGTTAACCGGGATTCCGGGGACCGGCGCGCTCTCGTTGAGTGATGTACAGAAGTGGCTCGCCGATCCGAAGCAGTATGTCGAACTCGATCCGGTGCTGCCCCTCGGACTCTCGGATGGCCAACAAAGTCTCGTCGGCATCACAGAAAATCGTCTCACGCGGGCCAAAGTCGAACTGGGACGCCAACTCTACTTCGACACCCGGCTGTCGATCGACAATACGGTGAGCTGTGCGTCGTGCCATCATCCCGATGAAGGCTATGGCCGGCAGACCCAGTTTGGGATCGGTGTGAAAGGTCAGCAGGGAGGCCGGAACTCGCCGGTCAGCTACAATCGCATTCTCTCCGGCAAGCAGTTCTGGGACGGCCGAGCCGCTTCACTCGAAGAGCAGGCTGTCGGACCGATCGCCAATCCGATCGAAATGGGCAACACCCACGAGAACTGCATCGCGTCCCTGAAGAAAATCCCCGGCTATGTGGCCCAGTTCGAGGCCGTCTTTGGTAAAGAGTCGGTCACGATCGGCAACGTCGGCAAAGCGATCGCCGCCTTCGAGCGGTGCCTCGTGACTGGTCCCGCACCCTTTGATTATGCCCAGAAATTCAAGCCTTACGAGAAATTCTCCGCGGACGATCTCGAAGATCTGAAGAGCGATGATCCCGCTGCATACAAGCAGTACGAAGAGTTGGTGGCCCTCACGAAACAGCACCCCATGAGTCCCTCCGCGAGGCGCGGTCGCGACCTCTTTTTCGGCCCACAGGCGAACTGTACCGCGTGTCACGTCGGGCCAAACCTGGCCGATGAGAAGTACCACAACCTCGGCATCGGCATGGAAGCGAAAGCGCCCGACCTCGGACGATACGTCGTCACGAAAGACGAACAGGACAAGGGGGCGTTCAAGACACCGACCGTACGCAACGTCGCGCTCTCAGCTCCTTACATGCACGATGGCAGCCTGAAGACGTTGATGGATGTCGTCGAGCATTACGCGAAGGGGGGGACGAAGAATCCGCACCTCAGCCAGAAGATGGTCCCCTTGCTGCTGACGCAGCAGGACAAGCTCGATCTCGTCGCCTTCATGGAAGCCTGCACGGGCGCGTTCCCGAAGGTGCAGACCGGCCGACTGCCGCAGTGATTCCCGAGTGCATCGTGACCGTTTGGTTTTTGGGTCGATGATGTCCATGTTGATCGGGCATCATCGATCACCACTTGCCAATGGACGCCGCGTCGAGCTGATGTGTTCTTGCGGCAGAACGCCGAGACGCATCGCAATGGTCTTGGCTGCCTGTTTCCGTCCAGTCGACTGTCTGGCGGCGACGATGTCCGCGGCGCTCCGTTGAACGCCCCGTCAAATTTGCGTTCCACCGGCCGCTGGCGAATGTTTTCCACCGTCCTGGTACGTCACAAACAGGTCCAGGCAAGCTGCCGGTTGATCCAGTTCGGTCCATCAGCATCGGCCGACAACAGCACCTGCGCACGAAGTTTCTCTCCGCAGGACTCGTCTTGTGCCCGGAATCCAGCGAGGAAACGATCCTCTGATCGCTGGTTGGCCAACGTAAGAAAAGGGATTGTCGCGCCCTCAGCGTTGATCGGGGAAGGTTGTTGGTAGATGTCCTATCTGCTGAATCTTCGTCACGTTAGACATACTCCGGGTGGGTCAGCGGGCATCTTGCTGAGGCGTGACTGACGACTTCTTCCGGATCGACCCCGATGCCTGACTCCGTGTAACTTCTCCGCCAATGGTCCATCTTGCGGATTCTTTCCGCCAGACGGCAGGGCGTGACATTGTCGGAGCTTGCAGCAGAGGCCGGCGTCTCTGAGAAGACCGTCAGTCGCGACCTGACATTACTGCGGCGGCTGGCCTTCCCCACCGCCGAGCGAGTTGGTGAGCATGGTCGCAAACACTGGATCATGACCGACGCGGGTGGGCCTCCCGCACTGAACTTCACTCTGGAAGAAGCAGCAGCGCTGTATCTCGGTCGCCAGTTTCTCGAAGGTCTCGCCGGAACACTGTTCTGGACCGGTGCCCTGTCGGCGCGTTCCAGAAAATCCAGGCCGCTCTGGGCGACGCTGCGCTGCAGCACCTGCAGAAACTGGCCGTCGCCGTCTACCTCAAGACTCACGCCATCACCGACTACCGTGGCCGGGCGGAACATATCGACCAACTGATGCTTGCCATCGAAGAACGGCGGCTGACAGTGATGACAGACCAGTCACTGCGCAGTACCGAACCCGTCTCGTTATGTGACATTCATCCTTATGCGCTGGTTCATCACAAAGGCGCGCACTACATCATCGCCTGGTCGAAGGACCACGGGGAAATCCGCACGTTCAGGGTCGACCGCGTGTCGAAGGTCGATCACCTGAAACTGCAGTTCACCCGGCCGACGGAGTTCGACCCGGAGACGTACCTCGAGCACTCGTTCGGCATCTTCACTAGTGATGCTCCACCGCAGACTGTCCGCGTCCGCTTTGCCTCCGGCGTTATCCGGATTCTGGAAGAGAAACGGTTTCATCCCTCGCAACACCTGCTCCCCCAGCGTGATGGGAGCCTGATCGCTGAATACACGCGGTCAACCTTCTAGGAATTCACCTCGTGGTGGCTCAGTTTTGGTCCACAGGCGGAATTGATCGAACCAGAGTCGCTCAGAGCGCAAATCGAGAAGACACTGGCCGCAAGACTGGATGCAATTTCACAATAAGTGCACATTAAGACGCATCGCCGTATTCGAGCCAAGAGAAGCAGGTTTCCCATGACGATCGACTTTGACCAGAAGTTTGAGGCGCTCAAAGGGAACGCGCCGTTTCCGTGGCAGAGACGTCTGTTTGATCGATTTCTCGCGGGGGAATTTCCGGCCTGCACCTTACCGACAGGACTCGGAAAAACTTCGGTCGTGGCGGTCTGGCTGCTGGCCCTCGCCACACGTCCCCGGCAGGTTCCCCGGAGGTTCGTCTATGTCATGAATCGGCGGACGGTGGTCGATCAGACAACGAACGAAGCGGAAAAATTTCGACGACGGCTGCTCAACCCGGCGGAAGTCAAAACGTCCCCGTTGCAGGCGGCACGGCATCAGTTCATCGAGGCCCTGCAGCAGCTCTACCAGTCCGATCCGAACACTGAAGATCCAGGACCACTGGCGACCAGTACGCTCCGCGGGGAGTTTGCAGACAATCAACAATGGTCAGCCGATCCGGGTCGGTCGGCGATCATTGTCGGCACGGTCGACATGATCGGCAGCAGACTCCTCTTTCACGGCTACGTCGTCGGCTTCAAGGGGCGTCTACTCCACGTCGGCTTTCTCGGTCAGGACGCCTTGCTCGTGCATGATGAAGCTCATCTTAAACCCGCCTTTCAAACCTGCTGGAAACCATTCGAGCGGAACAGACACGCTGCAAAGACTTCGCAGCAGGGCGCGTGATGGAACTGACGGCGACGCCGCGAAACGCTGCTGTCGAACCGTTCGAACTGAATGATCAGGATTTTCAGAATTCCTTTGTCAATCTGCGGTTGAACGCCTTCAAGGCGATGACGCTGCACCCGTGTCCTGAAGAAAATAAGCTGGTAGAAACGATCGCCGGACAAGCACTGGCTCACCGCGTTTCCGGTCTGGCGATCCTGATCTTTCTCCGTCAGGTCGATGATGCCGAGAAGGTGCGTGCGCGGTTGGCGAAGGAGAAGTTCACCACTCAGGTTCAGGTCCTGACCGGCACACTCCACGGACAGGAACGCGAGCGGATGACCAACCCCCGTCAACCCGCAGGCTGCCCGATCTTCGCCCGGTTTCTCCCGCGACAAGGCGATCACGCACCCGAGGAAGAGCGATGGCAGGTCGTTCCGCAAGCGGGCATGGTCGATCTCATCTGTACCAGTGCGGGTGAAGTCGGCGTGAATCTGTCGGCCGACCACCTGGTGTGCGATCTCTCAAGCATGGACAGCATGATGCAGCGGTTTGGTTGCGTGAACCGGTTCGGCGAACGTGACGAGACACAGATCGATGTAGTCCACCCCACGGAGTTTGATGACACCAAGCCGCTGGAGGTCCGGCGACAACTGACACTGGCCCTGCTGGAACGTCTGCCGGGCCAGGCGAGTCCCGCTGCGCTCGATCAACGGCCGCGAGATGAGCGGATCGCGGCCTTTGCTCCGACCCCGGTGTTACTCACCGCGACCGACATTCTGTTCGATGCCTGGGCCTTGACCAGCATTCGCGACCGACTGCCAGGCCGACCGTCGGTGGAACCGTATCTGCATGGGGTCGCCGAGTCGGACCCTCCCGAAACCACTGTCGCCTGGCGGGAAGAAGTCGGATGGTTGAGCGAGGAGCAACTCAACGTCGATCGTCTGGAAGACCTGCTCGATGACTCTCCGCTGCCGCACGAACTGCTCCGCGATCAGTCCAAGCGGATCTTCAGTCATCTCAAGAAACTGGCTGATGCTCACTCTGAGGCCCGCGTGTGGCTCCTGCAGCCGGATGGAACGGTCCAGGTCGTGACGCTGAAGCATCTCGTCGATCGAATCGGTGCTGATCGACTGGCGGATGTGACCGTGCTGCTCCCGCCGAGCGTGGGCGGCCTGACTACATCGGGACAACTCGATGGCACCGCCATGTGGTCCGCATCGCAACGAATTGTCGGTGAAGACGCAGAGGCCCCCACCCCGGCCGGGGTCACGTACGACGTGAGCGCGACGGAGACACGTCAGCGATGCCAACGGAACCTCAGCGATGACGTGCCGGAATCGGTCCGGAAATTACGACTCATCCGCAGCATCGCCTTCGGTGATCCGGATGCGGACGATCCGCTCGTCTGGGAGTGGTACGAAGCGCCGCAGCAAACCGGTCTGGGTGCGGCGATCAGCCATGCCGCGGTGGCGTGGGAGATCCACAACGCCGATGTGGCAACGCACACCCAACGCCTGCTGTCCGGACTGTCATTGCCTCCGGAGATCGCCGTTGCGATTCAGGTGGCCGCCAAATATCACGACTACGGCAAGCATCGCCGCGTCTTTCAAGCGGTCTTCGGCAATCGCCAGTACCCAGCGGTCGTGCTCGCGAAATCGGACCGCCGCGGCAGCCGCATTCCGGAACGCTATCGCCATGAATTCGGTTCGCTCGCTGATGCCCGTGCACAAGCCGATTTCCTGGCACTCGATGAGCAGCAGCAAGACCTCGCGTTGCACCTGATCGCCGCCCATCATGGACGAGCCCGGCCGCATTTCCCGCACGAGGAAGCATACGATTTGCATCAGACCGAAGCCGAGGCTGCCGCGCTCGCGGCGGAAGTCCCGCGGCGCTTTGCCCGGTTGCAACGGCGGTTTGGTCGCTGGGGGCTTGCGTATCTCGAGTCTCTGTTACGGTCCGCCGATTACGCGGCCAGCGCTCACCCGTCACAGACCTGGGAGTCACCATCATGAATCACCCCACTCCGTCGATCCGTGTGCAAGTCGACCCCACAAACCCCGGTCAGTTCTTCGCCTGCTGCGGCCTGCTCGAACTCGCCGACCGCCTCTGGCCAGAAGCAGAAGGGAAGCCGGCTGCCGAAGGCTGGTTCGAAGGGGGCGACCAGATCTTTCAGATCGCAGGGAACGGGACCTTGCCCACTCTTTTGGAGGCACTGGGAACCGTACGACTAGCCAATACGATGACGGCTGTTGAAGTCGCGCGTCTCAAAGAACTCACTGAGAAGAAGAGCAGCGAACTGACAACAACTCCAGGCTTGGAAGACGAGAAAAAGGCCCTGGAAAAACTCCGTCGTGAAGCCCCCATCACACTGGCCGAGCCGTTCTCGCTCACGCTCGACTGGTTCCTTGATGAATGGGCGGGGGGAAGTCGGTTTAAAACCTGGGCCGGTCAGCAGTCTGTTTTGGATATAGCCAGTTCGATGCAACAGGCACACGCGGCGGTCGATTGGTCGACCGCTGATTCCGAACGCTGTCTCTTCGTCAGCGCGAAGGGTTGTGGACTCCCGTTTAATTTCGATGCCGACCTCGGTCATCAGGGGTCTTCTCTCGATGTCGGTTTCAGTTTCGATTCGCTGGCCGGAAATGCCGCGACGCGGATTGTGACATCCGCCCGCCCGACGCTGGAATTGCTGGCCTTCATCGGCCTGCAACGCGCCCGTCCATTGGAAGACCGCGAACGCAACCTGTTCCATTACTGCACCTGGCAGCAACCCGTGTCCGTCGCCGTCATTGCCGCCCGTGCTTCGGGACTCATGACCGATGCCGCCTCGTGCGGCTATGCATTTCGCCTGCTGTACCGCACCAAGTACCTGAAAAGTTTTCTCCCCGCTCAACCTCATGCTGGAGTTGCTCATGTCTGAACTCAAGAAATTTGATGCCTCTCTGCAGGCCACCGGACCGGCCGCGCTGGTCATTCGCGAATGGCTGAGTCCGGTCGAAGGACTGGAGGGTGTCGTCTTCCCGCCCACCTACGCAGCGGGTGACGGCTTTCCCGGCGGATACAACATCAATGTCGAGGACGGTGGGAAAAATTTCTGTCTCGTCGACAGTGCCGGCGCGCAGGCAAACCGCATCGAACCCGTATTTGGCCAGCCACCTTACGACCATCTGGTTCCGCAAATCGTCATCCAGGCTGGAGAGAAATCTGTCAATCTGCTGAAAGCCGGTCATCGCGCGGGGGATGCGATCGCCCGCTGTTCCGCCTTGCAGCAACCGTTGCAGGATGCGTTTCAATCGGTGTTGAAGGGGGATGTGCTCCCGTTAGCGAAGCTCACGCCGACCTCGCTCGTGTTCGGCGTGTGGGACTCGCGCGATACACAGGCGAAAGTCGCGCGTCTGGTGACGTCAACCATCCGTGCGTTCGACGTTCGACGCCTGACTCGTTCAGCTCAGTACACCCCCCCCACGGGATTACGCTGCGGAAGAAGTCTTCAGTGCTGAGGTACAACAGAAAGCAGAAGGGAACACCAAGAGTCCACTGGCACTGCGCGGCTTTGTCCATGTCCCGGCAACGGGTTCGCATGGTGGTGTGATAGCCGATGGCGGAATCCGCCGGGATGCCACACTGTCGCTGGCCGCCTTGCGACTCCTCTCTGCTGGGAGTGACGAGAAGCAGACGCTGGCCCTGCGGCGGTACATCCTCGGAATTGGATTGACCGCGTTCACCTGCAATGCGACCGGTCAGTTGCGTCAGGGCTGCTTACTCGTACTTGACCCGGAGAAGGGCCGAACCAGCGAAGAAGTTTACCCGTCCGGCGAGCGAAAACCGCTGACAGTCACGCACGAAGCCGCGTTGAAGTACGCCACGAAAGCCGCGAAAGCGTTCGGAGTCGGCACCAGTCTTACCGTTCCCTTCGATAAGGCCCTCGCGTCGGCAGATGTCTCGCCCGATGCCAAAGCGAAGCCCAAGGCCAAAGCGGCCAAGAAATGACCACCCCTGTCTGCACCAGCCTGCTTCCGGAAGTCCGTTCCGAAGATCTCGTGTTGTCCGAGCTGGCCCGGCACATCACACATGTTGGCTGGGGGATCGATCAGATCGTCGGCGACCTGCAACTTCTGACAACGCCGGCAGCGACGGCGCTGCCGGGTGAACGCTGGCTCCCGGCTGTCACGGGGGCGGGGAACCTGCTTCGCACAATGACGACGGGCACCCTGCCCGCATTAGCCTCACGACATCGGTCTTTTCTGAACCGCTTCTCCAAGGATGGTTTTCAACCCGTTCCGCCATTAGCAGATTTCCAGCTCGTGAATTACCGCCTCGAGTACGACCCGCCGGAACCCGCCTGGATCGCGTTGCAGTTTCTGCAGCCGGATGCCGGAACGATGCGCAGCTTCCACACCAGCAAACGGTCGGTCGCCGTGGCCGGGATGTTACGGCACGCCGCGGGTGCCGCAGCGGAAGAGTCGCGCTGGGAGGCTGACCGGATTGCCCCCATCATCTACGGACACGCCTCCACTGTTGATCGCGCTGCAGGAAAGACCTCTTCACAAGGGACAGGCATCACACCGCAAGCCTCTGCGGACATCGTCGGCACGCGGCGACTGGCTTACATCCCGCTCCCCAGCCTGGAATATCGCGGCGGTCGCGCGCTCGTCGTCGGCAGCGTCCGGCGGGCGCTGATCGCCTCCTTGTCTGGAGAATGCCCAGACGAAGTCCGCTGGGTCCAGCGCAGCTTGGCTGGACAGGAACTCATCGATCAGGAGGGTCTGCCACAAGCGTTGCTGGCCCCCATTCCTAACAATGACAAGATGGTTCAGCGTTACGTCGCACCCGCCGCCTGCTGGTCCACAGTCACGCCAGTCATCCTGCCGGGTCACGACGACCATCACGCGCCCAAGGCCGAGCGACTCCTGCGGAAAGCGTTGCAGCAGGTCGGTTACCCTCCCCGACTCGTCGAAGCCGCCGAGTTGGAATGGAGAAACGTCTCGTTTCTGCCCGGTGGCGATCTCGCGAGCCGCATCTTTGTTCCCACGCACCTCCGCGAAAATCCCCGTTACCATGTGCGAATGACGTGGCGCAAGTCCCCCGCGGAAACCATCGCACAGCCAGGTCCGCTCTGTGTCGGAGGCGGACGCGACTACGGGCTCGGCCTGATTGCGTCTGCAGCGCTCAGCCACCAGACAACGGTGTCCGGCGAGTAATGCAGACTGTGTCATTCGCTAGACATCAGCGATTCAATAATCCGCCTGACAGAATATCATTAACATGTTGACAGACGGTTGAAACGTCGGTCACACTTACTAACAATTGCCTTTCAACGACAATAGAATCATCATGCGCACGCGATTTGCTCTTTGGCAACTTGTTGAAATTGGGGGCCGGGGTTGATGGAGCCGGCATTCTCATGGAGGGACCTCGTCGTCGAGGAGTCTCTGCATGATTGCGCCGCGACCCGAGCCGTCCGATCCCTTTGATGTTGATCCCCAGTCGCGCAGGTCGGCTGCGGATCAGGAGCAGCCAGGGGCATCGAATCAGACGCCAGACTCCGCTGTACCCGAGCCCACCGAGTTGGATGCGCCCCTTCCGGCAGCACCAGCAGTCACAACGCAGGCGACGCTCTTCCCCGACGAACCTATACCGTCGGATGCCCCGGCGGCGGCTGTGACTGGAGAGCTTCCAGCCAGCGGTACCAGCAGTTTCGCTCCGACGCTCGATCTGGCGGCACTCCTCTCCGGTGAGGAGGACAATGCCGTCGCCGATGAGGCTGAACTCGTCCCCGCCTGCATGCTCAACGAATTCACCGATTGCCCGCGGCTGGCCTATCTCGAATGGGTTCAGAGGGAATTTCGTGACAACCTCGAAACGAATGAAGGGACCTTCGGCCATCGGCGCGTCGACCGACCAACCACGAAATCGTTCGATGCCCCGTCCGAAACGAGCGACGACGAGAGTGACATCGAAGCCGACGCTCCTCCGAAACCGATCGCTGGAGTCCCCGGCGACAGCCTTGCGGTCCGTTCGCTCAGCCTGACAGCTCCCACTGAAGGTCTACTGGCGACGCTCGATCTCATCGAACTCGAAGGCCGTCGAGCCGTCCCCATCGACTATAAACGCGGCTCCGTTCCCGACAATCCACAACTATCGTGGGTCGACTTCCGGGGGAATCTGTCGCAGCCGCTTTCGAGTGGTATTCCGCTCCAAACAAGAGCGGCCCCATTGAAGGTGGCTGAGAGACTGCAGCGGCGTTCTTCGTGGCGAGGGCGTCGATGTGAGAGACGCCTACATTGACGAGCATCGCGACCACTGGTCGGTCACGATTCGATGTGATGTGCTGGCCGTGTCACGTTACCGGCATCGCTCCTCGATGAACGGAATTCCGGGGCAACGGGATCGTTGTTCAGGCGAGAGGGTAACGGTCTCACCAGCGCGCGACAGTCAACGAAAGCACTCCTTGTGATCAAGGGTGCGTTGGCTGACTGTCGCTTTGGGAGTGGGACAGGACCCCACAACATCACGCAGGGTGTGTCACCGACGCAAGACCTCTTCTGCAGCCAGGCTGCGATCGTGTGGGGGCCAGTCCCGGTTGGTCGCCCGATTTGCTGATGGACGATCGCTGAGTGTTTCCGCGATCGTCCATCAGGCCCGTTCACAGCGTGCTATTCGGCTTCGATCGCCAGGGGGACCAGCGACGGATGGCTCGCTGGGCGAACTGAGAGGTGACCGATCACACCGAGCAGGGCGTAGGCCCCGCCGACGCCGGCGAAAGCGATCGCACTGGTCGGATGGAAGGGGGCCAACGCCAGTGCCACCAGAGCCGATGCACCACCAACGGCAAGTGCCGAGCGAACCCACAGACGAGCACTCGGACAATCCGAATTTGTTGATTCATGAGACATGAGCTTGATACTTTCGTATGGAGAGCGTGAGACGTTCGTGAGAGTGACAACAGAGCAGGTGAGAGTCTGGGTGGCGGCAACACGGACAGCGCATTCCCGGACTTTTCGGATTTCCGCGTGGTGAATCAGGCGGGCATCACTCCACCGGGATCGGATGCGACGCGGACGGCGGCTTTGTGAGAAGATCCACCGCTGAGCCGGTCCCAGCCGTCGATCGTCATCACAATGTTGCCGTGCTTCAGTTCGTTCTGCGTATGCAGCAGCGTCTCCGCCGCCGAGTGGTCCACAAGCACCACGCCCGGAGCAAACTTGACTCGAACGGCTTTGGCGTCATTCGGAATGTCATCAAGTTCTTCCGAGAGCTGCATGACATTGAACGAAGTCAGCGGGCGATCCAGAGTGAGGATGTACTCACCACTGCCGAGTTCGCGACTGGTGACAGGCGTCCGGAACATTTGCGTCAGGGACGAGACCCAGCCGATCTTCCGCCCGCGCGATTCATTTCCCTGGTGGGTCAGCGACCAGTTCAAGAGCAGGCTGGCGACCACACCCGCCCCAATACCAATCAGGAGGTCAGTGAGCAGAGTGGCCAGAATCGTGAACGAGAAGATGACGAGTTGTTCTTTGCCGATGTGGGCCACATGCCGCCAGACCATCGGTTCACACATCTTCCAGCCGGTGTAGATGAGCACTGCGGCGAGGACGCACTTGGGGATCAGGTTGATGAGTGACGCCCCGACCAACAGGTAGATGCAGAGACAGACGGCGTTCGTGAAGTTCGCCCACAGAGTACGACCACCCGAGGCGATGTTCGCCTTGCTCTTCACGCCACCGGGGATAATGGTCAGTCCGCCGACAAGGCTCGACGCGATATTTGACAGGGCCATTGCAAGCAGCAGGCGGTTCGGGTCCGACTTGCGATGCCACGGGTCGATCCGGTCGATCGCCATGGCGGTCGCCAGCGATTCCACTCCGTCGATCATCGTCAGCATCACCACCCCCATGATGGCGGCGTACCACAGGTCGCTGCGGGCCAGCAGGCCACTGAAGTCGGGCAGCTTCGCACCATGAAAGGGTTGTTCCGGGAGCTTGATGAGGAAACCGCTCCCCAGGGTCTCCAGCTGGGCGACCTTGCCCAGAATCACGCCAATCACCACGGCGATGAGTTGCGGGGGAATGGCCTGCAGCCAGCGGACTTTCTTGAGCGATCCCAGCAGCAGCAGGATGCCCAGCGTCGTACCGCCAACGGCGAAGACAGGGACAGTCATCTGACTGGCATACTCCGGCACGCCAGAAACGTACTCGAAGAATTCGTGGGCATGCACTTTGCCCGTGAAGCCGAAAAGCATCGGGATCTGCTTCACAATGATGAGCATGCCGATTGATGCCAGCATTCCTTCGACCACCGTCACGGGAATGATCGCAGCGAAGCGGGCGAGTCTGAGCAGGCTCATCACGACCTGCATACATCCGACCAGAAAAATGACGACCAGCAGGTGGTGGAAGCCTTCGCCAAGATGTTCCGCATCACCGGCTCCACCCAGCGAGATCATGACTGCCATGATGGCCGGTGCGAGACCGGCAGCCGGACCACTGATGGTGAGGTATGCTCCCCCGATCAGCGGGAACAGAAAACCGGCAATGATGGCGGAAATCAGACCGTAGATCGGTGGAACGCCGGAGGCGATCGCGATCCCGGAGCTCAGCGGGAGCGAGACCAGTGAAACGACAATCCCCGAAAGGATGTCGTGCCGGAGATGTTTCAAACCCGCCAGCCCATTCTGGGGCTTCTCTTGCGGGTCAGCGTCGGCGGTTGACATCAGACGTCCTTTACTTCTCGGTGGCGAAGCGCTGTGGGGGGAGAGCGGGAGGCGGGATTGCAGAGGTCTTATTCACTCAGGCCGACGATGATGCGTGGCGGTTCGCGACCAGTCGTCACCGGGATGGGGACGGTTTCCAGAGTGGCAGGCCGGTGTTCGACAGGTTCCTCAATTTCCTCTTCTTCGCGTTGGAACAGCGGCATCGTGGAGCCGATTTCCAGCAATCCCAGTGCGAGATAGAACAGGCTGATGCCCAGCATTCCGGCCACGGTCATCCAGCCCGAGAGCCAGATCGACACCACGCTGGCCAGCAGGGCACCAAAGAAGGCGCAACCGGCAACTGCAAAGCACATGGAAGCAACGGAACGAGCCGTCGCTCGGCGAGTCCAGGGGGCGTCTTGTCCCATGACAGTGGCGTCTCCAGACGAGGCAGATGGAATCGTTCGCCGCGCTACTCCCGCGCAAGCGATCACGAGGCAAACGCCGTGTCACCGGGGCGTATAGCCTCCGGTGCCAACGGATCGTTGCACTGAGAACACAAGTCACCGAAAACCAGTCAACGTGCTGTCGCCCGGCAGAGATCAATCCCGGCCAGTAGCAGAACGGGCAATGCATGCCGCGTGCCGCACACCGATCCTCGCGAATTCGCAAGGGACGGCTGGCATTCAAGGACTTGACGGTGTTGAAAATGGCTGGGAACCAGCGATTTCTTATTTGAGAGACGACCATCGTCTCTCGATGCCGACTGGCCAAGTGCTTGCCAGCGGCTCTGCGAACTGGCTTCGTTCTGTTCAACACCCTGGGGCGAAGACTTGAAAGATCTTCGACTTCCGCCAGATCCAGAGAGTGTGAGTCAGTACAGATCTCGCAACCTGTCATCTTCGTGATGACGGTCCAGACGGATTGGTGAGGCTGGAGACTGGGATCAGACGAATGCTTCTGGACGAGTCACACCCGTGTGCTTATTGTGACGGAACCATGCAAGGCAATTTCCGCGTCAACCGTCAGTTTCTCCTCAAGATCGCCGCCCCGACGATCTTTATCAGCGGTGTGCTGTTCGCGCTGGGAATTCTGGCTGCGTGGAACACGCAGCGGCAGCATCAGCAAAGCTCGGAACTCATCGCAAAAGAAGTTCACGGCATGCTGGCTGCGCAGGATCTTTACATTGAGCTCCGTGAGATGCGACACCGCTTGCAGGAGTACGCTCGTGTGCGGAGACAACGCAATCGGGAAGACATCCGCCGCTTACGGCGCACATCCGACGGTCACCTTGCGCTCGCTCGCAAACTGGCGCACACACCGGAAGAAATTCAAGCGATCGAGACCGTGAACACCCGCTGGTCCGAAGTCGTCGGACATTTTGACGAATTCCTGAAGGAGCCGCCGACAGCACAAAGCGAGAGTCCGGAAGCGCTGGAGGTGCTGCTGGAAGATATTTCCAATGTGGTCGATTCGGCTCATCAATTCCTTTTGTTAAATCGCGACGTCGTCGACCAGACGAACGAAGCCAATCGACGGACCGCGGAGCATTCCCAGCAGGCATTTCTGCTCCTGGGAATCTGTGGTGGTGCCGCGGGCCTGGTGGCCGGACTGGTGATCGCCCGCAGTGTTGGAGCCTCGATGGTCCAGCTCAATGTCAGTATTCGTGGCGCAGCGGGGAAGATGTCGGACGTGGTCGGTCCGCTGAAAATCTCACGCAGTGGCAGCTTCCGGGAACTGGAAGCCGGCTTACAGGAGATGGAAACGCATGTTTCACGGCTCGTGGAACGCGTGCAGCAGCAGGAACTGGAAGCTCTGCATCGCGAACAACTCGCGGCGCTCGGGCAGATTGCGGCGGGCTTGGCGCATGAATTGCGCAATCCATTGATGCCGATCAAGATGCTCGTCCAGGATGCATTGGACCGTCCTGATGGTGCAGGTCTCGGACGCGAGTCGCTCAACGTGATTGCCCGCGAAGTCTCTCGACTGGAAAGTTCCCTGCAGGATTTTCTCGACTTCGCCCGCCCACCAAGCATCGAGAAGGCGACCGTCGATTTGCGGTTTCTGATCAAGGAGACGATCGAACTGGTGACCAGTCGTGCTTCGGCTCAATCGGTCACGGTGACGAGCCAGTTCCCCGATCACGCAATCAATGCCCCGGTCGACGTGGTCCGCTTGCGGCAGGTGCTGTTGAATCTGTTACTGAATGCGCTGGATGAACTCGCCAGCGGCGGTGCCATCACGGTGAGTCTGACTGTCGAACCTGCAACGAAAACCGTGTCGCGGTCAGCCGTCATTGCCATTCGTGACAACGGGCCAGGCTTTTCCTCAGACATTCTGGAACGGCTGTTTCAACCGTTTGCGAGTACAAAAGAGACCGGGACCGGTCTGGGTCTCTCCATCTGCGAGCGGATTATTGCTGCCCATGACGGGCGGATCACCGCTCGAAATCATCCCGATGGCGGCGCTGAGGTCACCGTCGGTCTGGCGCTGGCACCAGGATCATTGCCCGCATGAAGCGAGACGTCGAGATGACTACCCCCGCAACACTGCTGGTCGTCGATGATGAACCGGGAATCACGTATTCTCTGAAATCCACGTTGACGTCGCCGCAGCTCACCGTCCTGACAGCCGGGACCGCGGCCGAAGGTCTTGCGATGGTCCGGAACCATCGGCCACATGTGGTGCTGCTCGATGTCCGGCTCCCGGATCAGACGGGTTTGCAGGCTTTTGCTCAGATGCATGCCATCGATCCGCGCTTGCCGGTCATTATCATGACTGCCTTCGCCCGGACTGAGACGGCGATCGAAGCGATGCGCCTTGGAGCCTTCGAGTATCTGTTGAAGCCTGTCGATCTCCGGCGGCTGCGCGAAGTTGTGCAACAGGCGCTCGCCGTCAGCCGGCTCAATCGCATCCCTGCGGTGCTGGAGTCTGACCCGGAAGAGAGTGCCGATTCCGACCTCATCGTCGGCCACTCAGCGGCCATGCAGGATGTCTACAAGGCGATCGGCCGCATCGCACCCCAAGACAGCACGGTGCTCATTCAAGGAGAAAGTGGCACTGGCAAAGAGCTCGTGGCCCGGGCGCTGTTTCACTACAGCCGCCGGAATCAGCAGCCGTTTCTGGCCATCAACTGTGCGGCTTTGCCCGAAGCCCTGCTGGAAAGTGAACTCTTCGGACATGAACGGGGCGCGTTCACGGGAGCCGATCAGCGCCGCATCGGGAAGTTCGAGCAGGTCAACGGCGGGACGATCTTCCTCGATGAAATCGGGGACATGAGTCCCGGCACGCAAGCCAAAGCACTCCGGTTGCTCCAGGACCAGCAATTCGAACGGGTCGGGGGCAACACGACCGTGCAGACCAATGTGCGGATCATCGCCGCCACCAATCGCGATCTGTCTCAGATGGTGGCAGCGGGCGAGTTCCGGCAGGATCTTCTGTATCGACTGAACGGTTTCACCATCAATCTTCCACCGTTGCGGGAACGACAGACAGATATTCCGATTCTCGCGGCACATTTCCTTCGTCGTTTCAATCGTGATCTGGGTCGCACGGTTCAGTCGTTTGCTCCCGAGGTGCTCGAGGCGCTGGCAGCACACAACTGGCCGGGAAACGTCCGTGAGTTTGAAAGTGCGATTCGTTACGCACTCGTCCAGTCGACGGGGATGGTGATCACCGTCGACAACCTTCCCCCGAGTTGCCTGAGCGGGGATGCCATCCCGGTGATCAGCAACACGTCCGGTTCTCTCACGGCACCGACCGATCTGGCGACGCTGATTCGCCGACATCTGGAAGAAGGGACTCGTAATCTCTACCGCACAATCGGCCTGGAAGTCGATCGGGTCCTGCTGACGGAAGCGCTCGCCCATTTTCAGGGAAACCAGTTGCAGACAGCGGAACGACTGGGAATTTCCCGCATGACACTGCGAACGAAACTGCGTTCGCTCGATCTGGTTGCCTCAGAGACCACCGATGACGACGATGATCCGACCTGATAACGGGTGAACCTCTCTTGGCTGAGTTGCGTCCGTCTGCTAGAACCCCGCCGATCTCCCTCGCCTTTTCGATGTAAAGTTCCGAACCGTGTGGTCGCTCTCCGGCGCTCAGCGGGCGATTATTATCGCCGGTTGCCTGGCCGCCGCTTATACGCAGCTCACGACGTCCCCTGCGACGATCGAGTACGCCCGTTCCGTCGGCGCGAACGAGTTGCACATTGGCATCCTCGGCGCACTGCCGACGTTGATGCTCTTCTGTCAGTTCCTCTCCGCGGTGGTCGTCAACCATCTGCACTACCGCCGCTGGGTCTGGTTCACAACGGCCATGATTCACCGGTTGCTGCTGTTACCAGCGGTCATCGGCCCGTGGGTCTTTCCGGACGTTCCGGCATCGGTCTGGGTGTGGACATTGCTCGTGACGACTGCCGCCAATCAGGCCCTGTTACATTTCAGTTCACCGCTGTGGCTCAGTTGGATGGGTGATTATCTCCCGCATCAGGGACTCAGCCAGTTCTGGGGACGGCGGCAGTTCTGGATGCAGTGGACCGCTGCTGCGACCCTCATGGCCGCTGCGCTGGTCCGGGCGTGGTCGCGACTCGATCCGCTCACCGACTTCACGTTGCAGATCGTCATCGGCACGGTCCTCGGGGTGACCGACCTCTTCTTCTTTTTCCGGGTGGAAGAACCACCGGTTTCACGAGTCCCGACTCCACGGTTACGGGAGATCTTCGCCGAGCCCTTCCGGCATCGTGATTTTCGCCGGTTCATCGGTTTCACCTGCTTCTGGCACTTTGCGGCGATGGCTGGAGCCCCGTTTATCAGTCTGTTTCTCCTCTCCGAGATCGGGCTGGATCTTTTTCAGGTCTTGATGCTGTGGACCGCTTCCTGGGTAGGTGGTGCGCTCTGCTCGCATCGCCTTGGGCGCTGGTCGGATCATTACGGGGCACGGCCGGTGCTGGTGTTCTGCGTCGGGTTCAAGTCGATCAATATGATTGCGCTTCTGTTGGTGCCGCGAGAACCGACCGTGGCATTCTGGATTCTGGTGCCGGTCTTCATGGTCGACCAGGTGTTGAATGCCGGTATCCTGATCGCCAACAACGGCTTCATGATCAAGAATTCGCCCAGCGAAAACCGCACAATGTATATCGCTGCGAGCACCGCCGTTGCCGGTCTTGTCGGCGGCGTGACCTCGATTCTGGCCGGTTGGATGCTCACGCAGATTGCGGACTATCGCTGGACGTTTCTGGGTGGGGAATGGGGACATTACCACGTGATGTTCGCGATCAGCGCAGTCCTGCGCTGGCTCGCCCTGATCGGTGTTCGTTCGGTGCGAGAACCCAACGCCCGTGCGACCACGGAAATCTTCAGCGAACTGGCGGGAGCCTTCCCCTGGCGGGCCATCGCGTTCCCGACCGGGTTGTACCGCAGCTTTTCTCAAGAAGAACTGCAGTCCGCCGACGGTACCGAGCCCGCGACTCATCATCGCCCTGCGATGAAACTCCGCGGCCCGCGCTGGCTGAGAAGACACCTGCGCCGTCACCGCAACGCCGCTCGACGATCGTAACAACAACAGTCCTAGCCCGAAGCGCAAGCGCCGGGTTTTGACGATCGGATGAGAGTGAGTCCTTGTGATCCGATCCCGTCACGATCGTGGCTGATGAAGCAGGAACCCGGCGCGCGCGCTACGGGCTGGGTGGCGTGACTCCACTCGTAAATTGCTGCACAATCGGGGCTGGCTCATTCCAAAGGAACGCGATGTCGGTGTTTGCGCGACGGACGATTGGGACAACGGAGCTGGAAGTCACGCCGCTCGCGCTGGGCTGCTGGCCAATTGCGGGGATCACGAGTCTCGATGTCACGGAGCAGGCGAGTCTTGCGACGATCTCCGCTGCGTTCGAGGCCGGCGTGAACTTCTTCGATACGGCGTATTGCTACGGCTACAACGGTGAAAGCGAACGGATGGTCGGCCGTGTCCTGCGACCGTTTCGCGATCAGGTGGTGATCGCCACCAAAGGGGGCATCAGCTGGAACGCCGAGCAAAAGCAGGTGCGTGACGGCCGCCCGGAGACGATTCGACGACATTGCGATGAGAGTCTCGAACGCCTCGGAATCGACGTCATCGATCTCTACTATCTCCACGCCCCCGATCCAAACACACCGCTCGCGGAAACCGCAACCGCTTTTCGGGAGTTGCTCCATGCCGGGAAGATTCGCGCTGCGGGTTTGTCCAATGCGAGTGCAGCCCAGTTGGCCGAGTTTCACGCGGTCTGTCCGCTCTCAGCCTATCAGCCGCACTACAACATGCTGCAACGGGAAATTGAAGCGGACGAATTGCCCTGGTGCCTGGCGAACAACGTCTCGGTGATGGTCTACTGGCCGTTGATGAAAGGTCTGTTGGCGGGCAAGCTGCCGCGGGATTATGTTTTCGCCGAGCGTGATGGCCGACGAAAGTATCCGATGTTCCAGGGTGAGGAGTGGAACAAGACGCAGGATTTCCTCGATCGTCTGCGGCCGATGGCGGACTCGATCGGAACGACGATCGCCCAGTTGGTACTCAACTGGACGATCCAGCGTCCGGGCATCACGGTCGCGCTCTGTGGTGCGAAGCGTCCCGATCAGATCCTCGACAACGCGGCAGCACTCAACTGGCAACTGACTGCTGCACAGATCGCTGAGATCGATGCCGCAATTGTGGCTCGTGGTCCCAGTGTTTCCCGCCGCGCGGTGACCTGATCGAACGGATCCAGCTTGTGGGGATCGAGACGCGTGTGCTCTGCATCCGCGCGAGTCACTTATTCCGCGCGGGCAACCAGTTTGATCCGCTTGGTCAGCAGGTAGACTTCCCCAGCCCGAGCGCCCCAGGGTTCGATCGTCACTTTGGGGACTTCGTAAACTTTGTCGCGAGGGAATTCGATTCCCGCGGCGTTTTTGATGCCGTTGGGAGTCAGGAAGCCATCGCGGGTACTTTCGAACGCAACCGCCTGCTTCCCATCACCGATGAATATCCGCCGGGCGCGGACCTTTGAGCCTTCGACATCGGCGAGGAGGACCATCCCTTCCTCGGTTTCGACATAGCCGATCGAGAGATCGCCCTCTCCGAGGTCGACCTGAATGGTGCTTCGGAAGGACGCACGACGGACGAGTTCTTCGCTAAACCCGGTCCAGGCGGTGGCCATCAACATCAGCACCGCGAGCACGGCGAATGACTTTTTCATGAGGCTGCCTCCACCGATGAAAAGTAGAACACGCGACAAGCTGAACCTCAGCGCGATCGCGGACGCTTGGCGATGATTTCAATTCGCCGCGCGACGATGTGCGGCTTATCGTCCCCCTGCTGATTGTCAACGGTTTGATCGGTGTGGAGCACGTGGACGACTTCCCAGCCATCGTTCCCCAGTTCGGTCAGCTTCGCCGGGAGCATCGCGAACTCGATCCCCACGGAATGATACTCCCATTGGGGTGCTGGAGTCGGAGCTTGTGCATGCCCCACGAGATGGCTGGTTCCCCAGACGAGAACTGCCATGAACCCCAGAATCATGACCGGGGCGATCGATTTCAACGAGAATCTGCGAATCATCGAATGACTCCATCGAGAGCCGAGTTGATTAGCCGAGAGGATTCACAGTGATTCTAAACAGAATTTCCCCAAGCCGATCATCCGAAATCTGAAATACTCGTGTGGGAAATCCCCCGTGAATCTCGCAAGACCAATCTCCCCGATTTTGGTTCCCGCCAGAATCTCCGGGAAAAACTCCTCTAGGAACCGGCGAATTCTTCCGGTAGAGTCCGCGGCACTGATGGTCTGCGGGATCGGCGCAGACCCGGAAGGGGATTTCCGGTCGAGTTACCAGAAAGGATTCTGCACCATGTCTCGTATGGGGATGACGAGCGTTGCGGCCTGGGGGACGCTCGCGTTCACCGCCGCTGCCTGCCTGATGCCCGGCCCGGCTGTGGGTCAGCCGCCGCGGACCAACCCGGTCAGTTACACGCGCGACCAGGCCCGTCAGTCGATTGAAGACTTGACGAATGGCTTCATGGAAGATTTCACGCTGCGGCGGACGAACAACGGCACGCGACCGATGCCGTCGAATCCTACGCAGGCTACGCCGGAAATGAAGGCGGTTCGCCCAATTCTGAAAGATGTGGCCGACGAACTGTCCCAGCTCAGCTATGAATTGAATGACGAACTGCGCCGCCTGCCGAACATTCGCCCGCTGCTGAACGACGCGATGAAAGTCAGCGCCCTGGCAGTCAGTCTCGATAAGCATGCCCAGCGGTACAATGACCATCTGCTGCTGCTGGAAGAATTGCAGGAACTCGATGCGACGTGGCGGGAATTGGCCTACCGGCTGGATGCCGTGCGCGGGCTGAGCAAAACCGTCCGCGATCGGATCGCTTCGTTGAAGAGTCTGGATCAGGAAGTCCGCGATGCGATCGGGATCCGCCCGCAGGTCAATCGTCGTGAACTCGTGCTCAAGACGAACGATCTGGCCCAGGACATCCGCAATCTCAGCGAAGATGTGCAGGTGGAACTTCCCGGCTCGGATGGCCGCCAATACCTGCTCACATTGAGCCGGGCGCGTCAGCAGGTCTTGAACATTGCCTCGCTGATTGATGATCCGAATGGCGACATGGATCTGGTTGTCAACGAATATCGCAAGTTCCAGTCGATCTGGTATCCGCAGCGGTCCAAGCTGCAGGAATACGACAACCGGTACTTCGAGCGCAGCCTCCGCCGGATCACACAGGCCGATGGCGAAATTCACCAGTTGCTGCTGTTGCCGACGAAGGTCGACAGCTCACAGTTGGTCTATCTCACGTCGGCATTGAAGAAGGATATCGATGACTTCTTCGACCGGATGTCGTTGAAGTTGTTGATGCACCTGCCGAAAGCAGATCGGGTGGCGGGGGTGGCCAGCGAGTTCTATGGTGTCTGCGAGCACTTCATCGATGAAGTCAAACAAGGTGTGGAGCACGACCAGCTCGTCGATTCGTTCCGGTACATCGAACAGGCCCAGCGCAGCTTCTCGAATGTTTTCCACGACATCGAAAGCGATGAAGCGCTGGCCGCGCTGCAAACGATCGAGCGGACTATCACAGCACTCGGCGACGCCCTGCAGATTCAACGGGATCAGTTCAACCGCCATGCTGCTGCCGACCTTGCAGTGAACATTGAAACGATTACGGAAGAACTGGAATACGCGACCAAGCGGTGGCTCTCCCGCGATCGTCAACCGTTCTCTCGCGATTGCCTCGACGCGATCGCGCAATTGAAGGACGAAACCCTGCAGTTGAACCAGGACATCATCGCCGGGTCTTCAACCGCGAACCTGCGGCCGCAGATGGAGAGCATTTATAATCTGTGGCGCGAGTGCTATGGCTATCTCGTGAAATGCCAGACGCAGGATCGCCCGACACTCGGCCGTCTGTCCTCGCGACTGACGCCCGCGATGGTTGAACTGCGGACAATGCTCGCCCAGTAACGTCGGGTTGAATTCCGATCCCCAACAGCAACGCCCCGGACGACTCTCGTCGTCCGGGGCGTGTTCGTTGGAAGAGGGGTCAGCAAAGAAACCCAGCCAACGGAATGGCTGGGCGTCCTCTGACTATGCGTTTACTGATTCTGCGGGTTCTCATCTGGAACTCGGATCGAGTTGGCAGTTGAGGGAATGATCGGCTCAACAGGAGTACCGGGAACGGCTCCCTGATTGGCCCCGAAGAGCCAGACACCGATCATCACCACCACGATGGTTCCCAGCGTCAATAAGCCAATCGCTAACGTCTTCTCCCAATCCCATGGCCTGCGCGAAGGAGCTTTCACAGTACGGCGTGGTGGGGGTGCCGGCGCGATCGCTCGCAACGCCTCTCGGGCTGGTTTCGGGGCTACGGGGGATGGTTTCGGTGGTTCCACCTCCGGTTCCAGAATCACTTCGCGGGGCGCAGAATCTGTCGGTTGGACCGGTGTTTCGGTGATCGCCAGTGTCGGTGATACATAAGTCGGGGAAGGCGTTGTTGGCTCGGTCTTCGCACGGGTAGATGTTGACGTGATCGCCTCCATCCCGGCATACTCCGCGACCAGCGAAGCATGTGATTGTTTCCATTCTGCCGAGCCGTTCTTGACCAGCCAGCGCCCGAGGGCTTCCGCGACTTCCGCGGCCGTCTGGTACCGGTCTACCGGCTTCTTGGCCATCATCTTCTCGACGATCGCCAACAGGTCTTCCGGGATGTCGGGGCGATCATACTTGATGGATGGCGGCCGGCGCGTCTGGTGAGCCAGCAACCGTTGCACCAGCGATCCATCGGTGAACGGCGGATGCCCTGTGAGGGCGAAGTACATCGTACAGCCCAGGCTGTAGACGTCGGCCCGCAAGTCCACCTTGTGACTGTCGATCGCCTGTTCCGGTGCGAGGAAGTCGGCCGTTCCAAGGACCTTCTCATCGTGCTTGATGGTCAGCGATTCTTCGTCGGATGCATTAAAGAATCGGGCGAGACCCAAGTCGAGCAGCTTGACCACGCCATTCGAGTCAATCAGCAGGTTTTCCGGCTTGATGTCGCGGTGGACCAGGCCCGCCTCGTGGGCGTGATGCAGTCCGTCTGCCCCCTGACGGATGTAGTCGGCGATCGCTTCATAACTGAGCGGGAACTGCTCCTGAGTCAGTTTTCCAAGATTCTTTCCGGCGACGTATTCCATCACCAGAAAGTGAATCTCAGCGCCCCCTTCGATCTGCTTGTCGACATCGAAGGCTTTGACGATGTTCGGGTGATTCAACGAGGCCACCGCCCGGGCTTCACGATGAAAGCGACCGAGGTAGGAGGTGTCCTGCACCTTGTTTGCGGGGAGCACTTTGATCGCGCAGCGGCGTTCCATCATGACGTGCTCGGCGAGGTACACGGCACTCATTTCGCCGGTCCCCAGCAGCGACAGCAAACGATATCGACCGAGCACAAACCCTTTGTGCCTCCCCTGCAACAGCTTTTCGCTTTGCCATTCCGTCAGAACCTGGCGGTCGACCAGTGCCTGGGCAATGGCCCGCGAATCATTGAGGTTCACACCGGACTGCTGCAGGGAATCCAGCAAAGCATCGAAGCGGTGGGCATCGACCAGACCGCTTTGTTTTACGCCGGCTAAAAAGCTGGCAGCTGTCAACTTGAGACTCATGATCTCCACGTCCTTCATGGGCGGGGTGATGTTGGATTCAGGCGTCAACGAGACCGGACTGTCATGACCAAAACATTCGAATCACGGGCGGACGTCACCCGAACACACTATCCGTCGGCCCCAGGGGACCAACGCCAACCACACGCAAGTCATAGACCAGCGTTTCTCCTGCCAGCGGATGGTTGGCATCCAACTGGACTTCGTGATCCTGCACCGACTTCAACCAGACCGTGATCGTTTCCTCGCCCACTGTTGCTGCGAGTTGATCGCCTTCCACGGTTCGCTCCGGAATCCCGGCGTGCGGAGCCCGGAGTTGCCAGCGGGCGTCGCGATGTCCAAAGGCGTGCTCCGGCATGACCGGAACACGCTTGGTCTCGCCGACTCGCATCCCCAGAACCGCGCGTTCCACACCCTCCACCACTTCGCCCGAACCGGCAATAAACGAGAGCGGCTCGCGATGGGCCGACGTTTCGATCACGCACTGGTCTTGCGAGTAGGTCGTATAATGGACCCGGACGACATCGCCCGGTTTGACTACGTTCAGGCTCACGCTTCCACTCCTTACAACAATTCGCCCAGGACGTGCATCTGGCGGCTGCGTCGCGATGCCAGTTCTTCAGCCAGGGCGACGGCCTCACTGACGCGGCCTGCGGCCTGTAACGACTCGACAAACTCATCGAGGGCCGGCATCGCCCGGGGAGACGATTGCGGCCCGGTTTCCATTAACTGCAAGGCCCGCTGCATCCAGGGTTTGAAGCCCTCGAAATCGCGTTGGGCCAGACTCAGGCGTCCGAGACGTTCGACACAGGCAGAGATTTCGGTCGGAGTGGCTCCCACCATCCGTTCGGTCAGCGTCAGGGCGCGCTGATAGGCGTTCTGGGCCGCCGGGTAGTCCGTGAGGGCGCTCCGCGCATCACCCAGACGCAGCAGTCCGTTCCGCAGCGAGGGATGTTCGGCCCCGTGTAACCGTTCGCGAAGTGACAGTTCCTGCTCTGCCAGATTCGCTGCCGCCAGGAAATCTCCCCGACGCAGATAGACATCACTGAAGACCGCGGCCACTTCAGCGAGTTCCGGAGCGGCCCGTTCCGGCAGGAGTTCGGCGACCGCGTGGGCTTTCTGGATCTCTCGCCAAGCGTGCTCGTCGGCTCCGCAGCGCAGTGAAACGGTGGCACGCAAGCGATAGGCGGTCACCAGGTCGGGATGCGAGTAGTCTTTTCCGAGTTGTTTCAACAGGGCGGTTGCCCGTTGCAGCGAGGATTGCGCATAAGCCCAGTCTTCCGCTGCGCACAGCGCTTCGCCTTCGATCAGCAGGCAGTCGCACCGTTCCTGATCGCTCGCCAGCGGTTGAGCATCCACAATCCGGACTGCGATGTTGGCATGACGTGTGGCGGCGATCACGTCGTGACGAGCCAGCGCAACCTGTGCGAGCAAGCGATGCGCCAGTGCCAGGGCGGGATCGTGCTCATTCAGCAGATCACCGAGCACGCTCAGGGCTTGATGAGCCAACCGGTCGGCATTCGCATGTCGACCGCGCCCGAGACAAACCCGTGCCTGTCCACAGTAAATCTGTGCCATCTGCGGGTGTGTCGCGCCGAAGACCCGTTCGACAATCCGTTGCGCTTCATCGAGCAACGGTTCTGCTTCAGCCCATTTCCCGCGACGGATGAGGACTTCTGCCAGCGCCCGTTGCAGTTTCGCTAACAAGGGATGCTCGGCTGGCAGATTGGCCCGGCGAATGACCAGTGCTTCCGTCAGGGATCGTTCTGCGACAGACCACGCCCCCTGGGCCGCAGCGATCTCCGCCAATTCGGCCAGTGACTGTGCACACTGCGGATGACCTTCGCCAAACAAATGGCGTGCCATCCGTAACGCTCGGCGACTGTGATCTTCCGCATCCTTAAAGCGGCGCAGATGGCGTTGCGTCACCGACAGATTGTGCAGCGGTCCAATTAGGCGGGGATCGTCCGGTGGTATGGATCGTTCCAGACCGACCAGGTTCCGTCGAAACAGACGCTCGGCCAGTACGTACTCACGCCGGACCAGATGGAGTGCCGCCAGATTATTCCGCGTCCGCAGGACATCGGGATGCTCATCCGGCAACTGTCCGATCAGCAGTGCTCCGGCGTGACGTGCCAGTTCCCAGGCAGCCTGATGACGGTCCTGTGCGAAGAAGACTTCGGAGAGTTGATTACAGGCTTGAGCGAATTCGAACGTCGTCTCTGCCCGGTCTTCTCGAAGCAACTCGATGGCTTCGCGTAACAGTCGCTCAGCATCTTGCAGATTCCCTTGACGCGAACACAGACCAGCTTCCTGCATCCGGACTACGGCCCGATCGGGGAGCGTGGCCTCGTTCGAACGATCCATTTCCGCGACGAGTTCCGCCCATGTCGTCCGGGCTTCAATGAAGCGCCCCTGGTCGACGAGCCACTCGGCGAGCCGCTGCAAGGCCCGCAGGCAGCGCGCATCGCCAGAAATCCCGCGGGCGCGGGCTTCTGCGACATCCTGCTGCAATTGGGCTTCAACCGACACGTTGCTTATTCCTCAGAAAAGATCCAGCCGCTGTCGTTCACTGCTTCCGACTCGGCAACCGGGTGGACCTCTCGACTCGCGGGTGCTGACTGCAGAATGCCGGAGTCATCCTGCAAATCGGCCTGGTTGCCGCCCAGCACGCGAGCCCAATGGCTGCGGTAGCGTTCCAGCCGAGCCCGCACGCGATGGAACGTCAGCAATTGACCGGTGGCATACCGCAAGCGCTCGAGCCGATCGTCCAGCTGCTGTCGTGCGGGTTGAAGTTCCGGACGTTCAACGACATCGAGCGCCGCTTGAGAAGCGAGCTCGTCGACTTCACGAAGGACGGCTTGACGCGTCAGATGAAGTTCTTCATTCCGTACGCGATGGAGCTCGGGAACCATCCGGGGATCGGGCCAGACCGGCAGTTCCAGGATGCGGGCGGTCGCCAGATGATCCTGCTGACTGCACTGCAGCGCAAACGCCGCCGTCCAGTCGGTCCAGCCGCAGCTGAGATGTTCAAGGATCGCGTGTTCGGTCTCCGCCGCGTCGGCAGTGGGCTGCCAATGTTCGTTCAATTCCAGGTGGGGCATCTTGAGGAATTCGGCCGAGAGGATGTGCCGCGGATCGGGTTCATGCAGCGGGAGCGGTTCCTCGCCGGCGCACAACCGTTGAATGTGCTCGATCTCGCGGCGACAGGCCACCAGCGCGATCTGCACATGCTCAGCGGTCCGAGTCCGGGCGAGTGTGTTGAGTTCCGCGAGCACACCTGCGGTTCGCTCCAGCAATTCCGCCCGCAGCTCTTCCGCGTGTTCCGGGGCCAAATGGAGTGTGCGGGACGGAGTGGCCGACAAGAGGCGCAACCAGCGATTCGCCAGATCGATGGCTTCCAGCATCATCGTCCGCATCGCCGGTGTGAAGGCTTCGTGATGTTTCAGAGCCGCCGTCGCATCCGTTTCTTCGACCAGTCCTGCCAGCCGTTTCAGATCGGATCGCACGTTATTGCGTTCGGCATCCAATCCGTCGCGGGCCGGTCGAAGCAGGCGGTGAGTTTCCAGCAGAACAGTTTGCCATTGTGCCCACTCCTGGACGGCTTGCGGATGCCGCTGCGTCGCGCTCGACAGCATCGTCCAATGGGCATGGAGAAACAGTGGCGATTCACGGGTATAGACCACGGCTTGCGCTGGCGAATGCTCCATCCAGGTTCGGACTTCGTTCTGCAACTGCTTGCGCTCGGCCTGCCATTGCGCCTGATCAGCCGGGGCCTGAAACAGATCAATGGCCTGGCTTTGCAGGCGTTCGCCGAATGCGGCCACCCGGTTACAGTAGTTGTAGAGGTGGCTCATCCCCGGCTCGATGGGAAACGACCGCAACAGATTTGCGGCTGCGGGTGAAGCCCCGAGCAAGGCCGGCAGTAATGCTGCCGCACGCATCAGCAGGCTGCGACTGAACGATTCGTCGTCTGCGTTCGCGAGATCAGCGGGGGGCGAGACACTGCGCAGAACCTGATCGACATGACGGGCCAGTTCGCCACGAGCGTAGGACAAACGACGACTGAGCGCGCAACCACGCAGCAACGCGACGGCAGGCAACACGCCCCGTCCATGCGGACCTGCTTCGATGATGCGCGTCAGTTGCGCCGCCAGGTCCAGTCGTTGACTGGCAATCAATTGCCACACGAGTCGCTTCAGGACCTCGACCCGTGCGGTGCCAGCCAGCGGCATCGCCTGCCGGGCGAGTTCCGCCAGGGCATCGCTATGCCACGTCGGTTTCGGGAGCTCGCGGGTGTAGTTCCAGTCAATCGGTGGCTGCTCCGGGAGCGCTGCCTCCTCGGGTGTTGCCGGTTCTTCGGTGACCACGGCTTCCACGTCGGTGAGACCCGGAAGCACGCTCGATCCCGATTCGAACCAGTTCGGTTTTGTTGAGCGGTCGTCGTTTGAGTCGCCAAAGACCGATGTCGCGTCCGCGGATGAACTGGTGGCGTGCTCTCGGGAAGATGCGGCCGATGCCGAAGCGACCAGCGTCTCGACAGCGACTGTTTCCACGGGCTGTGGAAGTTCCAGGCTGGAACCGGTCAGCGCCCGGACTGTCGCACGAACGACCTCTGCAGAGGGGACATCATCCGTCGTGGTAACCTCCGGCGGTGAACTCGACGGAGCAATGGATGCGTTGAGAGCCTCCTCATTGATAATTGGGGGCATTGATGATGCTGAAAACGGCGCTGGCGCGGGAGGTACCGCTGGCGGATCTGTCACCGACACCTGCCGCGTCGGCGGCAGCGGTGTGGACGCATAGACTTCTGACGGCTTTCGATCACTGCGGCGAATCCGCCCGCGCGCAACCGCGGTGGACAACGCCCGGCCATAGGTGTCCGCCAGCAAGTCTTCTGATTGCGCCCAGACTTCGTCGCTGAGGGTTTCGCCCTGATCGACGAGCATCAGCAACGTCTGCAGCGGATGGCGATCATCCAGCAAGGCTTGGGCCGTCGGTTCATCCAGTGTCGCTGTCGCATCCTCGGCGATCGCGAGCAATGCTAGGGCGTCACGCCGGCAGGCTTCAATGGGGAGAAACGCCGGCTCGGAGGTGTGTTCCAGATCGAGGATCGCGCGGAACGGAATGATGAGTCCCACCTGGCGTCGGCGGGTATCGAAGCGTTCGCTGAGGGCTGACAAGGCCAGCCGTTGATCGCGGCCGGCATCGAGGTAATGGGCCAGTGTCTGGAGCCGCTGACGATAGTCGGAAAGGTCCGCGACCAACGCATCTTCGGGCGGGAGTCCGATCGTCTTTAACTCCGAAGCACTCTGCAGGAGCGCGGAGGACAACCGGGTGCGCCAGTCGGTCAGACGGTCGATCTCCTGGCGGATTCGCTCGTTTGTCCAGACACCGCTCATACTGATCGACTCCCGCATGGACCGACCATCGGTCCGCAACGCATCGCACGTGAATTCATTCGCTCAGACGGTTCGCACCGCCGGTGTCTAGCCTTTCGGGCTGACGGCATGAATGCTGTCGCCGCTCTCCAGCTCCAGCGCCAGCTCGTCCCCGCTGTCTGTCGAAACCTGTTCCACGAGACTCTTCAACTCGGCGACACTGCGCACACCGCTGCTGCGCGGTGTGGGAGGCACACCTTCCTGTTCCATGCGGTGGTTGAGGGCTTTCATCAGCTCATCAAACACGGCCTGTTGGACCGTGGGAGCCGCGAAGGCATTGACCACGCTTGCCATTCCGGGCAAGTACGACATCAGCGTTTTGTAACGGCACGGTGCCATGGCGTCCTCGATTTCTCTTGCTGCAGACTCTGAGCGGAACTTTCCTGATCACTGACGATGCTTACGCACTGGTGACGATCATTCGTCCGCGGGCGATGGCGACCGCGACTTCACGACCTAATGCTGAGCGGACTTGATCGAGGCGCGTTTCCCAGTCCCCGTCGGAGAGCTGGTCGCCTTCGGACACGAGATGAATGGCAATTTGCAGGGGATGCCGTTTCGCAAGGACTTCTTCCACAAGATCCGGCAGCGGGTGAGCCGGTTGCAGTTGTTCGCTGAGCGTGGCCCGCTCCTGTTCGATGCGGGCCAATGCGGCGGCGGCCTGCGGATCGCGACTGGTTAACCGCCGGGTCGCCTCCGCTACTCTTCGGGCTGCATCGTTCCGTTCCTGCAGGGCGATCTCACCCGACAGATCGTGCAGCGAGCGGACGGCCGCCATCCGTTCGGGACGACCATCGAGCACCGCTTCCCGCAAGCGTCGAAATGCCGCGCGATACCGTTGCAAATCGCTCAGCAGTGATTCCGGCGGTTCCCAGCCGTGGGTCTGCAGCTCCGCTGCAGCCTGCTCGAGCGCAGCGCTCAGAGGAGTGCTCTGGTCGCGGAGTTGCTGCAGTTCGGATTGCCAGGCTTCGACAGCGACAGCCATTGGTACTCCTCTCGTCTCGTACGGACAGAAAGATCAGGATCGTTAGGCCTTCACCCCGACCGGCGGGGCGTCTTTCTTCACCGGCGATTCGGCACCCTTGGCCATCGTTTCCACCTTCCCGCCAACCTGGAACCGACCATTGAAGGTCGAACCGGATTCGACGTTGAGATTCTTGGTGATGACGTCGCCATCGATCATGCTGCTCGAACGAATGATGAGCAGGCCGGTTGCCTGAACGGTCCCTTTCACGCGCCCGGCGACTTCGGCGTGATCGGCGAGGATGTTGCCCTCGACCACGGCGTTCGCGCCAATCATCAGACTGGTCTTGGTGGTCACATCGCCGCGGACGGTCCCTTCCACGAGCAAATCCCCCTCAGCGATGATGTTGCCATCGATCACGGTCCCTTTCCCGATCACGTTCGACGACTCGGGGCGAGCGGGCGCACTCTCTTCGACCGGAGCAGCCACGCGCTGAACGGGTTCCGCCGGGACATGCTTTTTCTGATTCGAGCCGAACATCGTCGCCATGGCAGTTCCTCGCTTCTGAGAGTCAGTCTTGTCATGAACCGAACCGCGGAGCCGTGCTTGCCCCGCATGATGCAGAAGAGCATCACGAACCGGGCGAACGCTCGGCCTATCAGTCTCCATGCAAATGGCGTTCATCCGCGCAACGGATTTCGTATTCCACCCAGACTGCCGGGCCAGTCCCGTCGAACTTAACGGTTGTGCCGGTTTTGAGGCAGGATCGCCCTGGACGACCGACGTCGCATCATCCCCTCACCAGCATCAGCCTGGGTCACAGATTTCTGAGGGACCAAGCCGTCGAGGACGCGGAGAAACAGTCGTGGCTATCTGGCAACACCAGTAGAAAGTCCGTGAAAATCGGGTTGACCATCACAATTCGATGTTTTGTGGTCGGCTGGCCTTGATTTTTGGCTACTCAAAAATACAATGTTTGCTGAGCGTTGATTTCAATCGTGGGTCTCAGGAACTTTCAGCCATGCAACAGCGACGAGCGTTCACCTTAATCGAGCTTCTCGTCGTCATCGCCATCATTGCGATTCTGATCGCGCTGCTGCTTCCTGCCGTGCAGCAGGCGCGCGAGGCCGCCCGCCGGACGCAGTGCCGGAATCATCTCAAGCAGTTGGGGCTTGCCCTGCACAACTACCACGACCTGCACAATGTCTTACCGCCGGCCTATCTTGGTTCACCGTCGCAAACAGGAACCGCCTTTGGTGTGAACTTCCCGGATGACAATCGCAATGGACCTTCGGGACTTGCCTGGGGAGCGTTGTTATTGCCGATGCTGGATCAGACACCCCTCTACAACCAGTTCGATTCGCGAGAGCCGATGTGGGCTCCACAACATGCAACGGCGGTCCGCACACGGGTCTCGGTCTTCCTCTGCCCGAGTGTGTCTGGGGGAAGTGAAGGGTTTGAGCTGCATCGCTATACCGCTGGTGACCACGAATCCCCCACCAACCCTGCGCCCTATGCTCAGGGAATCTTCCTGGCACACAGTCACTATGTAACGATGGCGGGGACGCAAGGTCCCTGGGCTCGGCCGGCTGCCGTCTCGAATGACTTCACCACTCCGGAAGTTGTTCCCGGGGTTGGTTCCGTCACGATTGATGGTCCGTTTTTCCGGAACGCCCGCATCCGTCTGGCGGACATCACCGACGGAACCTCGAACACCGTGTTTCTGTCCGAGCATACTTCGAAGCTCACGGACAAAACCTGGGTTGGTGTCGTTCCCTACGCGGTCACCTGCAAGAAGCTGAACGGGGCGATCATCGATGATTGCGACAGTGGTGGTGCCCTCGTACAGGCCCATTCCGGACCCGATGCTCACGACCATCCAGACGTGATCATTCACCAGCCGAACCACCCGTCGCGGCATGCCGATCAGGTGCTGTCCGAGCATGTTGGCGGTGCGCATTGCCTGCTCGGTGACGGCTCAATCCGGTTTCTCAATCAGTACATGGACCCCTTCATCTGGGCGGGTCTCTGCACGCGGGCCACCGGGGAGATTCCGCGTGAATTCTAAGCACTGCGCGTGGTGGCCAACGGGTGGTCTGGGTTTGCTGCTTCTGCTCGCCGGTTGTGGAGCACCGATCGTCAACGACGACGCGACACGAACCGCAGCCGAGGCACTCTTCACCGCGGTGACGAGTCGTCAGGTCGCCCTCCTCGATGCCAACGAACGACGCATCGCGGAACGTGAGACCGCGGGCGAACTCAGCGAGCAGAGTGCCACATGGCTGCGGGCCCGCATCACCGAAGCCCGCAACGGGGAATGGCAGACATCCGCCGAGAAGCTTAACGCCGCTCTCGCGTCCGGTGGATGACATCGCTCGACTGCTGCGAACGGCGTTGAACGCGGCTATCCACAAATCCGGAGTTGACGAACCCCAATTTTAGGCCCGGCGTTTACGCCGGGCCTAAATCAAAATCCAGCGAATAGACTCTTTCGAACAGAATCAAAGCGGGCACCGCGGCCGCGCTGCGACCGGCGTAATGCTCCGCTGGCCTCCCGGGACTTTGACTCGCTGGAAATCCCTGTCGTGAAGCAAGGGGGATGGTCGATTTCTTCGTTACGGTCGGCAGAGTTGGTCTGCACCGGAAACGACCGGCAGTTTCTGCCGATCCTCTCTAGCTGAAGGCGGCGCTTCGTATGATCGACTGGTCATTCTGGCATCTGTCGGGGAGTCCGTTCGCAGATCGCCGCGGCGGCCACTTCTTCCCGGGCGGAGATCATGAAGAAGCCCTCTCGCGGCTCCTGTTTGCTGCGGAACAGGCGCGGAGCTGCGGCATCATCTACGGCCCGGCAGGAGTGGGCAAGTCGCGCGTCCTGCAGGAAGTCCGTCGACAACTCTCCGGCCGGTCACGCGCCTGCTACCAGGGGGATTTGACGGGCGTTTCCAGTGAGGAATTTTCCGGACGACTGGGGCGGTGGATTGGTGCGAACCGGACGGGTGGCCGCAGTTGGGAACGGCTGGAAGACTGGTCGCGCGGGCAAGCCCGACTGGGTCGCGAGCAAGTCTGGTTGTTCGATGCAGTCGACGCTGCGCGGGAGTCACTCGAGACCGACCTGCTACGACTGATCCGGTTGAACGAAGCGACCCGGGCATCTTCCACGATGCTGATCGCAGTCGGACACCCGGGGCTGATTGAACAACTGGTGGAGCGGGCCGAGTTCGTGGTGGAACTCTCGCCGTGGGATCCGGAAGAGAGTCAGGGCTTTGTCGCCGGAGCTCTGCGTCGCGTTGGCGGGAATGAAGACATACTCACCTCGGATGGCTGGGATGCGCTGATTGATGCGTCCGCCGGTTTGCCGTTGCGACTTCAGCAACTGACGGAAGTCGCGCTGGTTGCCGGAAGTGTATTGCGGGCAGCGCGATTGGATGGGGAACTTGTCACCGCGGTGGCGCAACAACTGGGATGGGCGGAGGCTCCGCGCTCGCCGTTGACGTCGGTCGATTTCTGACGGTGCAGGGACGCGAAGACGCAGACGTGGGTTTGCGAGTTTGCTGGAGTCGGCGGTATGGTCGTGAGAGCACGACACCTTCCGCAGACTCAGGGCGCACCCATGGGCTTTATTGATCTGGCGTCGATTCCCAGAATCTCTCCGGTTCCCGGTTGTACGCTGCGGACGCCGTTCGGGTCGCACCTGATGCTCTCGTACCTGGAGATGGAAGACGGCGCAGAAGTGCCGCTGCATCATCATCCGCACGAGCAGGGGGGCATCTTACTGCAGGGAAAGCTGCAGCTCACCATCGGCGATGAGACGCGCGTGGTGTCTGCCGGGAACCTCTTTCTGATCCCACCGAACACGCCGCATCGAGCCGTGGCGATTGACGGCCCGGCGACCGTCCTCGATGTCTTCAGCCCGGTGCGCGAAGACTACGCGGAACTCACCAATCGCTACATTCCACCCGTGGGATAACCATTGAAGAGACCCAGCCATCGGAATGGCAGGGCTTCCGCAGAGTGTGCCGTTGATGCGGGGTGGAGTTGATGTTTGAAAGGAGCGAGCGTCGTGCAGTTGGACTGCACGACGCTCGTGTTGTTTGGTGAGAGCCGATCGGCTTACTGGGGCGTCATCGGGCCCGAGCAGCGGATCAGGTGATCGTGGTCGATGTAGACGACCTGGACCGACTCGTCTTTGTGACGGAACGGAACCGGCCAGTCGGAGCGGATCACCTTATCGTAGTAGACCGTGCACTTGTAGTGGCAGTGATGGAGGCGAGCCGGGCCAACCATCGGGTAGAAGCGACAGTCGTCCACGCGGTCCACGATCGGTTCCACCACGATGCGGACGTTGTTGCGACTCGTTTCCGCGAGGAACGTCCAGCCGCCACCGGTTTCGTCCGGCATGGCCCGCATGACTTCGTCCTGCGACGGAGGATCCATGCAGAACAGCGGAGCATTCTCCCCTTCGACAGGATCGAGAATGGGGACCTTCTCGTAACGCTCTTCACGGATGTAGCGATCTTCGATCAGCTCGCTGTAATACGGGCTGACGGGAATCAGCGGCGTCGTCCCGAAGAAATTCCCCAGGAGGAAACCGACTTTCAGGAAGTCGGCAAAGAGGACGCAGCCACTGTTACTCATGGTCATCACGCCGATCCCGAGGAGCAGCGTGGTGCGTTTCAAGAAGGAACTGGGCTTGATCATCTGGCCTCTCCGGGGATCCGCTTCGCGATGGGCTTCGGACGGGAACCTGGGATGGTGCTGCTCGCCGTCGCGAGCGATTCTCGCGGGGCACACAGCACGCGCTGTGACAGAGTAGTTATCGAGTGGAGCAGTGTGACGACTTGCGGGATTTTTCGGGATTTACCGATTGTGCGGATTATCGGAGCCTGTTCGTGCATCCAATGATCGGCCCTGGTCCCGGAATGACCAACGTCTCCGGCGACGCGGGCCGCCGGAGACGTGATGCCATTCGAAGTCGACGAATGTCGGTCGGAGCGGATTGCGGTGCCGTCGTCGTCCGAGAGAACGACGACGGTCGCGGGATCAGCGGTTACCAGTTCTTCGGGCTGAGGAACCACCACCACTTGTCCGTCCGATGACGGAATTGGAGGTTCCACTGACCGTCGTCCCAGCGGAGGGTCGCATCACGCCACCCCAGCGGAACTTGCGGGTACGGATAGAACGGCCCGATGTACGGGAACGCGCTCGCACTGTACTGCTGCGGATAGGTCACTGCGGCTGAGTTCGGATACTGGGCATAGGTCGGCCAGGCATAGTCCGGCAGGCTCGGCGAGTTGTAGACCGCGGGGGAAGCCCCCGGTCCACCGTGACCGTACGGACCCATCGGCACACCGGGGCCCATCGGCATTCCGGGACCACCGGGGCCGGGCATTCCCGGGCCACCCTGGAAGGCAGCCGGATGCACGGGACCCTGCGGACCGTAACCAGCCTGTGGTCCCGGGCCCGCCATCCGCGGATCGAATCCACCTTGCGGTGCCTGCGGAGCCTGACGGGTCCGGAGTTGATTGTCGACACCGTTCACACCGGGGACCTGCGAGACGACGCGTTCCGCCATCGCGCGTTGGGCCGGGGTTTCCACGCCGCCGCCCAGCAGGGCGACACCGTTCTGGAACCGGATTTCGATGTCATAGCCTTCGAAGTTCGCAGCGGTCAGAGCCGCAGCAATCTCCTCGGCCTTGGCCTGGTTGCTGCCTGCAGCCGGAGCCGCCGCCGGTTCGTAGTTGACCTGCTGAACGCGATTTGCCTGCGGACCACCAGCGGTATGTCCCGCCTGTTGAATTCCACCGGGTTGCTGCATTCCACCAGCCTGCTGAATGCCGCTGGACGGACGTCCCGCCATCCGGTCACTCATCGTCGGCTTCGCTGCGAGGATCATCTGGTTGTCGACGCGTTCCACGCCGGAAACCTTTTGAACCACCTGGGTGGCTCGATCCTTCTGCTTGGGATCGACGACACGTCCCTTGAGGACGGCAACGCCGTTCTTGTATTCAATCTCAATGTCGTAGCCCTGCAGCCGGGCATTGCGCAGAGCGACGGCGATGTCGTCGGCGACCTGCTGATTCGAGGTTTTGCTGCGTGGCTTGGCTTCCGCTGCCGACTTCTCCGCCTTGTCCCCGTTACCTTCGCGGGACCACGGGGCGGCGAAGCTCAGGCCGGGCGTGACGGCCATCAAGCCGAGCACCAACGCCCACTTCCCGTACTTACGCATGAACTGGTCTCCCCTTCCGTGACTTCGCTGACCGTGTCCGTCGCCGCAAGCTGCGGCCTCAGAGGGGGAATGGCATCCGAACCACTCTGAGTTTCGCGCTGACCGACTCGGCCACGGTTCGACCGCCCAAGATCGGCAAGAGTGACCGCAATCACGGTCCCTCGGCGAAGCGCGCTGCCACCTCGCTACCTCTATTCATCGGTCGGGAAAGACCGGTCGCACAGACTTTTCCGTTTTTTCCGAAGATTTGCAGGCTAACGGTAAATCCGGCTGATTGTGGGCTGAGGTCGAACTGTTCACGCTTGGCTGGATGTAAGTACTTGCTGCACAATGGTTATTGTGCTGCTTGTGGGCTGGCTCTGGCCCGTTGTGCAGGGCCTTGGGGCTTTCCCACGGACGTCTGTCACGCTGTCTTCCGAGCAAGCCGGATGGTCTCCGGTTCGTGTGCGACAGCGGCTGCTGACTCCAGAATGTAATCCTGGAAGGCAAAAATCCGCTCTTCCCGGACGGAAATCAGCCCGCCGCTGTGAGGACGATCACTCACCGAGGTGCCGTGCTGGACCTTCGGGTAGATCGCGGCATCCTCGTCCTGAACCTGGCGGGCCATCCGTCGGCCGTACCGATAAAGTCCCCGGTGGAGCAGGAATGACCACCAATGGTCGCGCGGGCCGGAATCGTGCATCGTGATCCACCGCGAGTGACAAGTCGTCGGACTCGTGGGCCAGATCATCTGCACGTAGTGCCAGGGACCCGCGCCGCCCATGATCACATGCGGATAACGCAGCAGGTGATGCCAGCAGTAATCCGGTTCACGGCCGATGAGTTTCGCCACGATCCTTTCTGGCTTGGCGTAACGTGGCTCGTCAGTGAAGTCATGCGTGTAATGGTCGTACGTCGGGTGGAATTCGTGATGGCAGTGTTCGGGAGGGGGATAGTCAGCGAACGACTTGGGATGGACGCAGGCGATGTGATACGACTCGAGGACGTTTTCGACAACGATCTTCCAGTTACAGGCCAGTTCCCGGTCGTTGACGATCGTCAGCCGATGCTGCGGTGTGAACCATCGCTCGCAGAGTTCAACGAGTTCCGTACCCAGAAACGTCCGGAGATCGACCGCCTCGGCGTTGAACGTCACAAAAATCAGTTGCCCCACCTGCTCGGTCCGGTACTCACGCAGACCGAGTTCCCCCTTCTTCAACGGGCGGAAAGACTGGGCATCCGGGATTTTGCAGGTGTTGCCGTCCTGATCGTATTCCCAGCCGTGATACTGGCATTTCAACCGCTCGGCGGCGTGTCCGCAGGGGCGATCGTTCAAGGTACTGAAGCGGTGCGTGCAGACATTCAGGAATGTCTTCACCTGGTCTGGAGCGGTCCGCCACACGATCAAGGGACGGCCGAGAATCTCCAGGGTGAGGAAGTCACCGACACGAGGGAGTTGTTCGAGCACACCCACACAGTGCCAAGCTGGCTCAAAACACGCTGCGAGTTCGCGGGCGTGCTGTTCGGGAGAGTCGAAGTGTTCAGGCTGCAGACGCTGCGGGAGATGATTCGAATTCTGGAACACCGGCGTCCCCTCCAATAGGACTCGCATCCGCCGGCTCCCCAGCGGCTATGCCGGAACGCATTCCAGCACGAGAGTGTCTATCGTCCCCGTTGGATAGACTGTCTGCAAGTGCAATCCGGCCTGGTGGGTCAACCGGGCGAAATCATCGATCGTCCGGGATTTCCCCCAGGTGGTGATGTACTGCGAGAGATCCCAGATCGCACGCACGGTCTCCATCGGTCCCAGATCGTGGTCGACGCAGCCTTCGACGATCAGCAATTTGCTGCTAGGACCGAGGGCGGCCCGGATCGAGCCGAGAATTTTCAGCACGCTTTGATCGTCCCAGTCGTGGAGCACATGCTTGATCGTGTAGAGATCCGCCCCGCCCGGGACAACTTCGAAGAAGTTGCCGCTTTGATGTTGCGCCCGCTCGGCGACACCGTGTCGCTGGAACATCTCCTGGGCCGCCAGTTTGGTTTCATCCCGATCGTAGACGGTTCCGTGCAGATGCGGAGCCGCTTTGAGAATCGCGCTGAGGAGTGCCCCGCGACCACCGCCAACATCGATGAGCGTCTTCGCCTGGGAGAAATCGTAACTTTTCGCGACTTCATCGACGACGAGTTCCGACCATCCGCTGCACGCCTTGTCATGCAGGTGGCAGGTGTCGGTTTCCGCCATCAGTTCCCAGCAGGTTTTCTGATCGCAGAACTTACTGAGAGGCTGGCCAGCTTTCATCGCGTCGACCAGTCGCGGCATGCGCGAGATCATCACGCGGTCGAGGAGTTCCGTCCACGCGGCGACGGGATTGGCCGAGTCGCTCGTGTATTGCAGGCCGACCGGGCCGAGTAGAAAGCGTCCCGCCCAATCGCGCTGCAGGATGCCGATGGCCGCAGCTGGACGGAGTACCCGCAGCAGGTCTTCCTTGTCGACCGACGTCGCCTTGGCCAGTTGATCAACCGAGAGCGGTCCCTGTTGCTTGAGTAGATCAAAGATCCGCAACCGGACCAGCACGGAGAGCGACGCAAAAATGATCGGCGTTTGCGAGAGGTAGAACGCGACGGCACCTGGAGCGAGTTGCAGAACGCGCTTGTGAATGCGTCCCAGAATCCACCCGGTGAAGCGCTGCCACAGGGCTTTCATTCCGCCGGGGCGAATCACGCGATAGGAGGCCATCGGAGTTTGAGCGCTCGTGGCTGGCGAATTGACAGCGACCGACATTCCGGCGTACTCCGCGAGGACCGTCACTTACGTCGGAACCTGTGGCGGCTCCGCTAAGAGTAACGGTCGTTTGTATTGTTCCGATGTGCCGCCCGTGCGCGCCTGGCGGGCTCTGTCCCAACGCTCCCAGAACCCATCCGGGACGCCCACGACGCAGACATTGCCTAATCGCCACGACTGGCGCTTGGACGCATACTCACAGTTTTGAGTCTGAAGCTGTGCGTCGACGGCCCTTCCCAAGGTTTGTCGGTCCACACTTTCGGGAAGTTCACTCTCTTCCACGTACAACGAATAGTAGGGAATTTGCTCACAATCCCAACCGGGAGCCATGGCAAACGATCGCCAGGCCAGCCCGAATTCTGCGAGGACGGCTTCGATCGCCCGCGCCACCTGGTGATCGGAGAGTTTCTCGCCGGTCACGCTCGAAAACCCGCTCCCCTTATTCAGGAACTCCAGTAATGGCGTCTGTTTGTAGAAACCGGTGCAGCGGACAACATCGTGAATGTTGTAGCGATAGAGGCCGCTGGCGTTCGTCAGCAGGATGAAGTATTCGCCCCCTTCGACCAGTTCATGCGCCCCCAGCACCGTCGGCTGGGAAGACTCCATCTCTGCGACCGGAATGAACTCGAAGTAACTGCTGACAATTTCCAGCACGCCGGATGGTGTGCTGTCGGTGATGGGGAAGGTCATCCGGCCTTCGCTGGCAATGAGGCCGAGATCACGGACCGCCACGTCTCCAAAGTATTCCGGGAAACTGCGGAGGTAGGCGCTCATGCTGCCTCCCGTCCAGCAGCCGATCAGTCCCAATTCGGGCCAGACATCTTTCGGGAGCAGGCGACCTGCCCGTGCGCGTACAGCATCCAGTTCGCGGGCCCGGCGGGGTTGGGGCTTCAAGCGGCGTTGAATTGTCTTGAGCAGCGCTGCGGGCCACTCGTAGTCCTGCGACAGTGTCCCATCATGGATGTCCCTGATGAGCTTGTCTGCAACCTGTTCGCCAAACCGGGCGAGATTCAGGTGCGTGCTGGGATTGGGCGAGAGCCACGTCCCGATGCTTCGTAACGCCCCAAGTCGCCAGGCCAGATAATACTTGGCATGCACATCGGTCAGTTTACCGCTCTCTACCGGGAGAACGTATCCCTGCCGGACCACCCAGTTCTGCAGATGGGCGGTCATGCCGCTGATGCTGCCGCAGGGGATGTCTGCCTCGGTCCGGCATTCGTCCCAGTCGCTGACGATCGTTAACCGGGAATGGCGGAACAGCTTTCGATGCTCGGCATACGCGAGTAACCCCCACGCGGTCCAGACACGGCGGTACTGATCGAGCACGCGGTCGGTCACAGGAATGAATTTGCGGGATTGCGTTGTGCCGCTCGTCAACGCGAACATTACGACCCGCTGGCGATGGAACAGCGCTTCGGTCTCACCCCGCATCACCCGCTGAATGTACGGTTCGAGTTGATCGTACCCGCGGATCGGGACTTGCCGACGGAAGTCGTCGATCGTCCGAATCTCCCCGAAATGATGATCGCGGCCGAACCCGGTTTCGCGCTCACGGCGGAGCATTTCGAAGAGTAATCGTTCCTGTGTTTCCCGTGGTTTCTCGCTCGCCTTGACGTAAGACGAGAGATCCCGCGCTGCGCGCTGCACAGTCCAGGCTTGCGCAATCGCGGAGAGCAGGCCCATGGCGGTTCACGTCTTCCAGCAAGCAAGAGACCCAGCTATCGGAATAGCTGGGCTTCTTTCGAGTCTCTGATTGATGCGGGCCCTCGATGCACTACACGCGGACGCCTGCTCCGCCATCGACGACCAGCGTTTGCCCTTGAATCAGATCGCTCAGCGGGCTGGCGAGGAAGAGGACCGTGTTTGCCACGTCTTCCGCGGCCAACGGTCGATTCCCGGTCATCTGGCGGAACGATTGAGCCGACATCAGCTGGTCGAAGTCAGGAGCGCTCCGGGTGGCGTCGGTATCGATCCAACCCGACTGCACCGCGTTGAAATTGAGGCCCCGGTCACCGAGTTCCAGTGCGAGGTGGCGAATCGCGCTTTCGAGCGCGGCTTTGCTGGCACCGATCAGGCCATAGTTCGGCAGAGCCCAGTCAGCCCCCAGGCTCGACAGGGCAATCACTTTCCCCCGGCCTTCGGCTTTCACCAGCAACGGCATCGCCGACTGCACCAGCAGCAACAAGCCACGAACGTTCGTCTTCATCGCGAGATCGAAGGCATCCGGCGTGGTGTCGACGAGCGAGCCGAACGTTCCGACCGCGGCGTTACTGACCAGGATGTCGAGTCGCCCAAAAGTTTGCGTGACCCAATCCATCATCGCCGAGACATCGTCCGGCTCCGAAATATCGGCCTGCACTTCGGCAACCCGCCGCCCCAACTGGGCAATGTGGGTTGCGGTTTCGTCAGCCGCCGGGCGGGTGGCGACAAAATTCAGGACGATATCGGCTCCGGCTTCCGCCAGCCGTCGGGCAATCGCCCGGCCGAGACCACGCGAGCCGCCCGTCACCAAAGCCACTTTGCCAGTCAAATCGATCATTTTTCCACATCCTGCAACCGCCATCGCGGTGATCCACACATCCTGGGGGAAGCCCGCTCAGCGGGACTGTCGGTGTTGCTTCGTCATCGGGACTGCTACTTGCTCGCGAACAGATCTTCAGCCGCTTCCTGATTCCACAACGACGAATCAGCTTCTTTCGACGTCCGGATTCCCTGGTAACCCTTGACCATCACCAGCGGGGACTTATCGGCCCCGTACAGAATCATGTCGTAGGTAGTATGTCGGTCGGTGTGACCACGGTAGATCAGACGGACCACGCAGGCTTCATTGGGATTCGGCAAGCGGAGGATACGGACTTCTTCCATCCGGTGCGGAACTTCAACCCGCTTATTCATCAGGATGAACAGGTCGACACCAGCCGCCACCAGACACGAATCGAGCGTTGCCGCAGGGATGAACCAGCGGGTCCCTTGTCGTGTCCCGGCGAGGTTGTTCGCCGCGGCACCCGTCACTTTGCCCCAGCCCCCATCGCGTTGCAGGCACAACCCCTTCAGACACCGGAACAACGGTCCGTGGATCAGTTGCGCCTTATCCCCTTCGGCGTAATTCATCGGCGAGTAGGGGAACGGCGGCTGATCCAGACTCGGGGTCAGCACCTTGTCGGGCTGCTGGCTGAATTCAATCAGCGCGGACTGGTTCACCACTTCTTTGCCGTTGGTATTGAGCAGCGTGCACCGCCAGACGGTCCCTTCCCGCTTTACCACGACCTTGGCGGTTTGTGGTTTGTCATCGCGGAACTTGAACGGCTGGAAGACCTGAAATTCGCGAACCGCTTCGAGTTGCAGCTGCGGATTCGTCAGCCACGCTGCTTCGATCATCGACTCCAGTCCGATGACTGCCGGCAGCAGGGGCTTCTTGCTGAAGGTGTGCTGCTGGAGGAACGGATCCTGTGTCGGGTGGAACAGGAGTTCCGCGACCAGCTCATCAGCATTCACCCATTGTGCCCGGTCGATCAGTGGCAACTCTGCGATATGCTCGGCCGAGATCACTGGTGTGGCAGCAGTTTTGGGAGCCGCGACCGTCGTGACCGGAGCGGGAGCCGTCAGCGCAGGAGCCGTGACGACCGGCGTCGGTGTTGTCCGATAGACACCGTTGCTGGCGGCCAGCAGCAGTGGCGCTGGTGCCGGAGCGGCCGGTCCCGAACCGTTCACCCGCGGTGCCGCTGGTTTCGCAGCGACAGGGGCCGGTGCCGGACCCGCGACCGAGGCGGGAGTCGTCGCCACAACCGGAGCCGCAGCTTTCACTGGAGCGGGTGCTTGCGGTGCGGGCGTGGGTTGCGTCGCTGCGGGTGTCCGTTGCGGTGCTTCCGAGGCCGTCGTGCTGATGCCGGTCTTCACTTCGACCATCTCGAAGCCGTCGATCTGCACGACCGTCTTTCCGGCGGCATCCACATAGACCAGATTGGCACGGAAGCTCCGTTCGCCCCGGCCCGTCAGCCAGACCCGCAGCGTCAGGGTTTCACCAGGAACGAGCGGCCGAGCGAAGCGGATATGGTCGAAGCCTTTGGGGAGCGTCGAAATCCGCAACGTCTTCCAGAGCATCAGGTCGCAGGCGAGCAGGCTCGCATCGAGCGTGGACGACGGCAGCAGCCAGCCTTCCACCGGGCGGCGACCGGCAATCTGCGCCGGCTCCGGGACCACCATGTGTGCCCAGACTCCCTGATCGACAATCGCGTAGTCCTTCAGAGCCTGGAACGGATAGCCGTGATAGACCCGGGCTTCTTCGGGATAATCCATCGTTCGCCAGTCGGCAACGTACTTGTGCGTCGTCCAGTTCGTGGGTTGTGGCCCAAAATCGAACTGAGCGAGTGTCGGGTAGGTTGCCGCGAGTTCGATCGTGGCGTCCATCTGCAGCCGATGGGCTTCGACGAGCCGACCGATGCGATCACAGAAGTCGGCCTGCAGGGCACAGCGAGTCCCGTCGGCGTTCACCTGGGCGACGACGCGAGCCCGTTGCGGACGCGGCGTGTGGAACCGCAGTCCCTGATGGACCGCCATGTTCTTCACACCGATCACCTGCCGACCGTCGGCGGCCAGCAGTTTCGCGGTTTCGGCCATCGCTTCCATCCCCCCGACTGCGGGGAGAATCGGCACATTCTGGTGACGATGTTCCAGCAGGAAGGGATCAGTATTCGGATCGAAGTACGCCGTCCCGATCACGCCGTTCGGCGAGAGTTCGTGGATCGTGTCGATCAGCGAGGCCGACCGGACGAGGGCATCACGGCGGACATATTCGGCCTTCAGCGCCGGTGTTGGCATCGTCCCGTCGGTATCGATCATGTCGGGCTTGTCGAGGAACAGCAGTTCGCCCTCGATCCCCTCGGTGAGGAGTTCATCGAGCACATGGGCGGTCCCTTCGAGTGGCGGCATGAACGCCAGGTTGCTCGACTTGAGCGCGATCTTGCTTTCAGGACGGGCGGCCATCCCCACATCAGCCCACGGCGGCCAGTGCAGACCGACCGCGGACACTTCCGGCCAGCGGGCCTTCACGGTGTCGCAGAGCTTGCACAACATGTCCTGGGCCATCGAGTAGTCGGTCTGGCCCATGCCGCCGAAGCGGCCGCTTGTCGAACCGAAGCCGAGGAACCATTCGAGCGGGTCGACCTGCGTCAGTTCGAGCAGCGCGAGTGCCGCATCGATCTTGACACTGATGGTCGCTGCGACCGATTCGCGTTTCTTCTTATCGAACCGGCAGGCGGCTTCCACCCCGGCACCATGGATGATGCCGTGGATCGGACCCGACTGGCTGCGAATCTGCTCAAGGGTCTTCCCGAGTTTGGCCGGATTCGAGACATCACAGGCATGGTAGTAGACCGTGACCCCATCAGCTCGGAACGCCTGGAGCGTGCGGTCGATTTCGATCGCTCGTTCGACTTCCTTCCACGTCTGAGCCGGATTTTTTCCAGCGGCCCGGGCCTGATCGGAGATCGTCCGCTTGAGGGTCTTCAACCCTTCTTCGGTCAGATTCCGCCAGCTGGGATCGATGGTTGGCTGCTGCGTTGACCCGAGCAGGTGCATCGTCAGCCCGAAGCGTCGGCCGAGTTCGCGAGCAACGACTGCGGTCACGCCACGTGCACCACCCGTCACCACCCAGTTCCCGTGCGGCGTCTTCTGCCCGCGACGCTGGCTCGAAGCCGTTTGCGGCACCGCTCGCACGATGGACCGCGTCCCGCGAATCCAGCCGGACTCCAACGGACCGTTCCGGTCGGTGAGTTCCCTCCAGATCGCTTCCACCAGCGTGGCTGGGGCTTCCTCGAAGGGGGCGTCCACGACTTTGACCAGCATCTCGGGCATCTCACGACGAATCCCCTTGAAGAGACCGGTGATGCCGCCCCCTTCAATTCCATGGACCCGACCGCCGAAGCCAAAGTCACCGCCGAGAGCCGTCACACCGACCAGCGTCGCCACTCCCGTGAGCTTGGCCTGCTGGACGAGTTGCGTCCATTTCTGACAGACGAAGAACGGAGCGAGAACACCCACCTGGCGGCGTGTCTGCCAGCCATCGAGACTGGCGACCGAGGCCGCATCGTCACGGGCCGTAGTGATGAACAGGTGCGGAGCCGGGCCTTTCGCCCACGCCGCGTCGACCGCGGCGAGTGTGGCCTCAAGATCACCGGTATTGGCAATCACCGTGACCTGGGCACCCTCTTTCTCCAGACGGGCTTTCAACGCGTCGGTGACTTTATTTTGCCCCAGAATCAGCACTCCGCCGGTCCATTTCGGATCCGCCTGGCCGGCAGCCAGCGGGGCTTCCGCCATCCGGAGCACATGTCGTTGGACGACGCGGTCAGCATCGGCCGGGAGACCGGCATGTGTTGCAGCATCGACGGGACGTTGCGTCCGAATCACCGTGGGGGACGGCGTGGAGGCACTCTCCGGGCGAATATGCTCGGTCTCGTCCGAATGGTTCAGCAGGTCCGTCACATTCAGCCGGAAGTACTGATTGATCATGCTTCCCGAGCGTGGACCGGGTGTGACATACAACTCACCCAGTGACGGGCACATGACGATGCTGATCTGGTTGTCCACCCGGCGGATCGTGTTCATCGTCGCATGTGGCGTCTGGCGTCCCCGGCCGAGATCGTATTGATCCCGCAGGGCCTGCTGAGCCATATCGAGCGTCACCCCACCCGTGGTGCCGTCACCGAGAAGCTGCTGGAGACGATTCAGGCGATGCCGGGAATGTTCCGGAACTTCGGCCAGCGGATCCTGCAGCAGACAGTGGTTGGTGGTGAGGACTGCCTTCGGTCCGTCCTGGACCTTGAGCGTTCCGCCATCGTATTCCAGATAGCACAGCCGATCGGTCTGATGATGGCTCAGGCAGAGGCTCCACGCCCCGGCACGTTCCAGGCCGCGAAGAATCGCGAGTGCGTCTTCAATCGTTTCCGCGTTTTCGAGCAACCGCTTCACGACGACCGGATGCACTTTCCCCACCGCCGTGGATGTCCGCCGCGGACGATCGAGCAGCAGCGTGCTGCTGATAGCGAGACCAGCGGCGTTGATCCCGTTGAGACCACCGGTTTGCCCGGCCACGCTGAAGGTGACATGGGGAATCCCACCGACAGGTCGACGCACCTGGACAATGCGGGCGATGCAGTCGGGCAGCGACAACGACAGCGGCGAGTCTTCATTCACCGCGTGGACCATCCCAAACCCGGGATTCCGCTCACGAGTGAACGCGAACTGCGTGCAACCGGGGACGTAATCGGGATACATCCCCAGGTTGTGGGCAATGACCGCCGGCACGGGCAACTTCGCACCATCGGCAATCCCGTGAAGTTCTTCCAGTTCCTGTTCGCCGAAGTACATCGTCGGCTTGGCCAGGGCTTCGTCGAGTTCCGGGATATTCTGCAGCCGCGGTCCGAGCATCGCCGCGTACCGCTCCATAATCGTCCGGATTTCGGTCGACTGGCTGTTCCCGTGTTGCAGCCCCATCTCGTAGGGCGTACCGCGGATGGGGACGACGCAGAAGGCATCCGGAAGCTGTTCAACCGACGAATCGACCGGCTCTGCCGTCTTGACCGCAACGACCGGCTCCACCGTCATCGGGGCCTCAACCACCGCTGGCGTCTTCGCGGCTTCCTCAACCTTGACCGTATCCACCGCAGCCACCGGCTTCACCACGAAATCGAGGATCGAATCGAGGGTCCGGAAGTCATCCAGCGAGAGGTCCTGCAGCGAATCGGCCAAGTGCGTCAGCGTGTAGTTCTCGGCGAGTTCACCGATCAGCTGCGCCTTCTTGATGCTGTCGATGCCGAGGTCGGCTTCGAGATCCGCATTCATCTCGACCATCTCGGCGGGGTAGCCGGTCTGGTCGACGACATAGTTAATCATGAAAGCCTGCACCGCCGCCCGATCGAGCGTCACCGCCGACGCCGACACCACCGGCGCGGGTGCCGCCTGCACGGCCTCAACCACCGCTGGCGTCTTCGCGGCCTCCACCACAACCGCCCCTGCGGCGGGCTTCACCACGAAATCGAGAATCGATTCCAGCGTGCGGAAGTCATCCAGCGAGAGGTCCTGAAGTGAATCGGCAAGGTGCGTCAGCGTGTAGTTCTCGGCGAGTTCACCGATGAGCTGTGCCTTCTTGATACTGTCGATCCCGAGGTCGGCTTCGAGGTCCGCATTCATCTCGACCATCTCGGCGGGGTAGCCAGTCTGGTCAACGACATAGTTAATCATGAAAGCCTGCACCGCCGCCCGATCGAGCGTCACACTTGCAGCAACCGGGGCGGGTGCCGCTTCGACCGCCACAAACTTTGCCGCCGCTTCGATAACCGCTGGCGTCTTCGCGGCTTCTTCCACCACAACGGCACCTGCGGCGGGCTTCACCACGAAATCAAGAATCGACTCGAGCGTGCGGAAGTCATCCAGCGAGAGGTCCTGCAACGAATCGGCGAGATGCGTCAGCGTGTAGTTCTCGGCGAGTTCACCGATGAGCTGCGCCTTCTTGATGCTGTCGATGCCGAGGTCGGCTTCGAGGTCGGCCGTCATCTCGACCATCTCGGCGGGGTAGCCGGTCTGGTCAACGACATAGTTAATCATGAAGGCCTGCACCGCCGCCCGATCGAGCGTCACACTCACCGCAGCCGGGGCGGGTGCCGCTTCGACCGCCACAACCGTTGCCGTCGCTTCGATGACCGCTGGCGTCTTCGCGGCTTCTTCCACCACAACCGCCCCTGCGGCGGGCTTCACCACGAAATCAAGAATCGATTCCAGCGTGCGGAAGTCATCCAGCGAGAGGTCTTGCAGCGAATCGGCGAGGTGCGTCAGGGTGTAGTTCTCGGCGAGTTCACCGATGAGCTGCGCCTTCTTGATGCTGTCGATGCCGAGGTCGGCTTCGAGGTCAGCCGTCATCTCGACCATCTCGGCCGGATAACCCGTCTGATCGACCACGTAGTTGATCATGAACTCCTGCACCGCCGCCCGATCGAGCGTCACCACCGACGCCGACACCACCGGCGCAGGCTCTGCCTGCACGGCCTCAACCACCGCTTGCGTCTTCGCGGCTTCTTCCACCACAACCGCCCCCGCCACGGGCTTCACCACGAAATCAAGAATCGATTCCAGCGTGCGGAAGTCATCCAGCGAGAGGTCCTGGAGTGAATCGGCAAGGTGCGTCAGCGTGTAGTTCTCGGCGAGTTCACCGATGAGCTGTGCCTTCTTGATACTGTCGATCCCGAGGTCGGCTTCGAGGTCAGCCGTCATCTCGACCATCTCGGCGGGGTAGCCGGTCTGGTCGACGACATAGTTAATCATGAAGGCTTGCACCGCCGCCCGATCGAGCGTCACACTTGCAGCAGCCGGGGCTTCGAGCACCGCGACCGTGTTCGCTACTGGAGCGGCTTCGGCGATGGCCGCCACGGTGGTTCGGACGGGGGCCGCGCTCGCCACCTGGAGGGTGGTGCTGGCGGTGACCGGCACACCACGGCGACGTTGTGTGGCATCGAAGAACAAAACTTGACCCGGGGCGAGCGACACCTTCGGCTCCACTTGGGGAGCGGGCCACAGACCCGCCGTTTCGAGCAGACCGCGGAGCCGCTCGAGGGCTTCGCGACCGGTATGTTTGGGGAGATCGGCCGAAATCAGCGAGACCGGATGATCCTTGAGGATCCGCTGGTTCAACCGGGTCAGCACCTGTTGCGGCCCGACTTCCAGAACGATCGTCACGCCATCGGCAGCGAGCTTCTGGATCAGCTGCACATAACGCACTGGGTCAGTGAGTTGCGCGACGAGGTTCTTCCGCACAGCGTCGGCGGACGTGACATAGTCGAGCGAGACACTGCTGAGGAACCGGCCCTGCGGAGCCCGGATCGACGCCTTCGCCAGGGCGGTCTGGAACGCCGGCTGGGCTTCCCGCAGCAAGGGGGTGTGATACGGCCGGGGCACTGCCAGCAGCCGCGTGGCAAACCCTTCGGCATCGAGCAGACGTTTGATGCCCTGGATGGCGTCGGCTGTGCCGCCAATCACGGTTTGATCGGGTGCATTATGGCTGGCGAGATACGCTCCACCGGCGACCTGCTTCAGCAGGCGTTCGACGACGTCGAGACCGGCCGTCGTCGAGAGGAGACTGCCACGGGTGCTCTCTTTCGCTTCCACCGCATCCGTTCGCTCGCGAGTGATGCGAATCGCTTCCTCGAACGTGATGGCACCGGCGGCAACGAGGGCCGGGAATTCGCCATAACTATGCGAAGTGATCACATCGGGTCGGAGACCCTCGGCAAACAAAACCCGCGCCATCAGCGTGTCACTCACGAGCATCGCCAGCTGCGTGAAGAAGACATCCTGACCGAGATCCTCATTCGGGGTCCAGGCAATCTCCGCGAACTTGGGAAGTCCCGCCTTCAGCAGCGACGCATCCAGTTCGTTCATGATCTCCCGAGCGGCTTTGGATTCCGCGACGAGGTCATGCAGCATGCCCGTGTATTGCGAACCCTGGCCGGGGAAGACGAAGGCAAGCTTGGGCCGGTTCGCTGTGACTTCCCGATAGAAGACCCCCTGCTGTTCAAGGATTGCGAGCGGGGCCGCCTTTTCGAGCTGGTCGGCCGCAAGTTGCAGCTTCTTCGACAGGTTCTGCGGATTCTCGGCGACAATTGCCAGCCGCACATCATCGCGACCGTTGAAGTGATCGATCCCGCCCGACGTGAACAGGGCAGACGTATCGGCCTTCCACTTGGCGACTTCGCGAATCAGACCATCGCGAGACGGTGCTGCCAGCCGGATCGTCTTCCAGTCGGCCGAGACGACAGGCGTCGCGGCGGCTGTTGCCGGGGCTGCCGACTTCACAGGTGCGGACTTCTTCTCTGGTGCGGCTGGGAGTCCCTGTCCCCCTTCGATGAGCAACGTATAGACTGCGCCGTTCGGACCGCTGTTCATGACGGCGGCCACTGTGCGGGCATCGGGCAGCGTGGCATACACTGTCTGCGCAGTCTGAGCGACGCAGACCGTCTCAGGATGCTGTCCGAACTGTTCGATCGGATCGGTCAGGCCAGGGGTGAGTGGCACCTGGCCATGTTCGAGTTCGACGACCGCTTTCATCATCGCCGCCATCCCGGCGAGACCGAGCGTGTGCCCGATCTGACCGGTCACCGACGAAACAATCGCCGGTGATCGCCGATCGCTGACATTCAACGTCTCGGAGAGCACGGACACTTCCACTTCGTCGATCGCTTTCAAGCCGACCGAAGCGGTCTCGACCAGCCCGATCGAGGCCGGCGAGAGCCCGGCGGTCTCCAGCGCCCGTTCCGTCGATTCGCGATAGGCGCGTTCGTAGTTGTGCACATCGAGCGACACACCAAGGCCGCGGATGATGCCACGAATCTGGTTGCCATCGCGGCGAGCATCGCTGAGCCGCTTGAGAAGCACGACCGACGCCCCTTCACCGGGCACGACCCCATCCATCGACTTCGAGAAGGCGGGTTGCGTCTTGCCCGACGCGAGCGCGTCCCGCAGCTGGAAGCCTTCGTAGACGTTGAGGTCCATGCTCCGCTGACCCGAGGCACAGAGCACCATGTCGACCGACTGGTCGAGCAGCATGCCAATCGCCGAGGAGATCGCAGCCATGGAGGACGTATCGCCCGCATCGATCGAGAACGCGCCGCCCATCAGGTCGAACGTCTTGGTCAACCGCGAAGCAAGCGTGCTGGCGGTGAAGCTGCCGGTTTCGTCGAGCATGGCGGGCATGTGCTTCAGGAGCAGATCCTGATAGCCCGCGACGATCTGCTCGAGATCCCCCGCTGGAATGCCGCGTTCCTGCAGTTCTTTCCGCAGGTAAGCCTGGTATTCCGGAATCCGCAGCCCCATCTGCAGGTCGCAGGCGAAGTCGCCTCCGAAGACCGAACCGACAACCGCGGCGGTCCGCTGATGATCGAAATCTCGCTTGTCATAACCGGCATCGCGGAGCGCCTGATCGGCCGCATCCAGCAGCATGAACTGCAACGGATTGGCGTTGGCGATCTGCTTTGGTGCGACCTTGTGCTTCTTCCAGTCGTAGACGAAGTCGGTCACATACCCGCCGGTCTTGTTGCGCGAACGCCGCGTGCTGCGGGTGCCGGGGGCATAGTAAATCGCTGGGTTCCAGCGTGTGGCCGGGGTTTCCGTCTTCGGATCGCGACCGGAGACGAGCAGGTCCCAGAAAGCGTTCAATGTGAGTGCACCGGGCAGCAGGGCCGAGGCACCGACAATCGCGATCGCCCGATCGTCCGCGTCCATCTTGACCCGTGGAGCGGCACCGGGCACGCCCAGATTGCGGATCTGTGTTTTCAGGCTTTCCGTCGGCTGATCGTCCATGACCACGTGGACATTCAGCCCGCCGATGCCGAACGCATTCACCGCACACCGGCGGGGGCGACCGGGGGCCGGTTCCGGCCAGGGGGTCGATTCGGTCTGCACCTGGAAGGGGATATTCTTCCAGTCGACATCGGGATTCGGGGTGTTGAAGTTGATCTGGCCGGGAATCGTGCGGTTCTGCATCGCCAGCACGGATTTCACGAACCCGGCAATCCCGGCCGACTCCAGTGTATGGCCGATGTTGGCCTTCACGCTGCCGATGGGCAGTTTCATTCCTTCCGGCAGCCGCGGCTTGAGTGCCATCGTGAGCGCGGCGAGTTCTGTCGAATCGCCGACTTGGGTCGAGGTCGCATGGCACTCGATGTACTGCAGCCACGAAGGATCGACGTCTTTCCCGTAGGCCCGCTGGACGGCGAGGATCTGGCCCTCTTTCCGGGGAGCCCACAGGCTCTTCCCGCGACCGTCCGACGAGACGCCGATCCCACGAATCACCGCTTGAATGGGGTCACCATCGGCAATCGCCCGCGGCAGCGTCTTCAACACGACGGCAGCATAGCCATCGGAGCTGATCAGGCCGTCTGCGTTTCCATCGAACGGGCGGGAACCGGTCCCGCTCATCGACTGGGCTTGTGAGAAGAGGACGAGCGCGTACCACTTGCTGCACGAGGCACCGCCGACGATCGCCATATCGATCAGGCCATTGCGGAGCGAGTGAATCCCCATCGCCATGGCGATGAGCGACGAGGCGCAGGCCGCATCGGTGGCGAGCGCGGGGCCGGTCAGCCCGAATGCCTGGGCAATCGCGGCAGAAACCATGCACGCACCGAGTTCGGGTCCGCCATCGGCCCGCCGGGTCGGCTTCTCGCGATGAATCCGGGCGACGACGTTGCGGAGAATTTCCTCCTGCAGTGGTGCCGCAAGTTTCCGGAAAGTTTTGTCTTCCCGTACAAATTGGGTGACCTGTTCGGAGTACGCCCCGAAAGCCATTTCACCGGAGAGGACGCTCCCCCCGGAGTGACCGACATACACGCCGGTATTGCGAAGCGGAACGTTATACGGATCGTAACCGGCATGCCGCAGCGCCATCGCTGCGACTTCGCACATAATCAGGTGTGCAGGATCGGTATTTGCTTCCAGATCGGCAGGGAGCTTGCAGATGGCGGGGTCGAGCGGTCGTTCCGGGACGACACCGCCGATTTTGGAATAGGATCGGCCAAATTGCCCGCGTTCCGGATGGTAATACAGGGAGAGATCGATCTTTTCGGGAGGCAGATCGATGATCCCGCTGCGTCCTTCATTGATCAATTGCCAGTACGCAGACAGATTGTCCGCACCGGGCATCCTGCAGCCCAGGCCCACAACTGCGATCGGCGTTTCATGGGGAGCAAACTGACTCATGACGGACCTTCTCGGTATACAGGAGCCTCATTGGCTCCACATCCTGCCTCTTGGTCATCCTGAAAACCGGAGCGCAACGCAATGTCCGCACCGGTAACTTGGAGTATCTGAATCGGAATAGTGGGGCTGTGCCGTTAAGCGAAGATGGTGTGACTGTGCCGCCATCTCGCGGAAAATCGTTCACAGGCGTTACAGACGCACCAACAGGCATTTGCGACGAGTCCCAAGTTCGTCGCAAGCCGTTGGTTGATTGCACAACAAGTAAAGAAGCCCCCGGACTGGAACACCCATTCCAGTTCGGAGATGTGATCCGCACGCCCCCAGTCGGCGTCGGTCGTTCAACAGCAGGTTTGATCAGGAATTACAACGGTGCCTTACGGCGGGCCAGCTCGGCAGGCGATGTCGTGTGCTACGACTCGGGCCAACGGCAGGATCCTTCTGCGGACTGGGGATTCTGACGCGCAAGTCCAAATGATGCAAGAAATGAACCTGCGTTTATTAGTGGATCTGCCGATTAATCGCGAGGAGGCGGCTCATCGGGAAAGGCCACCTGCAACTCGTCGCCGACGATCCGAAGCGGGTACGACTCGGTCTTGATCGAGGACTTGGGGTTGTCCAGCCAGGCACCGTCCTTGATGCAGAATTTCCAGGCATGCCAGGGACACAGCACCCCATCCCCTTCGAGATAGCCTTCTGCCAGCGAGGCCCCCATGTGCGGACAGACATCATTAATGGCGTAGAATTCACCCTCTTTCCGAAAGATGGCGACCAGTCGACGACAGACCGTGAAGGCCCGGCCTGCACCCTCGGGGATCTGATCGATCTTCGCTATCGGATGAAACTCGCTCATCGTCGCTCCTTCTGTCGGGACGCATTCTATCCCGCGCGCCTTGAATCTCCCAGCGGAGAGATAAGACTCGATCCGGGTGGATTTGTAAGCCGCCGTCCGTCACGATCTTGCGATGAGATGGGGAGTCGCTTCAGGGCTGACACCTGTCAGCAAACCTGATACACCATTCCTTGGAACGGATTCGAATCTTTTCACGGGGAGTGGTCGGATGGGGGTCCCCCTGTCGCAGATGTGGACGGTCGCCAGATACGTGATTTCCCAGCGGTTACGTGGGAACAAGCGCTACCCGCTCGTCCTGATGCTCGAACCGCTTTTCCGTTGCAATCTGGCCTGCTTTGGTTGCGGGAAGATTCAGTATCCGGCCGACGTCCTCAAGCGGCATCTCACTCCCGAACAATGTTTCCAGGCCGCCGACGAATGTGGTGCGCCCATCGTCTCGATCCCCGGCGGTGAGCCGCTGCTGCATCCGCAGATCGGCGAAATTGTCGAGGGTCTGGTCGCGCGGAAGAAGTACATCTATCTCTGCACGAACGCGATCCTGCTCGAGAAGCACCTCGATCTGTTCAAGCCCTCGAAGTATCTCACGTTCTCAATACACCTCGACGGACCGAAAGAAGAGCACGATTTCGCGGTCTGTCGCGAAGGCATTTATGACGTGGCCATCAGCGCGATCAAGGCCGCCATTGCGCGTGGCTTCCGAGTGACGACAAACACCACGGTCTATAACAATGGGTCCCCAGAAGCCCTCCGTGAGATGTTCGACACCCTCATGGATCTGGGCGTTGAAGGGATGATGCTCTCCCCCGGCTATCCCTACGAGAAAGCACCGACGCAGAACCTCTTCCTGCAGCGGGAGCAGACGGTCAATCTCTTCCAGCGCATCCTTGGCGAAGGGAAGCGGCGGTGGCGGTTCAATCTCTCGCCGCTGTTCATGGAGTATCTCCAGGGACACTGGAACCTGGAATGCACTCCCTGGGGGAGCCCGGCATACAACCTGTTCGGCTGGCAGAAGCCGTGCTATCTGCTGCAGGAAGGACACACCGAGACCTTCCAGGAACTACTCGACACGACCGACTGGAGCCAGTACGGCCGGGCAAGCGGCAACCCGAAATGCGCGAACTGCATGGTCCACTGCGGGTACGAACCGACCGCTGTCGCTGAAACCTTCAACAGTTGGAAGGGCTTCTGGCGCGTGGCCCGGCTGACCATGTTCGGTGCGCCAAAGCGTCCGATCCCCGCCCCTTTACCCGTTCCTGTTATCAGCCAGGAAGAGGACGATCCGGTCCGCCGTGTGCAACTCCCGGTGTTGACACCGTAGTCTCGCCCTCTTTCATACCGGTCTGGTTTCTTCGCGGTCGGGGCGCAAGCCCCCCCGATGCCTTCGCCCGTATTATGGTGCATGCCTGGGCAACACCATTCGAGCGGTGTTTCGACTGCAGCACCGTATCAACGGGAGCGCTCGAAGTCATCGGACGGCTTGCGCCATGCCGCTCATCGGGTCTGGTGCCGTTTCGACCAATCGGCAAGTCTCGCCGACATCCATCGCAGTCGGGAGGAATGCGGGCTCCGGGATGCAGGAGACGATGGGTCGCCCTTGTCCGAGTTCGGCGGTGCAAGTTACAACCCGCCTGCTTAAGGAAGTGGTCCACAGACGCCGCGCTGTCGCGTCCTGTGGACACCGACTGGAAGAATCGCAAGGAAGCGTGCCATGGACGATGCACAGAACCCGGAACCGTCGCGCCGCCGTTTGGGCCGCGGACTCAACGCCCTCCTCGGCAACGGTTCGTATGGCGATGACGCCCCCACCACCACATCCGATTCGTCGGAGGTCCATGTCGACCTCATCGATCGGAATCCATTTCAACCCCGGCAGGACTTCGATTCAGAGTCGCTGAACGAACTCGTTGACAGCGTGCGCCAGCACGGGGTGTTGCAGCCGATTCTGGTGCGGCCCGTGGGCGATGGCTATCAGCTCATCGCGGGCGAACGTCGCCTGATTGCTGCGAAGAAAGCCGGGCTCGAACTCGTCCCCTGCCGCGTGTTGCAACTCAGTGACCAGCAGGTCTGCGAAGTCTCGCTCGAAGAGAATCTGAAGCGGCAGGACCTGAACGTCCTGGAAAAGGCAAAGGCGTTTCAGGAGTACCTGAACCGGTTCCAATGCCCGATCGAAGAGCTGGGTCGACGGTTGAGTCTGGATCGTTCGACCGTCAGCAACATGCTCCGACTGCTGGAGCTTCCGGAAGCCATCCAGGCGCGCGTTCGGGGAAATCAGCTCTCCGCTGGTCACGCACGGGCACTGCTCTCGCTGTCAGAGGCGGATCAACTCAGCCTCGCCGAGAAAATCGAGGCGGGCCATTGGTCGGTCCGGAAAACCGAAGAAGCGGTGCGGGCACTCCAGCAGACGGGTGAGGCGACCATCCCGTTCCCCGGTGCAGAGACCGCCGCCTCCAAGAAGACAGAACTGACCAACCATCTCGTCTCGCTGCAGGATCAGTTGAAGGACCTGCTCGGCACGAAGGTGGAGATCAAACTGAAGGGCAAAGAAGCCGGGCGAATCGTGATTGAGTTCACGACGAACGACGACTTCGAGCGGATTCTGGGTCAACTCCGCCGCGCTGCGTGAACCCCAGACCGGTCAAAGTCTGTCGAAGTGATCAACGGGGAAGCTCAGGGGACCTGTTCTCTGAGCTTTCGTTGTTCCACGTGAAACGCCCAGGTTGACGGGGCGATCTGATAGACTCTAAACTACCGCGACATCGCGGGATGTAGCTCAGCCTGGCTAGAGCGCCTGGTTTGGGACCAGGAAGTCGCAGGTTCAAATCCTGTCATCCCGATTTCGTCTCCCAAGACGCAGTTCGCTTGCGTCTGCGCGTCCACCCTACTGACGGGCTCCCCCTGAGTTGACCCCGGTGGGAACGCGCACGGTCCACAAGACCCCTTGGGTGACCAGCTTCGCATAGCTCGGGTTCTCCCAGTTGGCGTGGAAGTGGAGACCGCTGAAGCCGAAGGAGCGGCCGCCGTCAGGGCGGTCCCAGGCCCAGGCCACCGTTTGTGGTTCCCCGTCGATCGTGGCCTGCATCACCGCCTGTGGTCGGGGACCCTCCGTGGGCCACTTTAAGGCGTAGTAGAACTCATCGCGGACGGTGAACGGTTCGATCCCCGCTGCGATGGCATGCGGAGTGGCGGTGGGAGTCAGGTGCGTTTCGACGACCTGGAACTTCCGGTCGGGACCCCCGTGGCAGCCCCCGAAGAGCGCGGTGAACGGCTTGATCGGCTCCGCGGCTTTCGTCCCCATTCCCCAGTGCAGCACCGCGAGGCCCCCCTTGCGTTGTGCCAGACGGGTGAAGGCCGCGTGTCGTTCCGCATCCGCGGAGACCCACTTCGCCCCCTCGGACCGGAAGAGGACCGCTGCATCGCACCCGTCGAGCAGGGTCGGTCCATCGGCCCAGGCCTCGTCGGCGGTGACGCTGCGCACCGTCACACCGGGGTAACCTGTGATCCCTTTCTGCAGGCGATTGATCCCCGCGACGTATTCGTGGGTTGCAGGGGGATGCCCATCTGCCGGCCCCGCGATCAGCAGCACTCGAACCGGCGGCGCGTCGGCGGCTGACAGGCTGGCAGCGAATGCCAGCAGGCATCCGCCAGTCAGAAGGAACAGCTGTCGCATGGCAGGTCTCCTGGATCGATTCGCCTGAAAAACTCCCCCACGGAAATTTTGTTGTACGCCAGCGGCCCCTTCGTCGCCACAGATAGGGCATGCGGGTGAACTCGTTGCAGGTGAAGAGACCCAGACTTCGGAAGGGCTGGGCGACCTGACAATTACCCGTCCTCACGCTGAGACCATCATGCGACTGACGTTGAGAACCCTGCTGGCGTACCTGGATGACACCCTGGACCCACAGCAGACAAAGGAAATGGGGAAGAAGATCCAGGAGAGCCCCCGGGCGGCTGAATTGGTCAGTCGCATCCGTGAGGTGATTCGTCGCCGTCGACTGGGGGCACCCGATGTCGCCGGACCGTCGCAGGGGATCGATCCCAACATCGTTGCCCAGTATCTGGACAACACCCTCGAAGCCGAGCAGGTCGCGGAGTTTGAAGCGGTCTGTCTCGATTCGGACCTGCTGCTGGCCGAGGTCGCGGCGATCCACCAGATCCTGACGCTGGTCCCGGCCGACGGGGCCGAGATCGATTCCCGCAGCCGGGAGCGGTATCTGGCGTTAGGGCCGGTCGGTGCGGATGCTCAACTGCAGGTTCCGGGAACGAGTCCCGTCACCGCGAAGCGGGTGAAGCCGCAATTGCTGGCGGGGAGTCAAGCTGACGAGATTGATGCCCAGTTTCGCGAAGGGTTGCCGGAATACCTGAAAGAGACGCCCTGGGCACAGCGCGTCGCGCCGGCAGCGGGAATTCTGTTCGTGATCGCGGCCTCGATCATCGTGCTGTTACTCGATCGGGACCTCTTCAAGTCACTCGTCCCGCCTCAAGGAGCAGCTCCAGAAACGGTCGCGCCGGAGGTCGCCGCAGCACCTCCCGATGCTGCGGCCCCACCGGGTGGTCCAGCGCCCGCACCGGAACCGTCCAAAGTTCCGACGGTCACCGTGACACCTCCGGCGGGACAGAACCCGACCATGCCTCCCAAGGGGATCGATCCGACCCCACCGCCGGATGTTCCAGAGCCGACCGTCGCGAGTGCGCTCACGGTCCTGCCGAAACCGACGGTCAGCACTCCCGCCAACACCACGCCACTCCCGCCGATGCCAACAGAGCCTCCCCTGGTTGTGGAACAGGTCCCCATGCAGCTTGTCGATCACGAAGGGGTGTTGCTGCGGTATCTAACAACTGACCAGCACTGGTATGTCCATCCCCGGCGGGGTGAACTGCGTGCGGGGGAGCTCTATGCCTGCCCCGAACCGTTCGAGGCCGATTTTGACATCGACAAGGGAGCATTCCGGGTCACGCTGCTGGGGGATACAGCGATGGAGATGTTGCCCCCTGCGGAGGCCGCCCGCTATCGCCTGTGGATGCGTCGTGGCCGGGTGATTCTGCATCCTGCGGGTGACTCACCACTCCCCGTGCTGGTGCAAGTCAAACTGGGCGAACAAACATTCGCCGTGAAGTTTGAGACCGTCGAGACAACCGTCGCAATCGAGGCCCACGTCCAGGAGCCATCCGGGGCGATGGAGCCGAACCCCCTGCGCGGGACTCTGTACGTGATCGCCGGGACTGCACAGGTCGATGACAGCGGTCCCCTTGCTGGAGGCCGACGATTCCGGTTGACCTCGGAGCCGATGGACACCCTCCCGACCGACGCGAATCTCTGGCCGGCCTGGCTCGATGCCGCGCGACGGCCAACGCTCTCGACCTTGCGACGGTACTCGCAACTCTTCGAAAAAGAGTTCGATGCCCAGCAAGCGGTCGATCTCTCGATCCCGGCCCTGATCAAAGACCCGCGACCGAAGATTGCCGAGTTGGGTGTCCGCTGCCTGGCCATCACCGACAGTTACGCTGCCCTGGCCCAGGCCCTCGCACAATCCGAACACGAAGAAGCACGGGCAGCCGCTGCGGACGGGTTGCGACAATGGTTGGGCACGGATGCCGCCAACCGCATGATCCTGCGGCGAGAGCTGGAGGCCCACTATCCGTCCGACGAAGTGCAGGCGATCGATCGCCTCCTGTGGGGGTACACCAAGGCGGACGCCCAGGACCGGCTGAACTCGCTCGAGCTGATCGAATGGCTGCGCAGTAACCACGTCGAAGTCCGCGAGCTGGCGTTCGGACAACTTGTGCAACTCACCGGTCGCCGGTACGACTATCGCCCGCTGGGGACCGTGTCGCAACGCGAAGCGGGAGTGCAGCGGTGGTTGGCCCACGTCCAACGCGAAGGGGCACTGATCAAGCCAGAATGATCGGACGACATTCCGAATCTTCGATGCCCGGCATGTCCGCATGCCGGGCATCTGCCTTTCGAACGACCTCGAAAGTCGATCTCGCAACGGAACAACGTGCGGATCATGTCTCCGCGAGGAACACGTTGGCGACAGCCGAAGCCAGATGACGGGCGACGAGGACGACACCCGGCATCGAAGACGGACCGTGCGGTTAACATCGCGCCGGTCTGTCGGTTACTCTGTCAGCATGGCCGACACGACACCCCCGGCGACAGCCGTCGCTGCCCCACTGACGACGCTCCGGCATTTCCTCGAAATGATCCGGTTCAGCCACACTGTGTTCGCGCTCCCGTTCGCGCTGCTCGCGGCCGCGCTCGCCTGGAGCCGTCCCGGTTCGCCATTCGACCTCAAGCAACTCGCCGGGATCCTGGTCTGCATGGTCTGTGCGCGGTCGGCGGCAATGGCTTTCAACCGCATCGTCGACCGGCGATTCGACGCCGCCAACCCGCGGACCGCCCGCCGACATCTCCCGGCGGGCCTGCTCTCGCTCACCGCAGCCGTCACCCTGACCGCGGCCTGCAGCGCGGGGTTCGTCGCTGCCACGCTTCTGTTTCTCCCCAATCGCTGGCCGGTGATCCTCTCCGTCCCCGTGCTGGCATTCCTGCTCGGCTACTCGTACGCCAAACGGTTCACCCAGTGGTGCCATTACTGGCTGTCAGCTGCGTTGATGCTCGCCCCCATCGCCGCGTGGATCGCCATCCGCGGAACGGTCGAGCCGCCGGGCCTGTGGCTGGCCGCGGTCGTCTTCTTCTGGGTCGGCGGGTTCGACATGCTTTACGCCTGCCAGGACGCCGAGTTCGACCGGACGCAGGGGCTCTTCAGTCTCCCGGCCCGTTGGGGGATCGCAGGGGCGTTGCGCGCTGCAGCCGTCAGTCATCTGATCACCCTCGGCTGTCTGGCCGGGTTCTGGCAGGCAGCCAGCCTAGGACCGATCTTCCTCGGTGGGATCGGGCTGGTGGCCCTGCTCTTGATCTACGAGCACAGCCTGGTCCGGCCGGACAACCTGGAGAAGGTCAATCAGGCGTTCTTCCACGTCAACGCGGTGATCAGCCTGGGGCTGTTCGTCGTCGGGCTGATTGACCTGTGGTGGCAATCGCCCCACTGACGCCGCTTGCGTCTTCGCGATTCATGGTCAGCTGAACTGCAGGTCTCTACAATCCAGGAGACCAAGATTTCTTCCATTCGAACGGCGAATCATGACGGCGGCGACGAGCACAGCAAAAACACCAACTCTGGACACGATCACCGCGAAGGTGACTGCGGGTGAACGGCTCTCTGCGGAAGACGGGTTGTACCTCGACGAACACGTCGACCTGCTGACTCTAGGCCGGCTGGCCGACCAGGTCCGCGAACGGAAGCATGGCCGCGTCGCCTTCTACAACACCAACATCCACCTCAACCCGACGAACGTCTGCGTCTACCGCTGCCGGTTCTGTGCCTTTCGAGCCGACTTGCGGGACGAGAAAGCTTACACGTTTACTGACGACATGCTCCGTGAACGGATCCTCGAAGGGCGCGCACAAGGAGCGACTGAGATCCACGTTGTCGGCGGGTTGCACCACCAGAAGCCGTTCGACTGGTACCTGAACGTCGTGCGGGTGCTCCACGAGACCTGCCCCGAGATCCACATCAAGGCATGGACTCCGGTCGAAATCCACTGGTTCAGCTACCTCACCAAGCAGCCCTACGACTGGGTGTTGCAGCAGTTGATCGATGCCGGACTGGGAAGCATGCCCGGTGGTGGGGCGGAGATTTTCCACCCCGAAGTCCGCGACCAGATCTGCGAGCACAAGGCCGACGCGAGCAGCTGGATCGAAATCCACCGCACGGCTCATCAGCTCGGACTGCGTTCGAATGCGACGATGCTCTACGGACATGTCGAGCAGGCCCGGCACCGCATCGATCACCTGATGCAGTTACGGAAGCTGCAGGACGAGACCGGCGGGTTCCAGACCTTTATCCCGCTCGCATTCCATCCCGAGAACACCAAGCTCGATCACCTGCAGAAGCCAACCGGCTCGTTCGACCTGCGGATGATCGCGCTCGGCCGGTTGATGCTCGATAACTTCGACCACATCAAGGCGTACTGGATCATGCTGGGTGAGCAGGTCGCCCAGGTGGCGTTACGATTCGGCGCGGACGATCTCGACGGGACCGTGGTCCATGAACTGATCTATCACGACGCTGGCGCGAAGACCCCGGAAGGACTGACCGTCGCGCACATCCACCGGCTCATCCGGGAAGCGGGTTGCGAACCGGTCGAACGCGACACGTTGTACCGCCGCGTGTACCGCGATGGAGCGGAATGGTCGGTCACACCGTTCGCAGCGAACTCAATTCCATAACGTCCACCCAGCCGGAAGCGCGAGCGCCCGGTTCTTAACATGATCGTGAGGACTCTAGAGATGAAGGAACCCGGCGCTCGCGCTTCGGGCTGGCGTTCGTTACTCGACGGCGCACGGTACGCGCGGCACAATGATGGACAATGATCCGTTGACCCCGAATGGAAGGTCCTCCCCCGATGATACCGCCCGCTGCTCGTGTGCAATCGCTCGACCATGTGACGATCGTGGTCCGTGACCTCGCGGCGACCAAGCGGTTTTATGTCGACCTGCTGGGGATGGAGGAAGTCGCTCGGCCGGGGTTCAGTTTCGCCGGTCAGTGGTTCCAGGCGGGACCGACACTGATCCATACGATTCTGGAGTACGAAGGGAGCGGGAAGGCTGGCTCGGCCGGCGAGAACAACACCCGCGGACACCACTTCGCATTCCTTGTGCCGGATGCCCAGGCGGCGGCCGCTCACCTGGAAGCGAACGGCGTCCCCTTCGTTTCGCCGCCGAAACTCCGACCCGACGGCGCGGTGCAGACCTTCGTGCACGATCCGGACGGGCACCTCGTGGAACTGTCCTCGCTCCCTCCATCCCGTTGAACCGACAAAAATCCGCAGTGGCACGCGCTCCCCGGCGTGACGTATACTTCAGAGACTTCGATCTTCGCACTGCAGGATGAGATGTGATGGCGGCGAACCAAAGCAAGAATCTGGTCTACGCCTCGTTTGGCGCGGCAGGCATCGTGGCAGCCCTGTGCCTGCTCGACATGGCGACAGGCATCCCCTTTGCCCGGCAGATGCTCTTCGACATCCTCTTCCTCGTCGCTAGCGCCGTCGTCGGCTACCTCGCGTGGGACGCGTACAAGGATTTGGCTTAGGGCTAAGGGCCTCTGGCCGAGGGACGGAGGAAGAACGTTCCGTCCCAGAACCATCAGCCATTGGCCATCAGCCTTGCATCCTCACACATCGAGATCATCCACGAGGTTTGCCTCGCTCATGATGATCCGGTAGCGCTCGCTGGCGTCTTTGCCCAGGAGTTGCGAGAAGGTCTGGTCGGCTTCCACCAGGCTTTCGATGTCGACCCGTAACAGCGTCCGTCGTTTCGGATCGAGCGTCGTCTCTTTCAACTGGGCGGCGGTCATCTCGCCGAGACCTTTGAAGCGATAGATCTCCGGCTTGCGATTGGCTGGCAGTGACGCGAGGACTTCTTCCTTGTGGACATCGTCGCGCGCGTACTGGGTCTGTGTTCCGACGACGATCCGGTACAGCGGCGGCTGCGCGAGGAAGACCTTTCCACTGGTGATCAGCTCGCGCATGTGACGGAAGAAGAAGACGAGCAGTAGCGTGCTGATGTGATAGCCATCGCTGTCGGCGTCCATCATCAGCACGACGCGGTCGTACCGTAACCGGCTGATGTCGAAGTTCGGCCCGATCCCCGTGCCGAGCGTCTCGACGAGATCTTTGATCTCCTGGCTTTCGAGGATCTTGTTCGTCGTGAGCGCCTCGGTGTTGAGGATCTTCCCGCGCAACGGGAGGATCGCCTGCGTCCGGCTGTCGCGGCCCATCCCTGCGGTTCCGCCGGCGGACTGGCCTTCGACGATGAACAACTCGGACTCTTTGGGATCGGTCGCTCGGCAGTCGAGCAGTTTTCCGGGAAGACTGAGTCGGCGCGAGGTGGGAGTTTTGCGGCGGACCTCGGTCGCCGCTTCGCGACTCGCCTGACGCGCACGGGCCGCGAGGACGATGCGGCCGACGATGGCATCGGCGATCGTGGCATTGCTGTTCAACCACGATTCGACGGCCGGGCGGATCAGTCCTTCCACCGCGGCAGTCATCTCCGGATTGTTGAGTTTCTCTTTCGTCTGACCCTGGAACATCGGGTCGCCGAGGAAAACCGAGAGAATCCCGACGACCCCTTCGCGGATGTCGCTGTTCTCGATCGTCACCCCTTTGATTTTGATGTCATGGACATCGAGATAATTGCGGACCGCTTTCCCCAGCGCGCTGCGGAAACCCGACTCGTGCGTGCCACCGGCGTGAGTCCGGATGCCGTTCACGTAGCTCCGCAGTTGCTCGTCGGTCCCTTCGGTCCAGCGGAGGACCGCCTCGATCTTCACGTTCTTCTCATCGCGGCTGATCGCAAACGTCTGCTCGTGAATCGGTTTCCGCTGGCCTTCACGGATCAACTTGTCGAGGTACGCACCGATCCCTTCCGGATGATGGAACTCGACGGTCTCTTTCTTCCCCTCATCAACGAAGACGATTTTCAGGCCGCCGTGGATGTAAGAGATGTCCTCGAGATGCTGCTTGATCGTGTCAGGGTGGAAGTGTGTCTTGGCGAAAATCTCTTCGTCGGGTCGGAAGTAGATCGCGGTGCCGTGACCGCGGAACGGCTTGACCTGCTTACAGGGTGTGGTCGGTTTGCCGCGTTTGAAGCGCTGCGACCACTCGAAGCCATCGCGATGGATCGTCGCTTCCATTTCGACGGAGAGCGCGTTGACGACCGACGAACCGACACCATGCAGACCGCCGCTGCGCGAGTACGCCTTATTCGAAAACTTCCCCCCCGAGTGCAGCGTCGTGAGGATCGTTTCGAGAGCCGACTTTTTGGTCTTCGTGTGCTGGTCGACGGGGATGCCGCGGCCGTTATCGGCGACGGTGGCTGAGCTGCCATCCTTGTGCAGCGTCACGCGGATCTCGGAGGCGTGCCCGGCGATGTGCTCGTCGACGCAGTTGTCGACGATTTCCCACATCAGGTGATGCAGCCCGCGGATGTCGACCCCGCCGATGTACATCGACGGCCGTCGCCGAACCGCTTCGAGGCCCTCAATCACTTCAATGTCGTCTGCGGTGTAGGAAGTCATATTGGTCGTTGATTGTGGGTTGTTGGACGATGGTCGGAACAGAGCAAGTCGACGCTCGTTGCTTGATAGCCCCGGAGGGGCGGCAGAGCTTAGCCCCACGCGTGAGCGTGGGGAAGGGGGCTACATACAAACTCCATAGCCCCGGAGGGGCGACAGAAATCCTTCAGTCCCAGATCCAGCGTGGGTCCCATTCGACATGGTGCTTCTTCAGCAGTTCGATCAATTCGTCCTGGAACGAGACGCGGGCGTGATGATCGGGTTGGCCTTCGATGTACCGCACCACACGCTCGCGATTCGACTCGCTCACCGTGAACACGGAGTAACCCTCCTGCCACTGGAAGAGTCGTGATGGAAACGTTTCGTGAAACCATTTTGAGGAGTTGGCCTTCAAGGTGCGAACCAGATCGGAAATCGCCATTCGTGGCGGGAGACTCACCAGCAGATGGACATGGTCGGTGAAGCCGTTGATCGCCAGTGGGAGGCCGTCCATATGCCGCACGACTCCCCCCAGGTAGGCGTGCAGTTCCGGGGCGAGAGCGTCGTCGATCCAGGCATGGCGTTCCTTCGTGCTGAAGACAATGTGAAGAGGAGGCGGGCATACGTGTGGGCCATTTCTGTCGCCCCTCCGGGGCTGCGTTGAATTCTCAATTCGTGTCCCCACGCTCACGCGTGGGGCTAAGGTCTGCCGCCCCTCCGGGGCTGAATTCGAGGAAAGCTCCATGAAAGAATACGCGGTTGCATGAATGACACCCCGCGCTTGCGCTTGGGGCTGGGGAGAGAGTTATTCGCCGCCTTCGAGAGTGCTCCAGTCGACGAGGGCGATCGGGTCGCGGACGATCTCGGTGACGGTGCTGCGTGTGACCGCACGGTCTCCCTTGCCTCCGCGGGATACGGGAGCGTACTTCATCTGGCCGCAGGTCAGGATCTTGTCGCCGTCGGTCTTGATCCGCAGGCAGTCGCTCGGGCGGACGACGAGTTGCAGTCCCAGGACCTGATCGCTCGTTTCGAGTTTGATCCCACGAACGCCGCGCCCGGCCCCCGAGAGGACGGTGACTTCATCGAGCGAGAAGTGGATCACACGGCCGCGCTGACTGGCGAGGAAGACCGAGGTCGCTTCGCCCTGGAGTTGCACGGCAACGACGCGATCTCCTTCGGCGAGGCGGCAATACTTGCGTCCAGCCTTCGTCGAAGTCGTTCGAAACGGCCCGAGCGGGATGCGGAGCACGTTCCCCTGTGCGGTCGCGACGATCAGATACGGTGGGGCGGGGGCATCATCCGTCGCTTCACCATCGGCCGGCGTGAAGCGGGCATCGGTCGAAACCGCGGCGATGATCGACACACCGTCTGCCAGTTTCACATGCTTGGACAGTGGCTCGCCATACCCGGAACTCGGCGGGATGTCAGTCAACGGCAGCGTGTAGGCAACGCCGTCGTTTGCGAAGAAGACCGCGGTATCGAGCGTGCTGCCGGGGAGCACATCGAGGACCGCATCCCCTTCGCGCACCCGAGTCGTTTCGACACTCTGCAAGCGACCGACGCGTTTGATCCACCCATCACGCGTGAGGACGACGTTCGTGTTCTCGCGGACGATATACGCACTCGCGTCGTACTCAACGATGTCGTCGCTGGAGCCGATCGCTGTGCGGCGCTTGTCGCCAAACTGGTCGGCGATCCCCTGCAGTTCCGTCTGCACGAGGCCCCAGAGTTTCTTCTCGGAGGCCAGCAGCTTGCGAAGCTTCTCGGCTTCCGCACGTTTCTCTTCCAGTTCGCCGATGATCGAATTGATCTCGAGTTGCGAGATCCGATAGAGCTGGATTTCGAGAATCGCCATCGTCTGCGGTTCATCGAGCGGGAAAGCCTTCATCAGCTTGTCAGCGGCGTCTCGCTTTCCCTGGCTGTTGCGGATGATCTTCAGCGCCCTGTCGAGGTCATTGAAGAGGATCGCAAAGCCTTCGAGGATGTGGATGCGATGATCGAGCTGCTGGAGCTGGTACTCGATCCGCTTGCGGACAGTCGCTTTCCGGAAGACGAGGAAGTGCCGCAGCATGTCGGCGAGACTGCACCGCGCGGGAACCAGTGAATCCGTCTCGTCCGGCACCAGGCAGGTGCTGTTGTAGGCGAAGTTCTGTTCGAGCGATGTGTGCTTATAGAGGTAAGCGAGGACCGCTTCCGGGTCAGCGCCGGGCTTGAGTTCGAGGACGATCCGCAAGCCGTGCTTGTCGTCGGTTTCATCGTGGACATCAAGCAGTTGGGGCAGCTTGCGTCCGGCAACGACCGCGCCGATCTCGGCGACGAGCGGACCGGTATCGACGCCGTAGGGCGCTGAGTGGATCACCAGCCGATGTTCGTATCCGGGCGTCTTCTTATCTTTGTCGGGACCCGCCTCGCCGCGGACCTTGATTGAGCCGCGGCCCTCTTCGTAGATCGTGCGGAGTTCCTTGCGATCAGTGACCATCCGGCCGCCCAGGGGGAAGTCGGGGCCTTTGATGTATTTCAGGAGGTCCTTCGTCTCCGCTTCCCAGTCCCCGATGAGGTGGTTGCATGCAGCAATCACTTCGCTCAGGTTGTGCGGAGGGATATTCGTCGCCATCCCGACCGCGATTCCGGAGGCTCCGTTCACCAGCAATTGCGGAAATCGTGCGGGGAGCACGACCGGTTCTTCGCGCGTTCCATCGTAGTTGGGACGCATCGCGACGGTCTTGAACCGCAGCTCGTTCAAGAGCTGTTCGGTGATGGCCATCAGCCGGGCTTCGGTATAGCGCTCAGCCGCGGGAGGGAGTCCCATCAGCGAGCCGAAGTTTCCCTGACCGTCGATGAGTGGGTAGCGGAGTTTGAAGTCCTGGGCGAGTCGGACCAGCGCTTCGTAGACGGAGGCATCGCCGTGGGGGTGAAAGTTCCCGAGCGTATCCCCCTGGATCTTGGCGCACTTCCGGTGCTTGCTGTCGGCGGTGAGTCCCAGGCCGTCGTACATCACGTAGAGGATGCGGCGCTGGACGGGTTTCAATCCGTCACGGACGTCGGGCAATGCCCGCGACGTGATGACTGACATGGCGTAGTTGAGGTACCGCCGTCGTGTTTCCTGACTGATGGGGACGTACTGGATACGGTCATAGTCATCGGGTGCGGAATCCTTTCCGGCATCCGTCGAACGCTTCGCCAAGGGACTTGTTCCTGCGGGGACCAACAGACGAGAAAGCACAGCCCGGTGAGCCAGTGAAAATCACTGAGTCGCAGGCCGTGACCGGACGGGGTCGGGAAGCTGGCGAGACTTTGCCGCGCGGGGCGGATTTAGCGTTTACGCCGAACTTCCCGAAGATATGGGATACAACGATTCCGCAACAAATGCAACGTCGCGCAAGCCGTTAAATTCCAGAAGGTTGCGAATATCGATTCTGGCGTCAGGGAAGGCGCAAATCGAGTGATTGCGCAGTCCTCAACTGGCCGATTCTCTATTCGACGAATTGCCGCGCAGAGGACCGGGTTGGTCCCTGACAGTGACATTCGTCGAGATCGTCCCAGGGAGGGGGAGCAATGGTTCGTTGGATCAATCATCCGGCACCGTGGACGGTGTTGCTGGCCACATTGATGATGCCTACCGCCTGGGCGCAATCGGGTGTTGAACCGAATCGCCTGATGGTCCCGGCCCGGCCGGTGTCGATGTCGCAAGTGACTGCGGCTCCGCAGCCCATCCTGCCCCAGCAATCCGGGGCCGTGGCACCACAACAGCAGATGGGCTACGTCCAGCTCGGTGCCCCGCTCTATCCGTCGCCGCGGACGAACATCCCTTACTGGACCGGCGGCACGGTCATTCCGACGCCGGCGCTCGCTCCGCACGAAATGCTCTACCCGCACACGTACCGTGCGGTCTATCCGCCGTACTACCACCGGGTCAAAGGTCACTTCCTGTGGACCCCGTTCGGCATGCGGACCCATGAGCAATGGGAACTGCAGGGGACGGAAGTCGAAGTCAAGTACCGCTCGAGCTATCCGATGATGAAACCCTTCCACCCGCCGAAGACGAAGTAAGCGTCTCATTCTGAGAGATTCAGTGAATCATCCTGGCGGCCGGGGGGCGACCTGAGATGTTGGATGAGCGACAGTCGTTGATGCAGGGAACATGCTGGCGAACCTGGGGGCTGATGCTTGCCAGTTTGCTGGTCCTGCCGACGATGGCACAGGCAGGAGGGCCCTGGCTCTTCCCGCGGTACGAACCGCCGACGAATGGGTATTGGGGTTACCGTCCGACCTGGCGCGAAGTGGATTGGAGCGGCGATGACTGCTCGTCGCGGCTTCATCAGAAGACACAGGCGATGAGCTTCGCAGTCGAAGACAAGTGGCGCTCCAAGGTGGGCGATTACGGATTCCTGAATTACGGCCGGGAAAGAGAGTATTTCCCGGATCTCCCGCCGGCCAAGCGGGCCTGGTATCGCTGAGAACGAATCACACCCTGCGACGGGACAGCGTTGCAGTCAGGACGAAGTGACCCCGGAACGGGGCGAGAAGGATGTTGATCATGATTCGCCAGAAGTCGGGATGGCTGACGCATGGGTGGGCATGTGGACTGCTGCTGATGTCGGCAGTGCCGGCGTTTTCCGCAGAGGAACAGGCTGCCGGTGTGGTCCGGATCTCGAAGCCGTCGACCACGACTATTCGTGCACAATCGGAAACGATTGTTCCCGCGGGTGGTCAGTCGGAGATGGGGATGAGCTCCTACGGGTGTCAGACTGGTCAATGTGAGTGTGAAAGCTGCCGGGGGAAAGGCTGGCGTGGTGATGACATGGGCTACTCATCATTCCGGCAGCGGACACAGTCTCACAGCGCGGGGATGGCCGCCCTGTGGACGAATAAGTATGGCTGTCATCCCGGATTCGGTGGCTATTACACCGGCCATGACATGCGGAACTACTTCCTCTGCAAGTTCGGGTACTTTGTTCCGACTGGAAACGGTGGAACCGGAGCCCCGCTGATCGGTTCCTACGCTCGCGTGTATCCGCAAGACCCGAGCTACTTCGATCAGCGCGATGGACAACTCTGGGGAGCTGAAGGCTACGGGACACCAGTGGCAGTGCCGCTCGCGCCGGTGGTCGGTCATCAGTACAACTACAGCTGGGGAACGCCCTCCAGCCGTCTGACTCCGATCTCGCGGCTGGCTCCGCAGTAAATCATCTTTGTGACATCACGAACGGTGTGTAACCCTGCTCATTTTGATTCCGGGCTCCGCCCGGTTCGCTCAGAGAAAGAACCTGGCTATGGCTGGAACCTCGTGGCAAAGGTTATGCGTGTGGGCTTGTGCAGCCGCACTCGCTCCCGTGTCTGCGGTGCTGGCGCAGGACGCGCCCTCGGCGGGCATTGTGCGGATTTCCGACCGGGGCGGTGCCCAGCAGGTCGGACATTCCACCAAGGGTGAATACCACTCGATGCCGTCCGGCTACGGCAGCACCGGAAATTGCCCGGACTGCTATGGTGGGAAGCATGGCTGGGGTTGCCCGGATGGGAAGTGCGGTTTCTTCAAGGAACATTACTGCACGCACTCTCCCGACCATGGCTGGTCGATTCCCGGCAAGTGGCCGATTCATCGCCGCGGTGTGCAATACACCAACTTCTATCCCAGCCAATATGCCGGAATGGATGGCGGGACGGGTCAGGGAGGAAATGCTCCTGCTTATCCGATGGCGTACATGCCGACTGATACGACTCAGTTGGGCTTCTACTACCAGCATGTCCCCTTCTGGCAGCCGCAACCGAATCCCCTGCCCCAGCGACCGGTCCCGGCCCAGTGGCATCATTATGCACCGACCGTGAATGCCTCGTCCTGGAGCGGATATGGTTACGGCTACGGTTATGGATATGGGTATGGCAACGCCTACTGCCCAACCACGACCGACGGGACGGTGAGCACGTCGACTCCCGCCCCGGCGACAGACCCTGCTCCGGCCGCGATGCCGCCCGCACCGCGTCCGCTTCCGGAAGCTGCCGTGCCCGCGACTCCGGCACCACAGCCGTAATCGCTCGGAGACTCAGTCAACGATTTCCCAGCGACTCGGGGAGGTTCACGGTGCGTGAGCCTCCCCCGGTTCGTTTTGAAGCGGGACGACATCGAGCAAGCTCCAGCATCGATCGCGCTGCTGTCGCTGAAAGTCGCCATCTGAGCGGATGCAGACAACGTACGGAACCCACCTGCTCTGATACGGTTCCCAGGAATTGTCTGCGCGAGGCAAGGTTCCGATCGGTTGACGCAGCTCATTGGTAGCCATCACGCTCCGCGTGATGAGCGGATTTAAGGAACGCGCTCCCAATTCATGGGATCGGTATGACATCAGGATCACAGACAGCGACTGCATTTGTGGGAGCCGGACTTAGGGTGCATCCGCGCTGGTGGCCGATCCGCTCATTACGCGGAGCGTGATGGCTACTTTGCTGAGAACGACCGTTCCAGACGATCCCATTCTGCGCGCGTTGCGGCATCGGCGATGCGACCATAGAGCACGCGAGTCAGTTTCAAGAGTTTCGCGGCTTCGAGGGGATCGGGGATCAGCACCGTCTGGCGGATGACCGCGGTTCGTGCCGCCAGCCATTCGGGTGTGCCGGCTTTCCGATGACTTTCAATCTTCCGCCACACACGTTGCGCGACGGGAGCCAGGGCACGGCGTGGTCGCTCTTCGAGTTGCTGGCCGAATCGTTCCCACCGGGTCGGCTCATCGCCCAGCGTCTGCTCGATCTGCACCGCAAGGTTGGCAGCATCCTGGTCCTGATCGGCGATCAGCAGACAGCGCAGTCGAGCGGAATCGAACTGGGACTGGGCCGCAGGCGGTAATTTCTCACGTTCCGGCAGCAGTCGTTTGACTGCCGCCAGAAACAACGAGCTGAAATCGAACGAGAGATTTTCCTGTGGAACCTGTGCCAGTTGATCAAGCCCAAGCACGACCGCGAGGAGTGGGTCCGGAGGAGACTGCGGCAGCTTCTCGATGAGGGCCAGCGCTTCACGACTGCGACCGACACCGGCCCACGTCGTCAATTGCAGCGGGACAGCGGCCTCGCGCACGGCTTGAACGGCTGCGGTCGTCTCCCACTCCGCTGTCATAAATCGTTGCAGTGCCGCTTCCGCCCCGCGGTAATTGGGGGGTGTCCCGCGTAACTGCCAGCGGATGGCACCCAGGACAACTTCACCCTGTTCCGCCGACCAGGGTTGATCGGCCGGAAACTTCGCGACCGTGGCTGCGAACCACTCCGCCGTCTCCCGGTGAGAGTCGTTGACCGGTCGCCCGAGTGTCAGCAACCGCTGATAGAGGGCTTCGCGACAGCGGACCGCACCGCACAAAGCCGCCGAGTAACGTGGGTGGTTGATCGGGATCGCTTCGTAATGCGGGAGAGCGATCGAAGCCTGCAGGCGCTGCTCTTCCAATTGAGCCAGCATCCAATGCGCATCGGCTGCGGTCGGTGAAGACTCGAAGCGCAGCAGATGCTGTTCGAGTGCGGTGACATACGCTTCGCGACGGGTTTTTGTCCGTTGTTCTTCGTAGAGTTTCCCGAGCGCGAAGGTCGCCAGCAGATCCGCTGCAGCTGAGCGCTCGACCGGTGGCTCGAGTTGTCCGATCTTCGCGAATTCTTCGGCCGCGGTGGCGTAGTCTTTGGCGTCGAGCAGAATCGATCCACGGGTGTAACGGAGATCGGCGACGATCCCGGTCGATCCCTGGGATTGGGCCAACTGAACGGCTGCGGCATAACTTTGTGCGGCGGCGGCAAAGTCACCCCGTTGACGTTCCGCATCGCCTTTACGCACGGACGCGAGCAGTTCGGGCCCAAACTGTGATTGCTGGACGTCCCCCTCGAGTAACCGGCTGGCCCAGCGATGCCAGGGGTTACCGACTTCCCGCGCCAATCGGCCCGTGAGAGTCTCCGCTTCCGTCCGCAGTTCTTTCGCGAGTGGCAAGTCCTGTCGGACGCGGGCGGTCTGCTGCAGGAGCAGCAGGGTCCGAACCTGTGCAAGACCGATCTCCCCTGCGAGTTGAGGCACCGCGCGAGATTCTTCCAGGAAAAACTCCGCAGCAGCGAGTGGTTCACCCCGTTCGATCCAGAGTTCGATACGGGCCGCGGCCAGCGCTGACCGCTGCTCGGGTGATAACGTCTCGACCGATTTCCACAAGACTTTCAGCATCTCCTCGCAGCGGACAGCATCGCCCTGCAGGCGTGTCAGATCGGCGAGGACCAGTTTCAAGGCCCACAAGCGGCGTTCTTCCACCAGACCGACTTGTGCCGCGCGTAAGGACTGCAGTGCGTCGACGATGTCGGACGCCCGCTCGGCAGTTCCCGCGGTCCCCAACCGGGCCCGGTCGCGGAACACGGTCCCTTCAATCAATTGCAGAGTCTGCTGGTAGGCCCGGAGTTCGACGGGCGTCAATTCATTGACGGTTCTGCGGCCGGTCTCTCCGGAGCTTTGTGCGATGAGCGATCTCACGGCGGTCAGCGCCCGCTCACAAGCCTGCCGGGCATCTTTGAGTGTCGTCGAATCCCACGGGGTCGTTTCCGCTTCGCGACGGGCATACGTCGCCCGTTCAGCGAGAACGATCGCCGCTTGTGCCAGCAACAGTTCACGGTGCACCGGGGCCGGTTGAGCGTTGGCCCCTTCCTGTACCACCCGGACTGCCTGCTCCCAGAGTTCCGCCTGGTTCGCCGGGCTGGCGACCGTCGCATGCTGCATCAGGGTGCGTGAGAGTTCCACGAGCAGGTCGGTCCGCCGGGCCGGGGCGAGCTTCGCATCGTCCAGTCGCGATAAGGCGGCCTGCTCGGCGACTTGAAATAGACCACGCTCACGCAGCCGTTCGAAGTAGGTCGCCAGTTCGTCAGCGCGCGCGCAGACCGGACGCAGTCCGGTGGCCAACACCATTCCGGACCAGAGAATGCCGCACATCCATCGCTGCCGAGACCGCATGGCCGCCTCACTCCTTGCGGCGTCGAGTGTACTCCGTCACGCAGCTTTCCGCCCAGCCCGAAGCGCGAGCGCCGGGTTCGATCATTCACCTGGGAAGAACAAATCCCAGAACCCGGCGCTCGCGCTTCGGGCTGGGAAGGCATCGGATCCAGACACTGGGGATTGCTCCAGACAGACGTTGGGCATACGTTAGAGTCTGCATCACAGGCGTTGATCTGTGCGAGGGATTTGATGGACCTCACTCCGCTCGTTTGCTCCGTCGTGTTGTTCGCAGCGGCTCCCGATTTTGATCGGGAGATCGCCCCCCTGCTGGCTCAACGTTGCCTGAGTTGTCACAGCAGCGATGGTCCGAAAGGCAACCTTGACCTCACCAGTCGCCAACTCGCGATCAAAGGGGGGGACTCGGGAGCGGCTCTCAACCTCGAACAGCCGTTGAAGAGTCCCCTCTGGCAGCGAATCGTCGCCGAGGAAATGCCGCCGAAGCATCCATTGAATGCCGGTGAACGCGACCTCATCCAGCGCTGGCTGACCGCTGGTGCTCCGTGGAATGACGGGGCGATCGATCCACTCAAGTACTCATCGACCGAACGGGCAGGTTACGACTGGTGGTCGTTGCAGCCGCTGCAGTCGATTCGTCCGCCGGGGAACGGCGGCCATCCGATCGATGCCTTCCTGGAAGCACAACGGCAAGCCGCGAGACTGACCGCGTCTCCCCCCGCAACCCGCAGCGTCCTGTTGCGGCGGCTTTCGTATGACCTGCTCGGGCTGCCTCCGTCACCCGCGGACCTCGAGAACTTCTCGGCAGAGACCGCACCTGGTGCTGTTGAACGCATCGTCGATCGGCTGCTCGCTTCGCCCCATTATGGCGAACGGTGGGCACGTCACTGGCTCGATGTGGTCCGCTTCGGCGAAAGCAACGGGTTTGAACGCGACCTTCCCCGGCCCGATGCCTGGCACTACCGCGAGTGGGTCGTCGAGGCCCTCAACGATGATCTCCCGTACGATGTATTCGTACGGCGGCAACTCGCGGCCGATGTGATGCAGCCAGACGATCCTGCTTCGTATAAGGCGGTCGGGTTTCTCGTTGCCGGTCCGCATGACACCGTGGTCCCGGTCGTCGATCGGATGCGGCAGTCGATGCGGCAGGATGAGATGGAAGACCTCATCGGCACCATCGGTCAGACGTTTCTGGGGCTGACGGTCAACTGTGCCCGCTGTCACGATCATAAGTTCGATCCCGTCTCGTCGCGCGAGTATTACCAGTGGGTCGCTGCGTTCGCGGGCGTGAATCATGGTGAGAAAGAAGTCATCGCCCCCGCGATCGCTGCCGGGATTCAACAGACCGCGGCCCGGGTCGATCAACTCCGATCGGAATTGCAGCGACTCGATGCCTCTGCACGAGCAGCCGCACTCAAAGTGAAATCGGCGGCAGACACCGTCGCTGCGCCGAATCCGATCGCGGCGTGGGATTTCACGCGGGAGTTACGCGACCAGATCGGCGGACTGCATGGCAGCTGGACGGGGACCGCATCGACGACCGCCGCCGGGATTGTGATCGCTGACGGAGCGTATGTTGCGACAGTCCCGCTGGCGAAGCCCCTCACCGCCAAAACCCTGGAAGCGCGAGTGAAGCTCGCCGATCTGGAGCAGCGCGGTGGGGGCGTGATCACCCTGCAAACGCGCGAAGGGAGCCGCTTCGACTCGATCGTCTTCGGCGAACAGGAAGCCCGACGCTGGCTGGCGGGCAGTAATTTCTTCGAGCGAACGCAGTCATTCAATGGTCCTGCCGAAGATGCAGCCCACACGGAATTCGTGACGATCGCCATCGTCTACAGTGCCGACGGAACCATCACCGCGTATCGCAACGGTCAACAGTACGGTCAACCCTATCAACGCCCCGGACCGCTCACATTTCCGACAGGAGAAGCAAACCTGCTGTTCGGCTTGCGGCATGCTCCGGCGGGGGGCAATCGGGGATTGAAAGGAACGATCGCCGGCGCGCGACTGTATGACCGGGCCCTCACGCCAGACGAAGTCGCCCAGTCGGCCCGCGCGGGGACGCTGTTCGTCACGGAAGCCGAACTCGTCGCGCAGCTCACCGCTGATCAGCAACGTCAACGGCGTGATTGGCAACGGGAACTCGCTGCTGGTCAGGCGGAACTTGACCACATGAAGAAGACCGGCCCGATCAAGATGTATACCGTTGCGGCGACGATGCAGCCGCCCCCGGCCTACGTGCTGCGTCGCGGGAATGTTGCCGACCAGGGCGATCTCGTCGCGGCGGGGGGACTCGGGGCCATCAAGTCCTTGTCGGCCGACTGGGGCTTGAAGACGGATGCCCTCGATGGGATGCGGCGGCAGCGCTTTGCGGAGTGGCTCACCAGCCGCGAGAATCCGCTGTTTGCCCGCGTCATGGTCAACCGGTTGTGGCATTACCATTTTGGAGCGGGGCTACTCGAGACACCGAACGATTTCGGCTTCAACGGTGGTAAGCCCACGCATCCCGAACTCCTTGACTGGCTCGCCGCAGAGTTTCAGCGGAGCAATTTCTCGCTGAAACACATGCACCGGCTGATCGTCACTTCCGCGGCATATCAGCAGGCTTCTACCGCCCGCCCAGACGCCTTGAAGACGGACGCAAACAATCGCTGGTTGTGGCGAATGTCACCCCGACGGCTCGATGCTGAGACGATTCGCGATGCCATGCTCGTGGCGACGGGAACGCTCAGCGATGAAGTCGGCGGCAAAGGCTACAGCGACGTCAATTCGTACTTCTTCAAGGGGACGCAGTTCTACGAACCGCTTGATCCACTCGGAGCCGCCGGTCAGCGTCGCACGCTGTATCGATCATGGGCCCGCGGCGGACGGAGTCCGTTCCTCGATACGTTCGACTGCCCCGATCCCTCGACCACGACACCCAAACGGACGGTCACGACAACACCGCTGCAGGCCCTCACATTGATGAATCACGCCTTTGTGCTTCGCATGGCGGAGGCGCTCGCGGCCCGGCTGGAGCGCGAAGCGGGATCACAGCCAGCAGACCGCATCGAACTGGCCTATCGTCTCCTGTATGGCCGACGGCCCCGTCCGAATGAAATCACCCTGTGCACAACGTTCGCCCAGACACAAGGGTGGCCGACGCTGTGCCGCGGACTCCTCAACACCTCGGAGTTCCTCTATGTCGACTGAACTGAACGCATCGGGTGGCGGGGGCGCTCCGCGTAGCGGAAGCCCCCGTGGTGAAGAACCGAGTGACCGGG
>JBGATC010000001.1:211907-507626 GCA_044229335.1 Planctomycetaceae bacterium | reverse complement strand
CACCATGCAGAACAGCAACCTGACCTTGAACGCAGGGGCCGGGCCACAGAGTGCGTTAAACGTGAACTGGACGGGACCGATGGGCCTGCTCATCGACACGAATCAGATCGCCTTCCTCGGCTCGGGCAACGGGGGGATCGATATCACGTCCGGTTCCACGACCGATGCTGCTGGGATCACCGTGACGAACAATACCTTTACGGGACCATCCTTCAACAATACCGGGCTGTTGATCACCGCGCAGAATCCCACCACGATCGCCGTGAACAACAACACCTTCAACCAGGGTGGCATTTTCGATACGGCGACGTTCTTCACACTGGGGGCCAACGCGGACGTGACGATGAACACCAACACCGTTACCTCGGCAGGGGACCAATCCCGCGGCTTTGTGTTCCAGACGATCGCCGGCCCATCGATCGTCCGGATGAACAACAACGATCTCCTCTTCTCGGATAACGATGGCTTCCTCGACGAACGTGGTGTCGAGTTCATCTCGACGGTGGGCACGATCAACTTCAACGGGACGCTAAACAACATCATCACCATCGACAACGCCAACGGGATCGGCTTCCCGTGGTTCATCTTCCCGCTCAACGGGGCCGCGAACGGGTCGGTCATCATCAACAACTCACCGCAGCCGTAACCGGTGCGACCAGCCGGCGGCGGTTCGTCAGTCGCGTGACGAACCGTCAGCCGGAGTGGTTCTCGTAGTTCGGCTGGCTTCCCCAGCCGAGTTTGCGATGCAGCGTCCCGTAGAAGCTGCATTCGGGAAGCCGAGCGAGTTGGAACGAAACCGGAGCCCGGCGGATTTCTACCCGATCTCCTGCAGCGAGCGGTTGCTTGATCTGCCCGTCGATCACCAGCATGACCCCGTCCGGGGCATCTGGAACGGTTAACGTAAAGACGCATTCCGCCCGATCGACCAGCGGACGATTCGTCAGTGTGTGCGGGCAGATCGGCGTGACCACGAACGCCTGCAGATCGTGCTTGAGGATCGGTCCTCCGGCCGCCAGGTTGTGAGCAGTGGAACCGATCGGCGTGCTGACAATCAATCCATCGCCGCGGTAGGTCGTCACCCGCTGGCCATCGATCGCCAGATCGACCTGAATCAACGCAAGCGACCCCGCTGAGTGGACGGCGGCTTCGTTGAGACCCAGCGAAGACTCCACCGTTCCGTCAACCCGCAACAGGCGGCACTCGAACATGAGATGCGGGATCACGCGGTATCCCTGTCGCACGATTAGCGGCAGATGATTCTGGAATTCGAGGGGTGACAGCTCGGCCAGAAATCCAAGTCGGCCAAGATTCACTCCGAGGATCGGCCGCTGCCGTTGTCCGAACTGGCGACAAGTCCGCAGGATGGTTCCGTCGCCTCCCAGGACGATGGCGAGATCGACGGGGACTGCGGGATCGATCCGGTCGGTTGTTACGCAAGCGACGAGATCAAGCATCGGTTCATGCGGGACGCGGTCGCTGATGTAGGAGACGATCCGCTGCGTGCGCGGCTCGTTGTCGCGCTGGACGACAAGGACTCGCAACGGTGCTGACATACGGCTTCCTTCTACGTCGGATTGCGGATCCTCCGTTGAACGTTGAGGACCGCTGCTATCTTACCGCGATCGCAGCGGGAGGGTCAGGTTGCGAGCGGAGCGGTCAGTCAGTTCGGTGATCGCGGACGCGGTTTGTGTCGAGTGCAGCCGAAGCGCTACGAAACCCACGATCAGTTCTGGGATCGCAGGGTTTCTGGCGGACTCGACACACTCGATATCAGAGACAGATTCTCGGTCTGGTTCGAATCCTGGCCGACCCTGGTCAGGGGCATCCCGAGAGTCGATCCCGACAGCGTGAGAAACGAGTCTTCCGCCATCAACTGGGGGAAATACCTAGGACGAGCCGACTGGGGGATTTTCCAAAGAATTCTTTTCGAATGGGACATTTCAACACTAGGCAATATGAATGCCAACTGCTAGATTCATGGATTGTAGAAGGCGACCAACTGGTTCAGCCCCTCGTCTGTCGCACACCGCGCTCCCTCGCTTCGCCCTGTGAGTTGCAGTCGCTGCCAGGATCTGGTTCTGAAGACAACGCAGGTCGTGCAACGTCCGTCGCCGTTGACGGCGTAGTGTCAAGGGAAGTGGGATCATTCGTGCTCGAAATGAGTGCGGGGATTCTGCGCGAATGAAAGTGCGCGTGAGATGGGTTCGAAACTCTATGTGGGCAATTTGACGTACGGGATCAACGACAGCCGGCTGCGCGAGCTGTTCTCGGCGTTCGGCGAAGTCCGTTCCGCCCAAGTCGTCATGGATCGCGACACCGGTCGCTCGAAAGGCTTCGGCTTCGTCGAGATGGGAAGCGACCAGGAAGCACAAAACGCGATCGGTGCGATGAACGGCAAGGATGTCGATGGTCGTGCCCTGACCGTCAACGAAGCGCGCCCGCGTGAAGATCGTGGCGGCGGCGGCGGCCGTGGGGGTGGCGGCGGTTACGGTGGTGGCGGCGGTGGCCGTCGTTACTAAATCCTGACCCCTTACACTCAGGGACTGGACGCAGCGGCCTTCGAGCCCTTGCGAAATCAATCACGCGACCCCCGGTGTCTCACCGGGGGTCGTTGCATTTCCCGACCGCAGATCGTCCAAGAGGTCACCCCCCCTGCAGGATGCGAGGCACTTCTTTCAAGGCGTGGGTGAGGTCGTGATCGCGGTAATCACCACCGGTGCGGATGGCGGTCAGCCAGCCGTCGTAGTCCATCTCACTGAGTAACGCAAGAAGTTCCAACCAGTCGACGGCACCGTCACCCCAGCGGGTTTCTTCACCGCCCCCCTCAAGCAACCGTACGCCATCGCGCAGTTGCACATGGGCTACGCCGCCATGTATCGACCGTAACGCGTCGATGGTCGACATCCCGTGCATCACACACCAGGCCGGATCAAAATCGATCCCCAGCGGGCCGGTGGTGATCGTCTGCAGTTCTTTCCACAGCGTTTGGTAGGGGGCACTGGCTGTACTCAGGGCGAGCGTGACTCCCTGGTGATTTCCAAAGGTGGCGAGATCACGCAGGATCTCGCGGAGCAGCAGTTGATCGCGCGGTTGCTCGTCATTCGGGAATTGCCCGATCCGCAGCGTCATGACCTGCGCCTTCAAGCTGAACGTGAAGGTCATCGCGGCGCGGATCGCTGCGAGCTTGCGCTCGAGTTCCTGCTCATCCCACAGCGGGCGCTTGAGGGGAAATGTGGTCGATGCGACGCGGAGGCCGGTCTCGCCGAGCAGATGGAGGAAGTCGCGACGGCCCGTGTCTGTCAGTTGTTCGGGGGGCAACTCGTGACGGACATCAAACTGCACGCCCTGTGCCCCGGCGGCAGCGACCGCCGAGAGACTGTCAGGCAATCGCCCCGGCCAACAGCGCGTGGCCAGCGCCAGACGAAACCGTGTGCGCATGCTCGGCAGATCCCCTGTAATCCTTAGACCCGGATTCCTCCGACCCGGCGCGTGGAAGTTCCAGCACCGCCGCGTGAAATCCGATGAGACTCGAACCGACCAAGTGCCGGTGTGCGGCGCTGTCGTGCGCCGACCGCTCCCGCGGACATCGCGATTTTATGATACCGCTCTGGTGGCTTCTGTGTCAGTCGTGTCTCGGAGCCGCCCCTCACGAGCCGGCGCTCGCTGCGCAACTCCCGGTGGTCGAGTATCGCTTCACCACTGGAGAAGACCTCGACCTGGACGGCGAGCCGGATGACTGGATCCGGCGAAAAGGACCGCAATTTCCGCGGTATGTGACCGCGACAATCGATGAAACGGTCGGTCGTTCCGATGGTTCGAGTTTGCGGATTCGCACGAATGGCGGGGCGCTCGCTCTGTATTCACCGCTGACGCGGATCGACGGTCTCCACACCTATTATCTGGAAGCGTGGATCCGGACCGAGGGGATTCGTCACGATGCCGCGCTGATTTCGGTTTCGTTGCTGAACTACAAACGGGAACGGGTCCGGCGGTACCTCTCGGTCCCGGTGATGGGAACCGGCGGGAGCTGGCAGGTGGTGCGGCTCGGTCCGATGATCCCCGATCCAACCGTACGCATCCTGACGGTCGGTGTTCATCTGGCGCCGGGTGAGGGGGATCAACACGATCTGGGCGGCTCGGTCTGGATTGATGACATGACCATCGGGCGGGTTCCGCGCATGGAGCTGGAAAGCAACTTTTTCAGCCACTTTCTCAGCGACGATCAGCCTTTACGCATCTCGGCTCAGGTCAGCGGTCTTGATGCCGGTTACGAGTATGCAATGGATCTGACGCTCTGCGATGCTTCCGACCAGGTGATCACGGAAACGCATCGCACGCTGACCGCCGATCCGGTCCTGTCACCGAACACGCCGATCGAAGTGGCTCCCGACCCGCAGCATGTGCGCTGGGATCTGCCGCGCCAACCCCCCGGCTTCTATAAAGTCCTCGCGGAGTTACGGCGCGACAAGAAGGAAATTGTCCGCCAGATGACGACGCTGGCGGTTGTGGACCTGGTGAAGACTTCCAGGAAAGCTGGCGAATTCGGCTGGTCGATCAAACTTCCCCTGTCGAAGCAGCAGCGCGATGAACTGCCATCGATCGCCGCCCAGGGGGGCATCAACTGGTTCAAGTATCCGTTATGGGAGGCCACCTCATCGGACGATCTGCAACTCGCTGGCGATGTCGGTCAGTTTCTCGATCGCCTGACAGTTGCCGGTGTCACTCCGGTGGGTCTGCTGCGGACGCCGCCCGCTTCGTTACGGGCCAAGTTTGCCAATAACTGGCAGGGTGTCAGCGAGATCTTCACGATGCCTCCAGAGCTCTGGAAGAGTGATCTGGAGCCGGTGGTGGCGCGGTTTTCGTCGGCCGTGCATCACTGGCAGCTGGGCGGAGATGATGACCCGAGCTTCATCGGTCTGGCGCAGTTGCCGATGGCCCTCGCGCAGGCCCGTCGTGAGATTCAACGGATCAGTCTGAATGCCCGGGTCGGCATTCCCTGGCCGAGTGAAGAACCGGCTGCAACCGATCCGGCGCTCGGGTTCGTCACCCTGATTGCCACGCAGCGGCAACTGGCGACGGTGCGTCCTCCGGTCGACGCCCGCGGGACATCCAACTGGGTGGTGATTCGTCCTGAAGACCTGGGGGTGGGGCCACTCAACGAGCAGGCACAACATCTCGCGCGGATGCTGATTCAAGCCAAGACTGCCGGGGCTCCTGCGATTTACTTCGGGGATGTCTATCATCCCCAGGTCGGTCTCCTGCGCGAGAACGGCGCGCCGGCCGAACTCTTCCTGCCCTGGCGGACCACCACGCTCGCTTTGCAGGGGGCGGAATACCTGGGAGAGTTTTGCTTTCCGAATGGGAGTCAGAACGCTGTCTTTGTCCGCGACGGCGAAGCGGTCATTGCGGTCTGGAACGAACAGCCGCAGACCGAATCGCTGTACTTTGGCGAACAACCGATGGCGATCGACCTGTGGGGCCGCCGTCAGACGCTGACGTACGATCCCAAAACCGGGGAGCAGTCGTTTGATGTTGGCCCGTCCCCGTTGCTGATTCGCGGTGCCTCGGAAGCGATCGCTCGCTGGCGCATCGCCGCCCAGTTCGAATCGGGCCGGATGAAGAGCGAATACGGTGGCCATCGCGATGCGATTCTGGGCCGCAATACGTTTCCCCAGGGGATCAGCGGAACCGTCACCATCGGCTTGCCCACGCATCACCCTGGAGCAGCGAGCGAGTGGGAAGCCGAACCGCGTGAATGGGTCCTGACGATGGGTGCGGGGGAAAGTTTTAACCTTCCGGTTTATCTCACGCTTCCCCCGAATGCCCGCATGGGGCCCCAGACGATGTCGTTCGAGTTCCGGATCGTTGCCGATCGACCCTACCGGTTCCGCGTCTATCGTCCGTACCAGGTTGGTCTCGGTGACGTCTCGATTGAAGTCATCGACCGGAAACTACCCGACGGTCGGCTGGAGATTGAGCAGATCGTCACGAATCGGACCAACCCCCCGGAGGTCTTGAACTTCCGCTGTACGCTGCTGGTACCGGATGCCCGTCGTCAGAAACTGACGGTCACCAAGCTCGCTCAGGGGGTCGATCGCAAGTTTTATTACCTCCCCGACGCCGAGCGTTATCGCGGGCTGGAACTCGGCTTGCGGCTCGAACAGGACGGTGGCCGACGGGTGATGAATCATCGCTGGAAAGTCATGGCCGTCACAGAAAATCCGGCGCGCATCGGTGCCCAGCGCGGCAATCGGCCGAACTAGATTGCTGCGGTGTCACTCAACGATCTGCAGCGATGTCCGGCACTCCCCAGGATGACTGGATTTGCTGTTCTTCTTTTGTTCACTACCAGCGTGATTGCGACGAGCGAGCCAGTCTGTTCAACTGGGAGAGAACAGGCCGATGACCGGGAGCGCACGACCTCGGAATTGGCCGGCTGCTTGCCGTGGATGCACGTGCCCAGACCTTGCAGATGTTGGTCCTGGATTTCCCGGCCGGGACCGCAGCAGAGGCCGTTGTCATGAGAGTTGTGCAATTCGCTTGCGGGGTCATGCTCCTCGTCGCCAGGGCGGGAGTGGTGTTGTCGGCGGACAACCCGCCGACGGCTGCGGACCTGAAGTTCTTCGAGACCTCTGTCCGACCGCTGCTCGTCGAGCATTGCCAGAAGTGCCACGGAGCCGCCAAGCAGTGGGCCGGCCTGCGACTCGATTCGCGTGCCGATGTGCTGAAGGGGGGCGAATCGGGTCCCGCCGCGGTGGCTGGACAACCGGCCGAGAGTCTGTTGTTGCGCGCGGTCAAACGCGAGGCCGATGTTTCCGCGATGCCGCCCGACAAGCCGTTGAGCGAACGCGAAGTCAACATCCTCGCCGAGTGGATCATGCAGGGACTGCCCTATCCGGCGGCATCAGCCACTGGGAAACCTGCACGTGATCCGAATCACTGGGCGTTCCAACCGATCAAACATCCAGCCTTGCCTCCAGTGCAGGACACGACCTGGAGTCGCACGGGGATGGATCGCTTCATCCTGGCGAAACTCGAAGCCATGGGACAACGCCCGACGGAACCTGCGGATCGTCGCACACTCATTCGCCGCCTGACGTTTGATCTGACCGGGTTGCCCCCGACTCCCGCCGAGATCGCTATGTTCCTGGCGGATGACGCTCCTGATGCCGATGTTCGGCTGGTCGATCGCCTCCTCGCTTCTCCCGCTTACGGTGAGCGCTGGGGTCGGCACTGGCTCGATGTCGCCCGCTACGCCGATTCGAACGGCCTCGATGAAAACGTCGCCCATGGGAATGCCTGGCGCTACCGTGATTATGTCGTGAACGCCTTCAACGCGGATCTTCCCTTTGACCAATTCCTGACGGAACAACTCGCGGGCGATCTGCTCGCTGCGACCGATGATGCGAGCCGCGAACGCCACCTGATCGCCACGGGCTTTCTCGCGATCGGGCCGAAGGTCCTCGCAGAAGTCGATGAAACCCGCATGCAGATGGACATCGTCGACGAGCAACTGGAGACGGTCGGTCGGGCGTTCCTCGGGATGACGTTCGGCTGCTGCCGCTGCCACGATCACAAATTCGATCCGATTTCGACGGCCGACTATTACGGACTCGCGGGGATCTTCAAAAGCACCCGGGCGATGGAGCACTACAAGAAAGTCGCCCGCTGGCAGGAACTCCCGCTGCCGAATCCTGTCACGCAGGCGCTGCTGGCCGAACATGCCGAAAAGATCGCCGAAAAGCGCGCCGTCATCGAGGCCACCCTCGCTGAAGCGACCAGCACACTCCGCAAGTCGCAAGCGATCGATGCCCCCGCTGCTGATGTCAAAGAGACCGACTTCCCCGCGGAGACACAGCAGAAGCTGGCCGCGCTGCGAAAAGAAGTCGCCCAGTTAGAGAAGACGCCACCGGACGTTCCGTCCGCGATGGCTGTGAAAGATGACGCGGTCGCCGATGTGCCGATCCATATCCGGGGCAACCCGCTCAAACTGGGCGACATGGTTCCGCGGCATGTCCCGGCCGTGTTGACCAAGGCATCGCCGCCAACGTTCACTGCCGAAGCGAGCGGCCGCCGTGAGCTGGCGGAGTGGATGACCGCACCGCAGCAGCCGCTCACCGCCCGGGTGATCGTCAATCGGGTCTGGCGGTGGCATTTCGGTCGGGGTCTGGTCGCTTCGACGGATAACTTCGGTCTGCTCGGCGATGTCCCGACACATCCCGAACTGCTCGACTGGCTCGCCCAACGCCTGATGGACCACGGCTGGTCACTCAAAGCCCTGCATCGCGAACTGGTTCTTTCGAGTACCTATCAACAGAGCAGCCACCCGGCTGCTGCACTCGTTACTGCAGATCCCGACAACCGGCTGTGGGGCCGCATGCCGGTCCGACGGCTCGAAGCCGAAGCGATACGCGATGCCATGCTCGCGGTCAGCGACCGGCTCGATCTCACCCTCGGCGGTTCGCTCCTCACGGTGAAGAACCGGGCGTACTTCTTCGATCACACCTCGAAGGACCTGACGAACTACGACAGCCGCCGCCGTTCGGTGTATCTGCCGGTGGTGCGGAACAATCTCTACGATGTTTTCCAGTTGCTCGATTATCCCGATGCCGCCGTGCCGACCGGCGATCGTCCCACCACGACGGTTGCCCCGCAGGCCCTGCTAATGATGAACAGCCCGTTCGTGATGCAGGCCGCGCACGATCTGGCCGCCGTCGCGCAAACCGTAACGGGAGATGACGCCGCCAAACTGTCCGCGATCATTGTCCGCGTCTACGGTCGCCCCGCCAGTGCGGACGAGTTGGCACGCCTGACCCGCTTCCTGCAGGAGCTGCAACCCGCCGTGTCAGCGACCGAGGCGTGGGCGGTCGTCGCACAACTCCTGCTCGCCGCCAACGAGTTCAGTTACATCCAGTAATGGTCCCCCAGAAGCCCAGCCATTCCGATGGCTGGGTCCCGACTTTCCCCGGAAAGTGCCTCCATGTTCGCCCCCCAATACTCACGCCGGGCCCTACTCCAACAGGCTGCCGTCGGTTTCGGCTCACTCGCTGCGGCCTCGCTGCTCGCCGAGTCATCCGTCACTGCCAGCGAAACACGTTCAGCGCCACTCCCGCATTTCCCGGCTCGGGCAAAACGGGTCATCTTCCTCTTCATGAAGGGGGGGCCGTCGCATCTCGACACGTTCGACCCCAAGCCGCTCCTCACCCGTGACGACGGCAAGCCGCTGCCGTTCGCCAAGCCCCGCGTGCAGTTTGCCCCGACGGGTAATCTGCTCAAATCGCCGTGGGAGTTCCGTCAACACGGCGAAAGCGGCAGCTGGGTCAGCGAACTCTTCCCGCATCTGGCTCAGCGAGTCGATGACCTCTGCTTCATTCATTCGATGCACGGCACGAACCCCGCCCATGGCGGTGCGGTCCTGAAGATTCACACTGGCAGCGACAACTTCGTCCGGCCGAGCATGGGTGCCTGGCTGAGCTACGGTCTCGGCTCCGACAACGCCAATCTCCCCGCGTTCGTCACCATCTGCCCGACCCTCGCCCACGGCGGCATCAACAATTGGGGGAGCGCCTTTCTCCCGGCGAACTATCAAGGCACGCCCCTCGGCAACGCCAGCGTCCCGGCCGATCAGGCCCGCGTGAGATACATCAGCAACCCGGAACTGCCGCTCGCGGTCCAGCGGAAACAACTCGAACAACTGCGGGCCATGAACGAAGCCCATCTCGCGCACAGCGGACCGGAAGCATCGCTCGCCGCCCGCATCGCCGCGTTCGAACTCGCCTTCCGCATGCAGACCGAGATGCCCGAAGCGGAAGACCTCGCGGGGGAATCACAGGCCACGCAGGCACTCTATGGCATAGATGATCCGGTCACTGCGAACTTCGGCCGCATGTGCCTCATGGCCCGCCGCTTTGCCGAGCGCGGCGTGCGGTTCATCCAGGTGACGCACAGCGACAGCAAGGTCCAGTGGGATCAGCACTCCGACTTGAAGAACGGCCACGCGAAGAACGCTCGCGAAGTCGACCGCCCGATCGCCGGTCTCCTCACCGATCTCAAGGAACGGGGCCTGCTCGACGACACGCTCGTCTGGTGGGGGGGCGAGTTCGGCCGCACGCCGACCGTCGAAGGTTCCAACGGCCGCGACCACAACCCGGAAGGCTTCACGATGTGGCTCGCCGGTGGGGGCACCAAAGGGGGACTGCACTACGGCTCAACCGACGACTATGGCTACTACGCCGCCGCCGACAAAGTCCACATCCACGACCTGCACGCCACCATGCTGCACCTCCTCGGCCTCGACCACGAACGCCTCACCTACCGCTACGCCGGCCGCGACTTCCGCCTCACCGACGTCGAAGGCCACGTGGTGAAGTCACTCTTCGCGTAAAGCCGCACGCCAGCAGTCTTCGTTAGCGGTCGGGGCGCGAGCCCCCCGGTGCCTTCAAGCGTTTGATCGCGTCAGTCCATGGAACCGCAGACACCAGGGCCTCGCGCCCCAACCGCTGACAATGCAGTGCCGTGGCCTCTCACGGTGCCGTGTCTTCTGCCCCTTTCCCGGTGATCGCCAGGCTCTGTTGGGGCATTGTGAAGATGAACGCTGTCACGCAGGAGGCGGTCTTGCGGTTGTCTCCTCCGTAACCGGCGTTATCCCGGTTCGGCTGGTAGTAGAAGGTCCCGTCGGTGCACTGGGCCATCGTGAACCACCAGCGGTTGGCGTCCATCAATTTGCGAAATTGAACGCGATGGGTGAATGCGCCCAGCGCGGTGTAGGCCATCCCCATCGGCGGAGAACCGTGCGTATCGGGGAAGCTTTGCGGATGTTTGCCGATCACCTGGGCATGCAGCCGCGCCCGTTCCCGATAATGCGGTTCCGGGTACGGGCTGAGGAAGTACGCGAGGCCGGCCGCCCCGGTGCGGCCCATATCGGCCCAGCCGTCCGGAGGGCCCCCGACTTGATCGCCGTACCAGACGTAGCCGTTCTCTCCGGTCCCTTTTTTGAGGAACTCGTAGGCCGCGTCGTGGCGGGTGCGATCGATTTTGATCCCGCAGCGGTGCATCAGGGCATACGCCAGCGCTCCCTGACCGGTCAGCATCGCGATCGGCCCATAGCCTTCGAACCCGGGGTTGTGGCCCCAGCCGCCGTAAGAATCTTTAGGACCTTTGGGAAAGGAATCGGGGTGGGAGATTTTTGACTTGGGATTGATCTGCGACATCCGCAGGTATTGCGCCTGGGACAGGTGATCGTGGACCTCCTGCAACTCCGGTAACACCCACTCCTCTTTCGTTGCGAGGTAATACTCACTGAGGACGATTGCGGCGCTCGTATAGGTCCAGTTCATCAGATCGGCATAGCGTTTGTCGTTTCGATAGGTCGTGCGGGCGTGATAGCGGGCGTTCGACTCGACGGCCGCCCGGTATTTCTTCTTCCCGCTGGCCAGGAGCGCCAAGGGTGCGAACGTGTTGTGCACGGGATCGCCGAACGAACCGTCTTCTTCCTGCTGTGCAGCCAGATACGGGAGCAATTCTCCGAGAATCTTCTGCGACTTCGGGCAGTTCACGGGATACCGGTTGGAGTACGCTCCGTACTTCTGGCCGATGTCGAGTTCTACGGCGAGAGGTTGCTTCCCACGCCGGATCGAGAGCGACAGCTTGCCGTTTTGCGACTCGCTCTGACACTCTTCCAGCGCATTCGCCAATTCAGCGATCGGTCCGTGTGCACCGAAGTATCGCTCGCCGTACCCGTTGCGGTGCGGTTCGCGAAACGGCTGTCCCGCTGCGCCGACGATCAGATCGCCGACCCGGACGTGCCCGTCCGCCGGCGACTTGGGGAAGACATACTTGACGAGCAGTGCTTTCGGTTCTTCGGGGACCAATTGAGCACGTAGCCCGGTCAGACCCAGGTTATAGAACCAGCCAGGGACATCCGCGTCCGGCCCGTCCTCGGCCCGTTGTCCCCAGGGACTCTGCGCATCTTGGTAATGGACCTGCGCCCGCACCGGCATGACCAGCATCAGCCACGCCACCACGATCCATCGAGCCGACAGCTTGGGGGAACACATGGGACATCCCGGTGATTTGAAGGCGGAAATCTTTCGCTGGAGATTACCCAGGTCCAACGGTATATCACGTCGTACAGACGAGCGATATCGCGAATGACCTCGGTTACAGGCCGTTTCAATCATGGAGTCCAGGCTCCCGCCTGCCTTCCTCGACTGACATGAGTGGGGTGAATGGCTTCCGCGGTCTCGATCCACCGGAGACACGAAGGGTGGCGGGGGCGCTCCGCGCGAGCGGAAGCCCCTGGAACAGACCCCCTCCCACCACGATCGAATGGGAATAACACCCCACGCGAACATCACGCTCCCTGAACCCGGAGCGCAAGCTCCGGCAGTCCTTCCGCGCATTCACTTGGTCAGCCGGTGCTTGCGCACCGGGCTAGGACGACAAGTCATCCCCTCGAACAACTGGTTCGCGCGAGTAGCGCGCGGATGACAATGCCGCCGCGCAGCCTTTGCTGGCGTCTTTCACCCACCGCCAGCCTCACCGTCTCACCCTGTCGATTCGGTGCCTTTCGGCGTTACAATTGTGAGTGCGTTCGCGTTTCCTCTTCGGGGCGATTTTTTCCTGTCGTTTGCGTCGGTGCGGGCATGTTTGGGGTGATGTCATTGCTGCTGGCTCAGATTGTGGCTCCGTATGGGCCGCCGATCCTGGCGTGCGTGCTGTTTGCCGCCGCGGGGGTGGTGCTGGTGCTGACGGTCCGCAACACACTCGCCAGCGATGATCTGACGCAGGGCGAGCAGTGGCGGTACGACGTCAGCCGGATGAACGAACTTCGCCGCATCAGCCTGTTCTACCGCGTCTTTCAGCCGATTCTGCTGCCGCTGGCCAAGTTCAACCGGGGGGCGTTTCCCAAGGAACTTCCCGCCATCTCGCGGGAACTCCTGGCGGGGGGCTTTCCGCGGGTCTGGACGGCGGAGGAATACCTCGCGAAGATCGAACTCCAGTCGCTGCTGGCGATGCCCGTGTTCATTGTGGCCAGCATGCGGATGACCGGTCCCGCGGGCTTCATTCTGGGGATGGTGACGACGCTGGCGTTCGGGTATCTGCTGCGACGACGACTCGCGGGGCAGGCCGCGTATCGACTGGTCCTGATTAAGCGGCGGCTGCCGTACATGCTCGATCTCGTCACGCTGCTGATGGAAGCGGGGGCGACGTTTCTGCAGGCACTCAAGCAGGCGTGCGATGAGTTCCGCGAGCATCCGGTCGGCGTGGAGTTCGGTCGGGTCCTCGGCGAGATGAGCATGGGCAAAGGCCGCTCGGGGGCACTGGAGTCACTGCGTGACCGGTTGCAGGACGACGAGATGACGAGCATCATCGGGTCGATTCTGCAGGGGGAAGACCTGGGAACGCCGCTGTCCCGCATCTTCCGGACGCAAGCCGACGTGCTGCGGCTCAAGCGCAGTCAGCGGGCGGAACGGATCTCGGGGGAAGCGGCGGTGCAGATGCTCCTGCCCGCGATCCTGGTGATGGCCGCCACGGTGATTGTGATCCTCGGTCCCTTCGTGTTGAATTTCATAACGACCGATTTGTTCTGAATAAGAAAGGCGGGATGGGCCGCAAAAAGGCGCAAAAGCCGCAAAATGGAATCTCAGGAAAGTCGCCAAGCCAGCATTCCGTCTTGCGATCTTGTTCTATCAGTTACGTTTCTTCCGGTCTTTTTTTACGACCTTTGCGCCTTTTTGCGGCCACCTCCTCTTCTGAATGATGCAGTAGCGAATACCAATGTCGAACGGGGCGACGATGACTGGTGCGGCTCGGCTGGTTCTGGCGAACGGAACCGGCAAGGAGACGGCGTATCCGCTCGCAGCCGAACTGACGAGCATCGGTGCGGCTGCAGAGAACCAGATCGTCCTCGCGGATGCGGCCCTCGGATCGCACCATCTCTCAATCGCCCGGCGGAACGATCGCTTCGCGCTCTACGTGCCCGAAGGTCGGGGCGTGGCCATCGACGGGCAATTCGCACCCAACGAGCAATGGGTCTGGCTGCGTGACGGCATGGTGCTGCAGCTCACGCCGCAAACCGCTCTGCGATTCGAGGCAGGAGGCGAATCGTCAGAATCGATGAAGGCCACAGCTGGCGAGAAGAAGACGAAAAAAGGGGACCGCCCCCCCGGTCGTAAAGTCGCCAAGTTCATCACCGATCGGGCAGGGGGCACGCTCGTCCGACTGGGAGAAGATGGCCATCTCCCCGAACTGCAGTTGATCGATGCGGACATCGTTCCCAAATCGAATCGACAGAAACCGAAAGAGACGAGCCCGGCGCTGTTGTACGGCGCGCTGGGGGCGAGCCTGTTGATGTCGATGGTTCTGCTGTTTCTCGATGGCGAAGCGGGACCGACGCGGCAGGGGAAAGCTCAGGCCCGGCAGATGATCCTGAAGGAGTTCGTCGGCCAGGAAGGACAGCCGCTGCATCGCTATCAGCGTTTGTTGCGCGAAGCGGGTCTGGCTGCCGCCCGGGGTGATGTGAACGGCGAACGCGAGTCTTACCGCCGCGTGCTGCAGATGCTGAACTCGGAAGATCGCAACCCGTTCACCGGGATCACCGGCAGCCTGGATGATGACGAACGCCTGCTGAAAGCCATCGGTGTGTTACTAAGCCAGTGACGCTTCTTCAGAGTCGCCATCACGCTCCGCTTGATGAGCGGATGGAGGAAACGCGATCGCAAGTCCAGGACTCCATGTCTGACCGATTCCAGGAATGGTCAGCGTGACTTCCGGACTCCGCACAGCGCGCGGAGAAGCTGTGATTCGAGCTGCGGTCGAGTTGTTTGCGTGAGTGACGTGGCGCGCGGGGTGTTTCTTGTGATGTTCGGGCGGTATGTCGTGCGATGGTGAGGGTGATGGGCGGTGTCGTTGTCTGGTCGCGCTGGGGTGGGTGTTCAGGCCCGGCTGAGGCAGCCGAGGTCTGGCAGCCGCGTGACGTTGAACGCGAGGACGTACCACAGCATCGCCGCTCTTAGACGTTCTCGAACCTGCGCATCGCCGTGGACCGTCGGACTGCGGGCAGCCCGCATCTCCGTTTCATCAAACATCGGGGGGCTCATCCCACACGTTTTCACCGATCAGCACGTTACGGAGGAGCTCGAACAGGATTAAGTCACAACCGCGGACCGTAATGGCGATCTTCAAGGCAGTCGCTTACTTCGTGCGCCATAGCACGGACTGATCAATTCCCAGTTGTGCGCGGGTCTGTTCGATTTCGCGGGCGAAGCGTTTGGCGTCCTGGGGGTAGCCGGCGGTGGGTTTCAGGCTGGGGATGTGGGTTTGCCAGAACTGGTTGAAGGCGTGCATGTGGAGTTCGCGCAGCAGTTTGGCGATCATCGAGGCGACTGCCACTGGGGCGTAACGCTCGGCGCGGGGCTCGAAGGTGAAGTCGATCTGGTCGACGCGATACCGGCTCGATGTTGCGCCTTCGGCTCGGGTCTGGACCCACGCACCGGGTCGCAGTTCGCTGAGAAACCCAGCGTAGAAGTTCCTTCCGCCGTGTTTGTCACTGAAGACGGCGGTCGGCTCATCACCCACAGCTGCCAACGCTGCAGCCAGAGCCTGACGATGTCCATCGCTGGTCGTGGCGGCTTTATTCCCGGTTCTGGCGAGGGACTGGTTGAATTCGTAAGGCTGTTGGACGACGGCAGAGACGGCTGCCAGTCGACAGGGAGCCGCGGTGACGGTCGCACGGACCCGTTCGACCGTTGCGCTGACCGCTGTGGGTGTCGCTGCCAACGGGAGTTGGGGGAGTGCGGCCTGCAACCAGGGCTCCCGTGCTTCCGTGAACTCCGGGGCCTGCACGCGGGCATGCAGTTCGGTGAGCGTTGTCGGCAGTGAACCCCAGCCACCCAGCAGACCGAGGACCGTCTGTTCCAGGCGCGCAAGACCGGTCGATGGTTGATAGAGGGCTTTGGAATCGACGAGCGGCAGCCGCTCGGTTCCGTCGTTGGGGTCGGCGGTGAAGAGTTCGGGGAACGTGGCCCACAAGTCGCATGTCGTGGCGGGACCGTCGATCTGCCACACGGTCGCGACGACGACGAACGGGCCCAGGTTGGGTCCGAGGCCCGCTTCGTCGATGCCGACCATCCAGCCCACGGTGGGATTACAACCACAAAGGAAGCCCAGCCTAGGCTTAGGCTGGGCGTCTGAAAAGTGTCTTAACGCGGGCGGACGGCATAGTCTTGTGGTTTACCGTCGGGACCGACTTGCACGGAGTACGACTTGCCGCCGGGGGCGACGGACGCCTTGATCCAGATCCCCGTGCACTGGTTTGTTTCGGCCTGATTCGCGATGCGGGCCGCCGGGGCCTGTTCGTCATCGGCGAGCTTCACGTTGCGATGGAGTTGGTAATACGCAGCGAGTCCTTTCACCTGCTTGACGGTCGCCAGCGAGTTGGCGTGGGCTCCCTTCGTCGGACCATTGCAGAAGACGACGACCTGCGGCTCGATCGCGAGGACCAGCGCCGGATTGTTGCTCACAGGGAGTCCGTGATGCGTCGCCATGAAGAGGTCAATGCGGCCGACTGGGTTCCGCGGTGTGACAAGCTTCGCTTCCACGTTCCATGTCAGATCGCCGCAGCAGAGGAAGCGGAAATCGCCGAACGAGACGAGCGTGCTGATGCTCTTGGCGTTGTCAGTCGGGTCGTCCATCTGCGCGACGTGACGATCCGCAAACGGATTCTCGGGTCCTTCGTTCTTAATGACATCGCCACTGGCGGTGAGAACCTTCATTCCCAGTGACGTCGCACCGGTCTTGAGCGGGATCGAATCCCCCGGTTTGACGGCTTTCGAGGCGTTCTGGCTGGCGGCCCGGTACTGCACGATCCGCTCGACGAACTTCGCGTCTTCCTGGAGGGATTCGGGGATCCCGCGGTCCCAGAAGTTCCGAATCTTGATGGCATCGGCGAGGGCGGCGTGGTTGCCGTAATGATCGAGATGCCAGTGACTGACGACCGCGTGATCGAGTTCTTTCCGCTTTGCGACATCACGCAGCACGTGCAGAATGCGATCACGATCACGCCCGCCGTAATCGGGATAGCCTGAGTCAATCAGCAGCGATTCGCCCGCCGGGGTGATGAACAGCGTTGCGGCTCCCCCTTCGACATCGATGAAGTAGATGTCGAGCCGGCCGTTGGTTTCGTCGGCGAGCGCGAGACTACTGCAGAGTCCTAACAGACAGGCGATGATCCCGGTGCGCATGAGGTCGTTCTCCAGGGGTGGTTATTTCTCGGGGGTGGGCTTCGTGGGTGTCGGAGAGACTACGGGAGGACTGGTCACTACGTTCTCGGTGATCGCTGGCGGCTTCGCGTCCGGCTGAGCAGCGGCTCCCTGCGGATTGAGCAGTTTCAATTCCTGATTCACAATCTGAATGAGGGCCGACAGGCAGGACGCCGCGATCGGACCGATGAAGATGCCCCACAGGCCCATCACCTGCAAGGCACCGAGCACGCTGACGAAGGCGAGGAGCGGATGGAGTTCGGCATCACTGTTGAGGATGTAGGTCCGCACGATGTTATCGAGGACGCCGACCACGCCGCCGCCCCAGATCGTCAAGCCGATGGCCGAGCCCCAGTGACCCTGCAGCGCGAGCCAGATGGCACACGGGGCCCACACGACCCACGTCCCGGCGACGGGAATGAGGGCCGAGATCGTCGCCACGACCAGAAACACGAGTAGATGCCCGAAGCCCAGCACCTGCAGCGCCAACGTGGTCGCGATTCCCTGCGCGAACGCAGCGAGAAATGTCGCGAGCACGACCGCGCGCGTCACCTTCGTAAACCGCTGGCAGAGTTCCCGCTGATGCTCGATCGGGATCGGAATGAACTCTTCGGCAGCGGCGATCAGCGTCGGTCCGTCCTGCAGGAAATAGAAGAACGCGATCAGGAACATCCCGGTCGCGACCGTGAGCGAGACGAGTGCTCCGACCGTCGACGATGCGAGCGACAGAGTGGTCTTCGCGAGCGTCCTCGCCAGTCCTTCGGCGTTGGCTGCGAGTTGCTGCTGCGGCGTGGTCGACTCGTCGGACTCTTTCATCCACGCGGGGAGATGTTCCCAGGCGGGTGCGAGGACATCTTTCCACAATCGGCTTTCGCTGATCGTATCCGCTGACAGATAGGTCCGCGTGAAGCCGACCAGCTGTTGCGCAGCGACAACGGTGCCAATCAACGCGGGGACCAGCACGACGGCGAGCACGAGTGCGGTCGTCGCCCCTGCGGCCCACGAACGCCGCTGCGGACCAACCACTTGCAGAATCCAGCGATAAAGCGGCTGACAGACGATCGCCAGCACTGCTGCCAGGAACAACGGCAGCAGAAAGGGCGCGAGAAATTGATAGAACATCAACCCCAGCGCAGCCAGCAAGGCCAGCAACACGCTGAGTGTGATCGCTCGACCGATCAGTGCCGATTGCTGCACGCGATGCCTGCGTCAGGAAGTGGTGTCAGGAACTGCCAGATGTCCGCAGGGGCCATTCTGGGGTTCCTGGCGTCAGAATTCCAGAACGACGTGGGCGATTCGCGTCCGGTCGCCATGGTAACGGAGGTCGTCGAGCATCGTCGCGATCTCGGGTTTCACGAAATCGTGAAAGCGTTTCTTGCCGTTGGCATGCACCGAAACCCGTGTGTCCCAGTCGATCAGATTGACTGGAATCCGCAGCCGATACCCTGCCGCCGGCGAGCGGACATACAGCGTGTTCCCATCCGTCACGCGGGCTTCCAGTTCCATCGCCCGGATCGCGGTCCGTTCGCCCGGCGGCAACGGCAGCACATAGTTTCGCGGCAGATTCTGCATCGTCACCCAGTGCGCCCGAGCTGCGGATTGGCGTAGCGTACGGTACGTGAATTCTTTTGGCATCGGACGACGACGCTGCAGTTCCATCCAGTCAACAATCTTCGGCAACTCATCGGCAAACCGATCGTTGCCACGGCCGGGGAACAGGCAGTAGATCAAGTCGTACTTAGCCCCGTTGCGGAACAGGGGATCGAGCAACGCGGTCATGCCGCGGCCGTCGGTTAGATCACGACCGAGTTCCCCGCGCAAGATGTACCACGCCGTCTGCTGGCCATTCTCCAGGACATGCGGGCTGTACTCCTGCAGGATGCCGCTGACGGGGACGACCCCGGCGAATTCATCGGGATGCGCGAGGCCGATATCGAAGGCTGCGTCACCGCCCGCGCCATAACCAACGAGGAAGACCCGATCGGGATCGATCGCGAACCGCAGCCGGGCATCGCGAAGACTTTCGATCACGATCTCATGAGCCGCGGCATTCGCTGGATGAACGGTCGAGCCGTCGGGGAAGACCGCCGGGACGATCACGATCATCCCGCGCCGACTGGCCCAGCCGGGTTGTTCCGTCGTGCCACTCCACATCTGGGCGGTGCTCGCCATCGACGCTTCGCCTTCACCCGGAGGTAACGCGATGACGACCGGCAACGGCTGCACCGGCGAGTATTCCGGGGGAAGCACAATGTCGTAGGCGATCGCTGGGGCATCAGCTCGTGGTGATGGAACGTCGACCCGCGTGCGTTCGCCAGGCACGATCCCTTCCGCAGACCGGGGCGGCGGCATGTGTTGCAGCAACCGCAACATCGCGACCGGCCCCAGTCCTTCCAGCCCGCGTAAGTGATCGCTCGCCCCTTGTCGGACCGTCGGGTCTTCAGCCCGCAGATATTCGCGCACCCAGAAACGGGCATCCCACAGGCGATGGGCTTTCGCGAGGTCGGTGTCGGCCCCGTCGACTCCCAACACCCAGCCGGAGAACGCGAGCGCGAGTTTTTCTGCAGCCGTCAATGAGGCATCGGTCTCAGCCAGGAGAAACGGTTGCAGGCGACTGAGTGCGCGGGGATCGAGTTCATCCACCAGTTGTGTTCGCAGTGCCCCGGTCTGCTGGGCCAAATCTCCTGCAGGAAGTTTCGCCTGCAGATCGCCGAGCAGGGCTTCGATCTTCTGCTGTTGATCGCGGGTCTGCTTGAGTTCCGCGAGAAATCGTTCCACATCCCGAGCGATGCCTGCACCGAGCGTGGGAGACATCTGCCGGGCAGCCTGTTCCGCCAGTTGATACTGTCCGACGTTCTTCCGCCGTGTCAGTTCGCGGAGCACGTCGCGCCCGAAGAGTTGTCGTAATTCCTGACGGACATTGCCCGCCTGTTCGGCGAGCATCGGGAAGTCGGCAGCGATCGTCTCCAATTCCGCATCGGCCTGGGCATACCACCCGGCTTGAATGCAGAAGCGGGCCCGCGACATCCGGTCCTGGGGATCGTCGGGTTTGCAGATCACCGGGTTCCGCAGAATCTGCAGGACCGTCTCCTGCGGAATCTGGTTGATCCCCAGGCCGAAATCCCAGCCGTATTTCTGGGCCGAGATCGCCGCGTATTCGGGAGTCAGTCGCGTGATTCCCTGAACAATCTCGAGCGCCCCCTTCTCGGTTTGCAGTGAGACGCGACGGCGGCCGAATTCATCGAAAGAGGTGGCCATCGTCATCGCCCCCAGCGACTGAATGATCTGCGTGCGGCTCCCTTTGAGTTGCGGGATCTCGAACTCATCCATGCGGATGAGGGTGGCATCGAGATTCAAGCCGTCATCGGGAATCTGCCGGAACGGGACGTAGTAGTGCTGCCAGGGAGTCTGAACCCGCACGATGTTGTAGACCGTGGTCGGTCCGAGATTCGGCGGCCGAATCGTCGCCAGCGAGATCAACTTCGTCGGCGTGCCGGTAAGGATCGTGCCGTTCTTGAGTCGAAGTTCACCGGCAGTGAGCGAGGAAGTGAGGAGAACCGCCATGCAAAGAGCGAGTGGGGTCGAGCAATGAGTCTGGGATTGTGTGCTACGGAGCATGATGGTTTCCCACGTTCTTCGGCAACACAACCGATGCTACATGACGCAAGCGGGTCGGAAGTCACTTTGGAATCGAGCCGAACGAGTTCCATGCGCGCGTTCTTGGGTTTACCCCCCGTCGCTCGGAGCGCCCGTTGGCTTCTTGCTCAACCGCGCGGCTTCTCGTCGTAACTGGAGCCGATATTCGATGTAACCTGCAAAGAGGGATGACGATATCGCGACAAATCCTCCGACGAAGAGGAGAAACAAAAGCTTTGTTCGATTATTCTGTTCATCAGGGTGATCGAGCATCATCAGCAGAAGATGACCGACGATCCGCCAACCAATCATGCAAAAGACAAAAACTAGGACTGCACTCCTCCCTGGCATGGTGTTCATCTTACCAAGCCAATCGATGACCCTCTGTCGCATCTCAGTAGCTCATGAGTCCGCTGGAACGGTTGTGGTTGCCACTCCGAAGACGGTGTAATGCCGTGCGATACCGAGTTCGCTGACTTCGAGGGCGATAAGAATCGGTTCGGAACCCCGCGCTGGCGCTTGGGGCTGTGAAACTCCCCCTCACCCTCACTCCCCCTCTCCCGCACCCCCGCACCTCTTCCCTATGGTGTCGGTTTCCCGCCGTCCGGAACCGTGGTCGATTTCGACTCGGCCGGTTTGTCGCCCGTCAAACCAACGCTGTCGGCGATTTTACCGCTGTAGTACTGCCAGCCGAAGTAGGCCCCGGCGAGGACCGCCCCGATCAGGGCCAGATAAACGATCAGACTGACAAACCCGAGCGCACCGGAAAAGATTGCCTGGATTTTCCGCGTGGTCTTCCGCCATTTTTCCTGATTGTCGATCTGAGCGTACAGGGCTTTCATGTCCCCTGCCTTTTTGTCCGCCTTCTGCTTGATGAGCAGCCCCTGCACGGCCTGCTCGAACTCGCGGAACTGGGCGATCGGTGCGAACGTGTCGTTGGCCTGCTGCTTGAGTTTGGCTTTGGCATCGATCGTCCCGGTGCGGAGGGCCTGCAGAATTTGCGGGGTGGTCCAACGGGCGATCGTGTCTTTCCCCTCCGCCGTCTTGAACTGGATGAACCAGACGGTCTCGGTCCCCGCTGCGGTTTTGGCACCCGCGGCTGTCACACCACCCGTCGACTTCGCGCCGCTTGTTCCGGCGGATGTGGCAGAGCGTGCAGCCGGTGGGGCGGTTTTCGGGGCCGCAGCGGGTGTGCCTGTTGCCACGACCACCTTGTCAGCCGCAGTGATGAAGCTCAGCGACGGACTCGCCAGTCCCAGGCCGGAAAGCAACCGGATCACTTCGCCAAAGTCTTTGAACCGCTGATCGGGATTGGGCGCGAGCATCTTGTCGAGAATCAGATCGAGCTTCTCGGGAATCTGCGGGTTGGATTTTCGCGCGGGGGGGAACTTCCCTGTATCCTTCGCCTTGATGAGCTCGATCAGCGAATCGCCCTTAAAGGGGAGTTCGCCCGTCAGGAAGTGATAGAGCGTCGCACCCAGGGCGTAAATATCGCAGCGGCCATCGACATGCTTGGCGTTGCGGGCCTGCTCGGGGGCCATGTAATAGGGCGTCCCCAACCCGGTCCCCGACTGCGTCATCGACATCTCTTCGTCGTCGAGCGCTTTGGCCAGCCCGAAGTCGGCCACCTTCACGGCCCCCTTGCTGGTCACCATGATGTTGTCGGGCTTGATGTCGCGATGAATCATCTGCATCGAATGGGCTTGCGCGAGGGCTTCCGCACAACGCAGTGTGACGTGCAACGCATCGCCGATGCTGAGCTTGCCGAGCTTGTCGACCCAGTCCTGCATGCTCTTGCCGTCGATCAACTCCATCGCGACGAAGTGGACCCCGTTGGCTTCATCGACTGCGTAGACCCGGACGGCCTGGGGATGGTCGATCTTCGCCATCGCGCGGGCTTCGCGATAGAAGCGCTTCACAAAGTCGGGCTTCTCAGCGAGATGCTTCGCGAGCAACTTCACCGCCGCCTTGCGATCGAGACTGATCTGGTGCGCCAGCCAGACCTCACCCATCCCCCCTTTGCCGAGCATCCGTTCCAGTTGAAAGTCCCCAAGTACACGGGGTTTCGTCTCAGCATCCGGGGTGGCGGCCATGGTTCATCTCGATGATGGAGGAGAGCTGAATTCAAGAGACAAGAACAATCGGATCGTGCGAACGCAAGAGTCAGTCAGGCTCTCGCCTGCTCTGGCGTCGTTCAGACACACCAGCAAGGTCAGGCAGCAGCCTGACGTACAGGATTGGCCCGATCCCGTGTGCCTGAACGAATCACCCGTTAATGTGCCAAACTTTGCCGAAGATTACGATTCTCAACCCGATGCCGTCGAGCCGTCTCTCCGTCATCTCTTCTCCAGATTTTTGCCGTTTCCAACGAGGCCACTCCCCACACCCGCCAGAAATCGCATAGAATTTCACTGTTGGGTTCTTGGGTCTGACTCTGGTGATGCTGATGCGCGTGACTCTGGCATGTTTGTGGGTGATGAGCGGAGTGGTCGTGACCGCTGCGGAGCGGCCCGTCTCGTTTCGTTCCGACGTGATGGCCGTCCTCGCCAAGGCGGGTTGCAACCAGGGGACCTGTCACGGCAACGCCCGCGGCAAAGGGGGATTCCAGCTCTCGCTCCGCGGACAGGATCCGGCGAATGACTTCCTGGTGCTGACACGCGACTGGCTCGGCCGCCGTGCCAATCCGAGCGTCCCCGAACAGAGCCTCTTGTTACTCAAAGCCACGATGCAGGTCCCGCATGAAGGGGGCCGTCGGTTCACGATCGACAGTCCCGAGTACGCGATCCTGCGGGACTGGATCGCCCGTGGTCTTCCTGCCGATGGACCAGAGACGCCACAGTTGGTCGGGCTGGATGTCACCCCCGCCGACGTGTTACAGACCGCACCCGACTGGAAGGCGACGCTCACGGTCCGAGCGCGGTTCTCCGATGGCACCACCCACAATGTGACTTCCGCAGCGGTCTATGAAACCGGGAATCAGCAGCTCGAAGTCTCTCACGATGGTGAAGTCCGCGGGCTGGCTGCGACCGAGACCGTGGTCCTTGTCCGCTATCTCGATCAGCAGGTCGCGGTCCGTGTGATCTTCATCCCACAGCGTCCCCCGGTGACCGAGTTCCCGCCGGTCGTCAACTTCATCGATGAGCAGGTCTTCGACAAGCTGCGCCGGTTGCGACTCCCCCCGGCGGAGACGTGCGATGACACAACGTTCGTCCGGCGAACCACGCTGGATGTGATTGGCGCACTCCCCACCGCAGCAGAAGCCCAACGCTTTCTGACTGATCCGGCCCCCGATAAACGTGCGCAGTGGATTGAGAAACTCCTCGAACGACCCGAGTTCGCGGAGTGGTGGGCCCTCAAGTGGGCCGACATGCTGCGGCTGGAAGAGAAGACGCTCGATCGCAAGGGGACACAGGTCTTCCATGCGTGGCTGCGACAGGCCTTCACCGAAGACCGTCCCCTCGATCAGCTCGTGCAGGAACTCGTCTCCGCCCAGGGGAGCACCTACGAAGACCCGCCCGCGAACTTCTATCGCGCGCTGCGCGATCCCTTCACCCGGGGCGAAGCGGTCGGACAGTTGTTCCTCGGCGTCCGTCTGCAGTGCGCCAAATGCCACAACCATCCGTTCGACCGCTGGTCGCAAGATGACTACTACGGCTGGGCCAGCGTCTTCGGTTCGATCGACTACAAGATCCTCGAAAATCGCCGGACCGACTCGAACGATAAGCACGAGTTCGACGGCGAGCAGGTCGTCTTCCTCAACCCGGAAGAAACCGCCGTCGATCCGCGGACCGGCAAGCCTCGCGCCGCCCGCTGGCTCGGTGCGGAGAGCAAGGCTCCCAAATCAGCCGATCCGCTGGTGGCATTCGGTAACTGGCTGACACGCCCCGAGCATGACCGCTTCGCTCAAACCATGGTCAATCGCGTCTGGCGGCATCTGATGGGACGCGGGATCGTCGAACCTGTCGATGATTTCCGGGCGACGAATCCCCCATCTCATCCTGAGTTGCTGCAGAGTCTCGCGAATCATTTCCGGTCGAATGGGACTCGATTGAAGCCGTTGATCCGGACGATTGTCCTCTCGCAGACCTATCAACGGTCATCGGAAGCGAATGACCTGAATCGCGATGATGAGACAAATTACGCGGTCGCGATCGTGCATCGATTGACGGCTGAGCAACTCGCTGACGGTGTGGCACAGGCAACCGGCGTGCCCTTCGAGTACGCCGAGATTCCTAGCCCGACACGGGCGATCGCGGTCCCCGGAGTCGGCGCGATGTTGCGGCGACGTGGGAAGCCGGCGGTGGGCGACGAGACACTCCGACTCTTCGGGCGACCGCAGCGGCTGCAGTCGTGCGAATGCGAACGCTCGGATGAAACGACGCTCGCGCAGGCGTTCTGGTTCCTCAGCGGTCCGCTCGCGCAAAAGATGACAACCGATCCCGGCAATCGCGCCGCCCAGCTGAAGAGTGCCCCGCCAGAAGAAGCGATCCGCACACTTTACTGGCACACACTCTCGCGTCCCCCCGCAGAGGAAGAACTCCGTGAACTGACCGCCTACGTGACGAAACACTCCGACCGGATCGCCTCCTTACAGGACGTCCTGTGGGCGCTCGTCTCCAGTCCCGAGTTTGTTTTCAGACGTTAACTGTAGGGTGGGCTGTGCCCACCGTCTTCTGTGTGATCGCGAACTAGACAATGGTGGGCACCGCCCACCCTACAAGAGATGACCATGTTTTCCCCACAACGACGTTGTGCTCTCAAAATCGGCGGCATGGGGCTGCTCGGGATGACGTTGCCGAGGTTGTTGTCCGCCGAGGGGACCGCAGCGCTGGCTCCCCGCGCGAAGTCGATCATCTTTCTCTACCAGTTCGGCGGACCGAGTCATCTCGATACGTTTGATCCCAAGCCGCAGGCTCCGGCTGGCATCCGCAGTCATTACGGCGTGATCGACACCGCGGTGCCCGGACTGCAGATCTGCGATCAGCTCCCGCAACTCGCCAAAGTGATGGACAAGGTCACGCTCGTCCGGACGGTCCATCACAACATGAAGAACCACAACTCGGCGTCTTACTTCGCGCTCACGGGACAGGCTCCTCCGGTCGACGACATCCGCCTGCGGGATTCCTTCGACTTGTTCCCTGCGTATGGTTCGGTTGTCGATCGAGTCGCTCCCGGACCAGCGGGGTTACCGTCGTTCGTCTCGATGCCTTACGTCATTCGCGATGGCGAGATCACCCCCGGTCAGCATGCCAGCTTTCTCGGCAAAGGGCATGACCCGCTCCTGATCACCGACGACCCAAATCAGGCCGACTTTCAACTCCCGGAACTGAGTCTCCCCGCGAACCTCTCAGCAGAGCGGCTCGCGGATCGTCGTTCGCTCCAGCAGATCGTCAGTCGACAAACAAAGATCCTCGAGCAGGCCGCACCCGCCCGCGGTTTGGACGATTACTACGAGAAAGCCCTCGGGATGCTCACGTCACCGCGGGTGCGCGATGCCTTCAACCTGTCGCGGGAATCGACTGCTCAGCGGGAAAGATACGGTCGCACGACGTATGGCCAATCGTGCCTGCTCGCGCGGCGACTCGTCGAAACCGGCGTGAAGTTCGTCACCGTCTATTACGCCCGCAGCATTGGCGGCCGTCGCCTCGAAGATGGCTGGGATACGCATGGCTTCGACAACACGCGGATGTATCCGATCCTGAAGGACTATGCTGGTCGATCAGACGCTCCCCGCGTTGTTGAACGATCTCGATGAGCGGGGTCTGCTCGACACGACGCTCGTCGTCTGGATGGGCGAGTTCGGCCGCACACCGAAGCTCAACGCGAACATCAGCCGCGACCACTGGCCTGGCTGTTACACCGTGCTGCTCGCCGGTGGCGGGGTGAAGCGGGGCTTCGTCTATGGCGAATCAGATACCCACGCGGCCTACCCTGAGCGCGATCCCGTGCCGCTCGACGATCTCGCGGCGACGATGTTCGCCTGCGCGGGGATCGACCCCGGAGGCGAAATCCGCGACCGCCTCAACCGCCCCCGCCCGATCTCAACCGGCAAACCGGTCTACGGCGTGCTCGCGTAGTGCGTTCAACACAGTCCATTCATAAAGAGTGCGTTCATCACCGTCGAAGCCGGGCACTGTCTTCATCGCCCGGCTTCTGCCTCTCGAACGACACCACCACACCCGTAGATCGCCCTCGTTCCAAGGGCCAACGGCCCGACCCATACCAGCCTGGGGCATCGCCCCAGGAACACGGGATCGATCACGTCTAAAGGGCCATCGGCCCGATTCATCGCCGCGGAGGCCACGGTTGGCTGAGACCTGATGGGTCATCGGATGAACCGGGCCTTCAGCCCTCCGCCGGTCTTGTTGCCAATCCCCTGGGGCGTTGCCCCAGGCTGGTATGGATCGGGCCGTTGGCCCTGAGGGCTGGCGACGTGGCGGTCGTTCAAAAGGCAAAAGCCGGGCGTCCAAGGCGACGCCCGGCTTTGAGTTGTCGTCAGTGCGTTTTTTTACGGGATCAGGAAGAACAAGCCCGTGAGGACGCCCGCTTCGACCGCGGCGGCTTTGCCGTTCCAGGGGACCTGGTAGCGCAACTTCGGAGCACAGTCGCCGGGGCGGTAGTAGCCCAGGGCGTACACCTCTTTGTTAACAGGGTCAAGTGTCATCTGGTAGGGCAGCATCACGAGTTGACCACTGAAGCGGCCGATCGAGACGAACGGCTGCACGAGCGGGTGATACGTGTGCCCATACCGTTCGAGAGCCACGTCCTCGAAATACAGCGGATAGTGGTGGAAATTGGACGGCTGCCAGGCAAACACCGTGTCAGCGAAGACCCGCGGTTCATAGGGACGGCTGCCGAATTTCACGTCGTAGTCAGCCGCCCGCGAATCAGCATACGTGCGGATATCGCTGTCGACTGAGGTATCGTAGAACGGGCTGATGTCGGTCATCGCCCGGACCCGCCGCCGACCCGTTTCCGGATTGATCTGTTTGTTGGCAGGTGCGGGGACGACAGGGGTCGCGGGCTCGGCCTGAATCAGCAGCGCGTCGTTTGCCACGATCTGCGTGGTCACTTCAGCAGATTCGATCATGTCGGCGACCAGGGCCTTCGCCGCAGGCTCTTCCACAATCACCGCGGGTTGTGCAGGCGTCGCGACGGGGGCTTCCACCGGGATCGGCCGCTGCGACAGTACCCACTGTGGAGCATCGTCTTCGATCGGCAAAGGCAGAATGTTCGTGGACGATCGCGTCGGACGCTCCGCTGTGTCGTCATCGATTGGCAGTCCCGGGGCCACATTGACCGCCGCTCGCGATTCGCGCTGGACCGTCGCCGTGCCGAGTTCCGTCGGTGCCACCCCGCCATATTGCGATTTGAGGCGTTCCCACCGCTGGGTAGCGGTCGGAGTCTTCGGGATCGCGACCGGTTCGGCGGCGCTGGTCAGCGTGGTCCATCCCGCGAACAACAGACCAGCCGCCCAGAGATTACGCCGACTCGGCTGGCGAGTGTTCGACCGAGTAGTTCGGGGATTCTTCCACGATGGTAATGTCATGGGGATGACTCTCCCTCACCGTGGCCGGCGAGACCTGAATGAACTTGGCTTCCGTGCGCAGTTCGGCAATCGTGCGGACGCCGCAATAGCCCATCCCCGCACGCAGACCGCCGATCAGTTGATACAGGAGTTGAGGGAGCGGCCCTTTGTACGGGACACGCCCTTCGACACCCTCTGGAACAAATTTCGACCCACCGGGCCTGCCATCTTCGCTTTTCGCTTGCCGGTAGCGCTCGCTGCTTCCCTTCGCCATTGCCCCCAAAGACCCCATCCCCCGATAGCGCTTGTAGCTTCGACCTTGATAGAGGATCACTTCACCGGGACTTTCGTCCAGTCCTGCAAGTAATCCGCCGAGCATCACCGCATGCGCACCAGCGGCCAGGGCCTTGGTGATGTCGCCGCTGTAACGGATGCCACCGTCGGCGATGATCGGCACGTTGCTCTCCGCGGCCGCCTGGGCCGCGTTGTAGATCGCCGAGAGTTGCGGCACGCCGACACCGGCGATGATCCGCGTCGTGCAGATGCTCCCCGGGCCAATGCCGACCTTCACCGCGTCGGCCCCGGCGCGAATCAGATCGCGCGCTCCTTCTTTCGTCGCCACGTTCCCGGCGATCACGTCGATCGTCCATCGCTTCTTCAGTTCGCGGACGGTCTCGATCACGTTTTTCGAATGTCCGTGGGCACTGTCGACCACCAGGACATCGACCCCTTTTTCGATCAGGCGTCCCGCTCGTTCGAAGTCGTGCACACCGATCGCCGCCCCCACGCACAACCGGCCGCGATGATCTTTGGAAGCCCGCGGATACCGCAGGTTCTTGTCGATGTCCTTGATCGTGATCAGCCCCTTGAGCTGATAGTCATCATCAACCAGGAGCAGCTTTTCGACCTTATTCTCCAGCAGAATCCGCTCGGCATCTTCCAGCCGGGTCGTCTCCGGTGCCGTGATCAGCTTGTCCTTCGTCATCACGTCGGCGATCGGGACATCCTTCGACGGCAGAAACCGCAGGTCGCGGCGGGTGAGAATCCCCAGCAGCTTCCCACCAGGCGAAGTGACTGGCACCCCGCCGATGTTCCGCCGCTCCATAATCTCCCACGCTTCGCCCGCGGTTGCTTCCGGCCGCAGCGTGACGGGATCGACGATCACCCCGTGTTCGGCCCGCTTGACCCGTTCGACTTCGAGCGACTGCTGCTCGGGCGACATATTCTTATGGATGATGCCGATGCCCCCTTCCTGGGCCATGGCCACCGCCATGTCGCTTTCCGTGACCGTATCCATCGGGCTGGAGAGAATCGGCATGTTCAGCCGGATGTTGCGGGTGAGCTGCGTCTGCGTCTCAACCTCGGCCGGCATCAGGGCGCTGTACGCCGGTTCGAGCAGCACGTCGTCGAACGTGATTCCCTTGTAAGCAATCCGGTCTTCCATGGCTCTCTGATCTTTCAAGCTAAAGTCGACGCGGTGGGCTGCGTGGGGCGCGCCGCCGCGAGTTGATTCGCCAGTTCCACCCACTCCGCGACGGTGAGCGTTTCCGCCCGAGCATCGGTGTGGATGTTGAGTCGTGCCAGAATCTCGTCAATGTCTGCCCGCGGAAGTGCCGGGAGCCCCGCGGCTCCACGCACCGCGCGCTTGGCCATCTGCGCGAGGACACCGGCCAGTCGCTTGCGACGCTGTGTAAACACGTCGCGCACAAGATCGTGGAAGAACGCTCGATCGGCAATCCGTGCCTGAGCGTTCGGGTCACGCTGCAGGACCAGCACTGCGGAATCGACCGTCGGCGGCGGCCAGAAGACCGACGGCGGCAACTTCCGCAGGATCTTCAACTTGGCCTGAGACTGCAGCCAGATCGTCAACGCGCTGTAGTCCGCGGTCTGAGGAGCAGCGAGCATCCGCTCGGCGAGTTCCCATTGCACGGTCACCACCATCCGCGACCAGGGTAACTCGCTCGCCACCAGGTTCGAGATGATCGGCGTCGCCACGTTGTACGGAAGATTGGCGACGAGCTTGATCGTCGGTGTGCGTGACTGCAGTTCCCACGGGTTGTCCCCATCGAGCGGGTCAGCCTCGTCGAGTCCGTCGTCCGGTTCGTCGAGCAGTCCGTCGCCGTCGTCCGGCTGCAGGTCGCGGGCCTCCGCCGTAAACTCCGCTTCTTCCACGGCGACGTTGCGCAACGCGGCTTCCAGCGCTGCGATCACCTGTGGATTGAATTGATGCTTCCCGGCGAGCGCGTCGCCGTGGATAAGGGTCAATCGCGGCTGATCACCCAGCAGTCGCTGGGCATGTCCGAAGGCGTGCGGGTCGAATTCGACCGCGACGACATGCCCCGCCTGCGGGAGCAGATGCATCGTCAAGCCGCCGGTCCCCGCACCGATTTCGAGCACGACATCGGTCGTGCGGAGCCGCGCCTGACGCACGATCATCCGGTGCAGATTCAGGTCGACGAGGAAGTTCTGCCCGAGATCATGGCGCGGCTGGAGGCCCTGCTGTGCGAACAGCTGCATCAGATGCGAGCGTGTCTGCCGGGCGTAGTCTTTCATGCCGAACGGTCAGGAGGGCAGGAGGCGGGTCATCGAGTCAGTCTATCCGCCCGTCCCGCCGATTGCGATGCGACCACGCGAATTTCCCGTCTCTGACTCATCAACGGGTGGCGGGGGCGCTCCGCACAGCGGAAGCCCCCGGAACAGTGCGTGTGCTGACCACCGCGGTCATCCGGCACCTGTAATTGGGGAATTCGTATCCGTCCAGACACTCAGTTCGTTCCGTTCGGGGGCTTCCGCACTCGCGGAGCGCCCCCGCCACCCACCGCGCGAATTTCCCATCGCCGACTCATCAACCTTACGTCCCGGCGGTGACGGTCAGCTGATTTTCCCCTTTGTTGAGATCCCAGCAGGCGACCACGTCGCCTGCGTCCCGGCACCAGGTTCCCGCGACCAGTTGCCGCCGATCGGTGACTTCTTTCAGTGCCAACCGTTGATCCCCCCGCGTGACGACGGGCTGACCCATCAATGCTGGCTTGTGTAACCGCACGGTGAAGGCGGGACACGCGAATGGAGCCGAGAGCTTGACCCCGTTGGTGATGACGGCTGACCCGGTCAACTCTTTCGCTGCCCAGTAGCGGGCGAGTTCGCTGTTCTTCATCCAGACGAGGTCGTCATACGTCGCCTCCAGTCGATGCACAACTTCCTGGAAGATGCGGAAGCCGGTCTCGTGACCGTTGCAGTAGATTCCCGGCCAGTGACAGACCAGCACCGCCGGTTCGCGCTTCGCGATGACTTCGGGGAGTCGACCGCCGCGACCATCTTCCGTGATGAACTGGTCGACGTGCCCGATCTCGAGACCGTCCCAGCCGCCGAACCAGTCCCCCGTGCAGCCAATGATCGAGACGACGCACTCGGGGTTGGCCGTCTTCAACCCGCGGGCATACTCGACCCGCGGGGCGACACTCTGCCGATCGGTAAACAGGTGCCGGAAGTAATGCGGGATCTCCGCTGCGTAGACATCCTTCACCGCGTCACGTGTCGCCTGCGCGAGTTCCGGCAGCACGCGATTCCCGAACCCGCCCGGCGTGGTGATCCCCTCGCACGGCAGCTCCGCGTTCTTCAAGATCCTTAACGCATACGCGAGATAGTTCGCGAGTTCATCGACCGATTTGCCGTCGGTCCACCGCCAGTTCTCCATGAAGTGTTCGGTCTTCTGCGGGAACGGGCGGCCGGTCTTCGTGTCGATCACGAAGGTATGCGAGACCATCTCGGGATGAATGTCCCAGTCGGGGAGAATCACGTCGCGGACAACCTGCAGACTGTCGCGCAACTCCCGGGCCGACCAGCCGGGCATCCCGCGATCAACCCAGCCGACGCACGCCGGATACGGGACGATGCTGTACTTCCCGCGCACGCCGTGGCCATGGCACCACTCCGCGAACTTCCGCACGAAGCTATCGGGGATCTCCCGCGGCAGAGTTTTCCACGGCTGCAGATACCGCTCCGGGAAAACCTCTGCGAACTGCGGGATCGCGAAGTGCGCAAGATTCACCAGGCACGTCGAGTCATCAATGATGAAGCTCAGCGGCACCCGACACCGCGGCAACTCGATCGTCACCCCCTCCGCCCGCTCCGGACGCTCGCCCAACAACGCCTGCGGCCGATCCTGTGCCAACAAGGGCAACTGCGACCACCACGTCGCACCAAGTCCCAGCGCAACACTCTGTCCCAGAAACTGACGACGCGACGACATGAGCGACATTCGAGCGACTCCTCAGCGTTCCCCACTCGCACCGATCACGGCAGCGTGCCAATCAGCACCAACGCTGTCCAGCCTGACCGACGGAACTTGAATGGTCCAACATCCGGCAGGTAGGATAAGCCTGGGAGGCGCTGCCATGTCGACGTATGAGACGTTGCTGACCGACGTGAGTCGTTTGCCGGTGGCGGAACGGATTCAGTTGATGGGCGCGATCTGGGACACGCTGCCTGCTGATTCGATGCCGAGTGGCTCGCTGAGATTCAACAGCGCTCGGCCGAGTACGATGCGGGCTCAGCGGAAACGGGGCCGTGGGAACAGGTCAAAGCCGAGGCCCTGCGTCGAGTCGGAATGACGGTGCCGGATGTTACCGGTTGACTTCCTTTCCGGGGCTCGCCGCGATTTCGACGAGTCGTTCGACTGGAACGCAGAACGAAGCGTACAGACGGCCGTCCGATTTGCTGTAGCCGTGGATGCGGCACTGGAGCAGATTGCTGCGAATCCGTCTCACTTTCCTGACCTCGACCATCTTCATCGAGAGTGCCCGGTCAAGAAGTTTCCCTTTCGGATCGTCTACCGACTCGTCGACGATCGGCTGCTGATCATCGCGATTGCCCACGCAAAACGTCGGCCTGGATATTGGCACGATCGTACCTGATCCGCGACCGAACCAACAAATACACCGGAGCTACCGTGTCAGGCGGGGGCCTGAGCTACGGAACTCAACACAGCACCACCGCGAAGCTGCCTTGTTACTCCGGTCGGCGAGGACACCAACCGGGGCCACTTGCCCTTGAGCACCAACGGTGCGATCGATATCAGCCTGGGGCAACGCCCCAGGGATCGAATTGTCCCGAACTCCGAGGGCCAACGGCCCGGCCTCAATTCTGTCTTTCGTTGATCCATCCATTGGGTCGGGCCGTCGGCCCTGGCTTTGATCTGGCCGACCAACCTGGGGCGTTGCCCCAAGCTGAGATGGAATGGGCCTTTGGCCCGGAAACGCCCTCACACTGTTGCTGATCGCCGCGAGTGGCACTCGAAAAGGCGGGGTGGCATTGCTACAGTCGTTTCACGCATTGTGGAGGTGCCACTGTTCCGGAGTCTGCAGAGGAACAGTGGCTATGGAGTATTGGGAAGAGTTCTGAAGACGCTGCTTCGCGGACGAAGTCGTGGCATAATTGTTCTGCATGTCTGTGCGATTCCCAGTCCCACGGGCTTCGTCAAGCGGCGAAGTCCGAATCCCGTCGGACATTCAATCGGGACGATGAACGATCGGTGTCGGCCGGGAACCCGACCTGCAGTGCTAGGGGACCGTCTTTGTTGCGTGACGCGCGCGGATGTCATCACAGTCGGGCTGACTGAGATACAATTCGATCCGGCCACAGGTCAGGCATAACCACGGCTGAACGGGGTAGCCCAGCATACAGAACTGATTCTGTGGGCAGAACGTGGTCCGGTGGATCCCGAGTTCGCCACGGATAAAGTCGGCAGTGCCGCATTGCAAACAACGCGTGATCGGGGCACTCAATTGGCTCATGGTCTTAACTCCTGCATGTCAGTGAGAATCAACAGTCCCTTGGGTTACGGTTCGATGCGGTCGCAGACGTGCGGAGTGCGGGTGACGCGGGGGATGATCTGGGGTTGGTAGATTTCCAGGAAGGCCCGTCCCGTGCGGTGGGCTTCCCACTCGGCCTGGCTGGCCCAGTGCTCGACGATGAGGAACTGCTGCCGATCGCGCTGCGAATGATAGACCTCGTAGCGGACGCAGCCCGGTTCCTGCCGCGAGAGGGTCATGCATTGGGCGAACAGGTCCGCGATGAGCGGGACATCTTCCGGACGATTCACGGCGATCCAGAGATTCAGGTAGACCATCACGTCTCCGATGCAGCACAGGAACGGCCCCGCAGTGTAACAAACTCGATCGCCTTCGTTTCCCACGCTTCCCCACTCTTATGGGCTTTCCCACGGTCGTTGCTCGCGATATGACAGGAGTCACATGCCCTTGTCATTCCCGGTTCACTTCTGGAGTCCGCGATGAAGAACATGAATCTCAATGTCGGTGGTCTCATCGGAGCCGTTCTGGCGATTGGGGGCGTTGTGGCGTTTTTCATGCTCTCCGAAAACGAATTCCCGCGACGCTCCGGGAAACTGATCGGCCTCGCCGGGCTGGCAGGCGGTGCTCTCGGCAACTGGATCTGGTCACTGGCATTTCCCCCGGCGGATACGAGCGAAACCAGCGAAGTGAACCCCGGCGTTGACGCCTGAAGCGGTTTGCAGAAATTGTAAGCGTTCGCTGACGATCCGCTCATCACGCATGGTACCGACTGGTGTCGGCCTGAGGTCGTTCTTCCCCATGCTCTAGACCACACACTGCACGATTGACCAACAAGGTGACTCATGCCGGACTTCCATGAATTCCGTCGACTTCTACTCTGCCTGATCGTCGCGAATGGGGTGTTCAGCGCTGCCCCCATGCTACAGGCTGCTGAGACACCGAACATTCTGATCATCGTCGGCGATGACATGGGTTATGCCGATGTTGGCTTTCACGGGTGCAAAGACATCCCGACGCCGCATCTTGATCGGCTCGCCGCCGACGGAGTCCGCTGCACCAACGGGTATGTGACCGGTCCCTATTGCTCGCCCACACGCGCGGGCCTGATGACCGGCCGCTATCAGCAGCGCTTCGGTCACGAGTTCAACCCCGGCGGCAAGGAAGCGGGTCTTCCCGTGGGCGAGACGACGCTGGCCCAGCGTCTGCAAGCCGTCGGCTACCGCACGGCTCTCATCGGCAAATGGCACCTGGGCGAAGAAGACCGCTTTCATCCCCAGAACCGGGGCTTCGACGAGCTGTTCGGCTTTCTCGGCGGCGCACACGACTACTTCAGCGATCAAGGGCTACTGCGTGGTCGTGAACCTGTCACAGAGCCTGAGTATCTGACCGATGCGATCGGTCGTGAAGGAGCGGGTTTCATCTGGCGGAATGCGATGCGTCCCTGGTTCCTCGCGTTGACGTTCAATGCGGTGCATACACCGATGCAGGCCGACGATGCCCGCCTGAAGAAGTTTGCTCCGATCGAGAACAAGACCCGGCGAACGTACGCGGCGATGATGTTCGCGATGGACGAAGCGATCGGCCGGGTGCGGGCGATGCTCGCTGAGACCAAGCAGACCGAACGGACGCTGATTGTCTTCATCAGCGACAACGGCGGCCCGACGATGCCCGGCGTGACGGTCAACGGCTCGGACAACGCCCCGCTCCGAGGCTCGAAGCGGACGACGCTCGAAGGAGGGATTCGCGTCCCCTTCCTGGTGACGTGGCCGGGACGCTTGAAGCCGGCGGTCTATGACCAGCCGGTGATTCAGCTCGATGCCCATGCGACGGCCCTGGCCGTCGCGGGGGCAAAAGCGGAGACCCCGCTCGATGGGGTGAATCTGCTCCCGTATCTGTCGGGTGAGCAGACCGGAGCGCCGCATTCCGCTCTCTACTGGCGGTTTGGCGAACAACTGGCGATCCGGATGGGGGACTACAAGCTTGTCCGTTACGACAACAACGCGGACACGCTCACCGGCAAAGGAAACCAGGGAGTCTCCCCGGTCCGGTTGTACAACTTGAAGACCGACATTGGCGAAACCCAGGATCTGGCAGCCGCCCAACCCGAGACCGTCAAATCGCTGCAATCCACCTGGGATGCCTGGAATGCGACGCTGGTGAAGCCCCTCTGGGGTGGTGGAGCCGCAGCGGGTAACAAGAAGAAGAAAGCAACGGACGCCACCGACTGACCGTCCAGTACATGCCAGTAAGGTCATCTCGTTCCGGATCGCCTCCGAGCAGGACGGGATAACCTGCCCCTCAAGAACGATGCTGAAGAGTACAGCAACGGAAGTGGGTGCAGTCGGTCTTGATTGGGGAAACGATCGATGAGTGTCACTCTTTCCTTAGTCCCGGAGGGACGGCAGAGTCGTAGCCCCGGTCGTGAGACCGGGGATCACGGTGTCAGACGATGCTGAGCCCCGGAGGGGCGACACACATTCTGCGGAGAACCCAAGTTCGCATCTGTGTCGCCCCTCCGGGGCTCGTGAGGATCGGCCCCTTCCCCCCGGCCTCACGGCCGGGGCGACAAGTCTGCCGCCCCTCCAGGGCTGAACAGTGCCGCACAGGAACAAACAGCCCCCCGTAGGGCAGGCTCCCACCTGCCAGATGTGCGAGTCACCGTGAATCGCCTATGGCAGGCGGGAGCCTGCCCTAATTAAGAAGGTTCCATACGGGTCAGTCATCACCCGGCAGAGTCTTCTTGACCCGCAGTTTCGTCAGGTCCAGAGAGGTCAATCGGCCGATCCGTATCGGACTCAGCGGGGGTTGATATCGCCCCGACGATTCATCTGTTACGATTTCGTTGGGTGTTGAACAGCGTCTGGTCGCGTTTCGCGATCAACGGGCCGGCGCGGACGCCAGCGGGATGACTCGGGGCGTGTGGAAGCAGTTAGCGGATCAGTGGGCATTGGTCACTGGGGCCTCTTCAGGTCTCGGTGCCGAGTTCGCGCGCCAACTGGCCGGCCGCGGCATGCATCTGGTTCTGACCGCCCGACGGAAAGACCTGCTGGACGACCTCGCTGCAGAACTGCATGCCAAGCATGCCACTCGTTGTGAAGTCATCGCCTGCGATCTGTCGATCCCCGGTGAACCTTTGCGGCTGATTGAAGAAATCCGCCGCCGGGGGATTCGCATCAGCCTGCTGTTGAACAACGCCGGGTTTGGTGTCGTCGGCGAGATCGAAGATGCCCAGGTCGAACGGCTGCTGGAACTGGTTCGCTTGAACATCGCTGCGGCCGTGGAACTGACCTACCGCTTTCTTCCCGGCATGCTGGAACTCAAGCACGGGGCGATTATCAATATGTCGTCCCTCTCGGCGTTTCAGCCGGTGGCGTACATGAGTGTCTATGCGGCATCGAAAGCGTTCCTGCTGCACTTCAGCGAAGCGCTGGCAGTGGAAACTCGCGATCGGAATGTCGCTGTGCTGGCGGTCTGTCCCGGCGTGACGCGGACCCCGTTCTTTGATATCGCCGGGGCACCGGGCTGGCTGCAGAAGCATGCGTCGCATTCCCCCGAGCGCGTGGTCCGCACGGCCCTCGATGCCCTCGGGCGGAAACAGGTGATCGTTATTGGTTGGAAGAACTACTTCCTGACCTTGCTCGTGCGGATCGCCTCCCGGGCGCGGGTGGTGAAGGAATCGATGCGGTTCTTCCGACCCCGCCGCAAAGACGAACCGCGTGCCCCAAAATCGCCATGATTGCCACTCCGGTTGAGACGACCTGGCGAATCGGTCCCCGCACGATTCCGACCCGCTACTGTCTGGCTCCGCTGGCGGGGTACACGCATCTTGCGCTGCGTCGCGTGCTGCGGGAACTCGGCGGACTGGGTCTCGCGACGACTGATCTGGTACACGCGGAACAGCTGACTGTCGGGCATCGGCACTCGCTCGAACTGGTCGAAACCTCGCCCGATGATGTCCCGCTGAGCGTGCAGATCTACGGGGCCAATATCGCAGCCTTGGTCAAAGCCGCGAAGTGGCTCGTCGATCATGGCTACCAGGGGGTCGACCTCAACATGGGTTGCCCGATGGGGAAGGTCAACGGTCAGGGGGGCGGTGCTCGACTGCTCTGTGATGCCGTACAGGCCCGCACGCTCGTCGCAGCTGTCGTCAACGCGGTCCCCGTCCCGGTCACCGTGAAGATGCGGCTCGGCTGGGATCGGACCTCGATCACCTCGCCCGAATTGGCAGCCCAGTTCGAGGAAGAGGGAGTCGCAGCGATCACGATCCACGGACGCACTCGCCAGCAGGGCTTTCAAGGATCGGTCTCGATCGACGGGATCGCCGCCACGGTTGCAGCGGTGAAGTCGATCCCGATCATTGGGAACGGTGATGTCCGGACCGTGGAAGATGCGGCCCGGATGCACGCTGCAACCGGTTGTACGGCGATTGCGATCGGACGCGGGGCCCTCCTCGATCCGTGGCTGTTCCGCAAACTCGATGACGTGGCCCACGGCCGCCCTCCCCGGCTCCCCACCGCTGACGAACAGTGCGAGTTCCTGCGGCGACACTTCTCGTTGATGACCGAGCAGCACGGCGAACGGAGCTGTCGCCTCTTCCGCAAGTTCGCTGCCTGGTATGGAGCGACGCTCGGCATCCCCGAAGACCTGGAGCAACGCCTGCGGCTGTTCGAGAGCGCCACCGAGTTCGCAGACCTCGCCGATGAAATCCGCGCGCGCCACGGGACACGCCAGTCCCCGGTCGCCACCGCGCTCATCAAGGTCCCCAACGGCCCGGTCGAACGCTGGTAACCCCACCCCGCTGGCGACTTCTCGATTGATTTAGAAGACCGCGAAGACGCCAGCGTGTCGGATGAATCCGCGGGAACTTTTCCGGAGTTGAGACGTCTTAGCCCCAGTCCTGGTGGTAAACTGGGCTCAGTCTTCTGGAAATCGCTCGACGGGGTTCCCTGTCGGACAGATGAGCTGACTGCGACGAAACACCCTTCTGCACAAGCAACTTGCATCTCGACAGGAGATTTTTATGCGCCGCGTTGTCCTGCTGGGAGTGATTGCAATGTCGCTGGGTGCTACCGCTTGGGGCGGGGAAATCGAATTCGTCGAAGATTTTTCGCTGGCTCCCGACCGAACCGTCTCGCTGAAGCAACTCGTCCCCGGTACGGATGACTACTATTACTATCACGCGCTCCATTTCCTGAATACCGAGCAATTCGACAAGGCCCGCGAGCTGACGGGACCCTGGCATCAGCGGCATGGTCAGACACCTCGGCTCACCGAGATTCAAACCCGGTATGCCCTGTTGACCTACGACAAAAATCCGCAGGAGTCGCTCGATTACTTGCGCCGCAAGCTCGGGCTGAACTACAACCATCAGCGCGAACAACTCGGGGTCGAACCGAACCTGCCGATCGATCTCGATCAGAAACTGATATCCCGCGCGACGTTGCTCGCTCATGCTTACGCGCATTGGGGGAATCTCGATCCGTTTGAGGACGCAGCGCTCGAGTGGCTCGTGGCGGAAGAATTGACCCCCGATCGACGGCGGCATCTCGTGCAACGGATGACCCGCCCCGATTACGACCCGCTCGTCAAACTGATCGTCGACGACCTCAACCATCCGAATTCGGGCGGTTTCGGATCGATGGCGATCCATCGCCAGCTGATGCTCACCCAGCTCGAAGCCGTCCTCAAGTTGAAGGCTGACCTGCTCAACCAGCAGCACTTCGTGACGGCGTATCTCACCAAGCTCCAACCGACAGCGGATGAAGACTGGCAGCATGACCGCCAGTCGCTGGCCGCGTATCTCGCCCGGCTGCAGGCATTCGCAGCCCGGCTCGCCCCGGTGCACAACACGCTCAAGGCACACGTCCTCTATCACCAGCTGGTCCTCGACCGCGTGCAGGGGAAGTTCGACAAGGCCAAGCTGCTCGAATACCTCAAGCTCCCCCGACCGGTCAATTACCTATCGAAGGCGATGCGCGAGTCCGACGAACTGAAACGCTTCGCCTGCGATCTCAACGGGAACTACGGCGGCGCGACGTTGCTCGCACCGATCGGAAATGATGAGCCGCTGGTTCGCAGTTATCTCGCGCACTTCTTTGTCGACGCGGCCAACACGCAGGAGTTCGAACCGTACATCAACGACATCTATCTGCGGCATCTCTTCGCGGAAACGAAGATCGTCCATGGACTGGGCGAACCGGAACAGTGGGCCTCGCTGCTGCCGCCGGAAATGTTTCAGCAGCTCAAAGAGCGGATCGACATCGACTTCGCCATCACGAATAAAACACAGTTTGCACCCGACGAAGCCGTTAAGCTCGAACTGACCACCAAGAACGTCAGCACGCTGATCGTGAAGGTCTTCGAGATCAACACCCGGAACTACTACCGGGAACACGGCCGGGAGGTCGACACGGATGTGAACCTCGACGGTCTGGTCGCCAACGTCGAACAGACACACACCTACAACGATGCTCCGCTCCGCCGCGTGCCGCGCTCGTTCGAGTTTCCGCAACTCTCGAAGCCAGGCGTCTACATCGTCGATTTCATCGGCAACGGTCGAAGCTCTCGAGCCCTGATTCGCAAAGGGAGATTGCGGCATCTCGTCCGGACCGGTGCAGCCGGGCAGATCTTCACGATCCTCGATGAACAGGGTCGCCAGGTCAAAGATGCCACGCTGTGGCTCGCAGGGCACGAATACACCGCGGGCGAAGAGGGAACGATCAACGTTCCCTTCAGCACCAGTCCCGGTCATCAATCGATCGTCATTTCTCGCGGCGATTTCTCTTCGCTCGATCATTTCCAACACGAAGCCGAGAACTATGGGTTGTCTGTCGGCTTCTATGTCGATCGGGAAACGCTGCTCAAGCGGAACACGGCCGAAGTCGTGATCCGGCCAGGGTTGTTCCTCAACGGGACGCCGTCTTCACTCAAGCTGCTCGAAGACGTCAAGCTAACGATCTCGTCGACGGATCTGGATGGTATCGCCTCGTCGCAGGAACTCCCCAAGTTCGAACTGTTCGAGGATCGGGAAACGACGCACAAGTTCCAGGTCCCGCCGCGACTGGCAGCGTTGTCGTTCACGCTGACGGCCAAGGTGAAGCAGCTGAGCACCGGCGGTCAAAAGGTCGACCTCTCAGCCAGTGAATCGTTCACGCTCAACGAGATCGATCGCACCGAAAAGATTGAAGACCTGCATCTGCTGAAGAACGCGACGGGGTATGTCCTCGAACTGCGGGGCAAGACGGGCGAATCGCGCGCGTCGCGGCCGGTCAGCTTTTCGCTCAAGCATCGCGACTTCAAGCATGCCGTCAATGTGGTCCTGAAGACCAATCCCGCGGGACGCATCACGCTGGGTGAGCTGGCAGACATTGTCAGCCTCACTGCTTCGGGTCCGGAAGGGACGGCCCATACGTGGACCTTGCGTCACGATGCCCAGACGTATGCTCAAACGCTGCATGGAGTCGTGGGTGAACCGATCACGGTGCCATTCCTGCCGCGGCAGGCGAATGGCAATCTCCGCACGGAACTGTCGCTGCTGGAAGTGCGGAACGAGATCTATGTCGCCGACCGCTTCGAGCATGCCAGCGTCAAGAACGGCCTGGTGGTGATCGAAAAGCTCCCCGCAGGCGATTACGAACTGTTGCTCAAGTCGACCGGCAATCGCCTGCGTCTGCGTGTCACGGCCGGGGACAAACTCGGCCAGTTTGTGATTGGTGCGCGTCGGCAACTGGAACTTCCCGCACTGGCACCGTTACAGATCGAATCGATCACGCCGGGGGCCGAGAAGCTGACGATTCAACTACGGAATGCGTCCAAGTTTGCCCGCGTGCATGTCTTCGCGACGCGGTATCTCCCGGAGTACGCGGTGTTCGATTCCCTCAGCCGGGTGCGGGGAGCGGAGCCGTATTTCTTCGTGCAGACGCCCGCAGAGTCGGTCTATCTTACCGGCCGGAACATCGGTGATGAGTACCGCTACATCATCGACCGTCGGTATGCGATGAAGTTCCCCGGCAACATGCTCGAGCGGCCTTCGCTGCTCCTCAATCCGTGGGCTGTCCGCGAGACACAGACCGGCGAACAGCTGGCCCAGGGTGGGGACGATTTTGGGGCGGGTGGCATGCTCGGAGGAAGCGGTGCCGGACGTGGTGCCAATCCCGCAGCTCCCCCGGTGAAGGCGGGCGGACACTTCGCCAATCTCGACTTCCTCGCCGATCCGGCGGTCGTGCTCGGGAATCTGCTCCCGAATGAGCAGGGCGTGATCGAGATTCCGAATGCAGCCCTCGGATCGCATCAGCACGTCCAGGTCGTCGCGATCGATCCGCTGAATACGGTCGTGCGGAGTACGGCGCTGAAAGAACCGGAACCGGAGTTTGTTGATCTGCGACTGCTGAACGGACTCGCTCCCCAGCAGCATTTCACGCAGCAGAAACAGATCTCGATTGTCCCCGCGGGGCAGGTCTTCACGCTGAGCGATATCACGACCTCGAAGTTCGAAGCGTACGACAGTCTGGCCCGGGTCTATGGGCTGTATGCCACCTTGAATCACGATCCCAGGCTCGCCGAGTTTGCCTTCATCCTCGGCTGGCCGAAGCTGAAGCCCGAAGAGAAGCGATCTCTCTACTCGAAGCATGCCAGCCACGAGTTGAGCTTCTTCCTCGCGAAGAAAGATCCCGAATTCTTCCAGGAAGTGATCCAGCCGTACCTCGCGAACAAGCGCGACCAGACATTTCTCGATCATTACCTGCTAGGCCACGATCTGTCCGGGTATCTGCAGCCGTGGAATCATGCGCAACTCAACATCGTGGAACGGATTCTGCTCGCGCAGCGAATCGAGAATGAACGTCCGCAAACGGCTCGCCACGTCCGCGAGTTACACGCCCTGCTCCCGCCAAATATCGACGGCTACATTCACCTGTTCGACACGTCCGTCCAGCGCAGCACGCTCGATCCGAGCGATCCCCTGGGCTTAATGGAAGCGGTCGACTCGCTGATGCCCATGGAGCGGCTGGAGCAGATGAAAAAGCCCGCACCGGAAGCCAAGGAACAGTTGCAGAACTTTGGAGCGGTGGTACCAAGAGCTGCTGCAGCAGGGGCCGCGGCACCGGGAAAACCGATGTCTCGCAGCGAACTCGCCGATGCCCAGAAGAAAGACGCCAAAAGTGAGACCTACCGCAACCGTGCCCTGAGTGTGGAGAAGGCCAAGCAGAACATGCTGGCCCGTGACGGCGATCAATTGATGCGCAAACGGGCAGCCGCCGAACGTGAATCCGTCGACAAGAATGGCAACGGGGTGATGGACGAAGCCCCGGTCATGAAATTCCTCAGTGATCTCGAAGCCGATCGGGACGGGATTCGCCTCCTCTACCGCAAGCTCGACAAAACCTGGGAATGGGCCGAAAACAATTACCATCACCTCACGATCGACCAGCAGCACGCTGGCCTGATCACCGTGAATGCGTTCTGGAAAGACTTCGCCCAGCACGATCCGGCCGCGCCGTTCCTCTCCTCGAACCTGGCCGAAGCGTCCCGCAACTTCCCCGAGATGCTGCTCGCCCTTGCCGTGCTCGACCTCCCCTTTGAAGCCGCGAAGCACGAAACCCAGTTCGATGGCCCGCAGATGAAACTCACGCCGGGGAACTCGGTCGTCATCTTCCATGAAGAGATCAAGCCGGCAGCCGCTCCCGATGGAGCCGCCAAGGTCCTCGTCAGCCAGAACTTCTTCCGTCACGGCGATCGGACCCGCCAGGAAAATGGCGAAACGATCGACAAGTACGTCACCGAAGAATTCCTCGTGCACACGGTCTATGGATGTCAGGTCGTTATCACCAACCCGACCTCGGCCCGGCAGAAACTCAACGTACTGCTGCAGATTCCGCAGGGGGCCATCCCAGTCCTGAACAGTCAGGCGACGAAGACCATTCACCTGAACCTCGAACCGTATCACACGCAGACGGTCGAATATCATTTCTACTTCCCAGCCGCTGGTCAGTTGCCGCACTTCCCCGTGCATGTCGCGAAGAACGAAGCCCTGATTGCTGCGGCTACGCCAGTCACGCTGGCGGTCGTCGACAAGGCGACGAAGATCGATACCGAATCGTGGGACTATGTCTCCCAGCAGGGCTCGAACGACGACGTCCTGGCGTTCCTCGACAAGCACAACGTCCACGGTCTGAACCTCGACCGCATCGCCTGGCGGATGCACGAGCCCGCCATGTTCACCTCGGTCCTGCAAAAACTGGCTCAGCGGCACCTCTATCAGCACACGCTCTGGTCGTATGCGCTGAAGCACAACGTCCCCGCGGCGGCTCGTGAGTTTCTGCAGCACACCGACGTCGTGATCAACGAATGCGGCGGTCGACTCACCAGTCCGCTCCTCTCGATCGACCTCGTCGCCCGCCGGGTTTACGAGCACCTCGAGTACAAGCCACTGGTCAACGCCCGGGCCCATGCACTCGGCAAACGGCGGCAGATCGTCAACGATCGCCAGCACTGGCAATATCATCGGCTGCTCAAGGAATTGAGCTACGAACGCCAGCTCGACGACAACGATCTGCTCGCAGTGACCTATCATCTGCTGCTGCAGGATCGCCTCGAAGAAGCCATCGCCACCTTTGCCCGCGTGAAGGCCGAAAACGTGTCGACGAAGCTGCAGTACGACTACTGCGCGGCTTACCTCGACTTCTTCACCGATGAGCATGCTAAGGCCCGCGCGATCGCGATGAAGTATGCGAACCATCCGGTCGACCGTTGGCGGAACACCTTTGCAGCCATCACGGCTCAACTCGATGAAGCCGAAGGGAAAGGCCCCGACGCAAAAACGGTCGATGTCGAAGATCGTGGCCAGCAGCAGACGGCCCTCGCCGCCACCGAGCCGAATTTCGACTTCACCGTCGAAGCGAAGCAAATCGACCTGAATGCCCAGAATCTCTCGGGGGTGAAGATCAACTTCTACGAAATGGATGTCGAGTTGCTCTTCAGCCGCAACCCGTTCGTGCAGCAATTCAGCGGCCAGTTCAGTTCGATCAAGCCGAACCTGACACTGGAAGTCAACCTGAAGGTGGATGCTAACGCGAAACCCGTCGGCCAGGGAACGCACACGATCCCGCTGCCGGCTGCGCTGCACAACAAGAACGTCCTTGTTGAGATCGTCGGCGGCGGTCAGACCAAATCGCAGGCGTATTACTCGCACTCGCTGGCGGTGCAGGTCATCGAAAATTACGGCCAGGTGAAAGTCACCGAACAGGCGACGCACAAGCCGGTCGCGAAGGCGTACGTCAAGGTCTACGCCCAGACGAACAACGGCCAGGTGAAGTTCTACAAAGACGGCTACACCGATCTCCGCGGCCGCTTCGACTACGCCTCGCTGAACACCAACGACCTTGATGTGGCGACGAAGTTCTCCGTCCTGATCCTCTCCGAAACCCATGGAGCCCTCGTCCGCGAGGCAACACCACCGAAGCAGTAATTGAGGAATCGCCGAGTTCAGGCTCCGGGCGCTGACGCTTCCGGCTCGGGAATGTCGTGCAGAGATCGAGACCAGGAGACCGCTGATCGCGACCGAAGATGTTCGCACGCTTCTGACTGATGACGTCCTGGCAGATTCCCCGGTCGTTGCCAACTGCCGAATGAACCGCGAACGACGGGCGACGGGCACGAACGGATACGCGTTCGATCTGCGCTTCGACCCCGTGGCGTACTTGCGCAGCCGACTCGATCAACAGGGACACGCCCGGTGGCTGGATCTGTGTCGCGGTGCAGGCTGGGCGCTGCATGAAGTCGCCACGTCACTGGCCGACCACCCGCATGCGGATCGTCTGGTGATTATCGGAATCGATCTGGTCGACGCGTTCGCCCTGGAAGTCCGTCGCACGCTCAGGGTCCAATGCCTGGCCCGCTCATGGACGGACGGCCCGTTCCCGACCAACTGCGATCTCATCACCTGCGTCCATGGATTGCACTCTCTGGGTGACAAACTCGCCTGCCTGTCGAAGGCTGCAGCATCCCTGAAACAAGATGGCTGGCTGGTGGCAAATCTCGATCTCTCGAACATTCGGATCGGTCATCAGACCCGTTCGAATCGGACGCTGCAGCGAACGTTCCGCGAGTGTGGGTGGGAGTATCGTCCCCGCATTCACATTCTGACTCGACAGGGACCGCAATCTCGTGGGTTCCCATTTCGTTATCTGGGAGCAGACGACACCGTCGGTCCCAACTCTTCGGGTCAGCCCGCGGTCACGTCGCATTACTCGGAATCATTCCCATCCCAATCAATCGTCGCGCGTGGCTTTCATCGGTACGTCACACGGAGCGTGATGGCGACCAACGGGTCGCGACCACATCCTGAGCTCCAGCTTCGCGTGGTGGATTTCTGGAACGCGAATGTGTTCTTCGGAGACTGGGGGACCAACGTTATCGGCCCCCTTCGCCGCCCGTGATGCCGTCGACGCGGAGGGTTTTGCTGTCGGGGTTGAACTCCATTCGCTGGACGGCAGTCTCGCGCGCGTCCTGACCGGTTCCGTCCTGATGCCACAGCCGGGCGAGGTTCTTACCGAACCCGCGGAGCATGTATGTCCCCTTCGACTGGTCGAAGCTGATCTGATCGGCCTGGGCGAAGAAGCCCTGCCCTTCGATGTCTGCATCGCCTTGGCCGACGAGCTGAATCTGTCCGCGCAGGTCCCCTTCGGCTGCGGCCTGCATCACCTGGAGTTCCTGGCAGCGCATGAAGCCGCTCTTCTTCGGCAACGCGTCGCGTTCAATCGTCTGCTGAGGATGCTGCACGGGTCCATGAACAATTTCGACCCGGTCGCGAAAGCTGGTGTAACGGCGATGCAGGTTCCCCGTCATCGTGCCGTCGAATTTCACCTTGGTGAATTCCCATTCGGAGAGATCCGCCTGCATCGGACGATTCGCCTGGGCTCCCTGCGTCGGCGAGAGCATATTCCGTGTGCTCTGAGTCCGTCGCCACATCTGCATCCAGCCGGGACCCTGTGCCCGGAGTTCTCCCGTCTCGCGATTGACGTGCAGTTCCCAGACCTTGGCCCGCTGAATCTCGACGAGTTTGCTGCTGTTCTCGGCTCGCGACGAATTCTGGAATTCGACGTCGTCGTAACAATGCACGGCCAGGAGTTGTGGATCGACTGCGGCTTTGCGGTCCATCGTGAAAGACAACTGCTGATCGAGTTCGACATCCATTCGCTGACACATCATGCGTCGATCGCCCAGGACTGCGACGGCCTGACCGACGAAGTTCGCTGCCTGACCGTCGAACGCCATCCGCTCTTTCCAGGTGACGTCGAGCTTCGCTTTATCGGCAAGAGTGTGGCCATCGAGATCTTTCGTCACGGGGAGCTGCAGCAGTCCCTGACCATCAACCCACAACCGGTTCTCTTCGCGATCGAGATGAATTGAAGAGGCTTCCAGAAACAGACCCTGATCGCGAACGGTTGCCGGATGACCGGAGATGTGCGCGACCTGCTGAACTCCGCCGTTATTGAGGACATGCACCAGATTGCCGGCAATCCGCAGCGGTTCTTTCTCTGTGCCGTGCGACTGCTGCAGGACAACGTGCCCCTCGGTCCAGAGTTCCGAGAGGTCGGCCTGACCATCCACGGTGGGGACGAGCGTCACCTTAATGACGTCCGCACTCACATCGAAGGGATTGGTCGGGTTCGCTGCCGCGGACTTCGCTGGCGATCCCCCGGTGGCTTGCGGTCGTGCGGGTTTGCTCAGACCGACACGGGGTTCGGCTTTGGAGTCGTAGGTCCCTTCCAGCTTCTGGCAATTGGCCACGAGTTGCGGACTGACGAGGACGACGGCCCGCTCGGCTTCCAGTCGCCGCGGTTCCACTTTCGGCTTCGGCTGCCTGGGAACCGTGGCCGCTGGCTTCTCGGTCGTGGCGGTTTTCGGTGCCAACGCGCCGAGCGAGCCTTGCGACATCCCGCTGAGCCAGACCCGAATGACCTCCGCACCGAGTGCCGCCTGCTGACTGGGATAGCGGAAAGAAGCCGTTTCCAGCAGTTCGATTTCGTCGAGCTTCGTCGCATCATCGGCATGGTGCCGCAGGTGCCGCTTCCAGTCGGCAGCGAAAACGACGGCGTTGGTCTCCGCGTCGCGCACATTCACCCAGCCGGGACCGCTGCACAACGCCCCGACCAGAGTCTGACCTGCACCGAGTTGCAGCAGAATTTCGGGGGAGAGCATCTGACTCTTCCCCTGCTGAACGCGCACGCCGGTCGGATCGCGGAGCACGATCACCCGTTGTTCGCCGTCGTACACCAGCTGCTGCGGGAAGGCGACGAGTTGATACTGCATCGACGAGAGCTTGACCGGTTTTGCAGCCTGCTGGCTGTCGGCATCGGCAACACTTTCTGCCAGCAGCCGCCGGAACTTCAAGGTCCCTTCCAGTTTCTGATATTCCGGTTGCGCCCCGGCTGCAGGAAGTGTCGGACCTTTTGCAGGGGGTAAATCGGGAGCACCGAACAGAGCGGTGAGCCGGTCGCAGCGGATCGAATCAAACTGCTCGGGTCCGGTCTGGCGGAAGGCCCAGACATCGTTCGTGAAAACGGCCGTCTGCTGATCGATCGCGTATTCGAAATTCCCGGCACACTTCATCTTCAGGAGCAGTGGGTCCCCCTTCTGTGCCAGTTGCAGGTCCATCTTCACGTTCTGACTCAGCCGCACATGCTGCACACCGTAGATGTGTGGCCGGTCTTTACCAGGGGGACCGACATGCGGGATCAGGTCCGCTTGAAACTTGTTCGCGCTGCCCCGGTTTCCGGCATAGGCAAACGAGACTGGCAGATCGCTCCACAACCGGGCCGCTGACTCCGAGAAATAAAAGTTGCGACCGTCCAGCTGCATCCCGTCCGGTCCGCGGACCTGCGTGCGGCCTTCCAGAGCCGCGAAGACGACTCGTCCTGGATCGGGATTCGACATCTCCAGTGAACCCGAGAACTTCAACAACGCCGACTCACTGACGACGGTGACCGCTTCTTCCTTGCCGGTCGACTTGTTGATCGAGACCCACGCCATCGCAAATGGTGTGAAGCGAACGCGGCCTTCTTTGCCCTCGGGTTCCCAGCCATCGGTGTAGAGGTAAGCTTGCTGGGTCCGCAACAGATACCGCGACTCAGCAGTCCAGGCATGATCGCGCAGATACGTTGCTGCGACCCGGACGTTTTCGAGCGGCCGCAGCGGTTCACTGTCGAGGATCGCGGCAGCAGGTTCGACCCGAACGACTTCCCGCGGAATCAGCGACTGCATCAACACGGAATAGACCGCTGCCGCCCCAGCCAGGGCGAGCGTGATGCCGAACGTCAGCAGCAGGCGGTGCATCATCGGAAGAAAAGTCGAGCCTTCTTGAGCGGCAGGGCGCTAGCCCCCGGTGTTGGTCAGTGGTCAGTGGATGGTGGATGGTGGATGGTGGAAGTGTCGGGCTGGCTGCTGGTCCCTGTGAACTGACCCCTACTCCCTAGTGTTCCGCCGGCATCAGGCCGATCACGTCGGTGATGTCGAGCAGGCCGACCGGACGGCCGTCATCATCGACCACCGGTAACTCACTCAATCGGCGTTGCGTCATCAGGTCGACCGCTTCCTCCAGAATCGCCTCGACATGAATTGTGATCGGGCGAACGGTCATGACCGCGGCGATGGGTTGATCGATCTGCTCATCGCGCCGTTGTTCGAGCAACCTGGCGAGATCGCTATCCGTGAAGAGTCCACTCAGGCGACCATCGTCATCGACCAGGATCACCGCTCCGGTCCGGCGTCCCGGTCGTTGCAAGGCGGTGAAGACCGCCCGGACGGTCTGGTCTTCCCGCGCGATGCGCAGTTCATTTCCTGTCCGCATCACATCGGACAGGGGAGCCAGTCGCCGACCGAGACTGCCTCCCGGATGTAACCGGCCGAATTGCTGCGGCGTGAAATGTTTGGACTCCGCCACGACGAGTGCCAGCGCATCACCCAGGGCGAGCATCGCTGTCGTACTCGTTGTCGGAGGCAAGCCATGCAGGCCCGCTTCCGTTAAACGACCAAGCGGGACGACGAGTTGTGCGGCGCGGCCGAGAGAACTGTGTGGATCAGCCGTCAGTGCGATGATGGGAATTCCGCCCCTGCGGATCAACGGCAGCAACCGGCAGACTTCTTCGGTCTCACCACTGTGCGAGAGGACCAGAAGCACATCGTCTGTACCGAGGCAACCCAGGTCACCATGCAGCGCTTCCGTTGGGTGCAGGAAGAACGCCCGGGTGCCGGTTGACGAAAACGTGGCAGCCAGTTTCTGACCGATCAGCCCCGCTTTGCCGACCCCGGTGAGGATCAGACAACCGCGACAGTTGGCGATAGTTTCAACCGCGGCACAGAACTGAGCATCGAGCCGACGGCTGAGGTCGAGCAGCGACTGCCCTTCGTGGGCGACAATCGCACGCGCGGCACGAAGCTGATCGAACTGTGAATACGGGACGACCGCCGGAGCAGCTGCATGCGACACGGGAAGCCTCCTGGTCATCGACCTGCGCGGGTGTATACAAGCGGGCATGCACAGGGGCGGGAATGGTACCTGCGAAGGGCAATCAGGGTCAAGCGGAGGTTTTTTCAACGGAAGTCTATGAATGATCTCATCTTACGCATGATCAGCGAGACCCTGTCTGATCGCGTTGACAGGGCCATCACCATGTTCAATTGAGGTCGTCTCCTGCAGGTCAAGAGTCCAGAGACGAGAGTCGAGAGCCAGAGGGAAACCCCCTGTGTCCAAGGCTTTCCTCCGTCCTAAAATCGGAGCCCCTCGTCATAGAAGCAGTTTCCTACGGCTTCAGGAGCGTTGGTGAGGGTCGGAGTGTCGAGCGTCTGTTGTTGGTCGAGCCAGTCGTCGACCTGCTCGACCAGTTCAACAAAAGACCGGCAGCGGTGGTTGCGGGGGATCGTTTCGTGCTGTCGCAACCAGATCCGTTCGATGGGCTTGGTCTCCAGGGTGGACCGCGGCAAGAAGTGCAGCAGGATGCGATTGCCCTGCCGGTCGGATCGGGCGAGGTGTCGTACGAACTCCGTGACCGGTACCATCAACTCCTGATCTGCGGAATCTTCGACGGGAAGTTGTCGACCATGCATCCCTCGCTTTCGATTCAAGAGGTGGCTGTCACCGACTGGCCAGCCGCGTTGACGCTTCTCTTTCTTCCGTTCCCCGAGGTCGAACGCCAGGGGCGGGTCGATGCGACGCTGATCGCCGTCGCCGAAGGGCGCCTCAATCTCGACGGGCTGCGATGGGCATTGGACGGAACGACACCCGTCGGCATCGCCCTGACGATGGAGCAACCCGATGGTGTCACCCTGGTCTGGCCACCCGTTGTCGATCCGTCGGTTGGACATGCGCGGATTGTCGAAGATGGGCTGTTAAGTGAATTGACGGCCCGGTTGGATGCCAGTTCGGCCCGCATGGCCCAGATTCTGCTCAATCCGGAAGAAGCCCCCGACCGGAGTCTCTACACCGCCCACGGTTTCACGTTGGAAACCGAACTCGACTTCCTCGTGCGGAATCTCGACGAGCTTCCGGAAGAGATCGACCTGGGGGAACTGAGCGTGGAAGGCTACAACCCGGGAGTGAATGCCGATCGGTTCGCCGATCTGATCGAGCAAACCTATCGCGGTTCGACCGATTGCCAGTTGCTGGACGGTTTACGTACCGGCCGCGAAGCGCTGGCAAGCCATCAACTCTCCGGAGAATTTGTGCCCGACCGTTGGCGACTGTATCGGGTGGGCGCGAGCGATGCGGCCCTCGCACTCTGGAACGATCACCCCGATCAGTCGGGGGTCGAACTGGTCTATTTTGGTGTCGCTCCCGAGTTTCGTGGCCGGGGCTATGGACAACGGCTGATCGTCGATGGACTGCGGGCGGCGCAGCTCCGCGGCTGCAGCTTCGCCTTTTGCGCTGTCGACACCTCAAACGCCTACGCCAACAGCCTTTACGCCGGACTTGGGTTCAGTCAGTTGTCGCGCCGTCAGGCCCTGTTTCGCCCCGCGCGGGGATTGGCACAGAAGTAATCGACAACTTCTGCACATTGGCCCGCCGCCTCGCGAGGGGATCCGAATCGTGCCAAGTCTCGGCATTCGGCGGACTTTCGCGACGGGGCCCCAGTTGTGAAGGAGCGAAGAATTTTTTCCGGGTTCGGTGCATTTGACTCACGGCCTGCGAGAGCTACGATCGGTCCCCACTGAGTGAGTCTGATGACGTCGATCGAGCGAGGTGAGAGCCGCCCGATTGAACGTCCTGTCCCAAGCGTCTCCCCCTCGATCCTTGGCTGCAGTTTTCGGGCCTGCGCATCCCTTCATGGGATCTGCGTGCGTCCGTGCATTGCATGCTGACCTTCGCCGGGCGAGACCGGAGCACGGGGGTGGCACGATGCAGCCCGGCATGAAGCCGACCAATACCGATGATGGTGCACCGCGCGGTCATGATGATCCGCGACTGGCGGCCATCCTCACCGAAATTGAACGATTAATGACGGGACCCCGGTACGCCCTCTGGTGTGCGGGGAAAATGCGGGCCAGCCTGCACGATGACCAGTTGCGACTGGCCGTCGGCAGTCCATTTCTGCTGAACTGCATGCAGAATCAGTTCCAGCAGCTCTTCACCGCCGCCGCCCAGGCCGTCTGTGGACCGGGAGCGACCGTTACGCTATCGGTCGATGCAACGCTCTCCCTGACCAGTCCTTCGCTGACACGGAAAGCGAAACGCTCGGAGCCGGCGACGAAGCCTGAACAAGTCGAGTCATCCGACAGTTCCCCGGACGCGCTGCCTCTGATCGAAGTCACTTCCGCGGTACCAGCCACTACGGTCGTGGAACAGAACAACACCCAACTCCTGGCCCTGCCGCGGCAGCGACGCCTCGCCGAGCTCGTCGAGTTTGTCCCCGGTCCCACGACGGAGATCGCCCTGACCGCCTCGCGGCAGGTTGCCGCTCAGCCCGGCCGACAATTTCAGCTCCTCTACTTACACGGCGGCGTAGGGACCGGTAAGACACATCTACTGGAAGGGATCTGTCGGCAACTGCGGCGAACACAGTCCTCGCTCAATGTGATGCTGCTGACCGCAGAAGGCTTCGCGAATGCCTTCACCCAAGCCCTGCGGGACCGCACTTTACCCAGCTTCCGGCAGAAGTTCCGCGGGCTGGATGTCCTGCTGATCGATGACATCGACTTCTTCGAGTCGAAGCGCGTCTTTCAGGAAGAATTCCTGCATACCCTGGCCGACTTGATCGACCATCGCCGCCAGGTCGTGGTCACGGGAGACCGGCATCCTCGTTTGTTGACCCGGTTGAGCGACGATCTGATCTCGCGGTTACAGTCCGGCATGTTGTGCCGACTGGAAACGCCGGATGTGGAGACGCGCCGCAAGATTGTCCAGTTGAAAGCTGCCCGCCTCGATGGGGAGTATGCTCCGGAAGCGCTCGACTGGATCGCCGAACGGTTCACGGGCAATGTCCGCGAGCTGGAAGGGGCATTGAACTGCCTGCAGACGCTGGCCAGCATGACCCAGCGCCGGGTGACCCTCAACGCGGCCCGTCAGGTGTTGGCCGACCTGGAACGAGATTGCCTGCGGATCGTCCGGCTTGCGGATGTGGAGCGGGTGATCTGTCAGATGTTCGGTGTCCGTTCCAAAGATTTGAAGTCGGACAGTCGGGTCCGGACGCTGGCCCAGCCCCGGATGCTGGCGATGTTTCTCGCCCGCAAGCATACACAATCGGCCTACGCCGAGATCGGCCAGCACTTCGGCGGCCGCAATCACAGCACGGTCATGTCAGCTGAGAGAAAGGTCCAGGGCTGGCTGGAAGAGAACGCCACAGTCCGGATCGCGGCCCAATCGTGGACGATCGGCGAGATTGTCTCCACGCTGGAACAGCAACTCCTCGCGGGTTGAGCGACATCCCACCCCAAGGCGATCGCCCCCTCCTTGTAGGGTGGGCTGTGCCCACCATCTTCGCTTCGGGGATCGATTTCCGGGATGAACGCGGGATGCTGATCGATGGTGGGCACAGCCCACCCTACGACTCAACTGATTCCTGTCTGTCGGTCTGTTTTTCAACAGGCTCCGCTACTGGTACCGCTCCTCGCTGACCTGAGGTTTGCGTGCAGAGTCCGGTCGAACAAAAAATTTTGTCAGAAATTTCCCGCGCGCGGAGCATGCAGCGGGATTCTCGACGTGGCCGTGGCTGTCCCCGATCGGAAAGAGAGACCGCCTCTCGCTGCAGCGGTGAACCTCACGCAGGGAACTTGAGTCCGAACGTCGCGTCCCGCGTGCTCTCGGAATGGTTTTTGTGAATTTCCGATCAACGCGATGCAAACCGGTCAAGACTGCCGGAGCGACGCTGCCGGATCTGCGATTTGTAAGGGGACCGGTGCTCTCGGGTTCTTCGTGACGGTCGACAGGTTGCGGTTCATCGTCGTCTCAGGAGTCCTCGTCAGGCGTGTCAGCGCTGGCAATCTTGTGAGACTTTTCCGCGAGAAATGTCCATCGGAGACGGTCTCGTTGCAGCGGCGTAAAGATTTCTGCTTGCGAACGAACGAAGACCTGTCAAGTGCAGAACGGGTTGTGTCGATCATTCTACCCTGACGGACCACAGCGAAACTAACGCAGCAGACGCTGCAACGCGGTCGGACGGAAGTCGCCGCGAAGTGGAGCTGTACCGTCAGGGGGGTTCTGGACAATTCGTGTGATCTCGCCTCAGAGCCGGGACGCTCTGTTCGAGCTGCTCGTCCGGTCCTGACACTCCTCGCCAGCGGTGCGCACTTGGATCGGTGCCACCGCCGCAAACCCTGGTTCGTGACAATTCTGTATCGGTCAACGGACGACGCCAGCGGGCGACGTCGCGTCCTGCGTGAGAGAGAGTTGTTGTTCGACCGAGCAACAGCGACGCCGAACATCGGGCGGGCTTAGGACAGCCACGCATTGAGCATGTACGAGGGTAGAAGATCCGGAGGGTCGCGACGCCCTTCCCTGCGAGACCACATTGGTGATTGGAGTGCCCGCAATGAGAACGATCTTCACTACTGGACAAGTAGCAAAGATCTGTAAGGTAGCACCGCGAACGGTGAGCAAGTGGTTCGATTCCGGCCGGCTGCGCGGATACCGCATCCCCGGATCACAGGACCGCCGCATCCCTCGCGAGCACCTGATCCGATTCCTGAAAGAACACGGCATGCCCCTCGGGGAGCTGGAAGACGAAGCGATGGGCAAGCTCTTGCTCGTCGGCGTCGAGGGACCTGTGAAGGCCCAGCTGCTCGACCTCATGCCGCCCGAAGACTACAAAATCGAAACCGCGAACAGCGGCTTTGAGGCGGGTATCCAGGCAGAGTCGCTCCACCCCGATTGCGTGGTGATCGATTTCGGCATGGGCCGCACCGAAGCGATGCTGATCGCTCAGAACCTGCGGAAGAATCAGGACTACGCCGACGCGGTCCTGGTCGCTCTCCTCAGCGACGACGACACCGCCAGCGGTTTTGACCGCTCGGTGTTCAACGAAACCTTCCGGAAACCGTTCGATGCGGCTTTGCTCGCCGAACGCATCCGGACCCTCGTTGGTCGCAAAAAGCAACTCGCCTAGTTTGGACGGGATTCCCTCGACGAGTCGACCGACAGGACGCGGTCACTGGTCGTTGCCATGGACTGGTCACTCCGGATCGCGGTGACTCCTGGTTCAAGGAAGACGAAGGACTACGGCACTCCGAGTCGCAAATAACGCACAGGCCCGAGCCACACCCGCTGGCTCGGGCCTGTTGTGTTTTGGTGGAAGGGACTAGCGAACAGGGACCAGGGAATAGCCAGAGAAGGAGCGTTTTTCTGGCGACTCGCTAAATCCTATTCCCTACCTCAGAGCAGATCGCTCGCAAGTTCCGCGAGGGCGCTGCGCTCGCCTTTCTCCAGCGTGACGTGCGCGTAGATCGGCTGACCGACCATCCGGTTGATGAGATACGTCAACCCGTTCGACAGTGAGTCGAGATACGGGTGATCGATCTGTTGAATGTCGCCCGTCAGCACCACCTTGGTCCCTTCACCGGCCCGCGTAACGATGGTCTTGATCTCGTGCGGCGTGAGGTTCTGGGCTTCATCCACAATGAAGTAGGTACGTTGCAGGCTGCGGCCGCGGATATACGGGAGCGGCGCGACTTCCAGCTTGTGCTGTTCCAGCCAGTCCTGCATCTTGGCCGTCGGGTCGCCATCACCGCGCTGATGTTTAATCACCCCGAGATTGTCATAGAGCGGCTGCATGTACGGGTCGAGCTTGGCAGCCACATCACCGGGGAGAAAGCCGAGATCGCGATTACTGAGGGGCACCACGGGCCGTGCGAGCAGAATTTGACGATAGCGCCCGCGGGCTTCTAACGCTGCCGCCAGGGCGAGCAGCGTCTTCCCGCAACCCGCCTTGCCAACGAGCGTGACGAGCTTGATCTCATCATCCAGCAACGCCCGCAGCGCGAACGACTGCTCGGCATTCCGCGGGACCACGCCGTACGCGGTGACTTTCTCGACGCGGGCGAATGTCTGGTCGATCGAGCGGTACGTGGCCAGGACCGACTTGGAACCATTCCGCAGCACGAAGTTTTCATTGGGACGCGGACGGTCGACACAATCGAGTTGCTCTGCGGAGACCCGGCCTCCATCGCGATAAAACGCATCGACCAGTTCAGAAGCAATGCCGGAGACAAAGCGTTTGCCGGTATAGAGCGCGTCGAACCCGGCGACTTTATCGTGCAGATAATCCTGCGCGGGAAGGCCGAGAACCTTGGCCTTCATCCGCAGATTCGTATCTTTGGTGACCAGATAGACGGGGCGGGGCGCAACTTGTTTCTGCAGCGTCAGCGCGATGTCGAGAATGCGATGATCGGGAGTGTCCTGCAGAAATGCCTGCTCGAGTTGTTGTGTGCAGTCACGAGCCAGAATGACCCGCACCCGCCCCAAGCCATCTCCCAGTTGTGCTCCGTCCGGTGACAGAATGTCGCCGGTGAGTTCGTCCAGGGCACGAAGAAATGCCCGGGCCTGAAAGTTGATGTCCTCGTTGCCCTTTTTGAAGCGGTCCAGTTCTTCCAGGACCGTCATCGGGAGCGCGACATCATGCTCCTGAAACTTTCTGAGACAACCCGCATCATGCAACACCACGTTCGTATCGAGTACGAACACTTTCGTCGGGTCATCTGCAAAAAGCATAAAGCCCTCCCTGGCACTCCCCGATCGAGCGAGGCGGCCGTCCGTGGCGCGATGCAACCTTACCGCTGTTGGGTCGTAAGGGTCAAGGCTGCATCACACGATTCTCAGGATGAAGATTGATTCATTTCGATGCATCAGTATTTCGATGCTTGATGCGCAGACTCCCTGCGGTTGAACCAGCTTAACTCAGTCGCACAACACGCTTCGCTTTCATCTCCGCGCGTGGTAGCGTACCGCTTGGAACCAATTGCAATTCCGCCTGAAATTGCAGGCGATCTTTGATCGCACCCGCGATACGCTGCACCAGTCCCTGTTCATCCGGGAGTGGCGCTTGCGGTTCCAGTTCCAGCTTGACGTGCGGCATCGCCCGATGGGTCGAGATGAGGATTCGGAACTCGGCGATCTCGGGAAAACTGCGCACCACCGCTTCAATGCTGGCCGGGAAGACATTGTTCCCGCGAATGATCAGCATGTCGTCGACACGACCGAGAATCCCTCCAGCCAGCCGAATCCATCCGCAATCCTTTGCTGGTGGCGACATCACGTCTTCACGCACCCAGTCACCCGTGCGGTAGCGCAGCACCGGCATATCGACTCGGGTGAGCGTGGTGATGGTTAATTCGCCCGGCTCGCCGCGCTGCACCGGCTCATCACGATCCAGGTGTAACACCTCGACCAGACAATCCGGTTCGAGCATTGTCAGACTGCCGGGACTCTCCGCCGTTTCAATCCCCAGCGGGCCGATCTCCGTCATCCCCCAGTGATCGATCACGCGCGCGTTCCAGGCGGATTCAATCAGCGCCCGGGTCTCGGGGATGTTCCCTCCCGGTTCTCCTGCGACGAGGATTGTCCGCACGCCAAGTTCGTGCAGATTCAGTCCCAGTTGACGGGCGACTTCTGCCAACCGCAGTGCATACGTTGGTGTGCAGCCGAGTACGGTGATCCCATGCGTCGCAATCAACTGCAGCCGGGCTTCACTACTCAAGCCCCCCGCGGCTATGCAGAAACGTCCTTGGGCCACCGCCGCTTCAAACCCCGCCCAGAATCCGAGGAACGGCCCGAACGAGAACGGGAAGCAGCAACGATCGGACGGCGAAAGCCGCATCAGCCGGTAAATGCGTCGCCACGATTCCATCAGCGCGGCCCAGCTCCGTGGCGTATCGAGCCAGCGCAACGGCTGACCGGTGGTCGTTCCGGAGGTCTGATGCAGCCGCGTGAAGGCACTCACCGGTTGGGAGAGATTTGTGCCGTAGGGTGGGGTCTCGGCTTGATCACTGACCAGTTCTGCTTTCCGCAGGGTCGGCAAACGGGCGAGATCGTCCAGCGTTCGATGACGCTGGGGATCAAACCCTGCGGCTGCAAACCGGCGCTGCCAGAAGGAATTCCCCGCTGCGAGCACATCGAGCAGTTCGCTCCATCGCCGCTGCTGTTCGCGACGAAGTTGCTCGCGATCTGTCGTCCCGACTCCGCTCATGCCTTCCCAGCCTCACCAGTCAACAGACCCTACCAACGCAGCTGACACCTCGCCCCCGATTCTATCCCAGCCATGCTGAACCGGGCCACGCTTGAGCATGAAGTTTCAGGAAGCCGTCTTGACGCATTTCCAGGCGGGTTTTATCGTTCGGTCGATCATGCGGGATGTTGTCCCTGCCCGGCTGATGCTTGCCCGACCACTGCGAGTCCCCGCTAAGAGCACTCGCTGTCCTTGAGAGATCGCCTTGGTATGACCGCGCATCCGCTGGTGATTCATGCTCCTAACATCCATGTCGGGGGTGGTGCGGTTCTGCTGCGAAGTCTGCTGCACACCATCGCCGAGTCGGATACAGAATGGGACTGCGACGCGATCCTCGATGAGCGGTTGACCATCGAGCAATCGGGTGAGCACCTGCGGATGCATCGTTTTTCGTCCGGGTTGCGGGGCCGCTGGTCTGCAGAACGGCGGCTCACTCAACTGGCGACTCCGGCGTCCCGGGTGCTCTGCTTCAGTTCACTGCCGCCGTTGTTTCGTTGTCCCGGACGGATCTCGGTCTTCGTGCAGAACCGCAACATCATCTCGGCCGAGAGTCTGGCCAACTACCCGCGTGGTGAACGGTGGAAGGCACAACTGCAGAGGACGTGGTTTCAATCGCGTCACCAGAACGCACACGAATACATCGTGCAGACGCAAACCATGGCCGATCTGCTCGAACAGCGACTTGGATCAACCGCACGGATTCGGATTCATCCGTTCCTGCCGCAAGCGCTTCCAGTGGAATCCGATCCCTCCGAACGACCCGCGACGGTCCCGTTTGTGACCCGCACCCCGAATTACGACTACTGCTATGTCGCCACAGGTGAGCCCCACAAAAATCACCGAGCACTGATCCAGGCCTGGGGATTGCTCGCTCGGCAGGGTCTCTTTCCGTCGTTGTGTCTCACGCTGGATCGGCAGAACTTCCGCGAACTCTGTGAGTGGATCGATGCCCAGTCGCAGCAGCATGGCCTGCGGGTGAAGAACCTCGGCTATGTCTCGCGCGACGAAGTCGATCAGCTGTATCGCAGTTGTCGCTGCCTCGTCTTTCCCTCGCAGTACGAATCGTTCGGGATGCCGTTACTCGAAGCGCAGGCCCAGGGGTTGACGATCATCGCCGCGGAACGGGACTACGTGCGGGATGTCGTCCAACCGGCCGAGAGCTTCGATCCCGATTCACCGCGCTCGATCGCGCGGGCCGTCGCTCGACACCTGCAGGCGACACCAACCAGTGAAACACCGGGCACGCCCCAGCAATTTCTGCAGCGACTCTTCGCAGCATAGCGCACGCCCTCTTCCCAGCCCGAAGCGCGAGCGCCGGGTTCTTCGCTTCTACACTTCCTCAGGATGTAGGGTCCGCTGTGCGGACCGCGAATGGTGGTGGCGGCAATCGATGATGCGATCCTGTAGATCGTGGTCCGCACAGCGGACCCTACAAAGCTGTATCAGAAGCCAACGCACACCGTGAAGGTCCGGAACCCGGAGCTCGCGCTCCGGGCTAGGATGGACTTGGATGCGCGTTGAGAGCTCGAATCGCTTTCGATTCTGATCGAAACACTGGGCGCACGCGGCTGGCATGGTATGGTCTGCGGTTGATGGAGTCCGGCTGACGGTGCAGCTTTCGGATTCCTCCTCGCGCTGGGAGAGACCGACATGCGAACGGGATGGTTCACGAACTTCTGCCTGGTGGGATGGTGTCTCACGGAAACGATCGCCGCCGCCGCTGAGCGGCCGAACGTCCTCTTCATCATGGCCGATGATCTGCGGCCGGAACTGGCGAGTTATGGGTCCCCGGCGATCACACCCAATCTGGCGCGTTTGGCGGCGCGCGGGGTGCAATTCGAGCGGGCGTATTGCCAGCAGGCCGTCTGCAATCCGTCGCGGTCGTCGATGTTGACGGGGCGTCGTCCCGATACGCTGCAACTCTGGAGCAACGGGTTACATTTTCGCGAAAAGAACCCGGACGTCACCACGTTACCGCTGTGGTTTAAGGATCACGGTTACGTGACCCGCTGCACGGGGAAGATCTTTCATAACTGGCACACGGAGGTGAAAGGCGATCCCCGTTCATGGAGCGCGCCCGAGTTTCTGCACTACGCGAATCACGGTCACGACTCGGCCAAAGTTTCTGGTGACGTGCCACCCAACCTGTGTTCGACGGCACCGCGGATGTACGGTGAAGTCCCGCTTTACGAGTGTCGGGATGTCCCCGATGACGCGTACTTCGATGGGCGTGTGGCGGATGAAGCCGTCCGTGTAATGGGTGAAGTGCGTGACCAGCCCTTCTTCCTGGCGGTCGGCTTCTGGAAACCGCATGCCCCGTTCAACGCGCCGAAGAAATACTGGGACCTGTATGACCGGGCCAAGCTCCCCCCGCTCAATGCGGCCCGCCCGACGGGTGCCCCCGAGATCGCTTTTCACGATGGCCGTGAGATTCGCGGGCTCCCGCCGAAGCAGGTCACTTTCACGCCCGAGCAGGCAGCGGAAATCCGTCACGGGTATTTCGCGAACATCAGTTACTTCGATGCTCAGCTGGGCAAAGTGCTTGATGCCCTCGATCAGCACAAACTCACCGAGCGGACGATCATCGTCTTTGTCGGCGATCACGGGTACCACATCGGCGAGCATGACCTGTGGGGCAAAACGTCCAACTTCGAGTATGACGCCCGTGTGCCGCTGCTGATGGTGGCTCCGGGTCGCAGTGCAGTCAAAGCCCGGACGTCGGCCCTGGTGGAATTGATCGATCTCTTCCCGACGCTCACGGAATTGTGTCACCTGCCAACTCCCGCCGGTTTGGAAGGGACCACGTTGACTCCGCTGCTCAATGATCCGCGCGGCACTGTGAAAGCCGCCGCGTTCACCCAGCATCCCCGACCGGCCTACTTCGATCGCGAACCGGATCAGCAGCCGCGCGCGATGGGGGTGAGTGTCCGCACGGAGGCCGGACGTTATACCGAGTGGCGTGACTGGAAGACGGGAGCACTGGTCGGCCGGGAGTTCTACATCGCCGCCGATGAGCCCGCGGAAACCGTCAACCGGATCGATGATCCGCGTCACACCGCAGCCCAGTCGATCGCCGAACAAGTGCTGCATCAGCAGTTCCCGCCTCGTTCGTCGCCGTAAATGTGGGCGAATTGTTCTGCGATGATGGTGGGCACAGCCCACCCTACGTTCAATCCTGTTGAGGGCAACTCGGTGACGCTACCCGCTCCCCGTCTGGGACTGGTATAGTTGCAGTGAGACAATTCTGGTGCGGAGACGCGCTGCCGGCGGCGGTCGCCGTGCGCGAAACCGGACGCGGAGAGACCGTGAGTTCGGCATCGCTGCTGGTGATTCAAGGACCCGAGCCGGGTGCCCGTTTTGAACTGGGTGAGCAACCCGTTCAGCTGGGGCGCGGACTGCAGAACGCCATCCGCCTGCTCGATACCGAAGTCTCGCGGACGCATGCATCGATCCACCGCACCCGCGACGGTTACGTCCTGACCGATCGCAACAGCTCCAACGGCAGCTTCGTCAACGGTCAGCTGATTCGCTCGCGTCCACTGGCGAATGGCGATCAGATCCAGATCGGTCGGACGCTCCTCTTATTCACCGAAGCGCAGGAGCCGGGCGATCAGCGCGAAGTGGCCGAGCGCGTCCGACTGATTCAGCAGGCGGACCCGGCCGACCGATCGAGCATCATCACACGAATCGACCGGGAAGAACTTCCGGCGTCTGCCCTGCACACACCGGGCGACTCAACACGGCCAGCGGCCGAACTCGAAGTCCTCTATCGCATCGCGGAAGAAGCGGTGCAGCCATCGTTGCCGCTGGAAGTGCTGCTGCAGAGGATTCTTGATCTAACCTTGTCGGCTGTTGGTGCCGATCGCGGGTGTGTACTGCTCGTCGATCCGGTGACGAGCGAAATTAAGCCGACTGCTGTCCGTGGGGCGGTCTCGACCGATCCTGCCGGGCGGATGCCGGTCTCCCGCAGCATCGTCGAGCATGTCCGCAAAACGGGACAGGGCGTGCTGACGACCGACGCCCGGCACGACCGGCGGTTTGATACCGCGGAAAGCATCGTGCAGGCGGGGATTCGAGCGGCGATGTGTGTCCCCGTGCAGGGGCGCAATGCGCTGCTTGGTGTCGTGTACGTCGATACGACCATGGCGGCCGATGCGCTGCTGCTGGGCAATGCCCCGCCGCGGTTCTCAGAAGAGCAGCTGCGGCTCCTGTGGGCCATTGGCCGACAGGCGGCGCTCGCGATCGAGAACAGTCGCTTTCAGCTGGCCTTCGTCAAAGCGGAACGGCTCGCCGCGATGGGCCAGACGATTGCGACCCTCAGTCATCACATCAAGAACATTCTGCAGGGCGTCCGCGGCGGCAGCTACCTGATCGACATGGGTCTCACCGATCACAACGAAGAACTGGTCCGCAAAGGCTGGGGGATCGTCGAAAAGAACCAGACGAAGATTTATCACCTCGTGATGGACATGCTGACCTTCAGCAAGGAACGCAAGCCAGCCTTGCAGCGGGCGAACGTGCAGACGACCGTGCAGGATGTGATTGAACTGATGCAGGCCCGGGCCGAAGAATGCCACGTCGACCTGCAGTACCAACCCGACCTGCAAACGCCAGACGGGACGTTCGATCCCGAGGGACTGCATCGGGCGATTCTGAACATCGTGACGAATGCCATCGATGCCGTGGAAGGGGCCGACCACGCGACGGTCCTTGTTGAGTGTGGTTACAACGCTGCTGAAGACCTGCTGTGGGTCGCGGTGACCGATAATGGACCCGGCATTCCGGAAGAACAGCTCGCACGGATTTTCAATATCTTTGAATCGACCAAGGGTGCCCGCGGCACGGGCCTGGGACTCGCGGTGAGTCAGAAGATTATCCGCGAACACGGTGGCGAGATCACGATCGAAAGCCAGCTGGGTGAAGGCTCGCGGTTCACGCTCACCTGGCCCCGGCACGACGACGACCATCTCGCCAGCAAAACGATGGCGTAGCGCTGTCTCTCCGAGCCGGAAGCGTCAGCGCCCGGAGCCCGCCGACTCTTCGACCGGCATCGCCGGCGGTGGTGGTTGTGGGGCATACCGCAGCCGGATCGTCTCCCGTTCCAGCCGGACTTCGACCACGCTGCGATCGGCATCAGCGAGCAGACTGACCCACGCGATCAGGTTCGGATCCTGCTTCATGTAGACCGTCGCCCCCGTCCGCTTATCGAGCAACCGAACGATGCCATCGGTCGCGCGACTGTTCGTGAAGTCGCTGGGAGGGAGCTTGTACGCCTGCACGAGCAACGGAGCCGTGCGCGACTGATCGAGAATCCACGGCGTCCGTTCCAGTCGTTGTGACCATTCGATCCCGCCGGTTTGACGATTGATGACGTACAGCGGCCCATCGAGCGTCGGCATCCGGTAGCTCTGCCGCATCTGGGCGTTCTGCAAGGCGGCCGCCAGATCGAACTGACCGGAGAGTCCGACATACCACCGCTCGGCATCGCGCGAAACGACAACTTTCCCCAGCGGCTGCGGGACCACCACGGTTAACGCTTCCCCTAACGGGCTGCCATCTGCCGAATGGATGAGATGCAGTAACCCGCGGGGCTCGACGACACCCAGCGTATATTGATCGAGCACGAACGGTGTCGCCCCAGCAGACCAGCGCGACCGCCAGCGAACGCTGCCCGTTGTCAGGTCTTCACACCGGAGACCGACACTCGTGGCCTCAGTTTCAATCACGAAGGCGTGCGTGTCCAACACCGCGAGCAGTCGATCGGGAACAGCGTCCCAAGTCCGCGATGTGATGGGGGCACCATCCAGACTGCGCAACACTTCCAGCTCCCGACGAACGGGACTCCAGATCACCACCCGGGTTTCATCGCCGAACACCTGGGCGTCGACGGGGAGGGCACTTCGCTGCCAACGCTGGCGACCGGTCAGCGTTTCATAGGCGACCAGACGGCCTTTCTCGATGGCACAGAAGTACGAGGACCGCACCGGGCCGACAGCGGCGAGCGTTCGACCAAACCCGGTGACGACGCGCACGTCATCCTCGCGAATGCCCAGCAGACCGGGCACCGGCTCCAGTCGAACCTGATCCGGCAGGATCATCGATCCCCCCGTCAGATCGATCGCATAAAGCAGACGTGCTGCGGGTTCGCCCCGGTCATCAAACGGGGCGATGGCAAACAGTTCGCTTCCCGCCCGTAACAACAGCAAGCTTCCCCGTCCCCAGCCAGCGAGGAGTTGCGAACTGGCCCGAAGGGAATTCGGTGCCGGGGGAAGAGCCACTTCCCAGAAACCACGATGATCGCGACTGGCAAACCGGACCCGGCGGCCTTGCCGATCGATCGACACGTCGAGCCGCTCGAAGAGATCACCGGTCGCCACGTCGAGAGGCACGGGCAGCTGGTAGACCTGTTCATTCCGTTCGATGACGCTATCCGCCATCGGCCGGGTCTCTGGCCAGGGATCGCGCGGGACAGCCGGTCTGGCCTGCTGAGTCTCCGAAGATTCCCGGAGCTTCGCGCCGAACCCGCCGGGATCAATCCGCCAGCCCCGTTCCGCATAGATGCGACTTTCCCGCGTGAAGCCTTCACGCTGCAGCCAGCGTGTCCATTGAGCCAGCAGCGCCCCACGATCAGGAAACGGTTCAGCCGCGGCGGACAACGACTGCAGTTCAATCGATCGGACACTGCGGCCCAGGAACCGTTGCGGCGCATCACCCAGCAACGCAGTCCGGACCAACGGTGACGGATGCCACAATTCGATCAGCCGAGGCCACGCAAATGGATCGGTTCCCTGCTGACTCGCCAGCCAGTAGGCAGAATGCCGGTCTTGCAGAATCTTCCGTTCGGCTGGCGGTACTTCCTGCAGAAGATCGGACCAGAGACCGATCCAGGCCCGATCGGCTCGGACCAGCCGCTGCGGGACACCCAGCGTGAGAAACTCGGACGCTGAAGCCCGCGTGATCTGTTCGAGCAACGCGTCGGCCACGGTGGCAGTCTCACCCCGCGCGATCGCCATCCGAGCAGCGAGCGCGAAGTCGGTCAGCCGTTCCTGAGATGCAATGCCAGGCTGAACCGGCTGCAACAATTCGGCCCACCGGTTCGGGCTGCGAGACAGGGTGCGTCGTCGGGCTTCTGCATCGACCGTCGTTTCCGGTCCACGTTCGGCCAGAATGCGCGCTGCTTGATCGAGGTCATTGACTTCCAGGGCCAGCCGTAAGGCTGCGTCGCGATGGGTTGTTACCTGTGGATCAGATCGCCACTTGGCCACAGCGGTGGTGAAGGCCGTTTGCCGTTCGGGAAGCTTGAAGCAGCGTTCGCCATCGTGAGCAAACCAGCCCGCAGCGGTTCGCGTCAGCAGCGACTGCGTCAACGATGAAGCCGGTGTTCGGAACAATTCGCGTCCATCGGTCACCTGCAGATCGACCCGTTCTCCTGACTGCAGTGGTTGCACAAGGGTGGTGCCCTGCAGAACTCCGCGTCCGGAGAGTTCCCCCGTGCGTGTACGCCACAGATCGGCCCCGGTCGCGGTGGCATGGGCCCGCACGGCATCGGTCTCGCCGACCAGCACTCGATGAGAATCCGCTGCGAGGACCCACAACCCACGGTCCCGCGCTCGCTGCCAACGGACCTGACCACTGTGAAGATCGAGCGCATACAACTGTGAGGATTCGGGCGAAGCCAGCACGAGAGTCCCGTCGGTGGTGGCATGGAGGGATGCTTCCCGCCAGGCATTCCACCAGGGATCCGGCAGGAACGCGGTCGACTCGCGACCGTTCCGCGCGGTCTGATCGTGCGTCAGCACCGGGTAGCGAAACGCCCAGACTGGAACGCGCAACGCTGGGTCGACAGCAATCAGCGCGCCGTGCCCGGTGGCACAATACAACCGGCCTTCGTGCCAATGCAGCGTCGCTGCCACGCGTTGCCGGGCCGGGTCGACCTGCAACGGTCGCGGTGTTCCCCCCAGTTCAATCTGCCACAGCAGTTCCCCGGTTTCGGGCTGGATGGCGAGCAGTTTCAGCGTGTCGCGCTGTTGCGCGACCGCATAGAGTGTCGATTCCATTGCCAGCGGCGGACCACAGAAATACATCTCCGCAAAAGGATAGGTGGGACCGGCCGCAATTCCCCCGGCCGACCACGCCATCTGTCCGGTCTGCTGATCGTAAGCCACCAGCCGATTCGTGGGAGCCACGTCCTCAGCATTCGGCGGAGGACTGGTGAGGACATTCCGCGGCGTGCGTTGTCCCAGCTCGATCGCATACAGGCGGGCATCGTCAGCACTCAGCCGACCCGTGACCGAATCGGCGACGACGCGACGCACGGTTTGATCGAGGGCGGTCTGTCGGTACTCACGATTCTCCAGTGACTTCCCCGTGAGGGCGGGGAGCATGTCGCGCGGTTGCCGCCAGACGATCGACCCATCGGTCGTCCGCACCGCCAGCGTGGCTGCCAACGTCCGCCAATACAAAATGTCCTGCACCACCAGCGGCTCGGCGATCGGCACGATCAATGCCCCTTCTGCCTGGTAATCCCGCAGGATTTCCAGCCAGTAGAGCCGCATCTCCTCGGGAAGCGGCGACGCGACGGTCCATTCCGGGACCGTTGCAGGAAGTTCGCGGGGAACGTCCGAAGATGTTGGAGGAGCCTGTTGCCAGAGGTCCGCGAGGACCTCCGCTGCCGATTGTGTACGACCCTGATAACGGACCGACTGTCCGGCGAGCAGGTTCGCGGTTCGCTCCCGCCAGCGCGTGGCGGATTCCCACTGACGACGTTGAGTGTGCAGGACGATCAACTCGAACGCCGATTGCGCCCGCTCGTTCGGTGTAGTAGCGGGATGATCGAGCAACTGTGCGAGGCACGCCGCTGCGAGTTCCAGACGATGGGTGTCACGCAGCCGCTGGGCCAGGGTTGTCCAGGCCGTCAAACCGATTCTGGAGAGGCCATACTGCCGACAGAGACGCCGGAGATCGTCGTCGCGTTGTGTGACCTGCCAGTGTTGCCAGGCTCGTTCTGCGGCTGGTGTGACAGCATCGTTCCACAGTTCCCAGCGTTCACGTGGACCAGTGCGTAACCAGGCGGAGAGCGCCGCAGACCCCGTTTGCAGCGCATCGGTCCCGCTCAGATATTGAGGGTCAGCGTCTGTCAGGACCGACTGCCAGAGACGGACGGCGTCGTACTTGCGGTTGGCCTGCCAGTGCTGATCGGCGGCTTCCCGCGCAGTCTGGGCAGCTCGCTGGACCGGTAGTCGCAGGGCACCGACCGTCGACTCGGTCGCAGTCTGGGAATGCACGACCGCGGGGAAGATCGTGACGATCGCCCCGAGCCAGACACGCCAGTGGACCCCGTTCCGCATGCTGCGGTCTACCCCAACAGGGACGAGATCATCGCCGGGCGCCAGCGGGCCTCCGTCCGCAAACCATTGTGACAGACAACGCGACCACGAACAACGGGCAATGGTTGGGGGTGGGTCATCGCGATCGTTGTAGGGTGGGCTGTGCCCACCATCTTGTTGTCACTTACGCGCTTCAAGAATGATGGTGGGCACAGTTCGGCTTCCAGCGCAAGCCCGCGTCGCTTTGGACGTCGGGCTTTGCCTTCAATTGGCACCGAGCTGGGGTTGTCACGCTGTGGCTCCCTCGAAAGGCAGAAGCCCGGCAGGGAAGACCATGCCGGGCTTCGGTGTGGGTTGAACTGGTGCAAATCGTCGGTGGGCACAGCCCACCCTACAACATTCTAGCGGATGCCGGGGATGCGACCGCCACGAGTGAGGAAGCTGCCGGAGTTCCTTCGGGGACGTTCAGAACGATCCCTTCTCCCAGATCTCGATCGAACGCGCCGCGTTCTCCCGCGTGTTTCGGGACCGGGACCAGCCGCACGATCGTCGGCCGCTGGGTGATCACCAGGTCGAAAGCTGGTCGGCGATGAGGGCGGCCAGCGTATGCGGTTCGGTATCGCCGGGGACGGGATCAGGTCGAGACCCAGCCCGCCTAATGCCGAGAGTTGCTCCAGATGCTCGATCGACAGCGAACCAGCCTCGGTTGCCGAGACCAGCCCCGCATCCCGCAACACCGGCAGCAGGATACTTGGTTGTCCCGCCGAGACCGCCGAGGCGACGCGCCTGCTGAGCGTAACGACGTGTAGATCAGGGCGAAGGCTGCCGCCGTGCCGGGAGATCCAAACGACGTGACCCCCAGGCAGTGCAGCAGTTCAGCGATCGTTCGGCCTGACGGATGGTCGGAGCCAGCGAGACGTCAACGCGGCCGAAGCTGCATTCATCTGGAAGGCACCCCGGCCGATGAGTTCCGCGACCGCGCGCCGATTGAAACGCTGCGGCTTTGATATCGCCCGCTAATGTCGTCAACGAAGGATGCGGATCCTGCGCGAGCCGTTGTTCCAGCGTGTGCCGGATCGATCCCATCGCGTTGACACTGACATGCACGAGAGGTCACCCCAGCCCTCGGGTGACAACACGCCCGACATTGGCGGACCTTCGGCTGGCAAGTTGGGCGAGGATCGACAGCTCTGCGGCACCGCACCCCGCCCCGATCGGCGGTCGCTTCGGCTGCTTCCTTCACCTTGTGACCGAGGAGTTCGACCGCATCAAGATTCACACCCGAACTGGAATTCGCAGCGACAACCGCCGCTTGAACACGCTCAGTCTGTGACAGGACCGCCGGGAAGGCAGCAATCATCTGCCGTGAAGTCGTCGACATCCCATGCTGCACACGGACCAGGTAGCCTGCAATCTGATCCAGATGAACGTGGGCTGCCGCACCATCCAGCGTTCGCCCGAGGTTGACCACATCATCCGGACTGTGTCCGTCGCACAGCAGGTCGATCGGTGCGACACAAACGCGTCGCTGCAGGATCGGCACACCGAATTCGGCGGAGACTTCTCCACAGGTGCGTACGAAGGGCTGTGCCCGTTGCAGCACGCGCTGATAGAGACCGTCGCACAGTCGATGCAGGCTGCGATCGGCCACATCGGCCGCATGAATCCCCAGCGTGACCGTCCGCACTTCCAGCGGAGGCAACCGGGTCGTCAGCGGATCAAGGAAAGACATCCGTCGGCGGGGCATCGCGCCCTCCGTAACTGAAACCATGAATCAGTGAGAACGGGACGTTATATGGACAAGCTGCTCGTGCAGCGGCTGTGGTTCAGGTGAAATCGCCTGCAAGACCTGGGTCGTGGAACAACCCGACGGCGATCCCTTCCGCCGCCAGCAGCTGCGTGAGATCACGCTGTAACTCGGCGATCTCCACCTCGCGGGGATTTCCAGTTGCAGGCACGTCACGAACGTCTGGGCGGCATCGTCGCAGACCGTACAGGTCGGTGACGTCGATCCCTTCCTGTGCCAGCCGATGTGAGACCCGACGCAGCACTCGGGCGATCCTGTCCTGTAATCCGCAACAGATAGGAGATCCTGCGTGGGCCATCCGGTTCGAGATCGTCTTCAGTCCCTCCAGTTCGTCGTCCGCGGGATCTTTCAGCGAGACCACGCCACCAAACGGCCGACAGACCGGCGCGAATATGCTCGACGATGACATCCGGGTCACGATCATCGGGAAACTCGACAGCGATAATCATCGTGAAGTACCGCCGCATGACCGCCTGACTCACATCGACAAAGCTCCCGCGGAGTTCATCCAGCCGCGGTACTCAATGCGGCGAGAATGCCGACACGGTTCACCGCCATGATCGACATGACATACTGCTTGGTCATTCCATTCCTCCCACGGACCGGCCGCGACCCTGATTATAGGTGAATCGGGAGTGCACCGCGCGGGCACTGTGCGGGACTTGGCACGATCTGCACGGAATTGCCGGATTCCGCCAACGTCTACCAACTGACGAAAACGTGATGATCGCTGCCGGTGCTCGTTCTTTCGCCAGCCGCACGCGCGAGCCGTCCGGTGTCTTCGAGTCCTCGCCCGACACCCTAATCTAAAAACAATCACCCGGCCGATCTCGGAGAACCGGTCGAGAGACACCGGGGGGCTTGCGCCCAATGGCACTTACTTTAGATTGTTGGGTGGTGGTTTCTGGGTTTGGAAGTGGGTTGATTTGGGTCGTCGTTTGTACGCTTCTCGGGGGTAGTGGCGATCGGGGCGGTTCGGCAGCTTGTCGTATTTCGCGAGGTGCAGGGCACGTTCGTAGCGTTGGCGGCAGCCGGCGGGATTGTTGGTCACCAGATTTTATAGCAGGAATGCGTGGAACGGGTCCAGCGTTTGAAGCCCGTGCCGTCGTGAGCGTTGGGCGGCAGGCCCTGCGGAACTGGATGACGAGGTTGTAGGCGACGCGGTGACGTCAGTAGTCTTTCCGTAAACATCGCGGGGCTGCGGGTTGAAATGTGTTCGGTGTCCAGCACGACTTCGGAGATTACGGATGTCGATCCTCGACGTCGTGGCGTTGGCCGTACAGAGTCGCCAGCCGGTCCGCCGAATCGGGGAGATCGCTGATCAGATAGAGGTCTGGTCGCCGTGAATCCGACCTCATGGAGATGGACTTCCGTGCGGCATCGGATGGCATCACGTTCGCAGAACGATGCGGGTGGGCTTTCGCCACCCAGCAGGACCGTGCGTCTGCGACTGGGCCGCTTGGTGATGTATGCGGCCTGCTGCTGCGCGAACCGTATCGGCGAGGAGTCGCAGCAGGAACTTCGGCGGGTTCGACGGGCCGCGTAGGTGACCGCAAAGATGCCGAAGCGCATCGGCCAGCACCACGCTGTCGGGGGGGGGAATTTGTGTCAGGCAGCCCCCGATCAGGGCGGTTTCGGAGAGTATGCCTCCGGGCCGTACATCGGGCCGACTGGGGACAAATTGCGGCACCGCTGGAGAGTTCATGCGCGACGACCAGGGCGACCGGAAACGCCCCCGGTCCATGCTGATTCGAGGCGGGTGGAAGTGCTCGACGGAATTCCGGAGCCGGGGCCAGCGTGAGTGTCGTCCCATCGATCACGTAGACCCGTCGTGTTCCGAACGACGGAGTGCGTGGCCTCGATCAGCGATTGACTCACACGCTCGGCCAGCCACCGCGATGCTGCGTCGGGCATTCGCGTCCGCGCATGACTGTAGGCCTGACGCGGTGGACAGCGTTCCGTCCGTCACCCGTTTGTTGGTCGGCACCAGATCGGGCGGGTTTTCGAGCAGCTGTTTCACGGCCGCTTCCAGCGACATGCTCGGGACTGAGTCGCTGGTAGATCAGCATCCATAAGACGACGCTGGTGGTGTAGACCGCATTCCCCCGCGACGGATGCAGCCGCTCGACTTCCTCGAAATAGACCAGCGTCCGCAACAAGGCGAACGCCCGCTCGAACTCAAGCTCTGCCACCGGGTCAGTCACCACCGGGTCCAACGGCTCAGCGTCCATGCCAATCTGACTCCTCATTCAGGTGTCAGAGTCCCGGCGCAAATAGCGTGCCAGAAAAGCTCGCTCTACGAGAATTCTAAAGTAAGTGCCATTGGGCTTGCGCCCCGACCGCTAGAATGCATCACGTCAGTGGTGTGGCACTTCTCTCGTCCGAAGTCACGTCCAGGTGGCGAGCGGCGTGTCGCTGACATCCATATTCGTGGACGAATCGGGTAGCATCACCCGCACTGCACTTCGATTCTCCGGCTCTGTAGAAGGACTGATCATGCGGACGATTCTGTTCTGTCTGTGGCTCGGCTGGCTCCCGGTAACGCTGGCGGCTGAGGATGAAGTTCGGCACTCATTCTTCATCGCCGGGCCGACTTTCACCGGCATTCTGGGTGAAGACGGTGCCGAAGTCTGGAACTCGGGAAAAGCTGCTGCCCGCGATGGTTTCGTGCTGGCCAACGGGAATGTGTTGATCGCCTGGTCGGATGAAGTCCGCGAACTGACGCGCGACAAGCAACTCGTCTTCCATTACAAGCTCTCGGCCGACAACAAGGAAATTGGCACGGTCGAACGCCTGGAGAACGGCCGCACGCTGATCACCGAACTCGGGGCGAAGCCGCGGCTGATGGAGGTCGCCGCCGATGGAACGATCGCCGTCAGTGTCCCGTTGTTACCCGAGACCGACAACGCCCACATGCAGACCCGCATGGCCCGACGATTGCCGAACGGTGACTATCTCGTTCCGCATCTGCTCGCCTTCCAGGTCAAGCAGTACCGGCCCGATGGTCAGGTCGTCCAGTCCTTCAAGACCGATCTGGAAGAGCTCGGTGGACGCAAAGCCGAGAACTGGCCCTTCACCGCGATCCGGCTCGACAACGGCCACACGCTCGTCAACCTGACGCACGGTAACAAGACCGTCGAGATGGATGCACAGGGCAAAGTCGTCTGGAAGATCGGCAACGACGACTTCCCCGATCTCAAGCCCTTCGACGATCCCTGCGGCGGTCAGCGGCTCCCGAACGGCAATACCGTGATCTGCAGCTACCACGCCAGTGGCGAGAAGATCAAAGTCTTCGAGGTCACCCGCGAGAAGAAGATCGTCTGGAAGTACAGCGGCCCACATCGAGCCCACGAAATCCAGGTCCTCACGACGAACGGCCAACCGCTGACCGGCAAGCCGCTGAAGTAGCGCGTGTCGAAGTCACCCGACGACTCTGATGCGTCGACGGGATTTCCAGCAGCAGCTGATGCGCGCATCACAAACTTTCTGTGATGCGACGTGCGCCCAGTTGTACGCAAGAGCACAGCAAATGCTTTGCGATCACGGAAAGAGACCGGTTGAGAGAGCCACTCGTCGAAATGTGAACAGCCGCATAAGAATTTCCCGATTTCTCGTGGATTTTCACGCCGATGGAGGTTAAAAGCAATTCATATCAGAATTATCCTATCGTTCCATCGCAGCGTGATCTCCAGCGTGTTAGCAGTTTTGTTGATCGAAGTTCCGCTCACGCGGAATTTGAGATCAATCCCTTCTTGCGTTCTGCCGGGCTCTGTTCGCCTGGTTTCTTTCGGTGTTTTGGGAGGGTCCTGTCATGCGGAAAGATCGTCGTGGGTTTACGCTCATTGAACTGCTGGTGGTGATTGCGATCATCGCTATCCTGATTGCTCTGCTGTTGCCTGCCGTGCAACAGGCACGCGAAGCCGCCCGGCGCACACAGTGCCGCAACAATCTCAAGCAGATTGGACTCGCGCTCCACAACTATCACGATGTGCACGATACGTTCCCCTACGGCTGGCAGCAGGAACTCTACACCGGACAGACCAAGCGCCGGGATTGCTGGTTCCAACGGATCCTGCCGTTCGTGGAACAGGCACCACTCTACAACACCTACGAAGGGTATCCCGCGGTGAACGCCTACGAAGGCGAATACATCCACCGCATCACCAACACGCAAATCATCGGGAAAATCCCGGCGATGAGCTGTCCTTCAGACCCGAATGCTCCGGGCGTCGGTGGGAATGGCGGGGCGATCGCCTTCCAAAGCAACTACGCCGTGTGTGCTGGTGTTGGTCCACTCAGTGCCATGACGATCGACGTTCCAACGCGCACTATTTCGACCACGAATCGCGACATGATCGGCGTGCCGGGAACTGGCTTGTTCTTCATGAACTCCAAGCTGGGGATTCGCACCTGCACCGATGGCTCGTCGAATACGTTGCTTGTCAGTGAAGGGGTCATCCGCAACAACGCCGTTGGAGCGTGGGGTGAACTCGGCGGGCACTGGGGCGGGGCACCGCATGGATCGTACGGATTCTCCACCTCCGAAGTTCCGAACACTTCCGTCGCCGATCGCGTCTACAGTTGCAAGGCGACGGTCTATGTTGCCGCCCAGAATGCCGCCCCCTGTGAAAACGGAAATGCCGGTGGCTTGGCCGGGCGCTGGAACTTTGCCCGCAGCTTCCACACGGGTGGTGTCCAGGTCACTCTGGCAGACGGTGCCGTGAAGTTCATCGGGAACAACATCGACCGCCAGACCTGGATGAAGCTGGGCGTGTACAACGATGGTTTGACGCTGGGTGAATTCTAATCGCCCCCGGACGGTCGTGAGTGGCTGTGGATCAGCCCTCACTGCTCACAACACTTTCCCTCCCTTGGCACCCTTGGCGACTGCTGGTGTCTCGGGAGGGTTTCTTTACCATGGACCACTTGACCGCAGGCACGTTGTGGTTCACCAGCGGTCCGTTCTTCATGAAGGTTTGGCATGACTCGCACGATTGCTGGTTGGGCTCTGGGATCCATGGTCTGTCTGCTGCTGTCAGGCTGCGGAGGAGGGCCAACCGGCCCCACCTTGCACAAGGTCACGGGGAACGTGACATTCGATGGTGCCGCGGTTGAGGATGGGCGGATCGAGTTTCGTCGGACGGAAGGCGACAAGCGGGCCTACAGCGGCGAAATCAAAGGTGGGAGTTACACACTGCAGGCAGAAGCCGGGAAGGTCGAAGTCGTCATTACTGCCTCACGGATCATCCCCGGGAAGTTCGATACCTCGAACCCGGACGATCCCCCGCAACCCGTCGGCGAAATGTACATCCCCGAGAAGTACAACGCCAAAACAACGCTGACCGCGGAAGTGAAAGCCGGCAGTAACGACATCCCGTTCGCTTTAACAAAGTAATGCGAACCGGCCGAAGGCAGGTCGGTTGAACGCGCACCCACCTCACCAGTTCTCAGTGGCGCGGCGCAAGCCGTCCAGTCTCGTCAACGTGCACACCGACTCGAAGCCCGGCAGGGTGATCCCTGCCGGGCTTCTGCCTTGTTGATCGCGACCGCGGTTTACCGCCCTGTCTGCAGACTGGATGCCGTCTCCCGCAACTGCCGCAGGGCCGCTTCGACGAGCATCTCCCCTGCTCCCGGTGCGAGCGTCGAGTTCGTGACTTCGTAGCTCCCCCCCGCATAGGCCGCCCGATGTGGGATGTAGATCGTCTCGACACAGTTCGCGAGTTCGATCACCAGCATCGTGCGATAGGGTGAGCCGCGTTTGATCGCCAGGCCCAGGTCGACAAAGACCTCTCCCGGCAGGCAGACGATCGCCACGTCGGACCCCAGCGTGATCGTCGTCACTTCGGCCGGGAGAGTCGCACCAACTCCATGCCACGCCCGCGACAATCCCCAGTCCGCATGATCTTCCAGATTGGCGAACGGTTCTGCATGGCGCAGATGGTCGACGATCAACCGTTTGTGGGCGGTCACATGTTCGAAGAAGTCAACCTTCTCTTTGGCCGCCACACGGCGAAGTGTCTCCACCGCCGCGGCGATCTCGTCCCGGGTACAGTCCTGCAGCGGCAGCGGGACGACAGACGATCGCACCTGCACCCGCGGGGAGTTGATCGGCTGCAGTCCGTCGACGGCATCCACGATCGCTGTCCCCAGAATCTGCCCGATTCGATCGGCGGTGTTCCGTTCCCGCTTCGCAGGGTTCGCATGATTGATGTCGCCGCAACAGCCAGTCCCGAAGAGTGACACCGATCCCGGACCGAGTTTCGCTTCCACCAGTTTTCCCAGGTGATACGGGTAGTCGGCACTCCATTTCATCCCGCCGACGGTATCGAGGTGCAACGCGAAATTGCTGAGCAGGGCCCGAGACTGACCGGAGCCGCGGACCATCAGCAGGTTGATCTCGGGATCGATCGGTCCTGCGGCCCGCACGACCTCCGGGTTCTGGAGGTTCATCCAGGTTCGCACGCTGCCGTCGCGCATCACGAACCGGCGATTGAACGACACGGGTTCAACTGGCTCCGCTCTGCCGGAAAGAAGTTCCGCCGGTTGTGCCTGTTCGTAAGCTTCGACCAGGGCGGCCGACATCTGGTCGACGAGGCGTTGCATGTACGCCGCCCGTTCGGGAGCCTGCGGACCTTTGCCAAGGAACAACCACAACTCGCGGGAGAACTGCGGCGCAGTGTGCGTGTGCGTCCCGGCGATCACCCAGTTCGCCCGCGGGACACCGGTCTGTTCCGCGACCCGGTCACGAACGCGATACGACAAATCGGCAGAGATGGCGATCAGGTCGCACAGAAGTAACCCCGCTGTCGTCTCACCATCCCGAAAGACGAGCCCCTTCGCCAGCAGCGGATCCAGCGTCCCTTCAGCGAGCCGCTCGTGATAGTAGCCCGCGATCGGAAAGCCGAGCGGAGGCGTGATCTCCTTCACCACCACCCCCACGCGGACATCCGCCGCAGCCGCCGTCGACACACTGATCAGCGCGAGCAGCAGTCCGAGTCGCCCGGTGTGAATCAGCATTCTCTCACTCCCAATCAGCAGGCCGAGTGGTATCGGTCCCAGCGCACGAAGACCCCATCCGGTTGATCATGTCCGGGTCAACTCGCTACAGCAAGCCCGCAGCCGAGACCCGTACGGACTGCCCGTCAAACACTTGCGGGTTGCTCTCCAAGCATCACGCCAGCCGCCGGTTCGTCCCGCGTCATCCTGCACTCCAGGCTTGCAATCTCCCAGTGACCGCACGACAATCTTACGTTCGTAAGAGTGTCGTAGGGTTTTGCACCGCGCTGTTTTTTGTCCTGTCGGGAGAGCTGCGAGATGGGTCAGACAACGAGACCGTACACGGCAGTGCGCTGCCGCAGTCGAGGCTTTACACTCATCGAACTCCTGGTGGTGATTGCGATCATCGCCATCCTGATTGCCCTGCTCTTGCCCGCCGTCCAGCAGGCGCGCGAAGCGGCGCGGCGAACCCAGTGCCGCAATCATCTGAAACAGATCGGCCTGGCGATTCACAACTATGAATCGACCTTTACCAAATTCCCGCCCAGCAGCATCAGTGGGTTCGGGCAAGGGGTCTGGAACTGGCCCGGAACGGGTGCGGCCGATCCCAACATCCGGCTGCACAGCTTCGCCAGCCTGATTCTGCCCTACATGGATGGTGCGAATCTCTACAACACCATCGATTACAGCACGTCGGCGTTAGGGCCGGCCAATCGGACTGCAGCCGCTCAGGTCCTCCCGTTCTATCGCTGCCCCAGTTATTCCGGGAAAACCTACAGCGATGATCCGCTGTACGTGACGACGGTCGGATACAGCCAGTTCGCGATCCGGAACTACGTGGCGATGGGCGCAAAAACGGTCGTCGGACTCTCCGGGGCGATTCCAGCCGAAGGGGTCATGTACCCCCGGTCGAAAACTTCATTCCGGGATATCACAGACGGGAGCTCCAACACCCTGATGATTGCGGAAACACGAGAAGAGCAGGCCGCGGTCTGGATTGACGGCTCGAGCGCCTCGGTGGCGGCGCGGTGGATGGCACTGGTCCCGCCCACTTACGCCGGGAACACCACCTCCATTAACTACAAGACGTACTTCCCGGGGGGCGTGTTCCCGAACTCGATCGGCCAGACTTACGGCCCTTCCAGTCAGCATACCGGTGGCGCCCATCACCTGCTGTGCGACGGGGCGGTACGGTTTCTCTCAGAAAATCTGGACGTCAACACCTATGATGCCCTGACCTCGCGGAACGGTGGCGAAGTCGTCGGTGAGTTCTAACACGCCATAAAGCCGCTCCCAGCCGGGAGAATTCTGCAGCCCTCCCCGGCTGTCGTCGTGGGTTGGCGAAGCCCGCCAGCTCAACACGCGACGTAAAAAACTCCGCGGCCCCCCACACCTGACTCGAATTCCCGATCTGCTCTGGAGTGGGGGTGAATGGGCTGCCAGTCATCGGGGCGGGTATGGTATGCTGCCAGCGAGGGTCTCGTCGCCAGGACGGTCTCCTCCAGAAGGTCGCCTGCTCATGCCGTCGTGTGGTCTGCGGACATTGCTGTCGCTCGCTACGCTCATTGCAGTCTGGGGTCCGCGCGCTATCATCGCTCAGTCCGACGGCCTGACCGCGGCGGTGGCGCTGGAACAGACGCTGACGCAGGTCATCGAGCAGGCCGAACCCTCGGTCGTGAGTATTGCCCGCATCCGTCCCGTGCCGAATGAAGCGATCGGGCTGGCTGGCGAGCGGGCGACCAATCTGGCCAGCCAGGATGTGGTCCCGAACCAGTTTTCCGCGGGCGTGCTGATGATCGCCCCCGGACAGACGGAGCGGTTCGTCCTCACGGCCTATCACAGCGTGCGGGGAGCCGTGAGCAGCGGGAAGCGACCAGCCGCCGACAGTTCGCGGCTGGAAGTGCGACTCTCGTCCCGACATGCCTGCACCGCCACGATCTATGCCGCCGACCCACGTTCCGATCTCGCCCTGCTGCGGCTCGATCTGAAGGAACTCGGACTCCGGGCCGATGAACTGCGGGCCATTCCGTGGCCGGCGCAAGGAAAGGTGCGGAAAGGGCAGTTCGTGATTTCGCTGGCCAACCCGTACTGGATTGCCCGCGATGGTTCCGCCAGTGCGATGTGGGGGATCGTCTCGAACATTTCCCGCAGACCGGCAGTCCTGCAGCCCGATGGACAACGCCCGAGCACGCTTCCCGATCTCGGCCACCTGATTCAGGTCGACCACCGCTTGCCAGTTGGCTGCAGTGGGGCCCCGGTCCTGAACCTGCGCGGCGAACTGATCGCTCTCAGTTCTTCAATCGCTGCGATCGAGGGCCATGAACGCTCGGGAGGTTTCGCGGTCCCGCTCGATTCGGACAACCGCTGGATCGTCGATGACCTGCTCCGCGGCTACGAAGTCGAATACGGGTTTCTCGGCATCCAGCCCCGGCGGGCTGAAGTCTCCAGTTATTTCGGCCTGGATGAAGTGACCCGTCAACCCGGCGTGGTCGAGGTCCTTTCGATGAGTGCCGGGACCCCGGCGGCGTTCGCTGGGCTGCGGTTGAACGACCTGATTCTGTCAATCAACGATCAGCCGACGCTTTCGGAAATCGATCTGATGCGGGTGGTCACGCTCTATCCCCCGGAAACGACCGTGCGGCTGAATGTCTACCGGCCGGGACAACGGAAGCAGTTGACTCTCGCGGTGAAACTCGGAAAATGGCCCGTTCGCGACTGGGAGGGAATTATCGCCCCGCAACGGCGGTATCCTCTCTGGCGCGGGTTGGGGGTCGACTTTCCGACGGCCCGCAACGATTTCCTGCAGACACAACTTCCCGTGCCGACCGCCGTCCTGATTACCGAGGTCTTACCCGAAAGTCCTGCCAAAGATGCCGGTCTGGAACCGGGACAACATGTCGCCATGGTCCGTCAGACTCCGGTCCGCACCCCGGCCGAGTTCGCCGAGGCGCTGAAAGGAGCCACGGGACCGACCCCCCTGACCGTGCTCTTCCCCGACGGCAAGACCAAAACGATCGTGCTCCGCGAACCAACGATGAACAATCAGTAAGTGGGTCGTGGATGGAGGATCGGAAAAACCCGGAACTGAGCACACCAATCCACTACCCACTACCCACTACCCACTACCCACCCACGTCACGGACGCCACTCGACCCACAATCTTCCCGCAATGGAGGCGGGATTCTCTCATGAAAACCGACGAACTTCGCGAACGTTATCTTTCGTTCTTCGAATCCAAGGGCTGCGTTCGCCGCCCGTCCGATGTGCTGGTTCCCAAGGACGATCCGACCGTCCTCTTCACCCCCGCCGGGATGAACCAGTTCAAGAATCAGTTCCTCGGCATCGGACCGCTGGAGTTCACCAAGGCCACAACCTGCCAGAAGTGTCTCCGCACGGGCGACATCGGCAACGTCGGTGTGACGGCGTACCATCACACCTTCTTCGAGATGCTCGGAAACTTTTCGTTCGGCGATTACTTCAAGAAAGAAGCGATCCACTGGGCGTGGGAGTTCCTCACCTCGAAGAAATGGCTCGGCCTCGAACCGAGCCGCTTGTCGGTGACTGCGTACCTCGACGACGACGAAGCGGTCGCGATCTGGCGCGATGAGATCGGCCTCTCGCCCGCCCAGATCACCCGCGAAGATGAATACGAAAACTTCTGGCCCGCCGGTTCGCCGACGAATGGCCCCGATGGCGTCTGCGGTCCTTGCAGCGAGATCTACTACTCACCTCCGTCGGGTGGGAAGAAGGTCGAGATCTGGAATCTCGTCTTCACGCAGTTCAACCGCGTCGGCGATCCGCCGAACAATCTGCGGCCGCTGCCGAAGAAGAACATCGACACCGGCATGGGCCTCGAACGGACCGCTGCCGTTCTGCAGGGTTTCGAGAGCAACTTCGAGATCAACACGCTCAAGCCGCTGTGCCTCGCTGCGGGGGACATTCTCGGCGTGAAGTACGACTTCAGCGGACCGACCGGTCGTCCGCTGCGGCGCATCGCCGACCACGTTCGCGCGTGTACCTTCGCGATTCACGAAGGGTGTCTGCCGGGGAACGAGAAGGAGAACTACGTCATCCGGTTGCTGCTGCGACGGGCGTCGATGGAAGCCTATCGCCTGGGCAAACAGGAAGCGTCGATCTATCAACTCGTGCCCCTCGTCGCCGAGATGATGAAGGCCCCCTACCCCGAATTGGCCCAGACGATCGACGCCGTGCAGAACGCGATCAAGGCCGAAGAACAGCAGTTCCTCGGCGTCGTCGATCGCGGCATGCAGAAATTCCGCAAGATGGCCGACCAGGCCCGCACGCGCCCGAAGCCGGTTGTCTCGGGCGACGAAGCGTTCGACCTGCATCAGACCGATGGCTTCCTGATCGAACTGACGGAATCGCTCGCCGAAGCGGACGGCCTGACCGTCGATCGCGAACGCTTCAACGTCTGTATGGAAGAGCACAAGAAGAAGAGCGGCAGCGGCGCGTTCGCCGATTCAGTGATGTCCGAAGGTCCGCTCGATGCCCTGCGCAAGACCGGTGGGACCGAGTTCCTCGGTTACGACACCACGACCGCGTCGGTCGCGATCCGCGGGATCATCGCCGATGGTCAGCTTGCGCAGTCATTCGATCGCGTTGGGCATGCCACGCCAATCGGGATCGTGCTCGACAAGACGCCGTTCTATGGCGAATCGGGCGGGCAGGTCGGCGATGTCGGCACACTGGCTGCTGCGGGCATGAAGTTCGTCGTCGAAGATACGCAGAAGAACGGCGAACTCTTCGTGCACATCGGCAAGCTCGTCGAGGGTTCGTTGAAGGTCGGCCAGACCGTGACCGCGACCGTCGATGCCGGTCGCCGCGAAGGGATCCGCCGGGCCCACTCCGCGACTCACCTGCTCCATCACGCCTTGCGGACCACGCTCGGCGAAAATGCCACGCAGCGCGGCTCGAAGGTCCAGCAGGACGAACTCCGCTTCGACTTCGCCCATCCGCGCGGGGTTAGCGACGAGGAACTCCTCAAGATCGAAGACGACATCAACGCCCGCATCGCGTCCGGAGCCGCGATCGTCACCAAGGTAATGCCGATCGCTGAAGCGAAGCAGCTGGGGGCGATGGCCCTGTTCGGCGAGAAGTATCCCGACTTCGTCCGCGTCGTCACGATGGGCGATTTCAGCCGCGAATTCTGCGGCGGCACGCATCTCACGAACACCGGGCAGGTCGGCCTGTGTCGCATCGTGAAGGAAGAACTGATCGCAGCCGGCGTGCGCCGCATCACCTGTTACACCGGTCCCAAAGCGCTCCAGCGGATTCGTGAGACCGAGAACCTCGTCGCACAGTTGTCGGGCTTACTGAAGGCGTCGGTCCCGGACGATCTGCCCCGCAAGGTGCAGGTCCTGCAGGACGAACTGCGGCTGGCGAAGCAGGAGTTGACGAAGTTCTCCGCCCAGTCGCTCGCAGCGACCGCGAAGACGTGGGTCGAACAAGCGGAGAAGACCGGCGGCGTCCCCGTGCTGGTGAAGAAAGCGGACTGTCCGCGCGAACAACTCAAGGAGTTCGTTGACCGGCTGCGGGAACAATCGGCCTCGCTGGCAGTGCTGCTGGGGATCGAGACCGAAGGGAAGGTCGCCTTCATCGCTGCGGTCAGCAAGGACCTGATTACCAAGGGGCTGAGCGCTGCAGACGCCGTGAAGACCGCAGCCAAAGTCGCGGGCGGCGGCGGCGGTGGTCGTCCCGACCTCGCCGAAGCGGGCGCGAAACTCCCCGAAAAACTCGACGAAGCCCTCCAAGCGGGCTTGGCCTACTTCCAGTCCAAACTGAAGTAACCCTCACCCCACTTGCGTCTTCGCGATTCCACAAAACGCCCACCCTTAGCCAAGGGTGGGCGTCGTCGCGCTCATCCCTACGGTTGCGCACCGAGCGCGAAATCTCGCATGCGACCAGCTTCATCGGCCTGATAGCACCAGTCCGCCTCGACATCAAACGCGGTCAGCCAACCCCCACGCTGACAGTTCGTATCGATGCAGACCCAGCCGGGACGAACGAGCGGCAATCCACTCTGTTGCGGGGTATGCCCGCAGACCACGCGTCGACCGGGTGCGTACGGACGCTCGCGGTCGTTCAAGTGCGTCCAGCGGAGGGACCACTGGTCCTGCTCGATGAGTGGAACTCCCGGTTGCAGGTTGGCATGAACGAAGATCGTCTCGGGCGTCTCCCAATAGTCGACGGCTGCCTGCAGCAGTTCGAGATGCGACTCCGGGATGTCGCGCTGGTCGCCACCATAGCTCTCGAGCGCTTCCTCGCCGCCGAACATCATCCAACTGCCCCAGCCGTTACCATCGAGAGCGCTGAGCATCATCTCTTCGTGATTGCCTTGAATCACCGTGACCCGGCAACGACGCTGCCAGTCGAGGACGAGCTCGAGCACACCCCGCGTGTCGGGACCACGATCCACCAGATCACCCAGAAAGACCAGCCGATCTTCCGCAGCCGGTCGCACCGCTTCGAGCAACGTCCGCAGCGCGTCCGCACACCCATGCACATCACCGATCGCCAGGATGCGCGCGGTCATGGATGGGCTTTCCGAAACGCCATCGGCAGTGACGCAGCGGGGCCGTCGTCGGCCAGCAGGTCGGCGAGCTTCGCCCAGGGGATCAGCAACACGTATTCCCCAGCCGCATAGGAACCGAGTTCATACGGCGGATAGTAGAACCGTAATCCCGCCGGTGTGACGGCCCATGAAAACGACAGATGGGCCTCGGTCAACGGGTCTGTCTCAGGGGGCGAACTCTCGCGATAGCGATGGATTTGCTCGTGGGTGTAGGCCTCGTTCAAGGCTTCGACCAACCGCGTTCGCCACGGACTCTGCGGCTGGAACCAGTCCCCCAGTTCGACCTCGCGCACAGTGCTCGTCCTGGGGTCTCGGAACCAGGTGATCGCGGTGGTTTCAGAATTTCCATGGGCGCCTCCCGAATAGTCCCAATGATGTTGCAGGACCGAGAGCAACTGCGGGCTGCGGTGGACGACGCAGAGTCGCTCAGTCGCTTCCCATTCGTTCGGTCCCGAACGCCCGCGCCATGAGGACCAGAAATCCTCCAAGTCGAACCACGGGCTGGGCCACGATTCCGCAGCCAAACTGCGACTTCGGTCGGCCAGTACACGGGCCTCCCATGCGGTTGCGGGCTGCCATCGCGGCGCGACGACCGACGTCGACTTCAACCGCCCCCGGATCCCTCGTGTCGCTCCGCGGAGGACGACGGTTTTTGAGAAGACGGCCAGGCGTTCCAGCTTCAGCCGTTCGCCGCGCTGGTTCGTAATCAGCAAGCGGTGCCCATCATCGAGAGGGGTCACGCTCCAGTCGGCCGTTTCCGGATCAAAGAACTTCCCGGACTCGACCAGGAAATCCGGGATTGTCACCGGTGTCCACCCGGCCGCCGGCTGTGGCGGATCGGCGATGACCAGTTGATACGGCGGCCACTCGACGACGATCGGCACGCCATCGACTTCTCCCCGATAGAGCCCCATCGCCACCGGCTGTGTTGATGTCCGCGGTGTGAACAACCAGATCGCCACCGAGACCGCCACCAGCAGCGGAATCGCGACCACGATCCCCAGCGTCCACCACGACCAGACGCGCCATCTGGGCTTCGGGGCTTCGGAGCAGGGTTGGGCATCGATCATCGGGTGAACTCGTTGGGCAAGCGAAACACGAGGAGCTTGATGCTCCAGAAGAGTTGCTTTCGGGGAGTGATCAATTGGTTCAGAGCGACACGCCGTTCTGGAATCAGAACAGCCTCTGGTCAGGGAATCAAACGTCGAAGCGCCGCGGCCGGACCATCGTCTGCCAGCACGTCGGCGATCCGCTCCCATGGGATCAGCAGCACGTATTCGCCTTCTGCGTACGAGCCGAGTTCGTACGGCGGGTAATAGAACCGCAGGCCTGCTGGGGTGATCGCCCACGCGTAATCGAGATGGACCTCGGTGAGCGCTCCCGCTTCCGGTGGCGGTTCCTCGTCGAAGCGGTCGCGCCTGGCTTCCGTATAGGCGGCGGTCAGGACTTCGAGGAGCCGCGGCTTGAAGTCACTCTTCGTGCGGAAGAGTTCGGCTAACGCCACTTCGCGCGCCGCCGTGGCTCCCGGTTCGCGAACCCAGGTCCGGGCGGATGTCCCATAGTTGCCGTGCGCCCCGCCGGTGTATTCCCAGTGGTGCTGCAGCACCGACAGCAACTCCGGACTGAGAAAGACGATGCTGAGGCGATCCTCCGCCTCCCACTGGTTCGGTCCCCAGCCCCCTTCCCGCCACGACATCCCGATGTCTTCCCAGTCATACCATGGCGTGAGCCACGGTTCCGACCCGATGTACCGGCGCTGCTCGGCGATCGCGGTCGCTTCCCACGCCGTCGACGGTTCCCAGCGCGGGGCGACCACCTTGGAGGTCAGCGAACGCCCCCGTTCGCCCAGCGTCCCGCCGCGGACTGTGACCGTCCGGCGGAACGACGCCCGGCGCGTCAATTCGAGCCGTTCGCCACGGCGGTTGGTGATCTGCAAGCGGCGTCCGGCGTCGGTCGTGGTGACGCTCCAGTCGGCCGCGTCGGCAGCGAAGAAGGCCGTGGCCCCCTGGAGTGAATCGGGCAAGGTCTCGGCTGTCCATCCCGTGGGAATCTGCGGCGGCTCGGCGACCAGCAGATGATACGGTGGCCACTCGGCGACCAGTGGCACGCCGTCACGCTCGGCAACGTACACCGCCATCGCCAGCGGCTGAGACCATGACCGCGGCACGAACAACCAGACCGCAATCCCGCCGCCCACCATCAACGGGACCGCGACCACGATCCCCAGCGTCCGCCACGACCAGACGCGCCACGTCGGCCGCGGTTGTTTTGCAGCGTGCGGTTGATCGTGAATGAGGGACACTGCCATGCCCGTCTCTCCTCTCGGAATCACGAGGCTGCCAGTACCGCTTGTGCCCAGGCGGCGTCTTCGAAGGTGAGCGACGGTTCGGGCGCAGCCTCTGTGATGGAGTCGGCGTAACGACCGCGGTCATAGACGCGATGGAGCAACGCCTGCAGATCGAGGCGTGCGGGGGTATCGCCGCGTCCCAGCGGAATCGGGATCGTCGGGAGCGGATCGCGCAGGCCGATCGGCCACAGGCCCGCGTTCGGTCGTTCGTCGCCCGGACTCACGACCACACAATAGGCGCACGTGGCGAGGTTCGACACTGGCATCCGCGTGCCACCACGCAGCAAGTCGATCTCGACCAAATTCACATCGCTCAAGAGGTACTGACGCCGTTTTGCCAGGTACTGCTCGCGATCGCTTCCGGGTTGCTTATTCGTGGGACTCAGCAACTCAATCACGGTCACGAGCCGCCCCTGCTGCTTGTCCCGAATTTCTATGTAGCGCTCCTGTAGCACATCAACCCCGATCGGCAGCTCGCCTGCCGCGGGGGCGACAGCGAGGACCGCCGTCGTGCCGGTCGGAAGCGGCGTTCCGGGACGCTCGCTGATGAGGACATCGGGACGACCAATCAACCGGCGGGCGCTAGCATCCAGTTCGTGGATGTAGACGTGCTCATCCATCCGGACCTGATACCGCGAACCCAGTTGACCGGCGAGTTCCAGACGCATCTCCGTCACCAGCACACCATGGAAGTCGTGCCAGACGGACGGATGCTCCAGGTACGGGTTCATTCCCGGAAACGGTGACGGCATCGCGGTCTCCTCTCACGGCATTCTATCCGGAGTGGAACCGTTGCGGCAGCCTCTGATTCGATCAATCGAGTCAGTGCCGCGACCGTGAGGGAGCGTGTTCTCCTGGACGGCCGCCGTTGCGATGAACGCGCTCCCTGACGGTCGCGGCTCTGACGGATGTGACCAGCCCCTATTTCACGCCGCGTTGGCGGAGTTCGCTGACGACCGCTTCGACAATCTTCGTGATGTCGGGCGTGCCGGTGTTGGCTGCGGGGAGCGGGCAGCCGCAGTCGGGTTCGTCGGTGTAGCCGTATTGCGATAAGAGGCACTGCAGTTTGTCGGAGAGCTTCTCCAACTCGACCTGCTGATCGTCGGACAACGGTTGACGACTCGCGCCGGGATCGAACCCGCGGAGCCGGACCGCGGTGCGGAAGCCGTCCGGGAACTCGCCCGAGCAGTAGATCATCGCGTCGAACAACGTGACGATCTCGTATTGCAGTTCGCGGGCTTCGTTGAGCTGTTCCGCGAGCGTCAGTTCGTAGAGCTTCACGAGCAACTCGGGAACAACGCCCGAACTGGCGTTGGTACCGCCATCGCAACCGATCAGGAGCATCGGCATGAGCGCGGCGTCCCAGCCGGTCAGGAAGCTGAAGTCGGCCCGCTGCGGCCGGACCGCTTGGATCATGCGGATCATGTGGGGAATGTCGCCCGACGAATCCTTGATGCCGATCACCTTCGGGCATTCGTCTGCGAGGCGCTGGACCGTCGGCACATCGATCGGGCTGGCGAACATCGGGATGTTGTAGAGGGTCACGTCGATCGGCGTGTGATCGGCGATCTCCTTGAAGTAGGCGTAGACCGCCCGCGGGCTCAGCTTGTAGTAGTACGGAGCGACGATCGCGACGGCAGCCGCACCGAGTTCGTAGTACGTCTCACAGGCGCGGATCGTCTCTTTGACGTTGGCTTCCGCAGCCCCGGCGAGGACCGGCACGCGGCCCTGCACCTGGTCGCAGATGATCTCCATGATCCGGACGCGCTCTTCAGCGGTGAACCGCGTGAACTCGCCGGTCGAGCCGTTGGGGTAGAGTCCGTGGACCCCCTTGGCGATCAGCCAGTCGACATACCGACGCAGTTCGCGCTCGTGGATCTCGCCGCGGCTGTCGAGCGGAACGATGTTGGGCGTAAAGATGCCGCGAAGTTTCGCCTGGCTGTGCACGGATCGACCTTCCTGCGGACAATGCGGACTGATGGCGTGGATGATAACGCCCCCGCTGGAGAGTTTGCGTCGACCAGACCGGCATTCCGAGTTCAATCGAGTCGTTACGGCCCCTACAATCGTTCCAGCCACGCGCCGGACCGGCAGAAACGGCCGTTGTGGGACCGGGACACTCCGGGCGCTGACGCTTCCGGCTCGGGGGAATGCGGGCGTCTGGCTTGTTCGTGTCGCTGGGGTCGTTACACTATCGGCACGGATTAGTCCCGCCCCGGATTGCTCGTGAAGACGGCGATCGTGTCGACACGGCGAACCCGTGTGGACCGGCGCGGCTCTGATTCCAGCAGCCCGCTGCGACTTTTACTCCGTGGTGACGCACCTGGCGGTGTAGCTCAGTCGGTTAGAGCAACGGCTTCATAAGCCGTGTGTCGTCGGTTCGAGTCCGACCACCGCCACCTTGACGATGGAAACCCCTTGGAAACAAGGGGTTTCTTCGTTTTCTGGGGATTGGTGCGCGTCGTTACCAGCTGATTCCGGCACAAGGCGAGCAGCGCGGGCACTGTCAGCGCTGCTTCCGCGAGCGGTCGGGGCTCAAACCGCCCGGTGCTTGCATTTCTGCCGAAACTTCACCCACGGAAGACAGACGAGGTCGTCGAAGGCACCGACACCAACCACCACCCAGCGACTCCGGCCACCGAGTGCGCATCAGCAACGCCCGCCGCAGCGGGGAGCGACGGGCTCCCAGGGGCAATTCCTCGAACGGCCTGTTGCCAACCGCAGTCAGCCGCGAGAACTACAATCAAGCGCAGCAGGCGGAACACCCTCGGCCGGAATCAGAGTCCAGCACGGCGCAAGAGAATCCCGCAGACCCCTGTGATCCAGGGATACAGCGGGTTGGTGGTGCGCTGCAGTATTCCCGAGAGGGTTCGAACCTCTAACCTTCGGCTCCGGAGGCCGACGCTCTATCCAGTTGAGCTACGGGAACATGGCAAACGGGTACTTTAGCGGGTCGACAGACCGTTGGAAAGTCTCGCTCGTACAGGCGACCTCGCAAAGCCTCGACCGCACACAAGACAGACCACGAGCTCAACAAACAGAGTCCCCGATGACGGGGCCAACGTTATCACTCCGTGTCGATGCGAACGTGCTGGACGTCGTAGCGGGCGAGCCATTCGAGCCAGCGTTCCTGATCTTCCGTGAGTTCGATCTCGGTGCGGGCGGCGCTGTCGAGGGGCGAGACGATCGTCACCACGCCATCATCGAGCGCCCTCCGGGCGTCTGCTTTGCGAATCCAGAATTCCCGCTCCCCCAGGTGCTGCGGAGCATCCTGCACGCCTGCTGGCGTGGCGAAGTACGTCACATCGTGCCGGAAGCGGGTGGGCATACTGCAAGGCGGGACGTTTGGCTGATCGAGCGCGTGGATGGTGACTGGCATGGAAGCCGGGGACTTTCACGGGGTTTGATGGTTCACCGGGGATGATTCTCGGGGGTTTCGCGGGGGAATGCCAGCCGGGAGGGTGGTTGGGGGGACGCGAAGACGCAAGCGGCGTGGTGTGCTGAGGGAAGCGAGCGCGGAGGCCTGCAGGGAAGACTGCAGGGAAGATCGGTGGAGAAAATCGGGGCGGGCGCTTGTCAGGCCCGGTGAATCTGTGAGACGATACCGGATCAAGCAGGTGTGCGAGCAGCGGGGCCAGCTGCCGTCAACCCTGGTCAGAGGATCAGCGCGCGATCCTCCGTGGCCGAAGCCGCCGACAGGAGAACGCACGGCCGCGTCACCGCGCGGTCTCGCGAGAGTCATGACGACGTCGCTGATTACCGATCAACGCACCTTTGACGAACTCTGCGACCACATCCGGCAGTCAGGGGCGGTCGCGTTCGATACCGAGTTCGTCTCCGAATTTACCTATCGCCCGGAACTCTGCCTGCTGCAACTGGCGACCCGCGAACGGTGCGTCGCGGTCGATCCGTTTGCAGTGGAAGATCTCTCCCGCTGGTGGGAGATCATGGCCGACGATGAAACCACCGTCGTCATTCATGGTGGACGCGAAGAAGTCCGCTACTGCCTGACCTACACCAATCGGCCTCCGGGAAAATGCTGGGATGTGCAGGTCGCCGAAGGACTCCGTAGTCGCAGTTTCCCCTTGGGCTACGAGGCGCTGGTGAAGCGCGTGCTGGGACGCACGGCTCACGGTCGGGAAACACGGACCGACTGGCGACGACGGCCGCTGACCGACCAGCAGATTGCGTATGCCCTCGATGACGTCAAGCACGTCCTCGAAATTCACGAGAAGCAGCGCCGGTCGCTGCAGTCGCAGAAGCGCCTGCATTGGGCTGAAGCCGAATTCCAGCGGATGTTTGATGAAGTCGCTGCGGAACGCGGGCCGGATGCGTGGCAGCGGCTGCCCGGCTTACAGCGGCTCTCGCAGCGGGAACTGGCGATCGTCCGGGCGGTCTACCAGTGGCGCGATGCAGAAGGGGCAGCCCGCAACCGGCCGGTCCGCAAGATTCTCCGCGATGATCTCGTCGTCGAACTCGCCCGCCGGCGGCCGCAGACCGAAGCCGATCTGGTCGCCTGTCGCGACCTGAATCGTCCCGAGTACCGCAAGGCGGCGCCGCAGATCATTGAAGCGATTGCCCGCGCGGCTGACTCGCCCCCGTCGATGTGGCCCTCGCTGCCCAAATCGCTCGATGACGACAAATCGCATGATGAGCAGGTCGTCGGCCAGTTGCTCGGACTGGCATTGGCGAACCGGTGTGCTGAGTTGAACGTGGCCATGAGCCTGGTCGGCAAGGTTGCTGATTTGCGGCACCTCGTCCGCTGGCATGTCTATGGCGAACAGGAAGGCGATTCCCCGCGGCTGACCCAGGGTTGGCGGGCGGAAGTCTGCGGCGACCTGCTGACCGACGTCCTCGATGGTCGCATCGCCTTGCGCGTCGCTGACCCGCAGTCCGACCATCCGCTCGTCTTCGAACGGCGCGAGGAAACGACCGGGATTGACGAAACGGATTGAGTGCCGTCAAGGAGACCCAGCCATCGGAATGGCTCGGCGTCCGGCGCTATTGGTCACGGGCGGCCTGTGCGGCGGCTTGATAGCGGGCGATCGCTTCGGGCGTGAGGTCATAGACCGCGATCGAGGAGCCGATCATCGCGGTCGGCTGGAAGAAGCGGAAATACCCGAAGTCGTCGAGGTTCGCGGTATAGGTCTGACCGTTGAGATCACGCAGATGATGCGGTCGACCGGCGACGAAACTGACGCTCACTGCGAAGCGCCCCGGCACCGGAAACCGCGGCGGCGGGAACGTGTACTCCAGCCCCAGTTGCGAGGGGGAGACCGTCCCGAAGTAGGCCAGTTGGAGTTTGTCGGGCGACGGGTGGGCCTTCAGCCAGTCGCGTAACGCATGCAGATCCTGTCCCCAGTCGAGATTGGCGTCAACCAGATGTTTCCGCGGCAGACCGAAGGCGAGTTCCTGCTGCGCGCCGAAGTGATGCGGATGCTGCCTCAACGCTGCCAGCACAATCAGACCAACGCCAAGCAACAGGCGTTGCTGCCATCGTGCCGTTGCCCACAGGGCTGCGCGCGAAGCCAGTAACAGCAGCACCGGGACCGCGGGGAGCACATAGCGCACGCCGAGTTGATTGCCAGTGAAACTCGGCGGTCCCACGATCGCCACGATCACCCATAACAACGCCAGCACCCTGCGGAGTTCGCCCCGGTCTTTCAACCAGCGTCGCCCATCGACCGCAACCAGCGCAAGACACAGCCAGAAACCGAGCGGCAGGAGATACCAGAGTCCCCAGAGGTAATACGACCGAAAGCCTTCCAGCCGCCATTCCCCATCCAGAAAGACCGGGTGCTGGGCATCGACCGTATGACGCAAAGCCTCGAAGCCGGCGAGGAAACCACCGGGGAACGGCAGTGGCCACGTCCCCGTTGTGATCGAATCACCGAGGTAGCCGAGTTGAAGCACACACCAGGCCGTGAGCACGATCTGGAGACCACTCGATAAGGCCGTCCGCCAATCAACGCGAAACTTGCCCGGCAGGAGTCCCCAGAACACGGGCACGATCAGCCCGAGGTTGATCGCGGACAACTTGGTGAGACACGCCAGTCCCAGCAGACAGCCAATCAGGACGCCACCCCAGCCGTGAGGATGGTCGCGCAACCACGCAGTGGCCGCGAGCGTGACGAGCGTCGCCAGCGTGACCGGAAAGTCGTGCGTCACAAGCACTCCGTGCACCAGCAGGAACGGGCACCCGATCCAGAGCACGCTCGCCAGGATCGCTGCAGGGCGACCCCACCAGCGTCCGGCCCACACGGCGAGAATCGCTCCTCCCAGCGCGAGACCGGGGAGCAGCATCAATCGACCCAGGAAGAAACGCGACCGGTGTTGTTCCTGCTGCGCGACGAGAAACGCGTCGCCGACAGCGTACGCATCGACCGGCGCAGTAACGGTTCCGCTTTCAACACCACTGAGCCAGAGCGGCAACGCGGCCCACAACCGCGGCAGCGGCGGGTTGATTGGATCAGCCCGCAGATCCCCCGTCCGCCAGGCCCGCAGACCGAGCGGTAGATGCCAGAACTCATCATGCGTCGGTGTCCACTGTCGGGCACAGTCGATCGCCAGCCCACACTGCAACAGCAGCAAGCCGCCGATCAGCCCCCTCGTCATCCGCTGAGTTCGCGTCCCCGATTCCATCACGCAGCCGTTACCTCGGATACCGATTCCTCAAAGCCGCCCTCACGCTCCACGTGATGAGCAGATCCCCAGCCCGCGCGGACCATGCGGAGATCGAGCTGACAGCCAATCTCCAGAACGCCACGGCCGTGATCCTACGCAGCGGGTCCCCCGACATGGTATGAAATCTGGAGCAGTGGAGCGCCGTTGGCGACGCTCCCTCGTCGGTTCCCCGAGGAAATGTGTCATGCGCGGGTGGTGGTGGACGGTCTGTGTCAGCAGTGCCTTGGTGATCGGTTGCGGTGAACCGTCGCCGAGCGGAAATCCTCCGGTTCCCGGTGCCCCGGCCCTCGGAGCCGCTTCGAATCTGCCCAAGGCCCCTGACACGTACAAAGTGCAGGTCGAAACGACGAAGGGGACCTTCGTGATCGAAGTCCACCGCGACTGGTCTCCCAATGGGGCCGATCGCTTCCACGAGGCGGTGCAGGCGGGCGTCTATGACAAGGCCCGCTTCTTTCGTGCCGTGAAGGGGTTCATGGCCCAGTTTGGCATCCCCGCCGACCCGGCGGTCAGCGACAAGTGGAAAGAGAACCGCATCCCCGATGATCCCGTGAAGGAATCGAACCGTCGCGGAACGATCACGTTCGCCAAACCCGGTGCACCCAACTCACGCACGACTCAGGTCTTCATCAATTACGGCGACAACAGCCGACTGGATGAGATGGGCTTCTCGCCCTTCGGTGAAGTGATCGAAGGGATGGAGATCGTCGACTCGTTCAACCAGCAATACGGCGAAGAGACGACGAAGTATCAGGGTCGGATGTATGACGAAGGGAACAAGTTTCTCGACGAAGCCTTCCCCGGTCTCGACGAAATCGTGAAGGCCACGATCGTCGAATAACGCATCCATCCCAGCCTGAAGCGCGAGCGACGGGTGCGTCTTACTGGCGGACGGTGCGGGCGGCTCGCTCGGCGCGAGCCGCGGCGACTTCGTCCTGCAGCTGCTTCAGGAACTCGGCGTATTGCCGGTCGAGTTCTTCGTAGGTTTCCCCGGTCAACTCATCGAGTCCATCGGGGAAGTCGCGCTTCCGTGGATTGCCGCTGTAGAGCTGCACCAGCTGGTTTACGACCGCATCGCGATAGCGGCCCTCGTCGTACTGCATCAGGAAGTGTGCGAGTCCCGCCGCCTGGGTGTAGTTCTTAACCAGCATCGGCGCTTCCTGGAAATCACGCATCCCCATCTCGGAGAACTTCCGTAGCGGGACGTAATACTTCTCCTGAAGCGCATTCACTCGGGCTCCGACAAAGCGGATGTACTGGGGATCGCCGACCGAAAAGGCCCCGTTTTCCCGCTGGAACGACTCCATGTAACAGGCGATCCCTTCGATGATCCAGAAGTGACCCGTTTGCGCGATCGGCCGGATGAGCGGGTGGCTTTCGTAAAACAGTTGATGCGTCGCTTCATGGAATAGCGTTGCATCCTGGTTCGCCTGAGGATCGAGATAGAAGTGGGCCGTCCGGCCATCCGTCAGGTAAATGCCGTTGGTCACATCGATGGACGGGAACAGCGGTTTGAGCCGTTTGATGTACTCATCCCGATCCTTGTAGTAGTTCACCAGGTACGCACGGGGCGTTTTGCTGACCGAGGGAGCGGTCCCGTCGAAGACCTTTTTCAGGTGATCGGGATCATTGAAAAAGCCGGCGAAAGTCTGATGGAAGAATTCGTAGAAGTCTTCCAGGGCCTGTCCGAACTCGACTCCCTTTTCGAGGCTGACGTTCGTCTTGATCAAGTAGTGATCGGTGCGAATCTCCCACGCATGGGCAAAGTCGCGGCGGATTTCCGCTTCTTTCTCCGCTGACATCCACCGCCCGTCGACCTGCCGCTCGCCCGCTTCGTAACGTGCTTCGTCCCGTTTGAGGATCCAGCCGAATTTTGGATGCCGGACATAGCCTTTGAGGAGCATGCTCCGGGCATAGGGTGTGACCCAGAGACCCTCATAGGGAACATAGCCGAGTAATTCCCGGCCCTTGGCGTGATCGGGATCGTGCATCACCAGTTCGCGGACGAGGTCGAAGGCAAACCCCGGATACCCCGCGTTGAGTGAACGTCGCGAAAGCAGATAGAGCTGCTTGGCGTACTCCTTCCGCCGGACGGACAACTGGGTCCGCCAATGGCGTTCGTCGTTATTCAGCTCCGCCGCGAGGGGCGGTTGAAAGGCCAGCGGCAGCGAGACCGCCCGGATGATCGACGTTTTCGGTTCGATCAGATAGCGGCGGATCTCGGCGACACCGTCGGTCAGTTGCCGCTCGTCACAATAGTCGATGAGCTTCTGCAGATCGTCCGCATAGTCGAACCGGAGTTCGGCGTGACTCTGATGGAGCGTATTCAATGCGACCTTGGGCCGCGACTGGGCCCCAGCATTCTGGGCCAGACCACTAACAAGACAGGCGATCCCAAGGACGCTGAGCCAGCGGTACGATGCTCGACGTCGTGGCCTCATTCCTGTGATCCCGCTGACTGTCTGACTGGTCACCACTCCTCAGAAATTCTAGGAAATGAGAGAGCAGCCCGATAGAGGGAGCGTGCCGTTGCTCTCACCGTCGTCCAAGAGAATCAACGTTGCAACTGCCGTTCTCGCTAACAGTTATCGGGCTGCTGCCGGGGACCCAGCGTGATCCGGCAATTCCGGCACTGACCACGCGTTGCATCACGATCGGCAGGAATCGCCGTCCGACAGCGCGGATCGACTCTCACTGCCGACAGACAGACGAAGCGACCCAGCCATCGGAATGGCTGGGCGTCCAGGGAAAGTGGTGCAATAGGATCAGTGCGGGAGCGCACCGGGTTGGGAGAGTTCCAGGTTCCCCTTGGGGGGATGGAAGAAGAGGACCAGTAAGATCGCAGCGACGAAGGCCATCCCCGCTGGGGCGAGCAACACCATTCCGTAGTCGGTGCTCGTCTTTCCATCCACCGTCGTCGTGTAAGCCTTTTCGATCGCCGGCCAGAGATAGCGGGCGATGATCGGTCCCCCGCCGAGAATCAGGAAGTTGAACAGTCCCTGGGCGCTGGTGCGGGCGTCTTTCGGGAAGACTTCATCCACCAGAATGTAGAGCGTCGCGAAGAAGAACGCATAGCAGACACCGTGGAGCACATTCACCGCGACCGCAGCGTAGGGGTTCGGCACCATCGCAAAGACTGCAAAGCGAACCGTGTGTCCGAGGATCCCGAGGATCATCGTATACCGCCAGCCCAGCCGCTTCAGAACCAGCCCGAGGAAGGCCATCGTGCCGATTTCGGCAACCTGGCCGATGCTCATCGCCGCCTGGACCCAGTTGTCCGGCACACCAACGCGGGCCAGATGGCCGAACGCGAAGTAGAAGAACCCGTCATGGACCGTGGCATCGATCAGCGTCACGAAGAACAGCACAAGGATGAACGGGTGCTTGAGGTAGGTCATCGCTTCCAGCCACGCCAGCGAGCTTTCACCCTGCTGGGCGGGCTTCGGGGGCGTGTGCGGCAGCGTCAGACTGAAGCCCGCAAACAGCAGTGAGGCGACGCCTGAGGTGATGAACGCCCAGCTTTTCCCCTGGTTCAAGGCATGTCCCGTGAGGCTGGTGCCGAAGGCTTTCCCCAGCCAGCTGACAAAGCCCCCCGCTTCCGCCATCGCGGGAACCTTCGCCCAGTCAATGAGGATGAAGATGAACGGCCACGCGGCAGCGATCCAACCGATCGTGCCCCACAACCGGACACGGCCGAAGTCTTTCTGCGCATCCTGAATGTTCGCGAAGGCGATACTGTTCGTGACGGAGATCGTCGGCACATAGAAGAGGCAATGCACCGCCATGCAGGCGAAGAAGAGCCAGTAGTTCGGGACCTTCGGTTCGGCCCCCTGGAACGCAGTCCAGGAGAGATAACCGAACCCGAGCATCGCCAGCCCGCCAATCAGATGGCTGAACGCCAGATACCGCTCTGCGGCGAAGTTCCGGTCGACGAACTGGTTCGCGAAGAACATCGCGATGATGGCCGAGATCGGGAACGCGATATTCAGTCCGAAGCGTTCCCATTCGGAGAAACCGAGCGCCCCTTCACCGAAAAAGCCGAAGCTCGGCGGGAGCCAGGCTCCCCAGATGAAGAACTCGAGGAACATCATCACCGAGAGCTTGATCAGCGTGGAACGTTGCATCGGGGGTCCTTGTCGATCACCAGCGGGTCGAACATCAACCGCAGCGGATGGGTGATCATGCCCGCAGCCGCGACCGTGGGCAAGTGTCGCAACCGTCAGAAAGAGAGCCGGTCAGCTTTTCTCGCTCGGTCGGGAGCCCATGAGGGCGGTTCATTGTGACATGTCGGGTGGGTCGAGTCTGCGAGGCCCACCACGATCACAGCGAAGCTGGTTGGCCTCGCAAAGCCTCGACCACACCCGACGTAGCGGGTGCCGCGACGTAATCGGCTTCCGGAAAGCGAGACCGAACGCAATCTCCCAGAAACCCCATGATCCCGCCGCGACACGCAAATCCCTTGAGTGACGCCAGCTGCGCCTCCTGTTTACGTGTTGTCAATTTTCCTGGACAACCCATCTTTACAAGCTCTCCAGCGGGCTATAGAATCGCCAAAGTCGCTACATTCGGAATAATCGTTACAACCGGACAGGCGACAGCGAACCCCTAGATCGGAGTCAGAACATGCAGATTTGGAAGGACTTGTGGCGTGATGAAACCGGTGTGGTCGTCACCGCCGAAACCGTGATGGTCGGAAGTGTGGGTGTGCTGGGGGGAGTGGTTGGACTCAACGCTGCCGTCACCTCCGTCAACGCCGAGCTGAACGAGTTCGGTGCCGCGATCCGCAGCCTCGATCAGAGTTACGGCTACGTCGGTCAGTCGTCCTGTCGCGCCTGGACCGCCGGCTCTTTCTATCAGCAGCAACGGGTCGAACAATCGCTCAGTGAACTCTGCGGCGATGCGGCCCCCAATCTCGCGCTGATCCGTGAGCATGTCGAAGCACAGCGCGACGCCCTGCACGGCCCGCTCACGGCTCCAGCACCGGTCGATCCCGCTCACGGGCTGGTCACCCCGCCCGTTCCGGCACCGGCCGCGAATGAACTCCCCCCGAAAACGCCCGTCGTGAAAGAGCCTTCTAAAAAGGACGGGATGAGCAAAGACCCGAATAGCCTGCTCAAGACAGAAGACAAGCCCAAGCTCGAAAAGCCGAGCGAAAAGAACGACAAGCCGTCGAAGCCGAAGTCGAAGCGCGATGACGATGATGACGACGACAACTGATTGTCGGTTTCGATCAACCGAGTCATCGCCAGTGAACTGACTCGCCAGGAATTCCGCCCGAAGGCGGTTCGCTGGGCGGGTGTTGCGACGCAAGTCACGGCACCCGCCTTGGCGTTTTGAACGCAGGGGCTGGACGATTTCAAGAAATCTGCTGCCGGTTCGCGGATTTCTCACCAGCACTTCATGAAGATCACACCCGTATCGTGATGATACAAAGTGTAGAGTCTTGCCGCGGCGTGTGGCTGGAAGCCTGGTCGCAGCAAGCCCCATTCAACCAGCACGTCAGGGGGAGATTCGGACATGCTCGCGCCTCAGGGAAGACCGCGCCAATCCGTCCGTTCGCTGTTTGTCAGCGATGTCCACCTCGGCTGTCGCCACGCGCATCCGGAACTCTTTCTGGAGTTCCTGAAACGCTATCGTCCCGAACGGCTGTACCTCGTCGGCGACATTATCGACTGGTGGAAACTCAAGCGGTCCCATGCCTGGCAGCAGATCTACAACGATATTCTGCTCCACCTCTATGATCTCAGCCGGACCGGGACACGGATCGTCTATACCCCCGGCAATCATGATGCCTTCCTGCGGTCGTATTCCTGGTCGTTCCCGTTCGTGACAATCGTCGATGAACTCGTGGTCCGGATGGCGGACGGTCGCCGGTTTCTCGTGCTGCACGGCGACAAATTCGATCGCGTCGAGTGTGCTGCCGGCTGGGTTTCGGCTGCCGCCGCCGTCGGCTACGACACCCTGCTCTCGGCCAACCGCCTCGTCAGCCGCTGGCGTCGCACGCCGCAGTGTGGCCAGTTCGCATTCAGTGCCGCGGTGAAGCGGGGCGTGAAAAGCGTCGTTCGGTACATTAGCGATTTTGAGCGGCGGCTTGCCGATTATGCCCGTCAGCGCGATTGTGACGGTGTGATCTGCGGTCACATCCATACGCCCGCCGAGACCGATCTCGACGGAATCGCCTACCTCAACACGGGTGACTGGGTTGAGAATTGCACGGCGTTCGTGGAATATGGCTCGGGCGTGCTCGAACTGATTCGCTACTCGGAACCGGAACGCGCAATCGAGCCGCTGGACGCCGTTTTTTCGCCGAGCGAATTCGCCCGGCGGGAAGCGCTGCAGTCGCCATTCGACCCGGAGATGGAGCCGGAACGAGCAGCGGTCGCGGCGGGATAACCCCGGCGGGTCAACGCGGCGCACCCTGGTTCCGCCCCTGGTTTCCGTGATGGTTGGCGAACGCCTCAGCAAGACGTGGTTCAAGTTCGTTCACGGACGAAACATCGTTTACAACCAGTGCTGGGAAGACCCCCGGCTCGATCGTGTCGCACTGGAACTCACCCCGCAGGACCGCGTCGTCGTCATCACGTCGGCCGGTTGCAACGCCCTCGATTACGCCCTCGCCGGGGCCGGGCATGTCCACGCGGTCGATATGAACCCGCGGCAGAACGCGCTCCTGGAATTGAAGCTCGCCGGGGCGAAGGCGCTCAATCACGACGAGTTCTTCCAGATCTTCGGCCGCGGCAAGGCCCCGCAGTGGGCGACACAATACAGCGGGAAACTGCGCCCGCTCCTTTCTCCCGAAGTCCGTTCGTTCTGGGATCGCAAGGGAGATATGTTCTCCCCGACCGGGCGACGGAAATCGTTCTACTTCCGCAGCACCTCGGGGACGTTTGCCTGGCTGGTCAACGTCTACATCGACAAGATCGCCAAGCTCCGCGACTCGGTGAATGCGATGCTCGCTGCAGACAATGTCGAGCAGCAGCAGGCGATCTTCAATGAGTACAAGCTCGCTGACCGTCTGTGGCGACCGATGGTGAAATGGGCGATGCGCCGCGACATGACGCTGGCGCTGCTCGGTGTCCCCCGGGCACAACGTCGCCAGATCGATGAACAATACCCCGGCGGGATTCTGCAGTTCGTGATCGATCGCGTGGAAGCGGTCTTCACCAAGCTCCCGCTGAAAGACAACTACTTCTGGCGGGTCTACCTGAGTGGTGAATACACACCGCAATGCTGCCCCGAATACCTGCGAGCCGAAAACTTCCCTGCACTGCAGGCCCTGGCGAACGAAGGCCGCGTGACGACGCATACCGCTTCGGTGCTGCAGTTCGTGCAGGAGCAACCGGCGGGAACGATCACCCGGTTCATTCTGCTCGACCATATGGACTGGCTCTCGAAGGAACCTTCCAAGAAGACGTTGACCGCCGAGTGGCAGGCGATCGTCGACAAGGCGGCACCGAACTGCCGCATTCTCTGGCGCGGTGCAGGTCTAGACGGCGAGTTCATCAATCCGCTCACGGTCCAGGTGAATGGACAGCCGAAGCCGCTGGGGGAACTGCTGTCCTATCACCGCGAGCAAGCCGCCGAACTCCACGCGAAAGACCGCGTGCACACCTACGGCAGCTTCTGTATTGCCGACTTGAAACGCTAACTCCGCCTCTGCGTCTCATTCCAAGAACGTGATCGTTCAGAGGCGCTCGCTGGTGGTTGATCAACTCAAAAGTCGCCCCCACGGTCCGCGGTGGTGACTTAATCCTGTTCGCGCCCCTCCGTAACGTGCTGATCGGTGAAAACGTGCCGGATGAGCCCCCCTGTGTTTGATGAAATGGAGTTGCGGGCTGCCCGCAGCCCGTCGGTCCCCGGCGATGCGCAGGTTCGAAACGTCAAACCGGCGATGCAGTGGCACGTCCTCGCGTTCAACGTCACACGGCTGCAAGACCTTGGCTGACTCAGCCGGGTCTGAACACCCACCCCAGCGCGACCAGACGACATCACCACCCATCACCATTGCGCGACACACCGCCCGAACATCACTCGGGTAAACACCTCGACCGCAGATCGTATCACAGCCTCTCCGCGCGCTGTGCGGAACTCGGAATACGCAATCATGTCTCCGGCTCTGTCTCCCACGACCATCGCGACACCCATCCGGCTGTCAGCAATCATCCCGGCCTGGCAGGAAGCGGCGTCGATCGCCGCGACCATCCAGGCGGTTCGTGCCGCCGGTTTTGATGAGATCATCGTGGTCGATGGGGGGAGTACCGATGCAACCGTCAGCCAGGCGCGGGCCGCGGGTGCCGATCGTGTGCTGATCGTTGCCCCTGGTCGGGCGGTCCAGCAGAACGCCGGAGCAGCGATCGCCACGGGGAACATTCTCTGTTTCCTGCACGCTGACTGTCTCCCCGATCCCCACAGCGGGACTGCATTGCGGGACGCCTTTGCCTCGTCCGAAGTCTGTGCCGCATCGTTCGTCCAGCGGATTGATGCGCACGGCTGGGCGTATCGACTGCTCGAATGGGGGAATCTGCGCCGGGTCTTGTGGTGGCGAATGGCGTATGGTGATCAGGGAATCTGTGTGCGGCGGACGGTCTTCGAGGCAGTGGGACGATTCCCGAACTGGCCACTGATGGAAGACGTGGAGCTTTCACGACGTCTGCGCGGGCAGGGCCGCTGGGTCGTTCTGTCGCCACCGCTGACGGTCTCTGCACGTCGCTGGCAACGTCGGGGCATCATTCGCCAGACGCTGACGAACTGGCTGCTCATCGCCCTGTTTGCGTGCGGTGTCGCTCCCGACCGCCTCGCGCAACTCTACCGCCACGTGCGCTGAAGAATGTCATCTCAAAGTCGCCATCACGCTCCGCGTGATGAGCGGTGCTAAAATCCACGCAGACATTCTCACGCAGATTCCGGCTGAATTGATTCAGAATCCGGATCGACAACACCGCTTGCTCCACCCGCTCATCACGCGGAGCGTGATGGCGACATTAACGCGGCACGATCACCACCGGCGTCTGCGGCGACCCAGTCTGTTCCACCGCGGATTGACTGGCGGACTTCAGATAGTTCGTCAGCTCCGAATTCGACAGATGCAGGTCGCGATCGGTATCCGCCGCTCCACGGAAGGCGTCCGTCAACAGGATCGCGAAGTATCCGCCATGCGTCGTCGGGACCAGTCGGTTCCGCTGGTCCCGATCACACGAGAGGATCACGGTCGTCGATTCAAATGGAACCGCGAGACCATCCAGCAGCGCTGGTCCGACCGGCAGCGAGCCGACTGCCGTCGCCCCAGCCGGAGGACATTCCAGCAGGAGCAGCTTGTCAGCTGCCGGACAGGCATTGAACAACCCGGCGATTTCTTCCAGTGAGATCGCCGAGCCCGCCAGATCGGCCGGGCGCGCGTCCTGTGGTGCCAGATAGACCTTGCCTTTGGCATCGACCAGGGCATGCGCAAAGATCGTCACCACGACCTGCGTCTGTCGGCTGGCATCCCGCAGCACTTCGGTCAACCGACTGCGGAATTCCGCCAGTTTCGGATCGAGTTGCAGGAACCCGCGGGCATCCGGAACCGCATACCGCTGATGCAGCATCGTGTGGAACCGCTGAGCATCGGTCGTGGCGGTCGTCACGCGCGGCAGGGTGGCATCGGCGTAATTCTGCACGCCGATGGTTAAAGTCCAGCGATCGGTCTGCGGTGGACGCCGCGCATCGATGAGCAGCGCTTCGGCGTTGCCGTCGGCCTTCACCTGGAACGAGACCTGCACATCGTCATAACGTCGCAATTCGGCGAAGGGGACTCGTTCCAAGCCGAGCGAGCATTCGACCTGCGGGTTGACGACAAACGCGTGTCGTCCCCCGGACGATTCCGTCACCAGCAGCGATCCTGAGCCCGGATCGATCTGCCCAATCAGCCCGCTCAACTGCTGGCTGCGCGTGGCAGCGATCGCGTGAATCGTCTCGTCATGCAGCAGACTCAACCGGTCGCCAGGCTGCAGGTCATTCAACCGGACGCGTTGACCGGAGAAGGTCTGGCTGCCATTGAGTGTGAACTGGCAATCGCCCGCGAGTTTGAACGTCAGCACCTGACCACCGGCTCCGCGGGTTGTTTCGACGGTAATCTTGCCACCGGGGAGATCGACCGACTGCACGAACGCTGCCAGCGTGACCTGCCGCTGGGCCGCAATCGTCGAGGCGACGCGGCCTTTTTTCCCCTTGATCTCACCAACATGCGTCAGCACCACCTGATCGTTGGCCTGCAGCTGGCTCAAACCACTCTTCTGTCCATTGAGCTTGATCGCAGCATTCCCCGGGACCCGGACGAGGAGATCATCACGCAGCGTCTTATCGGCCAGGGTGACCGTGAGGACGCCTTGCTGGGCATCGATCGCCCGCAACGTCCCGGTGCTCTCGACCGGACGATCGACGACAATCGTGTCCAGCTGCGCATGGTCATCGCGTTTGTGTGTCAGTTCCACGCGATCACCCGGTCGCAGATCACGCAGCAGCACGTTCTGCTGGTCGTTCGAAAGGAAAATCCGTTGCTTGCGATCAAGGACGAATTCTTCCAGCGCCCCCGACTCGGGATCCTGCACGACCAACCGCAGGGCATCGGCATCGACCTGATGAACCGCTGCGTAGGTCTTCGAGGACGAGACGGCCGAGCTGTCGCCACTCGGCCAGAAGAGCATCGCTGCACTCATCAGCACCGAGAGGGCCAGCGCTCCCCCGGCGATCAATACCCGCCGCTTGGCGTTGGGATCCTCGGCTGGTGTTTCTTCGACCTCCCCGCCGCCGCCGATCAATTTCAGATCGACTTTGAGATCGGACAACGCTTCATCCGCCGTCCGGTACCGCAGTGACTGATCTTTTTCCGTCAGACGTTGAATCACGATCGCGAGGTCAGGCGGAACGCCATCCAGGACGCGAGTGATCTCCGGCAACCGGCGATCGGCGGCCGCGTGCCACATCATCCAGGCGAGTTGCTGATTGCGGCCCGCAGCGTTCAACCCGGGGAACAGGTCCTGAAAGTGTGGACCACACATCAGTTCATACGCACAGAAGCCGAGCGAATAGAGATCGCTCGCGGTCCCCACGTCGCCGAAGTCTTCCGAGACGCACTCGGGAGCCATGTACTTCGTGGTCCCCTTCAGCAGGCTCCCTTCCTCGTTCGCCACCCGGCGGGCGAGACCGAAGTCGCCGAGTTTGACCCGCCGTCGGGCATCGATCATCAAATTGCCCGGCTTGATGTCGCCGTGGATGATCCCCTGCGCGTGCAGATACTTGAGCGCCCGCAGCGTATGGGCCAGCGTGGCCCGGAGTGCGCGGAGATCGATCTGTCGGCCGCTGAGGCGCTCGCCCAGGTTCGACTGCATCAGCTCCATCACCAGCCAGCCGCGCTCCCGCACAATGTCGAAAATCGTGACGATGTTGGGATGCTGCAGTGAGGCGAGCAACTGGGCCTCATGCCAGTAGCGCGTCAGCTTTTCAGGATCGACGAGATACTCTTCGTGTAGCTGCTTGATCGCGACTTCGCGGCCGAGTTCCAGATCCCGCGCACGATAGACCGTGGCGAAACTGCCGCTGCCGATCTTTTCGACAATCTGATAGCGCTCACCGGCCTTCACGTGCAGGAATCCTTGCAGGAAGTTGCCGACGGAACATCGGCCCCGAGAAAGGAAAACGTCGTCCCGCGCGCCGATCAACGCCCGCAGAACCACCACCGCCCCATTATGCGGACTTCATCGCCCGCAAACCAGACGACCGCCCCACCCCGCTTGCGTCTTCGCGGTTCTGATGATCGTTCCTGCCTAAAACAGCTCGTTGATCGGCGTGCCGCTCGTCAACGCAATCGGTCGGCCCGCGGGATCGGGGATGTGCAGATGCGGGTCGATCCCCAGGTGCTGATAGATCGTCGCCAGCACGTCACGCGGATCGATCGGCTGTTCGCTCGGTCGGCTGCCGATGTGATCGGTTGCTCCGATCACGCGGCCGGTTTTCACGCCGCCACCGGTCACCAGCATCGACATCGCGCTCGGCCAATGATCGCGGCCGATCTTCCCATCCCGGAACTCGAGCCGCGGCGTCCGTCCGAACTCACCGGTCACGATCAGCAGGACCCGTTGATGCAAGCCACGATCAAAGAGGTCTTCAATCAGCGTCGAGACGATGTGGTCATACTTCGGCAGACGGGCATGCATCGCCGTCAGCATGTCCCAGTTCACCGCGTGGTCGTCCCAGTCGTACGCTTTGGTCCCCGGCCCGCCGCCCGGTGCGCGCACTGTAACGAACCGCACCCCGGCTTCGATCAGCCGCCGCGCCGTGAGGACTTCCTGGCCGTATCCATCGCCGTATTTCGCCCGGATGCGTGGGTCTTCGCGATTGAGATCAAACGCGAGTTCGGCCCTGCCAGATGTCAGAATCTCGACCGCCTGCTGATCGAACTGGTCAAGCGCGTCCATCGTGCCGCGCTGATCGACGTCACGCCGGAGGCGATCGAGTCCCGATTGCAAGCGGCGACGATCAGCCAGCCGGTCGGGCGTGACGGTCAGTGATGCATTCTGCAGGCCGCCATTGACGATCGGCACCCGATAGACCGGACTCCAATACCCCTCCGAGACACCGGCGGCGTAATCGGGGCCGTTGACCACAACACCGCCGACGGCGATCGCCGGGGGTAACCCTTGCCCCGGTCGAGAGAGCAACCGCGTCGCCACCGCTCCGACCTGCGGGTAATGCGATTCGTAACCGGTCCCGGCTTTCAATTGACCGAAGCCACTGAGGAACCGACGATGCCCCGCGAAGTGATCCGCTTCGTCATGACAACACGACCGGATCAGCGTGAACTTGTCGGCGATCGCCGCGTGCTTGGGCAGATGCTCGCAGATGTCGATCCCGGGGATATTCGTGCGGATCGGGAGAAACGGTCCGCGAATTTCCGTCGGTGCGTGCGGCTTCAGATCGTATGTTTCAAGATGGCTCGGCCCGCCATGCACAAAGAGCAGGATAACCGCCGTGTCGGTGGGCGAGGTTCCGGTCGCAGCTTGCAGTCTTAGCGTCTGCCCGAGTGTGAGTCCACCGAGTCCCAGGAAGCCCGCCTGCAGGAATTGGCGACGGTGAAATGCCCGTCCGGCATCGCTCGCATTCGAGAATTGCAGCATGATCGGTTGACTCTCCTCGCGCTGCAGTGGTCGTCAGGACGCGGAACCGGTCCACAACGGGCGGATCGGTTCGCCTCGGTTCAGTTGGGCCGGGCGGTTCAAACGGTCGCGGACTTCCGCATCGCCCGGCACGCCGAGGACGTGATACACCGTCGCGCCGATATCTTCCGGACGATACGCCTGCGTGACCGGATACGCCCCGATGTCGTCCGAGCGGCCGATCACCTGGCCACCCTGCACTCCGGCTCCAGCGAACAGAGCGAAGAAACAGGGACCCCAGTGATCGCGGCCACGCTGCGGGTTGATCTTCGGCGTCCGCCCGAACTCGCCCAGCATCATCACCAGCGTCTCATCGAGGAGACCCGAAGCAGACAGGTCGTCGAGCAATGCGGAGACGCACTGATCAAGGGGTGGCAACAGCCGGTCTTTCAGGGTCCGGAAGATGTCGCCGTGATTGTCCCAGTTCTGCACACGGCCCATGTTGGCCTGCACGACGGGGACACCGGCCTGAATCAGCCGCCGGGCGAGGAGCAGCGACTGTCCGAATGTGTGCCGACCGTAGCGGTCGCGGACGGCGTCGCTTTCCTGCTGGATCTGGAATGCCTCGGCGAGCTTGCTCGAAGTGAGCATGTTGAACGCAAGTTGCTGATCGAGGCTCAACCGTCGCACCGCAGCGGCTTCACCGAGTTGATGCTGTTGCCGGTTGAGTGATTCGAGGAGTCCCTTACGCTGGTCGAGCCGCTGCACGTCGAGCCCCTGTGCCAGGCTGAGCGCTTCCACGCGGAAGTCTTTGGCGTTCGGGTCGCCCGTGATCTGCCAGGGATCGTACTTGGGACCAAGGAACCCGGCGTGCTGACCGGGCCAGGTGAGCGGACCTTCCATCAGGAAGGTCGGCAGGTTGATCCCCGTCGGCAGGCCATCGGTCCGCGGGCGGACATAGGCACAACCGGACGAATAACAGGGCCAGTCATCGCGCGAAGCGACCTTATCGAAGAACGCCCCTGGTTGCACCGTCCCCGTGAGGACGTGATGCGTCGACATCAGGTGGTTGTTATCGCCATGCGACAGTGACCGGACGATCGCGTACTTATCAGCCCGCGCTGCGAGCTGTGGGAGATGCTCACCGATCTGGTAACCCGGAATCGCGGTCGAGATCGGCTGAAACTCACCGCGAATCTCAGCCGGGGCCTCGGGCTTCATGTCGAACGTATCGTGATGGCTCGCGGCACCAGTCAGAAAGATGATCAGGACCGACTTCGGCTTCCCGGACGGAATCGTTGCAGACTGTTCTGCAGCCCGTGCCCGCACACCGAGCGACTGCGCCAGCCCGATGCCCGCCAGACCAGAATACCCAATCTGCAGCAGCGCCCGTCGGTTTAGAACCTGACTATCCACGAGAATTCCCGCCAGCACAATACTAATCAACTTTCATTAATGTATCGTCATGGCCGCCGGGTACGCAACAGGTGAAAGCGTGTGAGCGGTGGCTGAAGAGGTTCCGCCGAGGACGTTACGGGCTGGAGTTCGAGCGTTGAGCAGAAGAAAAAACGAGGTGCTGACCAATTCGGGGCACTTCCACCGTAAATGGAAGCCAACCTCGCTCTCACGATTACTCAGGTCGCGACGTCAACTGGTTTAAAATTCGGCACGCGACTCGGGTGAGTCCCAGGCAATGAAAACGCCCCGAACCTGGATGTGTCGGGGCGAGAGAGTCACCGAGATCACGATGTGGACTCAGGCCGCATTGCGTTTTTGACCTGGTCCATCCTTCTTCGGGTCGCCAGCTTCTTTGGGAACCGCGAAGTCTTTGGTCGACTTGCTCTTCGGGAACTCCTCCCGCAACTCGAAATTCTCGAAGAGGGCTTTAATCGGCTCGTCCGAGTTGGGATCACCTTTGGAAGATTGCCCGGTGATTCGGACCACCATCGGTCCACCAACAATCCCTTTCCCTCCGGCGAGACTGGTATCGAACTTTCCCTGGTCGATCACGGCCAGTCCTTGCGGACCCTTGTTGTTCCGTGATGTGTCGGGCTCAAACACAATCATCCCGTTGGGGACAGGATTGCCGTCAAAGGTCACTGTACCTGACAGTTGAAATCGGGGAGGACCAGCGTCGCCCCCACCGCATCCCACCAGGCTCATCAGGCAAAGACTCGCTGCGAGATATTTCATTCGTGTTCTGTGCTCTCTCAGAATACCGGTTCAGTGACTGCAACCGGAGCGAACTTCATTTCAGATCAACTGCGGACGTGTAAAAACGGTCGACCAGTTCTTGGATCCCTCAAGCGGAGGTTACCGTAGTATTGGCAACCTCCGCTCAAGCCCGGACCATCTGATCCGTTACGGGAATGAGGTCGTTTCTCCCTGGTCGCGTGTGCTCAGTGAAACATACAGGCCGAAGTCAATGTTCTGACCGATGAACTGAACGGTTCCATCGCCCATCAGGAAGTGACAACCGCCCACATGCTGACTGCCGAAGCTGACATTGTTGAAGTTGTTCGAACCGTTGTAGGGTGTGAGGTTGATCCCGGTCACGATGTTTTTGATCGCCCCGCAAGGAGATCCGTCGCATCCGCGTGTGTAGACGCGATAGGAATTTGCGTCATTCCACGAGATTTCTCCGACCATGAGAGTCTGGCTGGTCCCATCGGTGATGTCGCGAATCCGCGTCGTTTCCTGGCGGAGAAGAATCCCCGCACGTCCAAACCCCCCATGTCCGGAAACTGCATTTGAGTAGGGATAAGCTTGTCCGGTGCGCGGGTTGTTCAGGGCATTGGTGGGCCCCATGATTCCGTAGTAGTGGGCTGTCGAGGTCGCAACACCGCCAGAGTTCTCACCTGAGTTCGCGGAGAAGAGCTTGTTGCTGCTCGGACATTGATAACCGGGAATTGGCTTGAGCGCGAGCGCAAGATTCGTGGCATCGGTGTAGGCCACCGCATTGAAGTTGAACGAGTTGTACAAAGGCGCCTGGTCAATGAATGGGAGAATCGCCACCAACCAGCTCAACCCGGTCCCGTTTCCGGCCCCCTGATAGAAGCCGCCGGTAGGGAACGTGTTGTTGGAATCATGGTAGTTGTGGATCGCCAGTCCCAGTTGCTTCAGGTTGTTGCGGCACTGTGTGCGTCGCGCCGCTTCACGGGCCTGCTGCACAGCCGGGAGCAGCAATGCAATGAGGATGGCGATGATCGCGATGACCACCAGCAGTTCAATGAGGGTGAATCCCCGACGAGATTTCGACATGGCGACTTCCTTAGGAAAAACGTGAGAAACTAGACTTGCTGAATAGAACAGCCCAAGGTCAATGATTGAGACCTCAAATAAGGGACGCTTGTTCATAGAACAACACCCCCCATGGGACGGATTACCAAGTTAAGATCGGGAATGCGAACGACAGGATTCGACGTGAACGGCTAGTTGGAGCCATGTCCCTTCGTTCCAGAGTGGAACGTCGGAATGAATACTCCGAAAGATCAGTTTTTGCCAAGTTGTCCTTTATATCAAGATCAAGGACTCGAATCAACAACCCATTCCCAAGATGTCTAATTGACACCAAACCAAATTGCCAGAAACAGGTTACAGTCAGCCAGCGGGTCAGTTCAGCTGCCATTCAGACGAGGCTGGTTTTAATGATGTTCACCGTGCAAGATGCGGTACGCTTGGAGGCCTCTCGTTGGTTTCAGGTTGCTTTCAATCCCGTTGAGAAATGACTGCCAAGCATATCGAAACGAAATTCATTCCGATTTCGATCGCTCAGAATGCTGTGACAGCTGTTTGATCCACTCGTTCAAGAGTTGCGTCGCGGTTTTGTCCGGCAGGTTGGTGCCGAGGGGGGGCATCTGGCCGCGGCCGCGGAGTTGCATGCGGTGGAGCAGGACCGAACGGTCCGGTTCACCCGGGGCGATGAGGCGGGCCTCGGCGATGCGGAATTTGTCGTGCAGGGGCGACTCGTCGATGAGTTTCATCTTGTCGCGCGGAGTCTGCGCGAGCAGATCGATCGCTGAGTTCCCACCCCCGGCCCATTGATGGCAGCTCGAACAGTTGACATGGATGTAGCCCCGCACGCGGTCTTCGAGTGGTTGGGTGGCATCAGCGGGATCGACGAAGGCCCCGTAGTCAGCGGGAGGCTTGGGGAGTTCGCCCCCTTTCGGTTTGACGTGCAGCACACCGATGTGGGCCAGCGTCCGGAGTTGGTTGTCGATCCGGTCACCATAGTTGTGATCGCGGTTCATCTGCTCGGTCTGCAGACCGAGGACGAAGTTCGCGGCCCGGGAGTGACAGACCATGCACTCGGCCCGGCTGGGGTAATGCCACGTCTGCTTTCGTTCCCCCTGCGGTGCGGACGCATCGCGGATCACGAAGGTGCGATCGGCTCCTTGTGATCCGACGAGCGTCGCTTCGGTTTGTTCGTCGTTCCAGAGGTAGCTGTAGCCGATCCATTCCTTCTGCTGCTTTGTCAGCAGCCGGGTTTCGATGTACCGCCGCGACTGCGGATCGCCCGCGGTCCCTTCCAGCGCGAACGATTTCACGAGGACCGTTCCCTCGGGGAAGTTCCAGCTCTTTCCTTTCTCGACGAATTCGGCGGTCGCATCACCCGGCAGCGCGAGAAACCGTTTCTTGTGAGCCCCATCCGACCAGAGGGGGACATTGACGGAGTAAGCGATCACCCCCGGAGCGACGACATGTCCGGCCACCCTCTCGAAGAGGCCCGTTTCACTGAGCGTCGTAGGGAAGGGGGGCAGTGGAGTCTCTGGAGGCGGATTCGGTTCGAGCCGATGAAATCCCGTGTGCTGATCGACCACCACCAGTTCCCCTGCGGGGGTCTCACAGAAACCGACGATGGCCAGCGTGGTATCCGCGATCTCCTTGTGCCACGTGACCTGCTTGCCATCGTGACGGATCGCCCAGATCTTGCCCGTCGAGTAGTCGCCATAAATGTACGCTCCCTGCAGTTCCGGCAGCGTCTTCCCGTAATAGACCACGCCGCCGGTCAACGAACGGGCTTCAATGTGGTGATGTTCCGCAACAGGGTTGAGAATCGGTCCCGGTCCGCGCGGTCGTTCCAGATAAAAGGGATGGCTCCCTTCCTGCACGCTCCAGCCGTAGTTCCCCCCTTTGGTGACGAGGTAGACCTGTTCCCACAGGTCCTGCCCGTTCTGGCCGACCCAGAGTGCACCGGTTTTCTTATCAAACGTCATCCGCCATGGATTGCGGAAGCCGAACGCCCAGATTTCGGGCTTGGCGTTCGGCACGTTGAGGAACGGATTGTCCGCGGGGACGGAGTACGGCCGGTCCTTCGTCGGGTGATCGACATCGAGCCGCAGCATCACGGCGAGGTAATCATCGAGCGTCTGTCCGGTCAGCAGTGGATCGGAATCGCTCGTGCCGTCACCGGTCACGCAATAGAGATAGCCGTCGGGTCCGAAGGCGAGTTCGCCTCCGTTATGACCGTTCGATTCCCATTCGAGGATCACCAGTTCCGACTGCGGATCAATCTTGTGCGGCGGCTGTCTGTAGACCGTGTAGCGGGTGATGCGGTTGAGCTTCTTCTCGGCCTTGGTCGGTCCGTTATTCACCAGATAGACGTACCCGTTCTCGGTGTAACGGGGGTGAAAGCAAAGCCCGTAGATCAATCGGTCAATTTCGAGCAGTGTTTCGAGTTCTCTGACCTGGGGAGTATCCGTGAATCGCCGCAGCCGACCGGGGCCGCCTCCGCCCCCCAGGGTTTCAACGACGATGAACGCTTTCTGTCCGGGCTCAGCTGCGAGGTAGAGCGGCCCATTGAGTGGCAGGGCGTCGTAAATCGGAGCGGTACGATACGGAGGAGGTGGTTCGGGAGAACCAATCACGCGGGACGTCGTCCAGGGGATGCGGCGTTCCAGACCAAAGGGCCGCTCGGCAGCGGTGAGAGACGCGGCCACAGTCAGCAGGATCAGACCGGCTGCCCACTTCACGGGATTGCCCATACCGCCCCTCTCATCGACGCATCGATCTTGGATTATGCACCGCACACTATCGCGCGGAGATCCGCGCATCGTCAAGCTTGGCCGCGCCCCGGAGTCCGCGGAGTGAAGCCCCTCCCACCGCCCCTCAAAGAAACAAGCAGCGGCGGGGATTGCCGATTGGTGGCCTGATGGAAGATCCTTCGCGGTCATTTCGCTTCCGGATCGCGAATCCTCTTTACGCCGTCATCAGAATTCACTAGAAGTCCCCCCCCGTCCACAGCGATCGGGCTTGCGCCTGGCGCTGGCGACCCGGCCGAATGTTGTGTTACCCATTCACAGTTTGCGGAACCCGGTTCCACCAAGGGCACGTGCATGACACGCCGCGAGGGCGTCTTCACGCTGATACGATCCGCGATCTCCGCGGTCGGCTTTGCCCTTTTACTCACGGGTTCTCTCAGTGCCCAAGGCCCAGTCCGCGGTGCAGGCTTCTCAGTTCCTGCTCGTCCGGCCGAGGTTGGTCCTGCGGATCACATCATCGCCGTACGATTGGAAGGTTTCCCGGAAACTTCTCCCGAATTGATTGCCAGCCTGAGTAGTCGCATCGGCCAGACACCTTCGCGGGCGAATGTCGCCAACGATCTCGACATGCTCTTCGCAACGCAGCGATTCTCACGGGTTGAACCCCGCTGGGAACGTTCAACCGCAGGCTGGACACTGACCTATGTAGTCCAGCAGTCGGCGGCTCCGCTGATCGTGCGGGGACAAACGCCTGATGAAGAACCGGCTGCTGCCGGTCACTCGCGACCCTCCCCCGCGAAGTTCCAACCACTGCGGCGGGATGCCGATGAGCCGGGCGAAACGCCCGCGCCGGCCAACGCCTTCACGCTGGAAGAACCTCTCGCCGATGTGCGCATCGAGGGGAACGTCACGATCGCCACCTCCGATATCGCGCGGCACGTGAAAGTCCGCCCCGGTCGGGTGGTCACACAAGCGATGATTAAAGATGATGTCGATGAGATGATCCGCACCCGCTGGTTCGCCTCGGTGGAACCGCTAATTCGCAAGACCGATGACGGGCTGGTACTGGTCTACAAAGTCCTGGAGCGCCCGATCGTACGCCGCGTGGAATACCGCGGGGCGGACAAGATCAAGGTCGCGAAGTTGGAGTCGCTGACCAATCTGAAAGTCGGCAGTCCTTACGATGTCAGTGCGAACCGCGAATGTGCCCGGCGCATCGAAGAAATGTATCACGAAAAAGGCTTCGCGTTTGCGACTGTCGAACTCGAAAAAGGGAACGATAAGCAGGACCGTGAAGTTGTCTTCGTCATTCACGAAGGCTCAAAGGTCTATGTGTCCGGGGTCGATTTCGAGGGGAACAAGTTCTTCTCGGATGCCGTGCTCGACCTGAAGCTGCGCACGAAGACCCGGCTCTTCTGGGTGATTGGCGGGAAATACGACCCCGCGACGATCCCCGACGATATTGCGGCCGTTCAGCAGTACTATCACAGCCTCGGCTTCTTCGATGTCGGCATTCAGCATGAGTTGAAGTTCAACGAGGACCGCTCGCGGGTCCGGGTCGTCTATACGATCGACGAAGGGGTCCGGTACAAGATCGGCCGCGTCGACATGATGGGCCCCGACGTGATCCCGGAGGCCGACCTGCGCAAAGATCACACGATCGAAACGGGTGAGTACTTCACGCAGCGGAAACTCTCGACCGACGTCGAGAAGATGCGCGAGAAGTATGGCAAACTCGGCCGGCTCTTTGCGAAGATCGACGCCGTCCCGCGGTTCACCGAAACGCCGGGAACAGTCGACATCCTTTACAGAATCGACGAAGACAAGGTTTACCGCGTCCGGGAATTCAACGTCCACATCGCGGGTGATCATCCCCATACGCGAACCAATCTCGTCCGTAACATCTCGACGATTCAACCGGGTGACCTCGCCGATCCCAAGAAAATTCAGCAGGCGAAGGCCCGCATCGCCGGGGCTGGTTACTTTGAGAATTCGCCCGGCAATGAACCGCGGCTCGATATTCGTCCGGTGAAAGAACCGGGCTGGTTGACGGTTCCCGAGACCGAGTTGGCCCGGGCTCAGAATGTCGGGGGTTTTACGTCACCGGCCCCGATCACCACGGCCCGACCGACATCACCCCCGCCCGCGGTTCCCCAACCGCGAACATCACCACCGCCGATGCCTCGGCCACCCAGAGAAACATCCACGGAACCCCAGGCAGCACGACGGCCCCTCACGGCACCGGTGATCCAGACGGCTTCCGGGTATCAGGATGACGAAGACGCGTTCGCGCCGCTCGTCATGATCGATGATGGTGGCGACAGTCCGCTGTTGCCAATTGTTCGCGGCCAGGGTGGAGGCGATCCGCTCCTCGCACAAGGCCGCGGACCGATGCCCGGTCCGCAGGGCTACATCTATGATGACAGCCCCCAGGGGAATCCCTTACGCCCGGCGATTCGTGATCCTGAACCGAACATGTGGGAGCAGATGCCCCCGCCCGAGTTCATCGATATCGATGCGTACCTGGCCGAAGCCCGTACGGGCCGACTGATGTTCGGCGTCGGCGTGAACAGTAACGCCGGGGTCATCGGCAACATCGTCCTGCAGGAAAATAACTTCGACATCATGCGGCCGCCCACCAGCTGGGCCGACGTGTGGAACGGGACCGCGTGGCGCGGAGCCGGTCAGAAGTTCCGTATCGAAGCGATGCCCGGGACCCAGGTCAGCCGGTACCTCGTTGACTGGCAGGACCCGTACTTCCTCGACAGCAACGTCAACTTCGGCGTCAGCGGCTTTTACTATCAGCGGTACTTCCGCTACTGGAACGAACAGCGAATGGGTGGTCGTCTGCGGACGGGCTATCAGCTCACGCAGCAATGGTCGACTTCGCTGGCGTTGCGGTTAGAAGGCGTGCAGTTGAGCGGTGCCCCCGCGGCTCCACCTCCGTTGCTGGCGGCTTCGTTGGGGGACAATTTCCTGTCGACTGTCCGGTTTGGCCTGGCGCACGATACCCGTGACTCGGCCTTCCTGCCTTCGACCGGTCACTTCGTTGAGTTCGCCGTCGAGCAGGCCTTCGCCGAGTACGATTACTCGCGGTTCGAGGTGGAAGGTCGCCAGTTCTTTACAACCTACGCTCGACCCGATGGCTTCGGGAAACACATCCTCGCGTTATATGGTCAATTGGGCTGGACCGGGGAGAATACGCCGATCTACGAACGCTTCTATGCCGGGGGCTTCCAGTCGTTCCGCGGCTTCGCGTTTCGCGGGGTGACGCCTCTGGATGGTGCCGTCGAAATCGGGGGTCAGTTCCAGGCTCTCGGCTCGGTCGAATACATGCTCCCTGTGACGGCGAATGAAATGATCAAGACGGTCGTTTTCACGGACTTCGGGACCGTCGACAACGACGCGACATTCGACAAGTTCCGCCTGTCGGTCGGGGCCGGTCTGCGGATCACGGTTCCCGGCATGGGTCCGGTGCCGATCGCCCTCGACTGGGCGTTTCCGATCATGAAGCAAGACTTCGACCGCGACCAGCTCTTCAGCTTCTACATCGGCATCAACCGCTGAGCAGTTGGGAACCTATCGCAGGTGTCCTTTGGCGCTCGCAGTTCGCCGGTCTCAGGGCCAAAGGCCCGACTCATACCAGCCTGGGGCAACGCCCCAGGACATGGTTCGAATCGACCTGAGGACCAACGGTCCGTCCCATCGTCGTGAATCAAGCTGGATCCCACCGTTTGACATCCACGATCTCGACGGATCATGGATCGGGCCTTCAGCCCTTCCACTTTTCTGACCCCTCACCACCTGGGGCGATGCCCCAGGCTGGTATGGGTCGGGCCATTGGCCCTCAGGCCGGGATGACTGTTCACTCTCGGAATTGTCCACCGCAATCGTTCATCACGATTCTTCAAGTCGTTGACTCATTCGGGAAAACGGCATAAAAGTCCCGGCCCTTGTGGGACTGGATGTTATGCCGGATGGACCCTGCATCTCGATTGTCACGGCGACATATAATCGCAGTAACGTCCTGCGCTATGCCATCGACAGTGTCCTGCAACAGACGCTGACGGACTGGGAACTCCTGGTCATCGGCGATGCCTGCACGGACGACACAGCGGACATGGTCGCGAGTTACCGCGATCCCCGCATTCGCTTCCATAACCTGGAAACGAACGTCGGTGAGCAGTCCGGACCGAATAACGAAGGGGTGCGACTGGCCCGCGGAGCGTACATCGCGTTCCTGAATCACGATGATCTCTGGCTTCCGCATCACCTGCAGACTCTGCTGACACAGTTGCAGCAGGAGCAGGCCGACATGACCTTTTCGCTGACCGTCACCCTTGATGGAGACGGCACCCAGCGTGTGACCGGCGCGTGCTCGACAGGAAGCTACCATCCGGGAGTTGTCGTGCCGGCCACCTCCTGGCTGTTGACCCGTGCACTCGCGGACCGTGTCGGTCCGTGGCGGTTCTATCAGGAACTGTATGACACTCCCTCGATTGAATGGATCGATCGTGCATGGAAGCTGGGAGCCCGCATCCGGCTCGCGCCGCGGTTGACGGTCATCAAACCGAATTCCGCATCCCGCAAGAACTCGTATCTCCATCGGGATGAAGCCGAGCATCGTGAGTTGGCAGTGACTCTGCGGGACGATCCCGGCTTTCTTGAGCGGCAACTCACCGTGCTGTTAATCACGTATGCCGCGCCTGAGACGGGCATCTGGATTCCCTTGAAACTGGCGGGCAAGAATCTGTTGAAGCGGCTGGCGATGTGCTGCGGAATCAGGCCGTCGGTGTTTACGCAACTGATCCGGCATGGCCTGCGGAAAGGGAGACTGCTTGACAGTTTCCGACGCACACGCGGATTGCCGCGGCTGGAGCGAAGGAACCTCCGGCATGCCGCATGAATGGCTGTTAAACGGTGCGACCAAAGATCGCCAGAGTGTGACCCCGGAGTGGAAACTCGTCGATCAGACTCTGATTCACGGCGTCGAACTCAAAGCGGTGAAACACATCGCCAAAGCGGGGGGCTATCTGACCGAACTGTTCCGTCGAGACTGGTTCGCATCTGGCGACGTGGAGCAGGTCTTTCAGAACGTGATGTTTCCGGGAGCCATCAGTGCCTGGCATGCGCACGACGTGACGACCGACCGCCTGTTTGCGACCGATGGGCAAATCCGGCTCGTCCTCTATGATGCCCGTCGCGACTCACCGACCTGTGGTTCACTCAACTCATTCAACATCGGACCGGCCAACCCGCTCCTGGTGATCGTCCCTCCGCGCGTCTGGCATGGTGTGCAAGCTCTCGGCTGCCAGAACTCGACGCTGGTCAACATCGTCGACCAGGCGTATTGCTACGAATCGCCCGATCATTGGCGGCTCCCGCAGGACACGGCGGAAATCCCGTATCGGTTCACCCCATAATCGCGCCCTCATCGCGCGAGGCATTGGGATGCATCGATCCGATTCCGCAGGGCCAACGGCCCGTTCCATACCAGCCTGGGGCATCGCCCCAGGCATCGATCGGTACGACCTGCAGGGCCAACGGCCCGTCCCATCGTCGTGGATCGATCTGGATCCCACCGTTTGACTTCCACGATCTTGACGGAACATGGATCGGGCCTTCAGCCCTTCTAATTCTCTGACACGCTCACAACCTGGGGCGATGCCCCAGGCTGGTATAGACAGGGCCGTTGGCCCGTTGGGCAGGGTGTTGCGGGCCAGGACTCAGGGATCGGAATCCCTGGGCTTCCGGTTGCTCTAGGTGGAATTGGGTTGCGGTGATAGCCTGCAGCACAATTCTTCCGGGGGGATGGACTGATGTCATGGACGAACAGTCGGACGGTGGCGTTAACGGGCGTGTTTCTGGCGAGTGGCTGTGCGGCCCTGATCTATGAGATCGTCTGGCTGCAGCAACTCGGTCTGGTGCTGGGTGCGACCTCCGTCACACTCGGGATTCTGCTCACCAGCTTCATGGGGGGGATGGGCCTGGGGAGCTGGTGCTATCCGGTCCTCTCCCGTCGTACCCGTTCTCGATTGACCGACTATGCCCTGCTGGAACTCGCCATCGCGGTGTGTGGTGGGTTGAGCCTGCTGATCCTGCCGCGGCTGGCGGACTTCTATGCAGTCTGGGGATCACCGGGAACGAGTGATGTCCCGTTTCGCGCGATCACGGCGTTGTGTGCCCTCTGTCCCCCCACGATGTTGATGGGGGCCACGCTGCCAGCGGTCTCCCGCGGAATCGCTGCCACGCCCACGGGGGCCGCACGGCTCGGACTCTTCTATGGTGCGAATACTCTGGGGGCCGTCTGTGGCAGCCTCGGGGCCGGGTTGTATCTGTTGCGAGTGTACGACGTCACCGTGGCAACCGGGGTTGCGATGGGACTGAACGTGGTCTGTGCGTTGGCCGCCCTCATGCTCAACCGCGGGGCCGAGGCACTCCCCATCCAAGCAGTGCCTGAGCAGGCAGAGCAACAGCCCGAACCATCGACGTGGTCGACCCCTGCCGCACGCTGGGTGATGCTGGTCGTCGCCTGTTCCGGAATGACGGCCCTCGGGGCGGAAGTCGTCTGGACGCGGTTGCTCGCGTTGCTGCTGGGGCCCACGACCTACACGTTCTCGATTCTGCTCGCGGTCTTTCTCGGTGGTCTTGGCCTGGGAAGCACGGTGACGGCCGGGTTGTCGCGTCGAACACAAGCCCCGGCGCTCTGGTTAGGAATCACACAACTGCTGCTGGTCGTGGCGATCCCGTATGCCGCGGCGATGATCGTCTCTGTTCTGCCGGGGTGGTTCTCGGAACGGCTGATCGATCTCACGATCTGGGATCGACTCGGGGGCGATGTGTTGCGGGCTGTGATCGCCTTGCTCCCGGCGACCTGCCTCTGGGGAGCCACATTTCCGCTCGCCATCGCGACCGCAGCGGCTGGCTCGACTGACCGCGATGCTGCGCGGCTCGTGGGACGCTTGTACGCAGCGAACACCTTCGGGGCGATTCTCGGCACACTCGGATTCAGCCTCGTGATCCATCCGTGGCTCGGCAGTCATTTCGCGCAACAGTTGCTGACGGCAGCGGCCGGTCTGTGTGGTGTCCTCGTGATCCGACAGACGTTCGCCGCTTCGTCCTCTGCAGGGACGGTCCCCCGCAGGCTTTCAGCGACCTGGGTGACCGCGGCCGGTCTGGCAGCAGTGGCCGGAATTGTCTGGTTGCTCCCCGCGACCCCGGCTGCGTTAATCGCGCATGGCAACCAGGTCCGTTCGTGGAACACCGACCGCGCGACTCTCTTCGTGCGTGAAGGACTTGACTCAGCAGTCGCGGTGATGGAGTCGAGTTCCGGTAACCGTTGCTTCCATGTCGCCGGGCGGATCGAAGCCACCAACAGCGGCAGCGATATGCGGACCCAGCGACTGCTCGGACATCTCCCCGCTGCGGCGCATCCGTATCCACGGACCGTGCTCGTCGTCGGCTGTGGCAGCGGGATGACGGCTGGTTCGTTCCTGTTGCATCCGTCGGTTGAGCGGATCGTGATCTGTGAGATCGAACCCGCCGTGGTCGAATCGAACCGCGTCCACTTTGCGGAATACAATCAGGGCGTGCTCGATCATCCGAAGACGCAGATTGTCTATGACGACGCCCGCCACTTCCTCGCCACGACGAAAGAGTCGTTCGATGTGATCACCACGGACCCGATTCACCCGTGGGTCCGTGGGTCCGCAGCACTCTACACCCGCGAGTTCTACGAACTCTGTCGACGACGGTTGAATGACGATGGCATCGTCACGCAATGGGTCCCGCTCTACGAAAGCAATCACGCCGCCGTGCAATGCGAACTGGCGACGCTGCTCGATCTCTTTCCGGAGTCGCTGCTCTTCAGCGGACAAAGTCGCCGGACCGGTTATGACCTGGTGGTGGTGGGACGGAAGGCGGGGGAAGCTCCCAGTGTCACGCGGATGATTGACCGCCTGATGCGCTCGCCCGTGCCGTTGCGACAGTCGCTGGGTGAAGTCGGACTGGGCGACCCGCGCCGGTTAGAAGAGACGTTTGTCGCCACCGGTCACGACTTGAAGCAGTGGCTGTCGACCGCGGAGCGAAACCTCGACCGCAACCTGCGTCTGCAGTATCTCGCGGGAATTACGCCCGATGCCCACACGGAAGAGACGATCCTGATCGAAATGGCGATCGCCCGGGAAACGGCTCGGGAAGCCGCACAATCTTCGCGTGCGCTCGCCCATTGAGTGGTGTTGAAGACTGGACACCGCGGTTCCAATCTGTTGATGTGATGGGGAGTGATCCCCTTTCTCATCAAGCAGAGGGACATCCCATGCCATCACGGTGGTTCGCTGGATCGTGGATGCTCATCGCGTCGCTGCTGTCCGGGACGTGTGCTGGACAGACCGTCCTCTTTGAGGACAAGTTCGACGGGCCGCTCTCGGACAAGTGGCAGATCAAGGGACTGGATCCGGACGACTATCGGGTCCAGTCGGGCGGGCTTGAGGTGCGAGTCAGGCCCACCACGCAGAAACAGCCCCGGCCAATCTTGAAAGTCGCACTGCCGATCTCCACGGAGGACACGCTGGAAGCTTCAGTCGATGTCACGGTCGTCGGCGCGCCTCTTGAACGAGGCGATCTTGCGGGGCTGTGTCTCACAGAAAACGACGGAACCCTGTTTACGGTCCGCAAGACCAACCTCGATGGCTACTTCGTCTTCGCGCCGGGGGCGGTCGATTTCATCGGTGTTGAGGGGGAAGAAGGCGATCCCGGCAAGTACACGGTCAAATACTGGCCAGCCGACAAGGCCGCGGGACCGCTCCGGATCATCACCCGCGGACGCTACGCCCATTTTCAGGTCGGCCCGTCAGCCGATGGCCAGTACCAGACGTTCTTTCATACGGCGCTGCGCCCTGTAAATCAGGGCCTCGGTTTCGGGCTCACGGTTTCTGGTGGCGACAGCGATCAGGAACGCTGGGTCCGCTTCGACAATTTCCGGGTGATCAAGCGCTAGCCAGCGGCTGCGTGATCCCGGTCGACACCAATCGGCGATTGACTGTCTGGGCGACGATTGCAAATCGGGCCCGGTCTGTCGCATGATCGCGGTATGTCGACCCAACCTCTTCGGACCACGCCCCGCGCCCACTGGCAGCAGGAACTCGCCCAGGCCATCCGGTCTCCTGCCGACTTGCTGCAGCGACTGCAACTTTCCCAGGAATGGCAACCGGCTGCGGAACGGGCAGCGGCTCTCTTTCCGTTACTGGTCCCCGAGAGTTTTCAGCGTCGCATGGTTCCCGGCGACCCGCGCGATCCGCTGCTCTTGCAGGTCTTGCCGCTCGCAGAGGAAACAGAGTCCACGCCGGGATTCGTGACGGATCCGGTCGATGATGCTGCGGCTCAGCGGGCACCCGGACTGCTGCAGAAATACGCCGGGCGGGCGCTGCTCATCACCACGGGGGCATGTGCAGTCCACTGCCGCTACTGCTTTCGCCGCGAGTATCCGTATGCGGAGGCCCCACGGCAGCTCGTCGACTGGGAACCGGCGCTCGCTGCGCTGGCCGCCGATGACTCACTGCACGAGGTTCTTTTAAGTGGTGGTGATCCGCTGACATTGACCGATGCCCGTTTGAGTGCCCTGCTGGAACGACTGGAAGCGATCCCCCACCTGCGGCGGGTGCGGCTGCATACACGGTTGCCGATCGTCCTCCCCGCGCGCGTGACGCCGGGCTTGATCGAACGGCTACGCGCCTCGCGGCTGACTCCCATCGTCGTCGTGCATGCCAATCATCCGCAGGAGTTGCAGGCAGACTGTGCTGAGGCGTTGAGGACGCTGGTGCGTGCGGGGATCACCACGCTCAATCAGACGGTGCTGTTGCGCGGAATCAATGACGATCTGGAGACGCTGCACGACCTGTGCGAGCGACTGATCGATCTCGGTGTGCTTCCGTATTACCTGCATCAGCTCGATCGCGTCCGCGGCGCGGCCCATTTCGAGGTAACGGAAGATGTCGGTCGGGCGCTGGTCACGGCGTTAAGAACCCGGTTGCCCGGATATGCCATCCCCCAGTTCGTGCGGGAAGAAGCGGGCCAACCCTCAAAAACCCCGCTGCTGCACGTCGAGCATTGAGCGACCGCAGCCATTCTCTGCCAGCGGATGGGGCGCAAGCCCCCCGGTGAGTCCCATTTTAGAATTGATGATTGGGGCCGCCTTTTGTTGCGAGTCCCTGTGACATCACAAAGACAGAAGCCGGGCATTGCAGACCATGCCCGTATTCAATGACCGCGGCCCAAGACACCGGACGGCTCGCGCCGTGCCGCTCACAGAACATGAGGGACACTCCTCACGCGACGCGCGAACCTTTGGGCATCGGCAGAATCGTCGGTTCATCATCGCCCGCTGGTGTACCGGGACTCAGCGGCTCGGATGTGGACTTTGTTGGCTCAACCGAGACGGGATCGATCGACGGTGGCCGCCGATGCCGCGAGACCCACGCGAGACTCGCCGGCAACACCACCAGCGCCAGGAAGACGCAACTCCCCACGCCAATCGCTAGGGTTGCGCCCAGGCTGTACAGGCCACGATGGGCGGCGATCATCATGCTGCCGAAGCCGACGATGCTGGTACTCGTCGTCATCGTGATCGCGTTCACCAGGCTGGCCGACGGGTTGTAGACTTCATGCGGTTTGCTGCGGAAGTCATGCAGGACGTGCACGCCGTTGTCGACGCCGATGCCAATCACGAGCGGCAGAATGATCAGGTTGGCCGGGTTCAGCGGGATGTCCAGAATCGCCAGAAACGCACACGTCATCAGCAACCCGCACACCGGGGCCGCGAGGGCAATCAGCGTATCGAGCGTCCCCTGTCGTTCGTTCAGTCCGGCCATGACCAGCACACCGACGGCATACAGCGGGGCAATCCAGATCGGCGATGGCTCGATCCCCTGCCAGACGCACACACCAACGATCGCTGCAGCCACAATTGCCGGGGGGAGAAACGTTCCGGTGATCCGTTCCCGCGGCAGAAAATCAATCAACAGCACGAGCAGAATCACCACCAGCGCATACAGCGCACAGATCTCGTAACTCTCTTTGATCTGTAACGCCGCCTCGAAGTTCTGCAGCGGCGTGCCGGTGACTTCAGGATCGACCGTGCGGACGTCTTTGACGAATGCCTGCAGCGGTTCCATGTCCCAGATCTGGTCCTTGGGAAAGACCTGAAGCAGCCATTGACCAGACGGGCTGACATACCGCGAGCGCAGCGGACCGGGGAGATCGTCCGCCGTCACGGGGACTGGATCCGATGCCCCAGCGAGGGCCTGGAACTGCGCGAGTAATGAGTACGCCAGCCGATACTGGAACTCGGCGAGGACCATCATCTGCTGCTGAAGATCGAGATGATCGAGTGTCGTCAGAAAACGATCGAAGTTCTCCGCGGCCCGCTTGGCCAGAGGATCATCCTGCTGCTTCAACCACTTCTGAAAAGTGTCGAGCATCTGCCCGACATTCGCTGGCACGGCGGGAGCCGGTGGCGGCGGCTGTTCCGGCAACCGCGCCAGCAACGCATGAAATCCCTGCACCAGCAACTTCGTTTCACTGGGTGGTGCAGCAGGCAACCGCGTGGCGAGTTCTTCCACGTGATGCACGGTCGGCAGTGCTTCGAATTCCGCCTTGCGTTGCCGGGCCTGCTCGGGGGAATCCGCCAACGAAATCGCATAGAGCAATGAGTTCTTCGACGATTCGAAGACCCGCTTCTGCGCTTCGACCGATTCCAGTCCATCGGCCTGCAAGTGCAGCAGGTTGTGATCGTACTTCACCCGTGTTGTGGGCCAGCCGTGCGTCCAGTCGAACGCACCCCACGTCAATCCAGCAAACAACAGACCCGATGCGAGCAACACCCAGCCGGGCGACCCACTCGTCGCATTCCGCAGCAGTCGTCCCTGGAACGGCACCGGCATCGACCGTTCTTCCCGTCGCCGGTCAGCGATGGCAACCATCGCCGGCAGACACGTAAACGTGGCGAGCGTGCAGAGCAGAATCCCGCCCCCGGCAATGATCCCTAACTCGGCGACACCCAGGAACGAGGTCCACGCCGCGCAGAAGAAACCGAGGGCGGTCGTCACGGCTCCCGTGATGATCCCCGGCCCGATCGACGTCGACGTGTCGACCAGCGCGTGGCCGACATCCCGGCCGTGGTGCCGCAGATCGAGATAGCGCGACAGCACATGAATCGCGAAGTCGTTCCCGAGACCGATCACAATCGAGGCGAACGCCACCGAGAGAATGTTGAGGTGCCCGATGAACAACGTCGTGAAGCCGTACGACCAGGCCATGCCGACGCCGAGGACAATCATCCCCAGCGTGGGATGCACGAAACCGCGCAAACCGAAGTAGAAGAGGACCGCGACTCCGAAGAAAGCGAGGATCCCCGCGCGGGTGCTGTCCTGCTGCGACCGCCGCATTTCGTCGTTTTCGAGGACCGGAATCCCGGTCAGCGCGATCTTCAGGCCGGGGTTTTCGGCTTGCGTTTCCATCGTGGCCAGACGGAGCTGATCGATCGCTTGCGTCGCTCCCTGGAAGGCATCTTTCTTCCCTGCGGGAGACGCCATCAGAAAGCCCATCGTCCCGGTTTCATTCAGCAGGTAGACGGTTTGATTCGCCTGATCCCGCAGATTGGCATCGACGGGGATCAGCTCGGGCCACGGGTTGATGAAGTCTTCGCGATCGGCGGTGAACCTGGCGAGCGATTCCGCCAGCCGGTCGACATGCTCCAGCAGTTCATGCGTCTCCTGCAGTGATTGCCGATGCTCCAGGTCCTGCAACTGGAACCGCAACAGCGGAATCAAATTCTCGAGCCGCACAAGATCCCAGCGGCCCGTAAGAATCGGCCGGTAATCATCGAGCCGATTCAATCCGGCGACGAGCTGATCGGGTGGAAGGTACTGCAACCCCTTGGCCCGCAGGTTGCCCGGTTCGATCTTGTAGAGGACGTTCGTGAAGAGGTCCGGATGCTTGGCCAGTTCTTCCCCGAGATGATCGAGACCCTGCTTGATCGCTTCGGGTCCATCGGCTTCGAGGACGACGACGATGTCGGACGATTCGCCGAAGCTCTCCTGATACCGCAGCCACCGCTGATGGAACGGTGTCTTCGGATCGATCAGGTCCGAGCGGTCAGTCTTGAATTCGAGCTTCAACCCGGAGTAGACGAGCGAAGCGACGACCGACACGGCGACGAGAAAGAGCGTCGTCTTCGGACGACGGGCGCACGCATGTGTCAGACCGCGCAGGGCCTGTGCCATCCACGAGCCGTCGTGCTGATCGGACATGCCACTCCTCTGAACCGCCCAGGCTGTCAATCACGGTGCGAACCGGCTCGTCAGAGCGGGTTGATCCACGGCAGCTTGTAGTGAAGACGACCAACCCCCGACCAGCCCAACTGTGGCCGACAGGGCAGTTTGCAGGGTCTGAGGCCGAGGTCTCACGGGAAAAACAGCAACGTTCGCCGAAAACCCCGTAAGCGAATAGCGTACCGCGCGACGGGTTCTCGTCTCAAACGTGGCACAAATGACAACCAGTGCCGTTGTGATTCCGTCCTAGCCCGGAGCGCAAGCTCCGGCTGTCTTCTCTTCGAGAGTTAAATAAAATACATGATCTCAGCCGGAGCTTGCGCTCCGGGCTATTGGATTATTTTCGTCCCTGCAGATACGCGAGCAGATGCCGTAACTCGTCCGGCGTTAATTGCGTGTCGAGACCCTTCGGCATGATCGAGGTCGACGACTCTTTCAACTCGTCGATTTCCTTCCGCAGCACACGGACTTCCTGCAGATCGGCCGTGCGGAGTGTGAGGGCGTCGCTCGTTTCGACGGCGACAATCCCCTGGACGACTTTCCCGCTGTGGAGCGCCGCCACAGACGGCCGGTAGCCGTTCACAAAGCTCGCACTCGGGTAGACGATCGCTTCGAGCAGATCCTTCCCCGTGCGGCTCTGGCCGATGCGGGACAGATCCGGGCCGATCCGCGCCCCTTTCCCGGCGACCGCGTGGCAGGCACTGCAGTTCGCCTTCTTACCGAAGAAGACCCGCTCGCCCGCCTTCGCATCCCCCTCGGTAATTAACGGTGACAGTTCCTTCAACCGGGCCTCCTGAGCAGCGGGATCAATCCCCAGTTGCTTGATCAGCGGCAATGCGAGTTGATGGACCATACCCGAATATCTCCGTACCAGCGCCGAGACTTCATCGCCGGACAACGCTTCCGCCACGGTCCCCTGTCGCAAGCCGCTCACCAGCGCCGCCCCGACTCGGTCAGTCTTCGAGCGTTCATATGCCTTCAACAGCGTCGAAATGATGAGCGGTCCCGCGGACTCAAATCGCCCGGCGAGTGTGCAGAGTTGTTCGTCACTCAACGGAACGATTGCCATGGCGCGTGCAGCAGACAGCTTGAGCGGTGTGTCACGATCGGCATCGAGCTGTGACAGCAGGAATGCGAACCGTGCCTCGCTGACCTCTGGCAGCCGTCGCCCCAACGCCGTCAAAGCTTCCGATCGCAAGAGCGGTGCAGTAACCGTGTCATCCGCGATCGGCACAATCGCAGCGTCGAAGTCCGCGAGTTCGCGCCGCTGAATAATTCGCAACGCCACCAACTGATGCTGCGGGTCGCCCATCGTCAGCGCCTGTTGCAGCAACCCATTCCATCCCGCGGGCCACCCCACCACATCGGCCCGCTGCACCACCTCCCACAGCATCGCCCCCACGCTGGCGTCTTCGCGGCCATTCAGCGACTCCGCGATCAACTTTTGCACCTCATCCTCATTCGCCTGCGCAACGAGCAGCGTGCGGATCGCCCCCAACTTCTCGGGCGACAGGTTCGGTTCTTGCAACCATTCGCGAATCGTCCCCAGCGCTTCCTTCCCCCATCCCGGATGCCGCGCCAGAACCTCCAGCGCCGTCCGCTGCAACGTCGGATCATCCGTCGCCAACAACGGCGTCACCATCGCCGCCGTGAGCGGGGAGTCGTCCATCTGATCGAGGGCGATGAGGGCAATGCGCCGAATGACGGGATTCTTACTCGAAAGTTCAGGTGCGATTTTATTCGATGTTCCAAGCCGAATTATTGCATCGATAATGGCATGTTCGGCCATCCGATCGAGTTCATGAAGTTTGAGCAGTTCTAAGGATGGAGTCGCTACGTTTCTCAGTACTGCGGGAACTTTCCCCTGACGGCCATATTTGAAGCTGATGACTTCAGCAGCGTTGCGAACAACAGCAGGCGATCCAGTTTCTGCAACGAACCAAGGCAAATAGGGCACACAAGGGTCTCGACTTCCGCGGTCGTCGTTGGGGACGACCGCAAATGCCTTCAATGCCGCAATAATCTGGCTGTCTGACGGCGATTCATGGAAACTCAGTAACATGATTTCGGTTGGTCCCATGACTTCGCCTCGACGTGCTGTCGCCCAATAGCAGTTCATCCGTTGCTGCAAATTAAAACTATTCGCGGCGAGCAATTCCGAGAGAGGCAATCTCCCTTGCTTCCTTGTCGCTAACAATTCGATCGCCTGCTCACGAATCGCGGGGCGTTTGTCATGCAAATAGCGAATCCATTCCGCTGGCGCGGCGTCCGCCAAGCGTAGTTTCTTCCCGCGCGGGTCTTCGACTTTCGCCCCATCCGTCTTGCGGATGCGGTAGATCGCCCCGGTCACGTCGGGTTTGCTCACGCGGCTGGTGGGGCAGCCGTTGAGGAACCAGGCCCCGGTGTCGACGACGAGGAGCGAGCCGTCAGCGTCTTCGAGCACGTCGGTCGGGTGGAAGTCGCCGTCGGCGCTGGTCAGGAACTCGTGTGGTTCCGCGGTGAAGGTCGAGCCGCTCCGCTTGAGTTCGACCCGCTTCACCTTGTGGGTGTTGAACTCGGTCACGAAGTAGTTGTCCGCGTATTGGGGACCGAAGTGCGTCCCGCGGTAGCGCATCAGACCCGAGAGGGCGACGTGCCCCATGTCGACGATTGGCCCGAGCAGGCCGCCGGTCCACTTGAACTCGCTGATGCAGTCCTGCTGGTCTTCACGGGGATAAACGCCCCCTTCGACCCAGTGCATCAGGCAGTCGCCCCGGTTCGGATAGAGGATATTGACCGTCCCGATCATCTCCCCTTCTTCGGTGAACTCGATCTCGATCGGGTTGTCGAAACCACCGCCACAATGGACGCGGACGTCGCTGCCATCAAGCCGACAGGAGTAGATGCGGCCAGCTTTCCCTTTCGAATAGACCTTCCCCTCCTTGTCCTTGAACTCGTGGCCGTGCCGACCCTGGGCAATGTAAAGACGACCGGTGGGACTGAGAAACGGGCCGTGCGTATCGCAGGCGTTGCCGTTGAAGCCGAAGCCAGTGAGGATTTCTTCACGCTGATCGGCTTTGCCGTCGCCGTCGGTATCGGTGAACTTCCAGATACTCGGCGGACAGGCGCAGTAAACGCTGCCACGATACCAGAGCATCCCCTGCGGCAGCGTGATGCTATCGACGAACTTCGTCGATTTGTCGAAGACGCCGTCGTCGTTGGTATCTTCGAGGCAGGTGATCCAGTGCGGCTTCTGTTCGAGCATCTGCGCGCGGTTGAGATTCGCACCGGACGACTCGCCGACGTACAACCGCCCCTGGTCATCGAAGTGGGCGAAAATCGGCCGCTGTAACTGCGGGAAGTTCGCAACGACTTCGACCGTGAAGCCTTCCGGCACCACGGGACCGGGACGTTCAGCCGCCACGACGAGTCCGGAGCAGATCAGCCAACTCAGGCAGATGGCGCGCATGACGAATTCTCCCCGACCATAGCGCATGCATGGAGATGTGAGGGGTGCGTAACCTGGAATCCGCTCATCACGCGGAGCGTGAGGGCTACTCTTTCGCGGGGGGCTGCTGGATGACGCGCTGATTCACGTCGGTCTGAATGGGACCGAAAGCCTGTTCGTGTCGCTGCAGGGCAACACCGAGAGCCGCCCACATCCGCTTGGCCGTGAACAGATTCACGACCAGTCGCTGCGAGACTTTCACCGGCACAGGATTGGTCCCGAACGGTTGCGGATTGAGGCCGAAATCGATGACGAGTTCTTCCGGCGTATGCGCGACGCGACAGAAGTTCGCATAGATTGCCTGCAGCCCTTCCGGCTCGATCATGTGCGGGAGTTGCTGCTGTGGGCGGGACTGTGCAGAGCTGCCGTTTCCATCAGACATCCGTCGGTTTCCTGTGAAAAATGATCGAAGTTGCTGTCATTCACAGCGTCGATCATCGGTCGTCAGGAAGCATCCGTCAATTCTTCCGGTAAAGGGACACTAGACGGCCGCGTAAGAAACTTCGGCGGGGGGACCGCGTCCCGGTCACTTCCCGGCTGCAGACTGGCGGGCATGTTTTCGGGCGCATCGGTAACCCGCTGGATTGAAGCTCCCAGTCGGTTGAGCTTCTCTTCGAGCCGCTCGTAACCCCGGTCGAGATGATAGATCCGCCGGATGACCGAATCCCCTTCAGCAGCGACCGCAGCCAGTAAGAGCGCGGCACTGGCGCGTAAGTCGGAGGCCATCACGCAGGCACCGGTCAGAGGCTGACCACCGGTAATGATGCCGCTGGCCCCTTCCTGGCGGATCGAAGCCCCGAGGCGGCAGAGTTCCGGAATGTGCAGAAACCGATCGGGGAAAACTTTGTCGGTCACCACGCTGATCCCCGCAGCCTGCGTGAGCATCGCCATCAATTGCGCCTGCACATCGGTCGGAATGCCGGGATAGGGCAGGGCGGTTACATCACAGGGACGCAGCGATGTTGGCGCTTCGATGCGCACCGTTGTGCCAGTCGACTCCACGCTCACGCCCATCGCCCGGAACACATCGACTACTGCGGCCAGATGCGCCAGACAAACGTTGTCCAGTGTGAGTGAACCCCGGGTCATCGCGGCCGCAATCATCAGCGTTGCGGCTTCGATGCGATCGGGAATCACCGTGTGCGTGGTTCCGTGCAGCCGCTCGACCCCTTCAATGCGCAGCAGGGGTGTTCCCAAGCCGTGAATCTGCGCACCACAGCCATTGAGGAATTCACCCAGTGCGACGACTTCCGGTTCGCAGGCGGCGGCGGCGATGGTGGTCGTTCCCTCCGCAAAGCAGGCGGCGACCATCACATTGCAGGTCCCGGTGACCGTGCTGCCAAACGGACCGCCGAGGTAAATATCCGCTCCACGGAGTCGATCGGCCGTCGCGATCACGTAACCACGTTCAATCGCGATCTCGGCCCCCAATGCGCGGAGACCTTTCAGATGGAGGTCGATCGGACGATGACCGATGTTGCAGCCCCCCGGCAGCGACACACAGGCCCGCCCCCGGCGTCCCAGCAAGGGCCCGAGGACGCAGACACTGGCCCGCATCCGCCGGACGAGCTCGTAGTCTGCCAGGCACGGTTGCTCATCCTCGATGTTCAGCTGCATCACAGCATCGGATGGACGTTCCACGCGCATGCCCAGCGAGCGCAGCAGTTGTGCCAGCGTGGTGACATCGACCAGTTCGGGAACGTCGTTCAACGTGACCGGGCCGTCGATTGCCAGGCACGCGGCGAGCATTGGCAGTGCGGCGTTTTTCGCTCCGCTCACGGTGGCGGTTCCGCGCAGCGGCTGCCCCCCCCGGACGACGAACATTTCCATGCCAAGACCCTCCGCTCCGGTCGAGACCGGCGTTGTGCGGACCGCGGAACCGTTGCTCTGCGGCTTAGAAGGGGGACTGGAAGCCCATCACCTGGAAGCGGGCGAGATCGATCGGATCGGTGATTTTGACCGCCGAGATCGCGTCGTAGGCGAGCATGACTTTTCGCGCGCCATAGCTGTCGGGGATATTCCGTTCGAGGAGCAGGACACTCCCCGAGATGAGAAAATCGACGAACGGGATCTGTTCGCCGAAATTGGTCACGACCAAACCCTGGTGGGGGATCGTCTCGGGCCAGTTTTCGAAGAGAGAGCGCCAACCTTCAGCGGCGTGCATCGCGCGTTCCTCCTTGAACGGGATTGCGGTCGGCAATTTCAGGGTGTCGAACCTGGTTTGTCGTATTGAGCCGGGTTTGGACACGTTGCCGCGAGGCTTGAAGCTACATTCCGATCAGAAATCCATTCGATCGGACGCAACAGACACAATGACCCCAAGGGGAGTCGAACCCCTGTTCTCGGACTGAAAATCCGATGTCCTAGGCCTCTAGACGATGGGGCCGTCAAGGCGTGGCGAAGTTTAAGCGAAGCCGGGAGCAAGGGCAAGCGTCGATGAAACGAAATTCCGGTCACCGGGGGACCTGTCGCCCAGCGACCGATTTGACCGTCAGATCTGGACGGTTAAGATGCGGGACAATCTTCAGCGGGTTCCTGCGCGGCAGGTTCATTCTTTGCCGGAGGTTCCGTCGCCGCATCGGCTTGCGCCTGAGCGAGAATGGCTGCGTGGACTTCGCTGCGGTGAATGGCGACCTCACGGGGGGCCTCGATCCCCAGACGGACCTTGTCCCCGCGAATTTCCACCACCGTAATCACGATGGCATCGTCCACCACGATGCTTTCGTTTTTCTTGCGCGACAACACCAGCATGGCCATCTCCGGGGGCTGCCTGACTCCTCTCCAGGCGCTCGCGAATCGAGTCCGCACTGACCCGACCTCACAACGCACTCCGACCGAATCCTTTCAACCCGGCCTTGGATTGTAGGATTTACACCGAGACAGGTCAAGCAGAATCCCGCGCAGCAAAAGAATCCGCAGTTTCGGCACGCGAAACTGCGTCGCTGGGATGGTGGTGATGGTTGTAAACTTGGCCGCGATCCGGGCCATGAGTTTGGTGGACTGGCTATCAGCAACAGCCAGCGACCAAGTGTGGAGACTGAGGGCACCTGCCGCCTCCCGAACGGGGATCGCCAACTGTGGTGCGATCCGCGTCGGGGTGGTCAGCAGAGATGAACCTGCAACGTTACGCCATGTCCTTCAGCGCCTTCAGCGCCCGGATCTTGACGACCTTCTTTGCAGGCTTCGCCGAGACCTTCATCATCTCACCCGGCTTGAACGGGTTCGGACGGGTCGTGGCTTTCGTGGCGGGCTTGGTGATCACGGTGATCTTCAGCAGCCCGGGGACGGCGAAGACGCCTGGCCCCTTCTTACCGACATTCTTGCCAATCAGTCCCGAAAGCTCTTCAAAGACCTTGGCCACATCCTTCCGGCTCAAACCGGTCGATTCGGCGAGGGCGGCGAAGATCTCGGATTTGCTCATCGGCTTTGCAGATTCAGTTCCGGCCATGCTTTGCTCCTGCTCCTGCGACGTTCTTGTCAGCGACATCCTGTGACTGCGCGACTACCGTGTCTGTGAGGCGAATGGTGGTCCTCATGAGGGGCGTAGTAGACTGTGAGCCAAGCCGAATGTCAATCACGCACCGCGTTTTTCACTGAAATCGTTGGGGTTCTGCGCAACTTCACGCCCCCGGTCCCGGTTGCATCCCACGCGCGAATCGGGTATCCCCGCTGGTATCGCATCTCCTTTGTCGCGCCGCAGTGAGGCAGTCCCCATGGCTGATCTTGATCGCTGGAGTACTCTGGGGGATGTCCAGGTTCCACTGCGACTGGTCCTCGTTGTCGATGACAGTCCCGAGGACATCGCCGAGATCAAACGGATCTTCGAGGCCCAGCAGGCGACCGTTCGTGTGGCCAAAGATGGCGGACAGGCCCAGTCGTCTTTCGTCATGCACAAGCCCGACCTGGTCATTCTCGACCTGATTCTCCCGGGCGAGAGCGGCTTCGAAATCGCCGAGCGTCTCAAGCACACCGATGAAACCGTCCCCTTGATGGCGCTGACCGCGATCACCCTCGATGACTCGCGCGATCTCGCCCGGCGCGTCGGCTTCGACGGCTATGTCAATAAGCCGATCGATCCCGAAGCCCTCTGGCTCAACGCGCGCGAAGTCGTGCAGCAGGTCTGGCGACGTGTGCATCTGCAGGAAGACTCTCCCGCATCCGCTGAGTCCGACCGGATCCGCTTCAACTGCCTCTGCGGGAAAAAGTTCAAGGTGAGTGCCACCCATCGCGGCAAAAATATGACCTGTCCGCAATGCGGCGAACCGTTAATAGTGCCGCGGCAGTAACGCTGACCGTGCCTGTGGCCGTCGCGCGGAACGTGTCCGCGACTCCCTTGTTCGTCGATGAATTCGTACGGACTCGACTGCGAAAAGCTGAACCGCAGTCCTCTGTTCTGAATCTTTCGGGATTGCGTTGCCTCCCCGCGGCGCGGTAATCCTGCGCAGGATCATCCGCCGTTCAAGAAGATGCAGTGATGTTTGACCTCGTGATTCACAGTGGCAAGCAGCAGGGCAAGCGGCTCAGCCTCCCAGCAGAGAAGTTGATCGTGGTCGGCCGTGAGGAAGGCTGCCAGATGATTCTCAATTCGTCGCTTGTCAGCCGACGGCACACGGAGTTGAAATCGTCCGCAGAGGGAATCTGGGCTCGCGATCTCGGCAGCCAGAACGGCACCTACGTCAACGATGTCGCGATCGAAGAAGCAACACTGCTCGTGGCGGGCGACACGTTACGGATTGGCGCGCTCATCTTCCTCGTGGAACGGCATGTCCCGGCCCCGACGCCTACTCCAGAACCGCCGACAACGACGGCCACGACACCAAAACGGGCTCCGAAGAAAGACAGCGCGCTGAGTGATGCCGATATCGCCAGCTGGTTGACCGAAGGGGCCTCCGGAAAACCCGGCGACACGGCGGTCATTTCCGGCTTCGTGAAGCCAGCCGCAGCGGCCCCGGCCGCATCGCCGGCACCACCTCCCCCGCCTCCGCCCCCGGTGAAAAAATTCCGCACCGTGAAAGACGAAGCGGCCGACATCATCCGCCGCCACTGGGCTCGCGTCCGCGGCGAAGATGAGAGTCAGTGAGCAGGGAATCGCGGGTCGGGAATAGGAGATGACCGGACGGGGAAGTCTACCGTTGGTCTGGCGATTCGCGTTTCCCTACTTGCTCTTCGCTTGCTTCAACGCGGCAATTCACCGGCGACCGGTGCATCGCGCAGGCGGAGTTTGGCTTCGAGGCGCTGTTCGAGGTACAGCGCTTCACTGCGCTCGGTGATGTGCTTCAGCAGGGTCTGCGTCCGGCCATCGCGGATCAGGGCACGCACCTCGTAGACCACGGCTCCGTCGTTGTTCCCTTTCGTCTCGACACAGAAGATTTGCGTGATGGTGTCGGTTTCCACGGGACTCAACCCCGGGAAGTAAATCGGGCCGTGAGTGATCGACAACATCCCGCGATCGAGACGCAGAACTGTCGCATTGAACAGCATCGTCAGCACGGTGTAGATCAGTCCCACGCCGACGGCGACATGCGCCACGGGAAAGACGATCATGATCCAGCCGAAGGCTCCGTCTGGACCATGGCTGCTGAAGGCCATGCTGTACCAGCCGGCGAGAAATGCATTCCACGCGATGCAGAACGGCAGGAGAATAAAGACCGCGGGCGAAAACCACCGCCAGCGAAGTTCGAGTCCGTCATCGTCGCGGAGAATCTGATAACGCGGCGGCATCGGTTGCGCTGCGCGGGGTGCCGCTTGCTGCAAGGGTCGCTGGCAGTAAGCGCAGACCGTCATTCCCTCAGCAATCGCTGCTCCACAGGACGGGCACTGCATCGGTCTCTCTTTCTAGTGTTTGATTGTGAGAACGCACCCGCGTCGTCGACGGATCACATGGAACTGTCTCGGTCCCCAGGCTTTCACCAAGATGAGAGATCGTGACACGATTGCGTTCAGCCGTCGGCCATGCAGAATACCACCTGCGCCCGAACGGTCGGGGCTTCTTCCGTGCTGGTTTTCTGAAAGCATCCCATGCCGTGGCTCGGTTCACATCTCTCGATCGCCGGGGGTTACTACAAGGCAGCAGATGCCGCGGCGGCTCTCGGCATGGAAACCGTGCAGATCTTCACCAAAAACAATAACCAGTGGCAGGGAAAGCCGCTCACCGAGGAAGACATTCGGCTGTTCAAGGAAGCGGTGGCCCGCGCCGGGTTGCAGCGGCCGTGTGCCCATAACAGCTACCTGATCAACCTCGCGAGTCCCAAGGACGACCTGTGGCAACGCTCGGTCGATGCGTTGGTACACGAGGTCGAACGGGCGGAAGCCCTCGGCCTCGCAGGAGTCGTGATGCATCCGGGGAGTTATGTCGATTCGTCGGAAGCGGAAGGACTGCAGCGGATCATCACCGGGCTTGATGAAACTCATGCCCGCACGAAAGGAGTGCAAACCGAACTCTGGCTGGAAGTGACGGCCGGTCAGGGAAGTTCACTCGGCTGCCGGTTCGAGCATCTCGAAACGATTCTTCAAGGGGTGAAAGAACCGGAGCGATTGGGCGTCTGCCTCGATACCTGCCACCTCTTCGCAGCGGGTTATCCATTGGGGACCGAGGAAGAATACGCAGCGACGATGGAAGCGTGCGAGCGGCATGTGGGTGAAGGCCGCGTGCGGGGGATTCATCTGAACGACAGCAAGAAGCCGCTCGGCAGCCGCGTCGATCGTCACGAGCACATCGGGCTGGGGCATCTGGGACTGGAACCGTTCCGGCACGTGCTGAACGATCCCCGCTTCGCGTCGATCCCGATGTACCTCGAAACCGAGAAGGCCGACCACGACGGGGAACCGTGGGACGCAATCAACCTGCGCGTACTGCGCGGGTTGATGAAATCGGGGGAGCAAACATCGCTCCCGAAAAAGAAACGTGTGAAGAAAACCCCCTGACGCCCAGCCCATGCCTGGGCTGGGATTCTTCACCCGCGTTCAATCACCTCCCGCGCAAAATCGAGCAATGCTTCCGCGGCGGCGTCCTGCCGTGTGAGGCGCAGCGTCATCGGTGGCACCGCGTCTTTCGTCAGCCAGACCGATCGCGTGACGATCCTCCCCGCCCGGTTCGCCATGGCCATCCAGATCAACCCGTCCTGATCGACCGGCGCGCCGGGTCCCAGGTGCCCCGTGATCGCCGCAGCGTAATGGGCTTGCGGCGTGAGCTTCAGGACTCCCCGGGCCATTGCCTCGGCGACGACTTCACTCACGGGGCCAGGATCTTCCAGGATGGCGGGGGAGACATCGAGCCAGGCGGTTTTTGTCTCCAGTTGATAGACGACCGCCGAGCCGCAATGCCAGGCGGAAATTCCCGGTCGATGAGCCAGACGGGCGGAAGCCAGTCCCGCCGTGCAACTTTCAGCAAAAACGATCAAACAGTGTCGCGATTCCAGGCAATCTGCGAGTTTTGCTGCGGCTGGAGAGACAGGCGAGAACATGCCAGCCAGAGTCGTCATGTTCGGTGATCCCCACAAGTGAGAGACTGTTTCGGTTGGTCCGATTGTAGCGGTTCTGACGATCCTTGGGGGGCCACAGTGTTGTCGGCGGGGTGGACCGGGGGGTTCGCCCGCAGCAGAAAGTCATTTCTGCACGTCTTCGATGTGGTGTTGCGGGTTGGTCGATCGGCGGAAGTTGTTCCTGCGTCTCCGTTTCGGAGCGAGGGATGATCTGCTGATGGGGGGAGTCCACGGGATGACATTTCCACGCTTGGCGTGGCTGGGGACGGCGTGCGCCTGTCTCGGGCTGCTCTCACCGCTAACCGGTTCTGCAGCCGAGGGGCTGCGGTCGCTGGGAATGCGGCCCGCTGCAGTCGACGAGGATCTCGACGAAGCGCATTACCGGTCGATCACCGTCGTCCGTCCCGGTTCCTCCGCGGCGGCGAGCCGCCGGACAGCGATTGAGGCCCTCCCGCTCAAGGATTTCACGCCCGAGGCGCGTGGGAAGGCCCAGCAAGTGCTGGATGGTCTCGGCTTATTCCGCCGGTTGCCGACCCTGGCCTTTGAGGTCGATCCCGATGTCTATCAGTACCTGTTGAAACATCCCACGACCGCCGTCAGCACGTGGCGGGCGATGGAAATCTCGAAGTTGCAGCTCGCACCGACAGGTCCAGGAACGTTCCTGGCAGACGCGGGGGATGGTTCAACCGGGCAGATTGAACTCTGGAAGTCGACACCGACCGAAACCGTCATTTACTGTGACGGGGCTTTCAAGAGTCCGATGCTCACGAAACCGGTCATCGCCCGCTCGATCATGCGGCTGCAGGCCCGCTTCTATCAGGATGCCCAAGGCCGCAAGTTCGTCGAACATACGGGGGACGTCTTCGTCGAGTTCCCGTCTGCCACCATCGAAACCGTCGCCCGAGTGATTGCTCCACTCAGTTACACGATCGCGGATAAGAATTTCCGCCAGTTGTCGCTGTACGTGCAGTTGATGTCGCAGGCGATGGCCCGGCATCCCGAGTGGGTCCGAGTCATTGCCCAGCGGATGGACGTGAGTGAACCGGAACGGATCGCGTTCATTCGGCTGGCCGAACAAACATCGGACAAGCAGGTCCCGGTCCCACCGGCAGCGATTCCTGTCGAAGAAGTGCTCGCACCGCTGCGACGCAGTCTCTCGACGACCGAGCCGACGACTCCCGCCCGGACAGCGTTGAATCCGCGTCCGTCGACCGAGCAGTAATCCCGGGCAAACTGCAGACTCGCTTTCCGAACGGAGGCGGGTGGGGCATACTTGAGGCATGAGTCTGAGCCTCGACCTTGCCGCCGCCCTGACCCCGTTCACCGGCCACTCGTTCGTCCCGGCGCGGGCGATCAGTGCGTCCGATGGCCAGGGCTTGACCGTCACGCTGGTGGTCGAGCGGGTGGAAGCCCTGGGCGTCGCGTGCGAAGAACTTCGTCTGGAAGCGCCGTCCCTCTCGGGATCGACGCTCGACGTGCTCAAAGTCTGGGCGACTGGTCTCTGCCAGCGGATCACGTATCTGCTGGAAACGCTGCAGCCGCTGGAGTTCGATGCCCAGGGTCAGGAAGTCCTGATCCGCTCGAACCCGCCTGATACCAGTTCGACACCGGGACGCACAAAGTACTACGAAGTCCAGCTCTCTTCTCTCGGCAGCGGTCGCTTCGTGCTGCGACGTTATCTTGCTGAACCAGGCGTCCCCGGTCGCAGCCCTGCATCGCTGCAACTCACGCACGAGCAACTCGCGAAGCTCGTGAACGATTTGGTGGCGACGCTGCCGGGACCGTAAGGGCGTGGCCCCCGGTCGTTGACCGGGGGCTAAATGGCGGGGGGTGGTGCAACGTTGTTGATTCCCCTCCCGGTTTCCGCGAAACTGCGGGGGTGAAACCGGGGTGGGTGGGGTGGTCGTTGCGCGCCGATCATCGCCGTCTGCGGAACCCCGGACGTCTTCTTTTCATGGATGCTGTGTTCCGATGTCGACGCCCGATGCTGCCGGTTCTGCTGCCCACAAGCACTTCATTCACGAGATCATCGACGAGCACAACCAGTCGGGACGCTTCGGCGGTCGCGTCCACACGCGGTTCCCTCCCGAACCGAACGGGTACCTGCACATCGGCCATGCCAAGTCGATCTGTCTGAACTTCGGCCTCGCGAAGCACTACGGCGGGAAATGCAATCTCCGCTTCGATGACACGAATCCCACGAAGGAAGATCAGGAATACGTCGACTCCATCATGGACGACGTCCGCTGGCTCGGCTTCGAGTGGGACAACCTCTACTACGCGTCGGACTTCTTCGAGCAGCTCTATCAGTACGCCGAACAACTGATTCAGAAGGGGCTCGCGTACGTCGAAAGTGCGACCGTCGACGAGATTCGTGCCCAACGCGGTTCGCTCACCGAGCCGGGCCAGGAGAGTGCAGACCGCAATCGGCCCATCGCAGAGAGCCTCGATCTCTTCCGTCGCATGCGGGCGGGCGAATTCCCGGATGGGGCGTATGTCCTCCGGGCGAAGATCGACATGGCCCACCCCAATATGAACATGCGGGACCCGCTCCTCTACCGCATCCGGCATGCGGAGCATCACCGCACCGGGAACCAGTGGTGTCTCTATCCGCTCTACGACTTCACCCACGGCTATTGCGATTCGCTCGAACAGATCACGCACTCAATCTGCACGCTCGAATTCGAGAACCATCGCCCGTTGTACGACTGGTTCATCGATGTCCTCGGTCTGTATCACCCCCAGCAGATCGAGTTCGCCCGGTTGAATCTCACCTACACCGTGATGAGCAAGCGGAAGCTGCTTGAGCTGGTCGAATCCGGGCTCGTCCGTGGGTGGGATGATCCGCGGATGCCAACCATCGCGGGGATTCGCCGGCGCGGTTACACCCCCGCGGGGATGCGGGCCTTCTGCGAGACGATCGGTGTCACGAAGTTCAACGGCTTGACCGATCTCGCGGTGCTGCAAGCCGCCATCAGGGCCGACTTGAACAAGACTGCTCCGCGGTACATGGGCGTCCTCAAGCCATTGAAGGTCGTGCTGACAAATTATCCTGAAGGTCAGGTCGAATACACCGACGCCGTCAACAACCCGGAAGATGCCTCACAGGGGACCCGGCAGGTCCCGTTCTCGCGAGAGTTGTACATCGAACACGACGACTTCATGGAAGTCCCGCCCAAGCAGTTCTTCCGCCTGGCCCCCGGCCGTGAAGTCCGACTGCGGTGGGGTTACTTCATCACGTGTCAGGAAGTCGTGAAAGACGCCGCGGGGAACGTGATCGAACTCCGCTGCACCTACGACCCAGCCACAAAGGGGGGCAACGCTCCCGATGGGCGCAAGGTGAAAAGTACGATTCACTGGGTCTCCGCGGCCCACGCCATCCTTGCGGAAGTGCGGCTGTACGAGCAACTCTTCACGATCGAGAACGTCGCCGATATCCCGGAAACCGACGACTGGAAGGACTACATCAACCCCGCCAGCGAAACGATCGTGACCGGTCAACTGGAACCCGCACTGGCCAACCAGCCCGCCGGCTTCCAGTGTCAGTTCGAACGCCTCGGCTACTTCTGCGTCGACAAAGACAGCACCGCCACCCACCCCGTCTTCAACCGCACCGTGACCCTCAAGGACGAATGGGCGAAACTGCAAAAGAAATCCTAACCGCCCCACTTAGCCCCCGGTCAATGACCGGGGGCCGCGCTCAACTAGACGGACATTTATCGAATCGACGGGACGGATGGCGCTCAAACTCAAATCGCGGCCGGAAGACTTTGAAGTCGACGAACTCGCCGACTTCCCGCTGGGGGACGGACCGTTCGCGGTCTATCGCCTGACCAAGCAGTCGCTCGGCACACCGGAAGCGATCACAGCGATTCAACAGCGCTGGCAACTCGCGCGGGCACAAATCAGCTATGGTGGCCTCAAGGACAAGCACGCTGTCACGCGGCAGTGGGTCACCATCCATCGGGGGCCGCGACGGAATCTGCAGCAGGACAAACTCAGCCTGATCTACCAAGGCCAGGCGACTCGCCCCTTCACCCCGCACGAGATCGAAGCCAACCGGTTCACCGTCACGTTGCGAAACCTGACAGCCGCCACGATCGCGCATCTGCAGGCAGCGCTCCCCGAAGTGACCCGCGACGGCGTGGCGAACTACTTCGACGATCAACGCTTCGGCTCGGTCGGCGTCTCAGGAGAGTTCATCGCGAAGCCGTGGTGCCTGGGCGATTATGAGCGGGCCTTGTGGTTGATGCTCGCCGAACCGAATCAGCACGACCGCCCCGACGACAAAGAGCAGAAGCGGATTCTACGTGAGCTCTGGGGGAAGTGGATCGAGTGCAAGGCGACATTGCCTCGCTCGTCTCTACGGAGCATCGTCACGTATCTCTGCGATCATCCGACCGACTTTAAACGGGCCGTCGCGCTCGTGCGGCAGGACCTGCGGAGTCTCTATCTCGCGGCGTTCCAGAGTCATCTGTGGAATCAGCTCCTCGCGCACACGATCCGCGACGGACTCCCCGCGGAAGAATGCTTCCCGGTCGCCCTCGAAACAGAAACGGTGCCGTTCTTTCGTCGCGTTGAGAATGAAGCGTTGCGGACGACTTGGCAATCCCTGTCGTTGCCGTTGCCCTCTGCTCGGCTGCACTTCGAACCGGATGATCCCCGGTTGCCGACTTACGAAGCGGTCACCCAGGCAGCAGGGATCGAGTTACGGGAACTGCGGGTGAAGTTCCCGCGCGACAGTTTCTTCTCGAAAGGGGAACGCCCGGCGATCCTGCTGCCGCGGGACCTGACGGCGACCATCAACGCGGATGACTTAAATCCCGGCCAGCAGGCCGCAACGCTGCGGTTCGTGCTCCCCCGCGGGTCTTACGCCACCATGCTCGTGAAACGGCTGACAGCGGCAGTCTGAGCTACATTGACGGAGGAGTCACTGCACTGCAAAGTCGCCATCACGTTCTGAGCGTGATGGCAATTGGGTGGCGCGACATTTGCTATGAAAAGATCGCCGCGCCGTCAATCTCCGGAATGTGGATGACATCAACCGAGGTGTTCTGTTGATCTACAAGCCTTGGGGGGAAAACATGCTGGCCCAGAGCTGCCAGCATAGCACCCGGCCCCAGTGCAATCGTCAATCCATCGCCGTGATCAGGGGATCGTGAGGCAGCGGACTTCGACGCCCGTGGAGTCTGTGGCGATGCTCACACGCCCAGTCCAGTGCTGTCCGGAGATGAGCCCTGAGGTCAACGACTCGGTCGCGGTCAGCCAGATCCAGGTCCCCCGGTCCCACCGCGTGACGTGACCGCGGTTACCACTGACGGGTCCTTCGTAGTCGAGGTAGTGCAGCCGGTGATCGGCGATCGGTTCGGCCCGCCATGGTCCGGGGCCGGCGGGGTCATCGAGCAGCCGCCAGGTTCGACAGACCGCGCCCGCTTCGATCAGGAGATCCCAATGCGGGAACGGGTGATCGTGGTGGAGGATCGCGTAGCGCATGGCGGGGTCGATAGGAATAGAACGCGAAGACGCAAGCGATTAGGGGGCGTCGAGTGATTGCAGCAGGCGTTGTGTGGCGAGGAGTTCGCGCGCGAATCCCTGCGTGAGTTCCTGTCGACCACCATCGGGGAGGACTTCCCAGGTGTAGGTTTCCACTTCCAGGTGCGGGGCATACGGCAGCTCCGGAATCACGGCCAGCGCCCGTTCCAGATCGGGGCGGGTCGTCTTCAGCGGACCGATTCGTTCCGCATCGACCGGCACGTGAAAGTGGACCCGCCACGTCGATGCTTCGCGGAAACCAGCCGGGGGGGCCGTCAGCATCTCGGGGACCAGATCCATCACCTTCACGATCCCGCTCGCCGTGCGACCGAACGTCTGATGCAGATACCGCGGTTCGATGTACCGCAACAACGCCTCGCGCGTCGTCTGATCCTGCGTGGGAAACGTCGCTTCAATCGCACAGCTGATGTGGACCTTGTTGATGCGGATGCCCGCTGCCAGTAAGGAGCGGATCGAAGCCGCGACATCTTCGAATTCGACCGACTGATGGCAGACGTCGTAGCAGACGCCGAGATGTTCTTCGACCTGCACGAGCGACTTACGCTCAGCGGCGCGTGTCCGTAACCGCTCGAAGAACGCCAGCGTCTCCGCGGTCGTCTCCAGCACACAGCACGGTTCCGGTTCGATGGCCAGACGAACGATGCGTTGCTGCTGTTCGCGCAGGTCGGCGAGAAAGCGGGCCATGTCGATCAGCGGGTCGAGGCAGCGGTCGATGAAAGCAGGGTTCGTCGCATGCGCCTTGAAGCCGAGCGGCACCGTCGAGATGCTGCCATCGACGCCATCCGGGAGGAGATGTGCCAGCACGACAGCACAGTCCTGCGTGTATTGCCGCCGCGTGGGGTTCGTCCAGTCAGGGAGATAGACCGCGTCCTTCACCCGGTCGCTGTGAAAGTCACCGTAGGGGAAGGCATTCAGCGTGTAGCAGGGGAGGTCGTGCGTGGTGAGCCAGGCAGCGAAGCGGGCCAGTTCGCGATCATCGGCCAGTTCGTCGATCACCGGCTTCGCGAGCCAGAGGCCCGCCGCAAGTGGCTGGCCGTAGCCTGTGCGAATCGGCAGGGTGAACCGTTCGAGACCGTCGAGCACCTCAGCGAGAGTCCGCCCCGGATGGACGTTGGTGCAATAGCTGAGGGGGAGGCGGCTGAGGGTCATGCGGGCGCAGCAGGTTGCTAAAGAAAACGAGAAATCAGCGGATTCTTCCGCGTCGTCACCCGGATGAGTATACTGCAACCCCCTGTACATGCGAAACCTCGGGCAAATCGCGCCTGGGGAAGGCTGCAGGAACGGACGCGAAACCGTCCGCCACCGTCGGGGTTCAATACCAGAGACCGGGAGATCGGCAGGGCCGGACCGGTCGGAGAGTTGAACGTTTCGTGCAGAAATCGCCGCCGAGTCCGCCGCCAAGCACCGAGGAATCGGGGTATCTCCACGACCCCGAAGTCCAGTTGATGCTGCGCGCGAAAGAGGGGGACGACGCAGCCTTTTCGCAACTGGTGACGGCCTATCAGGACCGTCTGACGAATATCTTTTATCACATTGTCGGCAGTCAGGAAGCGGCGGAAGATCTGGCGCAGGATGTCTTTCTGCGGATCTACCGGGCTCGTCACGGCTATGTCGCGACGGCTCGCTTCTCGACGTGGTTGTTCCGGATCGCCAACAACCTGGCCAGCAATTCGCGCCGCGATCAGGGACGCCGCAAAGAAGTCGTCCTCTCGGGGACGGAATCGGGACCGCTCGGTCCGCGACCACAGGAGCAACTGGCGACAGAAAAATCTGCCCTCATGCCCTCCCGCGTCCTCGACAAATCCGAATTGCAGGGTGTGGTGCGACAGGCGTTAGAAGAATTGAACGAGCGGCAACGCCTCGCGGTGCTGCTCCACAAGTTTGAAGAGATGAGCTATCAGGATATCGCCGACGCAATGGAACTGACCCCGCAGGCCGTGAAGTCGCTGCTGTCGCGGGCCCGGGAAAACCTGCGGCAGGCCCTGGAACCCTATATGCAGATTCGGACCGGCAAGTAACCTTCCTTCCCACCATGAGACCCTGACCGCGACCGCGGTCGCAGATGATCTGTCATGCAACGCGCCACCCGACTCTCCGCCGATCAACGCGAAGACCTCGTCGCCTATCTCGATGGCGAACTCGAGGATGGGGCGACGCAGGCCATCGATCAGGTCCTGTCCGGGAACGAGGTCGCCCGGCACGAAGTCGAAGCGCTCGCTCGGACGTGGGAACTGCTCGATCTGCTCCCGAAGCCGAATGCTTCGACGACGTTCACCGAACGGACGATGACGACGCTCAAGGTCTCGGAAGTCCGCAAGAATGTGACCGATCAACCCTGGTACGCCACGGTCCGCAAAGGGGGCGTCGCGGTCGTCTGGACAATCGTGCTCGCCGCTGCGGGTGTGCTGGGTTACACCGCGACTGCGAATTGGGTCCCGAATCCGAATGAGCAGTTGCTGGACGATCTCCCGCTGCTGCAGAATCTGAATCTTTACCTTGCAGCCGATTCGCTGGCCTTTGTGAGTGAACTGGAGCGTGCGGTCGATCTCTCGGTCTCGGGAGGTGGGGAACCCGCCCGGGCGCTCGAACAGGTCCCCCCCCCTGCCCCCGGCGTCTCGGTGAAACAGGCACAGTTCGAGCAAGCCGCGAAGCTGACGGTGCAGGAACGGGAACTCGTCCAGCGGAACCGGGCCACATGGTCCCAGCTCCCTCCCGAGCGGCAAGCCGCTCTCCGGGCGGTCCATGCGGAATTACAACAGGCTCCGCGAAATGTGAAGACGACACTGGAGACCTATTACACCTGGCTGCAGACACTCAGCCCCGGTCAACGGGAAGACCTGCGTCGGGCCAGTGACTCAGCGGCCCGGATCGACCTGATCCGTCAGTACAAGGAAGCCCAGGACGCCACCCGCGAGACGCAACTGTTCGAGCTGAATCTCGATCCGCAGCGGATGCGCCGTGACCTGCCGCCGCCCCCGTACTTCACGCCGGAAGAACTCCAGGCGATGACCGACTATCTCGCCGAGTCGCTGCGTCCGGTCGATAAGAACGAACTCAGTCGGGCTGACATGCTTCCCGTCGAGAAGTCGGCCTACGTGCTGAAGCGGTCGATCGAACGGACCGGCGACATGTTGAAGTGGCCCGATGAGGAGTCGCTGGCCGCTCTCGTCGACCTGATTACGCAGGAACAGTTGCAGCGGGGGATCCGCAATCTGGAAGTCCCGTTGCAACGCAACGCCGTGAAGCATCTGCTGGCAAAAAGCCTGCAGGCACAGCTCGTGGGTGAACTCGCCCGCTTCGCTCCCAAGGAAGAGCAGTTGCGGGATGTCTTCGTCAAACAGAGTGGGGCTGCCCGTGAAGAACTGATGCAGCTGCCGCCACGGGAATTGACGCAGCGGCTGGTCGACGAGTACCTGAAGACACTCGAAGACCCGGTCTTCCTGCGGTTGCGGCGACTGTCGTCTCAGTTCCTGATGATCAGCCGCGAAACGATGCCGATGAACGGTCCGCGACCGCCGCGGTTGCTCGATCGCATGAAAGAATGGGGTGGGAACCCACCATTCTTCGGGCCACGTCCCCCGAACGGAGAGCGACCGCCCAACCGGGAGCCTCCGCCGGCAGGCGATGGCCCTCCGCGCGAACGACCGCGCGACGAGCGTCCCAACGAGGGCAAACGCGATGAAGCGCGCAACGAAGGGCGTGAACCAAAGCCCCGCCCCAACAACGATTGACCCTGCTTGATCCGTCCGGAGTGTTCAATCCATGCTGCGTTTTGCTGTCGTCTGCGGTTCGCTGCTCTTCGCGCTCTCAGGCAACGTGGTTGCCGCCGAGCCAGTGAAAGAACTTCTTGGCTATCCGCTGCTCGCCAGCGAAGACTTCGCCGCGGCTGATCCATTCCAGCGTTGGGAACCGACCGATGCCAACGCCTGGAAACGGGTCGAACAAGCGGGGAACGGCGTCTTCAACCAGTTCGCCCAAAGCAAGTATCAAACCCCGGTCCGCTCGCCGTTCAACCGGGCGATGCTCAAGGAGCTCATCGTCAGCGATTGCGTCCTCGATGTGAAATTGCAGTCAACCGCTCGCGACTACCCGCACCGCAGCCTCTGCCTCTTCTTCGGCTATCAGGACCCGGCTCACTTCTACTACGTCCACTTCGGCCAGAAGACCGACGACCACGCGAACCAGATCTTCATCGTCAACAACGAGCCGCGCAAGAAGATCTCGACGAAGACGACCGAGGGGACGCCGTGGAATAACGAATGGCATCGGGCCCGCATTGTCCGCCGCGTCGAATCGGGCGAGATCGCGGTCTACTTCGATGACCTCGAAACCCCGGTCATGACCGCCGTCGACAAGACCTTCACCTGGGGCCAGGTCGGCATCGGCTCCTTCGACGACACCGGCAACTTCGACGACATCCACGTCTACGGCAAAAAAACGACCAAGCCGTAACCACCCCGGACGCCCAGCCAATGCCTTGGCTGGGTCCTCAACACCCGAGCACCCCCGCATCAATCATCGCGGCGCGGACGTCTTCTTCGGGGATGTTGGCCATCGTTTCGACGTGGCCCATCCGCGTGGGCAGCACGAAGCGGAGTTTGCCGGCGACTGCTTTCTTATCGAGCCGCATGCGGGCGATAGCGTCCGCGGCTTGAATGTCGGCTCCGGCTGGGAGGGTGAGCGGCAGGCCCAACGCACCCATCAACGCGGCTTGTCGCTGGGTCACCGTGGCGTCGATCAGTCCGCGGCGTTCAGCCAGGCGGCTCGCACACAGCATCCCGATAGAAACCGCTTCCCCGTGCAACAGTACACCGTAACCGCACAGCGCCTCGAAGGCATGCGCGAAGGTATGACCATAATTGAGAGCCGCGCGTAAGCCGGTCCGTTCGAACTCGTCTTTCTCGACGATGTCGGCCTTCAACCGGCAACTCCGCGCAATCACCGTGGCGAGGGTCTGGGGATCACGGGCGATGAGAGCCGGGATTGAGCCTTCGAGTTGTTCGAGGAACTCTGCGTCGAGAATCACGCCGTACTTCACGACTTCCGCGAGACCGCTGAGGTATTCGCGTTCGGGGAGCGTCTGCAGCACCGAGGTGTCGATCAACACCCCCATCGGCTGATAGAACGCGCCGATCATGTTCTTCGCCTGGGGATGATTGACCCCCACCTTGCCCCCGACGGAACTGTCGACATCCGCCAGCAGCGAGGTCGGCACCTGCACGAACGGCACGCCGCGGCTGTACGTCGCCGCAGCGAATCCGGCGGCGTCGCCGACCACGCCCCCCCCGAGGGCAAAGATGACCGTCCCGCGATCCGCGTGCCGCGCGATCAACCGATCGTAGATCGTCTCGATCACCGGCAGCGATTTCGACGGTTCACCCGCCGGGATCGCGATCAGATCGATATTCCAGTTCGCCGCGGCAAGGCTCGACCGCAGCGTTTCACCATGGAGTGCAGCCAGATTGGTATCGGTGACGATCAGGCCGCTGGGGGAGGCCGGGGGTTTGCCCGCATGCTGAATGTGCCACCGCCAGACGACGTCCGCCGTCCGCGGCAGAACTCCGGGACCGATCAGGATCTCATAGGTTCGCGACCCGAGACTCACGCACACAGTTTGTTCAGCGACCGCCACCGGCAGACTCACAGTTCCAGAGGAGCAAACCACGTCACTGCCCGTCAGTTTAACGTCTCCCGCCAATCGTCGCACGGGAGCGTGCTCTCACCCACAGGACGGGACTACGTACCTCTGGTCCGCTGGTTCCCATGCTCCTGCGTGGGAACCGCTGGCTGCGACGCTCTGCGTCCTCTTCCAGCAGCGGGCCACGCGACAGGCAACGCGGAGCGTCACGACCAGGCATTCCCACGTGGAGCATGGGAACGAGGAGACAATCTCAAGACGGCGGCCGAGCACGCGAGCCTCGTGCGGTGTCGCAACGTGATCCAGAGAGTGCTCAGCCGCAACACGTTTCACAGCTTGACAGATCAAAGTTCTCCGTCCGATACTGCATTGCCGAAGTGCGGTAGTTTTTAACCGCGCACCTGTTAACGTCCTGAAAAGTGACTCAGAGAATCGCAAGCGATGCCAACTGTCACACTCGATGCTGTAGCAGGCATTTCCGTGGACTCCAACGACTACTTCAACGAGTGTCGGACGCTCCAAATGTTGTCCACAGGTCTCGTGGGTGTCGCCGACAATCTCAAGCGACGTGAAGCCGCCTGGCAAGAGCAAACCGCGGGCAAATTCAAGTATCATGTTTATGGAACGGACATCGATGGGACAAAAGGAGATCTCGATTTAATCGCCTGTTTCTTTCACTGGTTCGGCGTGTCGCTCTGCAATTTTGTGCGACTCGTCGGTTTCGTTCGCGGATTATCGTTAAATGAGTTTTCACGGGCGGATTTGAGCGATCCAGCAAAGTTCGATGCTGTTAAAACGTCAGTTGATAAATATGTCAACAGCCTACCTGAGTTATCCGATGTTGTCGTCTGGCGAAACAAAGTAGGGGCGCACTTTGCGATTACAGCACCGCATAAGTCTGACAATGTGTCAACGCTTGATATGTCGGTAATGTTTCCAGTCACGTTTACGGATGGTCAATATCGCGTGGGCGAATTGACGCTCACTCGAAAGAATTCGTCAGGTACGCACACGTCTGCGATCCCGTGTTGGTCGGTTACAGAAATCTTTGAGAATCTGCTACCACGGTATTGGCCGCACATTACAGTCGCGCTAAACTCGAATGCTAACAAGGCTGTCAACCCGAGCAGCGGATCAGGTGGAATCTAAAAGCAGCGTCACTTGGCGCAAGGTAGCAGGGTGGCCCAGCCGAATTCGCCTGGGTGGCGAAGCCACAAGACGCTGTACCATGCCGCGTCCAAGAGAAACAATTTGCTCATCATGCAAGTCATCGGCACGACAACCCGTGCAGTACGGGCGAGGTAAGGCATCAGAAGTCGTGTGACGACAGGGAAATCGAAGGTGGCACATCTTGTTGCTCCGCAACCCAGCCAGTTCAAAACAACTGGCTGGGCCACCCCGCGGCGAACCCGAGCGGTGGAATCAAGCGTCTTATCAAAGGGCAAGTCTCCCGCCGCCGGGTTACCTTGGTCGTTCGGCCTGGAAGCGAATCGTGAAACTTCCGACAGCCCACCAGTCCGTTACGCTTTGCGATGGTGTTTACGAAGTACCGTATCCGCCGCTCGGATTCTGTTCCATCGCCGAGCACCAGCTTGGCAATGGAGACACTTTCGGCTTTTACTGGCCAATAGGACGCGAAGATCACGATCCTATCGTGGCAGAGACATATCACGACGAATGGTCGATTCAACCTCACTTCTCGTCTCTGGATTGCTTTTTGCTCGCATCCGCTAATAGCCGCGAGACGGATCATGACGACGAACTCGATGACGATTCATTCGTCGGGACGCCAACCCTTAACGCAGATCCTCGATCGCCTGCTGCGTGTCTTCTAGCGGCACGGGACTACCTCAAATCGCAGGATTTTGACGGCGCGATCGAATGCCTTGAGACCGCCGTATCCGTGCTACCAGAGTACTCCGAGGCTCAGGCCTTGCTTTGCACCCAGTATCGTCGCATCGGCAAACACGATGCTGCCATTCGAACGGCGATTCAAGCAATAGTCTCGCCATCATGTTTCGGCCCAAGGCCGATTCAGATTGTGAAATGGCTTGCCTCGCAATCATCCTGCCCCGCCGAGATCGAATCCGATCCAATTTGGATGAACCGCGAACGGCTCACTCTGAAACTCGGATGCGTAAAGGAGAACGATGAATATCGGATTCTCCGTGATGCAATCGACGCCTACCTCGCAGATTCGTCATTTATTCCTGCGATGACGTTAATGCAAACATATGCTCAACTGATGTATTCAGAAACGGTCTCCTTTCAGGAACGATACAAATTCAATCCAAAGGAATTCGTTGCTTGGCAACGTGACGTCGCTGAAACACAATACGGCAAGACTCGCGTTCTGGAGGCTTGAGTGGTCTCGCAGAAAGTGGGGATGTCCAAGCGATGAACGCGCAGTTGCCGACCGCGTGTTTTCAATTGGAAGATCGACCGCGGCCACCCGGTAATCGCTATCGTTCACAATTGGTTCCCACGCGGAGCATGGGAACCAGTTGGTGCTGATGACGCTTGATTTCCAGGAGCTTGGCGGCGGTTGGGCTGCTTTGGTGGCGGCTGGGCTTATACTGAGGGGCAACCGTTCCAGAGGAAGCCTCCGATGTCCCAGCCGACACGTTATCCTGAAATCACCGTCTCCGGTCTGCCGCGGGAGTTGGGGCGTCAGTTGGGTGAAGCGGCCGGGGAGACGATTCGTGCGTTCTGTGCGGCGGCGCTCGAACGCGTGAACCAGACGGTGAAGATCTCCCAAGCGTCGGCCGATGCCATCGCCGCGGCTTCGATCGACTGGGCGGAACGTTACTCACCCGACATGGTCGAAGAACTCCGCGGGACCGCCGAAGCGGCCCGGGTTTCGCTGAACGACCTGATGCTGCTGCAGGTCCGCAATCAATTGCAGCCGGATGCGGGGGGCGGATGTACGTCGTTCGCGTGGGCTCGCCGGGAGGGGGGCGGTTGTCTCGCGGGGCAGAACTGGGACAACGATCCTGCCCTCGATGCGTTCACGATCGTGCTCACCCGCCGACCGACCAGCAAGCCAGCCTTCACCACGGTCACGCAGGCGGGTCTCATCGCGTACATCGGTCTCAGTGAGGCGGGGATCGGTGTCTGTCTGAACTCACTCCCCGCCCCGAGTCGCAAACTCGGTGTCCCGCATTATTTCACGGTCCGCGGAATCTATGAGGCCCGTTCGCTGGATGAAGCGGTCGAGGCCGTCCGCCGGGCCGAGCGGGCGATTCCCGCGAACATTATGCTGGCCACGCCGCAGGGACCGGCCGATCTGGAAGTGACGATCGACGACGTCTGCGTGCTGACCGATCCCGTCCGCGTGACCCATGCGAACCACTGCCAGCACCCGCGGCTGACCGCCATCAACGGTCGCTTCGGCGAACTGATTCAATCACACGCCCGACTCGCACGGATCGACACGCTGCTGGCGTCACAGGAGACAGCCGAACCAACAATCGCGGCCCTGCAGACGGCATTGCGTGATCATCAGGACTGGCCGCATTCGATCTGTCGGCATGCCAATGATGATCCGCGGTTCGGCTTCTGGGAGACGGTCTTCTCGGTGATCCTCGATCCCGCAGAGCGCTGTCTGTACCTCACGCGGGGGACACCCTGCACGCAACCCTACGAGATGTATCGGCTCGCGTGAGGCTGACTCGATCACCGACCGTTCTCACTCGAAACGGCGTGGTACATTTCGTAGAGAGAATGGTGTGCCACTCGAAGCCTCGTTACACCCGACAAATTCTGTCGTGTCCATCCGGAGTGCGATTTGTGTGCTGAAAGGTGTGGTCGCTGAATGAAGGAAGGCAGATCACCACGAATGGCTCTTGAGTCCCGGAGGGACGGCAGAACTTAGCCCCACGCGTCAGCGTGGGGACTGCGAACTGGCGCTCATGCACAGCCCCGGAGGGGCGGCAGAAATGTGATTTCTGTCGCCCCTCCGGGGCTGCGTTCGCTCACTCAACGCTCCCCGCGGCTCACGCCGCGGGCTAAGTTCTGTCGTCCCTCCGGGACTCTGGAAAAACAAAGTTGCCAGTTGTTCCTCCGCATGCACCGACCACCATGCTCTTGGTAAGACTCGTGGTCTGTAGATCGACAGGCGACCCCGGCCCTGCGATGATAGGGGATTGCAAGTCGTGCTTCATTGAACACGTCGATTGACCTGAATCACACACTTGGTCGTTCCGGAGGTCTTCTATGCTCTGTAACCGGCGCGCGGCGTTGCAGGCTGCTTTACTCGCTGCGTGTGGCAGTCGAAAGCTGCTGGCCCAGACCGAGGGGCCGGCCATCGTTGATACGCACACGCATTTCTATGATCCACGTCGCCCAGAGGGAGTCCCCTGGCCTTCTCCCGATGACAAGTTTCTCTATCGTCCTGTCCTGCCGGGGGAATATCAGGCGATGACGCGCGCTCACGGGGTGGTGGGAACCGTCGTCGTGGAAGCGAGTCCGCGGGCTGCGGATAACGACTGGGTCCTCGATCTTGGCGAGAAGGACCCGTTCGTCCTTGGTCTTGTCGGGAACCTCGCCCCGGGATCGCCTGAGTTCGCGCAGCACTTCACCCGGCTGTCACAGCGGCCGAAGTTCCTGGGGATCCGCGTGAATTCCGGTCCGCTAGGAGCCGGTTTGGAGAAGCCCGAATACCTCGCGGATTTGAAGAAGCTGGCCGATGCCGGAAAGGAACTCGATGTCAACGGGCGTCCCGATCTGCTGCCGATCGTGGCGCAACTGGCGAAGAAGCTGCCGAACTTACGGATTGTGATCAATCACCTGGCAAACGTGCGGATCGATGGTCCCAAGCTCGATGAGACCTGGCTCAAAGACCTGCAAGCGGCAGCGAAGTCTCCGCAGGTCTCGTTGAAAGTGAGCGCGCTGGTCGAAGGCGCGTCGCAGGGGAATCGGAAGCCTCCCGATGATCCCGACTACTATCGTCCCGTGTTGACCGCCGCGTGGGACACCTTCGGTGATGATCGCGTGATCTACGGAAGCAACTGGCCAGTCAGTGCCCGCTTTGCGGATTACGCGGTCGTGCAGAAGATCGTGCAGAGCTTCGCGATCGCCCGGGGTCCGGAAGCGAGTCGAAAGTTTTTTCAGGCCAACGCACTGGCAGCATACCGCTGGCCGACGGGTTGAAGAGGGAAGCCCCCCCATAGCAATGGGGGGGCTTCTGGAGTGTGATCATTTTCATCGAAAGACCGGGACATCATGTCGGACGACACACTGGTTGAAGTTTATCGCGCGATGCATCCGCCGCAGGCGCACATGGTCGCGAACTTCCTCCGAGACGCAGGCATCCCGGCGACGGTGCATGGTGAGAACCTGCAGGGTGGCCTGGGCGAATTGCCGTTCGGCTGGTCCACGGCCCCCAAAGTGATGGTCATGTCGAACAACGCCGAAGTGGCCCGCGCACTGATTGAAGCAGCCGAAGCAACCGACGTGGAACCGCTCACCGACGCCGAACTGGAAGCCCTCGGTTACGTCGGCGACGATGATGAGGACGAGTCGCCCGAGAATCCGCGTCCGTAATCCCTTGAGACTCGAACGCTCCTTCTGAAAGCCCGTTGATGGACCGTCGCACGTTTCTGCAATCGACCCTGGTGGCCGCCATCGCGGCCCGGTTACCCGCTGCTGACCGTCGCCCGCCCCGGATTCTGCTGCGGTCGTCGTGGCAGGTCGTCAATATCGGCGACATCGCCCATACCCCCGGCGTCCTCGCACTCCTGGAGAAGTACTTCCCTGAAGCAGAGGTCACGCTGTGGGCCTCGGGCGATCTTTCCGAACCGGTCGCGGCGATGGAGCACCGCCGCTTTCCTAAGTTGAAGATCGTGAAGGGGACGCTGGATGCCCAGGGGATGGCATCGAATGCCGATCTGGCGACCGCCGTGGCCAACGCCGACTTTCTCCTCCACGGCTCGGGGCCTTCACTCGTCGCTTCCAAAGATGTCGCGGCGTTCGTGAAGCACACCGGCAAACCGTTCGGCGTCTACGGCATCACGCTGGGAGGCCCACTCGCGAGCAGCATCAAAGAATTGCTGGGGAAAGCCGCCTTCATTTACTTCCGTGATTCCGTTTCGCTCGCGCTGGCGAAAAAGGAAGAAGTCGCCTGCCCGATCCTGGAATTCTCGCCCGATGGAGCCTTCGCCTGCGATCTGCGGGATGATGCCAAAGCGGAGGCGTTCCTGAAACAACACGACCTGCAGCCGGGTCAGTTCCTCTGCTGTCTGTCGCGGCTGCGGTTCACACCCTACTGGTTGGTCAAACCAGGGGTGAAGTTGAACGACGAACGCCACGCCCGGAACGAAGCGATGAAGGAACACGACCATCGTGCCCTGCGGGAAGCGATCATCGCGGTCGTCCGCAAGACTTCGATGAAAGTGCTGCTCTGCCCGGAAGACATGACTCAGATGGCGGTCGGAAAAGAACTCTTCTATGAACGGCTCCCCGACAATGTCCGCAAGCGTGTCGTCTGGCGCGAATCGTTCTGGCTGACGGACGAGGCGCTCAGCACGTATGTCCGCAGCGCGGGCCTCTTCGGCAGCGAGATGCACTCCCCGATCATGGCAGTCGGCAACGGCATCCCGGCGATCGTCTGCCGCTTCGCCGAACAGACCAGTAAAGGCTCCATGTGGCGGGACATCGGCCTGGGGGACTGGCTGTTCGATCTCGATCAACCGGCTGACCACGAACGGATTGTTCCCACGGTCTTGTCACTCGTCGAAGACCCGGCCGCGGCTCGAAAGAAGGCCGCGACCGCGAAAGAGTTCGTCGAACGCCGCCTGCGCGAAACGATGGCCGTCGTCCGCAGTTCAACACCGCAATAACTCCCGAGCCGGAAGCGTCAGCGCCCGGAGTCTTTCTTCCCACCTGAAACTCACCCATGTCCAAGCGTCAGCCGAAGACGACCCCACCACGCGCCACGGTTCAGCATCAATCCAGCCAGGATTGGCGAGCGACGTTGCTCGCCGAGGTCCGGCATCTGATTCTTGCTGCCGATCCCGAAGTGATCGAAGAACAGAAATGGGCCAAGGCGACCAATCCGACAGGGGTCCCGATCTGGTCGCATGACGGCATCGTCTGTACCGGGGAAACTTACAAACACTCCGTGAAGCTGACCTTCGCCCGCGGAGCGGCCCTAGCGGACCCGCACCGGCTGTTCAACTCCAGCCTGGAAGGCAACACGCGCCGGGCCATTGATCTGCGGGAAGGGGATCAACTTGATGCGGCTGCGTTTCAGCAGTTAGTTCTGGCTGCTGTGGCCGAGAATCAAAGCGCCCGTTCCGCAAAGACAAAGGCGACGTCGCCAGCGCCCGCGAAGAAACCGTCTGGTCCAACCGCTGAGAAAACGAAATCGACCGGCCGCAAGATTCCGCGTGAGCCGGTGAAACTTCTCACCGGCGGTAATCCCCAAATTGCCAAGGCGGACGGTGTAGCCCCGGTCGAGGCGTATATCGCCGCGATGCCCGGCTGGAAGCGAAATCTGGGGGAACGCCTCGATGCCCTCATCGTGCAGCAGGTTCCCCACGTGCGGAAAGCCGTGAAGTGGAACTCGCCGTTTTATGGCATCGAAGGGCAAGGCTGGTTCCTCTCGTTTCACGTCTTCACGCGCTACGTCAAAGTGACGTTCTTCGACGGAACATCCTTACGTCCGGTTCCCCCAGGCGGGACAGAGAAAAGCCAGGCCGCCCGCTGGATCGATCTTTACGAAGACCAGCCGTTCGATGAGCCGCAACTCGCGAAGTGGGTGAAACAAGCCGCAGTGTTGCCGGGGTGGTTGAAAGTCCCCCGTCATTGACGGGGGGCTAAATGCACGGCGGGGCGGTATGATACGGGATGTTGATCGACACCCCGCCATCAGCCCCGTGCGAGTCTCTCATGACGGCATACCCCGAGTTCTATCGCGTTCGCCAGCAGTTCGATGCGACGCGAATCGATGACATCCCCGCTGCGGTTCGCAAGGAACTCGTGCGGTTGCATCTGGAAGACCGGATCGGCCAGGGAGAGACGGTCGCCCTGACCGCTGGCAGTCGCGGGATCGCCCACATCGCGACGATCATCAAGACGGTTGTCGAACATCTGCATGCAATTGGGGCAGTGCCGTTCATCGTCCCGGCGATGGGAAGTCATGGCGGCGGGACTGTTGCCGGTCAGACGCAGATTCTCAAGGACTACGGGATCACCGCCGAGACGATGGGCTGCGAGATTCGCGCGACGATGGAAACGGTGATCGTCGACCGGACGCCGCAGGGGATTCCAGTCCACTTCGACAAGCACGCGGCGAGTGCCGATCATGTGCTGGTCATCGGCCGCGTGAAGCCGCACACCGGATTCGTCGGCGATGTCGAATCGGGCCTGCACAAGATGATGCTCATCGGCCTCGGCAAGCACGAAGGGGCCAAGATCTATCACCGGGCGATCGCGAATTACAGCTTTATGGAGATCATCACCGCGGTCGCACAATCGGTGATTCTGAAGTGCAAGGTCGTCGCCGGGCTGGCGATTGTCGAGAATGCCTACGATGAAACGGCCCTCATCGAAGGGGTGCCGCCCGAACTCTTCCTGATCCGCGAGACCGAACTGTTGAAGCAGGCCAATGCGTGGTTGCCACGGCTGCCGTTTGCGGAGTGCGACCTGCTGATCATCGATCGGATCGGCAAGAACATTTCGGGGACGGGACTTGATACGAACGTCGTCGGCCGCAAGTTCAACGATCACGCCGGGACCGACCGCGACAATGCGAAGTGCCGCCGGATTTTCGTCCGCGGGCTGACGGAAGAGACGCACGGCAATGCGACCGGGATCGGGCTCTGCGAGTTCACGAATCAGCGGACGATCGACGCGATCGATCGGAAGATCACCGCGATTAACTGCATCACCGGATTGCATCCGACCGCAGCGATGTTGCCGATCGCTTATCCGACCGATCGCGAAGTGGTCGATGCGGCCCTGCAGACCGTCGGCCTCGTTGAACCACCCGCTGCCCGCGTGATCCAGATCGCCGACACGCTGCACCTCGCGGAGGTGCTCGTCAGCACGGCCTTCAAGCATGACCTCGACCAGCGGATCGACATCGAAATTCTCAGCGGCCCCACCCCGATGGCCTTCGACGCCGCAGGCAACCTGGTTGGTGTGAGCTAGTAAGCGGAGGAGGTTTTGCCACAAGAGGCACAAAAGGACACAAAAAGAAAGGCGGAATGTCGAAAGGAGAGGGGAGGGAGTGGGAGACGCTGCTCTTCTTTCCTCAATCCGCCTTTGGTTTCCGTGATTCACCCGATCTCCCTCTTCCCCTTTTGTCTCCTTTTGTGCCTCTTGTGGCCAAAACTCTTTGCTTCTACTAAATCCCCATGAACTACCTCACGCACGCGCTGCCGTACCTGGATGACGCGGCGTTTCTCGCGGGGACGGCGTTGCCGGATTGGTTGTCGGTCGTCGATCGGAAACTGCGAGTGCGGCCGGTCCATCTGACGGAGCCGAGCGCGAGCGCAGATCCGTTGTTGCAGGCGTTCGCGCGGGGGGCCCAGCAGCATCTGGATGACGACGGCTGGTTCCACAGCACGCGGGCCTTCAATGAAGTGACGGCGGAACTGGGCCTCCTCTTCCGCACTCGCTGGGGAAGTCCCGATGGGTTCCGCTGCGGCTTTCTGGCCCACATCGTGCTGGAACTGCTGATCGATGCCGAACTCGCGGAGCGATACCCGGCAGCGCTCGACCGGTATTACGCGACGTTGGCGACCGTTGATGCCGGCTGGATCGAAGCCACCGCCGGATCGCTTCTGGGGAAACCGGCGACGAAACTCGGCTGGTTTGTCGAGTTGTTCCGACGGGAAGCGATCCTGCGGGACTACGCCGATGACGATCGCCTCTGTCGGCGCTTGAATCAAGTGCTCGCGCGGGTCAAACTGTCGGCATTGCCTGTCGACGCCCCGTCCTGGATGGCCGAGGCCCGTCCGGTGGTCCGGCAGCGTCTGGTCGACCTGCTCCCCCCGGCGCTGTATCCCTGGCCCGCATCACTCTGAGAGACCGCTTTCATGAAGTACGGCTTGAATCTGCTGCTCTGGACCTCCGCTGTCACGGAAGAGCATTTCCCGTTGCTCGATAAACTCAAGGGGATGGGTTACGACGGCGTCGAACTCCCCGTCTTTGACATGGACCTTGCGACCTTTCAGAAGGTCGGCAAGAAGCTCGATGCGCTCGGCCTCGGCCGGACCGCGGTGACGGTCTGCACCGACGCCGAGAACCCGATCTCGCCCGACAAGGCGATCCGTGACGCGGCTGTCGTTCGGCTGAAGAAAGCGATCGACATGGTCGCCGCGGCCGGCGCGACGCATCTCTGTGGTCCGATTCACTCGGCTCTCGGCACGTTCTCCGGCAGCGGTCCGACCGCGGACGAGTGGAACTGGGGGAAGGACACCCTCGCCCAGGCGGCCGACTACGCGCAGAAGAACAACGTGACGCTCGTCTGCGAGTACCTCAACCGCTTCGAGAACTACTTCCTGACGAGCGCAGCCGACGACGCCCGCTTCTGTCGCGAAGTGAATCACCCGAACCTCAAGATGATGTACGACACGTTCCACGCGAACATCGAAGAGAAGAACCTCGCGGCGGCGATGCAGGGCTGCTGGGACCAGGTCGTCCACGTCCACATCTCCGAGAATGACCGGAGCACGCCGGGTGAGGGTCATGTCGACTGGGACACCACGTTCCAGATGCTGAAGGAACTCCGTTACGATGGCTGGCTGATGGTCGAGGCGTTCGGTCTCGCGTTACCGGCGCTCGCGGCGGCAACGAAAATCTGGCGGCGGATGTACCCGAACGAAGAGTATCTCGCCCAGCACGCACTGGCGTTCATGAAGCGCCGGATGGCGGGCTGAGTGCGTCTGTGATCTCCCACACGGAAGCCCACGGAAAGCATTCCGTGGGCGTCTTTGTTTTGAAAGTGGAATTCAATGACGCTCGATTACCTCCCACGGTTGCCGCAGGATCGTTCCCCCGGCATCGGTTGCATCGGCGCGGGCTTCATTATGGCCGACTGCCAGTTGCCCGCGTACCGGGCAGCCGGCTTTCGGCCGTTGGCGATCGCGGCCCGTGATCAACAGAAGGTCGCGGAAGTTGCTGGCCGTCACAACATCCAGAACGTCTACGCCGACTATCGCGCCGTGCTGGATGATCCTGCGGTCGAAGTGCTCGACATCGCGGTGCCACCCGATGTGCAGATCGAGGTCATTCGCGAGGCGGTCCAGCGGAAGGGGAAACTCCGCGGGATCCTTGCGCAGAAGCCGCTGGGGATGAATCTCGCGGAAGCCCGCGAAGCGGTCGCGCTGTGTGAGGCGGCCGGGATCACGCTCGCCGTCAACCAGAACATGCGCTATGACCAGTCGGTCCGGGCGGCGAAGTCGCTCATCGATCGCGGGACGTTCGGCGATCCGGTTCTGGCGACGATCGACATGCGGGCCATTCCACACTGGATGCCGTGGCAGGAACGACTCGGCTGGGTCACGCTGCGGATCATGAGCATCCATCACCTCGATACGTTCCGCTTCTGGTTCGGCGATCCGCAACGAGTCTTCGCCAGCATCCGCCCCGATCCGCGGACCGACCAGCGGTTCGCCCATCAGGATGGAATCTGCCTCTACATCCTGGAATACGCATCGGGCCTGCGGGCATCGAGCTGGGATGATGTCTGGGCCGGTCCGTCAAAAGAAGGGGCGGCGGCCGACATCGGCATCCGCTGGCGGATCGAAGGGACGCAGGGCCTCGCGCGCGGGACGATCGGTTGGCCGAAGTACCCCGAACGAACGCCGAGCACGCTCGACTACAGCACGATCGCTGACAACGGTGCGTGGCATCAGCCGCGCTGGAGCGAAGTCTGGTTCCCCGATGCTTTCAGCGGACCGATGGCCGAACTCCTCTGCAGCCTGGAAGAAGGGACGCCCCCCTCACTCAGCGGTACCGACAACCTGAAGACGATGGCCCTCGTCGAAGCGTGCTATCTGAGCGCTCGTGAGCATCGCGCGATCGATCCCGACACGCTTTGATGTCAAAGTCCGCTCCCGTCCGAGCCGCGACCGTCAGGGAGCGCGTTTCCGCAACGGTCCACCACGTTCGGAACCCGCTCCCTGACGGTCGCGGCTCGGTGGAAACAACGCGGCACCCGCTGCGCGTCTGTGCGCCGGACGATTGAAAACTGTCTCGTTAAACCATCACAATCGATTCGACGGGAACCGGAACCGCTCCGGTGTGTCTGTCCTCTATTGCCAGCTACGCTTCACGGTCGAGACTCAGCATGTCACGGCGGATTATCGGGATCGATCTGGGAACGACGAACTCGCTGGTCGCGATTTTTGAAAATGGGACACCGCGACTCCTGCCGACCGCGCATGGTGGATTGCTCACGCCGTCGATCGTTGGGGTGCTCGAATCGGGTGAAGTGATCGTCGGCGATGCCGCAAAGGACTACCGCGTCACGCACCCCGAGCGTTGTGTGGCGGCGTTCAAACGATGGATGGGACAGACGCGCGTTGTGCCGCTCGCCGGTCGCGAGTTCACGCCTCCGGAACTGTCGAGCCTGGTGCTGCGATCACTGAAGGCAGACGCGGAAGCCGCACTGGGAGGATCAATCGAGGAAGCGGTCATCACCGTTCCCGCGTACTTCAACGACCAGCAACGAAGGGCCACTCGCCACGCAGGTGAACTCGCCGGATTGAAGGTTCTGCGGATCATCAATGAACCGACCGCCGCCGCACTCACGTACGGTTTTCACGATCGCGCCGCAGCGAAGAAACTGCTTGTGATCGATCTCGGGGGCGGCACGTTCGACGTCACGCTGATGGAAGTCTTCGAGGGCACCCTGGAGATCATCGCCACCGCGGGCGAGAGTTTCCTGGGCGGTGAAGACTTCACCGACCGGCTCGTCGCGACGGTTCTCAATACGCAGAAGCTGTCGCTCGAAGCGGCTGAGATGCGTTTCCCTCTGATGGTCGCCCGGTTGTGCAGCGAATGTGAGCAAGCAAAACGCCGATTGTTGAAGGAAGAATCGGCGACGGTGCGGATCCCCGACGAGCAAGGCCGATTTGCAGAAGACGCACCCACTGTGACCATCACACGGGAGAGCTTCGCACGCGACATGCAGTCGCTGCTCGATCGGCTTCGCGGACCGATCGATAAGGTCCTGCGTGATGGCAACCTCGATCCGCGGATGGTGGAAGACGTGCTGCTCGTCGGTGGGGCGACGCGGATGCCTGCGGTCGTGCAGTTCGTCACCAGCTACTTTGGCCGTGAGCCGCTTTGCACGTTCAATCCCGACGAAGTCGTGGCACTGGGAGCGTCCATTCAAGCCGCGTTGATCGCGGATGATGCCGCCGTCGAAGACCTGGTGATGACCGACGTCTGCCCGCACACACTGGGGGTCGAGATCGTCAAGCACTTCGGGAAAAACATCGAAGACGGATTCTTCTCACCGATCATTCATCGCAATACCACGATCCCCGTGTCGCGCGAGGAAACCTATTCGACGATTCATCCGGGTCAGACTGAAGTCACGCTGCAGATTTATCAGGGAGAAGCCCGCCGGGTGAAGGACAATCTGCTGCTGGGCGAACTTAAGGTGAAGGGTTTTCCGGCGCGGGCCGAATCACAGCCATTCCAGGTGCGGTTTACTTATGACTTGAACGGCATCCTGGAAGTCGAGGCGTACATCCCCGGCTCGCAAAAGCGGTTCCAGATCGTCCTCGCCCAGCAGGCACAGGCCCTCACCCCAGCCGAGATTCGGGCTGCGGTGGCCAAAATGCAGGCGCTGAAGTTCTACCCGCGTGAAGACGTGCATAATCAACGACTGCTTCTGTTCTGCGAGCGGATCATCGGTGAGCTGCCTCCGTATCAGCGCGATGTGCTGGAACACGCACTCGACACCCTGGAACGCTCGATGACCAACACCGCCCGTGTCGACTTTGAAAGCATCCGCACCAATGTGATTGCCCTGCTGGAAGAACTTGGTTTCCCGTTTGAGGACCGGGATGAAGCGACACCGGAATGATGTCTGAGATAGAGAGCTTGGCGGGTATGGACTGTCGGTTGGACAGTGATCGAAAGTCAGCACATGGCGATCCGGACTGACGACGAAATTCGACAGTATCTCATCACCGCGTGGGAGTACGCCGAGAGTGGCGACAACGACGTGTGGTGGGCGTTGCGGGAGAAATGGCATCAGGGAGAACCACGCCCACTTTCAGAGGAGACCGATGCGACTGGCTCACAGCGACAATCAACCGAAGCAGCTCATCCACCGACTCCGGCAGGCGATCAGCACGAATCCGGGACAGCCGACGGCGAGTCGCATGCACGCTCCGAGCCTGCACCGGGTCTGACGCGGGTTGAAGCGTGGCAGCGACTCCGACAGTTGTGGGATTCCATCGAGCAGGTCGACTACGGCTTCGCAGCCATGGAACTGCAGCCGCTGATTGAGGCAGAATGGCCCGATGTCCGCGAGGCGGCGCTCCGGTACCAGTTGGTCCTCGAGCAGCGACAGTGGATTCTCTCCAACATCCCTCAGCCATCCGAAGTCTCTCTGGCTGGACCGTTTTTGCGGTTACTGGCGATGCCCGACCGGTTGATCGGGATTGATGAGCAGCAGTTCTGGACTGAACTGAATCGCCATGACGGCCTGGCGGATTCCTTCCGGATGTTTTGCCATCGGCTGGTAGCGAAAGCTCCGCATCTGGCCCGTGAACGCCGCGAGTTGCTGGAGAATCTCAAGCGATTTTCCATGCTTCATGCCACGCGAACGGTCGACACGGGCAGCACCACCCCAGTGGGGACCATCCTGCTGGTTGTCGTCGCGGTGGTGGTCCCCTTGATGCGTTCCCTCATTTCGTCCCAGCAACGATACTCCAGACCCGCGCCGGTCGTTACCCCGCGGGTTCAACCGACTCCATCAACTTCTCCGCTGGTCATCCCACCAGTCCTGACGCAAACCCCCGCAAGCCGATCAGCCTCCCTTCCGGATCCAAATGCAGCGGACGATCCCGCCATGGATGCCGATTTGCGCCGGCTGCATGAACTTCTGAAGCGATTCGAAGCGGACCCCATCCCCTCCGAAGAGAACATGCCTGTCTTCGTGGAACTCATGGAATGGCAGCGTTCCGATCCAGAGCGGTTGAACAAGGTCCGCGGCGAACGACAGCGGCGACTCTTCTTGAATCCAAAGGCATTTGATCCCCCGCCGACCAATCCGTTTCCGGAAGGCTTGCCTCCATGAGCGAGCCTGTCGAACCCGATTGGAATCGGCTGCCGCATGACCCGGTGGGCTTCTTCGGACTGCCGGACGATTTCGATCGCATCGCGCTCAAGCGGAGTTACAACGCGCTCCTCAAGCGTTACAAGCCTGAGAAATTTCCTGGCGAGTTCCAGCGCATCCGCATGGCGTACGAACAACTCGATGCCCGCTGGGACGAGACGTTGATGCCGTTTCGGCCGAGCATCTTCATCCAGCCACGTCCGTCGACGGGAGACCAGCGATCCAGACCGGTCCCTCCGCAAGATGAAGCCGGCGTTCCCCCTCGTCCCGATCCTTCACCGGAGCAGGCACCATCTGTTTCACCCGAGTCTCCCGAAGCGACGAACCGTCCCGATGCGGACGCCTCACCCGATCGAGAACCGCAACCTGAGCGTGACCAGTCTGAAGCGAACACACGCGATGAACCGGGGGTTCGTCCGCGACCGGGGTGGCAGGCACCGCTGCCGTTGACGGAGCGGATCGCGACGCTGCCTCCGCGCGACCTGCAAACCGAACTCGCACGCAAGCCGAACAAAACGGCGGAAGAGTATCTCCTGCTGGCGATCGTGAACGATGCACTGAGTGATGGTTCGGGCGAAGCGTTATTTGCAACGCTGCTCACCGGAATCAGCTTATTTCCGGATGATGCCGGTCTCTTCGAGGTCCTGCAGGCTTATCTGGAGACGGTGCCTCCCGAGCAGGCCGAGCGGCATCTGGAGCGGCTCTTCGAGGCCCGTCCGTACGATTCCACCTTCGGACTTTCGACCCCGCTGTGGTTCGCGATGGCCAGACTGAGGACCTTCCCTCAGTTTCGCACGCGTTACGAAGCCTGCGTGCGGCTGGTGCGGGGGCCACAACGACTGGCGCGGGTCTTCCTGATGCTGCGGCTGTGGCCGAAAATTGCCTACGACGCTGAACCGGACTGGTGGATTGCTCAGCTGAGTGAGCTTGATTCTGTCAGCGATCATCAACTCCCTCCGTGGTGCGAACATCAACTCTGGGAGTTGCAGAAGCTGAGTCAGCACCTGCTGGCTCGACCGACATTTCTCAACGGCAACCCGTTGCGCGCACGGATGGATGCAGCTCTGCGGGCCTACTTTCATGACGAGCCGACATGGGTCGAACAGTTTCTGGCCGTCAATTCAGACATCGCGAGTGCCTACGAACCGATCCTGCAGGCTTTCCCGGAGATCGGAGAGGTGCTGCCGGAAGATCTGCAGTCGATCTGGCTGCGCGTCGCGATGGAGTGTGCCGAGCGGGACGGGAAAGACCTGCGTCAGCCAGTGCCGTCATCGACGCTGCACGCGGTCAAAGAGCTGCCCGCGAAGCTCCGTCCCTTGACGTTGGGCTTTCCGTGGAATCCACGGGAGTGGACGAAGGGTGAGACGAATGTCTTCGTCGCGATCACATTGGCCCTGCCGTTCTTGTTTCTTCTCCTCGGGTTGTTCAACGGTGACCCGGTGGGAGGCCTGGGAGTTGCACTGTTACTGACCATCGTTGTCGGGATCCCTGTCGGGGCCGTGCTTGTGCTGCTGGGGGCACGGCTCTCGATCGAGCCGAAGAGTCCCTCAACAGTCCGCGCGTACGACCAGATCCTGCCCGTCCTGATCCATTTCGTGCGGTCCCATCCGATGTTGAGCCACGAATTGCGCGAGGAACTCGTGCAGTGCACGCGTCAGGGAGAGCGGCTGGCGACAGTCCTGCAGACGATCAATTTCGACCGGGCGTTCTGGTTCTATACCATCGCCAATCGTCTGACCGCAGCGTGAGCGTGGGTTGGGTGAAGAGACCCAGCCATCGCGATGGCTGGGCTTCATGGGGTGGTGCTTACTCGGTCGCGAGTGGTTGATAGGCTGGCTTCCAGATCCAGGGCAAGACGTGCTGTTCCTTCGCGAGCGATTCCCATTTTGTGACCAGCGTGCGTATGCGGGCTGGTTCTTCCTGGGCGAGATTGCGGGATTCGATGCGATCGCGGGAGAGATCGTATAACTCCCAGGGACTGCCGGGACCTTTCGCGACGGCTTTCCAGTCACCCATGCGGATTGCCCGGTTCCCTTCGTGCTCCCAGAAGATGGCGTCCCGTGCGATCGGTTCGTTCCGGAAGGCGGTCGTCAGGCTGCGGCCTGGTAACGGAGTGGCTTCCGCAGGATACGTTGCCCCGGCGACTTCGACGCACGTCGCCATCACATCGATCAGATGGCCCGGCTGCTTGCGAAGTTCACCCTTCGCCATGATTCCCCGCGGCCAGTGGGCAATCAGCGGCGTGCTGATCCCTCCTTCATGGACCCAGTGCTTATATTCGCGGAACGGTGTGTTCGAGACCGTGGCCCAGCCACGACCATAACCGACGTACGTATCAGCCGGGCCGGGCATCACGCCGGGTCCCTGTCGGACCGGATAACCATCGCGCGTTTGCGCAGGGACCAGGGCGGAAGGAAGCGTTTCCGGAGCAAGCGGAGGCAGACTCGGTTGTGCCAGTCGCGGTCCGCTCTGACGGTTCTTCACGGCACCGCGGCCCATCAACTCCGCACAGCCCCCGTTATCCTGCAGGAAGAGAATCAGCGTATTGTCGAGCTGATTCGTGCGGCGGAGTTCCTCGACCAATCGTCCGATCCCCTGGTCCATCCGGTCGACCATCGCCGCATACACTTCCATGCACGCGGCTTCCCGGGCGTGGTCTTTCACATCGTCCCAGTTTTCCGGATTGGCTACGTAGGGTTGTGCGCCATCGATCAATCCCAGCTTCACCGCCCGCTCGAAGCGAGCCTTGCGGATCGGTTCGTAGCCGGCATCGTAACGGCCACGATGGCGGGCGATGTCTTCCGGCAGCGCGTGCATCGGCCAGTGTGCAGCGGTGTAGGTCAGATACAGAAAGAACGGCTGACTCGCGTGATCTTTCACATGCTCGCCGACGAACTTGACCGCATGGTCGGTCAGCGCGTCGGTGAAGTAGTAGGTCTGCGGCTGATATTCGGGGTCAGCATAGGGGGAAATCAGGCGATTATCCCGGGCGAGAGTCCAGGGATCGTAGAAGCTGCCACCGCCGGAGACCATCCCATAGAACCGATCGAAGCCGCGCTGCCGGGGCCAGTTGTGTTGTGGTCCGTCCTGCTTGAGATGCTTTGTGACATGCCATTTGCCGACCGCATAATTGCGATAACCGGCTGGCTTCAGGACCTCGGCGATCGTGCGGCAGTGGTCGTTGAGATCTCCCTGATAGCCGGGAAATTCAGGACCGTGCGCGTCGGTCATATGCCCAATCCCCGCCTGATGGGGATACAGTCCGGTCAGCAGGCTGGCCCGCGTGGGACAGCAACGGGCCGTGTTATAGAACTGCGTGAACCGCAGCCCATTCGCCGCAAGGGCATCGAGATGTGGCGTCCGCAGTTCACCGCCGTAACAACCGAGATCGCTGAACCCCATATCGTCGGACAGGATGACGACGATGTTGGGCTGACCTTCGGCAGCCTGAAGATTCGTCGTTCCGAACAATCCGCATCCGAGCAAAAATCCCCACCAGCACATGGTTGAATCCCCCAAGGTGTGCATCAAGAGAGCGAAGCGACCGCGCGCTGAATCAGCTCGAAACCGGTGGTCAGGACCTGCCGGCGCCATTTCGAGGCGATCGGACAGAATGCGGCTTCCAGGCGGTCTTTTGCCCAGTGTTCCGCCCGGGCAGGATCGGGGATCGAGTGATGGGCGCGGTTCTCGGCGCGGAGCGCCGTCAGCATCGTCACGGGATCGAACGTGCCGAACTCAGCACAGAAATACTGATAGTCGCGACCCGCACTCAGGCGCGCCCCTTCCATCCCCAGACTGCCACGCGACCGGTAGTGAATTCCGGTCGCTGCGTCGGGAGCATGTGGCCGATGGCCGAGCTTCTCGGTGATCCGATCAAGCTGGGCCGCATTGAACGGCTGCTCGGCAAGGAGCATGAGTTGACCGGACTCACCCAACCCGGAATGGACATCGAGATGAATCACCGGCCCCTGTTCCCCCAGCCAGAGCGGAAAGACCTGGCGGACATACCGCGTGGTCACACATGTCCCGTGTCCACCGAAGAAGAGTCCGCGGGGATACTCGTACTGCCCGGTCGCAATCGCCTGCTTCAGTGTCGCCAGACCAAGGCGGGCAATGGCCCACAGCGCGCGGATGCGGAACGGTTCCCAGCGGACCGGAGGCGTGCCGGGATTCAGCATCGGATTGAGTTGGGCGTACCCATCCGGGGCACCTGAATAGCTCTGTCCAGGCGCAAGAAAATTCCGATTGAGATCGACGTTGTCTTCATTCACCCGCCGCCGCCAGGCATACCCGTACGGATTGAGGGCATGCACAAAGACAAGTCGGACGGCCGGCCGATCGGTCGGGGCGAGTGATGCCCAATGGGAGAGATAGGCGGCCTGCAGCGCGGAGCCAAGCGCCCCTTCCGCACCATGCAGACCGCTGGTCACAATGACGGTTCCACGGGCGTTCGGCGGGTCCCACGTCGCCGAGTCGATCGTCAGGGGGAGATCATCCGGACCGCGGACGAACAGCGGATAAGCCTGTTGCACCCAATCGGCTGCGGTCGCCAGTCCCCGAAACTGAGTCCGGGCCGCTGCATAGTCATCGGGAAACAGCGCGAGGTCGGGTGTCACGAAGTCAGGATCCGTTCCGCAAGCACAGCTGACGTCCTCGCGTCATTGAGCGGCCAGGCGCTAGCCGCCGGTTCTTCGATTAGCAAAGAACCAGGAACCGGCGGCTAGCGCCTGGCCGCTCAGAACGATGACCGAACACAGTTATCGCGGAGGTTCGAGTGTGACCTTGAGTGGGACCTCTTTGCCCTCGCGCAGGACGACCACTTCGATCTCTTCGCCGGCTTTGAACTTTCTGAGGGCGAGGTCGAAGTCGTCGAGACCGGAGACCTTGTTGCCTCCCAGTTTGACGATCCGGTCGTTCGCCTTCAGCCCACCCTTATCAGCCGGGCTGCCGGGTGCGGCCCCGGAGATGGCGTAACCATCCCCTTCGCTGGAGAAGTCGGGGATCGTGCCGAAGTACGGGCGACCGCCGCTGCGGGCGATCTGAGCCGCCTGCTTGATCTCGACATACGCGGGACGCTCGGGGTTCTCCGCAGTCTGCACGACGATCTTTTCGACCAGTTCCACCACACGGTAGATGCCGTCGATGTTCAGCTTGTCGGCATCATCCGTCGGGCGGTGATAGTCGGGATGGTTATTGGTAAAGAAGTGCAGGACAGGAATCTTCTTCCCATAGAACGACGAGTGATCGCTCGGGCCGAAGCCTTCCGGCTTGAAGGACATCTGAAAGGCAGCGGTCTCGTTGAGCGCCTTCAGTTCGGGTTCCCAGCGAGGTGACGTGCCGCTGCCGAAGACCGTCAGCTTGTCGTCCTGGAGCCGACCGACCATGTCCATGTTGAACATGGCGATCGTCTTCTCCAGCGGGAAGACCGGTTCTTTGACATACCGCGCCGAACCAATCAGCCCGAGTTCTTCGGCTGTGAACGCGATGAAGACGACCCGGCGGGGGAGCTTTTGCGGGCGGGCTGCGAGGCGACGGGCGACTTCCAGCAGGGCAACGGTGCCCGAGGCGTTGTCGTCAGCACCGTTGTGAACGTCGTTCGACCCGGGTGCCAGCGAATTGTTCCCGCCGCGACCGACGTGATCGTAATGCGCACCGACGACAATCGTTTCATCAGCGAGCGGTCCGTTCCCATCGAGCACGGCGATCACGTTCGAGATGTTCGACTTCACGCGGGTGACGGATGTCGTTCCCCGGACTTTCCAGCCGGGCAGAATCGTCGACTGCGGCTTCAGATCGTCATCAATCGCGGCTTCCAGATCGCCGAGACTCTTTTTCAGGGCAGCCTTCAACACCTGGTTCAGTTGTGGCTGCGTCATGTGGAACGCGGGGGGGATCGGCTTCTCGTCGCCGAAGCCCGCGTAACCGAACTTCATCAACTCGTCGTCAACGGCTTTCGCACCCGCTTCCTTGAGTGTTTTCCACTTCCCCACAGCGGTCGCGAGTTGTGCCTTCGCGTCCTTGGCCTTGTCGGGCATGTCATCCGGGACAGACAACAACTGATCGGCCAGCCCGGCGACTTCCCCGGCAGCCTTCGCCAGACCAGCGCTGCGGCTTTCGGCTTTCTCTTTCACACTGTAGGGATCATTGACGAAGAGCACTGCAACCGCACCGTGCTGATGCGCCTGGCTGAGCTTGGACCGGAGTTCGGCATTGCGACTGATCCCGTGACCTTTGCTGGCCGCCTGCCGTGGGTTCCGACGCAGGATCACGACAACCTTCCCTTTGACATCGATCCCGGCGAAGTCGTTGTACTTCCCTTCGCCTTCATCAATGCCGTAACCCGTGAAGGCCAGTTCCCCCTCAAAACTGCCGGACCCGGCGAAGGAACAGACCTCGAAGTCGGGCCCCATGCGGAGCACAGTGACCTTCCCTTCGGGATCAACGATTTCGAGCGTGTTCGTCTCACCGAGTTTCGCCCCGGTGATCATCTCGAACGTCTGATAGGCATCGCCGGCGACGCGATCCACGCTGAGACCGAGTTGCGCGAACTCGGTCCGCAGGAACTTCGAGGCTGTCGCAAGTCCTTCGGTACCGACTCCGCGGCCTTCGAGTTCATCACTCGCGAGATACGCCGCTTGCTGCTTGAGCCGGGCCTTCGCTTCGCTGACGGCATCGGCGGCGTGGAGAAGGAGTTGCGCCAGGCATTGAAACAGAATCAGCGAGATCACGATGAAGCAAGATCGCCGCAGCATGGGAGGGCCTTCTTAGTCAGGGGGCTACGCACCGATCTTAGCCTGTGTTCGCCGCCGCGACACGTCTGCAACTCGTGAAACTCGTGGTGGCTGGAGATCGGTCGCCACCACGAGTTACGAGACCCCATCACCACTACTGCGGCAACCCACCACCACCTGCAGCCATGAGCATGATTCCGACGACTTGCAAGACTGCTCCGCCGATGGCGATCAAGAACGGGTTCTTGGCTTCATTCCAGTTCTGAATCGCAAAAACGAGCGACACACAGGGGATCAGCAGGCATGCCAACCCCCAACCCACACTCTTCTGGAACGCCAGCACGAGGATCCAGATCCCCCCGACCATTCCCAGAATTGCACCGATTGCCTGTAGAGCCAGCCCAGCCATTTCCATCGTTCAGTTCCTGATCGAGCGCCACACCCGGCGTTCGAGGACCAACCAGAGGTGCATCGCAACGGGGATGCACCACTGAACGCAAAGTGTACGTCCGCTGGATTCTCCTCGCAACGCATTCACAGCAAGTGATTTGTCGCCAGGTGGCTCTGAAGAAATCCGGAGCGTCGGCACTCCTGTCAATCTGGGAAGTCTGCATTCGCAGTGCGGGTCTGAAGCGTTGGGAGAGAGTTCAGTTGCCGGGGTGTCCGAAACTGACAGGGAGTCGGTCTCCGCAGCGAGTCCGATTGGTCGGCGCTGAACAAATGGAACCAATCTCTTCATGTGAAGGGATCAGAGCGCCCGGCAAGGATGCCTCAGGGACGCATCCGGGGGGGCTGAAGAGACTGGGAAGATTTTCCGATTGGGGATTTTGCGGGCTTTGGCTCAAGCAAGTCGGCTTTGCGGCCGATGTTTGAGGATAAGTCACGAAGTGCCCCGACAACCTTGAAGTTTTCCTCGTCGCACTTTGCTGCCGTTCCGAATGGACATGAAGGACAGACCAATGAAACAAGCAACCTGGATGGTCGCGTTGGCGAGCGTGGTGGCGCTCTTCAGCGGCGGATCAGCCGACGCCGGGTATTGCGGAGCCGGGAAATTCTTCTCCTGCTCCAAAAAAGCCTGCGCTCCCTGCGGCGATTACTGCTCCGCGAAAGCCTGCAACACAACTTGCTACAAAACCGTCCAGGAGACGGTCTGGGAACCCCAGACCTACAACTGCACGCGTACGGTGTATGACCAATGCATCGAGCAGGTCCCCGTGACCTGCACCCGGAATGTTTACGACACCTGCTGGACCGACGAATGTTACACGGTCTGCAAGCCCTGCTATCAAACCTGCTATCGCGATGTCTGTTGCACCGTCCGTAAGCCCTGCTTCCAGACCTGCTATCGCGACGTGACCTGCAACATCCGTCGGCCGTGCTACCAGACGTGCTATCGCGACGTCTGCTGCACCATCCGCAAGCCCTGCTACCAGACGTGCTATCGCGACGTCTGTTACACGGTTTGCAAGCCGATCTATGAAACGCACTACCGTCAGGTCTGCTGCACGCAGTACCGGACAGAAACGGAAACCTGCTACAAGAACGTCTGCTACACCGTCTGCAAGCCGGTCACCGAACACAAGCAGGTCCAGGTCTGCACCGGCGACTGGGTTGAAGAAGTCAAGCAGGTTCCAGGACCGATCATCACCAAGTGCGTGCAGGACCCGGGCACCTGGGAATGGGATCCCTGCTGCTGCCGCTGTGTCTACAAGCCGGGCTGCTGCCGCCAGGTCTGTGAACAGACGATGCGGACGGTCTGCTGCCGCAAGTGGGTCCCCCGGATGGAATGCCGCACCGTCTGCTGCACGCGGATGGAGCAGGAAGTCCGTCAGTGCCAGGTCCCTTACACGGTCTGCCGTCAGGTCCCCTACACCGTGACGAAGAACGTGCCGTACACCTGCGTGCGTCACGAACAGCAGACCTGCACGAAGCGAGTTCCTTACACGACCTGCTCGTGGACCTGCGAAACGATCACCAAGAAGGTTCCCTACACCACCTGCACGTGGACCAATGAATGCGTGACCAAGCGTGTTCCTTACACGACTTGCACGTGGACCTGTGAAACGATCACCAAGAAGGTTCCTTACACGACCTGCACGATGACCCAGGAAGTCCGGACCCGCAAGGTTCCGCACACGACCTGCCGTCAGGTCTGTGAGACCCGGATGGTGACGAAGACCCGCTGCGTTCCGCGGCAGATTTGTGAAACCAAGGTTCGCTGCGTGCCCCGGACGGTCTGCCGTCAGGTGCCGGTGCAAGTCTGTGCTCCCGCCTGTGCTGCTCCGGCGACCTGTGCGGTGCCGGAAGCCGCCGGTTGCACGAACTGCACGAAGTAGTCCGCCGAACCGCGGTCGATTGACATCACCCCGCGACCCGTACATCCCCGATGTGCGGGTCGCGTCATTTTAAAGAAGCCCAGCCTTAGCAAAGGCTGGGCGTCCGAAAGCTCACAGCACCGGGGCGAACATGCGGCTGGTGTTCTCTTTCAAACGCGACCACGTACCCCGCTGCTTCCACTCGTCCCGGTCGATGCGCACGGCTCCGGCAAGGTCCTGCTCGAAGTGATGCGCGAGTTGCTCCGCGACTCCGGCATCGAACATCGCGACCGCGACCTCGAAGTTCAGAAAGATGCTCCGGGCATCGAAGTTCGGAGTCCCGACCAGTGACCACTCGCCATCCACCGTCAGCGTTTTCGCATGCTGCTGGCCCTTGCGGTATTCGTAGATCGTGACTCCCGCCTGCAGCAGTTCGTCATAGTAAGAACGGCACGCATGGTAGGTGGTCCAGTAAGTCACCGGACCGGAGACGAGGACCCGTGTTCGCACGCCTCGCAGAGCCGCCGCCTGCAATGCCATGCTGAGCGCCGGCGTCGGCACAAAGTATGATGTGGCGAGTGTCACTTCCCGTTCAGCCCCGGCGATCGCCGAGAACATCACCGCGTGAAAGACACTCTCGTCGCGATCCGGCCCACCGGCAATCACCTGGGCCGTCAGCTTGCCGGTCTCACTGGGTGAGGGGAAGTGCGCATCGAGCTGCATCTCTTCTCCCGTCGCCGAGTACCAGTCAGTGACGAAGACTTCCTGCAACTGCAGCACAGCGGGACCCGTCAGCCGCAGATGCGTATCGCGCCAGTATCCGAAGTGGGGATCACGGCCGAGGTATTCATCGCCGACGTTCATCCCGCCGGTGAATCCGATCGTCCCATCAATCAGAATGATCTTGCGATGATTCCGCAGGTTGATTGACCATCGTTCGCGCCACGAGCGACCCGGCAAGAACGGAGCGACCTGGATGCCAACGGCCCGCATCTCGTCGAGGAACTGATTCGTCAACCGCATCGAACCGAGCGCATCATACAGGAATCGGACTCTCACCCCGGCCCGAGCCCGTTCAATCAAGATGTCCCGCAGTTTGGTCCCGATGCGGTCGGGTTGCCAGATGTAGTATTCGAGATGGATCGAGACCTTCGCTTCCCGCAGGGCGGTCTCGATCGCTGTGAAGGCGTCCGCTGTTTCTGCGTAGAGATGAATGCGGTTCTGCACGGTCGCTTTGGCCCCCGAGACCCGTTCCGCAACCCGCAGCAACTGGCGCTGCGTCGGCGTGAACGGGTCCTGCGAAACGAGATGTTGTCCAGCCAGTTGTGGCACCAGTCGGTTGATCTTCCGCGTTGCAGCTTGTCGCAGCGAGACGTGTCGGCGGACGCGATTGATGCCGAACACCAGGTACAGGAACGCTCCGAAATAGGGCATCGTGATGACCGTCATGATCCAGGCGACGGTCGAGGTCGGCGATGGCTTGCGATTCAACAGAATCAGCGGCACGAACCCCCACGTCACCAGGTACAACAGCACCAGGGCGGTCACCGTACCCACCACCTGCCAGCTCAGTCCTTCGGCGAGAATCATCACGGATCCTTCGTCGCAGGGACGGAGCGGCGACGCAGCACAATGAACGGCCCGTTCGCGGTCTCGGGAAGCAACTCCCACACCTCAGGATGATCGCGGTACTCAGGGATCTCAGCCGGGGTCTTGATCGTGCTGTAACGGTGTGTCGTATCGATCACGATGTAGTCGGTGTCGTCCGGAACACGGCGTTCATACCCGCTGATCTTCCGCAGGTAACCGCTGTAATCGTAGGACCCGGCATGATGCGTGAACCGCGGATGGACGAAGTCGGTCGAGGCGACATGGGCCGACGGCGGGATCAGCGGGGCAATCTTCGCGAAGGCCACTCCACGATCGGTCGGTCCATACAACGTCCGCCAGTTCCAGTTCGAACCGGGATCCCAGAAGGGCCAACCCAGCGGTGACAGACTGAAGAACCACCCCGTCGCTAATGAACTGAAGAGGACCCAACGACCGGCATCGCGCGCCGACCACGTGGCCGCGGTGAACCACCGGCAGCGCTCCGCAATCCGAGGCCAGTTCCCCAGTCCCGCAGCCAGACCCCACGCGACAATCGCTACCAGCGGCGCATGAAAGTGATGCCGTGGGTCGCGGGCGAGTTCGTTCAGACAGAGGACGCCGAACAAGGGCAGACCGACCAGTAACCGCCCCGGTGAGAGCAACGGAATCAACCCGAACGGGACCAGCAGCGCCAGAAAGTACAACATCGTCGACGGTGTGAGGACTTCCCCAGCAACGATGTCGGGCCGGAAGAGAAACGTCTGGATGATCGCTTCGGGTGAGTCACCCAGTCGGCTGAAGTAGCGCGTGTAATGGACCTCTTCTCCCGGTCGAAACCAGGGAATCAGGACCCGCGTCGCCGTCCACAGGTAGACCGGCCCGAACAACGTCAGCCCGATCCCCACGGCACGCCAGCGCGAAGCGGGTCCGCTCAATCCGACGGTCTCCGGCCGTCGAAACGCATGCCCGGCGATCCACAACCCGAGCGGCGCGAGAATGATCGCGTAGTCTTCTTTCACCGTCAGACAGCCCAGCACACCGAGCAAAAACCCCCGCATCCGGCCGGCATCGAGTCGTTCCAGCGTCCACAACAGAATCGGTATCCCGAACGCTTCCGGTCGAAACGTCTTCAGGTCGATTTCGATATCGAGGAACTGCAGCGGAAAGTAGAGCAGGTAGGCCACCGCAGCGGCTGTCGCAATCCGCCGCGACTGCGTGTGCCGGTACGTCATCAACGCGAGCGGGAAGACACCCGACGCGAGTGCCAGCGATTCACAGAGTTCCAACAGCGGATGCGACCGGCAGAACCAGTAGAGCGGCAGCAGACCGAGATGCACGAACTGAATGTGCTCGCCGAGGAACAACCCCTGATCGAGTGCACTGCGGAACCCGCGACCTGCGAGGACGTTCCACAAATGCTCCTCGTACATCGCCGAGTCGCCGTGCGGCAGATACAGGTTGAACCACAGCCGCCAGTTCATCGTCACAAAGACGACGGAGTAGACAGCCGCCGCGATCCACAGTCCCGACCAGCGACGGACCGATGGGATGTCCACGGCTTGGTCGACCGTCGTGTGACTGGGCCGCAACACACTCGTCAACCTCCACGCCGCAGCGGCCGCGATCCACAGCGGGATCGCCCCTTCGAGCGTCGTCTGCCACGCCGTCCAACCCGTCATCACCCCGATCAATCGGACCGGTTCCCACAGACCGAGATACGTCCAGCCGCGGCCGACCAACTGAACCGTCTGCCACCTGTCACGCAGACCGAAGGCCCGTCGCAAAACGACACCTATCGCGCACGTCAGCAGCATCGCCACCAGAACCAGACCGAAGGCCAGCGACCAGGCAAAGTCGGCTCCCTCCTGTCCGGGGACGGGAGTCCGCATCAACGCTGACCAGACCGCAGCATACGTCGGCGGGCTGATGACAGTCGCTGCCAACGCGGGCGACGAGAGCCACGTCTGTAATGAGGTCGCTGCCAGCAGCGATCCGATGATCCACCAGCCGACCATCGGCGCGACCGAAGGAGATTGTGGAGCCAGTGTGCGCGAACCTGGGGGAACCATGCGAACCGTCAATCCATCGAAACGCGGGGAAGAAAACCGTCCCCATCAAGATACCCGCCCAGCGGACCATCCGCGCGTCAGTCAGAACCCGACAAGACTCTCTCCGCAGTAAGCGGCACGGCGCAAGCCGTCCGGTGCTTCGAGCGCTCCCGCCGGCGGGCAAAATTTGTAGGGTGGGCAGTGCCCGCCGAGGATGGTCGGGATGAACGCGAATCGTGAATTGATGGTGGGCACAGCCCACCCTACAAGAGTTCCTCGGATTCTACCGGTTCCACGGGCTGCATGATGAAGCAGAACCAGAGCAGCGCTGCGCAGGCCAGCACGCCGAGATCGATGTAAAAGATCGGATCCCACTGCGCCCGTCCTTTCAGTCCGAGCGCTCCGAGATGATCGGCCAGTAGGCCGACCAGGTACTGCGAGGACATCGCGCCGAGGACTCCCATCGAATTCATCAATCCGAACAACGCCCCAACATGGCGGCCGCTGATCCCGATCGCGCTCGACCACCACAGCGACTGCGTCGCCTGCGTGCAGAAGCACGACATCCCGCAGCAGACGACCGCGAGCCAGGGATCCGTCGCCATCAGCGAACAGGCCAGCATCATCGTCGCGAGGAAGAACATCATCCCGCCGAAGAGCCGTCGCTGATGCACCCCGCCACCCAGGACAAACGCATCGAGTACCAGCCCTCCCAGAAACGTCCCGACCGCTGCACATCCGAGGACGACCGACGCCATCGCACCCGCTTCGGTTTTGGTCACCATGCGGGCCGCTTCAAGATACTTCGGGAACCACGAGAAGTAGATGTAACTGTTGAACGATTGAAAGATCATGATGCTGCTGAGGAACCAGATGCTCGGGGAACAGAGCACGAGGTTCCACGGAATCGCGGCGTGAACATGACCGGACGTGGCCCGCGTGCCGATGAGCGCGACTTCTGCTGCATTGACCTGCGGATGCGTGGCTGGATCATCGCGGAACCACGCGTAGAAACCGATTGCCCAGAGAACACCGACGCCGCCGAAGAGGGCAAACGTCAATCGCCACCCGATGGACTGGATCAGCAGGGCTGCCAGAAAGGGAGCGACCGCCCCTCCCACTTGAGAAGCCGCGAGCAGCACTCCCTGGGCGCGGCCGCGTTCGTGATCGGGGAACCAGCGGGACATCACCCGGGCGACATTCGGAAAGGCTCCCGCCTCACCCCCGCCGAAGAGGAACCGGACGATGAGCAGCATCCACAGATTCGTGCAGGCTCCGGTCAACGCGGTGAAGACCGACCACCACAGTGAGACCCGCGTCAGCACCCGTCGGGCACCGATGGTGTCACCCCAGCGGCCGGTCGGGATCTCGAAGAGACCATACGCGAGCGTAAACGCCATCAGGACGTAGCTCGTCTGCGTGTTGTTCAGCCCGAGATCTTTCTGGATCGATCCAAGGGCTGCGGAGATGCAGATGCGGTCGAGATAGAGGATGCCGGAGAGGAGACAGAGAACGCCCAGGACCAGGAACCGCGCGTTCGTCGGACGCGACGTGTTGATTGGTTCCAGCCCCTGCGACATCCACCCGCTCCCGTGATCTCGACCGATGAGCCCAGCACAGCGCTGGATGTCGCGCCCGTCCGATTGTTACGCTGCCCGGAACACGCATCAAGCGTGTTCGATTGGAGAATGCGCGGAGGGTCGGCCGCAAAAAGACGCAAACGGCGCAAACAGGAGGGAAAGAGGTTTGGCCACAAGAGGCACAAAAGGAGACAAAAGGAAGGCGGAATGAGGTATGTCGAATGGAGAATGCAGAGTGTGATGTGCAGGTTTCCTGATCCTCTGAACTTGGTTAATCGCAATCCCTGCTACGAGAGTTCATTCGTTTTTTGTGCCCTTTTGTGCTTTTTGTGGTCAGAATTCTTCTCCGTCCTCTTCTTCTTGTTTGCGACTTTTGCGCCTTTTTGCGGCGAATCCTCTCCCTCTGACCAACGGGACGCACGATGTTGATCGGCTATGTCAGCGATGAGCGGTACGTTGCGTTGTGCGATGTGGCACTTGAGTTCGTGAACGATGCAGGCACGTCATGGGAGGCCCGGTCACGGGCGACGGGAGCGGTTCATGCTGAGTTGCCTCCGGGGGCGTACACCGTCACGTTGCAGAAGCCCGGTTTTGGCGCGAAACGGAGTCGCGTGACGTTGCCGCTCACGCAGCCGCATCAGTTCCGGTTGCTGAGTGACGGGCTGAGTGGTTATGTCTGGCCGAAGTGGGTTCGGGCGGGCGAAGCGGGCGAGTTTCGCGTTCACTCGGTCGAGCAGTATCACCTCGAACTCTGGCATTACGGCTGGACACCCAGCCTGGTGCGGGGTCTCGGCTGGTACGACGAACATGGCCCGCGCGCGGTGATGCAGATCACCCCCGATGGTGACTACACGCAAACCGGCGTCGAGTGGAACAAAGTCGGCTACGCCAGTCCCGCCCACAAGCAGTTCGTCACCGCTCCCGCACAGAGTGGACTCTATTATTTCCGCGCGCGGACCCCTTCCGGGCTGCAGTTTGCCTTTCCATGGATCGTGGCTCCGAGACAACCGCAGGCGAAACTGGCGGTGCTGGCGAGCAACCTGACGTGGAACGCTTACAACAATTTTGGCGGACGGAGTAACTACATCCATGCGGACGAACTTCCGCCGACGCCGACTGTCAACAGCCGCACCGATCTCAAGCGGTACAACTCGACTGAGTTCCTGACGTGGAACTGTCCCGCGTACGCGCCGCTGTCGTTCGAACGGCCCGAACCGTTCAATCACATCGACAGCCACGAACGGATTACCGATCCGATCGAAGGGCGGCAGGCGTGTCATCTCGCACCGGCGGAATGGCGACTCGTCGGCTGGCTCGACAAGCAGCGGATTCCGTTCGATTACTACGCCGAGACCCAGCTCGACGACGGCACGCTCGACCTGGCTGCGTATCGCGTGCTGGTCACCGCGGTCCATCCGGAATACTGGACTCGCGCGATGTATCAGCGTGTGAAGCGCTGGGTCTTCGAGGAAGGTGGGCGACTGGTCTATCTCGGCGGCAACGGTCTCAACTGTGAAGTGGAAGTCGACGGCTCACAGATGCACGTCCGCAACGAACGCATCACGGGTCTCGATGTCGCCGGTGTCGGGGGGGAAAGCCGCCTCGCGTTGCGGGTCGAATCGGAGGCGAACCTGCTCGGTGTTGTCTTCACACCGACGGGGATCATGACTGGGGCTCCGTACCAGGTGATCGATCCGGCGCACTGGTGCTTCACAGGTACGGGGCTGCGCGTGGGTGAACTTTTCGGAATCGATTCACTCCATAAACGCTGTCCAGGAGGAGCCTCGGGACATGAGACTGACAAGCGTTCGCCAAGTTCGCCCGGGAATGCGAAACTGGTGGCGAAAGGGCTGAACCCCGACGATGGCGGTGCGGAGATCGTGCACTTCGAGACCGCCAGCGGCGGGCAAGTTTTCTCGGTCGGCTCGATCAACTGGATCAGCAGTCTCCCCGTCGATCGAGACATCGCCCGCCTCACGCAAAACGTGCTGCGGAAGTTCCTGGAGACGTAAAACGGTCCCTGTGCCGATGCGTCACCTCACGCGCTCTTCACCTGTGTCCCGTTTTCTGTCACACTCGCGGGAGTCTGTTGTCTGTCAGGATGTTCCGACTGGAAGGAGCCCGCCGAGATGCCCATTTTCGCTGACAATTCCGAGACCATCGGTCGTACGCCACTCGTGCGGATCAATCATCTGGCGCAGGGACTCGGTGCGACGGTCCTGGCGAAAATCGAGGGCCGCAACCCGGCCTACAGCGTGAAATGCCGCATCGGCGCGAACATGATCTGGGACGCGGAGCAATCCGGGAAACTGAAACCAGGCATGCACGTCGTCGAGCCGACCAGCGGGAACACGGGGATCGCGCTCGCCTTCGTGTGTGCGGCTCGCGGTTATCCCCTCACGCTCACGATGCCCGAAACGATGTCGGTCGAGCGGCGGATGATGCTCAAAGGCTTCGGCGCGAATCTCGTCCTCACCCCGGGCGCGGACGGCATGAAGGGGGCGATCGCCAAAGCAGAAGAGCTGGCCAATGAACCGGGCTGGTTCATGCCGCAGCAGTTCAAAAACCCAGCGAATCCGGCGATCCACTTCAAGACGACCGGCCCGGAAATCTTTCATGACACCGATGGCAAGGTCGACTTCTTTGTCGCCGGGGTCGGGACGGGAGGAACGATCACCGGGGTCGGGCGGTATCTGAAAAAAGAGAAGCAACTGCCGGTGAAGGTCTACGCTGTGGAGCCAGCCGCCAGCCCGGTGCTTTCCGGTGGTGCGCCCGGTCGACATAAAATTCAGGGGATTGGGGCCGGCTTCGTTCCTGACATTCTCGATCGAAGCCTGATTGATGGCATTCTGCAGGTGACCGACGACGAAGCCATTGAGACGGCCAAGCAACTCGCCCGCAAAGAAGGAATCAGCTGCGGGATCAGTTGTGGCGCCGCGATGGCCGCCGCGTTGCGTCTGGCAGCCACGCCGGAAGCGAAGGGAAAAGTCATCGTGACGGTTCTGCCGGACTCCGGCGAACGCTATCTCTCGACGGTCCTGTTCTCGGATCTGACCGCGTAAGCGGATGTCTTTCAGGGGACAGATGGATACTGTTGCGACCGTGTTGAGCCGGGCCTGGCCGTGCCGACCCGAAAAGTCGCTGCGTGGTCGTTGAGTTTCCTCAGGGAACGGATGGCGTCTGCTTGCGCGACTGTGTTATGCTTTTCCGTAAGCGGGATGACCGTGTGCGCTCCCGTTCCCGTCAAGCGCCAGTCTGGCGGCCGTCACCGCTGAGATGCCCCTGAGAGGAAGCCTCCGTGCGTCAAGCTGAGTTGCCGCAGGTTGTTCGAGTCTGCCCCCGAGGTGGATGGACTGGCACGCTTGCGCTGGTCGCCATCTTCGTTGCGGCCGGTACCGCCTCGGCTCAACCGGTAGGCCCATTACCCCCTGGTGGACCAAACGCCAAGCCAGCCGCCAAGAAGGCCGTCCCGCCACCCCCCAAGCCGGTCGATGCCCCGGCGACCGGAATCGATCCACAGACGCAACTCCCGATCGGGTTCAAGCCCCCTGCGGACATTCCCGATCTGATGACGCTCGACAAGCCCCTCTTGTCAGCACCCGAGATTGACGCTCTCAAGAAACTCGAAGGCAAGTACAAGTCCGCCATGCGCGGCACAGATCTCAACGAGGCAGGCAAAGACCTGCTGCGCAAGGGATTAAGCTACCGTCTGGCACTGATGTGCGAAAAGGACAACCGGAACTCCCTGCACGTCCTGCGCGAAAAGCTGCTGAACGAAGACCTTCGTCAAGCGGGAGTGCTGCTGCCGAAGGGGGATCAGTACGTCAATTTTCGGACGTTTGTGCTGACCGAACTGACCAAGCAGACGGAAGGTCTGTTCGACAATAATCTCTATGTCCGGATTCAAGCGGTGACCCTGCTGGGGGAACTGACCCTGACGGAATCCGATTCGCAGAAGGGGACCCGGCTGGAAGCGTTTACCCCGGCGTTGACTCCGCTGGTCAAAGTCCTGGGAGATGCCAACCAGCCGGTCGCGGTGAAAATCGCAGCGACCCGCAGCATCATCCGCCTGCTTCGTTTCGGCACACCCAGCGTTCCAATCAAGCATCAGGTTGCGACCGTGGTGATTGCCCAATTGAAGGATCCCGCGACGCATTTCTGGTACCAGATGCGACTGGTCGAAGCCCTCTCACTGCTGGATGTCTCGCTCGATCTCAACGACCGCAAGCCGTTCGTCGTGAATGCGCTGCGGGGAGCGATGAACGACCCGAAGCGTGACTGGCAAGTCCGGGCCCAGGCGGTGAAGTCGCTCGGACGGGTCCCGTTCGATGCCCAGGTGACAGTGCCCGACGTGATGCGCGAGATCGCTCAGTTCTCGCTCGATCTCGCCAAGGCGGCCCAGCAGAAGCCCGAAAACCCGATCTGGAAATCGGCCTTCGTGTGGGTCTATCTCGGGTTCCAACCCGTGGATGGGACCGATCGCGATGCGCTCAAGCGGAACCGCGGCGGATTACGCAATAATCCCCAAGTCGCCAGCCAGGCCGAACCGGTCTACCAACTGATCCTGCCGCTCGTGAACAAGCTCATCAACGATCAGCGGATCACCGCCGATCAGGTGAAATCGCTCGAGGACTGGGTCGGCAAGAACAAGCCGGTCGCCGCCAATCAGGCCCAGCGCTCCGGAACCACGACCCCCAGCGGCACGACCTCGGCTCCGTAGCAGCTGCTGGAACTCAACATCGCTCAGTCGTAAACGGTTTCCGCTGAAAAGGTCGAGGCGAATCGTACGAGACGCGACCCATGAGTGAAGTGGAAAACCAGCTCGACGCGGTCGCAGATCTCTCTTCGCCTCCATCGGTGAAGTGGTCGTCACCCTGGAATTGGGTCTGGCCGAAGCAGTCGTGGAAGCGATCTCTCATAATCACAGGATTTCTGTTCGCAGGGTATCTCGTTTCCCCGGTGATTGTGGTCCCATTCGTCAATCGCTTCGGTCCACCGCCTTTCGCGACCGCTGTGATTTTCACCTATCTGCCGCTTCAGTTCGCTGCGGAGAACTATGAACCGATCGGCTGGTGCTACGATGAGTCGTTTCGATGGGCTGACGCGGCCATCAATGCCTGCGCTGGACCGCTTCCCGGCACCTGTAACGCACCGCTGCCCGAACCACCTCCCCCACCCGATCCGGTAGAGCCTACGGAAATCTGAGCGTTCACGACCTCGATCAATTCGTCCAGCCGTGCACCATCTTGTCGGTACGCCATCACTGGCTGTTGCTCACGGATTGCTTTCGCGCTCATCTGGCCGCGCGGTTTGCGGCTCGTCCAGCCGTGGCTGCTTGAGACTGATCTGCAGGGATTGCGTCTTTTGGCCATCAGGGATGGGGAAAAACTGGATGAGCTTCGCTCCATCGGGCCACTCAGCAAGAATCGCAAGACAGTGGAACTGAGACCGTGAGTAATCCCAGCCAAGTTGGGTTCTCCGACCGCTCTGCACCACATCGACGATCAGCGACTGTCCGAGAAATGGATCGGCGGTGGCGATCCGGTTGAACACCCCTTTTTCCAGAAAGCCATCCTTGGTACTGAACTCTGCCTCCAACTCGTTCTGGTAGGAGATGCCCTGCACAATCCGGGGCGACTCACCATCAACGATTACTCGAACCGTTAACGGGTATGTTCCGTCCCACACCATCACCTGCAGAACCACGCCAAACGCGAGCACTGCGAAGATCACGCAAACCGCAGATTTCTGCATGGTGCGTCCTCTTTTCCAGCCATCGAGATTGTAAGTCTTTGGATGACTCGATGAGCTTATTGATGGACGGTTTCCTCTCGGCTGAATTGATCTGCGACATACTACTGAAACGTCACCCGTTGTGGATGGGTGTCTTTGCGAATTGGGAGGGAAAGGAACACGAACTGCAATACTTGAGTCCCGGAGGGACGACAGACCTTAGCCCCATGCGTCAGCGTGGGGACTGCCAGTCGCATCGATCAGCAGCCCCGGCAGGGGCGGCACAAATCGCATTTCTATCGCCCCTGACGGGGCTGAGTCCGCGCATCCCACCATTCCCGCGGCTCACGCCGCGGGCTAAGTTCTGCCGTCCCTCCGGGACTTCGGAACACCGTGGCTTCCAGATGTTCCCCAGCCAGCAGCGACCAGCCCCCTCGTGCGGACGGTTTCTCAGTTCCCCCTTGTCTCTTTGGGGCCGGTTTGCGTTAGAATTACCGGCGGGCGCTTCGTTTCGGTCTTGATAGTCCTGGACGCGCGCTGCGTCTGGTCATTTGCGGTCTGGAGTCTTTCTCATGAGCGGCGGCGGTGGTGCACCTGCATCGAAGTTCAATACGATCCGGCTCGGTTCCTCTCAACTGCGGGACCTCGCCGTCAACAAGCTCTTCAAGGCCCTCATCGAACTCAACGGCTCCGACTTGCACCTGCAGGTCGGCAAGCCGGCGATTCTCCGCGTCCGCGGCACACTCAAGCCGCTCGATATGCCCCCCATCAACGAAGAGCAGATGAAAGAACTCTGCCTGCCGATGATGGACGAACGCAACCAGGAAATCTTCTTCACCACCGGCGGGGCCGACTATGCCCACGTGATGGAGCATAAAGGCGAGAACTGGCGGTTTCGCGTGAACCTCTTCATCCAGACCGGCAAGATGGGGATGGTCAGTCGTAAAGTCGAACGGTCGATCCCCAACTTCGAGGGACTGTTCCTGCCGCCGATTCTGCGGGATCTCTGCGTCTACGATCAGGGGATGGTGCTTCTCGCCGGGGTGACCGGTTCGGGCAAGTCGACGACGATCGCGTCGATGCTCGACTACATCAATCACACCTACATCAAGCACATCCTGACGATCGAAGACCCCGTCGAATTCGTCTACACCGCCGACAAGTGCCTCATCAATCAGCGGGAACTCGGCTGCGACGTGATCGACTTCCACGTCGCGATGAAGCACGCTGTGCGTCAAGACCCCGACATTATGCTCGTGGGCGAAATGCGCGATCGCGAAACGTTCGAAACCGCCATGCACGCGGCCGAAACGGGCCACCTCGTGTATGGAACGATTCACGCCTCGTCGGCTCCGTCGACGATCGGTCGTATTCTCGACCTCTTCCCGCAGAGCATGCACAACGCGCTCCGCAGTTCGATGGGCTTCAACATGAAGGCGATCGTTGCGCAGAAGCTCCTCGCGACGATCGTCGACAAGCCGAAACGCGTCCCGATCCAGGAGATCATGATCTTCAACGGGACGATCCGGAAACTGATTCTGGAAGGGACCGACGAAAAGCTCCCCGCTGCGATCCGCATCGGCAAGGCAGAAGGGATGCAGCAGTTCAACGACTCGCTGCATCACTTCCTCAAGATGGAATTCATCGACCGCCCGAGCGCCTTCGAAATCAGCCCCAACGCCGAAGAACTCAAGATGATGCTCAAAGGGATCGACGTCAAAGGCCCGGGGATTCTGTAAACAACGTTTCGCAGGCCCTTTTGCATTGCCCCAGGATCCGCTCTCGCTGCAGAACGTTCTGGGATTGCGCCGTCGTGGTTATTCTCCGAGGTCGATGGCCAGTTGAAAGGCTTCACTGGGAAGTTCCTGACCGGTCAGGGCCTTAAACTGCGTTGAGATGTGTTCGGACAGGATGTACCGCGGTTGCACGACCCGACAGCCGCGATCACGGGCTTCCCGCAGAAGATCGGTCTCATTCAGCATCGTGGTCACGTCGACCACCACGAGTGGCGGTCGCAGGAAGAGCGGATTGAGTGCGTTCGGGGTGAAGCCAAGTTCCAGCGCGGGATCGGTGACGAACAGCACATGCGGTAACGTGGCCGTCAGTTCGGAGAACCCGATCGACGTCACGCCCGTTTCTTTGGCGAGCGTGGCGGCTGCATCCTGTAATGCCTGCGCTTCGCCACAGAATTCACAGAACGCAACCGGGTCGTCATTGCCAGGAACGGAAATGACGGCGGTACCGTTCAACTGCTTTAATCCGAAGAGCAAGGTCCGGGTGATGCGGTTCGCACCGAGAATCAGGTTGGTCGTCGCTTCCAATCCGAGCACCGGGGCCGGTTGACGGCGCAACGTCCGTTCGACCACTTTCAGCACGCTCCGCCACAGCACGTTGAAACCGTGCCAGCCATCCTTTCTCCGGATCAGCAGGTCGACATGTCGGCCGCTCTTCACGGCCGGTTCCAGCTGATCGGCAAGCGGGAGGAGATAATCCCCCATGCCGGGCGTCACCACGACCGCTGAGAACTGCAGCTGGTCCAGCATGGCTGGAAGTTCCGCAACGCTGCCGATCTCCAGGGGCAGGCAGCGGCAATTGAGCCCCAATCCGGCGAAACCGCTGTTGAAGACACTGACTGTTCGCTGCTGAACTGTTCCGAAGCCGATGACCCCGATCAGCTTGGTTTGGGAATCGACCCCGCGCAGATTGTAGTTTTCGGTCAGTTGACGGACCGTGGGAAGACCGCCGTGGGGTTCCATCCCTTCTTCCAGTGCTGCATAGACCCAGGGGGCACCCAGCCGACGGGCCATCAGTCCGAACATTCTTCCCCCATGACCGAGCGGGATACCAACGATGGGGGGATGCGCCTGCTGCATCGCTTTGAGCACCGGCTCCAGCGAATCGAGCAATAAACCGGGCCAGGTATATTTGACAACGTCGGCCCCGACATTCAGGGCCTGTTGCTGCAGGGTGGCAATCTCGGTGAGGGCTCGAAACGGTCGATTGACGGAGATCAACCGTTTGACTCCGGGAGTGCGTGGGATCTTCGCTGCGACATCGAGCTCAATTTCGAGATACGCTGGTCCTGCAGTCAGTGCCTCCTGTAAGAGCGCGAGTCGCTCTTCTTCCGTTCCTTCAAATTCACCGCCGTCTTTTTTTCGGCGACAGGAAATGATGATCGGCTTTTCGATGCCGGCAATCAGTTCAGCGACATCGGGTTTGTGAATGAACCAGTCGAGGCCGAGTTCAATGATGTCCGCAGAACGTGAGGCGTTTAACAAGTCCGCTCGAGCAAACGTGCGCGATTCGGGAGCCAGAAGAATGCAGAGCATCATCAACAGCCTTCGCTGCAGAGCACGCAACCGGTCGCGACGACCGCCACGACACTTGACGTACGTACCCCATCATTCCATCTCGGTGAAATGTCCGCAAGCAACAGAAAAACGCCCACGGAATGCCTTCCGTGGGCGTCCTCCGCATCATTGAGCCCCCGGTCAATGACCGGGGGCTCTTGTCTTTACATCAACGAATCATCATCCCGCGATCGTCATCACCCGCATCGCCGCACGGTCACGGATACGTGATTTCTCGGCCATGTCTCCCAGTTTCGGGTCGATCGCCGCCTTGAGGCCGGCCTGCAGGACCGCGTCCTGCGTCCCCTCGCCGCTCGTCGAGCGGATCGCGAGGTCGGGTGTGACCCCGCGTCCCGCCATCGCGACACCATCGGGCGAGTAGAACTTCGCCGTCGTCAACCGCAGGGCCGACGGGATCGTCCGCAACGGGAAGAGGGTCTGCACGGTCCCCTTACCGTAGGACGTTTCGCCGACGATCAGACCACGGCCGTTTTCCTGCACCGCCGCTGCGAAAATCTCGCTCGCGGAAGCAGAGTTCTTGTCGATCAGGACCACCAGCGGCGTCTTCCAGGTCTGGCTGTACGTTGCCCTTTCTTCCGAGTTATCGATCGCATTCCGGCCCTTGGTCGAGACGATCGTTCCGCCTGGCAGGAAGCGGTCCGAGAGTTCGATCGCGGTCGTCAACAGTCCGCCGGGGTTGCCGCGCAGGTCGATCACCAGCGACTGCATTCCTTCGTTGTGCAGCTTCCACAGGGCTTCATCGAATTCGCGGGTCGACGATTCGGCGAACGTGTCGAGCTTGATGTAGCCGACGTTATTCGCTTCCATCCGGACGACCGAGACACTCTGAATCTTGAACGGGCGGCGGACGAGGGTCACATCGCCAATCATCGCATCGCGGCGGAGCTCGAGTTGAATTGGCGTGCCGCTGGCTCCGCTGATGAGGTCGACCGCCTGGCTCAACTCCAGGCCGGCGACCGGCTGACCATCGACTGCGGTAATGATGTCTCCCCGCCGCAACGTCGCTTCAGCAGCCGGTCCGCCGGCCAGGGCCTTCAGAATCTTCAGTCCCTGCGGATGGGCTTCCAGTTCAACACCGATGCCGACCATCTGTTCTTTGAGCCCGAGGCTCGCATCACCGGTCCGTTCCGGAGCGATGAACATCGAGTATTGATCGAGCGTATCGAGTGCACCGTAGACGAACTCCAAGGCGACCGCTCCTGGCTGTGCATCGGTCTGCTGAGTCACCAGCTGCTGGGCCTGCTGGATCACACTCAGGGCATCGGCTCGATTCCGGACAGGGGCGTTGTTCATCATTAGGCGGAGCTGCTGCTGCGTGGTCCGCACTCCGTTGGATGAACGCATCCCACTGGCCTGTTGAAACGCGGGGGTTTCGAGGGCAATCGTCAGGTGTTCGATGCCGGCCTGAGTCCGCTGGGTGTAGCTCGTCGGTTGCACATGACGCTGATCGATCGTGTCGGCGATTTCCTGGTACAGCGACAGTCCCGTGCTGGCATTCAACTGCTGCGCGATCCGGATCACACGCGGGTCGCTGTAGCGCTTGGCGACTTTCTCGGCGACGGTCGGCTGGGGCTTCGCACCAGCGTTCTTCGGGACCGTAGGCGTCACGGGCAGGACCGGGCGTTGCGGCTGAACCGGCTGCGTCGGTGTCAGGCGAATCGAAGCAGGAGACGGGTCCTGGCTGTTGAGGAGTTCGTCCAGCAGGATCGGACGCCGGCGCTGTTCGGTCCGCGCCACGGGGATGATCCCGCGCTCGTCGGCGACGGGTGCTGACGGCCGCTTCCAGGCAGGATCACGCGAGCCGAAGCTGTTCGAGCTGCGGTCATCGCGAGTCGAAGTCCGTCCGTAAGAAAAGTTGCCCGTTCGCGGGGCAGCATCAAAAGCATCCGGCGAGGGGCCGAAATCATCGTTGTTGAACCGCGCTGTCCCCGGTTGTGCGTTCACGGCGGGTGCAGCGGCGAGCCACAGGGTCACGAAGGCGAAGGTGAAGATGATCGAGAGGTGGTTGATGCGAGTCGACATGGTTCTGGGATCCTTTCCAGAGGAGACGGGTGAGACACACAGACGGAAGAGCGACGAGTTAGTGAGCGACAGCCGCGACGGGTTCAGCCACGACGGGACTGAGGAGTTCCCCCCGGCGGATGGTCACTTCACCGGGAGCCGCGATAGCGAGCTTGACGTTGGATTTCCCCGTGCGGATCACACGGATGACAACATCTTGTCCGATCTGGATCACTTCGTCTTGCTTGCGTGTCAGGACCAGCATGTTCCGCACTCCTTGCCAGAAAACTTCCGTGCCGTAGATTGCTCTTGACGAGTTTCACATTTTTCCTCGTCGGTGCGATCTGGGGATTGCACTTGGCGTGCCAATCTGTTCGGCAGGCTTTGCCGATCGATGTAAAGCTATGCTGAGGTAGACATTGCGGATTGGGGTTGACGTACAATGCAAAAATCACCCAGAGAGACCGGGGTCCGCGTTGTAAGTCCTGCATCCCTTCAGACCCGCTGTGTAACAATGGTGACACACGCGACACGGCAGCGCAGTCATAATGACTCATCTTGCGCGTTGTGGCTCTTCGGAATGATCTCGTGCACGCCAGAAAACCGTGGCTGCATAGAAGAGGTCTGCCGATTCGGAACCAGACTGTTGACGCGCGCTTGTTCTGGATTTGGCACACCGCGTGCGATGTCCTTCCGCCGTGACTCAAGCGAAATGGAAACGAGTCACGGCCCTGGCTCGGGCCCCTGCGGGCTACCTGATGGAAGGAACTGACGATGTCTCTGCGAACCCTCTCTTCGATCGTGGCGGGTGCCTTGGTGATGGCGGGAGCGAGTACCGCCTCCGCTCAGAGTTGGAACCCGCTGACCTGGCTCGCCCCACCGGCACCCCGGTGCTACGGCCCCAATTGCCCGCCACCTGCGTACGGCTACAGCCCGGCAGTCAATCGTGGCTACGGCGTGAACTACAACCCGAATTACGGGCCGGTCGTCTACGGCTCAACCGGACCGGGTGTCGGCGGCAACTGCAGCAATGGACGCTGCGGAGTCGGCGGAAACTGTCCCAACGGAGTCTGTAACGTCCCCGGCAACTGCAGCAATGGGCAGTGCGGGACCAACTACGGTCCTCGGTACAACGTTCCCGCGAACTACGGTCCGCAGTTTGGCAATCAACCGGGATACTACGCTCCGCGGAATGTCGCTCCGGTCCCGTATGTTCCGCAGACGTGGAATGCGGCTCCACTGTCGAGTCGTGACGCTCCATTTTATGGAGCACCGCAGTTGAGCCGGTCGCCCCGGACGGTGGTCCCGGCCCGGTTTGAGGAAGATGAATGGACCGTCAGCCGCGCGCCGCGAACCCGGCCGGCCTACGACAGCAACAGCCCGTTCTACCCGTAGTCGTCGAGTATGAGAGCCGCATCCCAGCCCGGAGCGCAAGCTCCGGCAGTCCTCTTCAACAGAATCTCCAGGAGAACAGGGATGTGGTCTGCCGGAGCTTGCGCTCCGGGCTAAGTGTCGCGTCCCTGAAATGAAAAAGCCCGGCATGGTGTTCCATGCCGGGCTTTTTACGTTGGTGATTTGGCTCAGCGCGGGACGGCTTTGTTTGGATCGGCGGTGAAGAAGTCGTCCTCGGGCGGAAGTTGTGGGGCTCGGTTCGTGGGAGTGGTTGTTCGGGGCGTCCGGTTTGGTGTGGGAGCGGGGAGGCCGAAGTCATCTTCGACCGGGAACGGGACCGGGTCACGTCGCGGAGTGGTGGGACGCGTCGACGAAGAAGGATTCCGTGGCGGGTCGAAGGGGCCGAAAACGTCGTCTTCGACCGGTTGACGTGCCGGCGGTTCGGTCGTCAGCCGGGGACGGTTGCCGGTGGAAATCGGGAACCCGTTCTCATCGCGGGGGACGGGATTTGAGGGGATGTACCCGTCGTTGTCACTGAAGGTCCGCGGCTTCGACAGCCCATCTTTGCGGGCGATCACCTTCGTGCTGCGGGTGGAAGCGGTCGGCTGAGCGATTTGCCAGCGTTGATCGCGATCTTCCGGAGGGAGCTGATCGTTGAAATTCTTGATGTAGGGCCGGACCAGGTCGTTCAGCGCCTTGGGTAGAATCGGCGAGATCGTGTTCACGGTGCGGGCAGCGATCGAACTGCTTTCCGATTTCAGGATCAGCTCACGCGCCTGGGGAGAAACGGTAATCAGCGCGATGGTAATGACGATCGCCAGTAAGCCCCCTTTGACGAAGCCGAGGAGTGCCCCAAGGTGCCGATCGAATTCCGTCAGCTTGAGCCGATCGAACGACTCACGGACCGACCGTAACACGAGATACACCGCAAGCGAAACCGCTGCATAGATCGCGATCATCGCCCACAGGCGATTCAGCGGCGGTTCCCCGAAGTATTGGGCCACCGAGAGGGACATCGGATAGGCGACGATGTACCCCATCACCAGCGAGGCGATCGGCGCGACCTGCCAGATCATCCCGCGCCACGCCCCCTGCAGGATGGCGACCACCACCAGCACAATCATGATGCCATCGTAAATCGTCATCGGGGCAGTCCTTCAAACTCGGGCGAAGCAGCGCTGTCACGCCGCGGGCGGGTGGGATAGGTCTTGCGATTCGGATCGATCGTCGCGGAAGGCCACCGCGGCTGCGGTAATGGAGAGCGATCCGGTTCGATCCAGCGGGGCTCTTCGAGTTCCGGTTCGGGGACGGGCTGGCGACGGGGCTGTGTGACAGGAGGGGGCCAGTTCCCGTTCGACGCGGTGGGCGGCTGTGTCGGGCTGATCACTTGCGGACGTGCCAGCGGTCCCGGCGGCAACACGGTCTTGGGAGCCTGCAGCTTCTGGGCGTAGGCGCGCTCCATCGCTGTCCGTTCCGCAGCGGTATCCTGCATCGCCCCCAGTCCCAACAACAGTAGCACGCCGTAGCACATCGAATTCGCGAGCGGGTCGTGCCCGAAGAACTTCAGTGCGGTTCCCGACGAACTCTTCAAACGGGGAGTCCCGTACTTCGAAACCTCAATACTCCAGATTTCATCCAGCAGCAGATGAGAAAAGAAGCCGAGGGCAGAGCCGATCGCCTTGAAGACCCGGACGGTTGTCAGTCCCGTGTCACAGATAAGATAGGTCACCAGAAAGGTGATCGCCATCGCCGGAATACTGTGAAACATCCCCCGATGGACTGTGAAACGCCGGAACACCGATCCAAACCCGAAGCGGATCAGAAGGTACAGCGGCACGCCGTACAACAGCATGTGTTCAACCGAGACCCCGGAGTGTTTCAACCGGGTGAACAACAACATCGGGAGAATCGCAGAGGCAAAGCTCAACGTTTCCCGCGCGGGGACGCCTGAATCACTGTCGAGATCGGGCATCATCCCATTGACGGCACAGAGCATCCCCGCAACGGCGCACGACGGCCAGTCGAGGTGATACACATCGTGCCCGACCCAGGCGTAGCCCACGCCCAGGACCGAACTCACGGTGATGTGTGTCTGAAAGCCGGCCATGACATGTTCGCCTGAGACGACGGCGCAGGGTGAGCGGCCCGCTCTCCCGACCCCGGCGCGAGCGGAAACTTAGGCACTCCGGGAGTTTCGGTCAAGCCGAAACGCGGCCCCATAGCCCGGAGCGCAAGCTCCGGCTGACTCTTCATCCGGGAACGCTCTTGTGTCGAAAAACAGATGAACTTCCGTCGGAGCTTGCGCTCCGGGCTATTTCAAGACTGTTGCGCTTGACCCATTCGCGGGAGTTCCGCACGCTACGGCTGCAACGGTTCGTTCATCCCTCATCATCCTTGGGCTCGCGCACATCATGCAGGATTATGAAAAGCTCGGCGTCTTCTACCTCGGCCGGTATTACGACCTCGATCAGCGTCAGCCGAGTGATGACCTGTTGCTTTACGAATCCAAAGACCTGTGTACGCACGCGGTCTGTGTCGGGATGACCGGCAGCGGGAAGACGGGGCTCTGTCTCGATCTACTCGAAGAAGCCGCGATTGATAACATCCCGGCGATCTGCATCGATCCCAAGGGGGACCTCGGTAATCTGATGCTGACGTTTCCGGGACTGAAGCCCGCCGACTTTCGTCCGTGGATCGATCCGGCTGACGCCACGCGGAAAGGGCAGACCCCTGATGAGTTCGCCACGGCGACGGCCAAGCTCTGGAAGGACGGTCTCGCAGAATGGGGCCAGCCGGCGGAACGCATCCAGCGTTTCCGTGATTCGTGTGATGTCGCGATCTACACTCCGGGCAGCACTTCAGGGCTGCCGTTGACGGTGTTGCGCTCGTTCAACGCACCGACCGAAGCGTTACGCAAAGATCCCATCGCTCTGCGTGAGCGGATTGCAGCCGCGGTCTCGGGACTGCTGGCGCTCCTCGGGATCGATGCCGATCCACTGAAGAGCAGGGAGCATATCCTGCTCTCGAATCTGCTCGATATGACGTGGAAGGAAGGGAAGGATCTCGATCTCGGGTCGATGATTCGCGGGATTCAAACGCCACCGTTCGATCGACTGGGCGTCCTCGATCTGGAAAGCTTCTTCCCCGCCAACGAACGCTTTGGGCTCGCGATGCAGTTGAACAATCTGCTCGCGTCCCCCGGATTTGAGGTCTGGCGTCAGGGAGAACCGCTCGATATTCAGCGGCTGCTCTACACGCCCGAAGGGAAAGCCCGACTGGCGATTCTCTCGATCGCCCACCTCAGCGATGCGGAGCGGATGTTCTTCGTCACGATTCTGCTGAACGAAGTCGTCGCGTGGATGCGGAAGCAACCGGGAACCTCGAGTCTGCGGGCGTTGTTGTATATGGACGAAGTCTTCGGCTTCTTCCCTCCGACCGCGAATCCGCCGAGCAAGATTCCAATGCTCACGCTCCTCAAGCAGGCGCGGGCCTTCGGTCTGGGCGTGGTCCTCGCGACACAGAATCCGGTCGATCTGGATTATAAAGGACTCTCGAACTGCGGGACGTGGTTCCTCGGACGTCTGCAGACCGAACGCGACAAACTCCGCGTGCTCGATGGTTTGGAAGGGGCCAGCGCTGCGGCCGGGTCGACGTTTGACCGGGCGAAGATGGAGAAGGTCCTCTCGGGGCTCGGCAACCGGGTCTTTCTGATGAACAACGTGCATGACGATGCCCCTGTCGTCTTCCAGTCGCGGTGGGCGCTCTCGTATCTGCGCGGTCCATTGACGCAGACCCAGATCGCCAAACTGATGGAGTCGCGAAAAGCGCTCACTGAGACGTCTGCAGCGGGCGAGAGCAGCAGTGCGGCGAGTCCCCTGTCGACGACCGATGCCACCACGCATCCGGTCTTGCCACCGGATATCAATGAGGTCTTCGTGCCGCGGGAAGGCTCCCTGTTGGGGGGAGCACAACTGGTCTATCGACCCGGTTTGTATGGTGCGGCTCGCGTTCATTTCGAGAACAAGTCCGCGGGGATCGACGAATCGCGCGACGTCTGGCTGCTGATTCCCGATGTGACCGAAGTCTCGGCGACCGTCTGGGATGATGGGACCGAGCTGGGTGGCGCACCGAAGGTCACGACGAAACCGGAAGAGGGCGCGAAGTTCGCGCCGCTGCCCAGTCCTCTCTCCAAGGTGAAGACCTATACCGAACTGACCGCTGCCTTAAAGGAGCACCACTACCGTTCGCAGCGGATCGGTCAGTGGAAGTGCAAAGCCCTCAAGCAGCAGTCCGCACCGAATGAAGCCGAAGGGGATTTTCGCATCCGCCTGCAGCAGCTTGTGAAAGAACAACGCGACCTTGCGGTGGAAAAGCTACGAGCGAAGTATGCCCCGAAGCTCGCCACGGCGAACGAGCAACTCCGCAAAGCCGAGCAGCGGCTGGAGAAAGAGAAGACGCAGGCGAAGAACGAAACGTTCAACGCGGCGATGCAGTTCGGGACGTCGATTCTGGGCGCGATGTTCGGCCGCAAGCTCGCTTCTGCCACCAACGTCAGCAAAGCCGCCACCTCAATGCGGGCCGCCACCCGGGCTGCGGGACAACGTCAGGATGTGGGCCTCGCGGAAGAAACGATCGAAGCCATTCAGAAGAAGATCGATGACCTCGCTGCCGAGTTCGAAGCCGAATCACAGAAGGTCCGTGACTCTCTTCCGGATGACTCCCTGGAACTGGAAGAAATCGCGGTTCGCCCGAAGAAGACCGACGTCGTCATCACGAAACTGGCCCTCGCCTGGACCCCATGGATCGTCTCTCCGGATGGAACAACCACGCCGGGGTGGGAGTAAGCGGATAGTTGGTTTCCGCTGGATTTCCAGGCTGCTGATTAATGCAATGCTCCCCAGCCGAACACCAGCGTGAAGCTGGCGAAAAGGAGCGTCAGCAGATGGTATCCAGCGTACAGCCACCAGGTGGTCAGGAATGGTTTCGCGTCCAGGAACGGCTGCAACGACAGTCGGATCCCCCAGAAGGCGGCACCGTATCCACAGACGGAACGCGCCAGTCGGCTGCCCGCGGCGAGCTCCTCGGCATTCAACAGGCAGAGCGTTCCCAACCCCACGATTGACAGGACGATGTATCCACCATAGACCCAGAACAGCTGCCGGACCAGCGGCGGCAATGGTGACAAGACCGTCGACCAGTTGAGCCGTACCGGTACCAGACTGGATGCAACCAGCACCGACAGTTGGCCGAGACCGATGAGAAAGATCGCGGTCGCGAGGTCGAGGTTCATCGCACGGCTCCAATCGCCCGGAGAAACGGTTCGATCACCGTCAGCACAAATGTAGAGTGAAACAACAGCGGACTAGGTAACGCGACCCACAACAGACAAACCAACCGACCCGTCACGCCACGACGCAATCCGATCCAGCGACCGAACCGACTGCGCTCCACCAGCAGTCCAAGACCCTGCAGCGTGAAGTACAACGTCGGCCACCCCCGACCGGCTCCGCAGGGTCCAGAAATCACGAGGTCGTGCACCAGGCCACTGACGAAGAAACCCGTGAAGAGTGCACCGGCTGGTCCCAACCGGGGTGTCAGCGGGATGAACAGAAACCGATGCGTCAGATCACGAAATGCCAGATTCCAGCGCCGACCCCAAAAGTCCGCGAGACTTGTCGACAAGACCGGCCAGTTCATCAAGGGAGTGGCGGCGATACCCAGCTGTCGCCAACCGCACGAGAGCAGATGAAACAGCCCGAAGTGGAGCACGAACACGAGGCCAATCATCCCGACCCAACCGCGAATCAGCAGCGCGGTTAGGGGGATCAACGGGACGATGCCCCAGAGCAGTCCGATCCCGAGTCCGAGCTTGCTGAGAGCAAAGAGCCATTCGGACACTGTCGGATGCACCAGAGTTGCCGGCGAGGTGCGAAGAAACTCATCACAATCCATGCCCGGCCAGGCGAGTAGATAACCGGCCTGTTTCCAGGCAGGGGCGGTGACAGTGCGGCTCCGCCAAGTCATGAGTTTGCAACAGCCGTAAATCGCCACCGACAGCAGCCACATCCGCCCCCAGGTTGGCAGATTCACGAAGTAGTCCATGGGGACCTCGATCCAGCGCGAACACAGCGGACTCGGCGATGTCACAAGAACCGCAGGTCGTGCGGGTCATTAACTCTTCTGGCTGTTGTTTCAATGCAGTCAAGGATTCCCTGCGTCCTGCGGGACTTCCCGGCGAGCATACCAGTGGAAGGTTTGAGGCTTGCATGACTACATCATCAGCTGCATGTTCCTTAAAGTGAAACAGGATGAACCACTTTAACATCCCTGACTGCGGGTGACCTGAGGAGAGACCACGATGCGTTGGCTGATGATTGCGATCACGATGTGGGGAGGGAGTCTCGCCACAGCCCAGGAACCGTTGCGGCGGATCGGGTTTGGTTCGTGTGCCAAGCAGGACCAGCCGCAACCGATCTGGGATGCCGTCGTCGCTGCTCAGCCGCAACTCTTCCTGATGATCGGTGACAATATCTATGGCGACACGGAGGACATGGCCCTCCTGCAGCGGAAGTGGGATCAACTCGGTGCACAACCGGGCTTTCAGAAACTGCGGGCCACCTGTCCCGTGCTGGCGACGTGGGACGATCACGACTACGGCGCGAACGACGCCGGAGCCGAGTATCCCCGCCGCAAGGAATCACAGCAGATCTTTCAAACCTTTTTCGGCATTCCTGCGAACGATCCTCGTCGTCAGCGGGAGGGTGTCTACGACGCGCAGGTGTTCGGTCCCGTCGGCCAGCGTGTGCAGATCATCCTGCTCGATGCGCGGTACTTCCGCAGTCGCTTGAAGACCGGCTTCCAGCCGAGTGAGCCGGGTGAAGGCCGCCGAGGGAAGTATCTTCCGAATGACGATGCCGATGCGACCGTGCTGGGTGATGCACAGTGGAAGTGGCTGGCGGAACAGTTGCGTGTCCCTGCCGAGCTGCGGATTGTCTGCTCCAGTTATCAGTTTCTTCCGGACGAACATGGTTCCGAAGCGTGGGGCAACTTTCCCCGTGAACGGCAACGAATGCTGCAGGTTCTGAGGGATTCGCGCGCCGAAGGGGTCGTGTTCATCAGCGGCGATCGGCATCTCGCCGAGCAGATGCGGTTGCCCGCCGAGCAATCCGGTCTGGGTTATCCCCTGTTGGAGGCAACTTCAAGCAGCCTGAATGCCCCGAGCGGGAACTTCACCAAGGCGGGCGTGCGATTCGCGAACGAGGTAAACAGCTACCGCGTGGGACTGACCTATTTCGATGTGAATTTCGGGATGATCGAGATCGACTGGTCGGCCGCTGACCCGGTCGTCCGGCTGCAGGTGCGTGATCTGGCCGGAGGGGTCGTTCTGCAGCAGCGGACAGTCCTGTCTGGGCTCAGACGATCAACCGCGTTGCCTTAAGTCGACGTGTACGCACGTCAGGATTCACCGGTTCGTGCAGAAGTTCGCTGGCGGGAGTTCCTGCGAAATCAGGGAGTTCTCAAGCGACTTGTTGAAATGCTCCCATCTGACCAGTAGACTGCGCAAGTCGGGTGGAGTGTAGCGACTTCGTGAGATTGCGCGGATTTGTGGTTCGTAGCAACAACTCAAGCCCGGCATGTACTAACAGTCGTATCGATCAAGCAGAGACATTCGGTCGTAGCAGGCACATGGCCGATATCCGTTGCACGGATCTGTGTCGCAAGGGTGGGATTCGCCTCTTGCGGATGAAAAGACTCTGCTGCACACATTTGACGAACCAAGGGGAGAGAGTGGCAATGGCGGAATACGATCTGCAGCAGGCAGCCGTTCGGAAACGTCTGCGTCGGCAACGACGCTGGTTGAAGCGCTGTGCGGCAGCGGCGGTCCTCGCCAGCCTCGCGACCGGAGCGTCCTGGGGTTTCGACCCGGCTGGTCTGCAGGGAATCTTCCCGCAACAACCACCAGCCTCCTTGTCGGCCGATGCTCTGCCGGAACTCCCCGCGACCTGGGCACAATGGCGGACCGACACGGCGGCGGAAATCGCCGATTTCTACAAGCTCGAAGGCGACGTTGTCGCCCAGCGGGCCAAACTTGATGCCCTCTCCAAGCGACTGACGACGATCGATAAGGCCCTGGCCAGCAGCCAGTATTCCGCGATCTATGGGGCCCTGAACCAGATTCGCGGACCGCTCGGTCGTCGCGTGGAACTGGCTCAGGCGGCACTCGCCTCGCTGGAAGTCGACCCACAGGCCGCGAAAGTCGCCAAGGTGAAAGCGACTGCCGGAGCGGTCGGTGAGGCCCTTGGGGCACTCGAAAAGGATCTGGCATCGATCTCCGGTGGCAGCGCCTGGCTTCCGTACCTGAAAGCGGAAGAACTGAAAGCCGCCTGGGGGACTCCGGAAGCGGAAGCCGCCGTTGCCGCGGCGAACGTCACCAAGGCGAAACTTGCCAAGCGATCCGAACTCAAAGATGAATCGCAGAAGGCCTTCCTGAGTCGACCGGCGTTTCTCAAGCTGGAATCCGCGGTCGACGCGTACCTCGCTGCGGTGTCCTACAAGCCGCAGGCTGTCGATGTTGCCGCCTTGCGAGGGGCGCTGGCCAAGCTCGTGGCCGCCGTCGATGCTTACGAAGCCGCTGCGAATAGCGAAACAGCCAAGGGACTGCGGACCGCTCTGGCAGACGTTCGCAAAACCACAGGTGACAATGGTGACCTGATCACGGCTGCCATCGATCAGCTCTACCTCGCCCCAAACGTGCGGTTGATTGCCAGCGAAGGCTTCGCTTCGAAGCTCGTCGGTGAGACGCGGACGGAACAGGGCCAGGTCAGCGATTTCGTGCTGGGAGCCTCGGTCGGTGGCTGGCAGACGACGACCACCTCGGTCAACATCGACTTCAAGCCCTCGGCCGACCAGATCCGGTTTGACCTGCTGCTGAACGGCACGATTCAGTCGAACACCGCCGGAAGCACGAGTCAGGCCACGATCTACACCTCGGGTTATCACACGTTCAATGCGTCCAAGCAGATCAACTTCGATGGGGACCATTTCACGGTCTCGCCGGGTTCGATCTCGGTCAGCGCGAACAACACCACAACCGGTGCCCGGACACGCCTCAGCGGTGTGCCGATCTTCGGTGGTATCGCCAATCGGATGGCGATCCAGGAAGCGGCGAATCGTCGTCCTCAGGCGGAAGCGATCACCCGCGGTCGTGTGCAGGATCGCGTGCTCCCCGAATTCAACAGCCAGGTCGACAAGCAGTTTGCCGATGCCGGCAAGCGGATCGAGACCGAGCTCAACGCCGGACTGAAAGCCGCGGGCATCTTCCCGGATCTGCGGTTGTTCTCGAGCACCAATCAGTCGATGACGATCGCCACCCGCGTGGCCAACGACACGGAACTCGCCGGTTCGACTCCTTCGTCACAGCTGATGAATTCCGCCAGCGGAGCTCGGCTGCTGCTGCACGAAACCGCTGTGAACAACACGATCGCCCGCATCGACTTCAACGGCAAGACGATGTCGGAAGAAGAACTGCGGCACCACGTCGAAGGCTTCCTCACGAAGGCCCTCGCCCGCGAGTTCAAGTTTGCCCCTCCGACCAAACCTGCGAACTACGAAGCCGATGCCGACGAAGAGGAAAAGATTCCGGCGAAGATCGCGTTCGCCAAGGTCGACCCGCTCCGCGTCAGCTTCAGCAATGGCCAGGTGACCCTGGTGATTCATGCCGGGCTGGAACGCGAAGGCAAGAAGCCGATCCCGACCCAGGAAATCGTGGTTCCGCTGACGATCGCCGTGGCTGGCGATCAACTTTCCGTCACCCGCGGTGACCTGGAGATTTCCGGGATCGATGGCAACCTCAGCCCGCTGGAACGGAAGGTCATCAACTCGAAGATCGGGGCTGCCCTGCCCGAGCGCAAAACCAGCGCGAAGGTGAAGCTCCCCGGCTCGAGCCAGGATGTGGAAGCGAAGATCACCGCGATTGACGTCGTCGATGGCTGGATCGCCGTCTCGCTGCAATAACCCGCAGTTAACGACGGCCATCACCCTCATCAACACGCCCAGCCCCTGCCTGCAGGGGCTGGTTTTTTTCTTGCGCGACAAAGTCGACATCACATCCCGCGTGATGAGCGAATCCCCGGACGTGCACCGATCTCTCCCGGAACCAGTTTCAGGCCAGTCATCTCACGCGCAGCTAGTCTCTTTCAGTCGCCCATCATGCGAAGCAGAATGGTTACAAACGAACTGCGACCACTTTCTGATGGCCAGCTGGGCGCTGTGAATCCCTGGATGCGATTCAGTCTGACGGGGTTGAATTGATCAGGAACGTCGCCGATTCCGCGAAGAACTTGCCGACGGGCTCGATGGCTGCGGCCGGCCACTCGGCAGCGGTGAGTGCTCGGTCCATGCACTCGACCCAGCGATCACGAACCGTGGGCGTGATCGCGAAGCCGATGTGCCGCATCCGCAGTTTGGGGTGTCCCCGTTCCGTCAGATACCGTTGCGGACCGCCGAAGCGATAGATGAGAAAGTCGCGTAAGCGTTGCTCGGCCCCGACGAGGTCATGCGGTGGATAGAGGGGACCCAGGAGGTCGTCGTGCGGGACCTGCGCGTAAAAGGCAGCCGTCAACCGAGCGATTCCTGCCTCGCCGACCAGTTCGAACACCTGCTCTGTCTTGGTCACGCCGTCTTTCCTGTCTGCAGGTCCCGCGATCTGTCACACACGATTACGCCAACTCGGTGGCCGCGAAAGTCGCCCGCAGGTCCTGCAGGCGGGCCGCGTGCAGGGTGTCATCCAGGATCGGGGTTAACCCTGTGGTCTCGATCTCGGCTGGCAGATCGACCCAGCTGCGGCAGCCGCCGAAATGTGGTGTCTCCGGCAGCAGCAACGGGGCCGACGGTCGATAGGTCCGGACACCCAGCACGAACAAACCGGGTGATTTGTAATGGAACCGCTGGTCGATCGTCGCAGGCGACAGAATCTGACGGCCGAGCAGGTGCGGCAACTCCGTTTCGCTGGTGAGATGCCAGACCGCTTCCACGACAACATACGCCGGGAGTGTGATCAAGCCCCCAGTGGGTTGCAGCGCGACCCCTGCCTCCTGCCAGGCGTGTTGCCCGGAAGCCAACGCTTCCGTGGACTGATGAAAGCCGGTGGCGAACAGCCAGAACTCCGGATGTTCGATGCGGAAGCCGTCACGCCCTTCGTGGATGCCCCCCTTCCGGACGATGAGCGACTGTGCCCCCGCCAGGAGCGCAGCGCAGACCGCCCCCCACTCTTTGAAGGCCCAGCGGTTCGCAGGTTGTGGCATGGAATGAGGTGCGGGAGAGGGGGAGTGCGGGAGAGGGGGAGTGGAGGAATTATCACTGGGTGCGAAGCTCTTTCATTCCCGCACTCCCCCTCTCCCACACCCCCCTCACTGTCATTACTGCGCCGGCGGTGGAGGGGGCGGTGTCGTGCGTACGAACAACGCGCGGAGATCAGGAACTTCACCCGCGGCCGTCCAGCCCGCGAGATGTGGTGCCCAGACCAACGTCTGGGCGGTCAGTTGACCGCTCGTGACTCCCTGCTGCAACTGGTCGACGCCGAACGGACCGGCAGACTGACCGTTTGCGGCCACATGCCAGACCGGCCCCGCACCGGGGAGCGGTGGGGGGGCGGCGGGACCACCGAAGCCTCCGAAGACACCGGGGTTCATCATCCGGCCAGCCATTGCGAGGCCGAGGCCCATGCCGAGTCCGTCGGAACCACCGCCGCCGGGATTCTTCGCCGCTTCCGTGAGGGCCTGGCCCATCTGGAACTGCTGGAATTTCTGCATGTCGCCGACGACCCCCATGCTCGTCCGTGTGTCGAGCATCTTCTCGACCGCTTCGGGAAAGGAGATGTTGACGATGAAGAGCTGCGGCAGATCGAGGCCGTATTCGTCATCGATTCGCTCGACAACCGACTTCCGCAGTTCCTCCGAGAACTCGCGATAGTGTGCTGCCAGATCGAGGGCCGCGATCTGCTTCTCGGCCAGCAGGTCGGCGAATGACTCGGCGATTATCGAGCGGAGCAGCTCGGTCACTTCGTCCGCTTCGACCACGCCATCGGTCCCAACGAGTTCCGTCAGCAATGCCTTCGGCTCGGTCGCCTTCAGGGCATAGGTGCCGAACGCCCGCAACCGGATCGGGCCAAACTCCGGGTCACGGAGCATGATCGGGTTGGGAGTGCCCCACTTCAGATCGGTGATCTGCCGTGTGCTGATGAAGTAGACTTCGGACCGGAACGGACTGTTGAAGCCGTACTTCCAGCCGGCGATGGTGCTGAGGAGCGGCAGGTTCTGGGTTTCCAGCGTGTGTGTACCGGGCTGGAAGATGTCGGCCACCTGGCCACGATGCACGAAGGCCGCGACCTGGCCCGGGCGGACGATGAGCTGCGCCCCCTGCTTGATCTCGTTCTGATAGCGGGGAAACCGCCAGACGAGTGTGTTCCGCGTATCATCGAGCCACTCGATGATGTCGACAAATTCGTTCCGCAGCTTGTCGAATAGACCCATCACATTTCTCCTCGGGGTTGATTCGTCCCGATTGTAACCCAACCGCGTGCACTTCGCTTGCGTCTTCGCGTCCTTCCCCCCAAACGTACCCGGTCCCCGCGCGGATCACGCTCCGGGAAATTCTGTGGCAAAGAGCCGGACGATCGCTGGAAGAAGTCGTTCGAACGCTTTCGCCCGATGGCTGATGTGCCGCTTGACCGCAGCGGGGAGTTCGCCAAAGGTGCGGTGATACTCGGGGACGAGGAAGAGCGGGTCGTAACCGAAGCCGTTCTCGCCGTGGAAGTCGGTGAGGATGCGACCGTGACAGCGTCCCTCGGCCTGGACGCGGACGGTTCCCGTCGGATCGGACAGGACCGCAGAACAGACGTAGTACGCCGTGCGGCGTTCCGTCGGCACCGCAGCGAGGTCGGTCAACAGTTTCGCGTTGTTGGCCGCGTCGTCCCCCTGCGTGCCAGCGAACCGCGCGGAATAGATCCCCGGAGCACCACCCAGCGCATCGACACAAAGCCCGCTGTCTTCCGCGAGGACCCACCGATCCAGTTGCCGGGCAACGACAGTCGCCTTCTTGGCTGCATTCGCTGCGAACGAGTCGCCGTCTTCTTCAACTTCGCCGACCTCCGGAAAATCTTTTACGCCGCGCACGGGGATCTGGAAGGGGGCCAGCAACTCGGCGATCTCGCCGATCTTTTTGGCGTTGCGGCTGGAGAGGACGATCTCTGGAAACGTCATGGGGAAGAGACACCTTCAATTCATTTGTCAGTGCAGCCACGCCAAGGCATTGGCGGGGCGTCATCGGTGATCACGCTTGCGTCTTCGCGGTTGCCAGCATCACGAACCGCGCCGTCCGGGAGTCACCAGATTGGCGAGTGCCTGCAGATCGCTGTCGAGGCGGGAGAGTTCCGCTTCATCCAGCGTTTCCCCGCCGAAGCGGACGCGATAATAGGCCGTGCAGACCGTGGCGGGGACTGTTTCCAGGTTGGCGGGCTCCAGGAGCTTAGACCAGAAGCGACGGACCTGCTCGGCGAATTCCGCCGGCGTTTCCGCTGCCGGGCGATGCAGTCCTGCCCGCGCGGCGAGCTTTGTAAACCGGTCGTAGAAGGCGACGACCGCCCGCTGCTGACGACGGCGTTGCATCCATGCCCGCCAGTCGATCGCCCGCATCCAGGCAAGCTTCCGGAACAGCCAGCGACCGCAGAGAAACAAGGCTGTTCCCAGCACCGCCAGGAACAACAGACCCAGCGGACTGGCCCAGAGCGCCGGGTCTCCCAGCGTCTTCTGGAGATTGGAAAACATCTCCGCACGCGACGAGAACAACGATTTCAGCACCGCCCAGATCTTCAATCCGAAATCGCGGACCGGACCGTAAATCTCTTCTTCCTGACGCTGTAACGTGACCTGCACCACGTAGTCGGTCCAGAACGTGGAACTCGATGCTTGCAAGCGTTCCCAGAAGCCGACTTTGGATGCCGCGGCTTCGACGTTGCGCTGGCGCTCGTTCGCCGGGGTGGCATCGAGCGTCACCCACAAGTTGGAACTCGTCCAGGCTTCCACCCACGCATGGGCATGTCGCTCCTGCACTTCCCATGCGTCGGTCCCTGCAGACGGTTCGGCCCCTTTGAAGCCCGTGACCAGTCGCGCGGGAATCCCGACGGCTCGCAGCATCAAAGCTAACGTCGAGGCGTAGTATTCGCAGTGACCTTCCTTCCGATTGAAGAGAAAATCTTCGACCGGGTCGATCGTCGGATCTTTGATACTGAGGTTCAGCGTGTAGGCGAATTCGCCCGAGTCGCGGAGGTAAGCTTCGAGCAGCTTCGCCCGATCATAATTGGAAAGTGTTCGTCCCGCTTTGCGTTCGCCGGCTTCGACGAGTTGTCGAGCGTGTTCAATCAGTCGTTCGAGCCCGGATGAGGGTAACAGCTGGTTATCGCGTAAGTATCCCGTTTCGATACTTTGCCACCAGATGCCGACCGGCAGCGCCGTTGCCTGCATGGCTGCCAGTTCTTCCGGGGGGCCTTCCAGGTACATCGTGTAACTCATCCGCTGGGCGGCATCGGGCACGGCTTCCCGTGTCACAATGCCCGTCGCTGGATGCAAATAGGCCGCTTCATTCCGCGACTTGACCGCACAGGCGACCGGGATGCCGATCGAAAACAGCACGTCATCCCGCCGGGGCTCGACATCAAAGTCGACCCGAAAGCCGGGTTGCGTAAACGACTGTCGCAATTTCATCGGTCGTCCGGTCACGACCGGAGCCCAGCGGCCGTTTTTGTAACGGCTGAGTGTCGCCCCGCGAAACAGGGCTTCGCTCATCCCCAACCGGCGGGCAAAGCGATCCAGGCCGATGGGGACTTCGGTCCGGGCATCGGTTACGTGGAGCTGCATGACGGGCTTCACGCTTTCCAGGATTTCGCCGAGTTCACCCAGCCGTACCTCTTTGCTGAAGCCTGTCAGCGATCGCCCCGCGATGGTCGCGTTATCGCCATCGGAGCCGAAGAGATTGCGCGGACCGATCCACATCCGCGGCGTTAAACGGAAGAAGGCTCCACCGACCATGATCGATGCGGCCAGCAAGGTTAACCAGCCACCGACGAACCGCCATGTCAGCCAGCGATGACGTTCATCGTACTGCACGAAATGGCTTGTCTGGCGATCGGCTCCGTCAGCGCTGACGACGCCTTCACCCCCGTATTGCTGCTGAATCTGGAACAGTGAGGCGACACTCATCGTCCATAAGGCAGCCGCGACATACAGGAAGAGGGCCAGTCCATACCATGCTGCACCACTGGTCAACACCGAGGCGACCGCCACCTGCAGAATCCCCAAGGCCATCATCCACCAGTAGATGCGCAGCGTCTTCTCCTGGAACGCCACAATCCACGTGGAATAGACGAGCAGATGCGCACCCGAGAGGAGCTTTGCTTCCGGTCCCGGAGACGCAAACTCCACCCCGGCGGCGATCACCGCGCCCAGACCGATCAGGTTTGCCAGCCACGCCGGCAAATACCACCCCCGCGGACCTTCCGTAATGAAATACGAGATTCCCAGCACGCCCCAGGTGGCGATTGGGATCCACCAGGTCTGGTTGTTGTCGGCCATTTCCGCCCGGCCGAGCATCCACGCCGCGAACGCAGCGAGGCCGTACAGACTTAACGTGTAAACTTGCCGCAGTGAGAGGGTCATGCCGAGGTCTCCCGCCGCGATTCGGGAAAGAGGACTAACTCCTTGTAGCGTTCCGGTGTGATCGTGACCCACTGACCGTTCCCCTGCAACATCACCGAACGTGACCACGGTGCATGGGTTGCTTCCCGTAAACTGAGGACCATGGCACGCGTTCCCTGCGGTAACTGTTCGAGGACTTCTCGCGCGAGCAGCGCAAAATGCTGATCATTCGTCGGTTCCGCGACGGCCAGGCGGTCGAACAGCAGGTCGAGTCCCGCGACCCCCCCGGCGGCTTCCTGACGCCAGGTGTCACGCCCTCCACAGACGACGGTCAGCGTTCCGCCACGGCATTCGCGCCGGTACTCAACCGCCAGCGTGGCGGCTGCCGAGAGGAGCAGCTCCAGACGTGCTGCGCCGTCCGGGATCGCCTGATTGACGAACAGATCGAGCATCAGCAGCAGGTTCTGCTCGCGATGCTGCTGGTATTCGCGGAGGATCAACGTCCCCCGACGGGCTGAACTTCGCCAGTGGATTGCGCGGGGATTGTCGCCGGTGCGATACTCACGCAGGCGATGGAACTCGTCATCAAAGACCCCCGCGCGGGCGTGGGTGACTTCGACCTGCTCGGCTGCGCCCAGTAAGTCGCGCTTCCACTGTGGAGTTAACCGTCCGACACGCGGATAGACAAGCAGGCTGCCTGGTGCGGGGAGAACCAGACTTCGCTCGATCAGCCCGAGTGGAAACCGGGTACTGATGCGGATCGGCCCGAGTTCGTACCGTCCACGCTGATCGAGTTGCTCGCGGTAGAAGCCAGCCTGGGTGTGTCGCGGAGGGACACGCACAAAGAGCACGTTCGCGGATTGCTTCCGGGCCAGCCGGACGACTTCATCCTGGACCGACAGCATCCACGCCGAGATCAGCGACGCCCGGTTTTCGAGTTCCAGTTCGACACTGAACGGTTCCCCGGCCATTGCCCGGGCAGGGGGGCGGCGTTGTACGCGGAGATTATTGAGCATATTGAAGGTCAGCCAGCCGTTCACCACAAACGGACCTGCCATCGCTGCAAAGACGAGCAGCAGCATGTTCGACTGCGTCAGCGACGAACCAACGAACAGCACCGCCATGATCAGCAGATAGCCGATCCCCTCGCGCGGGATGTAAACGCGGAACCTGCGCCACGACCGCCAGCGGCGCGGCACCTGCACGCCCATCAGCATGCCGATTCCCGCGGCCACCAGCAGTGCTTCACCCACCCAGAAGAGGGGATGAAAGCTGTCCGGCCACCAGTTCGTCATGTACGGGACGGCGAAATAGATCAACGCGAGCATCATCGCGAAGACCAGCGGGCCGATGCCGTTCCAGCGCGACGAGGCCGCGGTTGGAATTCTCGGATCAGAATCGGTCATCCCGCGCCATCCTCCCTCACCAGCCACCATACCCGGTCGCCAGCAGAAAGTCCGCGCACTCGCAACGCATGATCAATTCTCCGAGCCGCGACCGTCAGGGAGCGCGATTGAATCGCCACCAACTCGCCGCAACACACGCTCCCTCACGGTCGCGGCACAGAAGGGAACCCGCTCGCTGATCCCCACACCCGGCGACAGCTTTGCCGAAATCGGGAGTAACTCCAGCCGAAGGCCATCACACACCAGCCCGCGAGCAACAAGCCCACGAAGTTAATCGCTCGCACCCATGCAGGTCGGGAATCCCGCGGAGTTGGCATCCAGTTCCCTCTCAACACACGCTAACCATCCGAGCCGCGACCGTGAGAGAGCGAGTCACGAATCATGCCTCGTCTGCCAGCCCGCGCCACTTTTCGGCTGCTGCGGAGACGACAGCGGACACCGCCGCGGTCGTGTCTCGGAGGAATCCTCTGGGTGTTGAGGTCGGGTGCCCGGTGGGAAGTCGAACGGACTTTTGCCTGGCTGGGGAACGATGGAAGACTCGACAGCCGCTACGACCGCAACCCCAACCAGGTCCTTGCCTGCGTTCACCCCCTGTTGTGCCCGTTATGAATCTGGTTCTAAGTGGTCGCTGCCCGGCGGCGTTTGATCGGCTTGCCAACGCGACTGAGGACCCACAGCCACCACCCGAAGCTCACGAAAGCCGTGAGCAGTGCCGCGAAATCGTAGTCCTTCTTCAGCAGTGTGTCATACAGGCCGTGCAGCAGCATCGCCACCAGCAGGTCGTAAATCACGAACATCGCGAAGCCTTCCCAGGAGAAAAACTCCTCGATGAACTCCTGGTTGGCGTACATCAGCAGCGCGACTCCCGAGGCCCAGACGGCATGCAACGCCACGCACGACATGAAGCGCACAAAATAAATTCCCCCGGTCGCGACCCCGTTGTAATGGCTCGCCGAGTATTCGACCCCTTCGGAAACGCCGAAGCCAATCCCGCTGGCTAATCCCATCAGAAAGGCACCCTGCCAGTTTGATTTCTCAGCATTCCGCAGATAGATGATGATCGGCAGCGCTTTGCAGAGTTCTTCGCAGAACCCGACACCACAGGTGAAGCCCATCATGCTGCCGAGCAGACTGGAATCGGGATCGAGCGCGCAGACATACGAATAGCCGATGAATTTGATGAGCAACAGAATCAACCCGATGATGCCCCGCCCCCGGATCCGCATGTCACTCATCGAGAGAGCGAGCGTCTGAAACATCAATAACAGGATGATTCCGACGGTTCCCGTCAGGATGATCGTCCAGAACAGCCGTCCGGGGCTGGCACTCGAATTCCGGCGGAAGAAGCACAACAGCCCCCAGTAGCTGAATAAGGCGAACCCGGCATAGACCCAGTGGATCGAGGACTGCCGGGCGAGATGTGCTCCGGGGATCCGATCGCCGGGAAGTTGGGCACACAAGTCATCCAGGTCGCCAATCCCCTGCAGTTCATTCAGTTGTTCGATGATTTCCGGATGTTCCTGCATCCGTTCATCGATCGACTTTCCCGGCCAGATGATGTGCAGCACCAGCGGGATGAACAACAGGAGCACAAACCAGTGCGGCCCCGCTCCCCAGACGTGGTGCGTCTTCTCGACCGTGGCGACCGGCTCGGGGGCCGGAGCGGATCGTGTGCGGACAGAACGCTCTTCCTGTCCTGCACCGATCGGACGGACAAAGCCCCCTTCTCCGGTGGCAGTCGACTTGCGTTTGGTCCGGACGGACGGGAGCAGCGGGAGTCCCTCGTCGTCGGTCGTGGCCTGCTTTCTGTTCGGCAAGAACTCGGACAGGTCGGGGAACTCTTCCGCGGAGGAACTCGACTCCGCATCGGACTTGATCTCATCCTCAGACGCTGTCGATGTACCGGTTGCGGGCTGATCCGGATCGCGGAGCCAGTCGTCCTCTGGTTCTTCCTGGGTCGACGCGGGAGCGGGAACTTCGACTGGCTGCTGGCATTGCGGACAGCGGACGCGCTTCCCGGTCAGTGTCTCTTTGGCTTTCAAACCGCGGTTGCAGTGCGGACATTCAAACGAGATCGTCATCGACGCCCGCACTCCCGACGGACAAGACTCACCGTGAATTATTGGTGCCTTAGCGTACAGGTTATGGATGGCGCGCGAAAGGCTGCCGAGTGAATCGCCTCCCTCCCAGCCAGAAGCGCCAGCGCCTGGTTCATCCTTCATGTGGCGGTGAAGAACCATGATCCAATGTGCCCGCAGACATCCGAAATCGACATCATGGCTCAACGTCGATGGGCCTGTTAGACTAGCCGGTTCGGCGCTCGACTCGGTCGGTCGCGCCTGAATCTGGGCGGTCCGGTAGGAACAGAGCGGAATGTTTGTCGATCAGGTGTCCATCGTCTGCAAAGGAGGCGATGGCGGAGACGGCTGTTGCAGTTTCCGTCGCGAAGCTCACGTTCCCCGTGGCGGTCCCGATGGAGGTGACGGCGGCCGGGGCGGACACGTCATTCTGGAAGCCGACGAAAACGTCAACAGCCTCGTGCACCTCGTCGGTATCCGTGACTGGTTCGCCGACAACGGTCGCCAGGGGGATGGCTCGCTGAAAACCGGCTCTGCGGGCGAAGACCTGCTGATTCGAGTGCCACCGGGGACCATCCTGCGCGACAGTCAGCGGAACTTCATTCTGAAAGATCTGGTCGAGCATGGCGATCGAGTCACCGTGGCCAAAGGGGGGAGCGGCGGTCGCGGGAATGCCCGATTCGTTTCATCGACCAATCGCGCTCCGCGTGATTTCACCCCCGGGGAACCGGGCGAACGACGGGAAGTGACCCTCGAATTGAAGGTCATTGCCGATGTCGGGTTGATCGGCAAACCGAACGCCGGCAAGTCGACGATGCTCAGTCGACTCTCGCGGGCCACACCCGAGATCGCGAACTATCCCTTCACCACGAAGACCCCGAATCTCGGGATGGTCCGTGTCGGTTACGATCGCGAGTTCGTCCTCGCCGATATCCCGGGGCTGATCGAAGGGGCCCACGCGGGGATCGGACTGGGTCATGAATTCCTTCGGCATGTCGAACGCTGCAAGATGCTCGTGCATCTCGTCGAGCCGATGCCCGACGATCAGACCAACCCGGTCGACAACTATCTGCACATTCGCGAAGAACTGCGGCTGTATGACGAAGAACTGGCGGCACGTCCCGAGCTGATTGTCGTCACCAAGGCCGAGTTGCATGACGCCGAAGCGACGATGGAACTGCTCGTCGAAACGACCGGCAAGCCGGTGATGCTGGTCTCTGCCGTCACCGGCAAGGGCCTGCCGCAGATGATCAAAGCCATCGTCGCCAAGCTGGACGAACTCAAAGAAAACGCCGAGTAATCGTCCCTCCATAGACGCCCAGGGATCGCTGTCTTTGAGAGTCGCCATCACGCTCCGCGTGATGAGCGGAGCCCGCAACACGCGTGGAGCATGCCCGTGGTCGGCTTCACCCCGTGAGCAGGAACAATTGACGCGGTCTTCCACTTCCGCCCATCACGCGGAGCGTGAAGGCTAGTTTGGGTTGCTTCAATCATCCTGGCGGCTGAAAACCGGCAGCATCAGGTTCTCGACCGGGGCGAAGTCGTCGGTCAGAATCGGGCCGCGGGCGGCTGCCAGCAGGACTTCCATCTGTCCGATCAGTTCGGGTTCGGTCTGACCATCACGCCGAAGGACGGCAGCGAATGGCTTGCTCGTCCAGTATCCGGTCTGGCCGAGTCGATCGAGATCGAGCGGTCGCCACGAGCAGACAGCGACGAAGGTGTCGCGGTCATTCGTCGGGTCTTCCTGTGCCGTGCTGAAGATGTACACGCAGGGATAGATCGAGGCGAGCGTCTTCACGTAGCGGCCGAGAAACGCGCCGGGACCAAGCTTCCGGCTGCGGTGGGCCGCATCCGTAATCAAGGACGTCCAGCGTGTGTCCTGCGGTTTGAGTGCCAGCAGCCGGGCTTCCAGTTCCGGTGTCACGGTCCCGCGAAAGCCGAGGATCCAGCCGTTGTCCTCCGCGAGCTGCACCTCGACACCACGGAACGGGGCTTCACACGGTTCCCAGCCACCGAGCAGGTGGTGAGACGGTTCCAGTGCTTTGGGGAGTTCGCCCTCAGCCGGCTTCAAAGTCAGGGTCTTGTCCGAGAGCTGACGGACGGCCGACTGCCAGGCGGGATGTTCGGGAGCGAGTGCCTGCAGACGGGCGAGCCGCGACGGAGTGATGACGGCCTGCGCGCTCAATTGATAGCGTTCGAGACTGCCGGTTTCGACCACCAGCGGAGCGCACTTGGGCAATAACTTCGGCAATCTTCCATTCGCCGGTTGCTCGAGCAGATGGGCTGGGAAGTCCGCGTCATACCCGATGGAGGCGTGGCCCCTGACTCGATCAGGGGCCGTCGTCCGCGGGTACATGTCGATGATGTTCGCCTGGAAGACCCCCTGCGATGTCAGTAATGACGCGACCTTCTGATTGAACTCGACCGTGGTGAGATGCCACGGGACGCTGAAGTCGTTGAAGGCGTCGCCGTAGATGTAGTCATAGAGGACCGGTTCCTGCTTCGTGGCTTTCAGCCGGTCGTTTGCCCGCAGGCGGTCGTCGATGAAGTTGCGGGCGTCACCGATCGTTGTTTTGATCCGTTCTTCGTCGGCTGGAGTCAGGCCGAGTTCCTGTTGCACGATGGCATGCACGGCCGGGTCGAGTTCGGCCACATCGACGTGCTGAGCATGCGGAAACTCGACGAGAAACCAGCGGGGAAAGATGTAGCCGCCACCGCCGAGGAACAGGGCGCTTAACGGAACGGAACGGTTCCGTAACGACTCGATCGCCTGATACCACGGAGCCTGTGGACTGAGAGCGATCAATTGATCGCGGCGCTCGGTCGAGATCGCATCGTATGCGGAGAGGACTTCCAGATGTGGATCGAAGCGGAACGATCGAAAAACATCTTCGGGGATGGTCACGCCGTCGGGCAGAGCTGACAGGCTGGCGGTCGAAAAGCCCCCCCAACGGGGCTTGGTCGTTTCGTGATGCAGAGTCTCGACGGCCTTCCAGTAACTCGCGCTGGGACTGCGGCCGCGTAGTGTATCGAGCAACTCGGGTGTCGGTTCATGCACCCACAAGCGTTGGCTCGAGGCTTCCCACGTCACGCCTTCCGGCAATTCTTCCAGTAACGCTGCCCGCCCCGGAAAATCGGACAGCGTGACCGATGCATCGGCTTCCGGTCGCGGGGCGGACGCCTTCGTCACCGCCGCGTAAACCTGCTCATATTCGTAATGCAGCTTCGTCGGTTCGTCGGGGTTGTAGTACGCGTGAATCAGCTTATCGAGCCGCAGGTACTTGACCGGTGAGCCTTCGAGGTAGTCGTCGCCAACGTGGAGATACGAGTAACTGCTTTCATCGTAGAACAGGCCCGGTTTGTCGTCCCGCAGATGCAGCAGTCCGCCGAGTTCCTGCAGTTTCTCACCCAGCGAGCCGCCATACTGTTCCCAGCGAATCCGGCTGTTGGTGGCGTCGGCTTGAGTCATCGTCCACGTCCAGGACTGGGCCACGATTCCACCGCAGGCGACACCCGACGGACGTGTAATCGTCGCTGCGATGCAGAGGACTCCGAGGAGTTGCATCCACCCACAGACCACAGCGGCCCGAAAGATGCCCCGACCACCAGCGACCGCAACCGCGAGAGCTGCCAGCACGCCCGACGTCAGGCCCACGATCGACCGCGTTCCCCAGACATCGATCAGATAGAACCCGGTGAGAAACGTCCCCACGATCGAACCGAAGGCCCCCCACGCATAGACATTTCCGACCGTTTGCCCCAGACGTGAACTCCGCGCCAGCGCCATGCTCGCGACCAGTGGTGACGTGGTCCCCAGCAGCACCGCGGGTGTGAGGAACATCATCGCCACCAGGCAGAGAATCCACATCGGCCAGCTCACCACTTCCGGACGCGGCCACCCGGTGATGATCTGATCGAGCCACAAGACCCCGGCACACGACAGACTCGCAGCCAGGAACATCCACGAGAGGGTCCGCGCGCGATCGAACCGGTCAGCAAGCCACCCGCCGAGATAGTTACCGATCGTGATCCCCGCCAGCACCACGCCAATCACCGAGGTCCACGTGTAAAGCGAGCTCCCCACATGTTTGGCGATGAGTCGTGACGCCGTCAGTTCCAGCGTCATCACGCAGATACTGCCAATGAAGACGAGGGCATTGAACCCGGTCATCACGAGCCATTCGGACCGCGGCTCGCTGGCAGCCTTCCGCGCGGGTTTTGCTGGCCGCGCTGCTTCATCCACTTCACGAGCCACGACCGGCCGCTGAAACGTCCCATCGGAACGGGGGACCGGCAAACTGCCGGGGGTCCAGCCGGATAACCCACCGGGAATGGCATAGGTCTCCGGGTCGGACTTCGATAAATCCGCAGCGGTCGAATCGTGTTCCCAGGCAGATCGATCATCACCAGAAGTAGAACCGCCGGTCATGTTGCAGCCTCAATGTTGCCCGAACAGGGAGAGATGTCTCCACAAATCGTAACGTTCCCCCTCCCCCGGCAACAGCAGCAAACTGAAGACAGGAGTGCTCTTCTGGCCGCGTCCCCGAAGGAAAACGGATCGGTAGATTTTTCCGCTGATCCCAAGGTCGAATGCATACCTTTTGTTGAATTCTCTCCCGAGGTGAGCGTATTTGTGAACAATCGGCCGCGGCGGCGGCATGAATTCTGGTGGAGAGAGGAGCCAGACTTGGCTGAGGCATCCGATCACGAACTACTGAAACACTTTGCGACGACGCGCGACGAGGCGGTGTTCGCCACGCTGGTGCACCGATACGAGCGGCTGGTGCGATTGGCTGCCCGGCGAGTCTTGCGCGATGACCATCTGGCAGATGACGCCTTTCAAGCGACGTTCCTAGCCCTGGCGCGACAAGCTGCAGCCCTGGGGCAGTGCAACAACCCACTGGCCCCGTGGCTGCAGACTGTCGCGACGAATGCGGCCCTGCAGCTGCGGAGATCACGGGTTCGGGCGCAGCGACGAGAATTCCTCAGTGAGCCAAGAACGACTGAGACACCGTTGACGATGCTCCTCGGTTGCCTGGATGAAGAACTGGAACGATTGAGTCGAACGGCGCGGGAGGCAATCGTCCTTTGTTATCTGCAGGGGATGACGCAGGACCAGGCGGCAGCGCGGTTGGGAGTTTCCAAGTCGACGCTGCGGCGACGGGTGGAAGGTGGGCTGGATTCGCTCCGAACCCGCTTCCGTCGTCGGGGATTGCTGGTTCCGCTCTTCGGTGTCGTCTGGAACGCCATCGAAGCGCAACCAACGAATGGGTACGGCGCAGAACGCCTGAGTCAGTTTTCGCAGGCGGCTGGCACCTGGGCCGAGGGCAAGTTACACAGTCAGACTGCAGAATTGTCGGCGACAAGCCGGGCGTTATCACGAAAGGTGGGAACAATGTCTCGCTGGAACACGATTCAAAGCTGGACTGCTGCAAGTCTTTCTGTCGCGTTACTCGGCGGCTTAGGCCTGTGGCCCATGATTGCTCAATCCAATGCCGCGGAACCACCGATTGTCGCCCAGGTACAGAACCCGGTTCAGACCACGGCCCCCGAGGGCAGTCCAGGGAAGGTGAAGCCAACCAAGGGGAAACCGCATGCCCCGGCGAATGCGAAGACGGCCGGAAAAAAGTCATCGAAACCCGCCCTGGTCCAGGCAATCGGTGGCAACGCGCAAGCCGGAGGCAATGCGCAGGGGAAAGCGATCGCGATCGGCAACGCTGGAGGAATGGCGAATGCTGGTGGCAACAGCGTAAAGAATTCGACCTTTCAGGGCGTGATCAACATCAATGGCCGGGAGGTCAAGACAAACGATCCTGCGGAGTTCCAGCGGTTGATGCAACAGAACCAAGTGGGGCTGCCGTTCGGTGGACTGGGACAGATTGGGCAATTCAATCCGAATGGCGGACAGGCCTTGAACGGTGGCCAGTCGATCAACATTGGCCAGGGAGTGTCGAACTCTGCCTTCAGTGGCTCGATCAACATTAACGGTCGAGAAATGAAAACCAACGATCCCGCCGAGTATCAGCGGATGCTGCAACAAGCGCAGGGCGCGTTCCCTGGTGGACTGCCGCTCGGTGGCCTCGGAGCGAACGGCGGACTCAACCTCGGGATCGGGAATGCCTTCGGCGGCGCGAACGCCGGGGGCAACGCCGGCGCTGGTGGCTTTGCGGGAGGCAACGCCGGTGGGAATGCGTTCGGGAACGCCGGTGGAAACGCGGGCGGCAAAGCGTTCGGAAAAGGTCAATAACACCATTGAGCCCCCCGTTAATGACGGGGGGCCGCGCGCTCCACAAACCATTCACCCCGAGACGACGATCAGGTAATGATCGTCGTCTTCGTTTGCGCAAGCTCTTCCAGAAACCGCTGCATCCGGGCGGCCGTGGCTTGCGGGTCGGGATTCAATCCATCGAGCAACTGGGCATTCGCGAAGAGCTGACGACCACAGTCCTGCACGAACTCATCATTCGCGGGATTGACCGTCAGTTCACACAGCCGCTGGATCAACGCAGCTTGCGGGTTCACTTCCAGTAACGGTTGCGACGGCTTCATATCCTTCATCTGCTGTCGCATGACCTGTTGCAGCAACCGGCTGTAACCCCCTTCCGGATTGACCAGCGCACACGGGGCATCGCCGATCGCGTGCGACTCTTTCACATCGACAATCAACTCACCCAGGGCTGACCGGAAGAGTTCCACGACCCGCGGGAACTGCGCAGGAGCCGTGTGGGCTGGCTCGTTGGTTGGGTCGGTCGAGGACGGGAACTTCACATCGACCGAGTCGATCGAGACGAGCGATTTGTCTTTGTACTGCTGCAGCTGGGCCAGCGCGAACTCATCAACCGGGTCGGTGAGCAGCAGGACTTCCAGATTCCGCTTGCGAAACGGTGCTAAGCGCGGATGACCCGCCAAGCCTTCCGCGTGGACTCCGGTCAGATAGTAAATCTGCTCCTGTCCCTCTGCGGCCCGCTTGAGGTAATCGTCCAGCGAGACGTGGGCGGTGCGGTCGTCGCCGTACGTGCTGTGGAAGCGGAGCAGCCCCGCGATCTTCTCGCGGTTGTCGTAATCACTGCTGATGCCGGTCCGCAGGATGCTGCCGAACTGCTCGTAGAACGTCCGGTACTGCACCGGCTGCTCGTCCGCGAGGCTCGCGAGATGATCGAGGACCTTCTTCGTGAGGACCCGTCGCAACCGGGGAATCAGTTGATGATCCTGCAGCGTTTCCCGTGAGACGTTCAGCGGCAGATCGGCCGAGTCGACCAGACCGTACAGGAAGTGCAGATATTCCGGGAGCAGGTCCTTGCTGTCCGAGGCGACGAGGATCCGCTTGGCACAGAGATGCAGGCCGTGCTCCATGCGCCCGAAGCCGAGCAACTCGAAGTTGGTCGCGGGGCAGTACAGGATCGACTGGAACTGCAACGGCGAATCAGCACTCAGATGCAGATGCCACAGCGGCTTCTCGGTGCTGCGATGCGACAGCCACTGATAGAACCCGTCGTATTGTTCCTGCGTGACCTGCGACTTCGGTTCCACCCAGATAGGCGACTGATCGTTGAGCTTCTGGCCTTCGAGTTCCACCGGATGCGGAATGAACGTCGAATACCGGCGGATGATCTCCTTCAACCGGAACGGTTCGAGGAAGTCATCGAAGCTCGGCTTGTCCTTCTCATTCGCTTTGAGGTGCAGCCGAATTTGTGCACCACGGGGAACGTCGCCTTCGACCGCGTCGATGCTGAAGCGGCCGCTGCCGTCCGATTCCCACTTCCAGCCCGTCGTCTCTTTGTAAGACCGGGTGATGACTTCCACGCGGTCAGCGAGCATGAACGCGGAATAGAAGCCAACGCCGAACTGTCCGATGAGTGACAGGTCGCCCTGGGCCTGACCCGCGAGCTGCGTGAGAAACGCTTTCGATCCGCTATGGGCGATGGTGCCGAGGTTCTGAATGAGTTCCTCGCGCGTCAGACCGATGCCGTTGTCCTGAATCGTGAGCGTCCGATGCTCCTTGTCGGGGATCAGCGTCACGACAAGGGGGACTTCGTCGCGGTATTCGGCTTCGGTCAGTTGGACGTGCCGCAGTTTGTTGAGCGCATCGGACGCATTCGACACGAGTTCGCGGAGCGCGATTTCACGGTTCTGATAGAGCGAATGGGCGAGAATGTGCAGGAGTTGAGCGATCTCGGCCTGAAACGTAAATTCCTGCGGGGCTGACATGGCAAACGGCTCCCAAAACGCGAAAATCCGCCAAAACGGCAGTCGAAACGAACAGCAACACCTCAGAATAGCAACCGGCGCGCCGAATCAAATCCTCCTCGATCGCCCAGAGCGCAAGCTCCGGCTTCGACTTGATCTTCTGAGAACGTAGGGTGGCAGAGTGGTCGTTGGAGCACGCGCTCCGTCCTCAACAACTCAACCTGAGCGTCTTTTCACAGAGCGGTGAGTGAGGTGGTTTCTGGTGGTGGCAGAGCGGATCCAGTTGATGAGGGCCTGGATCTGATCGTGGCAGACGGAGTGGCGAGTCGTTCCTGGCAGCGCGGGAGCAGAATCCATTTCTGCTTTCGGGCTGAAGCGGCCAGGCGGGTGAGCACGTGGCGAGTCAACGTCAGGTGGGCGAGGCCGATCAGGAACGCAGTCTGAACCTTCGCCAGTTGTCCACGCTGCGGCCGCGTGAGTCGTACCACCGCTCACGAAATCACCCTTTGAATCACCCCTGGCACACGCGATACAACCCTCATCGAATCTCGTGGCAGCCGCCGCGGGCTTGTCAGCACCGCTGCTGTGACGAGGTTTTCCTTTCCCGACGGGACCAGTCTTCCATTCGAAAATCGCTCAGGATGAGGAGTGAGTTCCTCATCGACTGGCCCAGGTCCAGTCACGAACGCCCGCGAGATTGCGGATCCGTTCGGTTGGCCATTGCCCATTGGCCAGTTGCAGGATCGTATCCGCCGACATCGTCAGCGTGCCGTGCTGCGACTCGTCATCGAGTCCCGCGAGGTGACCGCTCAATAACACGTTGTCGAGTTTCAAGAGCGGGCTGGACGCCGGGAGCGGTTCGACCTCGAAGACATCAAGTCCCGCCCCGCGGAGCTTCCCTGACTGCAGGGCTTCCACCAGTGCCACCTCATCGACCAGCGCTCCGCGGGCGGTGTTGATCAGCACCGCTCCCGCTTTCATCTTCGCCAGCGTCTGCCGGTTGATGAGATGCTTCGTCTCGGCAGTCACCGGCAGATGCAGCGTCACGTAATCGGACTGGGCGAACAGCTCATCGAGTGAGGTCATCGTCACCGACCATTGCTCGGCGAATTCACTCGGCGGGTACGGATCGTATGCCAGCAGCTTGAGTCCCAGCCCGGCGGCTCGCGTGGCGACCGCCCGGCCGATGCGGCCCAGACCGACGATGCCGAGCGTACAGCCCATCACCCGGGGTGTTGAGAACCGCTTCCATGCCGCCGCCCGGACGAACTGATCGCGCGACGGAAAGCCTCGCGCCACGCCGTACAACAGCGCCAGTGTGTGTTCCGCGACGGCGTGATGATTGACCCCCGGGGTGGTGGCGACCACGATCCGCAGGTCATCACACGCGGCCATGTCGATCGCGTCGTAACCGACTCCGGTTCGCGCGAGGACCCGCAGCTCCGGCAGAGCTTCGAGCACTGCCCGCGGCCACGGTTCCGATCCCGCCACGACCCCGCAGCAGCCGCGGGCCTGTTCGATCAGCACTTCCGGCCGGGCCAGCGCCTGGTAATCGGGCGGGCTGACGACTTCATAACCGGCCGCCGTGAGCAGATCGACATGGGGTCCAACCGGGGCATTCAACGACGTGCAGAGGACGCGCGGCATGGGAGAAACTTTCCAGCGACTCAGGACAACTACTTGCAGTGAATCCGCAGAGGCTATCCCACAGATTGGGGAAAATCCATGTCCCCCGTGCGGGACCAAAGTCCCGCGGGTTTGACAACTCTTCCCGGCAGGGACGATCATGCCAGTTCGTTCCTTCGCTTCCCCTGTTCGCCGGAGTCGATCGCGTGACTGCAGCACCGCCCGCCACCGAGACCGAAACCGATCGAGCCGCAGTAGTCCGGCTCGGGGCTGCGTATGAACGGGTGACGGCCCAACTCGGTCAGGTGATCGTCGGACAGCGGGCTGTCGTCGAGGAACTCCTGATCGCGATGCTGGCCGGGGGGCATGCACTGCTGGTCGGCGTCCCCGGTCTCGCAAAAACGCTGATGGTCCGCACGCTCGCGGAGACTCTCGAACTGACGTTCAACCGCGTGCAGTTCACTCCCGATCTCATGCCCGCCGACATCACTGGAACGGAAGTCATTCAGGAAGATAAATCGACCGGTGCGCGGGCCTTCCGGTTCCTGCAGGGACCGATCTTCGCGAACGTGGTCCTCGCGGATGAAATCAACCGGACCCCACCGAAAACACAAGCTGCCCTCCTCGAGGCGATGCAGGAACGACAGGTCACCGTCGGTGGCCAGCGTCACGCCCTTCCCGATCCCTTCTTCGTCCTCGCGACACAGAACCCGATCGAACAGGAAGGGACGTATCCCCTCCCGGAAGCCCAACTCGATCGGTTCCTCTTCGAGATTCTGGTCGACTATCCGACCGAAGACGAAGAGTTCCAGATTGTGCGGCAGACGACGCTGGGTACCCGGCCGACGATTGAGCGGGTCCTCACGTGTGCCGAGTGGCAGTCGCTGCAGGGAGTGGTCCGGCGGGTACCGGTCGCAGATGAAGTTGTCCGCTACGCGTTGCAATTCGCGCGACTCACACGGAAAACGCCACAGGCACCCGACTTCATCCAGAAATATGTGAGCTGGGGGGCCGGTCCGCGCGCCAGTCAGAACCTGATCCTCGCCGGCAAGGCCCGTGCCCTGTTGCAGGGCCGCAGCTATGTGAATGCGGAAGACATTCGCACGGTCGCAGCACCGGTGTTGCGGCATCGGCTGGTGTTGAACTTCAATGCCGAAGCGGATGGCATCACTCCGGATGCGATCGTGAAGCGGCTGATTGACCTGATCCCCGAACAAGCCCCGCTGCCGAGCGGGCTGCCCAATGTTTTCCGCGGCAGTTGAAGCATTTTGTAGGGTGGGCTGTGCCCACCGACTTTGATAGGACAGCGTCGATTCAACAGTCGGTGGGCACAGCCCACCCGACAAGAGAAACCACACGATCTGACGGCCGTTGCTTGCGCAACGGGCTATGACGGATCTGTACCGATGAGGAACCTGCTGATGTTGCTGACCTCCCGTTTTTCCTGGATCTCTATGGTCTGTGTCGCGCTCTCGGCGACGGCGGCTTCTGCTGCCGATCTCTGGCTCACCGTGAAAGGGAGCGGTGACGGTCCCGGCAAGGGGAAGCATGTCGTCCTGGTGAGTGGTGATGAAGAGTACCGCTCGGAAGAAGCCCTGCCGCAACTCGCCAAGATTCTCGCCAAACACCACGGTTTCGATTGCATAGTCCTCTTTGCCATCGACCCGGCCACCGGCACGATCAACCCCGACACGAACAACAACATCCCCGGTCTGGAAGCCCTCGACACGGCCGACCTGATGGTCATCGCCACGCGGTTCCGTAACCTGCCGGACGACCAGATGCAGCACATCGATGCGTATCTGCAGAAAGGGAAGCCGGTCGTCGGCCTCCGGACGGCGACGCACGCCTTCAACATTTCCGGCAACTCAAAGTTCAGCAAGTATCACTGGCAGAGCAAGGTCGAGGGCTACGAGCAGGGCTTCGGTCGCCAGGTGCTCGGCGAAACGTGGATCAGCCATCACGGGGCTCACGGCAGCCAGAGCACCCGCGGCATTCCCGCTCCCGGTCAGGAGCAGCACCCGATTCTCAAGGGGATCGGGCCGAACGAAATCTGGGGACCGACCGATGTCTACGGCGTGCGCCTCCCCTTACCGGGAGACAGCCAGCCGATCGTCCTCGGAGCGATTCTGAAAGGGATGAAAATCGATGGCGACGTGCTGGAAGGGGCCAAGAACGACCCGATGATGCCGGTCGCGTGGACGAAGTCTTACACCGCGGCCGACGGGAAAAAGGGGCGGTCCTTCACCACCACCATGGGATCGTCGACCGATCTCCTGACCGAAGGGACGCGGCGGATGATCGTCAACGGTTGCTACTGGGCCCTCGGAATGGAAGGCCAGATCCCTGCGAAGTCGAAGGTCGACATCGTCGGCAAGTACGAGCCGCTCCCCTTCAAGTTCAAAGGGGCCAAGCTCGGAGTGAAGCCATCCGAACTTGCGGGTGAATAGCGTTTGACGTGGTCACCTGCCGGAGTCATCGAGCGGGTGGGCCTTGCCAGGTTGCGACCACACCCGACAGTTCGAACACTCTGGACAAGGCGAAAAGTGCCCGGGACTGGAATCGAATCCCTCCTGCTCTGCTTCCCGGCGGATATCGTTCAGATTCTTTGCTAAATCCCATGCGAAGTCGGGCTTCCCCAGCCCGGATGGTTCGCAATATCGGCGGAACTGCCGTCCGAGCCATCGACTTCATCGGCGGCGATCCATTTCGCCGGGTATGTGCGCAGCGCGGCAGAGCTCTCGATCGTCGATCCACGCTTGCGGCAGGGACAACTTTCGATCGATCAGTGTGTGGCCGTTTTCCGTGGTGTACGTCAGAAAGACGCCGATCTGACAGTTTTCGATCCGACACGATCAAAGCGTCAGCGCAAACTGCGTGACAGATGAGTGTTGCTGACGCCCACCCCTTGCCAGGGGTGGGAGATCTTCGGACCCACCCACAGCCGGGGGTGGGCGTCCGATTAAAACTCTTCGAGCAGTTCGCCATCGTGGCGGTTTGCGAGGTGGGAGAATGTTTGGGCGCGGATGTTTTCTGAGAGGAAGCGGACGCTGCCATCGCCCAGCAGGAAGTGGGCCCCACCAACATGCGGGCTGCTGAAGCTGCCCACGGCCAGCGGGTCATCGGTTTCTTTGAGCTCCGAGTTGTAGGACCAGGGATTGACTCCGGCCGGCGTTTTCAGTTGGTTGATCCCTGCCCCGGCGTTGCGGAGGGAAGAACGCGTTCCCGACATCCAGCCTAGTGCATTGTCGATTCGTCCGAGAGACTCGCCGACGAAGAGCGTATTGGTGCTGCCGTCGGTGAGGTCTTCGTAGCCAATCGAGCTGTTCAGAAAGAGGACACCATCCTGATCGAGATCGATCGGCGCTTCCGCAGAATGATGCACCCCCTTGTAATTCATGATGGCGACGAGGGTCACTTCGTCATCAATGATGCTCTGTCGAACTTGGGTACTGGCATCGGACGGGCAGAGGAAGACGTTGAGTTGATAGCCCCGTACGGGCTTGTTCGCGAGGGCGTAGACCGACTGGTTGAAGTCGATTTTGCGATAGGCATTCGGCTGTTCGAGGAACGGGAGGATCTGCGTCGCCCAGCCCATGTGGTACCCATTCGGGATCGCTCCAATCGGGCCGGTTTCGTTGACGCAGCCGGAAGGGAGTGTCTCGTGGGCCATCATGTAATTATGCAGTGCGAGTCCGACATTCATGATGTTGTTTTTACACTGCGTCCGTCGGGCGGCTTCGCGCGCCTGCTGTACGGCGGGCAGCAGCAGGGCGATGAGAATCGCGATGATCGCAATCACGACCAGCAGTTCGATTAAGGTAAAGCCGGAGCGTTGACGGGATACGGGACGTACGGTCATGGAACGATTCCTTCGGTCGAGGTGAGTGCGGTCGCGGGGACGGACCATGTCCGTCGCACACGGACACGGTCCGGTAACTCCGCGGGGTAATCGGCGACAACGTCCCATTGTCCCGGGGCAGTCGGGGAGATGCGGACCGAACCCAAACGGGATCGATGAGCACCGGGGACTTCCGGCTGCCAGGTTTCTCCGGTGTAGTCGGGACTGATCGAAACCTGCCGGCGGAGACGATCGAGTCCCGCTTCCGCCAGCCAGGTCGCTTGAGACCGATCGCGATCGTGGCGCGACTGCTGCATCTGCATCAGCACCAGTTGCACCAGCGAGACCCCGATGATCATCGCGGCTGAGATGGAGAGCACAACGACCAGGACGGCACCACCGTGCCGCCTGCAGAGAGGCTGTCGTGTCATGGGGTCCCTCCAGTCGCCAGGACCGCACGGATCGTCACCCGCACGGGTGCAGCATGACGCTCCTGCGTTTGGGTCAAGTTGGCTCCCGCATACGGAACCTGCAACTCAACGCCCGGTCGCTGGGCAATCGTCGTGGTGACGAACAGCGCGTCCGGCGTCGGCCAGTCCTGAGGTGGTCTCCCTGGGGTCCCCGTCACGGTCCGCAGGAGATGCGATGCCTGGCTGCGATACTCGACGGTTGTCGTCGCGAGCTGGAAAGTCACGGCAGTCCCGTCCGGCGCGATCCTGGCCGTCGATGCGAGATGGGCATCACGACGGAACTGCTCGGAAAGCTCCACGAGCGCCCGCTGCCAGCGGACATCGGTGACGACCGCATGGTTGGCCCGCGAGAGTCCGTGCAAAACCGTCCCGATCATCAGCATCGCCGTGCTGAGGATCGCCATGACCACCATCAGTTCGATCAGCGATTTCCCGGCACGGTGGTTCTGTCGAGTCGTCATGGTCGGGACTCCTGATCGGGCCAGACCCACCCGGAAAGTGTCAGCACGCGTGCGGTCGCGGCATCGCTCCGGATCTTCCAGGAAACGGAGACGGTTACCCGTTTGCACTGCGGCGGGCCGGGAATCTCCGTCACGACCAGTTGCTGCTGATAGCCGGGCAGAAACGCCATTTCCGCCGTCGTCAACGGTGGCAGCTCGGCTGTCGAAGTGACATCGTTCCAGGGCCGATGCGTCAGTTCTTCGAGCAGGTTCTGTGCCTGTTGCCAGGCGACCTGCTCACGGGCTGATTCGCGCCGTTCACGGGCCACGCTCATCAACAGCGGCGTGAAGACGGCGAAAAAGAGGCCCAGTAACGACAGCGCGAGCATCAGTTCGACGAGCGTAAAGCCGCCTCGTCGCGGACTCGCGACAGACTGAAATCGGTCAGGAACTGACAGGCAACGAACCATGAGGCAGACTCTGAAAAGCAACTTCCAATAATGCGAAACCAGAAACTTCGGGATTAACTCAGGTCGTTAATCAATTTCAGCAGCGGCATAAACAGGGCAATGGCGATGAAACCCACAATGAGTCCGAGCATCAGCGTCGCGATCGGTTGTAACCAGACCGACACTCGCACGAAGCGGGCCTCCCAGCGACGTTCGTTTGACTCGGCGAGTGTTTCCAGCATCCACGGCAGATTCCCCAGCTCTTCCGCTCGTTCCAGAAACTCGACTTCAGGGGCCGTGAGCAACCCCATTCCGTAGAGCGTGGAACCGAGCGGCTGTCCCGCTTCGAGCTGGGTGGCCGCCATCCGCAGACGTCGATCCAGTTCGATATTCGGTGCAGCGTCGGCCATCGCCTGCAAGGTCTTGTGGAGCAGTTGTTCTCCACGCACTCCCCAGCTCAGTCCGCGGAGCACATCCGGGAGAAACAGGCGAGGGATGAACGTCCCGATCAGCTTGCCGAAACTTTGGCGATAACCGTGACGTTCCGCCATCCAATCGGTGGCGAAGGCGAGCCAGACGCACGGCCCAAGCGGGAGTGCGAAGATGTACCAGTAATTGACAACGGCATCGGACATCGAGATCAGACTGACGGTCATCTCGGGGAGCGCGGTGTCGAAATCTTCGAAGATCTTCTTGAACTTCGGGATGATGTAATACATCAGGAAACCGACGATGAAGATCGTCACCATCCCTACCGACGCGAGGTACGCCAGCGTGTAGGGTCGCACAATCCGCTGATCGGATGAGAAGCGCGCGGTCTCGCGCGCAGCGGCTTCTGTGAGGGCTTCAGCGAGGTGACCCGCATCGAGTCCTGCCTGGACCTGCATCTGAGCAGTGGCCGGCAAGACGCGCGCGTTCGGCAACAGAAAGCCGAGCGGTTCACCCTCGGCAAGACGGAGCGCCAGCCGCCGCAACGGTCCGCGACGGGCACTGCGACTGTCGTTCGTGAAGCGGGCCAGCTGAACGGAGAGCTCGTCCTGGGACCGGGCCGCAACCGAGAGGGCCCACAGGCTCATTAATTCCCGGGCGCGGGCGTGCATCGCAATCGTACTGATGAAGATGACGGTGGCCAGCAAGGCGAGCGGAATGGAAATCCACCACACGAAGATCAGCCCGATGGCGAGCGCGCCCCAGCCACTCACCGTGAGTAAGCCGCGAGGCAGTGACGACCGCGTTCCCGTCACCTGGCGTTCTGCAAACCAGATCCCGAGCAGCGAAACGCCAGCGCCGGCTGTGGTCACTAACATCCACAACAGTGTCGGCATGGGATCCCACACTGCAAACGAGAGTGTATGCGCCACGGCATACGCACAAGTCGCCAACGCCAGACAGACGACCACTCCCACCTGCATCAGCAGGCGGGTTCGGGAGGTCGCTTCTGTCCAGAAGATCAATCGCCCGGTCACGCGGACGAATAGGATCAACTCGACGAAGATCGCCGCCCCCGTGATGAATCCTAGAAATTCTGAAAACGGTTGCGGCGCATTCAGGTGATCGGGCAGCAGTAAGAGGCTGACAGCCATGAACTGCGGCAACAGACCAAACCAGACCAGTCCGCCGATCAGCCCGCGAATCACCCCGAGCGGCTGGCCACTGGGCGTGCCGATGGCATTCGGATCAAGTTGTCGGGACAGGTACCAACACCCCCCCGCGACTCCCAGCAGGACACATCCAACACAGAGGGTGACGAGGAACTCTGTCACGGCCAGGCTTCTTTACAGGGAATTCCGGATCTCGCGAACCTGATCCAATCGACTTTGCGAAGTGACTGGGATGGGGGTCATGCTAAATCATTGAGGAGTTTGATCAGCGGCATCATCAGCCCGATGACCACCAGGCCAACCGTCGACACCAGAACGACCAGAATCAGCGGCTCGAAAATCCAGGTGGACAAGGTGGCGTTCACACGGCTGCGGGCGATGAAGATTTCGGCTGCAGCCCGGAGTGCAGTCACCAGATCGCCTGGCCGAGTGGCCCAGCGAAAGACATCGCCGAGTTCTTCCGGCCAGCCAGCAAATCGTGTTTGTTCGATCGTGGGATGGGTCGTTCCTGCGGACTGCCAGTTGGCCATCAGTCGGGCAGCCCGCGTGATCCGTGGGGTTTCGGAGGCTCGTGATGCGGCCAGCAGGGCGTCAGGCAGGGGCATCCGTGTTTCCACCAGCAAGGCGAGGAGTTCACTGAGATTCCCCCAGGCCGCCAGACGAATCGATTTCCCCAGGACTGGAATTTCCCGCAGGATGCCCTCAGTCACGCGGGGACCGAACGCCAGTCGCGCCATGATAAAACCAGCACAACTGAGGGCCAGGAGAACGAGCAGCGTGATGCCTGCTGGGCCGCGTAACAGCTGCGAAACCCCCAGCAGCAGCAGGGTCAGCCCCGGCAAGGTCATATTAAGGCTCTGAAAAATATTGTCGAACATCGGAACCAGGCCAATCAACAGGCCATAGATGACCCCAAGAATGAGCAGCATCATGAGCAGCGGATAACCGAGCGAGACCACGACCTGATGCCGGGCATCGGTCGCCCGGCGGGTCGATTCGAGGTAGTGCTCGAGGAAAGCGTCGAGGCGTCCCCGTTCGAGCCCCAGTTCCACCAGGGTTATCAGTCGAGAGGGCAGCACATTCCGCACCTGCTGCAACGCCGCATCGTAGGAGTTGCCCCCTTCGATCAACTCGACGAACTGTTGAATCGCTCGTCCTCCAGCCCGCGGCGGAAGCTCTTCGGCAATCGAACGTAAACTGAGGAGTGGATCAATCGCTGGTCGCTTCGGCTGGTCTTCGAAGTCGGAGTGGATGAGCGGCGTGGCTTCGGTAGCCGCAAGCTCCAGCGAGACGACCGTCCAGCCGCGACCGCGGAGCGTGTCCTCCGCCGCGGCCATCGTTTCGGCCGTGAGCGTGCCGCGCTGCGGGCGACCTTGCTCGTCTTGCGCGTAGTAACGGTACGACGCCATAGGACTCACACCAGACTTCAACTGAAATTCAGGAACAGGTCGAGGTACATCCAGCGCATCGGTAACACGACGGAGAGACAGTACACGAGCGCCACTCCCCCGCCGATCACCACGATGGCGAGCGTTGGTAGGACGGTCCGTAACCATTCACTGCGGCGTATGGCCCGACGGTGATACACGATCGCCGCCTGATCAAGTCCGTCGCCCAGCCGGTTCGTTGTTGCCAGTGAAACCAGCGTTTCCCGCAACAACGTCGGCAATTCGCGGATCGAACGGAGTCCACGCAGATCGGCTCCGCTCTGGATGGCTGTCGCGCACAATTCCAGTCCCTGAGCCAGCCGTTTCGAAGCCGATGTCGGTGCCGCAAGCCGCAAGGCTTCTGCGAGCGGAACCTCGTGCCGTACCAGCAGACTCAAGAGTCCGGACGCGAGACGCGCTTCGACATCGTCATACGTTTTGCGGACACCCGGTAACCAGAAACCCTGACGATACAACTGCCAGCGATCACTCCGCGGCAGATAATCTCGCCCGACGATCCCGCTGATCCAGAGTTTCAGTCCCAGCCCGCCCACAATCAAGATCAGCGGAAGGGGGACGAACAGGCTGCGCAGGTTGCGGGAAAACAGGAACAACGCGTCCATGACCCAGGGGGCATCGACCTGATACTCCAGAACCAGTTCACGGTAGTATCGCGGAAAGATGAAGCCGACCAGGAAACAGAACAAGACATAAGCGAACCCGGTTACAATGCGGGGGTACAACAACGCCAACCGGATTCGCTGACTGATTTCTTCGCTGGTTCGGCCGAATTCCGTGAGGGCCACCAAGGCGGTCGGTAATTGATCTGCACGCAAGGCCGCTTCGACGGTGGCGAGGTAGATCGGGGTGACCGCCGCCCCTCCCTCCATCCGCAACGCATCGACCAGAGTGCGTCCTTGCTGGAGCTGCAGTTCCATGCGGAGGGCGAGATCGGACAGCGCCCCCATCCCCGACCGGGCCAGCGTCGCCAAGCCTGCTTCGAGTGGAATTCCGGCGCGGACGAGAGCAGCCAGCTCCATGTTGAACGTCCGAAGCTCGTCCACGCTTGCCACGAAAAACACATCCCTTGGTGAATTTGCGGTCGATCCCGCGAGGATTCAGTCAGATGACCGCGTGATGATCCAAGTTTGTTTGCGGATTTGGTTTGATTGTGGAAATCAGTTCGATTCCGGGTCTCGCTGGCCGAGCACCCGTTCAATTTCCGCAGGCGTGGTGAGTCCGGCTGCAATCGCCTGTGCACCGCGATGGTTCAGACTGACCATCTTCTGTCGGCGGGCTGCTGCCTGCCAGGCAGATAATTGCAAGGTCTCTTCCGGCAGGTCGGCCACCGAATGGACCTGAAAGAGCTCCGCAATCACCAGCCGCCCTCGATAACCTGTCCCCCAGCAGCGGGGGCAGCCGGCATGGCGGTGCTCGACCGGCTCGACAGGTTCACTGGCCTGGCATTCACACCGTTTGCGAACCAGTCGCTGGCAGAGAACGCCACGTAAGCCTGCCCGGAGCAGGTACGGTTCCACGCCAAGATCAATCAGCCGGACCGCCCCTTCTGCCGCACTTCCCGCATGAAACGTGGTGATGACCAGATGCCCGGCGAGACCAGCCTGGAACGCGGTCGCCGCCGTTTCGCGATCACGGATTTCGCCGACGAAAATGACATCGGGATCCTGTCGCAACAGCGAGCGTAACCCCAGCGAGTAAGTAAAGTCAGCCGGTCGATTCACCTGCGTCTGTGCAGCGCCGGTCAGTTCGGCTTCAATCGGGTCTTCCAGCGTCACCACACTCCGCATCTGCTCGGAAGACGAAAGAATTTCGCGGAGGCAGGCGTACGCCGACGTTGTTTTGCCGCTACCAGCCGGGCCGGAAATCACGAAGACTCCCGAAGTTTGCCGCAACAGACTCCGCAGGGGCAGGGTCAGATCGTTCGGCATCGCGAGTTCATCGAGCGTTTCAAACCGGCCGGAACCGACGAACAACCGCACCACCCCTTTTTCGCCGTGCAAGGTCGGGAAAGTGCTCAGGCGAAGTTCGAGACCGGGCTTGCCCAGGTCCAGTCGTCCTTCCTGTGGGTGTTCAGTCTTATAGGTCAGAAGTTTCGCGAGAACTTTCAGTCGCGCGACCACGTTGGCAGCAAAGGCGGCAGGCCACAGGGCCAGTCGCGAGAGGACGCCATCGAGCCGCCAGGCGATTTCGAGTCCGTGAGTGGTTGGCCGCAGGTGCAGATCGCTGGCGCGGGCGTCGATCGCCGCATTCAGCAGCAGTTCGACAGCGCGCGGGACATCCTCGGCCGAGGTGGGGGGCACCACCGGAAGTCGGGAGTCAGCCGGATCGCCGCTGGTCATGTTGCCGTTTGGCCTCAAAGTGGTACGACTGCTAGGGACATGATGCCAGCCGCGACCCGGTTTGTCTTGCGATTCGTCACGCTGGCTGCGATCAGCAGATTTTTTTCGTGAGAGTCGATTCCGGCGTGCCTCTTCCCCCGTGGGTCTGATACATTCATTTTGTGCAGTAGTTTCGTCACTGCGCGTCCTTCAGAGCATTTTGATTCGTCCGTCGTGGTGCGCCGATGTTGTCCGGCGACCGTACTTCACTGTCATTCGTTCGTTGAAGCTGACATGACGATCGCGATTGCCACCTGCCCGAAATGCGGCACTCTGGTGCTGAATGACACTCCAGAATGCGTGCAGTGTCACCATGTCTTCGACCGGTCCATGGCGGGAAAGCTGTCGCAAGCTTTACCGACCGATGCCGCCGTTGCCGAGGATCTCGAACATTGCCGCAACTGCGGCGAGACCTATCGAAAAGGTCTCGTCCGTTGCTGGAGCTGCGGCACATTCACGCAGGATGAGATCGCCGAGAGTTATGCAAAAATGGTCGCCGAACATGGTGGCCGGCCTCCGATGGCGGTTGAACTTCAGGAAGTGCATATCCCGATCGAGGGATTGAATCTCGATGAGTCGCGACCCGTCGCCTCGACTACGAACGACGACGATCAGGATTTCGAGCTCAGCGCTTCCGATAACGACTTCGATTTCGAGCTGGCCGACTCCATCGAAATGGGAGCCCACCCGACCGAAGCCGCCGACGCGGGGGGGTATCGGTTACAACCCACGCCCGATGATGAGATTCCGCCTCCGGTCCTCCCTGTGACGGAGGCCGAAGCAGCCGAACCGGCGACGATTCCACTCACGGAAGAGCCTGCCAATCCTGTTCCGGAAGTCGATCCGGCTCATGCCGAGAACGTGGCGGCCGATGCCCTGCTGAACATCGCCAAGAACGAAGAGAAAGAAGTCGCCAAGTCGCAGAAACAGTACCGCGAAAAAGCCCGCGGCGGTTTCGTCGTTTTCTGCCCCATGGGTTGCCGCATCCGTGTGCAGGATAAGCATCGCGGCAAGACCGGCCGCTGTCCCAAGTGTAACGCGGTCTTCATCGTTCCGATGAAGCAGAAGGCCAAACCCAAGGCTGAGACGAACGCCGAGGCCGCAGCCGTTCCCGCAGCGGAAGAACGCTGGCGGAACTGGACGAACGACGCACATCTCCACTCTGTGAATCCGACCAAACTCCGCATCAAGCCCGACAGCCTGCTCAAAGAGTTCGTCGAAGTCGACCTCGCCTTCTCGACCGATGGCCTGCTGATGATCTCGCTGGTCACCACGCCCGGTTTCATGGGAGCTAACCTCAAGAAAAAGCCGACCATTCGGACCGCCGTGCAGGAGCACCTGAAAACCGTCGGCACTCTCGATGGTCTCCCCGCACCCGTGCATCGGCTGATTGCGGCCGATGCGCTCGGGCAGTTGAGCCTCGCACAACCGACGCCGCCGGATGTGGAATCGCTGTTCGGTGACATCCCCGTCTTCGGAACCTATCGCATCGCCGTGAAACTGCCGAAGCAGCCGGACGATCCGTCGACGCCGTATCTCTCGTTCAATCTCAGCGAGTTCCGCGCGTTCAGCCAGGCCCTGGCCAATGTCTGCGGCTTGACCGGGTTCGGCTCGGGAACGGAAGTCCCGCTCGAAGACGCCTACGCCGAACTCAAGTGTCACTACAGTGAAGGTCCGGTTCGCGAGCTGCTCAACGTCCCGTACTATCAGGCGGACAAGAGCTTCAAGCTGAAAGCGGTCGGCTGGCGCTGCGGCGATTGCGGGTTGGTCGTCTCGGAAGACTCCCGCAAGAAAGAAAAGATCGGCGGACTCAACGGTAAGGGGATCGCGAAAGCGAAATGCCCCAAGTGCCAGGCCAAGTTCGGCAACAACCCGCTTTATGAGATCGAAGTGGCCGCCACACCCGAACCAGCACCCGCACCCAAGTAACACCGCTCTCGGACGCCCAGCCATTCCGATGGCTGGGTCTCTTATCTGACAAATCCGGGCCGCGAAGACGCAAGCGACGTCAGGCGAGGATTGGCAGCAGTGAGTTACCGCCGTGCTGGTAGCTCGCGGTTTCGATCGCCCCCAGCAATGTGGTGGCGGATGCATCGTCGATGGTGATCCGTGCCAGCGAACCCGCCAACCGTGGATTGCCGGGAAAGACGACGATCCGGTCGCAGGGCGTGCGTCCCGTTAGTTGGACCGGTCCGCTCGTCGCGTCAGTCTCACCCCGCTTCTCAGCGTTCTTACTCGGGCCTTCGACAAGCACTTCGACCGTGCGGCCGATGAACTGCGCGTTGTCTTCCGCGCTGATCCCGTTCTGCAAGGCGAGCATCTCGTTATTGCGGGCCTTCTTCACCTCCTCCGGAATGTCGTCGGGCAGCAGATCGAAGGCTTTCGTTCCCGGCCGCGGGCTGTATTTGAAGATGAAGCTGTTCTTGAAGCGGAACTCGCGGATCAGATCGAGACTGCGCTGATGTGCCTCGTCGCTTTCGCCACTGAAGCCGACGATGAAGTCGCTCGACACGGCCGCCGCGGGGAGCGTCGCGCGGATGCGGTGCATCATCTCGCGATACTCGGCGATCGTGTAACCGCGTTTCATCTTCTTGAGCATCTCGTCGCAGCCCGACTGGGCCGGGACGTGCAGATACTGGGCACACTTCGGCAGATCGCGGACCGCCTGCAGCAGGTCGTCGGTCATGTCACGCGGGTAATTCGTGACGAACTTCAGCCGCACAAGACCGTCGAGTTCGTGAATCGCGGCGAGCAGATCGGCCAGCCGCCACGTGCGGCCGTCCTGCACATAGCGGTAGCTGTTGACGGTCTGCCCGAGGAGCGTGATCTCCTTCACCCCCTGATCGACCAGAACGCGACACTCTTTGAGTATGTCGGGCGGATTGCGGCTCTGTTCGGGGCCGCGGGTCATCGGCACAACGCAGTAGGTGCAGAACTTGTCGCAGCCGAACATGATGCGGACGAACGCCTGAAACGGGGTGGGCCGCATTTCGGGTTCGCGGAGCGGGTCGTAACTCTGAAAGCTGCTGGAGACTTCGGTCCGGGTCCCGTCGCGACGATCGAGACTGACCGCGAGCGCCCGCTGACGGGTGCTCCGGGCTTCATCAATCAGTCGCGGGACTTCCGCGAGCTGTCCGGTGCCGACGACGAGATCGACATGCGGCGCCCGCTGGAAGATCAGTTCCTGATCTTTTTGGGCCATGCACCCCAGCACCCCGATCACCTGATCGGGCCGAGTCTGCTTGCTGAATTTCAACCGCCCGAGTGCACTGTAGATTTTGTGCTCAGCGTGTTCGCGGACGCTGCAGGTGTTGAACAGCACCGTATCCGCTTCCGCGATTTCCGGGGTGAGTTCGTATCCCTGTTTCCGCAGCGCAGCGACGACGAGTTCGCTGTCCAGCATGTTCATCTGGCAGCCCACGGTCTCGATAAAGACTTTGCCGTTATGGTCGGTCGTCATCCGTGGCTCACGTTCGGAATCATCGGGCTTCTTGTGAGTGAGCGGCTGGGGCGCATGCCCCCCGGTACAACATCTTCACGCATTGGTTCGTGATCGAGCGGGTCAGACTACCGTGGATCGAATCGTTGACCAACCGTCGCAACATTGTCATGAGGCCACGGGTGTCTTCCCTGGACGGCGCTCCAACCCCGGCAGACGCTCACGTTCTTCCTGCTCGGCGGCCGCTTCCGCATCGCGGCGTTCGATTTCCGCCTGCATCAACACGGTCAGTCGTCGCCTGCGGCTGGCAGCCAGCAGCGCAACGAACGATCGCACGGCGATCAGGGCCGTCACTCCGTAAATAGCCAGCGTCCAGCGCGACATCCCTGACACGCCTCCGCACGCGATTCGCTGAACCGACAGGGTTCCGTTACTCGCGTACCCGTTCGATGTACTCACCCGTCTGCGTATTGATCTTCACCATGTCCCCCGTATCGACAAACGCCGGGACCTGGATTTCGACCCCGTTATCGACCTGGGCGGCCTTGGTGATATTGCCCGAGGTGTTCCCACGGACGGCCGGCTCGGTGTAGTTGACCTTCATCACCACCGACGGCGGGAGTGTCACCCCGATCGGCGTATCGTTCCAGTAGAGGAGTTCGCAGATCATATTGTCCTGCAGGAACCGCCCCTGGTCGCCGATGATCGCTTCCGCGATGCTGTGCTGCTCGAACGATCCCTGGTCCATAAAGACCAGCCCACTCGCTTCCTTGTACAGGAACTGGGCGTCGTTTCGACGGACATCGGCCCCTTCCAGCCCGTCACCGCTTTTGTAGGTCCGATCGAGGAGCGTCCCCTTGATGAGGTTCCGCATCTTGCACTTGTACAAAGCCTGGCCTTTGCCTGGCTTGACGAAGTCGACCACGATCATTTCGTAGGGTTCGCCGTCGATGACGACCTTCGAGCCTTTGCGGAAATCGCTGGTATTCAGTTGGGCCATGGGTGTCGGTTTTCGCCTGCGTCGCTGAGAAAGACTTCTCCCGCCACGATCGTTTCGTGAAACGAAACAATCCCCGACGACGGAAGCGACGCAGCACCAGTCAGCACCACGAGCGCACCGCCGGACAGCGGGTCACGCTACGAATATACCAGAGGCCGGATTCCGTGGGAATCCTGGCGCAATCCCCCGGATGATCAGGGGGGAAATGGGCAATGAGCGCGAAGACGCAAGCGACGTGGCCGAGCGACCGGTGGGCTCGATCATTTCGCTTGCGTGTTCGCGCGCCCCCCGGCGACTCGCCGGGGGCTAAATGGTGGGTTATTTGTGATATCCCAACCGTGAGATCACCGCGTGGAGTTCTTCATAGGTGATGAACCGCCGTCGGTGATCGAGCTTGTACTGATCGACCGCCTGCGCGAGTTCGGCGATCTCCGGGCGTTCGGTGTTCACCGAGGCACGGAACTGACGACGCTCCGGTCCGCCGTGCGTCCGGTCTTCCCCCCCGCGACGTTCCACGAACGGCCGGGTATTCTGTTCGACGAGCGATTCCATTACGATACTCCAAGGCGTGATGGTCCTTCCGAAGCCTAGGTCATCCGGTCCTCAGCGGCTGGATTTCTGCAGCGTTCCGCATTCTCTCCAGGATAACCCCGGCCGATGGGCACGAAAGTTACGATTCTCGGCAGTGGCGCGATGGCAACGGCCTGTTCGATTCTGCTGGCCGAGCACGATGATCAGGAGGTCACGATCTGGGCGCGCAACCCCCAGCACGCCGAGCAGATTCAGAAAACCCGCGAAAACAAGCGGCTGCTCCCCGGCGTCCGGCTCCCGGAGAAAGTGCTCGTCACCGCCGATATCGAGCAGGCACTGGCCGACAGTCAGTACCTCGTCGCTGCCATCCCCACGCAGTTTCTACGTTCGTCGCTGAACGAAATCCGGTCGCATCTGAAGATGAACCGACCGGTGATCAGCGTGGTGAAAGGTCTGGAGAACGAATCCTTCCAACGGCCCAGCGAGATCATCGCTGAGGTGCTGGGGAGCCGGGCAGTGGTCGCGCTCAGCGGTCCCAGCCATGCGGAGGAAATTGCCCGCCGGCTCCCGGCGACCGTCGTCGCGGCCAGCGGTGACCTGGGACTAGCCCGACAAGTGCAGAAAATGTTCAACACCGAGCGGTTCCGGGTTTACACGAACCTGGACCTCATCGGTGTCGAAATGGCGGCTGCCCTGAAGAACGTGATCGCGATCGCCGCCGGGATTTCCGATGGCCTCGGCTTTGGCGACAACGCCAAGTCGTCGTTGATGACCCGCGGTCTCGTGGAGATGACGCGGTTCGGCGTGCGCTTCGGTGCCGAAGCAGCCACCTTCACAGGACTCGCCGGTATGGGCGACCTGATTACGACTTGCGTCAGCCCTTACGGTCGTAACCGCAACGTCGGCGAGCGGCTCGGCAAAGGGGAGACCCTGCGGCAGATTCTCGCGAGCATGGAGTCGGTCGCGGAAGGGGTCGCGACTGCGAAAAGCGTCTACGACGTCGCTGAGCAGGAAGGGATCGAACTCCCGATCACGAGCGAAGTCTACCGGGTCCTGTTCGAGGACAAATCGCCGGTCGCCGCGACGCATTCGCTGATGCTGCGTCCGCTGCGGTCGGAGTGAGCGAGGGCAGGAAGAGAGTGGACAGGGTCGAGTGGACAGGGTCGAGTGAACAGGGTCGAGTGAACAGGGTCGAGTGGACAGGGTCGAGTGGACAGGGGACAGGCAGGAACAAGTCCATCGGCGTTTGGTGTGTCCGACACAGATTTATGGGCTTCACCCTCTTGCTGCCCACTGTCCACTCTCCACTCATCACCGATAAACCGGCGTGGTGTGTTCCATCCAGTTCGTCGATTCCTGGAGCGGGGAGCGTTTGCGCGGTGCCAGGGTGGCCGGGTCGAGTGCATCTGTGTCGGGACGATTCGCCGTGCGTTGACCGGCAGCCGTGACGACAGGAGGCGTGATTGTCACCAACTGATTCGCCTCGAATTGACGCCCATCCGGAGCCGTCAGCCGCACATGGACGACGACTTCCTTCGTCTGGGGCGGCTCAGGCCAAGGCAGCGTGAACTGATAGCCCGCTCCGAGGAACCCGCGCGTCCAGTGTGTCCGCGTCTCCTCGGGATCAAAACTCCAGCGTCCCAGCGGACGCCCCGCTTCCGACTGACTGGGATCGATCGCGACGATTTCGATCTTTCCCCCCAGCTTCACCAGTTCGCCATCGTTGTCGACCGGGGAAAACTGGACGACGAGGGTGTCATCTCCGGCAACCTCATCCTTATCGAGGCCGGCGGTGAGCATCGGGTTGATTTTGATCCCGGTCACGCGGACGAGTGTGTCCGTCTGCTCCGGGAGTAAGCCCGATTTGCCCGAGGCTGCCAGTTGCTCTTCCAACCGCTCGGCTTCCTTCTTCGCCAAGGCCAGTTGTTCGTTCGAGGAGCGGAGTTCGGACTGGGCCGCGACGAGTTCCTGCTGTTGAGCGCGTAAGCGGGCCTGCAGCAGATCAACCTGACCGCGGCCGAGACAGCCCGTCAACATTGCCAGCCCGATTGCGGCGGCGCGTGTTGTTCCTCGCAGCATGGCACCTTTCCCTGGGTCACAGCGCGGCGCGAAAGATAGTCGCGATCGCCAATCCGGGCAACCGCAATGTCGGGCTGGGCGATGCTTCCCTCCGTCAGCGGTCACGACGCCAGCCATCTGGTGCCCGAAGGTGATCCGGTCAAGGCCGAGGTTGGTCTCAGGGAACCCGACGATTCGGTTGAGAAAAGTCGGTCTCGGGGGATTCGAACGACAGAAGCCCGGCATGCAGGCATGCCGGGCTTCGTAGTGGTCTTGCGGGTCAGTTGGCTGGGCGTCTAGAACCGAATGTAGATGCCGCTGCCGCGGTAAAGCGAACCCCAGCCGCCGTACCCGTAGCCTGAACGATAGTAGCTGCTGCCAAAGCCGACGCCGTAACCGGCCCCGTAGTAACTCCCGCCGTATCCCGAGCCGTAGAACTGACTGGTCCCGTAGTAACCGGGCGAAGAGGCATAGACGACGGTTGAGGGATACGTCGGTTGGTAAGCCGAGACGTAGCCGTTGTTGATGTACCCGTTGGAGACGTACCCGTTCCCGACGATCGTCCCGTAGTTGCTGTAGCCGTACGGGTTGCAGTTGTAGCTGCTGTAGCCGTAGGAGTACGACGGGCGGTAGTACGAGTAGGGCCGGTAGACCGAACCGTAATACGTCGGGCGGTAGTAACTGTACGGAGCATAATAGGGCCGGTAACCGTAACCCCCGCCGATGTACAGCGACGGACGATAATAGCCCCAGCCGCGATAGCCAGCCCAGTAGGGGCGATGGTAGCCGTAGAACCCATGTCGATAGAAACCGGTCGTCGAGGCAGCCAGTGGCTGTGATGCCTGCTGGACAACCTGCTGCGTGATGACGGCGTCAGCAGCCGTTGCGGTGTTGGCAGTGGCGGCTGCCGTCAGGAGCACCGCTCCCCAGATCGAATGTCGCATCTGACTCCCCTCCTCGAAAGACGAACACCAGCTGTCCCGCAACAGCACTTATTCAAATCCTAGGGCGGGGAAAACCGCCCCGTCAATCGGCATTCCGATTTCTGAAGAAAACGTCGAAAAATACGTCACAGATCATGGAAATTTCCAGCTTTCACAATTGTTAACCGGTGCGAATTGCCTGACTGGTGCGTTCCGAGCAAGACCGGACAACGGGATCGCTTCCTCCGGAAACTGGTTGACCTCACTTCCAACCCGTCTAGAATCTGACTCAGCGATGACGTTGTGGAGACGCCGCATGAACGTCCGCACCCCTCACGGACTCCCCTGATGCAGCCACGTGTGCTGACCGCTTTGCCTGTGTTTAACGAAGAGGCCCACGTCGGTCGGGTCCTCGATGAAGTCCGGCGGTACAGCCAGGACGTCATCGTTGTCGACGATGGCTCGTCCGATCGAACCCCGGAACTCCTCTCCCGGAGAATGGACGTACGCACGCTGACGCACGAGGTCAACCAGGGTTATGGCGCGGCCTTGCGGACTGCGTTCCTCTACGCCCTGGAAAATGAATACGACGTTCTCGTCACCATCGATTGCGATGGCCAGCATGAACCGCGGCTGATTCCTGAGATGGCAGCAGCCGTCTTTCCGGCGCACGATGAACCCTTCGACATGGTTTCCGGCAGTCGCTACAAGCAGGTCTTCGCGGGAGATAGCGTCGCCCCGGAAGATCGCCGTCGAATCAACATGGAGATCACCGACTGGCTCAACCGCCGCTTCCGCTTCGGCCTGACTGACGCCTTCTGTGGATTCAAAGCGTACCGCGTCCCCGCGCTCGCGCAGTTGAAGATCACCGACCTCGGCTATGCGATGCCGTTGCAACTCTGGGTTCAGGCCGCCCGTCATCAGTGGCGGATCACCGAGTTTCCGGTCCCGCTGGTTTATCTGGACGAAACCCGATCATTCGGCGGGGCACTCGATAAAGCCCAGCAGCGGTTGCTCCATTATTACGACGTGCTCCATCGCGAAGTGGCGGCGATGCAATTCCCCTGCGACGTCGGAGACGTCCCGGTCGCAGCGGCCCCGTAATGCCCGTGTCCGGCACACCTGCCTCGAACGAAGCTCCCGGCGTTCTGCGTTCCCGGCATTGGCGCGCACCGCGCATCGATGGGGCTGCCGTCATCGAGCCCCCTCCGACCGACTGGGCCGCGACACATTTCGACACGGTCGCGACCGCCGCTGCAGCGGTGGATGTGCAGGGCTGGCCTTTCGACAAGTGGCGGACCCAGCTCCGCCGTGAGTCGGTCGCCGCCGCGCAGGACTACACAACGAACGTATTGCGGGTCTCGTCACCATCAGTAAGCCCCGAAGGACCGCTGCTGGTCGGGGGGCATCAGCCGGAACTGTTTCACGCCGGGGTGTGGGCGAAGAACTTTGCACTGGCCGCCTGGGCTCGTCAGGCGGGTGGAATGCCGCTGCAGCTGATTGTCGATCAGGATGTGCTCCACGAATCGGCCGTGCGGGTCCCCGTCGGCACACGATCGACACCGCGGCTGGAATCACTGGCCTACGATGCACCGCAGGTCGGTCGTCCGTGGGAAGCGGCACAGATCGTCGATCCAGCGTTGTGGGACAGTTTCCCCGCGCGATTGCGGACCCTGCTGCAAAGCTGGGGCATCGAACCCCTCGGTGCAGCGGTCTGGTCGAGCCTCCCGAAGGATGAAGTCGCACCTCGTCTCGTGCCGAGGTTGACGCGGATGCGCGCTGGCATCGAACGGGAATGGGGTGCCGGCAGCCTGGAGTTGCCAGTCTCCTTATGGTCGACGCAACCAGCCGTTGTGTGGTGGATGGCACATCTCCTCGCCCACCATCGCCGGATCTTCGAGATCTATAATGCGACCGTGCAGGAATACCGGTCGATCAATCGAATCCGCAGCCGGGCCCACCCCGTTCCCGATTTGATCGAGACCGAAGGTTGGACGGAGGTCCCGTTCTGGGGTTGGCAGACGACGAGTGCCCGACGCGAACGGCTCTTCGTGCGTCAGATTGGGGACGAGTTGGCATTGAGAACGGCCACTGCCGACATCGGGAGCCTGCCCCTGACGAGTGAATCATCGGCTGCGGCCGCGACCGACCAGTTACTCGCGCTGGCGAAGAGTGGCTGGCACTTGCGACCGCGGGCCTTAACGATGACCTGGCTCGCCAGAATGGGCCTGGCGGATGGCTTCATCCATGGTCTCGGCGGGGCCAAGTACGACGAGATGACCGATGCGTTGATCGGCCGGTTCTGGGGCTGCCCGGCTCCTGCATTCGTCACGGTCTCGGCAACCCTGCATCTTCCATTGGGAGGAGCGTGGCCCGAGACGATCGAGTCTGTCGGGCGACTTCGTCAGCAACAGTGGCAGTGGCAACATCAACCGGAAAGTTGTCCCGCCGTGCATCACGATCCGGTGGCACAGAGTGATGTCGACGAGCTGAAAGCATTACGCAGTGCCCCCCTGGCCGCGACAGCAGCGGAACGTCGCACACGCTATCAACGGATTCGTGCTGTGCGTGATTCTCTGCGACTACGGGTCGTCGAGGCGCTCATCGTGCAGGAGCAGGCGGTCGCTGCCGCCACCGCGCGACTCCAGGCGAATCAGGTCCTGACGAGGCGGGACTACAGTTGGATTCTGTTCCCCGCCGAACGTCTCCGATCCGGGTATGACACGTTATTTCCGCAGCTGAGTCGCTGAATTCCCGAGCAGAGGCAGCGCAGTGTTGATGTCGTTCCGCGGAGCATCTCCCCCGAAGCAAAAGCGGGATTGACCGTTCGTCGTGCGTGATCTAGAAGACGCTGGTTTCTGTCGCGTCCGTTCGGATGCCTTGGCATGCGCCCCGGTAGTTCACTTCCCACGTCTCGAATCTCGCGCACTGCCTGGCGACGCTTGTTGCTGGGCGATTCTGTGCCGCGGATGACGTCGATTGCTGTCGTCGGAACGGCACCGATTGAAGAAGCGGCGTGGCTCAGCCGGTTACCCTGCTCGATCAGCGTCTGCTGCGAAGATGTCATCCAGGTCTCGGCCGCCCGTGCGGCCCTGCCTCATCTGGATGTGTTTGCCGTTCCTCCGAATGAACGACCACTGCTGGAACCGCATACCTACGATTTACTGGTGATGCTCGATGTCGACCACGGCGAAGGGAACCGACTCGATTTGTCGAGCCGGTTACAAACGGCCCGTTGGTTGACGGCGTTACGTCCGCAGGGACGGTTAGCCTATCTCCAGCGAACAGACGATTCGAATGCCCATCGGCCCGAATGCTGGGAAAGCCATCTCGCCTGTTTTCCCGGTCAAGCAGGCCGGTTATCGATTGCCGACAGCTGGTCGTCACAGACGACATGGCAGGCTTTGCGAGCCGGGCGACCGCGTCCCCGGACCGAATGGCTGACACTGACCGTGCCCATGGAAGCGCTCTCGCAGGATGACTGGCGCGATTACGCCCGCCGCGGACTGCTGACCAGCCAACGCGCCTGTTGTGCCGCCGGCGCAGCCAGTGCTCCCCAGCAGCGCCAGAGCAAATCTGCGTGACGTGGTGACTTCCCAATGTCGACTTGTCGCAGCTAGTGACATGCCATCGGCTTCGCGAGAGCATGCACTAAGGGATACCCTTCGTGAAGAAGAGACGGAGGGTTCCGCCTGGGTTGCGTCGCAACAAAATGTCGCGCCATCGACTCCCATGATGCAGGACTGTGGTCGGCTGGGACGGCCTCACCGTCGCCGGCTGGGCAAGCCTCTCGATCGAGGGGTGGCCCGAACGCTGTATTAGGCGGTAATCAGTCAGGAAGACAGTCATTGTGTCGGAACACCTGGCTCACAGAAACGTGTGAAGCCCGGCATCCTGAGCGATGTCGGGCTTTGATATGCCAGTATGCACTGACCGGGAACGCAGCCGGCTCCTCACGTCGGATCTTCTGTGCGGGCAGAAGGTGAGCCGAACGCGAAGAGCCGGGACTGAGACGCGCGGGACACAACCGCGCGGTCAGCGTGCATCAGCCGACCCGGAGCGCGACGGGGTTAGCGGCCAAGCCACAGCGAGAAGTTGCGATTGCTGAAGCCGATCCCCGAGGGGTATCCGCCGTAGCCACCATACCCGCCGCCGTAGCCATAGCCCCCGCCGTACGACGGATAGCCATTGAAGCCACCGTACCCGACTCCACAGCGGGGAGCGGCGATGACGGGTCGAGGAACGACGACGACCGGGCGGACCCCTGGGCCGTAGAATCCGCCACCATAGCCACCGCTGTAACCGCCGTAGCTGTGGCCATGATGTTGATGGCCGTGAAACCGATGATCGGCCGAGGCGGTCGATCCGAGGGCCAGAGTCGAGAGGGCCACCAACGTCGAGAAGAGAACTGTACGAACCATCTGAACTGCGCTCCTTTCCGGGATTGTTGTCTTGTGCTCAACCGAGCACGGAAGGGGAGAATCGCAGACGGCGTGCCAAAGCGTCCGAACCGGCGAAAACCGCCGGTATTCGAGAGAAATCACGTTTTTTTGCGACCTGTGCCCGGCAGCAAGTCATCATTTCGACCTCACTGCGCCATCAAGATGATCTAATTCGGTCGACACCAGAGACGGAAGTGAATAGGACACCTCTCGCAGAGCGCATGGGAAGCGGAGTCAGCCAGAACCAGGTCCATCGATGATTGCCGATGGGGTTCGCTTCGAGAACCGATCCGGAACCCTCCCCCTCACACGCCGATGTTCGCCGGTTTGGATCGCAGAGATTTTTTTGCCGATCAGGAAAAGTCATAGATTTCCCCCTTGTCGATGGGTTAAGGTCTTGGATTCCGGCCGAGTGTCAAGACGGTGATTGAGCAGCGTACCCCTCTGGAATCACGCTGGTAGTCGTCGATTTCCAGCCTTGGCCGGGGAGTTCCAGTGACCAATTCTGTCGGCTGAATCTCGCAGGCTTACACATCGTGACGGGGCGGCTTCCCCCACATCCGGGAGTAGATTTCATGGTCGGTTCGGACAATCGCGGCAGCGCGTCGATCCCGTTTGCACTGGTCCCTGGGGCCTGTCTGGTCGCCCTGGGTTTGGCAATCGGAAGTCTTGGTTGGAATTCGGACCGACCGGCTGCAGAGTCGTTGTTAACAGCGGTGGCTGAGCCGGTCGTTACGGCTGTTGTCGAAGAATTCGACGCAGTGCCTCCGGTGGCCATTGAAGAGCCGGCGGATGCCCTTTGGCCTGCGAATCTGCTCAGCGATGAGTATGTCGCTCAACAGTACAACCTGTCGGTGGAAACGGTCGAAAAGCTTCACAAACTCCGCGCGCTGGATAACGAACAGTTGTCGCGGATCTCGCCTGCCAAGCTGCAGCGGGCGTTGTGGCGCATCCAGAATCCGAAGGCCGACCAACCCGGCGATGCGATCAAGTGGCGGCAGCAGCGGCAACGCGATCAATGGGGCCGGATCCGGATCGATGGGGTTGCCAATGCCCTCCGCGAAACTGCGTTCTATACCAAACTGACAAATCGGACCCGCGTTGCCGGGATTCCCAGCGGTCCGGCGACGAGCGGAAGTTTCTCCACAGCAAAGGCCGGACTCGACCCAACGAAGTGGGAGTGGCTGGGACCAGGGAACATTGGCGGACGGACGCGTGCGATTGTTGTCGACCCGTCGAACGCGAACACCTATTACGCTGGCGGCGTTGGCGGTGGCGTCTGGAAGTCGACCAATGCCGGGGGACAATGGACGCCATTGACCGGCTTTACCGCGAATCTCGCCGTCAGCACGCTGGCAATTAACCCGATCAACACACAGAACATTTATGCGGGGACCGGCGAAGGCTTCTTTAACGGCGATGCGTTGCAGGGGAACGGAATCTTCGTGACCGCGAATGGCGGCAGCACCTGGTCCCAAATTGCTGCGACCAATAACCCCAACTTCACCGCAGTGAATCGGATCGCCATCAGCCCGAACGGGGCCGTAATCCTTGTGGCGACGAACAGTGGACTGTTTCGCAGCACGAATGGTGGCGTGACGTTCTCGACGCCAACCGGTGGGGTCGCAACACGCATGCTCGACTGCGACTTCCATCCGACCGACTCCAGTCGCTGTATCTGCAGTACCGCAGGGGCTCGAGTCTGGGCCTCTTCGAATGGGGGCGCCTCATTTACCGCGGCGACCGGACTGGGCAGTACGAACAGTTTCTTCAATGAACGGGCCGAAGTCTGCTACGCCCGGGCCACACCATCGACCATCTACGCTTCGGTCGACCGCAACAGCGGGACGATCTTCCGCTCGACCGACAATGGGGCGACGTTCACCCAAACCGGGACTGGTGCGAACTACGTCGGTGGCCAGGGCTGGTATGACAACATCATCTGGGCCGATGATCCGACCGATGCCAATCGCGTGCTTGTCGGAGGAATCGACCTCTGGCGCAGCACAGACGGTGGCGCGACGCTGACCCGCATCAGCAACTGGACGCAAGCGCCGCTCTCAGCCCATGCCGATCAGCACATGATTGTCACGCCGCCCGGTTACAATGGCACCAGCAACCAGACCTTGCTCTTCGGCAACGACGGGGGTGTCTATCGTGGCAGCTTCATCTGGGCCGCATCGGTCGGAACCATCACCTGGCAGGAACTCAACAACAACTACGGCGTGACGCAATTCTACGGTGGTGACGGGAACGCGACTTCCGGTCGCTATCACGGCGGCACCCAGGATAATGGGACGAACGTTTACAACCCTGGTGCGAATGCGACCGAAAATTGGAACATGTATATCGGTGGTGACGGCGGATTCGCTGCGGCCGATCCGAATAATGCCAACTTCCTTTACGGCGAATTCCAATGGCTGGGTCTGCACCGCAGCAGCGATGGTGGCAATACCGCCAACTTCATCGCAGGAAACATCCCCGAGGCTGCTCCGAACCAGACCAATTTTATCTCGCCCTTCATTCTGGATCCGAACGATCCCAAGCGACTGCTCGCCGGGGCCCAACGTTTGTGGGTCACGGCCGATGCTCAAGCGGCGACTGTGGCCTTCACTTCCATCAAGCCTGCCGGAGCAGATCTGATCAGCGCGATCGCCGTCAATCCGGCCAACTCCAACGAAATCTGGGTGGGTCACAATAACGGTGACATCTACGCGACCACGAACGGGCTGGCGGCGACCCCCACCTGGGTCAAAAAAGATACTGCTGGTGTTCCCAACCGCTACTGCGAACGCATTGCTGTCGATCCTCGGAATGGGCAAACGGTGTTCGCTTCGTTCGGGGGGTTCAATTCGGGCAATCTCTGGAAATCGACCGACGGCGGAACGACCTGGGCGAACTCAAGTACCGGTCTTCCCTCGGCACCGATTCACGGGATCTGCCATCACCCGACGAAAGCCGGCTGGATGTATGTCGGGCTGGAAGTCGGTGTCTTCGGCAGTGAAGATGGCGGAGCGACCTGGTCAGCGACAAACGAGGGACCGCTCAATGTCTCGGTCGATGAAGTGAAATTCGTCGGGAACTACCTGCTGGCTGCCACCCATGGTCGCGGAATGTACCGCATCAATCCGGATGCATCCGGCGGCGGCGGTGGGGGCGGCGGCGGTGGCGGGGGTGGCAACATTGTCGATATTGCCTGGAACAACGCGACCAAGACGATCACAGTCACCGGCGACGGCAGCACCAACGGTGTCAGCATCGCCAGACAGGGCGGCAATATCCGGGTGACCGGCGGCAGCGGGGCCAAGATCCGCTACAACGGCGTCACGAGCACATCGGCGACGATCAACGGGGCAGCGAATACTCCCGTCACCATTAATGGCAGCCTCGGTGCGGGAGCAGATACCTTGACCATCCTCTTGCTCTCGATTTCCAGTGTGAACCTGGACCTCGGAGCCGGTGCGGATCGTGCGATGATGCTGTTTTGCACCGTCGGAATCTCGGCGATCAACGGGGGAGCCGATAGCGATACGGATACGATTTCGACCACGACCTCAAGGATTACCACCAACAATAATACCGGTTTCCCGTAAACCGTAAGCGAACCGTATTTCAGACTCTCCAGTACGGAGCGTCACTCTGAAGAGTGACGCTCCGTTGTTTTTTAGAGCTGGGTGCTGATTTTTCGTGAGTCCAGTTGTCGCTCTATGCAATCGGCCGTTTTCGATGGCAATCGTTTTCGCCTGTCTAACTTGAGCCAAACCGGGACGCATGACAGAGATTCCGCTGCAGGCAAGTTCGACAGAGCTTGGCGGAATTTCATCTCCCACGTTGCATCCGGACTGGTTTCAGCAGGAATGTCAGGCAGAGTAATGATGTCCACAACACATCTCGCGACAGCCAGGTCGGCGCGTCACCGCTGCTCGACGAACCGACTTTATGGGCTACTGAACACACCGGGAGAGGCATCTTGCACACACGGACAGATGGTCGTTGGCTTGCCGCGGCGAGTGCCTTAGGTCTGGCCGCGGCGTGGGTCGGACTGGGGATGCCCCCCTCATCAGTTGCACAAAGCACCCGCCTGCTCCCCCCGATTCATGTGGCTCCGCCCAGCGATCATGGCGAGCAATTTGTCCGCTCGCAAATCCGTGCGAATGACGCGCAGACGACCACGTTTCTGCGGGCCGATCTCGCTCGTTCGCAGTTCATGGTCGATGGTGCCGGACTGGCGATTGCCGTTCTGGACACCGGTCTGCGGACAACACACGTCGATTTCGCGAATAAAGTCGTCGCCAAGCGCAACTTCACGACCGACTTTGGCGGTGATGTGAATAATGTGAGCGACGGCAACGGGCACGGAACCAACGTCGCCGGGATTGCTGTCGCTCGCGGGATCCATACCGGGATTGCACCGGGCGCGAACGTCATTCCGTTGAAGGTCCTCACGAACAGTGGCAGCGGATCGTTTTCTTCGATCGACAGTGCCCTCGGCTGGGTCCTGACGAATGCCGCCACGTACAAGATTTCCGCGGTCAATCTGTCATTAGGGGATGGGCAGAACTACACCGCCGATGCATTCACAGGCGATTCCATCCGCACGAAGATCCAGCAATTGCGGACGCAGAAGATCGCTGTGATGTGCGCAGCCGGGAATGACTTCTACGGCTTTAAGAGCCAGCAGGGGATGGGGTATCCCGCGATCATTCGCGAAACCGTCAGTGTCGGGGCGCTCTACGACGCGAACATCGGCGGCGTCCAGTACGGGGATGGGTCGATCGCTTACACGACCGCAGCCGGTCGCTTCTGCCCCTTCTCGCAGCGTCTGCATCCGAATGTGAATACTGCCACCCGCACAGATATCTTTGTCCCCGGTGCGGCGCTCACCTCGGCCGGGATCGCGAACGACAATGCCGAATCGACCTATCATGGGACGAGTCAGGCATCACCGACAGCCGCCGGTCTGGTGCTGCTGGCCCAGCAGTATGTGCAGAAACGCACCGGCCAGTTGCCGACAGTCGACCAATTAGAAAAATGGCTCCGGACAGCGACCGTCCGGACTGTCCAGACCGATGGTGATAATGAAGACGACAATGTCACCAACACGGGACTACAGTTCGCCTCGGGAGATGCGGTTGATATGCTGACGGCGGCGAAGACCGAACTCGACGGGGTCGTCACTCCACCCACCACGAATGTGACCGCCACGTATGCACCGTCGACACTGACATTAACCCTGACGGGTGACGCCGGAGTAAACTCCATCACATTGCAGCCTTCAGGTTCAACCCTGCGGATCACCGCGGCCACCGGCACGACCGTGAATGGGGTCGCTTCGGCGAGTTACACCATCGCCAACTTCACCAATCTCCGGATCATTGCCAACATGGGGGCGGGCAATGATGTGGTGACGATCACCTCGTTACGGGCCAACACGGTGACCGCCAATCTCCAGGACGGAGCCGATCGACTGTCCATCAATTACTCGGCGATCACGCAATTGACGGTGGAGGGCGGGGCCGGAACCGATACGCTGACCACCACGGGTTCGTCGATCGGTCGGCGAACCATCACCAGCGTCCCCTGACAGCGAACCCACACTTCGGAGCGGGAAGCGATGATGACCGCGATGCGACGCTTCTTCGCCGGCCTCGTATTGGTCGTGGTCACGGTCCCCCTCGCCAGTGCCCAGGAACCGGCGGGGGAAGCCAATCGGCCCTGGTTCACCCTCACGGTGGCCCGGCTCGATCGGCTGCTCGAGCATGCAGACGGCTTACTGTTGGCGATTGATCGTCCGGAACTCTCGGAAATCCTGGCGCAGCGTTATCGCGGGTGGCGGGATTTCACCGGCCTCGACCAGACCCGTCCGCTCGGTTTGATGTGGGCCTGGCGGTCAGATGATCCCGAGACCGAAGGCCGGGAGTCCCATGACGAATTGATTTATCTCCCCGTCACATCCCCACGCGAACTGATGCAGACGGTCACCTGGGGAGCAGTCCCCTATCGCGAAGTGACACCGACGCAGTTCGTGATCGAGCGGCCGGAAATCCCGTACCACGCGATGGTCATCGGCGATGTGCTGTGGATGGGTGACTCCCCGACGCAAATCCGCCGTTTCGGACAGCGCGGCAAGGGCTTAACGGCGGACTTAGCGAAAGCTGGCGATCTGGCAGTCGCCTGGGATCTCAAGCAGGTCCCTGTCAGTGTGCGCGACGGCTGGGCTCGCGATTGGCGGGCCCAGCGCGAACCAGCTCTTCAACGGGGAGATGACGAACCAGAAGCCGCCCATCGCTGGCGAACGCTCGGAGCCCGCTGGGTGATTGATTTTGTCGCGGAAGCGCTCACCGAATGGGACCGTGTGACGATCTCGCTCAAGCTGGATCCGGCGAAACGCCGGGCAGAGCTGGAAGTTCAATGCATCTACCCTCTCGAACGATTACCGCCCGCTTCGCTGCTCCGCTGGACGGCTCAACGGTCGGCATTGTCGCAATTACTGACGGACGGATCTTCGTCGTCCGGACTCATTCAGATCCCATGGTTCACGCGACCGCAGGCTGGAGAAGGGGCCGGCCAGCGCGAGCGATTGGAATTGGGCTGGCAAATCTGGGGTGACCCGTACGAACAGCGCTCGTCGGTCGTGGCGATCCGGCTGCCCGCGTTTGCTGCAGCCGTCGCTCCCGCGCTGATGCCGACCAACGACAGTCGGCGGATTGGCGGGACAACGTTTCATCGCGTCTTGACTCCGACGCTTCCAGTCGAAGTCCGGAGGTTTGTTGGTTGGGATCCGGAAATCTGGGTGGGGCAGCTCGAGGGTGTCATCTGGGCGGGTTTTGGCCCTCCCGACGTCGCTGCCGAATATCTGGCGAAGGCCCTCGCTGCAGTCGCTCAACCAGCGACGAACAACCAGAAACCGGCCAACGCCGAGTTTCATCTCTCCGCTCGAGACATTGCCCCGTTGACGGAGTTCTTCGAGCAGACGCTGCTGGTCGAACCCTTGCAGCAGCAAAAAGATCAACTGCGGGTTCGTATCGAGCCGCACGCCGCGGGGCTGACATTGCGCGTGGAGTGTGGTGCGGGACTGCTGCGGCTGGTGGGGACCGCCTTGGCCACAGACCTCGCGGCAGAACTGGAGCGAATGATCGCACCGTAAGGGCTTTTTTCTTCTTGCTGAATGACCCGAGTGGAAGTTGCTGAAGTCGTGCTGAACGAAATCTCAAATACGAAGCACGAAATCCAAAGGAAATCCCCTGAACGAACAGGGGAAGACGTACTGATCGCGGTCCGTTTCCCCTTTGGATTTTGAGATTCCTTCGGATTTCGAGTTTCGGATTTCGTGCTTCTGAAGCGGGAGACAAGCACCATCGCTGCTGACGAAGACTTTACAGATTTCCACGCGGGTCAATGGCACGTTGCGACGATTCAGTCTGTTGCCACCATGTTTAATCACCCCCAGCCCGATGCGGTTCGAACATGGTGAGGGGTTGCTGTTCGGCCTGCTGTCGGGCTTCCTGGGCCAGTTGGTAGAGGACGGCCTGACTGCGGAGCGGTTCGCCATCGGGCTGAATCCGCTCGTAATGGCCATCGGATTCCAGTCGCCAGGCTTTGGCAGTATCGGTGAGGTGCAGCTTCAGGATGCTATGCAGCCGTTCCTTGAGAGGCGGCGATTCGACCGGAATCAGCAGTTCCACACGGCGGTCGAGATTTCGCGGCATCCAGTCGGCACTGGAGATAAAGAGCCGGTCGTCACCACCGTGGTAGAAGTAGATCAGCCGACTGTGCTCGAGGAACCGGTCGATCACACTGGTCACGGTGATGTTCTCACTGAGACCGGGGACACCGGGCCGCAGGCAGCAGATCCCCCGGACACTCAGACGGATGCGAACGCCCTCCTGTGATGCCAGGTAGAGCGCATCAATCATCCGCTCATCGACCAGTGCATTGAGCTTGATCAGAATCTGCGCTTTGCGGCCCTGTTTCTTATTGTTGCTCTCGACTTCGATCAGTTCCAGCAACCGATCGCGCAAGCCCATGGGTGCCGCTTCGATCATCGCGAATCGCTGGGGTTGCGAGTAGCCGGTGATCGCGTGGAAGAAATTCGTGGAATCGCTGCCGAGTGCTTCCTGCGAGGTGAAGAGGCTGCAATCACTGTAAAGACGGGCGGTCTGCTCGTTGTAGTTCCCGGTCCCGAAGTGCATGTAACGGACCAGCCCCTGCGGTTCACGACGTACCACAAGACAGATTTTGGCGTGGGTCTTGAGACCCTTGACGCCGTAGATGACCTGCACGCCCTGACGTTCCAGATCTTTGGCCCATTCGATATTCCGGGCTTCATCAAACCGGGCTTTCAATTCAACAATGGCGGTGACCGCTTTGCCGCGCTGTGCCGCTTTCTTGAGTGCGGCGACAATCGGGCTGCGGGCGCTGGTACGGTACAACGTCTGCTTGATCGCCAGGACGTCGGGATCGTCAGCGGCTTCCTCGATAAACCGCACAACCGGCTCGAAGCTTTCATAGGGGTGGTAGAGCATCACGTCCCCACCCGCGATCGTCTCGAAGACACTTCGCGCTGGGTCGAAAGCCGGGCTGGCGATCGGTGGCCACTGCTCATCCTTAAGTGCGTCAAAGCCCTGCGAATCGGTCAACCGCATGAAGGCCGCCAGTTGCAGCGGCCCGGGGATCAGGAACGTTTCATCGGGTCCGACATCGAGCAACTGCTGCAGAAACGCCTGCATCTCAGCCGAAGCCCGCTCGGCGACTTCCAGTCGCACGCACGCAGCCTGCTTGCGCGCGTCGAGCACTTCCTGCATCCCTTCCAGCAGGTCCGAAGCGGAGTCTTCCTGCAGTTCCAGATCGGCATTCCGTGTGATCCGAAACGGAACCGCTTCCAGGATCGTTTCGCCCGGGAAAAAGCGATTGAGATGCTGTACCACCAGTTCTTCGACCAGCAGGTAGGTCAGCCCCTGATCGGCGGGGACGGCGAGAAACCGCTGGAGTTGTCGACCGAGCGGAATGATGGCGAAGCGTTCGGGACCATCGGGCACGGCCGGTGCCAGCCGCACGGCCAGTTGCAACGCGAGATTCATCAGCAGCGGCGTCTCGCCTTCTGGATCGATCGCCATCGGAGAGAGGATCGGGAACAACTCTTCGTTGAAGACGGTCCGGGCGATCTGCTCCTGTCGTTCGGTCAGTTCGCTGGGTGACGCTCGTCGAATGCCGGCCGCTGCCAGCGCGGGCATCAATTCGTCGCTGAGACAGGCGTACTGCACGCCGACGAACTGCCGCATGCGGGTCAGCAGACCTTTCAAGCGTTGCTCCGGTGTCAGTCCGGAAGAATCAGGCTGCCGCTGTCCGTCCTGGATCAACCAATGCAGCCCACCCAACCGCACACTGGCGAATTCATCCAGGTTCGACCCGCTGATCGCCAGAAACTTCAAGCGTTCGAGCAGCGGCAGTGACGGTTCACGAGCCGAGTCAAGGACCCGTTGATTGAATTCCATCCAGCTTAATTCGCGGTTGAAATACCGCGGCTCGGTCACATCGGTCATGGTCGCTTCTTCATCCCCTGACGTACTGCCACGGGTCGATCGACTGCGCAGCGTCAGCCCCCGAGTCTACGACAGTCAGCGAGTGAATCGAAGCCTGGAGACTGAACGACGCTCGGCATCGGACTCTCTGCATCATGGACTCTGAGCGGTCGGGGCGCGAGCCCCCAGGTGCCTGCTTCTGTTGATCATGCACTCCGGACAATCGCGTTTCACGTCATATTTTGACGGGAGCAATCGCAGAACCGGACGGCTTGCACCGTGCCGCTCACGTCGAACCCATGCCCAAGGTGGACGCTGGGGATTGGTGACGTGGTACCGCACCCTGCTCCACTGGCTTTCCGATCGCAGCGCGAGGACCTGATCGCAGAATTCGATTGCTGTCGGCAATCGATCGTGGTAGCGTTTCGTTCAGGTGCCAAACGAGACGCGAAGGGCAAGCCATGTGGTGGTCTGAGGGCTGGCGACGTGGGCTGGTTTGCAGCGTGTGCCTTTCCGTGGGCATCGGATCAGCCTGGGCTGCAACACCGGAGGCCGTGCTGTCCGCCCGGCATGAGCTCTTGCGCGTCGGCGATGTGCGCCGCGCCGACTCTGCTGCTCAGGCACTGCGCCGCTATCAGACGCTGCAACTTCTGCAGAAGGACGCGGAGAACGACTACGCCTATGCGCTGGTCCTCTTGCGACTGACGAAGAACAAGGAGGCGGTGCCGATCCTGTCTCAGGCGTCTCGTGCACGACATGTTCCCGCGATGCAGGCCGAAGTCGCATTGCTGTTGTCGCAGAAACAGTGGGCAGTCGCGGTTGAACGGATGGAGCGCGTTGCAGGCTGGTTGAACGATGACCAACCCCTGATTCCAGAGAACGCCGATCGCACACAGTTGACCGAATGGCTCGGCCGAGCGGTCTCGACCGGCCAACTCGTCACCACGCAGGCGATCGATGTCCAGCGCTTTCAACGCGTGGATGCGACGATTCGGGCGCAGCTGACCGACGCCGATCGCCAGGCCTATGTGAACGGCTTCGACGCTGTGATCACGCTGGAAGAGCAACTCGCCAGCTCCTCGGAAGAAGTCGAAAAGTCCGCCACTGCCCGCCTGGAGGCCGAACGCGTAGCAGAGAAAGCTCGTCTCAAGAATGAGCAGACCCAGACGCAGGGGAATCGCGAGAACCTCAAATTGACGGCCGAAGAGTGGAAGAAGACGCTCGACAGCAAGCTCGCCGACTTCGCGAAGCAACTCGGGTTACTCGAAAAGGACTGGAACGGTCTCGACCAGCGGCGTCAGTCGCTGGAACGGTCCATTCTGCTCGCGCAGAACGAACAACAAGTTTTAAGCAATCAGGCAAAACAGATCCGCAGAGATGCGAATGGCGATCGACTCTCAGCCTTTGAGCAACGTCAGCTCGCACAGCTCGATCAGGAATTGCTCCGTCGTGAACAGCAGATCTTCGGCTATCAGCAGGATCGCAGCCAGACGCTGAACTCGATGAACCAGAAGTACCAGTTGGCATTGGGAGTCATCCAACAGCGACAGACGTTGGTCAACGACTACGAACGGGCAACCGGTCAACTCGTGCAGAAGGACGAATCACTCAAGAAGTGGAACGACCGACTGCAGAAAAAGGAAAAGACGCTCGACGAAGACCCGAAGGGCAAACCCGCCTCGGTCGCGGCGATCGACCTGAAGCGCAAAACGGTCAGTACGTTCCTCCCGACCGACTGGGAAGGGGAGCGCCAGCGGTTGCTTGCAGAAACGGCGGAATAGTCGTTGATCGCTTCATCCAGCCTGTTGTTGGGCGTTCCGGACATCCGTTTTCTCTCGGTCTGTTCCAGTTCAGGGAGTGCTCCCATGCGGATGGTGTTGAGATGGTTCATCACGTGCTGCCTGTGGCTGCCCATCCCCACCCTCCTGGCAGCTGATCCCACCGACCCGGCGACCGTGGTCTCCCGTCTGGGGGCCAGTAAGGAAAACCTGCGAATCGCGGGTCTGGCTGGTTTGCGTTGGAACGCCGGGGCCGATGCTGAGTACCACCGAGCGCTGGAGAACCTGCTCACCACCACGACGAAACGCCCACTCGTGGAAAGTTCGCTGCGGGCGGTCAAACTGCTCAGCACATGCCCGCAGCCGGAAGCCACCGCCACCCTGGAATCGATGTTGCGGGCACCTGACTGGCGGCTGGCGATTGCCGCTGCCGACGCGCTCGGTGATCGCCGTGCTGCGGATTCGGCTCCCTCGTTACGACAAACCTGGGAGCGTCCCGATGCCCGCCGTCAGTATGGACTGCGGCATGCGATCGTGCTGGCGTTGGGGGATGTCGGCGGAGCACAGGCGACCGGATCTTTGATCGAACTCTTACCGCAACTGCAAGGTCAGTTGCGGTATGAAGCCGCTGCACGGCTGACCTTGCGGACGGGCCAGGATTATGGGATCGATCCGACCGCGTGGTCCGACTGGTGGGGTCAGCAGCGCGGCCAGTTGCCCCCCGTCGCACAAAACGCCGACGAAGTCCTTCCGGTAGAACTCCGCGGAGGAGAAGCGTTACCGAAATTCTTTGCCCGACCGATCTATTCGCAACGGGTTGTCTTTGTGCTGGATCGCTCCAAAAGTATGAATGCGACGCTCGAAGGCAAAACCCGTCTGGAGGTCCTGCAGGCTCAATTTCAGCAGGCTGTCGAAAGCCTCCCGGAAACGACGCACTTTGGACTCGTGATCTACAACGAACGGTTTGAAGTCTGGCAGCCCAAACTGGTCCCGGCGACTTCCGGAAATAAGTTTGCGGCCGTTCAGGCGCTCTACGGCCAGCAGGCGACCGGTAAGACCGCTCTGTTCGACGCACTGGAAGCGGGTCTCTCATTCGAGGGGGGAGCCGAGCAGGTCATTCTACTCACGGATGGTCAACCGACAGCGGGCAAACTCGTCGATACACCGAGCATCATCGCGGCGGTCCACAAGCTCAACCAGTGGACCCGGACCCGCATCGACTGCTTCGGCATCGACACGGAAGGCCCACCAGAAGAATTGCTCAAAGCCATCGCTGCCGACAATTACGGGACGTACATCCGACTCCGTTAGCCGCGCACGAAGCCATCACGTTCCATATGGTAGCCATCACGCTCCGCGTGATGAGCGGATCAACCGAAAGTCTACAACGAATCCCGTATTCGCGTTCAATCATCGCCCCTTGTGGGAACCTCACGCATGCTTCATTCACCAGGGCTTCTCACCGCAATGCTGCTGGCTCTCAGCGGCAGTCTCCTTTCGGCAGTGGAACGAACGACGAAGGAAGACCAGCTCGTCAACACAGTGCTGAACGAAGAAGCCCGCGGGGCGCTGCAGGAACGGACGGCACCGCTGGCCAAAGTTCGTGACGAATCGAACCGCGCCCGCTGGGCCAGCGGATTTGTCGAGCGCGGCGGAACGTGGGAACGCTACACGCTTCCCGACCAGAATCCGCAAGGGGCGGCGTACCGGGCCGAGCGCGGGACCGAAACACTCACTGCGGCCCGGCATGCGGCTCTCGCTGAGTGGTGCTTCGAACACGATCTGCGTGAGGAAGGCCGCGCCCATCTGACGGCGCTCCTCTACTTGAATCCCCAGCAACCGGCCATCTGGCAGAAGCTCGGCTATCAGCGGATCGGTGATGACTGGGTCCATCCCGACGATCTCCGGGCGGCGAACGAACGCCAGCAGCAACTCGAACGCGACTACAAATTCTGGCGGCCGCGCGTGCAGGCGATCGTGCAGAAGCTGACCAGTCCGATTCCCGGCCAACAATCTGCGGGGCGTCAGCAATTGCAGGAGATTGATGATCGGGGAGCCTTGCCCACTCTGGAAGCTGCTCTCGGTGGGAGCACACCAGAACTGGCGGTCGAGTTTCTCGACTGGGCAAAACGACGGCCATCGATCGAATCGACGTCCGCACTGGCCCGACAATCGGTCATCGCCCCGTGGGAACCAGTCCGCACCGCGGCCGCGGAAGCGCTGAAAAGTCGCCGTCCCGATCACTACGTCCCGGCACTACTTTCGCTGATGGCGACGCCGATTGAAGCTCGTGATGCAGTAACGTCCTCCGCACTCATTCGAGGACGAGTGGTTTATCTCTATCAATCACATCGAGAAACCCGCGACTCAATCCAAAAGAGTACTGCGATTGTAACCGTGGGGAATGCTCATTTAGCAACGCGAGTTTTTCTGAACCAGCGACCACTCGGAAGACTCGGTGTTGAGCGATCACAAAATGATTTTCAGCGACTGGCTAAGGGCGAGACAGATCAGCGTCGCGAAGTTGAAGCGGTGATGAACGCCGCGCAAGCTGAATTAAACAAACGGGTGACTACGACCTTGACACGTGCTACGGATGCACGCGTCGCGTCTTCGACACCAGCCGAATGCTGGAGTTGGTGGCACGCTGAGACGGCCACTGAAGCTCCGACGAGCAAAATCGTGGTTGAGATCAGCGAAACGGAATCATTCCACCCGCCGGTCGATTTTCGCTTATTACACTCGTGTCTCCCCGCGGGGACGCCGATTCGGACCGCTGAGGGTTGGCAACCGATTGAATCGATTCGGATCGGTGACCGGGTGCTGGCGAAGTCGATCGGGTCGGGGGAACTCGCTGAGCGGCCGGTGGTTTGGACGACGGTCCGATCGGCACAGCCGCTGGTCCGGTTGCATTTCGGGCAGGAGACGATTGCGGCCACCCGCGGGCATTACTTCTGGGTCAGCGGCAAAGGCTGGCGGATGGCCAAGGAATTGAAGGCGGGCGACCGACTGCACACGGTTGACGGGACCGCCACGCTGACGGATGTGAGCCCTGGACCCAATGAACCGGTCTACAACCTAGTCGTCGATCAGGCCAACTCGTACTTCGTCGGCAAGTCGCTGATCCTTAGCCACGACGTCACGCCGCCGATCCCCACCAACATCGTCGTCCCCGGCCTCCAACCCTGAAACCGGTCCCGGTTCATTCGCTTGCGTCTTCGCGATTGGTTCTAAGAAGATCGCGAAGACGCAAGCGTGATGAGGTCATTTCGGGTGGGGGAAGTTCCACTGGCCGTCGAGGATCTCGGACCAGACGGTCTTCTCCAGGAAGCTGCCATCGGGACGACGGACGAACTCGACGACGCCAATGTCTCCCAGTCGCGGATAGAGCTGCGCGTTCGACGCCTTGAACTCGGCTTCGTGGAACGTATGCCCTGAATTGAGGACCACGTAATGCGCGGGACTTAGCGGGTTGGGATAGATCAGCGGGACGGAGCGCTGGTCGGCAGAATGTGTTTCGCCGCGGACCGAGAGTTCCTGCTTCGTCCAGCTCAGTGGAAGTTGATCGACCACGCGGGCAATCAGGCTGTTCGATCCGGGATCACCAAACAGAATCAGGTTGTGCGTCTCCATCAGGTCTTCGGTCACCTGCCGATCTTCGATGATCGGCAGTTTCGCCCGGAACCACTTGTCGTACTCCCGGGCAAACCGTTCGAGGTTCCAGTCGGCGTATTCCTGATGCGCCTGTGACCAGGGTTTGCCGGTCCCCTTCACGCACAGGAACGCGCGCGTGAAGGCATCATCGATCGGCCCCTGCCGGTTGTGCCGCTTCGTGAGCGACGGCTTCGTGATGTATTCGTGCGATTGCCGATACTCCCAGAGGTTCCAGCCCTCGGCGGTCTTCTCGAAATAGACGCCGGGCAGCAGTCCCCCCGCGGCGGAGTTCAGCGCCAGTTTCGGACCGCCGTCGATCACAATCGCGTCGGCCACGTCACGGGCAATCTGCAGCACGGCGACGTTCTTCGTGGTGACGTTCAGCACCCCGGTCGCCTCATCGACCGCCGCTTCCACGGTCGAGGGTTCATACGGAATCAACTGTTCTTCAAGGGTCAGCCAGACGCACTGGTTGTACTTGGGAGTGCAAGTGGTGAAGCGAATCTTCGCCGGGGCCGGAAAGACCGGCCGTCCCGTGGCAGTGGCCCGCTGATGGAACGCCAGAAACTCCTTCCAGCTGTCGGGGTGAAACTTGTGCTCGGTCTTGGGACCAACGAGCAGGGCGATGTCGACCCCGAGAGTCTTCGCCTTGTCGTGCATGGTCTGCGCTGCGAGAAGTTGCTTGTCGAGTTCTCCGCCATAGCCGACGGTCGGGACATTGGCTGCATTCAGCGTGTAATCGACTGCGTCGTAGATGCGGACCAGTTTGGAGTGCAGCGGTGACAGGGGTTCTTTCATCTGCTGATAGACGACGGTGTCGCAGAAGCCGGCCCCGGCTCCGACTGAGGACCACTCATCCGGATGATGCAGCCCGAGATGCCACGCCCCGGCCCCGCCCATCGAGAAGCCCCACAATGTCACCCGTTGATCGTCAATCGGGAAGAGTCGCTTCGTCGCTGCGAGGGCTTCGAACACGTCCGCTTCGCCTGCCCAGCGGTAGGCATTGTTTGTGCGGCCGAAGACGTCGAGTTGAATGACCGGCAGTGGTTCCTTCGGCTTCGCCTTTTCATGCCGTTGAATGAAACTGACCTCGGTGAGATTGCCGTCACGACCATGCAGCACAAGATGCAGCGGCCAGCGCTTGCGTGACTGCGGATCGAAGTCGGCAGGCAGGGTCACTGCGAAGGGCTGAACCGAGTCATCGAGCGCGGACACATATCCGTAGACCGTGGTCATCCCGGCGCGATTCAGCCACTGCTTGTCGTCGGCTTCGAGTTCTTTCAGCCGCTCCTGGCCGATCTTCAGCACCGCTTCAGTCGCCGCGACCGATTTGGCCTGGGGGAATTCGCGATGGCGGAGGACCCATTGCACGGCCTTGCCGCAGATTTCGACATCGGCGGAATGGCGGTCGTCTTCGTGAGCTGCGCGATATTTCTGTGCAGCAGCCACGAGTTGCTCGGCCGCGGCCGACCACGCGGCGGCCTGTTCGGCCGTCGGTTGCGGAGGGGGAGGCGGGGGATCCGCAGCCCACGCCAGACTCACCAGTCCACCGAACAGAACCAGGCTTCCAGACATCGTACGCATCATCATGAATCGACCTCGAGGGAGCATCGCACCGTCGGAGTGAGCTGTGGGGCGACGAGAACGGTTATTGCTGCTGTTGCTGCTGACTGGCGAGTTCCGCCGCATGGAACCCGTTGGTTTTGTGACTGCCGTCGCAGAAGGGACGCTTCCGGGAACCACCACAACGGCAGAGGGCGATATTCGGCTGTCCGCTCAGATCGAATGGTTGCCCTGTATGATCGGTGAGCGTCACCGGCCCGGTGACCAGGAATGGTCCGTCCATGCGTGCTTTAATCGTGACATCGCTCATCGCAGGTTTCCTTGTCTCGACATCTTCAGCACCATACCACTCCCGCTAACCGTCAGCCATCCGGACCTCTTCGGCAGAGTCTTTGTAGGGTGGGCTGTGCCCACCGTCTTTGACACAGGCAGCGCGATGCGCAGAGTCAAGATGGTGGGCACAGCCCACCCTACTTTGAAACAGCAGCGGCCCAGGCGTCTTTTCGGGTGAACGCTTGCAGATCGACCGCTGGCTCTGGTGTGATGCTGCTTCAGGTCGCGTTTCGAGCGGCCCGGACTGTCGCCGTCCGTGCGGATCATGAGGCCCGTGATGCTTCCGAAACTGTTTGCCCATCGACGACCCGCAGTCGCCGACCAGTCCCCGAAACTGGCCGTGGATGTGCAGGAGTTGTGGATTCGTTACGGCAAATTCACCGCAGTCCGGGGAATCTCGCTGGCGATCCCGCCGGGCGAAGTCTTCGGCTTCATCGGACCGAATGGAGCCGGGAAATCGTCAACCATTCGCGTGCTCGCCACGCTGCAGTCGCAGTTTCAGGGGCGGGTCTTCGTGAACGGGCTGGATGTCCGCTCGCGGCCCGATCTCGTCCGCGAGCAGATCGGGTATGTCCCGGATTACTTCGGCGTCTATGAAGATTTGACCGCTCGGGAGTATCTCCACTTCTTCGCTGCGGCGTATCAACTCCCCGCCCATAAACGAGCCTCGGTGGTCGATGATGTGCTGCAACTCACCGACCTGACACACAAAATCGATGCCTCGGTCGATTCGCTGTCACGCGGGATGAAACAGCGGCTGTCACTGGCACGGGTCCTGCTGCACGATCCCGCAGTGCTGCTGCTGGATGAACCGGCATCGGGACTCGATCCGCGGGCCCGCATCGAAATGCGCGAGCTGCTCAAAGCGCTCAAGGAGATGGGGAAGACGATCGTCATCTCCAGCCACATCCTGCACGAGTTGGCCCAGCTGTGTACGCAGATCGGCATCGTCGAAGCGGGCAAGATCGTCGCACACGGTTCGGTTGCGGAGATCTACAAGCATCTCGGGTTGATGCGGATCGTGCATGTGCAACTCGCCAACCGTCCGGAAGACCTCGAAGCGCGGCTGAACGCGCTGCCGGGTGTCACGCAGGTGCAGGAAGAAGCCGACCGCTGGTCGATCCGCTTCGAGGAAGGCCAGCTGACGGTCGAGGATCTGCATCAGGAACTGGTGAATGCCGGGGCGCGGGTCCGTATGTTCCAGCCGGAAGTGATGGACATGGAGACGGCCTTCATGAAGCTGACGGAAGGGGAGACGCAATGAAAGCGGCCCTCCCTGCACCACTGCCGCTGCTGGCGAAGGAACTCACGGAACAGTCGGCCCGTCCGCGGACCTATGTGCTGCGTTCGCTGTACATGGTCTCGGTCTTTGCGGTCGGGCTGGCGATGTTCCTGCATCGCCGTGGTTCGTGGGACGAGCGGTCTTTCAGCATGCTGGGAGAAGGGAGTCGCCTGTTCGATGCGGTGCTGGAGTTTCAATGGTGGGCGAACTGGATCATGCTCCCGTTGATGACGGCCGGGGTGATCACGGCGGAAAAAGAGCGGGAAACACTGGGCCTGTTGTTGATCACAAAGTTGCGTCCGCTGACGATCGTGCTGGAGAAGTTTCTTGGCCGCGTGGTGCCGATGCTGTTGTATCAACTCTCGGCGCTCCCCTTGCTGGCCGTCGGTTACAGCCTGGGGGGTGTGGAAGATGAGCGGGTCTTCGTCGCTGCCGTAGCGCTGGTGCTGGGGGTATTGCAGGTCGGGAGTCTGGCGCTGGTCTGGTCGGCGTGGATGCGCACGACAGCCCAGGCGATGGTCGCCACGTATGCTTCACTGATCGGGATGCTGTTCCTGGCGGATCTGCTGTCGACTCACTGGCAGAATGGGCCCACACAGTTGTTGCCTCTCGCCTCGATGCAGGGCACGATTCTGGTGGCCTTATCCTCACGGGCGATGGAGCGGGGCGACGTGATCAGTGCGCTGGGTTGGACCCAGGCGGTCGCGGCAGCCCTCTTCCCCGTCCTGATGAATCTCCTGATGGCACGGTTGGTCTTGTGGAACCGGGCCTTCCTGCAGGCGCGCGGCTTCGGCATCGTGCTCCTGCAGCAGCTCGATCGATTCTTCCATGCGATCAATCACAACCCGATCACTCGCGGCGTCGTACTGTTGAAGGAACGAGTTCCGCTCCCCGGCCGCCAACCGGTCGCGTGGCGGGAAACCACGAAGCGGGCGCTGGGGACCACCCGCTATCTCATTCGTTTTCTGCTGATCACCGAAGCTCCGCTCATCGCGCTGCTCCTCTGGCCGATGGCCACGGGCGATGTCTTCAACAGCCGGAATTATCTCGTTGGTCGCTGGGGCATTTTTGCAGCGTGGATGATTGCGCTCTTCACGATCATCGTGCAGGCGACCGGAACCATCGCAGGAGAACGGGCCCGGCAGACGCTCGATGTGCTGCTTTCAACCCCGATGACAGCCAGCGAAATCGTGATGCAGAAAATGGCCGGTGTCGCCCGGATGCAGAAAATCCTGCTGATTCCGCTGGGAACGGCCCTGTTCTTTTACGCGGCCTACCTGACCTCGTTCGGCAATTCCACCATCTTTCAGGAAGAAGGCTGGCCGTTGTTGCGCTCGTTCCTGCAGGTCGGACTGTACCTTCCCGTGGTCGGCTGGATCGGCTTTTATTGTGGTCTCCGGTGTCGTACGCAGACGCAGGCGATGATTCTCTGCGCATTGCTCATCGCCACGATCGCCATCCTCCCCGGTTGGTTGACCAACCTGCTGGAACGGCCGAGCGATCGCTATGGTCTCGAGATCCCTGTCGTGCAGGGCTCGTTCAACTTCAACGCGATCAATCAGCAGTATTATGGAACACCCCCGCTGATGGAGACTCTTTACATTGCTCCGATCAAAATTCTGCTGCCGTCCTTTGGTCGGAGCAATCCGCTTTACTTTCTTCATCCCACCTCCACAATGATCATGTTCCTGCTGGAGTTGGGCCACTGGGTTTTCGTTGGTTTAGTCATTTACGGTTTGCGATCGCGGGCTCCCCAGGCCCTCTCCCGACATACTCGCCGATGTGAAGCCCCGAGCTTACTTGAAGCTGTAGAACCGGTCTGATCTCCGAACCGATGAAGGCCCTCCCGTGCTCGATCCACGCACACTCCTCACACCGCCGCGTCGTATCGAAGGCTGCTCGGCGATTCTGTTGCCGTTTACCGATGACCGGGGGACCGTCGACTGGCCCGCGTTCGATGCACACGTGCTGCGCACGGCGCAGGCCGGGTTGATCCCCGCGGTCGACATGGACACCGGGTACGTCAATCTCATCGATGTCCCGCTGCAGGATGCAGTCCTTGATCGCACGCGCAGTCTCCTTGGCGGCGGTCGCTTCATCGCCGGGGCTTTCGTCGCTGATAGTGAAGGGGCCGCATTCAACGGAGAGGCTTATCTCCGCCGGTGTGACGCGATCCAGACCCGTGGCGGACTGCCGATCCTCTTCCCCTCGTTCGGCCTGACCCATCAACCGGGTCCGGAGATCGTCGCCAGCCATGCGTTCATCGCCCGGCGTTGTGACCGGTTCCTGGGCTTCGAACTGACGCGTGATCTTGCTCCGTTCGGCGGAATCTACGATCTCGACACCTTCCGCGGCATCCTCGACATCCCGCAGTGCATCGGGGCCAAACACTCATCGTTCCACCGCCTCCCCGAATGGGAACGACTGCAGCTCCGCAACGCCGTCCGTCCCGATTTCAAGCTGTACACCGGCAACGATTTCGCGATCGACATGATCCTGTACGGCAGCGATTATCTGCTCGGCCTGAGCACGTTCGCCCCGGATTTGTTTGCCCTGCGGGACACGTTCTTCGAAGCGGGCGACCCGCGCTTCTACGAACTGAACGACCAGTTGCAGTACCTCGGTTACCTGACCTTCCGCAGCCCGTCTGCCGCGTACAAACACTCCGCTGCCCAGTTCCTGAAACTCCGCGGCTGGCTGACGTGTGACGCCCCCCATCCGCAAGGGGGCCGCCGCCCCGACAGCGACATCCCCATCCTCCGTGAACTCGCCGAACGACTGGGCCTCCTCGACTGACAACCGCTCCACAACGCACTCAGCCCCCGCTTGCGTCTCCGCATCTCCCTGGGTTTCAGAAAAATCAGAATGGTCGCGCCCCCTCCCACCCGATAAACTACCACTCTCCGGGGCGATTAGCTCAGTTGGTTAGAGCGCCACCCTTACAAGGTGGATGTCACAGGTTCGAGTCCTGTATCGCCCACCTGGCTATGCGGAACCCCTTGGAAACAAGGGGTTTTTGCTTTTCCGGTTTCTCCGTGCGCGTCAAAACGACGCAATTCCGACGCAGTCTGCGTCGGATTTTGCGTCGCTTTTGCGAAGTGCGAATCGAGGACTTGCAGGTAGTGCTGTGCGGCGATGCGTTCGCTGTTTCCGAGCCAGGCAGAGACGACGTGCGCCGGGAATTCCTCCGTGAGTTCTGTCTGCCGAGAGCTGCGCAGGTTGTGCCACAGTTTCGGCCAGGGAACGACACCGGCTCGTGAGATGATCCGTTCCAACTGCGTCCGGAAATTCATTCCGGCCCAATTTCCGCGATCGGCACCCAGCGGGCGAAGCGCTTCGAGAACGTAGACTGCGCCCTTCGGTGCCAGAGCGTGCAAGTCCTCCAGGTAGGGCCGGAGTTCCGGAAACAGCGGACAAACCCGCGACGCCTTGCCGACGTGATGCTCCGTCTTGGGGCTGCGGATGGTCATCCGGTCGCTGTCCCAGTGAATGTCCTCCCAGCGCAGAATGATCGCTTCGGAAGGGACCCGCAGACCGCCGAATCGGCTGAGAGCCAGTAATCCCCGCCAGGCCGCATTCGGGCAGGCATCGATGACTTTGCGAATCGTGGGAAGGTCGATGAACTGCTGTCGGTCCGGATTCGACTTCGGACCGCCGCCGATGTCCTCGAAGGGGTTCGAGTCGATCATCCGGCGACGCAATGCGTCCCGGAAGAAGGTCCGCGCCAGACTGCACCGCCGGGCGACGGTCGCCGGGCTGAGTTTCTCCGAAGTGGCGAGCCATCGCCGGAAATCGTCGCACTCCGCTGGGCTGATGCTGGCGAGTGACCGCGTTTCCCCGAAGAACGATTTCAGATTGCGCGCCGTGTGTCCGTAGAACAGATGCGTTGACGCCTTGGCATCGGTGCGACGTGCAAGGTATGCATCGAGGAAGTCGCCCAAAGTGTCACGCGACTCTTCTTCCCGCGGTGTGACCAAACCGACGGATACAAGTTTTGAGTACATCGGTGGCACCAACTCGCCGAGCCATTCCGCAGTGTCCCGTGGCAACGGTTGCAGCGCAGCAGCGCTCGTCAGGATGTTCTCGACATGCCGACACACGCTTTCGGCGTCGCGTTTCGGGAGTTTGCCGAGCCGCAACGTCTTACGCTTACCATCGAGTCCGATGAACTGAATTCGCCGCCGCCCGTTTGGGTCGTTTGCAACCGATGCCATTTGGATTCCTTCGCAACGAACTGTGGACTTGAATGATATCGTCGAGCACGGAAGCGCGCCAGATGGAATTAGCTTGTCTGGGGCAGTCTCGATCACCACAGATGGTTCACCATCCGCGGTATCGGCATCTTGTGCGCGATGAGAGGAGAGAGAACAAGCTTGCTTGCTCGGGCATCAATTCGTCTGCCTACCCTGATGGTCCGGCATCCAAGATCGTCACCCGCGATAACCGGCCTGGGCGTCTTTCAACGCTGATCAGTCTGCCGGATTCCAAGTGTTTCACCGCGGCGTAGCTGGCCTTTCGGGAGACACCGAGCGTTTGCAGCTTGGACGTCGAGAGCGGGATGTCACAGCGCGACGATCGACAGCCCGACTCACGCCACAGTTCCAACCCGACGAGGATCGAGGGCATGGGAAGCTTCGCGGCTTGTGTAAGCCACTCCCACGGGATCGGCCCCCGTAAAAATCTCCCCGCCGTTCTCCGAACAGGAGAACGCGACGTTGACTGAGGAATGGGCAAGACGGTCGTCGCCCGGAACTGTTCAAGATCATTCATGGGGAGCCTTATTCGCCAAAAATAGACTGAAGACCATCAGACAAAGAGATAAGACTGGACGGGTGGGTGTTGGGACGTCCTACTCCCGTCCCTTGGAACGGACAGGTCGGATGGGCATTGCAATGGACAGGTTGGACCAATGTCTCTTCCGTCAAAAGGGTGTCGCGTCACATGCCGCTGCGGACTCTCGTAAGCTTGCGAGAATCTCGGTTACCAGCTTCCACACCCGTTCTCCACGCTCATCGGAGTAGCGGTGGGGATAGCGGACCACCTTTGCATCTGTGTTCAAGGGGAACCCGCTCAAGATAATCTCGGACGCCTGTCGCATGACCGATTGTGCGTCCGCCACGGCTTGATCGATGTCTTCTTCTGCTGCTTCAATCAACACCGCGTCGTGAACCGGGGCGCAAACCTTCAACCCGGTTTCGGTCATCAGGCAACAGGCAAGCCGCAGCATTTCGGCACCATTCGCCTGGCAGGGAAAATTTGCCAAGCTGCGGGGGTTCGCTTCGGGACCAACATGAATCCGCCAGCCGAAAACCGTGTCGAGACGGCCGAGCAGCAAAGCATGATTCACCGCACCCTCGGACCACTCCCAGAACTTCGGGTAAGTTTGCCGATGGAGTTGCAGCAGTCGGCGGGCGACGATCGGCGGTTCGCCAAGTGACACCGCCAACGATTCCTCGCCCATCCCGTACTGAACTGCCAACGCGCAAATCTTGAACTGAGCACGTTCATTTGGGTGCGAACGTTTGGTTGCATCCGGAGGTACAGCGCCGGCTTGCTTGGCGAACATGAGATACGGGTCGCCCGAAGAGTACGCCGTCTGCATGGCGACATCCCCAGACAACGCCGCCGCGATCCCGAACTCCTGTTGTTCCCAGTCGACATAGGCGATCGCCCGGCCCGCAGCCGGTCGGATGAGCGACCGCAGCCAGCAACTCGGTCCGAAGATGAATCGTGAATTACTCGGTTGATTACGACCGGTCCGCGACCGGAACGGGGACAGCATGCAGCGATTCCGGCCGTCAGCGCCAACGGCCAAGTCATTCAGTCGCAGTTGTCCGAGGGTGTGCCGCAATTCCTGAATCGGCGCGACACTCGGGAACCGTCTCGCCATCTCCCGAAACGAATCGTCGTCCAAAGCGAGACTTCCGGATGGAAGTCGCGGCCAGGGAATGTTGTTGCGGTCGAGCCATTCGGCCCAACGTGACGCTGAAAACGTCATCGGGATCGCGTCGTTCAGTTCATCAGATTGTTCGGAACTCCTTAACAGAATCCGGGCAGCCTGATCGAGAATGGTCGGGTCCGAGATGGTTGGTAACTGGGGATCGGGTTCCCGCAGGAGTTCCCAAAGTCGGCCGGGATAATCGGTGTCGTCGTAGCCAGTTTCAACCTGATAACCGCTGCCAATCCCGAGAATTGGAAAGCGTTGAGCCAAATCGCGGGCCGCGGTGTCCAACCCCGGCCAACTGGATGAATCGCGTCCGGCATCTTCCCAACGATTGATGCGGGTACGAGTCAACCCGGTCACCTTGCGAGCTTCGCCGATGGCGTCGATCAGCGCTTTCGTCGTCTCTCGACCAGCTTCCGCGACCTCTTTTGCGGTCTCAGCCAGGCGGTATGGTTCAACGTCCCACTGTTCGGAAGCTTTCAGAAGGGCAGCACCGCGGGGGGTGTTCGCGTTCAACGATTTCCCACGAGGTACAAACACACCATATTCTGAGTTCACCGCCTGAATCAGCTTTGATTGGACCCGTGTCCAATTCTGTCGCAGTGGAGTCAGTAGCTCGATATCGATGGGGACGCCGTTCCATTCCATCCGGGCCACGGCTTGCATGTAGCGGCCTCGTAACAGCGCTCTCGGCCAATCGATCTTGGGAGACATCACCGGCAGGAGTTTGGCGAGTGACAACACGTCGGACTGGCAGTAGTCCAGCAACGCAGTCTGTTCGGATGCGGTGTACGACCCGCCGCGTATCGCCAGTTGTCGCATCGACTCTTTTTCGGTCGCGTCGATGCTGTCGATGCCGAAGTAAGTGAGTGCTCCGAGCAAGCCGTTGCCACAGGGAATCGGCTTGCCATTCGTCATCGTGCGAAACTCGGTGAAGAGATCGACAACGCGAATCGGCAGCGGCCAGCCCAGAGCGAGGAAGCATCCGAATTCGGCCGAGGCGTAGAACGCCACAAACAGCGTTTCCGAATCGAGGGCGAACGGCGGGACGCTCATCGCTCGCAGTTCGTCCGCCCAGTATCGAAGTGTGCGGCCAGTGTGGAACTCCCGCGCCACCAGGCAGAGCGGATTCGGTCGCTCGCCTGATGGCGCGGAGAATTCAAAGTCACACAGCCACACCTCGTTGAAGGTGTGGAGCATGATCTACACCTCACCCCGCAGTTGCCGCAAAACGGGGTGGTTCACGTCCCGGATGAACCGCTGACCGAACGCCAATCGCAACAGTTCTTCCAACCTCATGTCGGGCCAGGCTGGGTCCGGCAACTCACCTTGGGCGGCATACGGGATGTAAGCACCCGCCGACATGTCTGCTACCACCCGCACCCACGAATCTTCCGCCAGCCGAGCGGCTTCGACGCCAGACTCATGCCAGCGATTGGGCCGCCCATCCGGACCTGGCAGCGTCAGTGCCCAGATGAACGGCACCGCAGATTGCCGCGACATCGCGACCACCAGCAACGTTGGCTGAATCTCGCCGGGCATTGTCGACCACAGTTCCGGTGCCACCATGTAGGTTTCGCGGGAATCCTTTTGTGTGAAGGTACTGGTGGTGAACCGCCACTCTTCGCCAGGGCGAACCCTGACGAACTCATGGCGATTCGGCTTGCGCACGGCAATCGTTGTGAACACCGGCTTGACGTTCGCCGCGGCTGCGAAATCCTGCGACAGGCGCAGTGACTCCAAGTTCGTGAAGGGATCGACCGGTTTCGGCTTGTCGGATGGGGTCGGCGACCCAGATTTGTTATCCTGCATGACGTTGCTCCGTTCAGGGGGTGACATTGGATTCGAGAGCGGGCGGGACGACTGCCATCGTCTCGCCCGCGTTTTCGATAAGGGCATTGCTGAAATCGTTGGGTTCGATCGGCGGATGAGTCGTCAGCCAATCGGCCGCGCCGGGGAAATCCGTCAATCCCCACAGGCTGACCGGGCGGGCATGGGCAACCGGTCGACGGGTCGTCACATAGCCCAGACGGCGGATGAGTCCCGCTTCGGCGAGCGGCCGCGGACTGGCCCCCACGCAAACCGGATTCACCCCATCGGGAATCGTCACCACGTCTCGAACGTCGTCGATCGTTGCTGATCCACGTTCGAGACAGACTTGCAGGAGTGCTCGCTGGGCCTCACGAACCGTCCGTTCGCGAAGCACCGAGAGCAAGTGCAGAGCGGCATCCCGGCGACGTTCGCCTTCAGCCACTCGGCTACCGGGACGACCCGGTTTCGCCAAAACATCCATGAAGCGATCCTTTCAAGGCGGGGCGATTCTTTGCAGGAATGCCCCTGCGACGGAAATCGGAAGGACACACTGCGTGTCCCCCATCGAATGGAGCGGGTTGCGCGCTACTCGGCACGCGAATTCGTGGCACCGAACACTGCGACCCGCACGGCAAGGGGGTCAAGAAGCGTCCGGCGACCGAGTTTCGCCGCGGGGAGCTTCCCTTGGGCAATCAGCCGCGTGATGAGGCGGGTTGAAACGCCCAGCGCTTTCGCGGCATCGGCGACTGACCACGCCAGGCGGTCGGACAGCGGGACAGGGAGAGGCCGCGTAAGGGCGGCAGGTGTCAGGGATGGCATCGGCATGTTTCCTTGGGCTTGGAATCGCCCTTCACCGTAGGGTGAAGCATTCAGCGATCACCAAAGGAAACACTTTGCACTGAAGAATTGCAGCCGCAATTCCGCAGGATTTGGCCCACTGATCAACAACTCATCGGCGGACGTCGGTTTTCATCGGTTTTGGTCAGTTTTGGTCGGTTTTGCACCGTCCTCAGATTTCAGATACCGCTCATTCCAGAGACTGAAATCCCGGTCGGATTTGGCATAGAGTCGAAAGGTGGTTCGATTTCGCTTCCAGACCCAGTACGCGTTGCCATTGTTCTTCGACAGCGTCGCCTCATCGACTTTCACGACCAATGCAAGGGTTGCAAGCGTTCCCTCGATGTGGTGTGGATGCCAGTCCTTGGGCGGGGGACCATCCTTCCAAGACCGTTTGGAAGCCTTTTTGCGCTTGGTCAAGGACTTAACTGGATCAGGGGCCGCTACCAAAGACTTTGAGTCGCCAGTCGAACTCGAAAGACTTCGCGAACCATCGGTGCATTCGGCATCCCAGAGGTAGAGTAGCGCATCGATCGCAGATCGTGAGGCGCTGAACAGTTCCTCGATTTCGGCAAACCAGCGATGACGGGGGAACTCTGCAGCGAGTTCTGGCCATTCCCCGGAGTCGAGTTTGTCGAGGGAGACCGATGAATCACCGCGCCAGGCACGGCGACGGGCCTCCGGAAGTGTCGACCCTGCAGGACGTTTCCATGCCAGTTCGAACACGCAGTAGAGCCATTGTCTCCCAGGGTCGAGAGTTTGCCGAGTCTCGGGAGCAAAGAGGCTCAGCAGGTGCTCCGGAAGGGCATCCAGACATTGACCGGTTTCGTTGCTGAGTCGGCGGAACAGTTCGTAAGCCCGGTCGGAGCCTGCGAATTCGATACCATGGAAGACCTCGGAAAAACTGTCCGATCCTAAGTCACCTTCGGGCTGAAAAATCCCTTTGGTGCGGTAACCACTGACGGACCGGTGAACGGCATTACTGCCGAAACGTTGATGGGCAGGCGGACGATTGTCGGTCCTGTGCTCTTCTTCGCCTGTGATTTCGGTGTGGATCAGCAGGCAGGCGAGCGACTCACCGCGGACTTCCGCCGCGGCGAACGACTCCCGCACGCTCTCTAACCCTTTCCGAGCCAACGGAACGGCCATCGAAAGTTCCAATGACAGGTTTGGACGAACGATCGACCAGACGGCTCGGCCCAGAGCCGATCGAATGGTCGCCACCCGTTCAATCATCCTCCGGCTTGGGTTGGGGCTGTCAACCGAACGCCAGGAAGCCCTTCGATCGTCGTTCCATGCCGACAGGACGCCCCATGATCGAAAACACCGCAGCGAGCCTCTGGGCTTGGAATCCACCCGCCTAGGTTTCCGTCCGTCCATCATTCCCGCTAACTTAGGGGAAATTGAGACTCACCCGTGGCAGCGGCATGACACCCGAACAGTCGGCACGACAGAAGATCGACCAACAGCTGGAACAGGCTGGCTGGGTCGTGCTCGACTTCCGCCAAATGAATATCTCCGCCGGGTTCGGCGTCGCCATTCGGGAGTTCCCGCTGAAGTCCGGCTTTGCGGACTACCTGCTGTACGTCGACGGCCAGGCGATCGGCGTCGTCGAGGCGAAGCCAGAAGGACACTCGTTGACGGGTGTTGAAATCCAATCCGCAAAGTATCTCGGCGGATTACCCAGGAGTGTGCCGCATCATCGGTGGCCGCTGCCGTTTGCCTTCGAGTCCACAGGTGTGCAGACTCGCTTTACCAACTTCCTGGAGCCGCACGCGCGCAGCCGGCGCGTGTTCTGTTTCCACACTCCACAAGAACTGCTGCGGCTTGTCGGCCTCGAAACCCAAGTCCGCGGACTGCTGCAACAGCTGCCACCACTCAATACGGAAAAGCTCTGGAAAGTGCAGAGCGACACGCTCCGAAACCTGGAAGTCTCCCTCGGCCAGAACAAACCGCGGGCGCTCATCCAGATGGCCACCGGCAGCGGCAAAACCTTCACGGCGGTCAACGCTTGTTACCGGCTCATCAAGTACGCCAAGGCGAAACGCATCCTGTTTCTGGTGGACCGGAACAATCTCGGCCGACAAACGCTCAACGAATTTCAGCAGTTCGTCAGCCCCGACACAGGTCGCAAATTCACCGAGGAATACAGCGTCCAGCATCTCCGCCGGAACACCATTTCCCCCGCTTCCAAAGTCTGCATCACGACGATTCAGCGGCTGTTCTCGATGCTCAAGGGCGATGAAGAGTTCCTCGAAGAGAATGAAGAAGAATCGTCCTTCGCGAACGCACGCAGCGAAAGGCCCGAACCGGTCCACGTCGACTACAACCCGGCCGTTTCGATCGACACGTTTGACTTCATCGTCGTGGATGAGTGCCATCGCAGTATCTACGGCGACTGGCAGGAAGTCCTGGACTATTTCGACGCATTCATTATCGGCCTGACCGCCACGCCGACGACGCCGACGATGGGCTTCTTCAATTCCAATCTCGTTCAGGATTACGACCACACGAAAGCAGTCATCGACGGCGTGAATGTTGGTTTCGAGGTCTTTCGCATCGAAACCGAGATCACCAAGAGTGGGCAGACGATCCTCAAATCCGCGGCTCCCTATGTTCCTGTTCGCGACCGGCGGAGCGGCAAGAAAGGCTTTGTAGCGCTCGACGACGACCTGAAATACTCCGGCGGACAACTGGACCGCGATGTCATCAACGACAGCCAGCTACGGCTCGTGATCCAAACCTTCCGTGACCATCTGCCGCAAATTTTCCCTGGCCGCACGGAAGTCCCCAAGACGCTCGTCTTCGCCAAGACCGATCAGCACGCCGATCGCGTGGTCGAGATGATCCGCGAAGAGTTCAACCGCGGGAACGATTTCTGCCGCAAGATCACGTCCAAAAGCCATAAGCCGGACGATGTCTTAACCGCCTTCCGTAATTCGTATGACCCGCGCATCGCGGTGACGGTGGACATGATCGCCACGGGGACCGACGTCAAACCGCTGGAATGCCTGCTCTTTCTGCGCGATGTCCGCTCGCTGGCCTATTTCGAGCAGATGAAGGGCCGTGGCTGTCGCGTGATCGATCCCGACATGCTCCGGAGTGTGACGCCTGGCCTGGTTCACAAGACTCATTTCGTCATCGTCGATGCCGTTGGCGTCTGTTCGTCCCCCAAGTCCGCATCGAAGCCCCTCGATCGCAAGCCATCGGAATCGCTCGCAAAAGTGCTTTCCGCCGTCGGGAAAGGTGTCCACGATGCCGACACGGTCTCTTCGCTGGCCGGGAAACTGACTCGGCTGCAGTTGCTGGTCACCCCCGAAGATGCCGAACAGATCAAAAAGCACGCCGCCGGGCGCACGCTGGAAGAATTGACGCAGGCCCTCACCACGGCGATTGATGAAGACGCCCTCGATCAAGCCGCACGGGATCAATTCTCCCTCGACGCCGCTGCCGAGCCGACGGATGAGCAACTGGACGCCGTCGAGCGTGACCGCTGTCGCGACGCCGTGAAGCCGTTCCACAATCCGCAACTCCGGGAGACCTTGCTCGCCATTCGACAGCGGCTGTTGGAATACCGCGACGAACAAAACCTCGACAAACTCAAGTTTGTGGGCTTCGACGCCGCCGCGAAGGAGAAGGCGCAGTCACTTATCACCAGTTTCCGGCAGTTCATCGAGGACCACAAAGACGAGATCGCCGCACTGCAGATTCTCTACTCACAACCGCGGCGAGCCGGATTGCGGTACGCCGATGTGAAGGAACTGGCACAAGCGCTCCAACAGCCGCCGGTGTCGTTAATGCCTGATCGGTTGTGGCAGGCGTATCAAGTCGTCGAGCCGGACAACGTTCGCGGCAAGGGAGGTCAGCAACTGGTCGACGTGATTGCCCTGGTGCGGCATGCGATCGATCCAAACACGCCGCTGGCTCCGGTCGGCATGACGGTCGGCGAGCGTTATGACCAGTGGCGGGCCGACAAGCAGGCGGCGGGCGTGGTCTTTACTGCTGACCAGCAGCAATGGCTCGATGCGATCAAGGACCACATCGCCAGCAGCCTGAACATCGAGCCGGACGACCTGGAAGAAGTCCCGTTCAACCAGATCGGCGGCCTCGGCCGGGCGCATGAACTCTTCGGCGACGCCCTTACCGCTCTCCTCGAAGAACTCACCACGAGGTTGGCGGCATGAGTGATTGGCCAAAGATTCGAATCAAAGACATCACATCTAAGGTCGGCAGTGGTGCGACACCACGCGGTGGTGAGTCTGCTTACCAGGAGAGTGGAACGCCATTGATCCGCTCGCTGAATGTACATTTCGACGGTTTCCGCCGCGATGGGCTGGCATTCCTCAACGATGCACAGGCGAATGAACTTCGGTCGGTCGAAGTGCGGGCAGAAGATGTCCTGCTGAATATCACAGGCGCGTCCATTGGCCGCGTGACGCAAGCCCCGTCTGACATGGACGGCGCACGTGTAAGTCAACATGTTTGCATCATTCGTCCAAGGGAGCCATTGCAACCGGCCTTCCTACGGTGGTTCTTAGCGACACCATCACAGCAGTCGTTAATCAATCGCGAACAAACTGGAGCAACACGCCAAGGGTTGACCAAAGAAAAAATCCTCAATTTTGAAGTTCCAATTCCGTCACCGGCCGAACAGCGACGGATTGTGGCGAAGATTGAGGAGTTGTTTTCGGATTTGGAGGCGGGGGTGGCGGCGCTGCGGCGGGCGCGGGCGAACTTGAAGCGGTACCGGGCCGCCGTCCTCAAAGCCGCCGTCGAAGGGGACCTGACCGCCGAGTGGCGCGCGCAACACCCCAACACCGAACCCGCCTCCGCACTCCTCACCCGCATCCTCAAACAACGCCGCGAACAATGGGAAGCCACCCAACTCGCCAAATTCCAAGCCGCAGGCAAAGAGCCACCAAAGGGCTGGCGGGAAAAGTACGTCGAACCGTCACCACCAGACACGAACGGACTGGCAGAACTGCCGAAGGCTTGGTGTTGGGCGAGCGTGGAACAAATTGGCAATGTCCAACTTGGTCGTCAGCGTTCCCCCCAAAATAGAAGCAACGAATACCCGACCAAATACATTCGGGCTGCAAACCTGACGGAATCGGGATTGGACCTGAGCGATGTGCTCGATATGGACTTTCAGCCTCGTGAACTTGAAACGTACCGCCTCTATCCCGGCGACATTCTCTTGTCCGAAGCTTCGGGTAGCCCTGACCAAGTAGGCAAACCCGTAGTCTGGAATGACGAAATCGAGAACTGTTGTTTTCAGAATACTGTCATTCGGCTTCGTCCTGTTGGTCTACCAACTCAGTACGCATTGGCTGTATTTCGCTACTATTACCGAAGCAAACTGTTCGCAAAGGTTTCCGCTGGCGTCGGCATCAACCATTTGAGTGCCAACAAATTCTCTGCTTTGCCGTTTCCGTTAGCACCTCTGGCCGAACAGCAACAGATCATCAACATTGTCGCCGAAACGTTCTCGCAGATCGACGCGGCTGAAGCACCGATTGAGCGTGATCTGCTGCGGGCGGGGCGGTTGCGGCAGAGCATCCTCCAGCAAGCCTTCACCGGCCGCCTCGTCCCTCAGGACCCCACCGACGAACCCGCCAGCGCCCTGCTGGAGCGGCTGCGTGTGAACTCGACGGCGCGATCGGGTGATCATGATCCGGCGACGCCTACCCCCGCTCGCCATTCTCGGAAACAGGCGGCACCCCGCTCCCGACGGAGGGCTGAGGATTGACCGACCCGATCCCCCCACACCCAAAGATTTACCACATCACGCACATTCAGAACTTGGCGCAGATTGCCGCGTCTGGGAAGCTCTGGTCCGACGCCCAGCGTATCGAGCAGAATCTCACCTGCTCACTCGTCGGGATGAAGACCATCAAGCAACGCCGTCTCGACGAATTGTTCGTGTCTTGCCATCCGGGGAAGACTGTCGGTCAATTCGTGCCATTCTACTTTTGTCCCCGCTCGATCATGCTGTTTATCTTGCACCGAGGGAATCACGCGGATGTCACGTATCGCGACGGCCAGCAATGTCTCGTGCATCTCCAGGCCGATCTGCATCGGGTCGTGAATTGGGCCAATGAGCAGAACCGGCCGTGGGCGTTCACTCCCTCGAATGCCGGAGCGCGGTATACCATGTTCTACAACTCACTCGAAGAGTTGGGCCAAATCAACTGGACAGCGGTCAAAGCCACCGACTTTCGCCATCCAGACATCAAGGAAGGCAAACAGGCGGAGTTTCTGGTGTATCGTTCTTTCCCCTGGTCGCTCGTCGAGAAAGTCGGCGTGATCACTGCCGGAATGCGACAGCAAGTCGAAGCCTGCTTGGCCGAAGCCGCCCACGCTCCTCCGGTACGCGTCGAGCCGAGTTGGTACTTCTAAGGGAACGGTCGTGATTGAACTGCGACAAGGCGACATCCTGCAGGCACCTGCCGAAGCGCTCGTCAACACGGTCAACTGCGTGGGCGTGATGGGGCGCGGTATTGCACTGCAATTCCGCAAGGAATTTCCCGAGAATTACGCCGCCTATCAGTCGGCGTGTGATCGGAACGAGCTGCGCCCGGGACGGATGTTCGTGTTTCCGCTGCGGCAACTGCAAAGCCCACGCTATGTGATCAACTTTCCGACCAAGCGACACTGGAAGGGAAAAAGCCGGATCGAGGATATTGAGTCCGGTCTTGCTGCGCTCGTGGAGGAAATTCGACAACGGCGGATTCAGTCGATCGCCATTCCACCCCTCGGCTGTGGGTTGGGCGGACTGGACTGGCATCAGGTACGCCCGTTGATTGAGGCTGCGTTTCAGTCGTTGCCGGAAGTCCAAGTTCTGCTCTACGCTCCGTCCGGTGCTCCGGCAGCGGAGAAGATGTCGAAAAGCAGCCAGACACCGAAAATGACGGCGGGTCGCGCGGCCCTCTTGAGCCTCATGGGGCGGTACCTTGCAGCGGTGATGGACCCGTATGTCAGTTTGCTGGAAATCCACAAGCTGATGTACTTCATGCAAGCTGCTGGAGAACCCCTGAAATTGAAATTCGTGAAGGGACCCTACGGGCCGTATTCAGAAAATCTTCGTCACGTTTTGTCGCTGATCGAAGGGCATTTCATCGTCGGATATGGCGACGGTGAAGATGACCCGGAGAAGCAAATTGAACTGATGGCGACTGCTCCAGTTCAGTCGGAAGAATTCTTGCAGTCGCACGCTCCCACGCTGAGCCGCTTCGACCGTGTCGTGGAACTGATCGATGGCTTTGAAACTCCCTACGGGATGGAATTGCTGGCGACGGTGCATTGGGTGGCGAAGCAGGAGTCTGCGGTCGACGCGGAAGATGCCATTCGGCACGTGCATGCCTGGAGTGACCGTAAAAAGAAATTCCAGGAGCCGCATATCCGAATGGCATGGGATGTCATGAAGACCAAAGAGTGGCTTTAACAAAGTTCCAACGGCAAGGCGATCGAATAGCGGGCTGATCCAGGATCAATCGCGACCTTTCCGCGTAAAGGACCGATGAATGAGCGTTGTGGACTTATGTCGCAGGGCAACGTCAGACTGGGACGAATTTAATCGCTTCGTTCGTTCTTCAGACAGTCTGGTGTTTTTCGAAAATGGAGTGCCTGCAATATCCGACCCACCTGGTTCTGTCGACCTGTGCGTCGGAACCCGATGGTTTGATCCGGATGGTGAGAAGCTTTACAAAATCGATGCAAAAGGCTTGGTAATAAAGGCACATTCGTGCGTCGTGGTCGAGGTCGACCGTCGACTCGCACTTCCACATAATGTCATGGGAATCGTTGTTGGTAAGGGCAAGTTTATTTTTCGATCTGCACTTGTCTCGACCGGGAAAATTGACCCTGGATTTGATGGTAAGCTTCGCATTGGCTTTCAGAACGCTAGCGCTCAAGAAATGACACTTAATGTGGGGACGTCTTTCTGTTCCTGTTTTTTCTTCAACACCGAATCCGAAGTCATCAATCCACGACGGAACGCGATGGAGCCGGATGCGAACACGCAGCCCTTACGGATGGGTAAGCGATGGTCACTATGGTGGTCAGAGAACTGGAAAACTTTAGTCCCGATCTGTGTGTCTATGTTCAGTCTCGTGGTTGCGGCGATCGGTGTTGCTATCGCTTATTACAAAAAGTGAGGAATTGATGTACGTCGTGGGAGATAATCTCAAGGCACTTGTTCAGCAGCATCGCATTGTCGACTATGAAGGCGCGTTCGATCACTCATCGTTGACTCTTCGGATTGATGGCAGCCTGAAAGAGTTGAGTACCCCCAATGATAATCGAATTGTCTTGTATGGCGAAGACCTCGACGACGGTTACGTTAAGGAGAAGCGGATTCCCTCGCATGGATTTATCCTAGAGCCAAAGAGCGGGGTTTTGGCATGCTCAGTCGAGAAAATCTCGATCCCCAAGGGGTTTATAGGTTTCGTACATACAAAAGGCTCACTCGCTCGACTTATGGTAACCGTGCATTGCTGCGATCCGCAGGTTGATCCTGGATATAGCGGGAAAATCACCTTTGAGATCGTCAATCTTGGCTCACTCCGAATCAAAATCCGAGAAGGACAACCCGTTGCTCAACTTTTCATCGCGAAAACGAGCACAAAGGAGGTTCAGTCCTATTCAGGGCGATATCAGGGAGCAACTGGGCCGACACACTTCGTCAAAAGACCATCCGAGTGACTACCGACAGCCAGCAGATCGTCAACAAAGCCTGGAACTTTGCGCACGTTTTGCGTGATGACGGGCTGTCGTACATGGCCTATACGGAGCAGATCACGTTTCTGCTCTTCCTGAAGATGGCTGACGAACAGTCGAAGCCTCCGTACAACCGGCCGCCGATTGTCCCTGCGAAATACAACTGGGAAAGTCTACTCAAGCGGGAAGGGGACGAACTCGAAGCCCACTACCGGCACATCCTCGAAGAACTTGGCAAACAGCCGGGAATGCTCGGCGAGATTTTCCGGAAAGCCCGGCCAGAGATTCAGAACCCGGCGACCCTACGGCGACTGATTGTCGACCTGATCGACGTCGAGAAGTGGTCCTCGATGCAGGCCGATGTAAAGGGGGACATTTACGAGGGATTGCTCTCCAAGAGCGCCGCGGAGAGTCCGAAGGGGGCGGGCCAATACTTCACGCCGCGGGAACTGATCCGCGCGATCGTCGACTGTGTGCAACCGACAGCAGAAGACACGGTGTGCGATCCCGCTGCGGGGACGGGCGGCTTCCTGTTGGCGGCTCATCACTACGTCGCCGAGCACGAAGGGAAGACCCTCGACAAGGATCAGAAGCGGCACCTGCGGACAAAGTTTGTGAAGGGTTGGGAACTCGTGCCCAACACCGCCCGGCTGTGCATCATGAACCTGTACCTGCACGGGATCGACGCCGATCCGTGCCCGATCAAATCCGGGGTGGACAGTCTCGCCGGTGATCCGGGGGAACGGTTCAGCGTGGTGCTGACCAATCCGCCGTTCGGGAAGAAAAGCAGCATCGCGATCGTCAACGACGCGGGCGAATTAGAGAAGGACGACACGGCCTACGAACGGCAGGACTTTTGGACGACGACGAAGAACAAGCAACTCAACTTCGTGCAGCACGTCAAAACGCTGCTGAAGGTGAACGGCCGCTGTGCCATCGTGGTGCCAGACAACGTTCTGTTCGAGGGGGGAGCGGGTGAGACTGTCCGCAAAAACCTGTTGAAGCAATGCGACGTCCACACGTTACTGCGGCTGCCGACGGGGATTTTCTACGCCCAGGGGGTGAAATCAAACGTGCTGTTCCTCGACGCCAAACCGGCCCAGGAAGCCCCGTGGACGAAGACTCTGTGGGTGTACGATCTGCGGACGAACATGCACTTCACCCAGAAGACGAATCCGCTGCAGCGGGCCGATCTCGACGAATTCGTTGCGTGCTACCGGCCCGGCAAACGCCACCTGCGGAAACCGTTGTGGAGCGAAACCGCACCGGAAGGTCGATGGCGGTCGTTCGAATACGACGAACTGATGAAGCGGGATAAGGTGAACCTCGATATCTTCTGGCTCAAGGACAAGAGCCTCGAAGATTCGGACGACCTCCCCCCACCGGACGTCCTCGCACAGGAGATCGCCGACGATCTTCAGACCGCTTTGGAGCAGTTCACGGCAATTGCCGAAAAAGTGAAAGTGTGAAACATATGTCCGCAACAAACTGGAGTGCACCGACCTCGATGTCGGTTGTCGCCCGCCGCGCCGGCGGAAGGCGACATTACAACAGCACCCGCACCGCCGCAGCGAATCTCCGACGATTGGAAGCCGTCCGATTACTGCGAGAACTGGGTTTGGAACGGGGATATCAGGCCGAACTATCGCGGCGACTTGGTGTGAGCCGTGCGACCATCAGTCGCGACTTCAGTCGGATCGACGAGGCGATTCGTATTGGGATAACGCTGGGGGAAATCGAGGAATACGACCGTATCACTGCCCGCATCGATCGGCAGGAACAGCGGAAGAGGCGAGTGGCGACCGAGAGTTTTCAGGAATCGCGACGACCTTCGAGCCTGCAACTCGACTGACCTTCAGAATGCTGAGGCTCCCCGACCGCCAATTCCGCCGCGTTCGCGATCCGTCGCCGATCTTCGATGGTGAGCATCGGCCAGACAGCCAGTAACTGTTGCAGTGGGACGTCGGCGGCCAATTCCTCTTCGGTCAGAATGGCAGCCCCTGCGCCACTTGCGTCGGATTTTGCGTCGCCTTCCGGGGAAATCGCGACTTTCCAGTTAGAACACGTGGGTTGTTCGAGTCCTGTATCGCCCATTGGTTACTCAGTAGACCCCTGTTTTACAGGGGGTTTTTGATTTGCTCGTCCGTCCGCACGTCGACCGTGGTGGCGACGTTGAGATACCCTCAGAATACTGAGAGCAACAGCACCTGCGACATCCGGGCGAGCCAGGTGCGGTCTTCGGGGGTCATGGTTCCGGCGGTGAGGATTTTGCGGCAGCGGTGACGGACGGTGCTCACGAGGTAGCGTTGCAGATCGGTGAGCCGCTCCGAGTTGTCGTCGAGCAGCAGCGTGGTGATCCGCTCCAGCGCTTTCGGTTCATCCAGGCCGAGTTCGGGGACGTCGAGCCATTGCGGAGCGGTCTCGGCATTCGCGACGGTCCGCGTCAGTGCGAGGACGACCGTTGAGACGTCCGCGATGCGGTCGTAGTTGATCTTCGACGGCGTATCGCGCGGCGTGTGATAGTCGGGATGCTGACCGGTCGAGAAGAAGAGGAACGGAATCTGTCGATCACGGAACGGGCCGTAATCACTCCGCGTGCCGACGTGATCGATCCCCATGCGGGCGATCTCCAGCGTGGCCGGCGGCTTGGTCGCATCGAGGGCCGTGCGCACCTCGGGCGAATGTTCACTCCCCATCACGAAGACGACCGGCAGCGGCAAATCACCCAGCGAGCGGCCGATCATGTCAGCCGTCATGAACAGCTTGACCCGTTCCATCGGCCAGGGGGGATGCGCAACAAACCAGCGCGAGCCCCACAGCAGGTGCTCTTCGAGATCGAAGCCGACGAACGCGAGGCTTCGCGCCGGGCGTTCTTTCGCGGTCGCATACTGCCGGGCGACTTCGAGCAGCATCGCGACTCCGCTGGCGTTGTCGTCGGCCCCGGCGTAGATCTCCCCGTTCTGTGTGCCGAGATGATCGTGATGCACGCCAATCACGATGAATTCGTCTTTGCGGGCCGGGTCGCTTCCTTCGAGCCATGCACCGACGTTCGTCCCCAGCAACGGCGGAGGCTGAGCGGGTTCCCCTTTGCCGGGGATCGGCTGGTAGTAGCTCTCCTGCGGAAAGAGGGGTCGCAGCTTCAGTTCGCGAAACCGTTCAACGATGTAGTCGGCCGCCTTACGGGCATCGCGGCCTGATCGACCGCGCAAGGCCGGATCGGCGAGAAACTCGACATGTGGGCGGACCTGAGTCGCGGTGATGACCCGGGGTGTTTCCGGTTCCGCCGCGCTGACTCCCGCCGTCATCACGAACCAGCCGACCACTATCCGCTGTAACATCTGCTTCCTCTCGTTTGCGGTCTTCGTGACCGTCTCTACCCGAGATTCGCGATTGCAGCAAGCGGGAATGACAGATCTGGGAGCGCCACCGCCACCCGTCGCACAAAGTAGCCATCACGCTCCGCGTGATGAGCGGAGATACAGGAAGCCAGCAATCTTCAGGCGACTCGGTTTAGAAAAGTTCGCGTTGCGTCTCATCCGCTCATCACGTGGAGCGTGATGGCTACTCTGAAGAGCGTGATGGGTACAATGAAAACCGGGCGACTTTCGCGTTCTCCCTGGAGTGGTATGATGCCCGAACATTACTGATTGCGCCGATCCTTCCTGCAGACGAGTTGTTGTCGTGTTTGTGGCCCACATTATCACCCGGCTGATTGTGGGGGGCGCGCAGGAAAACACGCTGCACAATGTGGAAGACCAGGTCCGCGACTACGGTGATCGGGTCGCCTTGCTCACCGGGCCGGGACTCGGTCCCGAGGGGAGTCTCGAAACGCGCGCGGAACAGAGCGGGGCCGAACTCGTTCGGATCGATGCCTTTCGCCGCAACATTCATCCGTGGCGCGACTGGGTGAGTTATCGGGCGCTGGTCGAGTGGCTGCGGAAGCACAAGCCCGACCTGGTCCACACGCATGCTTCGAAGGCGGGAATTCTCGGTCGCTGGGCGGCTGCGAAGCTCGGGATTCCTGCGGTCCATACGATCCACGGGGCTTCGTTTCACTTCGGACAATCGTGGCTGGCCCGCTCACTCTATCAGGGACTGGAGCGGAACGCGGGGCGGACGACCGCGCACTTTATCAGCGTGGCGGATGCGATGACGGAACAATACGTCGCCGCCGGGATCGCACCGCGGAAACGGTTCACGACGATTTCGTCGGGGTTCGATGTCGAGCCGTTCCTGAGTCCGCCGCGACCACGAGCAGAAGTTCGGCAGGAACTCGGACTGTCACCCGAACACGTGGTGATCGGTAAGGTCGCGCGGCTGTTTCATCTGAAGGGTCACGATCACTTGATCGATGCGGCCCAGCTCGTCGCCGCCCAATGTCCGCAGGTGCGGTTTCTGCTGGTCGGAGATGGGCTGTTGCGGGCTGAGCTGGAAGCCAAGATCGCGGCGGCCGGGTTGACGGACCGCTTCAACTTCACCGGACTCGTCCCGCCGACGCAGATTCCCGAATTGCTGCACGCGATGGACATCGTGGTGCATACCAGCTTGTGGGAAGGGTTGGCGCGGGTTTTGCCGCAGGGGTTGATCGCTGGGAAGCCGGTGGTGAGTTACGACGTGGACGGTGCGCGGGAAGTGGTGTTGCCGGGGGTGACGGGTTACCTGTTGCCGCCGCAGTCAATCGAGCCGCTGGCGCATGCGTTGATCACGCTCGTGGAACAGCCAGCGTTGCGGGAGTTGTTCGGGACGAACGGCCGTCAGCGTTTTACGGACCAGTTCCGTCATGAGACGATGACCCGCCGCATTCGTGAGGTGTATCAGGCGGTGCTCGACCCCTCTGCGTAGGGTGGGCTGTGCCCACCGCGAATGTCACGAAGATGTTGAGGATCCATTTGATTGTCTAGTGTTCTCTGTTGGTGGGCACAGCCCACCCTACGCAGATGCGAAGAGACCCCACCATCGGAATGGTGGGGCTTCCGAGGAGTGCGCGATGTCCGAGCATCTCAGTTTGCTGATTCGGGCCGGGCATCCGTTGTTCTATATCGAATCGACGGATGAAGACCGGGCGGCGGAGATCGTGCGGGCCACCGCGGCCGAGTTGCAGCGCGTCGTGTGGGACTGGTCGCTGACGCGCGGACTGTGGCTGGTCGATGCGAACGGCCAACCGACCAAGCAACTCGTTCCCCCCGGGAAACCGGCTGGAGCACTCGAACATCTGCAGAAGAGCGGCGAACAGGTCCTGCTGATCGCCCGCGATCTCGGTCCGCACGTCCGCGAACCGCTCGTCCATCGCTGTCTCCGCGATCTCGCCCCGCAGTGCCGCAAGATGCGGTGTGCCCTCGTCTGTGTCGAATCACTCCCCTACCCCGCGGATGCGAGTCGACTTGCGATCCGCTTCGAGATCGGCTGGCCGACCGCTGCGGAACTCGAGCAGACGGTCCGCGAAACGTTTCAACGGATTCAGGCCGAGTCGCTGTATGAAGTCACGTCGCGGATCACCCGCCGCGAGATGGAACAATTGGTCCACACGCTCCGCGGATTGACGCGCAGCGAAGCGGAACGGGTCATCGCCTCCGCGATCTACAACGATTACTCGCTGAGTGGCGATGATCTGCCGCGGATCATTGAGGCCAAGCGGCAACTGCTCGGTGCTTCGGGTTGCCTGGAATCGATCGTCGCCGACGCGGCTTCCGAAGATCTGGGTGGCCTGCAGCGACTGAAAGACTGGCTGCTGGTTCGTCGCGGCGGGTATACGCAGCAGGCCCGCGATTTCGGGATCGATCCGCCTCGCGGTCTGCTGATGCTGGGGGTGCAGGGTTGCGGGAAGAGCCTCTGCGCGAAGATGGTCGCTGCGGAATGGGGGATGCCGCTGTTACGACTCGATCCGGGCGTCCTCTATCAGAAGTTCGTCGGCGAAAGTGAATCACGTTTACGGCAGGCGCTGGCCCAGGCGGAAGCGATGTCGCCCGTGGTGCTGTGGATCGATGAAATTGAGAAGGCGTTCGCGTCGGCGTCGTCGGATTCAGCCGATGGGGGCCTGTCACAACGGATGTTCGGTACGCTGCTGACATGGATGCAGGATCATCGGCATCCGATTTTCATCGTGGCGACCGCAAATGACGTCTCGCAGTTGCCTCCCGAACTGATGCGCAAAGGCCGGTTCGACGAGATGTTCTTCATCGACCTTCCCGATGCAGCAGCGCGACGACGCATCTGGGAGATCCATCTCACGCGCCGCAGCCGTGATCCCGCGACGTTTGCGCTCGATGATCTGATGCACGCTTCCGAGGGCTTCAGCGGGGCCGAGATCGAACAGGTCGTCCGGAATGCGTTATATGCTGCGTTCTCCCAGCAGACAGAACTCGCCACCGGCCATCTGCTGAGGGAACTGAAGCAGACAAAACCACTGGCGGTGGTCATGCCCGAACGGATTGCCAAGCTCCGCGCGTGGGCGCGTGAACGATGCATTTCGGCGGAGTAGCTTGAGTGAGGATCGCGAAGACGCCAGCGGGATGGCCGTGCGTGTCTGCGCAAGGTCCAGCGGGTTGATAAGTCACGTGGTGCTTCTGTGCGTGGCTTGAAACCCCTCTTGTCGGACCGGGCGTTGTCGTCTACATCTCCGCTCTCCCTGTCACCTGTTCCCTTCACTGCTCGCTCGGGCCCCATCGCGAGTTGCCGGAGCTGCGTATGCCTGTCCTTGTTGATCGCCGTGCGTTCGTGTTGAGTGCCCTGGTTCTCACGGGATGCGGCACCATTCTGCATCCTGAACGCCGCGGGCAGGACGCAGGGCCGCTGGACTGGAAGATAGTCGGCCTTGATGCCATCGGGTTGTTGTTCTTCTTCGTACCCGGTGTGATCGCATTTGCGGTCGACTTCGGGACCGGGGCCATCTATCTGCCGGCTGACCAGTGTGCAGACACGGTGGAACGTGTGGATCACGATCTCGCGACCGTGCGTCTTCCCACCGATGAACTGACACCGCGCGGCATCGCAGCCGCGGTGAACCAGCAGACGGGTCAGACGGTGGAGCTAAAGCCCGGCCGGTTCCGGACGAGTCCACTCAAGAAACTCGCCGAGTTCTGGTCGACCCGCGAGGCGCTGCAATCGGTCCCGGTTTGAGGGGGATCGCGAAGACGCATGCGGGGTCGGGTTACGTTGTGGTCCGACGTCGACACCAGCCGGCCCAGAGGGCCGCGAACAGTGCGCTGGCGGCACAGGTCATCGCGAACCAGTCGCCTGTTTTCACGTAGAAACTGCTGCGCGGATCGAGCGGGACGGTTTGAATCACGGCTGCGTTGAGCTGACGTTTCCAGCGGCCGGTCCGGGGATCACGGTAGTTCGTGGGACGTTGCGTCTCTCCATCGATGAAGAGTTCCGGTTCACGGATCGCCCCGTCACCATCCACAACCGCGGAGATGCCGGTGTTGACGGCGCGGACCAGCGGGGTCCTGCATTCGACTGCCCGGAAAGCCGCAGTGATCAGATGCTGATCGAGCCCGCTGGAACCGTGGAACCAGCCGTCATTCGAGAGATTCACGAGCAGATCGAGCGGCTTGCCATCCGCTTCCGCAGCAGCGACTAACCCGCGCACCAGGTGCGGTACGGTGTCTTCGAAGCAGATCACCGGGGACATCCGCCACTGTTTGTACTCACAGACGACCGCGTGTTCTCCCGGTGTGAGGCCGAAGTCGGGGGGATACGGTGTGAACGCAGCCAGCCACGGAGCCTGCTTCTTGAGCGGGATGTATTCGCCAAACGGAACGAGGTGCCGTTTGGCGTAACGCTGCCCGAGACCCGTCTCGGGATGGACAAACTGAGCCGCATTCGCCTGCTTGAGACCGGTCTCAGTCAGCTCGACCGCTTCCAGTCCGAAGAGCATCGCAGCGTTCGTCTTCTGAGCCTCGTTCGTCAATGTTTCGCGGACTTCGGGATCGCGCCAAAAGTGGGGCGGCACCCGCGGTGCCCGCTTCTGCAACTCTTCTTCGCTCCACTCAGCGGGGGCGGAGGCCAACGGCCAGCGGAACATCGACTCGGGCCAGACGATCAAGTCAGGCTGCTCACGCACCGCCAGCCCCGTCAACTTCATATGCGTGACATACTGCGGCACAAAGTCACGATCGGGAATCCTGAGTGAAGCCGGGAAGTTGCCCTGAATCAATGCGACGCGCGGACCGGGCGTGAACTCTGCCTGACCACGCCGCAGGACCCCGTATCCGAGCGTCATCAGCACCAGCAGGGAGGCGGCCGCAATTGGCCAGGCACGGGCGGGGGTGACACCCTCCAGTGGATGGGCGGGGCGCACGGTGATCGGGGTCCCGTTCGGATCATCGGCGGGGGTTTCCGGCATCACAGCGAGTCCCGAACGTAAGAACCACGCGGTGGGAACCCAGCCCGCTATCGCCGCGGCCGAGGCCATCATCACGAAGCTCACACCGTATCCGCCGACGAGATCGCTGATCTGAATCAGCTCCAGCCAACGGTATTGCGAATGCCCCAGCAGGTACCACGCGACCCCGGTGAAGAGATGCGCGCGGAGATACTCCAACCCGACCCACACAACAGGTGCGGCCACGACCAGAGGCACATGCAGACGATGCACGGCGACACGCATCAGCCCAATGCCGAGGGGAATGTACGCTGCCAGATAGAAAGCGAGTGCCCACCACGCGAGATACATCGTTGGGTCACCGAGCCGCATCCACTGAAAGGCCGGCAGAAAGTAGGCCACACCCCCGAGATACGCAGCGAGCGACATCCGCCGGGTTGGTTGTTCCAATCGCACCAGGCAGAGCCAGGGGACAGGTGCCAGCCACGCGAGCGGAGCCAGTTCCAGCGGTGCGAAACTCGCCCAGGCAAGCAGACCACCCACGATCGACAGGACCGCTGCCATTCGACCCGAACCCGATCGAGCGGCGGGAACGGCTTGCTGCGCACGGCGCGCCGTAGCGATCAGCTTCGCAACCGCCGGATCAAGCCCGCCGGGAGTACCAGTTTGCGTCGGTGAATCAGCCGCCATCATAGGATGCTCACGGTATGTGATGATGAATCAACACGCGATTTAGCCCCCGGTCAATGACCGGGGGGGATCACCGGGGTGCCAACAATCAAAACGTCACCCACCCCACAAACAACCCTCAACGATCGTCCCCGCATCATATGTTTTTTCACCGGGTGGGAGAGAGACCATCCCGTTGGCATCAACCGTGGCCCGAAGATCGGACGAGCCTTGCCAGGGAATCATCCGTGCGGTCCATCCGGTTGCTGTCGGTTGCAAGTCAGCGGGGTAAAACGTCGGCCGGTCGCTGCGATGCCGGAACGCGGCGGTCAGTGTGGCAGTCAGCGGTGGTGATTGTTCCGGGGTGATCCCTTGAAGTCGACGCAGCGCGGTCTTCACGAACAGTTCGCAACAGACCAGACTGCTCACCGGGTTTCCCGGCAGACCGAAGACATAACACGGCGGACGATCATCACCCCGTAACACGCCGAACCAGATCGGTTTTCCTGGTTTGAGGTCGACCTTGTGAAAGACTTCCACGACCCCGGCCGCGGCCAGCTCCGAAGGAACAAGATCGAGTTGCCCGGCGGAAACGCCCCCCGAGAGGACGAGCACGTCGTGTGTCAGACCGGTGGCAATCTTCGCTGCGAGGTCGGGCCGATTGTCGCGAGCAATCCCCAGCGGTGTGGCGTTCGCCCCGTGTCCCTGTAACTGGGCGACAAGCATCGGTTCGTTCGAGTTGCGAATCTGTCCCGGACCGGGCGTCTGCTCGACGGAGACCAGTTCATCACCAGTGGCTAATACCGCGACCCGCGGCCGACTTCGGACGAGCGGTGTCGCAAGCCCGAGTTCCGCGAGTGCACCAATGCGCGCCGGAGTCAGCTGCATGCCGGCGGTGAAGACCGTGTCGCCGACCTTCATCGCAGCGCCGCGGCGGATGATGTTCGTTTCGGGTTTAAGCGGTTGACAGCGGATGGTCACGCGTTCGTCAGTCGCTTCCGTGTCTTCCACACGCACGACCGCATCACAGCCGACCGGTAACGGCGCGCCGGTCATAATCCGTGTCGCCTGTCCGGGTGCGATTGCCCGTTGTGGGACCTGTCCCGCGATGACGCGTTCGATGATCGTTAACTCGGCGGCACCGGTCGCAACATCTGTGGAACGGACCGCGAAGCCATCCATCAGGGCTTTGTCGAACGGCGGCGAATCGACCGGACTGGAGAGCGTTTCCGCCAGCGTCAGTCCATGGCATTCGGCCAACGGCAGGCGCATCGGTGCCGAGGGCGAGACTGTTTCCAGCAGGCGGGCAAAGGCAGCATCCAGAGTCAACATGCAAAGCGGGTTCCAGCGTGGGCGTCGATCATCAATGCAGAAGCAGTCTCACCGATTGTAGCCATCACGCTCCGCGTGATGAGCGAAATGTCGTGAAGACGATCGACACGATCACAATTCACAGCGAACAGGTAATTCCTCAAGGCGACATCTACTCGACTCTCGATCAACGACGGTGGTGAGAACGGGGATGTCGCTAGGAGCGTTCCGCTCATCACGCGGAGCGTGATGGCGACTCTGTGGAGCGTGATGGCGACACGGCGATAGCACACTTTGCAATAGAAACGCCGACGGCCTGCCGCGGGTTCGGTCGCGGCAGGCCGTATGGTTCGGCGTCGATCGGGTCTGCAGCGTTAGCGGTTCAACGTCGCCCGACCGGGAGTCGCGGCGTTCGCCGGTTGCACCGGCGCGGTCGGACCGTTAGCACTCGTCTGCTGTATGGCACCCGGAGTTGGACCTGTGAAGGGCCGGCTCGGACCAGTCGAGGTCTGCGTCAGGTAGTTGTCGACCTGGGCTTTCTTCTTGATATTGTCGAAGACCTTGGCCACCGTCTGCTGGGTCTTCTGTTCGTAGAGTTCTTCGTAGAGCTGGTCTTTGACTTCTTCCATCGAGCTGACGACCGGCTCGGTGCGGCCTTCACACTTGAGGATCGCGTAACGACCGGCTTGCAGTTCGATCAGGCCGGAGATTTCCCCTTCCTGCAATTTGAAGGCTTCTTTTTCGAGTGTTTCGTTGCCCGAGAACCGCGGGATCGGCGGGATCGTCCCACCGAGAGCGCGGCTGCTGGGATCGATCGAGTGATCCTGGGCCAGCTTCTCAAAATCATCCGGGTTCGCGCGGGCCTTGTCCCAGACTTCCTGCGCCCGCCGCTGATTGTCCTGGAGGATCAGCCGCACCTTGACGCGCGGACCATAGTTCCGCACGAAAGCCTTCTTCATTTCTTCTTCGCTGATGTCGACCTGCTCACCCGCGAGCTTCTTGAGCGAGAGCATTGGCCAGATCACGCTTTGACGGTACTGCAACGGGGTGATGTTCCGCTCGGCCTGCAGCATCTGGTACCAGTTCGCGGTATCCAGATTGAACCGCTTGGCGATCCGGTTCACTTCGGCCGACACTTCGGCTTCCGTGACGTTGACCCCGGCTTCTTCACACGCCTGCTGAATGAGCATGCGGTTGATGAGGTCGTCGAGAATGTCTTTGCCGTACCGCGCGGCCGCTTCCTGGGCGACCATGTCGTACGTGATCGTTTCCTTGCCGACGCGGGCGAGAACGTCCGATGACTTCTTCGCGGCGGGCTTCGGCATCTGCGGGGTTTCCGGGGCAGCTTGACCGGGCTGCGACCGCAGGGCCTGCATCAAGAGCAGACCGGCGAGCGCCGTGATCCCGGTTCCCCCGATGATGTAACCAATCCGATTGGACCACCGCGATTTCGCGGCGGTCGGCAGGTGAGTCCCTTCACCCATGATGTGACCTCTCCGAACCGTGAGGCAAGGGCGAGACGTGTTCAACCCCCCCATGGGGCCGCGCCTTCTCCCGTGAACGGCGGGGCTTATAGAAGTTACAAAAAAACGGGTCAAGTTCTGTTTGTGCCCAGCCGACACAATTTCGGCCGTTTCCGCCGATTTCTTATCGGCGGGAACTTCAGCCACACCATGCATCCGGTTCGTTTCCCTACGGGGTCGATTGAATCGAGATGGAGAAGATGGAAGTCGTCAACGGATTTGAGCGGCGCGGCGCTCAATGGATGTGATGCCCTCGGCATGAAGGTGGTCACGTCATCGGGGAATCACATCAACTGGTGAATCTGCGAAGACTTTGTCGGTTGAGTGAGTCAATTTGACTGCGGGGAGCAGAAACGCAGTGTTGCGGGCGATCACCCGTGACGAAACTGCGGCAGAATAGAGCCACTCAAGTCACGGGTGGCCGCAGGGCGATCTCCCTAGCGGATGCCCCTTTGCGTTCAGCGAGCGCATGGTCTCACGAAGAGCCAATCGATGAGTTTTGCACCGCCTCCGAGTCTGTTGGGTTGGTGGTCCTCGGATGGGACCCCGCTGGCGATCGATCCTGCTTCCATCGGTGAAGCGATCAACGATCTTGTGCAGCCCCTCTACATCGTGAATACGACGCAGGGGCCGGCGATTGCCCGTGGTGGTCGCGGGGCGATCGGTCCCGAGCCGCACGATCCGGCGTCGTATCCAGTCATCGGGTTCGTGCCGCCGATGCATCCCGAGAACCTCGGCAATCCGACGTTCTGTGCCGATCACGGGTTACGCTACCCGTATGTTTCGGGTGGGATGGCGGCCGGGATCGGCTCGGCCGAGATCGTCGAAGAACTCGCCAAGGAGCGGATGCTCGGCATCTTCGGCGCTGCCGGGTTGATGTTGCCCCGCGTCGAAGCGGCGATCGACCGCATTCAGAAAAACATCCCCGGTCTGCCGTACGGCTTCAACCTGATCCATAGCCCGCACGATCCGTCCCTCGAACGGGGTGTGGTCGAACTCTACATTCAACGCGGTGTCACGCTCGCGGAAGCTTCCGCGTTCCTCGACCTCACCGTGAATGTGGTCCGCTTCCGGACGCACGGGATTCATCGCGGTCCCAATGGGGAAATTGTGACCCCCAACCGCGTGATGGCGAAGGTTTCCCGCGTCGAGGTAGCCTCGAAGTTCTTTGCGCCACCCCCGGCGAAATTCCTCTCGCAACTGGTCGAACAGGGACTGCTCACCCAGGATCAGGCCAAACTCGCCGAGCAGATTCCTGTCGCCCAGGATCTGACCGCGGAAGCCGATTCGGGTGGGCATACCGATAACCGCCCGGCGGTCACACTGATTCCGACGATGCTGCAACTCCGCGACCGGTCAATGTCGCAGTACCGCTTTGTGCAGCCGTTGCGCGTTGGTGCAGCAGGGGGGATCGCCACGCCGGCCTCGGCTGCAGCCGGGTTCGCGATGGGGGCCGACTACATCCTCGTTGGCTCAGTGAACCAGGCGTGCGTCGAATCGGGAACGTGCGATGTCGTCCGGCAGATGCTCGCCGAAGCCGAGCAGGCCGACACGACGATGTGCCCCGCGGCTGACATGTTCGAGATGGGCGTGAAGGTCCAGGTGCTGAAACGCGGCACGATGTTTCCGATGCGGGCCACCAAGCTCTACGAACTCTACCGCGATTACTCCGGCATCGACGCGATCCCGGCTAAGGAACGCGAGACGATCGAGAAGACGATCTTCAAGACGACGCTCGATGACGTCTGGCAGCAGACGATCAGCTTCTTCCAGCAGCGTGATCCAGCACAGATCACGAAGGGGGAAAAAGACCCCAAGCACAAGATGTCGCTGATCTTCCGCTGGTACCTCGGCCAGGCGTCGCGGTGGGCCAATCAGGGAATCCCGGAACGGCGTCTCGATTACCAGGTCTGGTGTGGCCCGGCGATGGGGGCCTTCAACGAGTGGGTCAAGGGGACGTTCCTGCAGACCCCGGCGAACCGCAAGGTGGGTGTGGTCGGCTACAACCTGCTGTATGGGGCAGCGGTGGCGATGCGCATCAACGCCCTCCGCAGCCAGGGGTTTGCCGTTCCGCTGGAAGCGCAACGCATTCCGCCGCGTGAATTGGCCGACGTGAAGGCCCGCCTGGGCGTCGGTTGATCATACCAACGAAGAAGCCCACGGAATGCTTTCCGTGGGCTTCGGGTGAGAGCACTCTCAGCCAAGCAGTTTGACGAGCGGCTTGCCGTCGTGGGCGACCTTGAAGGGGCGGCCTTCCTTCGAGAAGACTTCTTCGCCGAGTGGCAGTCCGAGGGCGTGGGCCACGGTTGCGTTGAGGTCGGCGACGCGGACCCCTTCGTCTTCCGGGCTGTGCCCCTGCTTGTCGGAAGAACCCCAGGCGACGCCCCCCTTCACGCCGCCGCCAGCGAGCACGCTGGAGAAGACGCCGGGGTGATGGTCGCGGCCGTCGTTCTGATTGATCTTCGGTGTGCGGCCGAATTCGGACGTGATCACGACCAGCGTCTTCTTCAGCAGTCCGCGGGCCTTGAGATCGGTCAGGAGTGCTGCGACGGACTTATCGAGCCGACCGGCGAGATCGCCGACCTTATCGTAGATGTCGGTGTGCATGTCCCAGTTGCCGAGCGTGACTTCGACGAACTTGACGTCGTTTTCGACGAGCCGCCGGGCGAGCAGACAGCCTTGCCCGAAAGCATCCATCCCGTACTTCTCGCGGTCTTCCTTCTTTTCCTGGTTCAGGTCGAAGGCCTTGAGGTCTTCGCTGTGCATCAGGGCGTCCGCCTGGCGATAGAACTCGGTGTAAGCTTCGACCTGCTTCTGCGGATATTTCTTGCGGAAGCCGTTGTCGAACTTGTTGACCAGATCCATGCGGGCCTGGAAACCATCGGCACTAAGGTAGGACGGCTGCTTGGTGTTCTGCAGGCCGGCGTTGGGATCGCCGAGCGGAATCGGCGTGTAGACCGGTTCGAGGAAGCCGGCCCCGGGATGGCGGTTATCGCCGTTGATGACGACGTTGTCCGGGAGCGTCCGGTTCTTGCGAATCCCCTGCAGCTTCATGATCCACGCCCCCAGTCCGGGATGCCGGATCGAGGCGATTTCCTTGTAACTCGTGCGCATCAGGTACCGCCCCTGTTCGTGGTCGGCGGTTTCGGTGTGCATCGACCGGATCACGGCGAGGTGATCGCCCAGCTTGGCGAGTTCCGGCAGCCAGTTCCCCAGCGTCAGGCCCGTCGCCTTCGTCTGGATCGGCTTGGTTTCCCCTTCATTCTCGCGGCCACCCCGCACGTCGAACGTGTCGAGATGGCTCATCGCGCCGGTCATGAAGAGGTAGATGACATGGCTCGCGGTTCCACCACCGGGCAGCTTCGGTGCAGCGGCCTTCTTCGGCGGATCGGCGGCCCACGCCATCGAGGGGAGCACCGAGACGCCGAGCATTGACTGGGCCGCCCGTTCGAGGAACAGGCGACGGGACTGGTAATCGTAGGATTTCAGAAAGTCGAACATGGGAAACGATCCAGACGGTGGTGAATGGGGGAATCGCGAAGACGCTAGCGTGGTTCGCGCGGGTTATTGGATGAACAGGAATTCGCGGGTGTTGACGAGCGACCAGATGACGTTGCCGTAGCCGCCGTTTCCGTGGGCTTTGATCTCGCCCATGGCGATCTGGCGTTCCTCGTCGGTCGGTCGCCGTGACAGGATCGTCATGAAGATGATGTTGACCCGGTCTTCGGGCTTTTCCCCTTCGGTGACGGTCTTGTACATCAGCGACTTCTCATGCAGGATCATGTGCGTGATCTTGCCGTTGAACATCTGCAGCACCTGCGGAACGCTGCCGTCGCGGGACATCCCTTCAATCGATTCCCGGTCGGACTGGCCGAACTGCCGCAGGAAGTGATTGGCGGGCATCGGGGCGGGCAGCTCGGAAGCATACGCGAGAAGCTGGCCTTCGTAGGTGTAGGGCTTGTTGCGAGCATCGCGCACCTTGGTGCTCTGCAGTTCGCGGAGTTTCTTGTCACGCTCGAAGATTTCTGCAGCGGTCGCCTTGGTCAGATCGAGGTCGAGCACTTTGGTCTGCAGACGAGCCGGTTCCGGTTGATACTTATCGGGATCGAAGACCGCCAGCGTGATGAACGAGTCCCAGACCTGCTCGGGAGTCATTCGCCGCAGGATCGGTCCAACAAAGTGGTAGTCTTCGCCCGGCGTGATCTCGTCGTAGTTCGCTTCCCGCTGATACGTCTTGGTGTTTAGCAGGATGCGGAGATACTCCTTCTGATCGAACTTGAGCCGGACCATTTCACTGGTGAGGAAGGCCATCAGTTCGGGGTTCTCGGCGACGGTGTCGTCTTTCATGTCGTCGACCGGTTCGATCTGACCGATGCCGAAGAGCCGCTTCCAGTGCCGATTCGCGATCGTCTTGGCGAAGCGGGGATTCTGCGGTGAAGTCATCCACTTCGCGAAGACATCGCGCGGGGAATCGTCTTTCGCGATCGTTGGCTGCGGACTGAAAATCGTTTTCGGTTTGACGGCGTCTTTCGGTTTGGCGTCGTCGTACTGGTAATCCTGCGGCAGCGTGAGCTTCGCCCCGTTGTCGTAGACTTCGACGAGATTGCCCTGCAGGAACCGGTTGTATTTCCCGCCGCCATCGAACTTGTCGTCGACCTTCTTGAGTTCATCCCGCAGGCGGTTGACCACGTTGCCGCCGCCAAAGCGTTTATCGCCTGCACCGCGGCGGGTCGCTGTGCCGAACGTGAAAGCAGCGACTTCGTAGAACTCTTTCCGCTTCCACTTGTCGAACGGATGGTCGTGACACTGGGCACAGCCGATCTGTGTGCCGAGGAAGATGCGGACCGTGTTGTTCATCGAATCGAGCGGCATGCCCGAGTCACGCAGGAGATAGCCGGTCGCCGGGTTTTCGAGATATTTCCCGTCGGCAGTGATCATTTCCGTGACCCACTGGTCATACGGCATGTTCGATTCGAGGCACTCGCGAATCCACTCGTTGTAGAGCTTGCCGGGCGCGTTGTTCGTCACTTCGCGATCCCGCAGACGGAGCACGTCGGCCCAGTAGTTGTATTGCTGGCGGACGTAACCATCATCGTTGAGCAACGTATCGATCAGTTTGGACCGCTTGTCAGGATCGCGGTTGATCAGAAAGTTCCGCGTGTGCTTGTAGCTGGGGATCGTCCCGGTGATATCGAGATAGACGCGACGGACGAACTGGTCGTCAGTCGTCAGCGGATTTGGCTGGACCTTATATTTGGCGTAGTTCGCTTCGACCATTTTGTCGATCTTCGCCGCCGAAGCGAGAATCTGCGACTTGGTGGTCGGGTCGACCTTATCGATCGTGATCCGACGGGTCGGCACCGGCGGAGGGGGTGGTTCGACCTTCTTCTTCGCGGTCCCCGGTTTGCGGGTCTGGCCTTCAACCCCGCCGACACAGATCGCCAGCAGTACGAGGGCAATGCCGCCCAATCGCCAGGACAGACTCAGTTGCCAATTCGAAGACGCTTTGTGCCAACTGCACCGCATGCCTGCATCCTTCGTGGGAATCGCGGCCGAGGAGACCTCAGCCCGGTAGATCGATGGGACTGCCGAGCGGGATATTCTGTCGCTTTGGCAACAGCCTGACAATTCCGTGTTTCTTCACCTGACGGAATTTCATGGATTCCCAGTCGATTGAGCCGGACAACTGCCACGGACAGTCACTTCGCTGCCCAGACGCACAGGCGGCTGAGATCGCCCGATTCGGCCAGCGTGCGGAGCCGACTCCGGGCACTCGCCTGACCAAACACCGGGCTGAAACCGTGGTGATGATCGGCGACGGCCATCGCGGCCTGTACGTCGTCTAACGTCCACTGCTCCCGGCCCTGCGACAACGCATGCCACTTCGCCAGCCACAACACGACCGGCAACACCAGCACCAGACTCTGCCAGCCTTCGATGAACGGGACGTCATAGTACGCCCGCCCGCAGAAGTGGAGACCCTGCAGCTTGACCCGCAGGTACCGCGTGAACAGCTCGTCGGTCCCTTCCGGTGGTCCACCCATCGGCTGATCAATCTGCGTGAACGGGATCGGCCGAAACCCGGCCTGTAACGGCGGCGCATCACCCCGACCGCGCGAAAACCGCCAGATCGCACGGAGCAACCGCCAGCGACCAGCCCAACCCTGGGAGAGATCGGCCACCGTATCCTTCCGGGCATAATTCGCGGTGACCAACCGGAACGACAACCGCCCCAGCGATGACGGCGGCTCGATCGGCTCGGGTAACCGGGCGAACTCGGTCATCACCGCCGCCCGTACCAGTTGGAGATATTCGCGCCGCTGGGCGGGAGGCAAGGGCATCAGATCGGCCGCTTCGAGCAAGTTGACCCAGGCCAGTGACTGAAACACGCGGACCAACCACGGCGTCTTCGTCGCTGCGACCATGCCGTCAAGTTGCTCGACCAGCAACTCGATCAACGGCCAGTCACCCGGCTGCTGTCGCGAGACGGCTGGGGCTGGAATGCGCGCCACCCCTGCGGGGACCACCGCCTCAGAGATCTTGTGCAAATCACTCATTTGTTGAGCGAGGGGTTGTCCACGGTTCGCCACGACCGAAGGGCAGCTGTAACGCAGACTGACGGTGACCGTCTTCCCGCGTGGATGAAAGGCATACGGATAGATGCGACAAGCGAGGGGCTTGGCGAGTTCCCCAAACTTCCCATGAATCCGGCAGTAGCCCCGGTCATCCAGAAAGACGCATGCCCCGTCGCTGCGATGCGCGAGCCGATACTGCTTCTTCCAGAACGGACCCGCATGCCACTCGAACAACGGTTGACCAGCAGGGAGTCCGTCCGCCGCGGTCCACTGCTGCGCTTCGATGCGTGACCGTTCCGCATCCGTCACCTCAATGAGGTGCTGTCGACAGCAGCCGCCACAGTTGTGACAGCTCCAGTTCTGAAGAATCGGCAGCGTGAGGGGCACGGTCATCGTTCGTTAATCAGAAAAGAGGTTAGCCGCAAAAAGGCGCAAAGATCGCAAAAGGAAGAGAAGAGGTTTGGCTACAAGAGGCACAAAAGGGCACAAACAAGAGAATGTCGAAGGCGGAAT